>NZ_CP029462.1:1326380-2652760 GCF_003367905.1 Megasphaera stantonii | reverse complement strand
AGGCAGTATTATACCGCATTACGGCTGTATTGCCAATGGCTCGGAGCCGTCGTTCCGACTCTCCATAGCAATGAAGAGTTATCGGCGGTCGCCGCGGCGATGAGGAGGCGCCGGACGATGCTTTTTGCCGTCTTTAAACTTCTGATCTCTCTGTGGCGGCGCGAACAATTCCTTCAGCGTATCTTCAGAAATTCCCGTCCTTTCGGGAAGTTTATGCATAAACCGCCGATGATCCCGCTGCCCTTTCCGTTCAAACCGTTCCATTTCGTCATACAGCTTAAAGGCCTGGTCCTGCGTAATCTTGCCGTCCCGTACCATAGCCTGCACGCGATGGGAAAAATCAAAGGTGCCGTGGAACCCCGGGCCGGCCATACCGATGCGGTGCGGCGGAGGCGGCGGGCCGGGACGCATGTCGGCAGCCGAAGCCTGGCTGTTCGGCATAACCGTCATGACGGCGGCAGCAGCGCCTACTAATGCAAAAGATGCCAATTTTTTACGCCATGTTGTCGTTTTCATATGATTCAGCTCCTTCACGCTTTCTGTGGTTTCATATGCTTAACTGCGCAGGGAGTATATTCTCCCGTCGCCCATCTGATTCCTATTAAGCCCGTCCGCGGCGAGGCGCATCTTTTTTGTCGCCATGGCCCTTCTGGTCGTGGTTGACCTTATCCTTGCCGTTTCTGACGTCGCCCTTCTTAGGCGGCTGCTTTTTCATGACGCCGGGCTTCTTTGCATCCTTCTTTACTTCTTTCTTTATGTCTTTTTTATCGGCCTTGCGGTCTTTTTTGACATCCTTCTGAACGTCCTTACGCACGTCTTTCCGGTCTCCCGGCTTCCGCATGTCGTTATCATGCTTAGGCCCGTCCTTTTGAACGGCTTTGACAGGCAGTCTTCCATGGGTCATATCGGCAGCCGAAACCATAGAATACGGCGCAGCTACGACGACGGCCATGATGCCGGTCATAACAGAAGCTATAATCTTTTTGCGCAGCGAATCTTTTAATTTCATCGTATATCAGCTCCCTTTATTCAAATGCCTTTGGTATATGAATAGTATAGCTAATAATTGTTACAATTTTGTTACAGCACGATGTCATTGTCGACACAATGCGGCTTGCCGCGCTTCCCCTTTCGATTACTTAGGAGCCCACGTACGGTTTTTCTGAGCTGCTTCTTCCTTAGCGTTCAATTCCTGGGCCTGCTTTTCCGCTTCATACGCGGCTTTCGCGGCGGCTTCGGCCTCTTTCAGCCGTTTTTCCAAGGCCGGGTCCACCTTGCCTCCCTTAGCAGCCTTCTTAGCGTCCTCCAGGGCCTTCTTGGCGTCGTTCAGGACTTTGCCCAGACGATCCAGCTCTTTCTGCTTCAATTTCTGCCGTTCCCGCCATTCCAGATTGACGTCGGGCTTATCGTGGACATCCACGTACACTTCAAACAAGCGGTTCCACGGCAAGGTTACATCGACGGTCCGCGGGTCGACGCCCAAATACGTGCCGGCATAGCGTTGGAGCTGCTCCTTCGTCAGGCTCTGAAGCTCCCTCATGACCGTCGGGTAATAGCGCTTCGCCGTACCGGCTTCCAGCTTCTGGTCCATGCGGGAAATATAGTCGCGCACGTTGGCCTGATAGGCCCAGTTGTCCAGATACTGCGTCGTCAGCATGTCGCGGTGCGCTTCCGGCGTCATATACCGCGACAGGACGCCCTGAGACAAGCCGTAGCCGACGGAATTGCTCGCCGTGTTCCAGCCGTTGTACGCCGCCAAACGGTACAGCATCTTGTCCTGATACAAGCCGTATACAAGGGTATTGTCCGAGCCGTTGGAAAAGGCCATATCGACGAGGCTGACGGGAATGCCGGCCTTGACGGCCGTTTCGATCTGCGTCAGGAATTCCCGCGTCGACTGCAGCATGATGGGGAAGTTTTCAAAATTCCCCGATTCGCTCGTCGACGACGTAAGGGGCGTGTTTACTGCCAGCAGTAAATCGGGCCGTTCCGTTTCGGTTACCGTCCCGCCAATCGCCTCGATATGAGCGGCAATCGTCTTGCCGATAGCCTGGCCGTCATAGCTCGGCACGGTCTTTTCGCCGCCGCCCAAGGGGTAAATCACCGTGACCTTGGGATGATAGTTCGTAAAATCATTGTTTGCCCGCGTAATGAGCAGCAGCCCCAGCTGGTCTGCGCCGGGGAAAGAGCCGAAGGACGTCTTAGGCACGTCGGCGCCGGCCATTTCCAAATACTTCGATTCGAGGGACGACTGGGTATTGACGGAATTATCGTCATGGCCCAGGCTGTAATATTTGAAAATCCCCTTCTTAGCATCCTGAATAAGGCGGTAATTGATCATCATGTTCTTCTGCCGGCGATTATACCAGTCCTGCAGATATTCCAGAGGAATCCGGCGCATGACGGCAAACCAGCTGCTTCGCTCCTGGGGCGTCAGGTTATCTACGTCCATCTTAGCTTGCAGCGACGCCAGCTGATACATATCCGTTCCCATTTTCAGGTAATAGTCAGGCTCTACGCCCTTGCCGCCGGCCCAAGGGCTGCGCATGACCGTACTGAAAGCGTAAATAGGCACGTTTTTATGAAGCTTATGCAGGTTTTCCACCTTTTCCAGCCGTCCGACGAGGGTTTCCATGTCGAAATTGTGCTTCCGCGAATCGACGAGACCGCCGTATACCAGAGAATCAATAGATAAGACCATCGCGTCGGCCAGGCCGGCGTTCTCATTGACCCAGCGCAGGAGCCGGTCTGGCGAGCCCTGGAAATTAGATCCGGACAAATATTGCTCCGGCGGCGTGAGAATCGTATATCCTGCGTCTTCCGCCGTGTTGACCGTATACGCCAGATCGACGGGACGATTATCCTGGGGAACGTATAAAATCGTCCGCGCCATCGCCGTCGGCCCGACGCTCATGAGCATGGACAAGACGGCGGCGCCTACGGCTTTTTGCCAACCCTTCAAAAGTACCACTTCCTATCAAATATAATGAAATCATTGTAATGATTATAGCAAACTCCGTTAAAAAATGGAACTCTTCGTCGTCCTGCGCACGCGGGGCAAGTTCCAGTGAAGGCGCACTGCAACTAGCCGCAGGCAGACCGTAAAGGCAAAGCTCAAGGTCGACGCGGCGTATATAGTGAAGCCCCAATAGATGTGGACGGAAAGCAATATGCACGCCCCGGCCAAGGCCGCCGTCGCATAAATTTCCTTTTTCAATACGCCTGGTATCTGCCCGGCCAGCACGTCGCGGACGACGCCTCCGCCTACGGCGGTCAGCACGCCGAGGGTGACGTTCAGCACCCAGTACTGGGGATAGTAATAAAATCCCATGAGCGTCCCCGTGACAGTAAATGACCCTAGGCCGATGGCGTCGCAGACGAGATAGACTGATTCCATTTGATGAACCAGACGCTGGCGAGACGACACGTTGACGTAGCGGATAAATAAGACGACGGCGACGATGGAAAGGGCGATAATCCAGACGTACAGCGTCGTGCGGAACGCCGACGGCGGCGTATGACCCAGCATCAGGTCGCGGACAATCCCTCCGCCGACAGCCGTCGCAGCCGCCAAGACAAAAATACCGAATAAATCCATGCGCCGGGAAATCGCCACCAGCGCCCCCGACAAGGCGAAGGCCGACGTTCCCAATATATCAAAAACCTGCCACCAAATAGATTGCATATGACACCTCGATTTAGTAAAATAATACAATACATACCTTACCATACTATATTATATAGGGAGAATCAAGACACGTCATGACAAAAGACGAATTTTACATGGGCAAAGCCATAGAAGAAGCGAAAATCGCCGCCGCCGTCGGGGAAATCCCCGTAGGCGCCGTCGTCATTTATCAAAAGAAGGCCATTGCCCGGGCCTACAACCTGCGCGAAACCCTGCCCTGCGCCACGGCCCACGCCGAGCTCTTGGCCATTGAAAAAGCCTGCCGGGTCCTGGGACGCTGGCGGCTTACGGGCTGTACCCTCTACGTCACCGTCGAGCCCTGCCCCATGTGCGCCGGCGCCATCGTCAACAGCCGCCTCGACCGCGTCGTCTACGGCTGCGACGATCCAAAGGGCGGCGCCGTCCGTTCACTGTTTCAAATCGTCGACAATCCGGCCCTGAACCACCGCGTCGAAGTGACGGCTGGCGTCCGGGCCGACGAATGCGCCGCCATCATGCGCGATTTCTTCCGCAGCCGGCGGCAAAAATAAACAAAACACAACTATCTGACATAATTATGACATAATTGTTACAGTTTCTGCACAGTCCTCTCCTTCGTATTGAGGGACTTCCGGCGAAATGCTATAATAGGCCTACCAATAAGATACATTGCGCTAAAAGGAGGTCCTATCATGAAATATTATCCCGTCAAAGCCTTGGCCGTCGCCGCCCTGCTCATCGGTTCCACGGCCTTTATGTCCCCGTCCTATGCCGCTGCTCCCGAACCGTCGGTCATCCACGTCACGGGCTACGCCCAGCAGGAAGTCGCTCCCGACACGGCCTACGTCACCATCGGCATGGAAACGACAGGAGAAGACGCTCAGCAGGCCCGCACGCAGAACAACGAAGTCATGAGCCAGGTCACGGCGGCCATGAAATCTATGGGCATCGCCCCGGAAAACCTCAAGACCATGGGCTTCTACATGTCGCCGAACTACGACAGCAAGAGCCGCAAGATCGTATCGTACACCGTAACGAATAATCTGCAAATTAAAGTGTCCGACCTCGACATGATTCCCCGCATCATCGCCAAGGCGGCCAACCTGAACGCCAACTCTATTCAAGGCATCCGCTTCACCAACGAAAAGACCGAACAGATTAAGGACAACCTGGTCAAGCAGGCCATCATCAACGGCAGACGGCAGGCCGAAGCCGCCGCCCAGGCCGCAGGCATGTCCCTCGGCAAGGTGAAGGAAATCAGCATTTCCGGCCGATCGCCGTCCTATGAAAACGGATACGCCGGCGCGACGCTGCGCATGTCTGCAAAAGCCGCCGACTACGCCCCCGTCGAAGCAGGCACGAATACCTTAAGCGAAACGGTCACCATGACGTTCTATCTTCAATAGCATATGACGAACACGAAAAATGCCCCGGCACCCTGTTGTGCCGGGGCATTTTTCATTTATTCATGATACGACAAAATCGAAAATACTTCCCTGTTCGGATGATCTGACGCTTCGAAATGAAGCGTCCGGGACAGCTCCCGCTCCAATTCGTCCCGCCGTTTTTTATCTTTTAAGACGGCTAATACGTCGGCATGAGCGCAAATGAGCAGGTCGCCCTTTATATAGCGCACGTGAACCATATGGCGCAGGCGGCGGATAATCTGGATCGCCACCGATTCGGGAGAATACAAATATCCCGAGCCGCCGCAGATATCGCAGGGACTGAACTGTACCTGATACAAGCCCTGCCGGGCCTTCTTGCGGGTAATTTCCACCAGATTCAGGGCCGTCATGCCCAGGACGTGGGTTTTCGTGCAGTCCTGGGCCATTTCCCGTTCCAGTATCTGCAGAATTTCATCGCGCCGCACAGGCTGGGCCATGTCGATGAAATCAATGATGATGATGCCGCCGATATCGCGGAGCCGCAGCTGCCGGGCAATTTCCACGGCCGCTTCCTTATTGACGTGAAATATCGTGTCCTGCAGAGTGCCGTTGCCCGTATACTTGCCGCTGTTGACGTCGATGACCGTCAGCGCCTCCGTATGGTCGAAGACCAGCGTGCCTCCCGACGGGAGCGCGACTTCACGGGCCATAAGGTGCCGCAGCTCGTCTTCTAAATTGTAGCATTCAAAAATGGGCTGGTCGCCCTGATACAGCTCGACGCGGCTGCGCCACTGGTCGTCCGTCACGATTTGGCAGATGCGGTCGTAGGCATCCTTGTCGTCGACGACGATTTTCTTTACGTCGGCCGTGAAGTGATCCCGTATCATCCGCATGACTAAGTCGGCCTCACGGTACAGGAGCTTGGGCTTTTTCGCCAGCTTATACCGCTGCTGCACGCTGTCCCACGTCCGCAGCAGATAGCGGATATCGGCCAGCAATGCCTCTTCCGACACGCCCTTGGCGACGGTGCGTATGATCAGGCCCATGCCGGCCGGCTTGATTTTCGCCGTAATATCGCGCAGGCGGTTCCGTTCCTCTTCGTCCCGTATTTTTTTCGACACGCCGACGTAGTCCACCGTCGGCATGAGGACGGCGTATCTCCCGGCCAGGCTGACATTGGCCGTCACCTTGGCCCCCTTGCTGCCCCGTTCCTCCTTGATGACCTGGACGAGGACGCTCTGGCCGACGGAAATATGGGTCTGCTGAATTTCTTCCTTCGTCGCCGCCCGGGGAAATAAATCGCCCAGATACAAAAAGGCGTTTTTCTTACGGCCGATATTGACGAAGGCCGCCTGCAGGGCCGGCAGGATATTTTGTATGGTTCCCTTGTAAATGTGATTGCCAATGTGGGTCTCGTCGTTCCGCTCGACGGCGAAATCGCGGAGACGACCGTCTTCTATGATAGCCATGCGCGTTTCTTCGGGCATGACGTTTCCTACGATTAGTTTCATCTGCTGTTCCTCACTCTTAAAAACTATGAAAACATTGTATCATAAAAACTACAGTCAAGCCATATATGCCGCCAGCCCAAGACGGCAAATAAAATACCCGCCGACAGCTCGTCGTCGCTGCCTGCGGGTATTTTATTATATGAGATTAAAAGGGAGATCATATCCTCCCCTATTGGGGAGCCATGTTATTTGGCGATGGCGATAATCGCTGCGACGGCGGCTACGCCCAAAGCCCAGTTGGCTTTCTTGTTGGCGTCGTCAGCGTCTTCCTGAGTTTTGCTCTTATGGTCTTTTCTATCGCGATCCCAGTCTCTGTCGCGATGGTCGCGGCGGTCGTCTCGCTGTTCCCAGCCTGGCCGGTCGTGTCTCGGGCCGGCAGCCTGAACGGCAACGGCTCCGCTGAACGTCGTCAGTACCAACGTCGTAACCAACGTCATCTTCAAAATATTCTTTATGCGCTTCATCATCTGTACCACTCCTTTAGCTGCCATTCCAGTGTTTTCCTTTGGTTGATACATATAGTATACAGCACAAATGTTACAATTGTGTGTCATTTCTTTGGCAAGTTATATACTTTTTTCGCATACAAGGCCCTGAAGGATATGCTTTATATTCTCTTTTTCGTAATTTCCCGCCGCATTTTCTGCATGTTGTCCTGAAACAGCTCGGCGTCGGCCATGGCGATGCGCGTGTACAGGACATCGCCGATAGCCATGTGAATGAGGCGCGACGCGCCGGCTTCGGAAGAGTATCGGACTTCGCGGCCCATACCGCACAGGCACACGTCGGCCAGCTTTGCCAGCGGCGATTTGGCGTGACTCGTAATGACGACGATAGACGCGCCGCTGTCCTTCGCAGCCTGCACGGACTGGAGCAGCTCCTGGGATGCGCCGCTGTGGGAGACGGCGATGACCGCATCGGCCGGCGACAAGAGGGCTGCCGACGTAACCTGCATGTGCGAGTCCGCATAGGCCTGAATGGCCAATCCCAGGCGGAGGTAGCGCGTAGCGATGTCCCGGCACACCGTCGCCGAGTTGCCGAAGCCGAACACGGCGACGCGGCGGGCCCGGCGCAGGATACGGGCCGCGTCGTCTACAGCGTCGTAGTCCAGCAGAGCCAGCGTATCCTGCAGGCCGTCGCTGATGTTTTGAAACATCTTGGACGCTACGACAGAACAGCGGTCGCCGCTGCGGATGTCGTGAAATTCTTTATTTTCTGCCGCCGACATGCCGGCAATGAGGTTCAGCTTCAATTCCTGCAGACCGCTGAACCCCAGCTTTTTACAAAACCGCGATACTGTAATTTCCGAGCTTTCCGTAGCGTTGGCAATATCGGAAATAGTCTGCTCCATGATCTCTTCCGGCGCAGCGACGATATAATCGGCAATACGGCGCTCTGATTTCGTCAGACCGCCGTATGCGCTGCGCAGCACGGGAAATTGCTGGATTGCTTTTTCATCCATAGGCGCGTCTCCCCTACCTTGCAAATTTTCATAGTATTTCTATGACTCTATTTAATTTTATACTAAAAATGCGTCGATAACAAGTACGCCGAGGAGGCCCATGACGGCGATGATCGTTTCCAGCGCGCACCAGGTACGCACCGTTTCCTTGACGGTCAGGCCGAAGAATTCTTTAAACAGCCAGAAGCCGGGGTCGTTAGGCGGGCTGAAGATGAGGGAGCCTGCGCCTGTAGCCAGTACCATCAGCTCAGGATTGGCCCCGGTAGCCGCGCAGATCGGAGCGGCAATGCCGCCGGCCGTCAAGGCCGCGACAGTAGCCGAGCCGCAGGCTGTACGGATAACGGCAGCAACGAGCCAGGCCAGTACTAACGGAGACAAGTCTGCACCAGCTACCAAGTCGCCAATATAGGTACCAACGCCGCTGTCGATGAGGACCTGCTTGAGGGCCCCGCCGCCGCCGACGATGAGGAGAATCATGGCGATAGCCAATACTGCGTCCTGGACGATTTTCATGACTTCATCCATCTTCTTGCCGCGGCCCAGGCCGAAGGTGTAAATGGCAATGGCCACAGCGATGGTCAGGGCCATGTCCGGCTGGCCGAGGAAGGTCAGGATATGGCGTGCTCCCGAAGCTTCGGGAAGAGCCAATTTCGCAATAGCTGATGCAGCCATGAGGACGACCGGCACGAGAGCAGTGAAAACGGAAACGCCGAATCCGGGCATTTCATCGTCTTTAAAGATTTTAGGATTGTACAATCCCTTAGGAATTTCCGGGTTAATATCCTTCGTCAAATTGTAATACAGCGGGCCGGCGACGATAGCCGTCGGAATGGCGATAATCGCGCCGTATACGAGGGTCGTGCCGATATCGGCGTTATAGATGATGGCGATAGCCGTCGGGCCGGGATGGGGCGGCAGGAAGCCGTGCGTGACCGACAAGGCCGCAGCCATCGGGATGCCTACTTCGAGAAGGGGAATCTTCGCTTCTGCAGCGATAGTGAATACAAGGGGAATCAAGAGGACGAAGCCGATTTCATAGAACAGGGCGATGCCGACGATGAAGCCTGTCAGGCAGACGGCCCATTTTACCTTTTCCCGGCCGAAGACGTTGATGAGCGTCGTGGCGATGCGCTGTGCGCCGCCGCTTTCGGCCATGAGCTTACCCAGCATAGCGCCGAAGGAAACGACGATAGCCAGGCCGCCGAGGGTTCCGCCCAAGCCTTTTTCAATAGTCGGGATCAGCTTGTCGATGGGCATTCCTTCGGCCAGGCCGACGAGACCGGCGACGACCAGAAGGGCCAGGAAGCTGTTCAGCTTGACTCTGACGATGAGGAAAAACAGTACGAGAATACCGATGGCAAGTATGACTAGCGGCATGAGTATGACCTCCTTCTATTATTTCGTATAATGTTCCTTCCACTGATGATGGAACGTACCTTCTTTATCTACGCGCTTAAACGTATGGGCGCCGAAGTAGTCGCGCAGGGCCTGAATGAGGTTGGCGCCGACGCGGGGGCTGCTGTAGGCGTCGATGTATTCCATGGCGTTGGCATAGGCCGGTACGGGAATGCCTTCGCTGACAGCCAGGCAAACGATCTTGCGCAGGCTGGCCTGGTTGGCGTTGATCTTGTCGAGGAAGAATTCGTCGAACATGAGGTTTTCCAGATTCGGGTTCTTTTCGTAGGCTTCGGTAATCTTGTTCAGGAACTCAGCCTGAATGATGCAGCCGGCCCGGAAAATAGACGCGATGCTGCCGTAGTCGAGGTTCCAGCCGTACGTTTCCGAGGCGCTGCGGTACAGCGAGAAGCCCTGGGCATAGGCGACGATTTTCGCCGTGTACAGGCTCTGGCGGACGGCTTCGATAAAGGCCTCCCCTTCCTGCTTCGTAAGAGCCGGCTTATGGATGACTTCCTGCGCCACCTTGCGGCCCGGCTGGTTGGACATGACGCGGGCGTTGCAGGCCGCCGTAATCATGGAAATATCTACGCCCTGCTTCATCGATTCGATGCTCGTCCAGCGGCCCGTGCCCTTCTGGCCGGCAGCGTCGACGATGTAGTCTACGACCTGTCCGCCTGCTTCGTCGTCTTCTGCGAAGATATCGGCGGCAATGCCGATGAGGAAGCTCTTGAGCTCGCCCTGATTCCATTGGTGGAAAATTTCCGAAATCTTGGCGTTGTCGTAGCCGCCGACGTATTTCAAGAGCAGGTACGCTTCGGAAATGAGCTGCATATCGGCGTATTCGATGCCGTTGTGGACCATCTTGACGTAATGGCCTGCACCGTCTTCGCCGATGTAGGTGCAGCACGGCTTGCCGTCGGCAGCCTTGGCGGCGATGGCTTCATAGACCGGCTGGATTTCCGGATACGTGTCCTTGTTGCCGCCGGGCATGATGGACGGGCCGCGGCGGGCGCCGTTTTCGCCGCCGGAAATGCCCATGCCGTAGAAGTGGATGCCTGCTTCGCTGCAGCGTTCGCAGCGGCGGCGCGTGTCGCCGAAGTACGAGTTGCCGCCGTCGATGATGATGTCGCCGGCATCGAGGATGGGAATAAGCTGTTCAATCATGCTGTCTACAGGCGCGCCAGCCATGATCATGAGCATGATCTTGCGGGGCTTTTTCAGGGAGCCGATAAATTCCTTCAAGTCGTAGTAGCCTTTGATGTTGTCATGAGGCCGTTCCGTTACAAATTTTTCCGTCAAGTCCGGCGTGTAGTTGTATACCGATACGGCAAAGCCGTGGTCGGCCATATTGAGGGCCAGATTGCTGCCCATGACAGCCATGCCTACGACGCCGATATCCCGTAATTCCATAATCATCTATCTCCTCTCTGCTTCCTTATATTTTCTTCTGATATTCCGTAATATCGGAAAATTCAGTCTGTAAGTTGTGATACAAGCGGACGAAAATGTCGTACAATTCGTCGTATACTTCGCGGTTTTCATCCTGCGGCGTGTAAATGCGGCGCGGATGGACGAGGTGAGCCGTATCGGCGATGCTCTTCATCTTGCCGCTGGAAATAAAGCCCAGTACGGCGGCGCCGAATGCCGCGCCTTCGCTGTTGTCCGGCAAGGTAATGGGCTGATTGAGGACATCCGACAGGATTTGAATCCACAATCTCGATTTCGTAAAGCTGCCGCTGACGCGGATGTCCTTCACCTCTCCGAATTCCTTCAAGGCCTGCATGACGCTGTTCAGGCTGTAGCAGATGCCCTCCATGACGGCCCGGATCATGTGGGATCGGCTGTGGTTGAGGGAGAAACCGAAGAACATGCCCCGCAGCTCCGAATTCCAGTACGGAGCCCGTTCGCCTGTAAAGTACGGCAGGCAGATGAGGCCGTCGGCGCCGGCGTCGACGTGTTCCGCCTTCATGGTCATGAGGTCGTACGGGTCGATGTCCAGGTTTTCCAGGGCGCTGCCGCCGTAATGGCAGATCTTGTCGCGGACCCAGCGGAGAATCATGCCGCCGTTGTTGATAGCGCCGCCGGCTACCCACATGTCGTCGGTCAGATTGTAGCACCACGTGCGCATCTGCGGGTCCGTCATCGGTTCCTTCGTCAGCATGCGCAGCGCGCCGCTCGTGCCAATGGTGCCGCTGAGCTGGCCCGGTTCGACTGCGCCGATGCCGACGTTGACCAATACGCCGTCCGTCGCGCCGATGACGACGGGAAGCCCCTTGGGCAGATGCATGGCTGCCGCCGCTTCGTCGGTCAGCGGATGGCTGTACGTCGTCGATACGACGGGAGGCATGTAGTCCTTCGTCACGCCGGCGTAAGCCAGGATTTCATCGTCCCAGTCCAGCGTATGCTCGTTGTACATGCCGCTCGTGCTGGCCGCCGACTTATCGATGACCCATTGGCCCGTCATGTTGTAGAAAATATAATCCTTTAAAGACCCTACGTACTTCATCTGCTTGAACAATTCCGGCTGATTTTCCCGCAGCCAGATGATCTTCGCCAGGGGATAGCAGGCGTGAATAGGGCAGCCTGTCCGTTCGTAGAAAGACCGGCACAGTTCGGGATTTTTCTTCATTTCCCGCACGATGCCCGTGCTGCGGCTGTCGGCCCAGGTCTGCATATCCATGAGCGGTTCCTTCATGTCGTCCAGACCGGCGAAGCTGTGCATCACCGTGCTCAGGGCTACGCCTGCCAGCTCCTTGTTCTTGTAGCGGAGCTGGTCCGCCGTCTTGCGCACGACCTGTTCGATAGCTTCATAAATTTGCAGCGGACTTTCTTCCGCCCAGTCCGGATGAGGCGTCAGCAGCGGATAAAACGCTTCGGAAGAGCAGACGTTCGTCCCTTCTTCCGTGTAGGCGATAGCCCGCACGCCTGTCGTCCCTACGTCGACGCCAATCCAAACTTCCTGATTTGCCGAATCCATTGGCATATGTCATCCCATCCTTTCAATACATTTCCCTTCGTCATGTAATAATGTAAGAATACTGTAAAACTTTGGTAAACCTTGTTTGTACCTTTATTATACTCATTCGTTAGTAAAATGCAATAGTCTTTTCATTTTATTTTTAATTTTATGATATATTTATATCATAAAAACCACCATACCTATGTGACGCTTACATAGTATATACGGGCTATCCAATTACAATAAGCCTTTTCCACGGTTGTGTTCGTGCACAGGATGATGAACAAGATTTTACGTGAAACTTTTCCCAAACAAACCTGCCTATCTGGCATATTTCTCTTACAAAAAAGACGCCTGCCTATGCAAGCGCCTTGTCGTCTTACTCTCATCTATGTTTTATACCGTTTTCCAGACCATCAAATGCTCCTCAAAAGAATAAGTCATCTCGCCCGTATCGCGGAGCCACGACAAATACGAGCGAATCGTGCTGCCTACCAGGACATACTGCTCTATCGTCATGACCAGCTGATACCGGTCAAATACCTTCCGCAGGATATGCTCGAATATCATCGGCTCCTGGCATAGCGACAGGAGATAATCCTTGATTTCATATATCTTATCCCGATTGGCCTGCACGAGCTTCTGCATGTCCTCCTTCGAGCCGGCCGCCGCGTGAGACGGCACAAAGACGTCCCCCTCCATAGCCTCTACGGCGTCGAGAGTCTTTAAATAGGCCGCTACGTCGTAAATGAAGGACACGGCGTATTTGTCGAGATTTTCTACGCTGCTGAGGCAGTCGGCCAGAAAGACCGTGTTGTCCGGCGTGCGGAATCCGACCATGTCGAAGAAATGGCCCGGCAAGGGAATCACTTCTATATCCTTAGGAAAATCGGCGTCGGAAAAGTCGACGGCGTCGCTGGCCGCCGCCAGCAAAAACTTGTGGCGCAAATCCTTGCAGGGATAGCCGCCGTACAAGAAGGACGTTTCCAAAATAGGATACTTCGTAAAGGCCGTTTCAATACCGCCGGTAAATACCTTGCATTTCCGCTGGCGCTGCAGATAATCGTTGCCGCCGATGTGATCGGCATTGGAATGGGTATTTAAAATCCCCTTCAACGTCCAGCCCTTTTCGTCGAGAAACTTGCGGATCTTCCGCCCTGCGTCCTTGTCGTTGCCGCTGTCAATCAAATACACGTCCGTCCCGCCGGCAACATACACGCCGATTTTCGCCGGACTCTCGATATAATAAGTCTTCTCGTTGACCTGCACCAATTCAAACATCCTGCATTCCTCCCTGCGCCGAATTTGTTATAATCAATATACATATAGATATTATACCATAAGATGAAATTTAATTAGAATATTCGGCATACAATGAGTGATACTCTTAAATTTTTATATCTTCATGAACCTAAAGCGTTTCATCGATAAAAATATACGTAAAAAATACAACGATTTTGTATTCAGCTGCAGCGGCAATAAGTATATCCATTTTTCTTGAAACATTGCATTCTGCAATACTTCTTCAAATAATCATCAAATACACTTTTTGCTAATTGTATTGATGTTGTATGGATATTGTATTAAAATATAAATAGAAAGGAGCGTGTTTACGATGGCACAAACTACAATCAGCGTCCGAATGGACGAATCCTTAAAAAAAGAATTTGACCGCATTTGCAATGATCTGGGACTTTCTATGACTACGGCTATTACCATGCTGGCAAAAAAAATGACAAGGGAAAAACGTATCCCCTTCGACGTGTCTATAGATCCCTTTTATTCTGAGAAAAACATGGCTCGACTTCGCCGTTCTATCGCGCAGATGGAAGCTACAGGCGGTATAATTCATGAGGTAATTACAGATGATCAAAGCATGGACTGATGAAGCCTGGGAAGATTTTGAATATTGGACAAAACAAGATAAGAAAACGCTGAAACGCATTTTACAACTTCTGAGAGATATAGACCGCAACGGATATGAAGGAATTGGCAAGCCGGAACGGTTAAGCGGCGATTTATCCGCTTATTGGAATCGTCGAATAGATGATTCCAACCGCATCGTATATCGCATAGATAAAGGCATAATAAAAATCGTCCAGTGTGGTTCTCATTATAGGGATAAATAGCAAATTTAATAATAATGCAACATAGTTTACACGCATATCAAAGAAACGGCCGCATGCAAAGACTTATTTTCTCATGCGGCTACTTTGTTAATTTTACCATATTTATGGAGAAGGCACCGGCGTAGAAAGCTATATGTCAAGCATCGATAATAGATTCTATTCAATGCCGTTTTTTTAGGCAGAAAAACAGCCGTAAAAGGCTCTTAAACGCAAAAAAGAACCGCACTGCCAAGCATTTCTGCTCGACAGCGCGGTTCTTGTCTGGCGGAGCGGGTGGGATTCGAACCCACGAGACCTTTCGGCCTAACTGATTTCGAGTCAGCCCCGTTATGACCACTTCGATACCGCTCCACGCAAATACTTTATTATAATATCATTTCAGGGGCTATTCGTCAATGATTTTTTCAAAAAAATATCGTCAAATTGTGTGGCCTGCCGCCTACAGCTGCCCGTCTGGACGCAGTGCTCCATAAACCTCGCCTTCTCCACCGCCGTAACAGCCCATAGCCTCATGAAATTTAGCCATAGCCGCCTTCGTCAGCTTATGAGCCTGCGACAGGGACAGGCCGCAGCGTTTGGCTACGTCGCCGTAGGTCAAGTCATGCTGGCAGCGCAAGCGGAGAAATCGCCGTTCTTCTTCCGTCAGATTGTTCAAGCACTTCCGCACCAGCTCCCGCACCTCGGACACCACAGCTTGTCGGTGCGGGTCCTGCTCGTCGCCGCCCATCAAGCCTAATGCCTCGGCGCTCTCGTCTATATGAAGAGCCGTCTCTATCTTCTCCATATAGGTCCTAAACCGCCGGCTCTCCTTCTTAAACACCCGGTCTACAGCCCGGCGGAAGGCCTTGTGAGCTTCGTCGCCGCAAGTTACGTCGAAGGCATGGACGCATTCCAAAATCGCCAGCTGGGCCACCGACACGGCCTCGTCCAGCGAATCGTAGCAATATCGGTGCCGCCGGGCGTACTTGCAAATCAAGGGCCGGAACTGCTGCAATATCAGCAAGACCGCCTCTTCCTCGCCTTTCTGAGCGCGTTCTATCCATTGGCATACGGTTTGATTCATGGGAAGTTCCTCCTTTAAATGAATAAAATGATAGAAAAAACGAGCCGAGGTTTCCCCCGACTCGTTTCTCTTGCCTTGTGTCAGCTATAAGCTATTCACAAAGCCTTTCCGTATGAAGTTAGTTAGCCCGTACGCGTTCGATCGTCGGGTTGCCATCCTTATCCTTCGCGACCGTGGCAATGTGGAAATATTCCAGCTCCGGCTTGAATTCTTCTACCAGACGGGAATCTACTTCCGCTCCGGCCTGAATCGCGTTCTGGATGATCTGGGCAAATTCATAACGGGTCATAGTGCGATCGCCCTTGAATTCGCCGTCGGGATAGCCCTTTACTAAGCCGCTTCTAGCCATGGCTGCGACAGCTTCGTAAGCCCAGTGGTTTTCCGGTACATCCGGGAACATCGTCGTCGTATCCGGTTCGGACTGAATGCCGACGAGAGCGTTGACCATAGCCGTCAATTTCTGAATCTGCGCATCCTGCTTAGCGACGACATCGCGCATAGCCTTGATTTCCTTGGCCATAGCGACGCGGGACGTAGTAACGCCGCTGCTGCCGGAGCCAATCTTGATGGACACGCCGGCGTTGACCATGTTGTCGTCATTGCCGACAGTGCCGCCGACACTGAACATAGTGTCTTCATTGGGACGATAGAATGCACCGAAGGCTACAGCACTTTCACCGCGGTAGTTGCCGTACCCAGCCGAGAAGTCCCACTTGTTGTCCGGGTCGAAATCAAGGGGATGGAGAGCTGCCAAGGCTGCAGCACCCGCGCCGACTTCATCAATGCGATTGCCCAGCTTATTGACTGCGCCGCCGAGAGTGCTGATGTTCTTCGCGTTAGCTTCGACATCTTGCTGTACGCCGTAGAGCTGGCTGCCGTTGACGGCGTCTTTCGACGTTTCGGAGATTTCTCCGTCAGCCACGCCGGTGATTTTGTTGTTGTTCATGTTCAGATCGCCTTTGATGCTAACGTTATTGTTAAACGTAGCTTCACCGTCGACTTTCAAATCGCCTTTCAGATGGGTATCGCCCGTAACGGTCAGATTATTATTAATAGTCGTCATATCTTCAGTCGTTACATTGTTGCCCCATTCACTCGGATCCGGATCACGCATCCCTTTTGGAGATTCCTGCGGTGCCGACAATACACTGTTCGTCATCATCGTTACATCCAAACTCATAGGAGCAATTTGCGACAAGGCGTTCAGCGCAGACAAGTTCGCTCCATCCAGCTGGTTAGCAACAGCAACCGCTTTTTCAAGGCTGTTCGTGTTAATTCCAGCTTCGTTAAATTTAGTAGTCAAGTTACCTATATTATTTGTATTATTAGTAACTTGTTTTTGAATATCTGCTAGCTGACCTTCCGTTGCTGCACGGTCTGCTACAACTTCATCAGCATTCCATTCTGTATTTTCAAGGCCGGTTACGCTCGGTGCAGTTACACTCCCGGTTTCGTTTACATGGAAGTTATTGTTGCCAGCCCATACTTCATTAGTCAGGACATTGCCGTCTTCCAGTGTGACACCGCCAATCATTGAATTGCCTTGAGCGATAATCGTACCATCTGTGCTGACATTGCCTTGGGCATCTACCTTAAAGGCATCATATCCTGCACTGATACCTTCCGGAGCTGTCACTACACCGTCCTGGAATCCTACGCCGTCAATGTTGCCGCCGCCGCTAGCCCAGATAGCTCCGTCTTCAGTTACCATGAACGTATTGTTGGAATTCGCAAATTCACTGGCTTCCATCTTGCCGCCAATGGTTACGTTATCCGTAATGTTTCCGGCTTCGTCTACGTCATACATCACTGCGCCTTCTGACAGCGTATCGAGATTGCCTTGAACATCAAGGAGTTGTCCTTCCGTTGCTGCACGGTCTGCTACAACTTCATCAGCATTCCATTCTGTATTTTCAAGGCCGGTTACGCTTGGTGCAGTTACACTCCCGGTTTCGTTTACATGGAAGTTATTGTTGCCAGCCCATACTTCATTAGTCAGGACATTGCCGTCTTCCAGTGTGACACCGCCAATCATTGAATTGCCTTGAGCGATAATCGTACCATCTGTGCTGACATTGCCTTGGGCATCTACCTTAAAGGCATCATATCCTGCACTGATACCTTCCGGAGCTGTCACTACACCGTCCTGGAATCCTACGCCGTCAATGTTGCCGCCGCCGCTAGCCCAGATAGCTCCGTCTTCAGTTACCATGAACGTATTGTTGGAATTCGCAAATTCACTGGCTCTCATCTTGCCGTCAATGGTTACGTTATCCGTAACGTTTCCGTCTTCGTCTACGTCATACATCACTGCGCCTTCTGACAGCGTATCGAGATTGCCTTGAACATCAAGGAGTTGTCCTTCCGTTGCTGCACGGTCTGCTACAACTTCATCAGCATTCCATTCTGTATTTTCAAGGCCGGTTACGCTTGGTGCAGTTACACTCCCGGTTTCGTTTACATGGAAGTTATTGTTGCCAGCCCATACTTCATTAGTCAGGACATTGCCGTCTTCCAGTGTGACACCGCCAATCATTGAATTGCCTTGAGCGATAATCGTACCATCTGTGCTGACATTGCCTTGGGCATCTACCTTAAAGGCATCATATCCTGCACTGATACCTTCCGGAGCTGTCACTACACCGTCCTGGAATCCTACGCCGTCAATGTTGCCGCCGCCGCTAGCCCAGATAGCTCCGTCTTCAGTTACCATGAACGTATTGTTGGAATTCGCAAATTCACTGGCTCTCATCTTGCCGTCAATGGTTACGTTATCCGTAACGTTTCCGTCTTCGTCTACGTCATACATCACTGCGCCTTCTGACAGCGTATCGAGATTGCCTTGAACATCAAGGAGTTGTCCTTCCGTTGCTGCACGGTCTGCTACAACTTCATCAGCATTCCATTCTGTATTTTCAAGGCCGGTTACGCTTGGTGCAGTTACACTCCCGGTTTCGTTTACATGGAAGTTATTGTTGCCAGCCCATACTTCATTAGTCAGGACATTGCCGTCTTCCAGTGTGACACCGCCAATCATTGAATTGCCTTGAGCGATAATCGTACCATCTGTGCTGACATTGCCTTGGGCATCTACCTTAAAGGCATCATATCCTGCACTGATACCTTCCGGAGCTGTCACTACACCGTCCTGGAATCCTACGCCGTCAATGTTGCCGCCGCCGCTAGCCCAGATAGCTCCGTCTTCAGTTACCATGAACGTATTGTTGGAATTCGCAAATTCACTGGCTCTCATCTTGCCGTCAATGGTTACGTTATCCGTAACGTTTCCGTCTTCGTCTACGTCATACATCACTGCGCCTTTTGCCAGCGTATCGAGATTGCCTTGAACATCGAGGAGTTGTCCTTCCGTTGCTGCACGGTCTGCTACAATATCTTCTGCATTGCCAGACCATTCTACATTCAAAAGACCTGTAATCGTGTTATGACCATCTGTATTAATCCGAACGTCTCCTGTTGTATAGGAATTAGCCGTTACATCACCAGTAGCTCCATCAACTTTGAACTTATTGCCTGCGGCTCCAAGGCTTCCTTTGATATCGGCATCAGCATTGATAATCGTCTGCCCTTGGATTACCATCGTGCCGTCAACTTCTGCATTACCGGCTTTATCTACGGTGAAAGCATAGGTTCCGTCGTCGTGTTTGCCGACAGAAAGACTTTCGTCAACAGTCACTTCGCCAGTCTTACCATTGACAACAAACTTGCCACTAGCTGCTTTCATACCGCCAGTGCCGTTGTAAATTCTGAAGGTTTCATTGCCAGCTTCGTCCTTAAGCATAAGTCCGCCGTCGCTTGTTACTCTGAACTGGCCGTCTACAGCGTCAATACTGCCGTCGCTGTTAAAGTTCGTATGGTCTTCTATAGTAGTATAGTGGCCGTTGTCAGTCGCCGTATGGGTAATGTGCTGTGTCTTCTTTTCCAGATCATCTACATAACCTTGAACAGTCGACAACTGACCTTCTGTTGCGGCACGATCTTCGTCTACAGGTGTTCCATCGTTCCATCTCGTATTAGAAAGACCTGTAATTTCATTTGAGCCGTTTTCGTTGATCTTGATATTTCCAGCCTGAATGCTTTCGTTCTTAATAAATACTCCGCCAATATCAGCCTTTTGGGCCGTTACTTTGCCGTCAGCTAATTTGACGTCGCCAATATTGCCGCTTTCCGCTTTGATATTCTTTACGTTGGAAATATTGCCTTCCGACAACCATACGTCGCCGATGTCTCCTTTGTCTGCCGTGACTTTGCCATCATCTAATTCGACATTGCCAATCGTTCCGCTTTCGGCCGTGATATTCTGCACGTGAGAAATGGTACCTTCCGACAGCCATACATCGCCGATATCGCCTTTTTCAGCCGTGACTTTGCCATCAGCCAATTTGACGTCGCCAATATTGCCGCTTTCCGCTTTGATATTCTTTACGTTGGAAATATTGCCTTCCGACAACCATACGTCGCCGATGTCTCCTTTGTCTGCCGTGACTTTGCCATCAGCCAATTTGACGTCGCCAATATTGCCGCTTTCCGCTTTGATATTCTTCACGTTGGAAATATTGCCTTCCGACAACCATACATCGCCAATATCGCCTTTTTCAGCTGTAACTTTGCCATTCTCGTCAGCAACAAACGTGCCGTTGACATTGCTGTAGGAATTAGCAATTACATCATGCGCCGTTACATCGCCGTTCGCCAACACTTGGAACGTCGTATTGCCGTCTTCATCGACGACCGACATCCCTTCTGATTTCACCGTTTCCGCATCTACATTGCCGTTGGCGTCTACACTGAAGCTGCCATCAGCATTCTGAATCGTGCCGCCCGTTACTGTCGTTGCTGTCACGGCATGCGCCGTTACGTCGCCGTTCGACAAGACTTGGAACGTCGTATTGCCGTCTTCGTCAACCACAGACATACCTTCGGATTTCACCGTTTCAGCGTCTACATTGCCATTGGCATCTACGCTGAAGCTATTATTGGTGTTGCGGATCGTTTCCCCGATGACGGTGCCGCCTGTTACTGTCGTTGCCGTTACATCATGAGCCGTTACATCGCCATTCGCCAAGACTTGGAATGTCGTATTGCCGTCTTCATCGACGACCGACATCCCTTCTGATTTCACCGTTTCCGCATCTACATTGCCGTTGGCGTCTACACTGAAGCTGCCATCAGCATTCTGAATCGTGCCGCCCGTTACTGTCGTCGCTGTCACGGCATGCGCCGTTACGTCGCCGTTCGACAAGACTTGGAACGTCGTATTGCCGTCTTCGTCAACCACAGACATACCTTCGGATTTCACCGTTTCAGCGTCTACATTGCCATTGGCATCTACGCTGAAGCTATTATTGGTGTTGCGGATCGTTTCCCCGATGACGGTGCCGCCTGTTACTGTCGTTGCCGTTACATCGCCATTCGCCAAGACTTGGAATGTCGTATTGCCGTCTTCATCGACGACCGACATCCCTTCTGATTTCACCGTTTCCGCATCTACATTGCCGTTGGCGTCTACACTGAAGCTGCCATCAGCATTCTGAATCGTGCCGCCCGTTACTGTCGTCGCTGTCACGGCATGCGCCGTTACGTCGCCGTTCGACAAGACTTGGAATGTCGTATTGCCGTCTTCGTCAACCACAGACATACCTTCGGATTTCACCGTTTCAGCGTCTACATTGCCGTTGGCATCTACGCTGAAGCTATTATTGGTGTTGCGGATCGTTTCCCCGATGACGGTGCCGCCTGTTACTGTCGTTGCCGTTACATCATGAGCCGTTACATCGCCATTCGCCAAGACTTGGAACGTTGTGTTTTCGTCTTCATCGACGACAGACATACCTTCGGATTTCACTGTTTCCGCATCCACGTTGCCGTTGGCATCTACACTAAAGCTACCATCGGTATTCTGGAACGAATTTGCCGTGACCTGTCCGCCAATAGTAACGTTATTCGTATAACCGCCTTGGCCGTCCGAATCGTATTTTACAGCAGCTTTGTTCAGTTCATTGAGATCGCCCTGAACTTGACCCAACTGGCCTTCTGTCGCCGCACGATCCGGAGTCTCCGTCGTTCCATCCCAAGTTGTATTGGTCAGGCCGGTAATGGTATTTTTTCCATCGGTATTGATCTTGACATTTCCGGCCTGAACGCCGCCATTCTGTATAATTACGTCGCCCTGTTCCGACTTCACTGTAACGCTTCCCGTCGTACGAACGTTACCGTCGTTATCGACATGGAAGCCCGTGTTGTCGTCCTTGCCGCCGACCCACAGGCCGTCTTTGCTCAACGTGTTATGGGTACCTTTCGTATTGCTGGCGTAGAATCCGTCTTCGTTGACCACCGTATATTGGTCAGCCGCACCTGTCATGCCACCGTCTTCGCCAGTCTGCGTGTCGTTGTCAACGGCCTGTTCACCGTCTTTTGCGGCAGTCGGCACCGCAGTCGGTGCTTCAACCAGTTTTACCACCGGCGACGAAGTTTCGTCGTTGTGAACGGTGCTGTTCAATTGTTCATAATACAGCTCTTCGAGCGTTGGATCAGCTGCTTGAGCCGGCACAGCGCATATCCCTGTCGTCAATATCAATGCAGCCAATACAGCTGCAGCGCTCCGGCCTGCGCGGCTCGTTGTACTCTTCGTGCAGCTGTGGGCAAATTCTGATGTTACGACGTACTGATGTTTCACTTTACTCCAAATAACCTTGTAAATCTTATTCATACTGTACTCCTCCTTATGGCAGTATTGCCTTTGATATGTAATGTGTTTTTATTTCTATGGAGGGAAAACCACTTTTCCCGACAAGCCTGGCTGCAGAAGGTCGTCCGTTTATCTTTCGGCTCCGTCACTTCTACGAAGGTTCCGCAGTTGCGGCATTGGAAGGCTCTCCGGATGACGACGGAGCTGACCTTCTTGGAATGCTTCCAGTACAGGCGCTCGCAGTGGGCTGAACAGAACTTGATGCGCCGGTCCGTCGGCTCGGTCACCCGCACCAGCTTGCCGCATTTCAGGCAGCGGAAGGTGCGCAGGGCTTCCTTCTTCCGCGACGAACGGACATGATTGTTCGCGCCGTGCCGGTGGGCGTAGCGGCGGCAGTAGGAACTGCAGTATTTCTGCGTGACGCGGTCGGCTGTAAATTCCCGGCCGCACACGGCGCATACAGCCTGCCGCTTCATCGGTATCCCCCGCTATCTCCAGCAGCCATATACCGCGCCGTCCCTATACAGGCACGCAAAAAAGACAGCATACGCCTATGCTGCCTAAAAAACACATTATATATAACAGGGCACACGTATCCCCGGATGTTGTCAGTTACAATAAGGGCATGAGAAACAGAGGAGTACGTCTTATCACTACGGTACCCCCCCCCCCGTATTAATATTCATATTCATACGGTTTGATACGGTATTCCTGTATGTCAAACGGTTCCAGCCAGAGATCATGTCACTCACCTCCTCTTATGAGTTTTAGTTTATCATATATGATAGTAAATTACAATATCCCCTGATACATTAAATATATGATATGCAATACGGTATATTTTAATTTTTTTATGAATACATTATTCTATCTATGATTAAAACTCATCATAGATAATGGTAAAATCAGTTTAGGTAAGATGAGATCACTATCTCTTGTTTTTATTTGTGTGAATATAAATTCAGTAATTATAATTATTTTATCTATTTTCAATCCACCCCATATGATATTGCACGGGTGGGCATATTTGCGTCGTTTTTTCACCGGCGAATTGTCAAGCTAAGTGCAACTTTTTAGAGTAATGTACTTCGTATGGCGTTTTGTATCCTAAACATTTTCGGGGACGGCGATTTAGTTCTGCAAAAACAGCTTGCACATAGGCTTCTGGAACGAGTGTGATGTCCGTCCCTTTCGGGAAATACTCTCGGACTAGGCCATTGGTATTTTCGTTGCTTCCCCGCTGCCAGGGCTGATGCGGCGGCGGGAAATAAAACGGCACGCCGTTCAAGGCCTCCGTGACAGCGGCATGATGGGCGAACTCTTTTCCTCTGTCCGGCGTAAGGCTTTTTACAGGTTGCCCTTGCAGTACCTGAAGCAATACCGTATTGACGGCTTGTGCTGTCTTTTTGGCTGCTTTGCCTCCTACCAGATACCGGCTCTTTCTATCTACCAACGTAACCAGACAGGCTTTTCCTGTCTTTCCTGCTATGGTATCACATTCCCAATGTCCTCGCCGGGAGCGGTTAGCGGCTCCTGCTGGCCGTTCCGAAATATCGTGAGAGATGGGAATAGAACCCCGTCGTTCCTGATATTGCCGGGTATGCCGGGATTTTCCATGATGCCGCAAGCGGCGGACCGCACCGCGGGACCCATGGGAGGACGACGTTTCATCAAACATACCGGCATATATGGCGCGGTAAATCGTTGCATAGCTAAGGAGTGCCTTCTGATGTTCCAGCTGCAAGCGTCCGGCAATTTCTTCTGGGGACCAATGATGCACCAGGAAGAGATTTTTAACCAATGCGAATAGCTCGGCATTCTCTAACCGCTTGTGAGGCTTGCATGCCTTACGGCGGCGGGCATACTGTTGTTGTGCGGTGATGGGCAGATACTTGCCGTTCACTGTATTTCTGCGTAGTTCCCGTGAGATCGTGGATTTATCTCGGCCGAGGGCCGCCGCAATTCGAGAGATAGAATAGGACTGCGCGCGAAAAAAGAGTAGATTTTCTCGTTCAGATAGAGTAAGATGATGATAGTGGCACATAGGTTTCCTCCGAGATATAGATTTTGTTTGGTAGCATTATTATATCAGAAACCTATGTGTCATTTTTTATAGGTGTTGCACTTGTATTGTAAATTCGCCCCAAATAAACCGCACATTTCTTTACCTTGTTAAAGCGAGAAATCAGGTAATTTATGTCATGACAACAGATATACTCCACAATATATCTCCTGGGACAGTATAGTCTGCTTTCTTCAACGTAGAAGTAATATGCATACGACTTGCATCTATCGCTTCTTCCTTTATCCATCTAATGGACAAATCCCCATCATTTCTTGACTAGGGCGAACAAAAGATAATTACCATCAAAGGCGTACAAAAAAAGCAGGCTGAAAATTCATCTTCAACCTGCTTTATCTATGCCGATTTGTTTGTTGCTTTTGCCGTTCAGAAAGTTTTTATCCTTTTCTCTAGGATCCTTGCTCCGCCCCTACTGCCTCCACGAACCGATGGTTTCCATAATAGCGGCCGTGCCAGCGTTCAAGTGCGGGAAGCGAGTGAAGCCTGTCACTCGTTCGATGAAGGTCATGTACTCGTCTACTGCGTCTTCTATCGTCTGCAGGAGGCTGCCGTCGACATGCTCCAGCAGGGCCAAATCGGCCTGCTCATATCGTCCTGTAAAGGTCAGGAGACGGGCCGCATCGTAAGTAATGCCGCGAAAGGGCGGCAGGCAGGCCAGCTGCGTCAGGTACCGGCATTTATCGCTCAACTTCGGCAGTCCGACCGGTTCGGCGCCCGCCGCTGCGGCCGCCTCCTTGAGCCACCTGTCGACGACGCCTTCCAAAAAAGTAAAGAGCGTCAGCAAGGCGGCCCGTTCGTACCGTCTGGCAAAGAAATCTCCTTTCGCCGAGTCTTTTTCGTGATGCCGCCGTGCTCGTTCTTTAAAGGCCTTGTAGTCCTTCCACAGCTCCTCGTACACCGAGGCCTGCAATATGTCGACGTCACCGTTTTGAAAGACCGTGACGTTGATCTTCGCTTTCATTCGTCATTCATCCTTTCCATAGAAAAAGCTCCCGCCCAAACGGGAGCCTTTCTGATGTATCGTATTATGCGTCCTGCCCGTGACCATGCTTTCGGTTGGACGTCGTCTTTAAAAATTCCGGGTCGTGCTCGGCCATGCGGGTCAGGATTTTTTCATAGCCGCCGCTGCCGTACATGAGGCAGCGCTTGATGCGGCTGATCGTCGCCGTGCTGGCGCCGGTCTTCTTGACGATGTCTTCGTAAATATCGCCGGCCTTGAGCATGCGGGCGACTTCGAGGCGGGCCGCAATAGCCTTCATTTCCTGCACCGTGCATATATCTTCAAAAAATTCGTAGCATTCGTCTAAATTTTTCAGCTGCAATATCGCCGAAAACAGCTGGTCGTGAAGATAATCCTTCAACTTTTCATTGGCGCTCATGGGCAGGTCATCTCCTTCTCTGCTTTTATCCTTTAGCGTATAAAACTCACACTTAATTATAAAACAGTTTGGGCAGAATGTCGAGAAAAACCTTACATGGCGAACAAATCAATCTGCTCGTCTTCGGGAAGGTCGCCCAGGCAGCCTTCTTCGGCCATGAGCTCCAGCGCCGGCTGGGGCACCTTGCCGCGGATCTTAAGGTCGGCCTTGGAGCTGAAGGGCGCTTCGCTGCGGGCCGATACGATCTGCTCGGCTACGCTGACGCCCAGGCCGTCGATGGCCGTAAAGGGCGGCAGGATCTTGCCTTCGCAGATGGTAAAGCGCGTGGCGTCGGAGCGGCTGATATCGACGTTCATAAAGGAGTAGCCCCGCAGGCTCATTTCTACGGCCAGCTCCAGGGACGAATACAAGTCCATGTCGATTTTCGTAGCGCTCTTGCCCTTGGCCAGAATGTCCTTCATGGCCTGCCGCTGCCCTTCCAGGCCGTGTATCATAGCCGACAGCTTGAAGGCCTTGGCGCGGATCGTAAAGAAGGCCGCGTAATAGGCCAAGGGGTAATTGATTTTAAACCAGGCGATGCGGAAGGCCATCATGACGTAGGCTACGGCGTGGGCTCTCGGGAAGAGGTAGCCGATTTTGTGGCACGAATCAATAAACCACTGGGGAATGTGGCCTTCCTTGAGTTCTTCTTCGTAATTGGACGTCTTCTGGCCCAGCTTGTTGAGCTTGTCGATGCCCTTGCCCTTACGGACGTTTTCCATGACCTTAAAGCTCGTCTTGGGCTTGATGCCGTGCTGAATGAGATAGTTCATGATGTCGTCACGGGTGGAAATGGCTTCCTTCAGCTGCACCGTACCGGACGTGATGAGGTCCTGGGCGTTGTTCAGCCATACGTCCGTACCGTGGGAAAAGCCGGATATGCGCACCAATTCCGAGAAGGTCTTGGGCTTGGTGTCGACGAGCATCTTGCGGACGAAGGATGTGCCGAATTCGGGAATGCCCAGGCTGCCGACTTTGGAGCCCAGCTCTTCTTCCGTCACGCCTAAGGCCTTGGGCGTGCTGAACAGGCTCATCGTCGCCGGGTCGTCGAAGGGAATGGTCTTGGCGTCGACGCCGGTCATGTCTTCGAGCATGCGGATAACCGTCGGATCATCATGGCCGAGTATATCCAGTTTTACCAGACGGCCTTCGATGGAGTGATAGTCGAAGTGGGTCGTAATGATGCCGCTGTCCTTCTTGTTAGCCGGGTACTGGACAGGCGTAAAGTGATGGACGTCCATGTCGCGGGGGATAACCATGACCCCGCCGGGATGCTGGCCCGTCGTACTCTTGACGCCGGTGCAGCCGCTGACCAGGCTGTTGACGTAGGCGTCGTTGACCTGCATGCCCCGGGCGGCGGCCCATTTCATGACGTAGCCGTAGGCCGTCTTATCCTTGACGGCGCCGATGGTGCCGGCGCGGAATACATTGTCCTTGCCGAACAGTTCTTCCGTGTATTTATGGGCCTTCGGATGGTATTCGCCAGAGAAATTCAAGTCGATATCGGGTACCTTGTCGCCGTCGAAGCCCAGGAAAATCGCGAAGGGGATGTTGTGGCCGTCCTTATGCAGCTCTGCGCCGCACTTCGGGCATTTCTTATCGGGCAGGTCGAAGCCGCCGCCGACTTCCCCCTTCGTAAAGAACTCGCTCCACTGGCAGTTCGGGCAAACGTAATGAGGCGGCAAGGGATTGACTTCCGTAATGTCGGACATGGTCGCCACGAAGGACGAGCCGACGGACCCACGGGAGCCTACGAGGTAGCCGTCGTCATTGGAATGCTTAACGAGCTTATGGGCGATGTAATAGAGCACGCCGAAGCCGTGGCCCAGGATAGACGTAAATTCTTCGATGAGCCGGTCCTCGACGATTTGCGGCAAGGGATCGCCGTAAATCTTATGGGCCTTTTCATAGCACATGTTCTTCAGGGCCTCCGACGAGCCGGCAATCTGCGGGAAGTACAGCGTTTCCTTCGGCACGGGGCGCACGTCTTCAATCATTTCATTGACCTTGTTGGGATTGGTAATGACGACTTCGCGAGCCCGTTCTTCGCCGAGGTAAGCGAATTCTTCCAGCATTTCGTCGGTCGTGCGCAGGTACAGGTCGGGCTGGAACTGGGCGTCCTTAAAGCCCTTGCCGGTCATGAGGATTTCCCGGTATATCTTGTCTTCCGGGTTGAGGAAGTGGGCGTCGCACGTCGCGACAGTCATCTTGCCCAGCTCGTCGCCGATGCGCAGGATCGTGCGGTTGATGTCCCGCAGGCCTTCGTCGTCAGGCACGTAGCCCTCGCGGACGAGGAAGCTGTTGTTCGTCAAAGGCTGGATTTCCAAATAGTCGTAGTAATCGGCAATTTTCTTCAGTTCTTCATAGGGCAGCTTTTTCTGCACCATAGAACGGACCAACTCGCCGGCTTCGCAGGCCGAGCCGAGGATGAGCCCTTCGCGGTACTCGTTCAGGACGGCCCGGGGAATACGGGGACGGCCGCGGTAGATGTATTTCAAATGGGAAATACTGACCAGCTTGTACAGGTTGCGGATGCCGACCTGATTCTTCGCCAAGATGATGATGTGGTAGGACTGGTCAATTTTTTCGTCGAACAGGTATCCTTCCATACCGTAAATGACCTTGATATTGTTCGTCTTATCCGTCGACAGCTCCTGCAGGAGCGGGAAGGACTGGACGACGCCGTGGTCTGTGACGGCGATGGCCGGGTGGCCCCATTTTTTGATAGTCTTAATGAGCTGCTTGACCGTAATCAAGGCGTCCATGTCGCTCATGACCGTATGGAGGTGGAGCTCGACGCGCGGCGTCGGATTGTTGTCTTCCCGTTCGACCGTAACGCCTTCGTCGTCGGCCATGATGTCGTTGGCGTTGAAAACGTAGTCGTTGACGTACGTATCGTATACGACGTCGCCGCGCATGCGGACGTAGGCCCCTACCTTCATGCGCTGGGAAAAGGTCGCGTACTCGTCGGCAGACATGGCGTTTTTCTGACGGAACTTGCCGCCGCCGTTTCCGACAGTCAAAAACTGACGGGCCGAGATGCCGTTCGTCGAGTCGGCAATCTGGAAGGACAAGAGGATGCGCTTCGATTTCAGCTCGCGGAATTCAAGCTTGACGATTTTCCCCTTGATGATGACGTTATTTCGTTCTTCGCCGAGGATTTCCGTAATAGGCGTCACGTCGCCGCCAAAGGCCTTGCCGTACCAGACGCGGCTGTTGCCGCCGTCGGCGGATGCGCTGGCTCCCCCTCCTGCCGGAGCCGACGAGCTGCGGGAGCTTCCGCCGTCGCAGGCGGCCTTGCAGGCCTTTTTATAGTCTTCGTCAAACAGCTCGGCGTCTTCTTCATACAGGCTGTCGTAGCAGTCCTCATGAGGAATATCGTAACCGTCCAGATCGTCCGTATAGACATTGGCTACGCTGCGCAGTCCTTCGTCGTCGCCAGCCGCCGCTAAGGGCAGGTCGCCGCCGTGGTGAATCGCCATGACCTGGTGCACGACGTCTACCTTCCCGGTTAAATCCAGGCGGCTGCATACCTTGCGCCGCAGCAGCGTCATATCCGCCACGGCCCGGTCCGACTGGGTACGGACCTGCCAGGCATGTTCGGCCGGCGAAACACAGATTTCTTCGACGCATACCGTATGATCCGCGTCGAGGGATATGAGTAGCTCTTGCTTAGGGACAATATGCCATACTTTCATCAATCGTATATCCTTTCAGAAATATCGGGGTCAGCCCTGCCGGCAGGCAGCCGGCTAAAAGGCAAACATATCGTGAGGCGCGTTGATGAGCACGTCCTGAGGCTGCAGGTCCGACGTCTGGACGACCGTTTCCGACGCCGGCCCATTGGTGACGATGATCTCATCGTTCGGCGCGTAATGTGATTCTATCGTATCGGTGTATTTGTCGCCGTCCGTATAGTTGACGGTGCGGCGGATGACGATATCGTGGCCGTCGTAGCCGACCTGCTCGCAGACGTCGGAAGTAACGGCGTCGTTGTGCTTACGGATGACCTTGTGGGGCAGGTTCTGCAAGTGAATCGTCTGGAAGGTCGTCGTACACGTATCAGCGTGGTTGCCCAGGATGTACGTCGTCACCGTATTGGCGCCGGCAACGGTGTAAATATACACGGGATGCTGGAAGGGATTGGTAAAAGCGAAATCCAGCGAATTGTCGGCTACAGTCGCGTCCATGCCGACGGGCACGTAAGCAGCCGGGGCAAAATGGGGCGCCCGGCCGGCGATGAACAAGCCGGCCCGCAGGACGGCATTGAACAGAGTCGTGCTGACCTGGCAGACGCCGCCGCCGGCATCGGGGACGAGCTTGTTGTCAAAGTATACCGGCGCGTCCTTGTATCCCTTGTCGCGGGTCCGCGTGCCAACGTAGCCGTTGAAGGAGAAATCCTTTTGGGCCGGTACGAGAGCATGATTGAGCCGCTTCTGGGCAATGGCGATATTTTCATTCCGATCCTTGTTGGAGTCGTCAAAGTGGGTCGTATAATAGGACAACACTGTGTCGATATCCTTTAAATCCCCTTCCTTAACGGCCGCTTCCTCCCGCGACTGGACTGGCGCTTCCATGTCCTCCGTAACGCCGCGGTCCAGCTGGTCGTAAATCTGCTGTTTCAGCCCGGCATCATCGAGGACGATGCGATCCTTTTCCTTGTGGATGGACACGGTCTTGTTGTCGCTGTTGGGCACGGCACAGGCGTTTTCCGGCGCCTTGTCATAGACATCGTGGATCTGCTGAATTCGTTCGTCCAGCTTTCCTTCGTCTACCTTGAGGGACAGGGGCACGTCTTTCCCGAACCGCAGCGTCGCGACGACGTCGTTCAGGCGCTGCCACGGCGTGCCGCGGCGGCCGACGAGATACACGTCATTAAAGATTTTTTCCTTGTCGAATTGCAGCTCCAAGTCGTCGAAGTCGATCGTCTCGTCTATGTCTTCGCCGGTCAGGCGAATCGTCCGGCCCTTGAGCTCCCCTTCCTTATCTTCTACATACTGGCGCGCCTGTTCCTCCGTCCAGTCCCGCACGGGCTGGCCGTCGAGGGTCACCCGGTCCGCTGCCGCGCTCTGGGCGGCCAAAAATCCGGCGAAGGCCAGGATGCAAAGAGCGGCGACGGCGCCGATTGCCTTCTTCCACGGCCGCCGTTTCTCGACGATGCCGTGCTTTTCCCGATAGCGGCGGCGATAGTCCTTCATGCGCTCTTTGCGCGCCTTCTTTTCTTCATCATCCAACGTTAAACCCTGCCTTTAGTTCGGCAATACAGGCAGATCAGCGGCCCGATGTCGTCTATCGCCGCCGTGCCTCTGCGAATATTGCGCTGTAATGTAAATATATTGGTAATCAATTCCTGTAACTCTCTTATTGTCCAATAGGGCGCGGCTTTTTGCAAGTGATATAACACATATTTTACACTTCTGCCCTTATTGATCTGCGTCATGATGGATTCGCACTGGCGCTGGCCCATGCCGGCTTCTTTCAATTCCTTATATGCCAGAAGCAGGCGCAGGCGGGATATCATATAGCCCACGTTCTTCAGGAACAAGTCCTGCCGCGAGAACAGCCCTTCCAAAAAAGGCACGACGTGCCGGCCGTCGCGGCGCAGGAAATAGTCCATAAAGGTAAACAAGTTTTTCTCCATCGTCCCGGCGAACAAGTCCGCTACGTCGGCTTCATCGACGCTGCGCCGGCTGTCATCCAGGGAAATGCACAGCTTTTCCAGCTCGGAAAAGACGTACAGGAGGGAAATCTCGCCCCAGGTCTGAAACAATCCGCGCAGGTACTGCTCGGCCCGCAAGGTCAGCTTCTTCCCACGGCCTTCCAGGAAATCGCAGACGTAGGGCATGACGTTTTTCTCCGTCACGGCCTCACCTGCGACGACGTCGGCCATAGGGCGCAGCTCCTTGAAAAAGGCGCAGCCCGTGTCTATGTTTCCCTTGGTATAAAACAGGACGCCGTTTTCATCGGACAGGGTCCGCAGCTTTTCCAAAAACCACATCTCTTCCTTGGACAGCTTGCTGCGCGACCGGCCGCCGCGCTTTATCGGCAGGAAGGGGCACTCGGTCCATACGACGACGCTGCCGCCGCCGAACAGGCTCGTCCCTTCAAAGGCCTCGACGACCGACGCCGCAGGGGCGTCCTTTTTGAACTGCCGCACCGCCGCGTCGCCGCCGGCCCGCTGTTGGCAGTCGGCAACGAAACGCCGCCGGGCCTGCTCCATCAAATATTCTTCTGTTCCATATATCACTGCTATTGGTTTCATCGTTTACTCTCCGCCCCGGGCCGTAAAAGTCCACTCGCCCTTTCGATAGGTTCCCGTAATCTGGCCGTCGCGAGCCGGCGAAAACCAGGGGATATCGTATAGGGCCGCCCCTTCCGTCCATTCGTCATACCTTTCGTCATGACCGCCGCCGCGATAGAAAATCAGCGCCGCAGCCCGGCTGGGAAAGGTCTTCTCATCGTACGGCGGCAGCTGGCGCAGCTCGATACAAGCACCGTCGGGAAGCCGTTTCTGCGGCAGGCCGTCGTACAGGTAATAGGAAATCGCCCCTCCTGCAACAGCGATGGGTCTGGCGTCGTCAGCCAAGCGGCACGGCCTGTCCAAGGTAAAATTGGCCTCTATCTGGGCCGCCGTTTTCTCCGGCTCGTGGCCGGCGACAGTACAGCCGGTCAGACGGAATACGCCTTCGTACCGCAATGCCGGCGTCAGCGTATAGGCCGCCTGCTCAGGGTTCGCCCAGGAACTTTTATTATACCACAGATAGGCAGAATCATCATCATAGACGACGCACGTCGCCTTATCTTGTCCCAAATCGAAAACGTGGACGACCGCCTCAGGCCGGTGCAGCTGCGCCCAGCCCCAGGAACCGAGACCGGCGACGGCTGCCAAAATTAGCAAGATACGCCGCTGCCTAGGCCAGACGAAAACGGCGGCAAGGGCCGTATACCAGGCGGCGACAGCCGGCAGAGACATGGCTCCGGCCCAGAAACGGCTGTGCGGCAAGGCGGCCAGAAAATAATTTCCCTTCACGGCCAGGGCCAGAAGGGGCGACACGCCGTGCAGGACCATATGGGCGACGGGCTCGCAGAGAAAGCCGAGAACGGCGGCAGTCAGCCCCAGGACGATGACCAGATCCAATACAGGAGCGACGAGGAGATTGGCTGCAAAGGAATAAACGGGAAAGGCATGGAAATTGGCGAACAGCAGGGGCAGCAGCAAGACTTGGGCGCACAGGCATACGGACAGGCCGTCGCGCAGCAGCGCCGGCAAGGCGGAAAACCACGGCCGCACCTTGCCGCTGAGGAGGACGATGCCCGCCGACGCGCCGCAGGACAGGCGGAAGCTCAAATCATAGAACAAATACGGGCTGTACAGCAGCATGAGCAGCACTGCCGCCGCCAAAGCCTGCACGCTCGCGTAGTCCCGCCGGGCCCACAGGCTGAAGGAACAAATCAGCCCCATGATGGACGCCCGGACGACGGGCGCGACGAATTCGGCCATCGCTCCGTATAAAAGGACGAAGCCCGCCGACAGAAGGAACTGCCATTTTCCCCGCAGCCCGGCTGCCCGGCCTAAAATCTGCACGACCGACAGGAGCAAGGCGATGTGCGACCCCGACACCGACAGGATATGAATCAATCCCGTCACGCTGAAGCTCTCAATCAGCTCCGGCGGCAGCTCGTCGTAATGGCCGCCGAAGAGCAGGCTGCTCAGGATGTGCGCCCCGTCCGTTCCCAATATGGCGCGGAAGCGGTCCGTCATGGTTTCGCGCAGATTCGCCAAGGTATGACGCCATCCCTGCGCCGGCTGAAGCAAGGTCAGGCCGCCATCGTCGCCGTAGCCTTTTAAGAAAATGCCTTTTTCCTTGTCGCGGTGCTGTGCATCGTAGGCTCCGCCGTTTTTATAATACCGAATGGGCCGCAGGACGCCGCGGAAGGCGACGCGGGCCGAAGGCTGAAAGGACGGATCAGCCGGCGCCGACACATACACTGCGCCCGCTCCTTCCCGGAACGTGCCTTCGCCGGCATAGGCGAAACGCTCCATATCGACGACATAGCGAGCCATCGCCTTGCCGTCGGTTTCGTACATACTGCCTTTTTCCCGGAGCGTCCCTTCCATATAGATGTCGGCTCCGCCGACATAATGAGGCAGCCCGTCGTACTGCTCCGCTGCCAGCTGCAGCCGCGCGCCGCCGGCTAGCAGGCAGAACAGCAAAATCAGAGGCCAGGCCCAGCGCGTTTTTCTCGCCGCCGCGGCTAAGAGGACGGCGGCAAGACAGGCGGCAGCCCATTCCGTCAAGGATACCCCCAAATAATCTGCCGCTGCGATGCCGATGCAGAAGGCCGACACAGCCCCCAGCCCCCGGTACATCATATCGTCACCTTATCCTGCAGCTCTTTATATTTCGCCGGTCCGATGCCCTTGACCTTCTGCAGTTCCTCTATGCTGGAAAACAAGCCGTGCTCGTCCCGATAAGCAATAATCTTCCGGGCCATAGCCGGCCCGATGCCCGGCAGCTCGCCCAGCTTTTCCTCGTCGGCTTCGTTGATATTGATACGGCCGTCGTCTGCCTCTCCGACAGACGGCGCGCCGTTCAAGTCGTACGGGATATGAATATGCATGCCGTCAGCCGCTTCATCGGCAAAGTTGACAGCCGCCGCATCAGCATAAGGCAAGACGCCTCCGGCGGCATGGACGGCTTCGCCGACGCGCACCGTTTCGTCAAAGGCGTATAGCCCAGGCTTGCGCACAGCGCCGCTGACGTAGACGTAGGCCGACTGGGGCTGAGGCGCTTCTACAGCCGGCATAGCTGCTGGTTCTTCCAGCCAATCCGGCAGCGCCCCCTGCAAAATGAATAAAGCCGCCAGCAGGCAGACTCCTATGAGCACTTTCTTCATATACAGACCTCCTCATTCAGGTATTTCTTCTTCACTTCTCGGTCTGCATCGGCCGTTCCTGCCGCCGTCATCAGGTTTAAGCTCCTTCTAATCTTCGTCTCATAAAGGATCTCATATTTTAATATTTCTCCGTCATTCTCCGCCGCCGGCTGGTTATTTCGGTCAAAAACGAGCAATCCTATTCCATCGTCTTACATTTTGTGATATGATAAGTACATTCATCATGGATATAGTTTTAAATATATTGGAGGCCAGAACATGAAAGAATACAAACCGTTCAAATCAGGTAAAGTCCGCGAAGTATACGATGCCGGCGACAGCATCATCATGGTTGCGACCGACCGCATTTCCGCATTCGACCACATCCTGAAAAACCAGATTACGAAAAAAGGCGCGATCCTCACGCAGATGTCCAAATTCTGGTTTGATTTGACGAAAGATATTATTCCGAACCACATGATCTCCGTCGACAACGCCGACATGCCCGAATTCTTCCAGCAGGAACAGTTCCTCGGCAACAGCATGAAATGCAAAAAGCTGACCATGATCCCCATGGAATGCATCGTCCGCGGCTACATCACCGGCAGCGGCTGGGAAAGCTATAAGGAAAACGGCACGATCTGCGGCATTCAGCTTCCCGAAGGCCTGCAGGAATCGCAGAAGCTTCCCGAACCGATCTTCACGCCGAGCACGAAAGCCGAATTAGGCGACCACGACGAAAACGTCTCCCTCGAACAGGGCGCAGCCGTCCTCGACAAGACCTTCCCCGGCAAGGGCATGGAATACGCCGAAAAAATCCGCGACTACACCCTCGCCCTGTACAAGAAATGCGCCGATTACGCCTTGTCCCGCGGCATCATCATTGCCGATACGAAGTTTGAATTCGGCCTCGACGAAGAAGGCAAAATCGTATTAGGCGACGAAATGCTCACGCCGGACAGCTCCCGCTTCTGGCCCCTCGAAGGCTACAAGCCCGGCCAGTCCCAGCCGTCCTATGACAAGCAGTTCGTCCGCGACTGGCTCAAAGCCAACCCGGACAGCGATTTCCTCCTGCCGCAGGACGTCATCGACAAGACGATTGAAAAATACGAAGAAGCCTATGAAATGCTGACAGGCAAAAAATTCGATAAATAAGCAACAAAAAAATGGATTCAGCTCCTCGCGCTGAATCCATTTTTTTGTTATATCCCACAGCATTACAAAGCAATCAAAATTCCAGTACCATCTGAGGCGACCGGCATGACGTTATATGCCGGTCATACACCTCGTCCTCAGGCCGCACATACCCGCCCAACAAAGGCGACGCCGGGTCATGGATTCTGCTGACTTCTCGATTTGCGCCGCCGGCATAGCAGTACCGGCAGCCGCCTCGGCATGTACGGTAGGCACCGATGTCGATACTTTCCGCACAGCCGCAGGCCGGCCGCTGGTTCGCATCTCGCTTGACCAGCAAGGGCTGTTTCAAAAGCTGTTCAAACAAGGTCTTGTCGATGCAGCGACCATGAGAAATTCCGTATTCAGCCAGGTCCAGTTCTTCGGCACACGTTTCCATCTGCAGGCCGTGTGCCCGGCAAATCGCCGCCAAGGCACAGGCCAGCCGCCGTTTCTGCGCAGCCGGAAAGGGCTTTAGACCCAGAGCTGCCATAGGACGGCTGATCTGGGGATAGTAATCAAGGAAGCTAAGGACGCACCGCCTCGTATACGGCGCCAGCTGCGCTGCCAGCTCGGCAAAATACCGTACATGATACGCTTCCGTATATTTAGAACTGAGAAATACAGGATCGTACCGCCAAATGACCCGCTCCGGCCCGATGCGGCGCGACAGCTCTTGAAAAGCAGGAATAAGACACTCCCGCTTCGACGGAATACCCGGTTCCACATCGCGGCCATATGCCGTCAAGGTGTACTGGAAATAATAGGCGTACGCTTCCAACTCGCCCAGCATCGGCAGCATAGGTGCAGGGTTCTTCGTCCAGAAGACAAAGCCGTCGACGACGTCGGGATGCAGGACAATGCGGCTGACGCGCCGTTCATTCACAGGCTGTCGCACCAGTACATAGCCGTCCCGGAGGCGGTTCCAAAACCAAGGAGAATAATAGGCCGGTATATCAGTCCGCCGGCTGACGCTGATAATCATATTCCCTGCCTTCCTGCTGCCCTTTAGTCAGCTTCAATATTCATAAAATCAAAGGCGTCTACATCGAACAAGCCCGTATCTAAAAGCTTAATCTGCGGGATAACCGGCAGGGACATAAAGCACAAGGTCATGACGACGTCCACATCCTCGTGGATGCCCAGCGCTTCGTGGCCGGCTGCGTAGATTTCTTCGGCCTGCTCTTCTACCCAATGGCCGTCCCGATTGCTCATGAGGCCGGCAATGGGTAGGGGCATAGAGGCGATGACGGCTCCGTCCAGCACGACGGCAATGCCTCCTTCCTGGGCCGCGACGGCTTCGACGGCCGCCGCCATGTCGCCGTTGTTCGCGCCGGCGACGATGATGTTGTGAGAATCGTGGGCAATGGATACGGCCACGGCCCCCTTCGTCAGCCCGTAGCCCCGCAGCAGGCCGAGGCCGACATTGCCCGTGCCGTGATGGCGTTCGACGACGGCGACCTTGACGATATCAGCGGCGGCATCATATACGAAATCGCCCCTTTCATCGACGGCTACTGTCGCCGTCCCTTTGCGAGTCACGACGCTGCCGGGGATAATATCTATCGTATGGACCGACGGCGAGCGCAGGGCCATGCGCAGCTTGTCGGCAGAAAAACCGGCCAGATGCACAGTGTGACGGACAGCACTGGTGTCAGCCTGCGTAAAAGGCGGAATATACGCCCCTTCGGACGCAACCTCCTCGCCGGCAATAAAGGTCTTCCAAACGGAAAACTCCTGCAAATCATCAAACAAGACGACGTCGGCCCGTTGGCCCGTTTTCCCGGCGCCAGAGCGCCGCGGTCCGACAAGCCGTAGCATTCGGCAGCGTTGAGCGTCGCCATCGTGACGGCTCCTTCCGGCGAAATGCTGTGCCGCACGCACAGCCGCAGGTGCTCGTTCAAATGGCCCTTGGAAAATATCGTTTTCAAATGCAGATCGTCGGAACACAGCAGGAACCGGCGCAGGTTCTGCGGCGTGACGGCGCCGATGAGATTCGGCAAATCGCGGCAGGCCGAACCGTTTCGCAGGAGGACGTACATGCCGAGGGAAATTCGCTCCAGCGCTTCCTCGGCAGTGGAGCATTCATGGTCCGTCCGAATTCCGGCAGCGGCGTAAGCCTGCAGCCCGCCGCCATGGAGGCCCGGACTGTGACCGTCGACGATCTTGCCTGCTTCATGGGCCGCCGCTAACTTATCCAGCACGTCGTCCTGGGCTGCCGCGACGCCGGGATAGTTCATAAATTCCCCTACGCCCAATATGTAACTGTCCTGCAGAGCCCGGGCCAGCTCTTCCGCGCCGATGACGGCGCCGCTGTGGTCGAAGGATGTCGCCGGCACGCAGGATGGAGCCATGAACTGAATATCCAGAACAGTCTGCTCCGCCGCTTCGGCCATATACTTCAATCCGGCCAGTCCGCAGACATTGGCGATTTCATGAGGGTCGGCAATAATCGTCGTCGTCCCCAGGGGAACGACGAGGCGGCCGAATTCTTCCGGACTGACGTAGGACGACTCGATGTGGATATGGCTGTCGATGAGGCCCGGCGCGGCATACCGCCCTCCGGCATCGACGACGCGCCGCCCTTCGTACGAACCGCCGATACCGGCGAGGACGCCGTCTATGACAGCAATGTCCCCTTCCCGTATAGACTGGGTATACACGTCGACAATACGGCAGTGTTTAAGAACCAAGTCGCAGGGAATGATCCCCTGGCCGCTTCAATTCTTCGTTTCAACAGGTCTTTATATACAGAAGCCATAAGTAACTCTCCTTTGTTTGCCAATTATAGGTACTCATATTGTACCATACCCGCTACGGGGAAGCCAAAGCATCTTGCCGAAAAACATCTTCTATACGACAAATTTATATGACTATAAAAAATATTTTCACCCTTTTCATTGCTATTTCGACCTGAAAAAGATATAATCATACCTATGTTTTTATTTTATTTTTATAAATTCACAAAAGGGGTGCATTATGAACTTCCTCGAACGTATGTTTCATTTGACGCAAAACGGCACGACTGTAAGAACCGAGCTCATCGCCGGCATTACGACCTTCATGACCATGGCCTATATTCTGGCCGTCAACCCGACGATTCTGAGCGCCGCCGGCATGGATAAGGGCGCCGTCCTCACGGCGACGGCCTTGGCGTCCCTCATCGGCACGTTGTGCATGGCCTTCTTTGCCAACTATCCCTTCGCCCTGGCTCCCGGCATGGGCCTGAACGCCTTTTTTGCCTATACCGTAGTCCTGCAGATGGGCTATACGTGGGAAATGGCCTTGGCCGCCGTCTTTGTAGAAGGCGTCATTTTTATCGTCCTATCCTTGACAAACGTCCGCGAAGCCATCTTCAACGCCATACCGATGACCCTGAAAAAGGCAGTGTCCGCCGGCATCGGCTTGTTTATCGCCCTCATCGGCCTGTTCAACGCCCAAATCATCGTCGCCAACCCGGCTACGAAGATTTCCCTCTTTTCCTTTAAGCAGGCCGTCGCCGACGGCACCTTCCACACCGTAGGCATTACGGTATTGCTGGCTATGCTGGGCATCTTGTTTACGGCCTTCCTCATGATCCGCCGCGTCCGCGGCAACGTCCTCTGGGGCATCTTATTTACATGGATATTAGCAGTCCTCTGCGAACTGACCGGCCTGTACGTCCCCAATCCGGAACTGCACATGTACAGCGTAATCCCTGACGTATCTGCCGGCGCGGCGGCCTTTGCTCCAGCCAGTATCGCTCCGATCTTCGGGCACCTCGATTTCAGCCGCCTCTGGTCCGTCGATTTCCTCATCGTCATGTTCGCCTTCTTATTCGTCGATATCTTCGATACCTTAGGTACGCTCATCGGCGTATCCTCCAAGGCCAACATGCTCGACGCCGACGGCAAGCTGCCCCGCATCAAGGGAGCCCTCATGGCTGACGCCGTCGCCACGACCTTCGGCGCAGTCCTCGGCACCAGTACGACGACGACCTTCGTCGAAAGCGCTACCGGCGTCAGCGAAGGAGGCCGCACGGGCTTGACGGCGTTGTTCGTCGCCCTGTTTTTCGCCCTGTCCCTGTTCCTGTCACCTCTCTTCATGGCCATCCCGGCCTTCGCCACCGCGCCGGCCCTGGTCATCGTCGGGTTCCTCATGCTGACCTCTGTTGCCGGCATCGACTTTGACGATTTCAGCGAAGCCATTCCGGCCTACATTACCATCATTGCCATGCCCTTCTGCTACAGCATTTCCGAAGGCATCTCTTTCGGTATCATCTCCTATGTCATCCTCAACGTCCTGACGGGAAAACGAGAAAAAATCAGCCTGCTCATGTACATTCTGGCGGTCATCTTCATTGGAAAATACATCTTTTTATAATCTGCAAAAAAATCTGCCGTCCTACGCGTTCGTTCCGTAAGGCGGCAGATTTTTATATACTTTATGGATACCTTATCTTGGCAGCTTCATGTACAGCAGCGGATAAGGATTTCCCTGCTCGTCCAAATCCGACCGTTTATACACCGTAAATCCCATGCGCTCGTAAAAGCCGACGGCCTGGGGATTTTGCTCGTTTACCGTTACTTCCCAAGCCCCGTATCGTTCCACAGCCTGCTGAATCAAGGCTTTTCCAATGCCCTTTCCCCGTTCATCCGGCGAGACGAAAAGCATTTCAATGCGGCCGCCGTCCAATCCCAGGAAGGCCGTCATGGCCTGTTGCTCGCTGCGAGCCACGACTAATACGGGCACGCCGCCCAGAGCCTGCGGCACATACTTCTTAATGGCCGCTATTTCGTCGGCCGATAAAAAATCGTGCGTCGCCTTGACCGACTGTTCCCACAGTTCCGTCAAGGGCTCAATATAGGCATCTCTGTTCCCTTTAATTTCTATAATGTTCATTATATCTCCTAACTACAAGAAACACCGCTTATGTGGATTACGGCATAAGCGGTGTTTCTGTTAACGCGCAGTACTTACACTATTGCAAATTTTTCGTCAAGAGCTCGTTGACGACACCGGGGTTAGCCCGGCCTTTCGTTTCCTTCATGATCTGGCCGACGAGAAAGCCGATAGCCTTCTTCTTGCCGGCCTTGTAGTCGGCAACGGACTGCGGATTGGCTTCGATGATCTTCTTGACCAGTTCTTCCAGTGCGCCCGTATCGGTAATCTGTACGAGGCCCTGTTCTTTTACGACGTCATTGGCCGACTTGCCGGATTTCCACATTTCAGGCAGTACCTTCTTGGCGATTTTGCCGGAAATGGTGTTCTTGGCGATGAGCTGGAGCAGTTCGGCCAGCGCCGCCGGCTGCACGGGCGAGTCGACAGCGCCTACGCCGTTTTCATTGAGGAGCTTGGCAAATTCGCCGAGCATCCAGTTCGATGCCGTCTTGGCGTCGACGCCGCATTTGACGACGTCTTCGAAATAGTCTGCCGTCTGCTTTTCCAAGGTCAGCAGGTTGGCGTCGTATTCGGGCAGGCCCAATTCGTCCATAAAGCGCTTCTTGCGGGCGTCGGGCATTTCCGGCAGTTCCTTGCGGACTTCTTCAATGTATTCCGGCGATACTTCGATGGGAATCAAATCCGGTTCGGGGAAATAGCGGTAATCGCTGTCGCCTTCCTTGACGCGCTGGAGGAACGTAACACCCTTGGCGTCGTCCCAGCCGCGGGTGCACTGCTGAATTGTGCCGCCTTCTTCGAGGATCTGGGCCTGGCGGACGGCTTCATATTCAATACCCTTCTGCACGCCGCTGAAGGAGTTGATATTCTTCAATTCCGTCTTCGTGCCGAGCTTGTCGCTGCCGACAGGACGGACGGAGATGTTGGCGTCGCAGCGCATGCTGCCTTCTTCGAGACGGCAGTCCGATACGCCTAAGTACTGGAGAATGGAACGCAGCTTTTCCAAATAGGCCCGCGCTTCTTCGCCGCTGCGCAGCTCCGGTTCGCCGACGATTTCCAGGAGAGGCACGCCCGTGCGGTTGTAGTCGACACAGGACGAATCAGCCGTGTCGATGCTGCCGCCGCTGTGAACGAGCTTGCCGGCGTCTTCTTCCATGTGGATGCGGGTCAGGTGGATGCGGCGCTGTTCGCCGTTGACTTCGATATCCACGTAGCCGCCCTTGCAGATAGGCAGGTCAAACTGGGATGTCTGGAAGTTTTTCGGCAAATCGGGATAGTAGTAGTTTTTGCGGTCAAATTTGCTGTACGGCAAAATGTCGCAGTGCAGCGCCAGCCCTGCCTTGACGGCAAAGTGGAGCACTTCCTTATTGAGGACGGGCAGCACGCCGGGCAGGCCCAGGCAGACCGGGCAGACGTGGGTATTCGGTTCGGCGCCGAATTCAGTGCTGCAGCCGCAGAAAATCTTTGTCTTCGTTTTCAGTTCGACGTGGACTTCCAAGCCGATAACGGATTCGTATTTCATTATAATTCAACCTCCCCCATAGGCAACGGCTTGCGCAAGTCCGTTCTATTCTGTTCAAAGGTGTAAGCCGCACGGAGCAGCGTTTCTTCATCGAGGGCCTTGCCGATGAGCTGCATGCCGATAGGCAGGCCGTTTTTATAGCCGCAGGGAATGCTGAGTCCCGGAAGTCCTGCCAGGTTCAGCGTAACGGTGCAGACGTCGCCTAAGTACATGGCCAGCGGGTTGCCGCTGTTCTGGCCGATCTTGAAGGCCGTGTCCGGAGCCGTCGGCGTCAGGAGGACGTCGCATTGCTTCAGCGCTTCGTCGTAATCATGCTTGATAAGCGTGCGGACCTTCATAGCCCGCAGATAGTAGGCGTCGTAATAGCCGGAGCTCAGGACGTACGTGCCGAGAAGGATGCGGCGCTGTACTTCCGGGCCGAAGCCTTCGGAACGGGTCTTGATATACATATCGACGATGTCCTTGCCTTCGACGCGCAGGCCAAAGCCGACGCCGTCGTACCGGGCCAGGTTGGAGCTGGCTTCGGCCGGGGCGATGATGTAGTAGGCGGCGATGCCGTATTTTACGTGAGGCATGCTGACCGGCACGATTTCCGCGCCTAATTTCTTGTACGTTTCAATGGCTTCATCCAAGGCCTTGCGGCATTCAGCGTCGAGGCCTTCGCCGAAGAATTCTTCGGGAATGCCGATCTTCATGCCCTTGACGTCGTTGACCAAGGCCTGCTTGTAGTCCTTTTTAGCCTGCGGAATAGACGTCGAGTCTTTCGCGTCGTGACCGGCAACGGCATTCAGCACAATGGCGCAGTCTTCTACGTCGTTCGTAAAGGTGCCGATCTGGTCGAGGGACGACGCAAAGGCGATGAGGCCGTAGCGGGAAATGAGGCCGTACGTCGGTTTGAGGCCGACGACGCCGCAGTAAGCCGCAGGCTGGCGGACCGATCCGCCCGTATCGGAGCCGAGAGACCATACGCATTCGCCGGCAGCGACGGCAGCAGCCGAACCGCCCGACGAGCCGCCGGGAACATAATCCAGCCCCCAGGGGTTATGCGTAATCTGGAAGGCCGAGTTTTCCGTCGAGCTGCCCATGGCGAATTCATCCATGTTGGTCTTGCCAAGGCTGACGTAATCGACGTCCATCAGCTTTTCAATAACCGTCGCATTATACGGCGATTTGAAATTTTTCAGCATCTTGGACGCGCACGTAGCGTACTGTCCTTTAATGCAGATATTATCTTTAATGGCCCCGGGAACGCCAGCCAGATCGGCAATCGCTTCACCGGCAGCGATTTTTTTATCGACGGCAGCAGCCGCTTCCAGCGCAAATTCGCGGTTATCCGACAAAAAAGCCTGAACCTGCGGTTCTACGGCGTCTTTGCGGGCAATATAGGCTTTTGTCAATTCAACGGCAGACAGTTCGCCTTTGACGAGCTTGTCGTGTAATCCATGTATCGTTACCACAATATCCCTCCTTAATCCTGAATGACCTTCGGCACTTTAAAGTAGCCGTTTTCCGGTTCCGGCGCATTTTGCAGCGCTTTATCATTGGGCAGGGACGTATGGGGCACATCGTCGCGCATGACATTGGACATGGATACGGCATGAGCCGTCGGCTGTACATCCGTAATATCTACCTGACTCATGAGATCCATATACGATAAAATGTCGTTCAGCTGTTTCCCGACAGCGTCAATCTGGTCTTCCTTGATTTCCAAGCGGGACAACAGTGCAATTTTCTTTATTTCTTCAGCACTGATTTTCATACAGACACTCCTCGCAGAAAAATTTAATACACATTTACAAAATAGTATTATACCATATGAACGGCATAAAATCATCCTATTTTGGTAAGAACCGCCCAGACAGAGAAAATAATAAAACTTTACATATTCACAATTATGCCATGTTACAGTACAATGATAGTGAACAGTAATATATCAATGACGACGTGTCAAACTGTTCTGTCCTCTTATCGTTCCCTAATATCTCTCGCTAAGGTATAATCGGATTTGGCTCAATCGTTCACGTTCGTTCGTTGTAGTTCCCTAATATCTCTCGCTAAGGTATAATAAGGACATTGCGAAGATAGAGCCCGTCCTAGTTGTAGTTCCCTAATATCTCTCGCTAAGGTATAATGCGCAAGGAAATTCTGCCGGTACGGGAAGGGTTGTAGTTCCCTAATATCTCTCGCTAAGGTATAATAATCGTTTCTAACGCCCATGAACGTGAACTGTTGTAGTTCCCTAATATCTCTCGCTAAGGTATAATATAGCTTGCAGAAACTTGCATTATCTGCTGGTTGTAGTTCCCTAATATCTCTCGCTAAGGTATAATTAACATTCTCGTCCGTAGACTCAAAGAATAGTTGTAGTTCCCTAATATCTCTCGCTAAGGTATAATCCAGGCGGCGCAAATGTCGTATAGTGTCATGTTGTAGTTCCCTAATATCTCTCGCTAAGGTATAATGACGGTGTCAAACTTATAATTTGTTGTGATGTTGTAGTTCCCTAATATCTCTCGCTAAGGTATAATAACTGTTCCGTGCGGGAAATAAAGGTAATGGTTGTAGTTCCCTAATATCTCTCGCTAAGGTATAATATACCTGCTAAAAAGCACGTTGCACACTTTCTGCGACGTTCTTTTTAGTATGAAAAAAATCGTCGGAAAAGCAGAAAAAGTGCCTCTTTCGAGACACTTTTTTCACAAAAATTACAAAACAACGACTGTATTTTTCTTCTTATTTTCATCTAAATCGGGAATTTTTTCACCGGCGAATTTACAATACAAGTGCAACACCTATAAAAAATGACACATAGGTTTCTGATATAATAATGCTACCAAACAAAATCTATATCTCGGAGGAAACCTATGTGCCACTATCATCATCTTACTCTATCTGAACGAGAAAATCTACTCTTTTTTCGCGCGCAGTCCTATTCTATCTCTCGAATTGCGGCGGCCCTCGGCCGAGATAAATCCACGATCTCACGGGAACTACGCAGAAATACAGTGAACGGCAAGTATCTGCCCATCACCGCACAACAACAGTATGCCCGCCGCCGTAAGGCATGCAAGCCTCACAAGCGGTTAGAGAATGCCGAGCTATTCGCATTGGTTAAAAATCTCTTCCTGGTGCATCATTGGTCCCCAGAAGAAATTGCCGGACGCTTGCAGCTGGAACATCAGAAGGCACTCCTTAGCTATGCAACGATTTACCGCGCCATATATGCCGGTATGTTTGATGAAACGTCGTCCTCCCATGGGTCCCGCGGTGCGGTCCGCCGCTTGCGGCATCATGGAAAATCCCGGCATACCCGGCAATATCAGGAACGACGGGGTTCTATTCCCATCTCTCACGATATTTCGGAACGGCCAGCAGGAGCCGCTAACCGCTCCCGGCGAGGACATTGGGAATGTGATACCATAGCAGGAAAGACAGGAAAAGCCTGTCTGGTTACGTTGGTAGATAGAAAGAGCCGGTATCTGGTAGGAGGCAAAGCAGCCAAAAAGACAGCACAAGCCGTCAATACGGTATTGCTTCAGGTACTGCAAGGGCAACCTGTAAAAAGCCTTACGCCGGACAGAGGAAAAGAGTTCGCCCATCATGCCGCTGTCACGGAGGCCTTGAACGGCGTGCCGTTTTATTTCCCGCCGCCGCATCAGCCCTGGCAGCGGGGAAGCAACGAAAATACCAATGGCCTAGTCCGAGAGTATTTCCCGAAAGGGACGGACATCACACTCGTTCCAGAAGCCTATGTGCAAGCTGTTTTTGCAGAACTAAATCGCCGTCCCCGAAAATGTTTAGGATACAAAACGCCATACGAAGTACATTACTCTAAAAAGTTGCACTTAGCTTGACAATTCGCCCCACATAAAATTTCCATTGATTCAAATTGTCGTTCCGTAATTAACAAGGTACGAATAGACCCTGCTTTAGGCAATGCATGTAAAATTCTCATCCGGTGTTTATTAGCTGCTTCCATACCATTGCACAAGCGCACATAGACGGAAAATTGCATCATATAATATCCGTCTTTTAAAAGAAATTGTCGAAACTGCGTTGCTGCCCGTCGTTCTGCCTTTGTTCGAACAGGTAAATCAAACATGACGATTAAACGCATAAACCTACTCATATGCATGAACTTGTAAAGGCAGCAGTTCCGGCAGCAACAAGCATTTTTCTTTTTCTGTATAGGCACGAATCAGGCTTTGCACCGTCCGCTCAATGGCATAATGAACAGCATGAACTTCATTTCCGGAACAGATATTGCAGCTTAATAATTGGACCAGTTCTCGACGTACTGCAGCACTCATCTCCTTTTCTTCCGTTCCAACATACCGATATGCATATATATCGACAATAGGCCGAAACGGTTCAATTAAGTCATCAGCCAAATTGAATGAATTTAACTCGCTGTGATGAAATATTCCCAAGCTAGGTTCGAATCCGTATAAGGCCAAATACCGAGCAATGGAACTGCGAAGCACCGCATAGCCGTAATCCAGGATACTGTTTACTACATCGCTGCCATGGCGAATAAACTCGTCTCCATATAAGGCTTTAAAGTACGCTGCCGCCGCAGTTCCTTCAGCGTTTGTGCTGTCGCCGGATTTAACCTTATCTATAAACTTTTTGACTACATTTTCTTTTCCGCACAGTTCCAGACACCGTCCCTGATTATAAATCTTCTGCTGTATGATCTGTTTCCAGAGCTGCTTTTTCCGCGGCCTGGTCTGCCCTACCTGCAGATTTATCATCTTCAGTCGCCGGGAATTAGCCGCAAATGGCAGCATAACGGCGCTGGGCAAGTGTTTCTCGTTGCACAATATGACGACAGCGCCGTTTTTTACTACTGTTTCCAAACAATACCCCGTAATTGCAATACGGCGATTATCTAACAGCAGCGTAGCGATATCTTCTATGGGAATATGATGAATCTGTTCAGCTTCTATAAAAAGCTGGCTGTTTTTCTGATATAACTTTGCACCACTTTCTATGACGATATGTTGATACATTCTGCATCACACTTTCATTTAAATCCTAATCGTCTTTCTTTTTTCACGTAATGTATATTGCCTAAAACATCTACTGTACATTTCTTTAGACAGAGTAACCCTTTGGCCCCCATACTGCCTTTTGTATAGGTTCCATCATGATTAACTACTGTAAGAGTTGCATTACGTCCGTGAGTCCCTTTATAATACAAGAAACCTTTTTTTATATTATAATCAGATGGTAACGTACTCTCTTTTATAGTATGTAAGACAATTTCTTTAGCAGATTCAATATAAATTAAATCATTTGAATATAGAGAAAACAGAAAATCATCATCTTTCATAACTTTCCAATCAGTATATTTTTTACCTTGAATTATCGCCTTATTAGGCAGAATATCTCTTATTGTATCTGCAACATATATAGGAACAAAATAGTATCCAAGTTTTCCATTTTCATCGACACCAAACACATCAACACGAACCATTCCATTGTTGGAATCATTCTGAGCTACACCTTTACCATTATTTACAGATACCAACAACGTAGCCGCTTCTATCAACTTTACTTTTTTAACTTCTGCTCCGAATGTTCCATCTGCCTTAGGTTTATAAAACGGTTCTTTAAAAGCCTTTTTCCCATCTCCGCCAAAAGCCTCTAGTCGTTGTTTCAATGCTTCATAAAGAAGTCTATCGCTAGAAGGATTATAATAGCCCTCTATTTCGCCATTCTTCAATTTTAATTTAGATAACGTTGTTTTAGATATTACATAGCCCTCTTTACGCAATTTAGGACTACGAATAGTGTCTGCGTGCGCCGGCCCGTGAACCTTACGGTTAGGCATGCGTGAGACAAAAGGCGCGGAAATATTGACAATGCCTTTATATGTCGGCAGCCCCAGCGCTGCAATCGCTTCTGCCGGATTGTCGCTGACCCGAGCTTCCAATTCCTGACGGAATTTCGGCCATGGTTCGGGGAAGGGATCTGTTTTACGCGGATTGGTAGTCTGCAGTACTTCTCCTGTTTCTTTGTCAACAATCATACCGTCTGCCGTCATGAACTGCCGCAGCTCTTTTATTTTGCTGTAGCGGGAAATCTTATTGACTACGCCTTGAGTCACACAGGCAATAATAACGGCGTCCACGGCATGATGCAAGTCTCCGTTTTCGCGAATTTTAGAAATACCCAGCCGTTTGCGGACATATGCTGTCACAGCACCGTTGACAGGAATAATGCGTCGTTTTCTGTCTGTATATCCTTCTTTTAATTCAATATGCCGTTTCAAATAATTATATAAGTACCGGCTGATATACTGCGTATCCTGCAGATGTCTATCTTTCCATTCTTTTTCAGCGTCAGCAGAATAATTGACGCGCAGTAAATTATTTCGTTTTTTCCCATCAGAAATCGTACGCTTTACCCAGTTGATAAACGCTTCTTTCCGCTCCGGCTTATCTTGAAAATATTCCATAGGCGTCCGATTGCCTTTGTCCCGGTTTTCTTTCGTCAATACCAATACCTTGTTGCGGTATGTATCATCAAAAGAACGGCTATACGGAATAATGTGATCTACTTCTGCATAGGTGGGATCATGAAGCAGACGATTCACATCGAACTTCTTCTGCGAATAAGCGCAGTCGCCCTGTTGTTGTTCGTATAACTTATACTTGACAATATCCAGCCCCGTCGGCTGCATGACGTTCAGTTCATGGAGCTTAGTTTTGATTTTTTCGTTGCGGGATTGATTGTCCTTCATAGCCTTCTCTAGCACTGTCCGTTCTTTTGCGCTTTTAGCCAGCTCGCGGGCTAATTCAATATGAATTTCCACAGGGGGGCATCCATATTGCCGGATAATCGCCTTAATAACTTTCAAAGCCTGACTCAACGCCCGTTTTACTACTGGATTCGGGATATCACTGATATTTTCCTGATTACTTTTCTGCGGATCGTATCCGGCAATTTCGCAAGCTTTGGTATATACATGGCCCTGCTGCAGGGGCTCCAGCAGCTTATAGCATGCCTTGACCGACAAGTGGCCAAATTTACTGAATCCCGATATGTTTTCTAATAAAGCTTCAGCGTCAGCCAGTTCAATAGCATGTTCCAGCAAATATCTTTTAATGGCTTCATCATTTTTGTAGACAGTAAACGCATAGGCAATGGTATCAATCTGCTCATGGCTTAATTCTGAAATACGGTCTTTTTTCACCTTATCCAAAGCTTTGCGAATCGCATGATATTCTTTGACCCAGCTAAATTTTACCTTCTTCTCGGCTTCTTCTGCCGTTTTATATTTGTCTAAATTATAATTTACATCTAAAAATCGAACTGTATCATCCAGTCCAAGCTTATTGCGAATATCTTTAAAAGTGATATTTTCTTTTTTCCAAGCGAGTGCAGCCAACGTTTCTTTTTCCGCCTGTGATAAAGAGCGATCTGTTCCTTCACAGGTTACGCGAAGATGATTAATCTTTTGCCATACATTAAAAGCCATAAAAGCATAGCTGGCTTTAGGCGCTCGTTTTTCATCGTCTTCAAAGGTGCAACAGCCGATCATTTTTTCAATTTGGTTTCCGCTATATGGACTGTTCATACCGGGACCTTCATCAAAATTGCGCTGTGCTGAAAATAGCTCCATATATTCTTCTTCTAATTCCTCTGACGCATAGGCTTGTCCTAGACTCCGCTGTACGTCAAACAAGGCATGAATTTCATCAGCCAGCATATCCCGACTGACAGTAAATGCATAAGAGCCGCCTTTATTTCGTTTACAGGCTTTAAATTTTTCGTTTTTATACAGCATTTCGCCAACGGTGTGATAGTTGTTCAGAATCTCTTGATTTTCCGTAATAGCATTCAGCATCTGGCCTTCATCGCCGCTGTCGCTGATATGTTTCCGATTGGATTTGAAACCGCGGTGCTTAGCAAAGAAAATCAGCAGTCTGGCCCAATCTGAGTTGGAAACTGGTTGGCTTAACGCTTGATACCGCAGTTCGTAAATATCTGTTTTTCCTATCGAATCAACATACAACTCTTCAACCTGTCGCGCATCAAGTATACGATTTCGAATCAAATATCGCCTCACGCGATGAAGCCGAAACCGACGCCGTCTTGTCAGCCGACGAGCACTGCGCGCCATCCGCCGCGGCGCAGCCAAGGATTCCCCCGTCTTCGGCACTTCTGCTTTTTCAAAGATGCGGGAGTTTAAATCGACAATACGTATGGGTTCATCGTGTGTATCTAATTCCAAGACAGCCCACCCCACGGATGTAATCCCAATATCTAAGCCTAATACATAATTCATATGATCACTCCCTGTCTCCAAAATAAGTCTGTATAAAAAGATAACGGTATGCCAAAAGGCATACCGTTAGAGCTTTGCGGTACCAACTACGTTGGACCTTATTGTAATAACCTAGTATCTCTCGCTAAGATATAATTACTACATTTATAGTATACAATAGATAAGACCTAACGTCAATGCCATCAAAAGCTGTTTATATTTTAATTCAATTTATTAGTTTATTAAATTTTAATATATACAAAAAGAATAGTCAATACTATACGGGAAAATTCAAAAACTTCAATTTGTTTGTTATAATAAGATAGCCATTATGCAGAAGCATAATTGTGGATTGAAATAATTTATTAGTGATGCATTCACTGCACAAAAGCTCCGTTGACAGATATATTCTGCTGCGGAGCTTTTGTGCTGCAATGCATAATAAAATGGGACTGTCACACGAAGAGGATAATGATTCTTCATGCAACAGTCCCTTTCCTTGACACTTATTTTACTGCAATCTTAATCCATTCAGGAATAGCTGGCGTTTCGTCCATCGCGTCGATGGTCACGTCAAAGCCGTAATTCATGCGAACAACGCCGCATAGTATCAACATGCCAGCAGTAGTATTCTCTTGCAGAAATATCTATTTTTCCAAGGTCTTGACGAAACCGTTTTCCTTCAGCCAAGCCGTATTCTTTTCCGTCAGGGCCTTCTGCAGATCTTTAAGGCTCAGGTTTTCTACTTCAATAATTTGCTGCGTCTGGGTGACGTATTTCGTTTCTTCGTAAACATAGTCGCTTAATTCTTCTTCATCGACCAGATCCTTAATGGCAAAGCGGATATCTTCCGAATCCTGCAAGGTGACGAGAAGCTTGCGCCAGTATTCAAATTCTTCCTCGGTCATCGTAAACGCGCCGAAATCGTCCGTATCCAGACGGTCCTGGGCACAGATGACGTTTTTGGCATAATCTACGCCGGCAATTTTGTCGTACACATGCAGATTTCGTTCTTCTCCATTTACATATATGCGCATACTGTTCCTCCTGATCATTCAATTACTGCGTATCATAACAGGTTCAGAATACAAAAAAATCCCGCAGCCATGCTGCAGGATTTTTTATACTCATACTTAAGCTTCAGCTTCAACCGGGTATACGCTTACCTTACGGTTGTACTTGCCGGAGCGTTCGAAAGCGACTTTGCCGGCAGCCGTAGCAAATAACGTATCGTCTTTGCCGATACCTACGTTAGTGCCCGGATGGAAATGCGTGCCGCGCTGACGAACGATAATGTTGCCGGCTTTTACGAGAACGCCGTCATGGCATTTTACGCCAAGGCGTTTGGATTCGCTGTCACGACCGTTACGCGTGGAGCCGGTACCTTTTTTGTGAGCGAACAGCTGCAAATTAAAATTGAACATCCCGTCCACCTCCTGACGTCTATGAATGGAGTATTACATACTCGCTGTATTGCTTGCTTATTTCTGTTAAGCCTAATTCCATTGCGCGCAGTATAGCCTGCGGCGCAACGCCGTCTTTCATCACATGAACGGATAAAGAGCCTTCTCCTACGTCGTACTGCACGTGCTTGGCATCGTAGTCAAGCAGACCTAACAACGCCGACTGTGCCAGTGCCGATACGGCTGCACATACGATATCGCTTCCAGCTTCGCCGTACCCGGCATGACCGGATATATCGAACCCCGTAATGCGCTTCTCCTTATCACGCTGCAATGTAATCGTAATCATTAGCCTTCGATTTTTTCAATCGTAACCTTTGTGTAAGGCTGACGATGACCCATACGGCGACGGTAGTTGGATTTAGCTTTGTATTTGAAAATACGGATTTTCTTCTGTTTGCCCTGTTCCAATACTTTCGCAGTAACTTTAGCGCCTTCAACTACGGGAGCGCCTACTTTAACGTCTCCGTCGTTTACGACTGCCAAAACCTGGTCAAATACTACTTCGGAATCAACATCAGCAGCCAGTTTTTCGACAAAAATGCTGTCGCCTTCCTGAACGCGATACTGTTTTCCGCCCGTTTTAATAATAGCGTACATGAGTGACACCTCCTCATACATATACTCGCTGAATACGGCGCCCTTTGCAGGGACTTACGAGCCTCTCCATGCGGCTTATCCTAGCCACTTATGCTACGACTTTTCTAGTATACATGACAGCCGGTAAACTGTCAATAGAAATTTTCAAGATTTACAGCTATTTCTTTCAGACCACTTTATCTGCCGTTATGGTTAAAATAATCGGCCAGCCCTTTAACGATGCTTTCGGCAAAATTCTGCTGCTGCTTTTCCGAATTGAGGGCCCGTTCTTCCGTCGGGTTGGAAATGAAGCCCAATTCCAAAAGGACGGCCGGCATATTGGTGTGGAGCAGCACGTAGAAATTAGCCGTCCGCGTGCCTCTGTCGGGGAATTCCGTCGCCTGCATGTTCTGGTTGTGGATGTACTTGGCTAGGCTGTAATCATGAGGCGTCTTGCTGTTGTAATACGCCGTCACGCCGCGGGCGTCGGCTGAAGAGAAGGAGTCGATGTGAACCGATACGAAGGCGTCGGCCTTTGCCGCATTGGCGATATTGCAGCGGGCCTGCAGCTCTTCTGCCGCGGCATCGTACGGAGCATATACGTCGACGTCGGTCGTGCGGGTCATGATGACCTTCGCGCCGGCATCATTCAGCAAATCGGCGATCTTCTTAGAAATTGCCAGGGTGATATTTTTTTCCTGGGATATCTTGCCGATCGCGCCGACATCGGTACCGCCGTGGCCCGGATCGATGCAGATGACCTTATCCTTTAAGCCCTTGGTCAGCTTGTACGAACGGCTGCTGCTGTATGACGGCACCTTGACGGAATAGGTCGAGCTGAGGGACGTATTGTCAATGCCGATCTTAGCGTCGTTCCAGTGCATCCACTGCTTGACCTTGCCCGACTTGTCGTTGACGTCGATGACGACGCGGCATTCCTTTTTAGCCTTGTCCGTTCCCGGCAGGGTAAAGACGTTGACGTCGCTCTTGGTCACGGCCCGGGGGACCTTGATGTTGACATCTGTACCGGACGAACGCTGAGACAAGCTGATGCGGGACACGACGTTGCGGTCCGCATTGTACTTCTTTTCTACATTTTTGGCAATTTTGGCGTTCGGCAGCGTCACCGTAACATATTTCCCGTCCTCGTCAATAAAGAGGCGCGGCGTGACTTTGCTGTCCAATTCCAATACGGTTCGTACGAAAGGAACATTGGCGTCGTTGCGGGTCGCCGTGCGGACGCTGGTGATTTCCGCCTTAGAAGCGGCCTGCGCCGGCAGCATGGGAACCAGGCACAGGAGCATCAGGAGCGGAAGTATAAAAAGTCTCTTCATCACGTATATCTCTCCTTTGCAAAAATTGACCTGTTTATTATATCACATGTCGCCGCCGGATAATATCTTTTTGTGACAAAATTCCTATTCGTATTTTATCTAATCCTTCAAGGCCTTCCGCAGCGCCGCAATGTCGTCGCGCAGCCGCCGTTCTTCCGCGCCGTTGCGCTCTATGGTAATCGTATAGGCCATGCCCTCTGCTGCGCCATCCGGCAGCAGCTCTGCCGGAATCTGCAGGACATGCGCATCGTCGTTCAGCATGATATAGGCAGTCGTCCCGGTAATGCGGTCGACGCTGCCGATAAGCGTCTTCATATTATCGCTCCTTTATCACAGTATATCCCCGGCCGTCGCTGACGACAGATATGGCGCCGTCCCGGTCCGTCCGGTATACGTCCGCCTTTTGCTTTTTAAGCGCCGCCAAAACGGCTGTATGGGGAAATCCGTAGGAATTGCCGGCGCCGCAGGAAACGACGACAGCTTCCGGCCTCACGGCCTCTATAAACGCCGGGCTGGAAGAGGTCTTACTGCCATGATGGCCGGCCTTGAGTATTGTCGCCTTCAGATCGTTTCGCCGGACATGGCGGAGAATCTGTTCCTCTGCTTCCCGCTGCGCGTCCCCCGTAAACAAGACGGAAAAGCTGCCGAAGGCTATCTTGCAGACGACGGACTGGTTATTAGTCCGGCCGCTTTCCGACGCAGTCATCGCTGCCGCTCCTTCTGCCGCCGGCCAAAGGACATGGCACACGACGTCGCCGGCAAAGGTAACCTTATCTCCCCTCTTTAAGGCTTTATAGGAAATCTTCTTACGCACGATGTTTTTTACGTAATTTTTATACATCGCCGTTCGGGACTCTTGCCCGTTATCGTATATTTGTTTTATGTGAAACTGGTCGAACAAGGCGGCCATGCCGCCCAGGTGATCGCCGTGCGGATGGCTTATCAACACGACGTCCAGCGTATGAACGCCCTTTTCCTTGAGCCTCTGTACCAAAGCCGACCGGCCGTCTACGTCTCCCGTATCAATGAGCATATGCTGTCCCTTGTACTGCAGCAAGGCCGCGTCGGCCTGGCCGACGTCGAGGAAATGGACTTGCAGCTGCTCCGCCTCTGCGTCCGCTCCCCGCCCGCAGCCTGCCGCAAAGAGAAGGCACGCCGCCAACAGGATAAGACAACAACCGGCAAGAGCCGTCCGCAGCGCTGCCGCGCGCCCTTTCATCTTAATCCAAGATCATCGGCGCCTGCAGCAGCGGCACTGCCATTTCTTCTTCCATGCGCCGGATCACGCCGGGCACGGCGTCGGCCACTTCCATCGGCGTAAAGCCGTACGAGCCGATCTGACGGCGGCAGGCGTCGCCGGCAGCGCCGTGGAGGTACACGCCGGCACAGGCGGCACTGCAAATATCGGGGCGGCTTTCCCTGGCCGATATAGCGGCAATCATGCCCGTCAGGATGTCGCCCATGCCGCCGCAGGCCATGCCGGCGTTGCCCGTCGGATTGACGTATACGTTGCCGGTCTTAGCCGATACGACAAGCGTCGGCGCGCCTTTCAAGACTAACGTGACGCGCCATTCCTTGACGAACTGCACGGCCGCCGCAAAGGGATCTTCCTGAATTTCGGCGACCGACAGGCCGCTGAGACGGCTGAATTCAGCCAAGTGTGGCGTCATAATGACCTGCCGGTCCAAGGAAGAGACGAAGTCTTTTTCTCCTGCCAGCAAATTCAAGGCGTCGGCATCCAATACGACAGGGCATTCGCCATGAGCTAATATCGCCTTGACAAAAGCCTTTGTTTCCTCATGTCTTCCCATACCGGGACCCATCGCGATGACCGACCAGGCGGCGCATTCATCCAGGACAGACACCGCGTCTGCCTCCGTAAAGTATTCGCCCTGGCCTACGCCGCGAACCATGATTTCCGGCTGCCGGCCGATGCAGTACGGCGCCGTCTGCGCCGGCACGCGCAGGAATACCTTGCCGGCGCCGCTGCGCACCGCGCCGTGCGCCGCCATCAGGGCCGCGCCGGCCATGTCGCTGCATCCCGTCACGATGCCGATTGTACCGTGGCTTCCCTTATGGCTGTCGGGGCTGCGCGGCACGAGGACTTCGGCAATATCCGACTCCTGCAGCAAATATGCCGGTTTCTCCTCAGGCTGTACCAGCAGCGGAGCCGGCATACCGATAGCGTCCAGCTCTACATGGCCGGCGCAGGTACGGCCGGGATACAAGACCAGCCCCCGCTTCAGAGCGCCGAAGGTAACGGTCATATCAGCAAACAAGGGCCCGTTTTCTTCTTCATCACTGCCGCTGACAGCTCCCGTATCAGAATTGACGCCAGTCGGCACGTCGACGGCAATAACCGTCAGCGCGCCGGCCGCGGCGATTTCATTAATCAGGCCGACGATAGACGAAACAGGCTCTCTGAGATTGCCGTGAAATCCCGTTCCCAGCATAGCGTCGACGACGACCTGGCAGCTCTGCAGCCGCTGCCGCAGTACGCGCCACTCCCGTTCCGTGCCGCCGAAATAGGTCAGCAGGCACGATTCGTCGTCTTCCATAGCCTGCAGCGTGCTTAAATGCTGCTGCGATTCATCGCTGTATTCTTCGGCTTGTCCCAGGATGTACACGTAAGCCCGGGCTCCGGCCGCTGCGATATGGCGGGCAATGACGAAGCCGTCGCCGCCGTTATTGCCCTTTCCGCAGACGACGACTACGTCCTTGCCGGCCCAGCCGTGAATGTATTCGTCGGCCCGTTCGGCAACGGCGTGGCCGGCATTTTCCATCAATACGGCCGGCTGAATACCGTATTTGCCGTGCATGGCCGTATAATCCATCTGGCGCATCTGCGCCGCCGTGTTCAACTTCTGCATCATTCTTCCTCCTTATGTATGTATCCTTCCATGACGACCTGAGCGACAGCGTAATCCCCGTCGTGGCTGACGGACAATGCCGGCGCCGTCGGGCATATCGCCGCAGCCGCCTCTTTATAATAACCGTGCAGAATAAATACAGGCGCTCCCAGCTCCGTATGGCTGACTTCCACGTCCGTCCATTTTCCCTGCCGGAACCCTGTACCCAAGGCCTTAAAAAGAGCCTCCTTTGCCGCAAATATGCCGGCCAGCGAAGCATACTGCTGTTGCTGCCGCCGGCGGCAGTACGCCAGCTCGGCTTCCGTAAAAAATTTTCCCAGGGATCGTTCGTGGCGGCAGGCCATGTCCTCTATGCGGCTAATCTGCACGATATCAATTCCGCACCTCATCATACACCTCCAAAAAAATGCCGCAATCCCCCCAACAGGAACTGCGGCATAGTATGTTTACCATTTCTGCATTCGGATACAAACGGCCAGGCCTTCCAGCAGCGCCCGGAACGACGCGAAGGACATTTCCATGTCGTCATACACGGAGCTTGCAACCTTATAAGACAACGTAACCTGCTGCTTCTGATAATCGTAAATCAGGCCGTGCAGGTTCGACTCAAAGGTATACTTCGGCGCCGGCACCTTAAACTGGGGCGGCTTCTCGATCATCAGCCCCCGTATCATGCGGTCGATGAGCACCCGCTTCGGAACCTCTGGCTGCAGCATTTCATCTACAAAACTATCCAATACAGACATTATCCACCTCAGTGTTCGTCAAAGAAATGGGCGTGGATCGCCTTGACGGCCGTATCGACGCTTTCTTCGCCAATCAGGCAGGTAATGCTGATTTCAGACGTGGAAATGATTTCGATGTTGATATGGTTGTCCCCCAATACGCCGAACATGCCGGCGGCAATTCCCGGATGGCCGGCCATACCGGCGCCGACGATGGAAACCTTGGCCATCTTGTCGTCGACGAGGATATCTTCGACCGGCATTTCTTCGCGCAGGCGGTTCAGAATATCCTTCGCAGCCGGCAATTCCGTGCGGGCAATCGTAAAGGTAATATCCGTAACGCCTTCCTTAGCGACGCGGACGCTCTGCACGATCATATCGACGTCGACATGGCTGTCGGCCAGCATCGAGAAAATCTTATAGGCATGTCCCGGCTGATTGGGGATGCCTAATACCGTAATCTTAGCTACATTTTTATCCGAAGCGACGCCGCGAATCAAATACTGTTTAATTTCCATTGAGCAAACCTCCTGAATCATAGTGCCTTCATCTTCCGAAAACGTAGAGCGTACGTGGATGGGAACGCTGAAGCGGCTTCCCATTTCAACGGCCCGGGGCTGCATGACGCCGGCGCCGAGCTTTGCCATTTCCAGCATTTCGCCATACGTGATTTCCTTCATTTTCTGCGCGTTGGGAACGACGCGGGGGTCCGACGTATATACGCCGTCTACGTCCGTATAAATTTCGCACACGTCGGCGTTGATCGCACCGGCAATGGCGACAGCCGTCGTATCCGAGCCGCCGCGGCCCAAGGTCGTAATATCGCCGTGGCCCGTAATGCCCTGGAATCCTGCGACGACAACGACGTTGCCTTCGTCCAGCGCTTCCATAATGCGGTTCGGTTCTAAATCCAAAATACGGCCCTTATTAAAGGCGTCGCTCGTCTTGATGCCTGCCTGGGCGCCCGTAAAGGAAATCGCCTTCTGGCCGGCTTCCTGGAACGCCATAGCCATCAAGGCAATCGATACCTGTTCGCCCGTCGAAAGGAGCATATCCATTTCACGTCCATATGCTTTTGACGTTATCTGTTTTGCCAACGAAACCAATTCGTCTGTCGTATCCCCCATAGCCGACACGACGATGACGATTTTGTCCCCCTCTTGTTTGCCCTTCAAGACACGCTGTACAATAGCGCGCATTTTGTCCGGCGTCGCAACAGAACTGCCGCCAAACTTCTTTACGATTAAAGCCAACTCAAATCCCTCGCTTTATTAAAATGTATGCGTCATGGAGTATAATTTTTTGACCATATAATTGAATAATATCATGTCGTCATAAAATTGTAAAGCAAAAAAAGGCTCTCTGCCGCAACAGAGAGCCTCCTATAGACCATGAGACGAGTAATCAGTAAGCCGAGTTTTGTTCTGCCGATGGCAGCGACAATCATCTATCTAGACATACCATTGCTGGCATGTTCAAGCGACACAACCCGGAAGATCAGCGGGCCGCTTCATCCCTCCCCTATTCGGTCTTGCTCCAGATGGGGTTTACCTAGCCAGTAAGTTACCTTACTGCTGGTGCGCTCTTACCGCACCGTTCCACCCTTACCGCTTGCGCGGCGGTACACATTTCTGTGGCACTATCCCTAAAGTCACCTTCGCCGGACGTTATCCGGCATCTTGCCCTGCGGAGCTCGGACTTTCCTCTAATGCAAGCACTAGCGATTGTCTTTCATACTCGTCATCTAGAAATCTTACATTAATTCAGCGCAGAAGTCAATATGCAATTACGCCTTCAAAGCATTACGCAGCTCCTGCACGGCCGCCGTCATGTCTTCTTTTCCGACAATGGCCGATATCATGGCAAAGGAACGGAAGCCTTCCTTATATAATGAGCCGATATTTTCCAGGCTGATGCCGCCGATGGTCACGACAGGCAGGGAGAAATGCAGGGCAAAGTGCTTCGCTTCGTCCGACACGACTTCGTGGGCGTCCTTTTTCGACGCCGTCGGGAACATGGGGCCAAAGCCGACATAGTCGGCCCCGTCGGCCAGGGCCTGCTTCATTTCGTCAATCGTATTCGTCGACACGCCGATCACTACGTCGGGGCCAGCCAGCCGGCGCACGACCGTCGCCGGCGCGTCGTCCTGGCCGACGTGAATGCCGTCGGCGCCGCAGGCAATCGCCAGATCGACGGAGTCGTTCATGATGAACGTCACCTTATGGTCATGGCATAATTTGGCAATGGCCGTCGCTTCAGCGTATTTTTCCCGCCATGTCTTATGCTTTTCCCGGTACTGGATGATCGTAACGCCGGCCTCTATGAGCTGCCGCGCCGCGTCGATATTGCTCCGTCCCAGGGATAACTCGGCGTTCCCCATAATCGCGTAGATAGGGTCGCTCATCAGTTGTCGTATATGTTCTTCTTTTGTCATGTCCTATCGCCTCGTTTACTTTATATAGTGGAACATATCGCGGCTCGTCGGGTCGCTGATACATTCAATAGCCCATTTTCTTTCCCGTCCGGCCGCCCGCAGCCGTTCCTGCAAATCGCTGACAATGGGGTATTCCGTGCCGAAATGGCCGCCGTCGGCAGCGACGATGCCTAACTTCACCGCTTCCTGAGCGTCGTGGTAGCGGATATCGCCGGTCAGATAAAGCTGCGCCCCCGCTTCCTTGGCCAGCTTCATGAATCCGGCTCCAGCGCCGCCGAGGAGGGCCACCTTGGTAACCATCGTATCGGCGTCACCAGCAAAGGGCAGGACGTCGCGCTTCAGCGCACGCTTTATCTTCTGCAGGACGATGCCCGCCGGTTCCGGCGTCGGCCAGAGCCCGACTCGTCCCATAGCATATTGATGGCCTTCATTGGCCAGGGGATATACGTCGTACGCCGGTTCCTCATAGGGATGGACTTGCAAGACCGCCGCCAAAAGGGCCGGCAGCTTCGGCTGTGGTACGATCGTCTCGATCCGTTCTTCCCGTACCGTTTCCACCGTGCCGATGGAGCCGATAAAGGGGTTGGCGCCGGCGCGGGGCTTAAACCGCCCGTCGCCCTTCACCGTAAAGGAGCAGTCGCTGTAATTTCCCGTATATCCTGCGCCGGCTGCCGCCATGGCCTGCCGGACGGCTTCGCTGTGGCTTTCGGGTACATAGACGGCAACCTTGTACAAGGGTTCCTTCACTCCCGGCACGAGGCCCGTGACCTCCCGTAGTCCCAGCCTGCGGGCCAGCACGTCGTTTACGCCGCCGTCGGCGCTGTCCAGGTTAGTGTGCGCGCTGTACACGGAAATATGATGGGCCAGCAGCTTCTGATACATGTCTCCGTCGTACGTATCGCTGCGCAGGGCCTTGAGGCCGCTGAAAATAATGGGATGGTGGCTGACGATGAGATTGACGCCGTGCGCTACGGCATAGTCGACGCTGTCCCTCATGACGTCCAGCGTGACCATGATCTTCTGCACCGGTTCGTTGGGACTGCCTACGAGCAGCCCCGGATTATCCCAGGACTCCTTCAGCGAGACCGGAGCCCATTCTGCCAATACTTTTACTACCTCTCCGACTGTAACTGCCATATAATATCCCTCCAATGCCTGATTTCCTCATCCAGCGCCTGAATCTGCGCCGACATATCGCTGCGGCTCTTCGTCCATCCGGCGCGGATGTGTTCTTTTTTGTCGACGAGCGATTCTATTTTGCGTACCAGCAGGGGATGCTTCTGCTGCCAGTTGACCGGGCCTATCTCACAGAGCCAGGGTTCGGGTACTGCTTCCCTGCCCGGCACGGCCCGCATCATCTCGTACAGCCGCCCGTCTTCAACGAGCATCTCTTCGTCTTCTATATGCCAGCCCGATTCATATAAATACTTCCGGACAGCGCCGCTGTCGCTTTGCGGCTGCAGGACGAGAAATTCCATCTCCTGCCATACGCCGGGCGAGGCCTGCAGTATGCTGACGATCAGCGGGCCGCCCATGCCGCAGATGACCGCCCCGTCCGCTTCGCCGGGCTGGATGCACGTCAGTCCGTCGCCTAAGCGGCAGTCGATGCGGTCGGCTAACCCCGACTGCCGGACATGGGTGACTGCAGCCTGCAGCGGCCCCGGCACGATGTCGGCAGCAATGGCCTTGGGACAACGCCCTTCCTGGCACATGTAGACGGGAATATATCCATGATCGGTGCCGATATCGGCAATGACCTTATGATTAGGAATTAAAGACGCCGCGGCGGCAAGCCGTCCGCTCAGTTTCATAGCAACACATCCTTTAGTATCCATTTAAGTCTTTACAATATACTGTATTTATTATAGCATAAATTATAGCACAGAATAGCAATAGGTTCCTTCTCGTACGCCTTATGATAAAGAAGATGAGCTGATCATGATCTGGAAAACAGGAAATGGCATACTGCGCCTGGGCATAGGAATACTTCTTTTTTACGTGCTGCTGACGCCTATCCCCTATCCGTATCCGGATACGCTCGTCGTGGCCGATGCTTCCGTATCTGACGAAGACATCGTCCGCCGCATCATGGAGCAGCAACTGACGTATTATACACGCATGGGCCTGCTGTATCCCGACCGTATATTCGCTTACGAAATCGTCCGCATTATCCCCACGACAGACGCGACAAAGCCCAAGGAGCCCTTATACAGCGTCGTCTACTCCGTTAAAAACTATTGGCAATCCCCTGCCTGGACTGCCGGGAACGGCCGTATCGGTGAAGACCATTGGATTCGCAACAAATCGATGATATATCGACTGGTCAAAGACGGCAGCACGTACCGCCTCGCCGCTGTCGGAACGGGGCTGTAATCTTACCTATCATAATTATAAAGGAGAAGCTCATGAAACTCCCCTTTACCATTACCTGCAAAAGCATTGTCATACTGGTTATCGTCTGTATCTGCGGCGTCGTGCATTATGAAACGACACCGCCCCGCCAGCTGTACCCTGATACGCTGAATCTGATCGAAGCCGGCGGCCTTAACGACTCTACTATCGTCTACCGTATCGTCGAGCAGGAATTGGCCTTTCACAAAAGCAAGCGGCTCCTCGTAGAAGGGAAGATTTTCGATTATAAAAACATCTTCGTCATTCCCGAAGAAAATCCCGAAGACCCGGAAGAAAAGCGGTTCCGCGTCACCTATTCCGTCCAAACGAAGGACGATTACTGGAAATCGGACAACGGCGAACCGTGGGAAGACGACTGGATTTTAAATAAATACACCTACGTCCGCCTGGAAAAGGACATTACGAGATACCGCCTCGTCAATCTCGGCCCCAAACCATAGAAAAAACCTGCCCTCGCATATGCGGGAGCAGGTTCTTATTATGTTACCGTATAGAAACACATCCTACTAGAAGCCGCCGAAACGGTAGGAAATACCCGTAACAAAGCCCTTATAGGTGACGCTGGGGTCGTTGCCATGCCGTCCTTCCGTATCGACGTAACGGTAGCCGGCGTTGATGTCCAGGTCCGGCGTGACGCCGTAGGAAAGGCCCGCTTCCCATGTCGTCGTGTTCTTCGTGCCTACGCCGACCTTGCCATAGAGGTCGAGGTTGTCCGCCAGCGGCGCTTTGCCGATAAGGCCGACTTGCAGGACATTATTCGTCGTGCTGCCGTGATGATCCCATTCGTTTTCAATGCGGTTGTAGCCGGCATAAGCCGCTACGTTGTCGTTGAGGGAATACAAGAGGTTGACTTCCTGCTGATTGCCTGTCGTAGCGTCATATCCGTTGACATCGGTCTTTAACCCTGCGTACTGGTACTGGATGGCCACGTCGTCAGTCAAGCCGTACGTAATGCCGCCCTGGAAGTTCCAGTTCGAGTCGGAACTGAAATCGCCAATATCAGATTTCGGATTCCATGCGCCTACATCTACCTGTACAGCTCCTTCCTGGAAGGTGGTCTGCGGAGCTGCAAACGCAGCGCCGGATACACAAACTGTCAACGCTGAGAGCACTGCAAATAATTTTTTCTTCATATAAATCATCCTTCCTGTCCTTGTCTTTTCGTTTCTCCCCTTTGGGATTGACTACAGTATAGCAGTATCCGGCGCACTTGTCACGTTTTTAACATCTCATAAATATGCATTATCCCAATTCTGTTACAAGAAAAAATTTACAATCTTTATCCCATTTATATACTGTTATACACTCTTTTATAACTGTTATCAAAATTTCTCCGCAAGTATATATATGAATTATTTATTACATATTATACACTTGTAACAGAGACGGTCCCGCTCGGAAACAGAACTGTAACAAAACCGTTTCATCCCTGTCACAACGGCGGGAATATGAAGAAGTAAAATGTTTCCGCATCCTCTCGATTTTCATATGAGGCCTGATGTGGTAATATATACTATAGCGTTATAAAGAATGATTGGAATAGGAGCTTGATACTATGTCGACAACACCCGAATATATGCCCTGGGAAGAGCAATCCTTAAAAACGAAGTTATTTACCTTTCACGGCCGCCTCAGCCGGCGGCATTATATCTACCTGACGATCCTCACCTGGGTACTGGCCGGCGCCATTTCCTATCTGCTGCACACGGCCAGCGCTACCCTGGGGACGATGACCGGCGGCATCTGCCTTATCGTCGCCGTCATCCTGGCCATTCCGACGACGATCATTTCCCTCTCCATCGCCGTCCGCCGCTGGCATGACCTGAACAAATCCTGGCAGTACGTTCTCATCAACGTCTGCTGCGCCTTTGCCGGCGTCTTTTCCCTCTTTCTGTACGCCTACTTATTCATCGCCAAGGGAACGCCGGGAAAAAATCTCTACGGCCCGAATCCGGCAGAACCCTGGGAAGGCCAGGCAGAGTACGTTCCTCCTGCCGTACAGCGACGGCTGGAAGAAGAGCGGTTGAAGAACGAAACGGAAGAAGAAAAAGCCCTGCGAAAAGCAAAATCCCAGGAACCGGCCTATACGATGGAGTCTTCGCCGCACGATCAGCCCGACGATACCTCGACGGAACAGCCGAAAGAAAAACTGTAATACACGACAAAAACAAGCGCAAGCTGAGTATGTATCAGCCTGCGCTTTTGTATTTTCTCTATAGTTTCCTTCCTTACACGCCGTTGATATACTGCACCGTGCCGCCGCGCACGACGCACTGATACCACTCCGGCAAATCGTCGTAAAACCAATCCAACGTAAACTCATATTGCGGAAACTGCTTGGATACCTCTTTCAGCCAGCCCAACGGCGGCGTATCGGCAGTCTGAAAGGTCAGGATATTCCCCATCCGCTCCGCATGAACTGCATTTTCCTCTGTCCCCCAGAAGGCCGAACGCCAGTCCCGCCCTTCCTGTCCCGTCAAATCCCGGGGCATGGGCTGAACGGCGTTAAAATCAAGGGGCTCCGCTCCGCCGATATACTCCAACACCCGTTCCACGCCATCCCGAGGCAAGTACATGCGATTTGTAATATAAACAGGCATCGTAATCCCTCCTGTTCGTAATGTCTTTAGCTGCGTTGCCCGATTTCAAAACACTTTCAATCCATAGAAACGCGGATATTCTGTCCCGTTATACGGCGAACACCTCGGAAAGACTCTGCCCCGGCATGGGCCATACATTCCGCTACGACACGGGTCTCTATCGGCGCAAGTCCTCGAAGCAGGCCGAAGGCATTGGCTATTTGCAGCGCTTTGACAGACACCGTTTCGCCTAGCCCCTTGGCCGTTTTGCGTATCAAGGACGGCGGCTGAATGATGGTAAGTCCATCGAATCCCAGCGCTTCTGCAGCTCTTTCTATCTCTCCCTTTAGCCGCAGATAAAAGAACTTAGAATGGCAGTCAGCGCCGACGGAAGACACGAGTACCAGGTGACGCACACCCTGCTCTTTCGCTGTCCGGGCTGCGGTCAGTTGATATTCATAGTCGACGCGGTACTGCCCTTCCTTAGAGCCGGCCTGCTTCCGCGACGTCCCCAGCGCAGAAAACAACACGTCGCCCTGCATGAATTCCCGCCACTGCTCCGGATAGGCAAAGTCGACGATATAAGGCGTCAATTTTTCATGTCGAATGCCAAGGTCCCTCCGTGCAAACGTCGCTACAGAGCTATACTGCTCATCTTTCAATAAGATATCTACCAAATCCCGACCGACAGCCCCCGTCGCCCCGATGACGAGGGCCTTTTTCAGATGATGTTCCATATATACCATCCCTTATGTAAATTCATAAAAGCAACCCGTAAGATCATGATACCATTTTGACTAAATCTATGTCCTCATACTGAACAAAACTCGCTAAATACTCAAGGCCAATTTGTTAAAACGGATATGCAACACCTTATTTTATACAGATTATAAGCCAAAAACTGCCAGGGTATCAATAATTTTGTACTTATAATTCAAAATTATATGAAATAAGTGATTTTTATACGTCTATCAAAATACACTCGTTTCTTCAATCATTTCTATCCCTATGCGCAAATCACCTCTACTCCTTTTCTCTCGCATAGCTGCCGCAATATTTTTTCTCTGATTTGATTCGTCCATAGATTCCCTGCCGCCTATATTTAGGCGCGAATACAATATGATATTTACATCTCCCCTTGCGGAGTGATAACCTTTTTACGTCATTCATTGACAGGAACCTCCTATTCTATACGGGGATGTGGTTGCCAGACCCTTTCCATTGTATCATAGGAGGTTCTTTCTGTTTCTATAAGGATCGTATGTCTACCCCCTAGTGCAGCCAGGGATTTTATCATGCCTATTCGGCGGCAAAAAAAATCTATCGCCGCGGACATGACGCCGCAGGGATAGATTTTTTTGTTTCTATTACAGTTCGTCGAAAATAAAATAGGATTCGACTTCGCTTTCCAAGACTTCGCCCGTAATGGCGTTGATTTCCAATTCATAGCCTAAGCCGTCGCCGTTGCACTCGATTTCATAGATAGGCAGGAAAAACTCCTCCTGTCTCGTCCAGCCGTCGTGCTGTCCCGGCGTCGCCTGCGCAGCCTGTCCCTGTCCGTTTCCTTGGGCAGGAGCTGCTGCAGCCGGTCTTACGTCGCGCGGCTGGCGGTCGCGGCGCGCGTTCCGATAGTTGCCGTCGTCCCATTTATTTTCCAGGGAAATTTCCCGGAACCGCAATTCTGCCACATCCTTGCCGACAGCCTGGGCGGCGATCGCCTTGATGTCCTCGACGCCGATGAGCTGCACGTTGCGCTGCGCCGCCTGATATTCTACCATGCGCGTCTGGGCCTGCTGGATCTGGGCCTTCCGTTCCATCTTCTGCTGGTGGTAATACCATGCGCCGCCGCCTGCGACTATGGCGCAGACAACCACTAAGACTGCGCCGAGTTTCAGACGGCGCGGCGTAAATATCCGTTTCAGCCAGTTCGTATATCCCTTTTGTTCCATGTCATGTTCCTCCTCATATATCTATCGTAGTATACCGAATTATATGCATTGCTGATTACATATACAGTATAGACAATAAATCTAAACAATCGCTTAAGAAAGCAAAAAAATAGTGTTAATCTTTGCTTTCCCCTTTTTTACAGCAAAGCGGCCTCATCCATCGGCCTGAATTTTAATGAAAATTTAATGAACTAACCTGATTTTTGCGTTTTTTTCATCTAATTTTCATGTAATTCTCCATTTGTTCTAATGTTCCTTTCGTATACTGCCGATAGATACCTCGTCAAAGGAGTGGATATCATGTCAGACGCCTCGTTGGGAAAGGCCGGCGAAGAAGCCGCCGTCAAGTACCTCCGCCATACGCTGGGCTACGCAGTCCTCAGCCAAAATTATCGCAATCGCCTGGGAGAAATAGACATTATCGCCCAAGACGGCGACACCCTCGTCTTCGTCGAAGTAAAAACGCGCCGGTCGCAGCAGTGCGGCAGGCCGGCCGAAGCCGTAGAAAACCGCAAGCAGCGAAAGCTGTCCCTCGTCGCCCTGTCCTATATGACGCGGCACCATTGCTGGCACATGCCCTGCCGCTTCGACGTCGTCGAAGTCATCCCTTCGCCGCAGGGATTTCACCTTCATCATATACGCCACGCCTTTTTGAGCAAGGCATAGGAGACGCCCATGTTTTCACGTACGTACGGAGCCACCGTATTCGGGCTTCACGGCAATATCATAACGGTCGAGACGGACATTTCCAACGGCCTTCCGGCTTTTGAAATCGTAGGACTGGCGGCGACGTCCGTCAAAGAATCGAAGGAGCGGGTCCGCTCGGCCATCAAGAACAGCGGCTATGAATTTCCCATGCGGCGCATTACGGTTAATTTAGCGCCGGCCGATTTGAAAAAAGACAGCGCCGGCCTCGACGCGGCCATCGCCGCCGGCATCATGGTGTCGAGCGGCCAAATCCCGGCCGAGCTGTGCCGCCAAACCCTGTTCATCGGCGAATTGGCCTTAGACGGGACAATCCGCCCCGTCGCAGGCATCCTGTCCATGGTGCTGCAGGGCGCCGAAGAAGGCTTCCACACCTGCTTCGTCAGCAAGGAAAACGCCGCCGAAGCGCTGCTGTGCCGCGCCATGACGGTCTATGCCGTCGAGTCCCTGTCGGACATTATTTCCCATTTGCTGGGCCTTGCCCGCCTCTCTCCGGCCGTGGCCGGAGACGTGTTTACAGACCGGCCGGATTACCGCGTCGATTTTTCAGAGGTCCAGGGACAGTTTACGGCCAAGCGGGCCCTGGAAATCGCCGCGGCCGGCGGCCACAACGTCCTGCTCATCGGCCCGCCCGGTTCCGGCAAGACCATGCTGGCCAAGAGGATTCCTACGATTCTGCCGCCCATGAGCCTGCGCGAATCGCTGGAGGTGACAAAGATATACAGCGTAGCCGGCCTGTTTCAGCAGTCGAAAATGCTGGCGCAGCGGCCCTTCCGCAGTCCTCACCACACGATTTCCACGGCAGGCCTCATCGGCGGCGGCACGATTCCCAAGCCCGGCGAAGTGACCCTGAGCCACAACGGCGTCCTGTTTCTCGACGAGCTGCCCGAATTTCCCCGTTCCGTATTGGAAGTGCTGCGCCAGCCCCTGGAGGATTTCGTCGTCCACATTTCCCGGGTCAACGCCTCCCTGTCCTATCCGGCCCGCTTCATCCTCATCGCCGCCATGAATCCCTGTCCCTGCGGCTTTTTCGGCAGCTCCGAATCGAATTCCTGTACCTGTACGACCGGCGAAATCCGCCGATACGTCCGCAAAATATCGGGTCCTCTCCTGGACCGCATCGACCTGCACGTCGCCGTAGACCGCCCCAAATACCAGGAATTGATTACGACCATTCCCCAGGAGTCGTCCGAAGCGATCCGCAGCCGCGTCCTGGCCGCCCGAGAAAGGCAGGAGCGGCGGCTCCAATCGTACGGCCTGTCCTGCAACGCCCACATGGGCCATCGGGAAATCAAAGAAACGTGCCGTCTATCAAGCAGCGCCCAGGATCTGCTGCAGACTGTGTTCGACACAATGAAGCTAAGCGCCCGCAGCTGCGACCGCATCGTCAAAGCAGCCCGGACGATTGCCGACTTAAACGGGGACGAACACATACGAAGCGAACACGTTGCCGAAGCAGTGAGCTACCGTAATACATTACAAAGGGTGTGACGCTATGATGATACAGGACATAGAAAAGGAACGGCTCTATACGGCGGCCCTGGCCTCCCTGCCCGGGCTGGGCTCCCGCCGCATCTGCGCCCTGATCGGCCGGTTCGGCTCTGCCGCAGCCGCCTGGGACGCTTCGGCCGCCGACTGGCAAGACGCGGGCATACCGGAAACCGTCGGTACGGCGCTGACGGAGGCTCGGTCCCGCTACGACTGGGACGAGCAGCTCCGCCTGCTGTCCCGATATCATACGAAGCTCGTCGCCTTGTGGGAAGACGACTATCCCCAGCTTCTCCGCGAAACGTATAATCCGCCGCCTATACTGTACTATCAGGGAGCGCTGCCGCAGTTTCCCAAAGCCGCCGCTATCGTCGGCGCCCGCAAGGCCACGCCGTACGGCAGGAACGCCGCCCAGACCCTGGCGGAACAAATGGCCCGCAGCGGCATCGCTGTCGTCAGCGGCGGAGCCCGCGGCATCGATACCAAAGCCCATCTGGGAGCCTTAACCGGCAAAGGGATGACCTGCGCCGTCGTCGCTAACGGCCTGGATACGGCCTATCCGCCGGAGAACAAGGCCTTATTTGCGGATATCATAGAAAAAGGCGGCTCCGTCGTCAGCGAATACGCCTTCGGAGTCCGCCCTTTAGCGATGAATTTCCCGGCCCGCAACCGCATCATCGCCGGCCTGTGCCGCTGCGTCGTCGTGATCGAGGCGGCCCTGCGCAGCGGCTCCCTCATTACGGCTGATTTTGCCCTCGAAGAAGGGCGGGACGTCTTCGCCGTCCCTGGCAGCATTTATTCAGAAATGAGTAAGGGGACGAACGCCCTCCTGCGCAAGGGAGCCATCGCCCTGACGGGTATTGAAGACATCCTGTCCGAGTATGGCTGGTACGCAGAAGAAGGGGAACAAAGCCCCCCGCCATTTTCCCTCACGCTGTTGGAAGAAGCTGTATTGGAAGCCCTGCCCTGCGACCAGCCCGTGTCCCAGGACGAGCTGGTCGTCAAAACGAAGCTGCCGCCGTCTCAGCTGAGTCCCCTGCTGCTGAAGCTGCAGCTGTACGGCCTCATTGAAGAAACAGGCGGCACGTCGTATGTCAAAAAGCCCGTGCAGTAGCTCCTATCCTTCGGCAAAGCGGTAGCCTGCGCCCCATACGGTTTCAATATAGATGGGCTGCGTCGGATCAGGCTCTATCTTTTCACGGATGCGGTTGATATGAACCATGACCGTCGCCGTATCGCCGGCCGCATCCAATCCCCAAACCCGGTCAAAAATCCGCTCGCGGCTGAACACGATGCCCGGATGCTTAGCTAAAAAGGCCAGCAGCTCGAATTCCCGGTTGGTCAAAAAGGCTTCCTTGCCCTGGGAAAAGACGCGGTGCTTTTTTAAATGGATTTCCAGCTCGCCGACCTTGAGGACGTCCTCGTCCTTCGGCGCGGCGCCGGCACGGCTCGTCAGCCGTTCATAGCGGCTGATATGGGCCTTGACCCTGGCTACCAGTTCGCTGGGGCTGAAGGGCTTGCTGATGTAATCGTCAGCTCCCAGTCCCAGGCCCCGGATCTTGTCGATATCTTCCCGTTTGGCCGACACCATGAGAATGGGCACATCCTTCTGCGCCCGTATTTCCCGGCAGACCTGAAAGCCGTCCATGCGCGGCAGCATGATATCCAATAAAATTAAATTATATTCATCAGCCAACGCTTTTTCCAAGCCGGTCACGCCGTCTTCGGCTATATCGACTTCAAAATCGTTCGCTTCCAGGTAATCCCGCTCTAACTCCGTAATTTCCTTATTGTCTTCAATGATCAAAATGCGCTTCATGTTACTCCTCCTTTGCAATGGGCAGGCGCATGGAAATCGTCAGGCCGCCGCCTTTCGTTTCCTCTGCCCAAATCGAGCCGTGCAGCGATTCGATAATCTGCTTGGCAATCGCTAGTCCCAGGCCGCTGCCCTTCTTTACGTCCGTACGGGCCGCGTCGGTGCGGTAAAAGCTGTCGAACAATTTCGGCAAGCTTTCAGCAGGCACGCCGACGCCGTGGTCGACAAAGGAAACGACGACGGACTCACCTTCCTCGGCAATGACGATGTCTACGTCGGCCTGGGGCGTCGTCTTATATTTTACGCAGTTCGTCAGCAGGTTTTCCACGACCCGCCGGAATTGGTTCCTGTCTATGGCCACGGCCGCCGTGCTCTGATGTCCCCGGAGCGTCAGCGTCACGCCCTGTTCGGCCAGCGTCATAGCCGTCTCGCCGATGACGTCTTCAAAATACCGGTATATCGGCACGACTTCCAGCGAAAAGGGAATCCGTCCCAGGTCCAGCTTGGAAAACAGGAACAGGCTGTCTACGAGCCGCTCCATGGCGCAGGCCGTGTCATAAATTTTATCAATATACTGGCGCTGCTTTTCCGGCGTCCGGGCAATGCCCTCGCGAATGCCGCTGGCATAGCCCTTCAGCAGCGTAAGAGGCGTCGCCAAATCATGAGAAATGCCGGCGATCAATTCCTTGCGGTTCTGCTCGTACTTCTGCCGTTCCTCCCGCACCTTCCGCAGTTCCTTGCGCATGTCGTCAAAATCGCGGCACGTCTGGCCCAGCTCATCCTGCGCCGGCACGACAAGGGGATACTCAAAATTGCCCTGCTGAATTTCCGCCGCAGCCTTCCGCAGCTCTGCCAGCGGCTCGATAATCTGCCGCGACAGGAGGCGCGATAAATACAGGCCCAGCCAGATGATGACGATGATGGAAAGGACGAGGACGGCAAACAGCACGATTTCCAGCACATCCTCCAAGGCGTCGTCGGCATCGTACGACGTGACGAAGGGCATCTGTCCGGCCGCCCATATGACCGTGTCGCGGCGGGGCGAAGAATAAATAAAGGCAAAGTCCTCGTTATTCCACGACATGGCCGAGGCGGCGTTTCCGCACTGCTTCTGGACCAAATACCGTATATCGTCTTCATCAGCCCCGTCAGTGATATACAGCAGGCGGCCGTCGGCGACGATGACGGTCTGTATGCCGTGCTTTTCCAAAATCAGGCATTCTTCAAACACGTCTTCCAGCTTCAGCGACTCTTCGCTCTCTACCTTCATGCGCAAGGAGCTCACGGCATAGGAAATCGACATGGACGAGCCCTTTTCCGGCCACAGCAGGGCCAGCTCGCTCTGCCGCACCGTGCCGGTAAACTGCAGTCCGGCAAAGATGACGCCCCCTAAAATCGTCAGCCACACGACGGGAATGAATACCATGAGGAAATTCGTCAGCATCATCCGTTTCCGCAGCGAAATATCCCGTATCTTCAGCAAAATCATCCCTCCCCATGTATCGATACGTTTTCATTTTATATTATACTCTACATTCTTTAAATATTTCTAAAATTTATAAAAAGATTACTCCAGCAACAGGCAAAAACACCTGACATGGCCTAACAGACCGATATCAGGTGTTTTTATATTTCCGTATATATTTGTCAGATGCCTCCAGCGCCGTACAAGGCGGCGTCGGCCGCGGTAATCGGACGAACAGGCCGGCAGGGATTGCCGACAGCGACGACATTGTCGGGAATATCGTGAACGACGACGCTGCCGCCGCCGATGACGACGTTGCTGCCGATCGTCACGCCAGGCATGACCTGCACGCCTGCCCCGATCCACACGTCGTGTCCTACCGTAATGGGATAGGCGTATTCCAGCCCTTGATTCCGCAGCCCTGCGTCGATGGGATGGCCGGCCGTATAAAAGCCGCAGTTCGGCGCGATAAAGACATTATCGCCGAATACGACCTTATTGGCGTCCAGGATCACGCAGTTGTGGTTGGCAAAAAAATGGTCGCCGATTTCGATATTATACCCGTAGTCGCACCAAAAGGGCGGCAATATCGAAAAGGAAGCCCCAGTCTTTCCCAATAAGGACCGCAGGATGCGTTCCTTCTCCGCCGCTTCCGACGGACGCAGCTGGTTAAAGGTATAGCATAAGTCCTTTGCCCTCATCCGTTCTGCCAGCAGTTCTTCGTCATAATTGGCGTCATACAGCATCCGGCGGAGCATCTTCTCTTTTTCCGTCATCGTCTTCCCGTCTCTCCTTTGCTACGGCTCGGGAACAAAGACCGCCAAGGACCTCGTCGCTTCCCTGGCTTCCAGCCCTTTATGCAGGCGCCACAGCCACGAGCTCAATGTACTGAAATTCAGGCGGAAATAGAAATGGCCGAAGCTGTCGGGCCCTTCAAAAAAGGGAACCCGGGCCAAATCGAAGTGGTCGTCCCAGGGAAAATCCCGCCCCGTTTCTACAGTAAAGCCGTACTCATACCCGGCCGCCCGCGTCTCTTCCATGACCATGTCGTCAAACTCCCCTTCGGGAAAGGCGATATACTTGCAGGGCTTCTGCAAATGGGATTCTATGGCCGCCTTGGATTCCCGCAGCTCCGTCCGCACGCCCTGGCGGTCAAAGCTGGTCAAGGGCTTGTGACTCATCGTATGGGAGCCGAATTCCATGCCGTTCCGCCCCATTTCCTGTACCTGGGCCCACGTCAGATATCCCGGCGTCTCCATCAAATCGACGATGAGAAAAATCGTCCCCGTAAGGCCGTATTTCTTCATGATAGGATAGGCATGCTCATAGTTGTCGACATACCCGTCGTCAAAGGTAATCATGACCGGACGGTCGGGCAGGCTGCCCTCGCCGCGCATATAGGCGGCGAACTGGTCCTGCGTAATCGCATGATAATCGTGGTCGTGAAGGTACTTCATCTGTTCTTCAAAATCTGCCGGCGTCATCGTCAGCACCGTTTGAAACTTGTCGTTTACCTGATGATAATTCAGGACAGGAACGCCGGTCAGCAAATAATTTGTCGAGCCGAAAAACCAAAACAACCCTATGCCTGCTACCAGGACGGCCCCGGTCAGCGCCAGGCCGGCAAGCCAAGATACGATTTTTTTCATCGCCACGATCTCCCTTGATGCGTACTCTAATCATTGCCTAATAGAATAGCACATTTGACCTGATGACGCAAGAATAGAATCCAGAACAGCGCAGCCCTTGCGTCTTCCCTTCCCAACGGCTGCCAACGGCAGAAATTCCATGTCTTCGCCTATCACTCCTGTGAAAAGGAAATTTTCTTCGCAACATCAGCCGCTACAGCGCCGTAATCGTCGGATGATCCCCGCAGACGGCGCAGTCTGGATTCTGCGGAAAAGGCACCTTGCGGAAGGTCATGGTCAGGGCGTCGTAGGTCAGGAGCGTCCCCGTCAGCAATTCGCCGACGCCGGTAATATACTTAATTGCTTCCGTCGCCTGTATCGTCCCGATCGTGCCGGCCGCAGCGCCCAATATACCGACGTCCTTCGCCGTCGGCACGTCGCCGGGAGCCGGCTCTTCCTCGAAGATGCAGCGATAGCACGGCCCCTGGCCCGGCACGTAGGTTAGGACCTGCCCGTGATACGCCACGACGCCGGCGTGGGAAAAGGGCTTCTGCAGCAGGACGCAGGCGTCGTTGATGAGGAACTTAGCCGAGAAATTATCCGTCCCGTCGATGATGAAATCGTAATCCTTATCATTGATAATGTCGGCAATATTGCTCCGCGTCACCTCTTCGCAGTATGGCACGACTGTAATGCCGCCGTTCAGCTCCCGCAGCCGCCGCTGCGCTGACAATGCCTTCTCCGTGCCGACAACCTGTTCTGAATGGAGAATCTGCCGCTGCAAATTAGATACATCGACGACGTCGCCGTCGACAATCCCCAGTGTCCCTACGCCGGCCGCCGCCAAATACAAGGCAATAGGCGACCCCAGCCCGCCGGCGCCGATGAGCAATACCTTGCTTTCCCATAATTTCCGTTGTCCTTCTTCGCCGATACCGGCCAAAGCCATATTGCGGGCGTATCTATCCCGTTGTTCCACTGTCAGTTTCATATAAACTATCCTTCCAGCTTTTATTCCACATCGCGTCATATCCCCTCATCTATCCAAAGAGAATAGGCCGTATCAAAATCAATAAAATGGTCTGTCCCCGTTTCATACAACACGGTGATTTTCTCATCCGGTACGTCAAATAAATGGATTTTTCCCTTTACAGGAAACGGAGCGATCGGCACGACCTCTGGATCAAAATGCCACGCATACTTTCGATTTCCGCCCGTAATATGTACTAAATTGACAATGCATAAGGCATACCCTCTGGGAAATTGAGGCCCGTCATTATATTGCGAAGCACAAATTAACAGCAGCCCTCTGTAAGGTGTACTCCATGACCGATATTCAATATGCTTTTCGCCTGCAGCAATCAGTGTCGCATAATACGGATGCAGCGATAAGGCTTTCATGTCTCTCATCTCCCCGTTCCTTCGCCATACACATACCATTATCGCAACTAGGCCTATATTACTTGATATTATACCATACCCTTAGGGGAACGCCATGACAAAATCTATGGAACCAGCCATCAGCGTCAGCATTTTGTTCTTGAATATTCCTCTTTCAACCATCATTTTTCCAAATTCTCACTTCTTTTTCTTGCATAATACACAAGGTTTCTTATCTATAAGATACCACGACGTCAACCGCTAATTACCCATGATATGCAAGTTATCTTCTTCATTATTCTCTTCCATTATGTACAAATTTATTGTAATATGACATTATAATATGCTAAAAGAAGGTTTCAATGGAGCGTTCTGAATTTAATAAACTATTCGAAATCAGTGAAAGTACAGTAAAACGAGGAGCATTATGATGAATGTACAACAAACTAAACAAGAAAAGAAAATACTTACTAGCCAGACCAGCCAGGAAATTAAAGAAAAAATCCGCAAGGCATCTGAACTGATGATGCAGCGGAATTACCAAGCATATAAGGATTTGGAAAACAAATGAGTACTGAAAAAGATACAATCGCAATCATTCTAGACGATGTATTGGCTTTTCATAAACAAATGGAAAAAAACTGACTATGTGAAGATTTTTCTGTGGCGAATTGTCAAGCTAAGTGCAACTTTTTAGAGTAATGTACTTCGTATGGCGTTTTGTATCCTAAACATTTTCGGGGACGGCGATTTAGTTCTGCAAAAACAGCTTGCACATAGGCTTCTGGAACGAGTGTGATGTCCGTCCCTTTCGGGAAATACTCTCGGACTAGGCCATTGGTATTTTCGTTGCTTCCCCGCTGCCAGGGCTGATGCGGCGGCGGGAAATAAAACGGCACGCCGTTCAAGGCCTCCGTGACAGCGGCATGATGGGCGAACTCTTTTCCTCTGTCCGGCGTAAGGCTTTTTACAGGTTGCCCTTGCAGTACCTGAAGCAATACCGTATTGACGGCTTGTGCTGTCTTTTTGGCTGCTTTGCCTCCTACCAGATACAGGCTCTTTCTATCTACCAACGTAACCAGACAGGCTTTTCCTGTCTTTCCTGCTATGGTATCACATTCCCAATGTCCTCGCCGGGAGCGGTTAGCGGCTCCTGCTGGCCGTTCCGAAATATCGTGAGAGATGGGAATAGAACCCCGTCGTTCCTGATATTGCCGGGTATGCCGGGATTTTCCATGATGCCGCAAGCGGCGGACCGCACCGCGGGACCCATGGGAGGACGACGTTTCATCAAACATACCGGCATATATGGCGCGGTAAATCGTTGCATAGCTAAGGAGTGCCTTCTGATGTTCCAGCTGCAAGCGTCCGGCAATTTCTTCTGGGGACCAATGATGCACCAGGAAGAGATTTTTAACCAATGCGAATAGCTCGGCATTCTCTAACCGCTTGTGAGGCTTGCATGCCTTACGGCGGCGGGCATACTGTTGTTGTGCGGTGATGGGCAGATACTTGCCGTTCACTGTATTTCTGCGTAGTTCCCGTGAGATCGTGGATTTATCTCGGCCGAGGGCCGCCGCAATTCGAGAGATAGAATAGGACTGCGCGCGAAAAAAGAGTAGATTTTCTCGTTCAGATAGAGTAAGATGATGATAGTGGCACATAGGTTTCCTCCGAGATATAGATTTTGTTTGGTAGCATTATTATATCAGAAACCTATGTGTCATTTTTTATAGGTGTTGCACTTGTATTGTAAATTCGCCATCCAATCTTTTAATTCATCGCTAGACATGCGATTATCAGCGACAGCGATAATCATTTCTTCAAGTTCAAGCTGGGTATACTCTAATTCTATCTCATTGATGTACAGAAAGACCAACATACTGTGAACCGCAGAACGTTTGTTGCCGTCGCGGAAAGGATGATTTTTCGCCAGACCATAACAAAGACGGGCTGCTTTATCTAGAAGAGAGGGATATAATTCCTGACCGCCGAATGTTTGAAACGGAGCCTGTGAAAAAATCTCTGTAAACATAGATCTTCTATGATACTTGGTAAGCTGAAAGCGAATTTGAGAACTTTCAGCTCATGGTTTATATATAACAACACATGCTGAACATGTCAAGTACAGACAGGATTTTCGCCTGCTTTTGCCAGCTATGCGTTACTCTGGGAGTCGGCCTTCGTACATTATGCTCAGTTCCCCATACACCTGTCCCCAGTTTCGGATTGGCATGGTCCATTTTTTGGTGGCTTCAAACGTCGCCAGATACAGGGCTTTTAAAAGCGCTGTATCGCTTGGAAATACGCTTCTCTGACGGTTCAGCTTCCGGTAGGTGGAATTCAGGGATTCGATGGCATTGGTCGTGTAAATCACTTTTCTTACGTTCATGGAAAACTTGAAAATTGGGCAGATGGCATCCCAGTTTTGCTTCCAACTTTTCATGGAATTCGGATATTTTACAGACCATGTTTTGGTTACCCTTTCCAGAGATTCCAAAGCCTGTTCTTCAGACGGAGCCTGATAAATAGTCTTTAAATCATTGGCAAAAGGCTTACGATCCTTGTCTGCTACATATTTCAGCGTGTTTCGTACCTGATGTACGATGCAGCGCTGGTATTCCGTGTTAGGATAGGCTGCGGCGATGGCTTCTTTGATCCCGCTCAGGCCATCGGCACAGAGAATCAGGATATCTTTTACCCCGCGATTTTTCAATTCATTCAGCACGGAAAGCCAATATTTTGCGCTCTCATTGTCTCCGACCTGAATCGTCAGAACTTCTTTTTGTCCGTCTATGTTGATTCCCAGAATGACGTAGGCTGCCAGCTTCCGGATCACTCCGTTATCCCGGACAGAATAATGAATGGCATCAATATAGAGGACAGGATACACTTCCGACAGCGGGCGTTTCTGCCAGTCTTCAATTTGAGGCAGGATTTTATCGGTTACATCGGAAATGAAGCCTTCGGAAGCCTCAAATCCATAGATATCCTCTAACGTTTCTGAAATTTGCCGGGTCGTCATTCCCTTGGCATACATGGAGATAATTTTCTGGTCGATAGAAGAGATATCTTTTTGCCGTTTACGGACCACCTGCGGTTCGAACGTGGAGTTGCGGTCCTGCGGTACCTGGATATCTACGGTACCATACCGGCTGTTGACCCGCTTTCTCTTATACCCATTGCGGTAATCCTCGCTGTCAGACCGCTGGGATTTCTGATAGCCAAGGTGTTCGTCCATCTCGGTTTCCATCATTTCTTTGATGGTACCGCCCAGCAGGTCTTTCAGTGCTTCCTGAATATCTTCTGCGGATTGAATGTCATATTCTTGAAACAGTTGTTGAATAATGCTGCGTTTTCCTTCGGTCATAATGACCTTATGTACCGGTTTCTTTTCTCTTGCCATGATACTAAGCCTCCTATGATTTAGATTGTATCATAGAAGACCTATACCTAGCAGTTATTTACAATGAATGTACAATCTAAGTGCAACATCTGAAATAAAAAATTAACACATGCACCACCCTATTCCACATCGCAGCCGTATATGCCCTCATGAAACTTGACCATAGCCGCTTTTGTCAGCTTATGAGCCTGCGACAGGGACAGGCCGCAGCGTTTGGCTACGTCTTCGTAGGTCAGGTCGTGCTGACAGCGCAGGCGGAGAAATCGTTGTTCTTCTTCCGTCAGGCTGTTCAGGCATTTGCGCACCAGCTCCCGTACTTCGGACAACACGGCCTGCCGGTGCGGGTCCTGCTCGTCGCCGCCCGTCAAGCCTAAGGCTTCGGCGCTCTCGTCTATATGAAGGGCCGTCTCTACCGATTCCATATATGCCTTAAACCGCCGGCTTTCTCTTTTAAACACCCGGTCTACAGCCCTACGAAAGGCCTTGTGAGCTTCGTCGCCGCAAGTTACGTCGAAGGCATCGACGCATTCCAAAATTGCCAGCTGGGCCACCGACACGGCCTCGTCCAGCGAATCGTAGCAATATCGGTGCCGCCGGGCATATTTGCAAATCAAGGGCCGGAACTGCTGCAATATCAGCAATACCGCCTCTTCCTCGCCTTTCTGAGCGCGTTCTATCCATTGGCACACGGTTTGATTCATGGGAAGTTCCTCCTTTAAATGAATAAAATGATAGTAAAAAACGAGCCGAGGTTTCCCCCGACTCGTTTTTCTTCCTTGCGTCAGCTGCACGGCAGCTATACGCAAAGTTCCCCTCTGTATGAAATTAGTTAGCCCGTACCCGTTCAATCGTCGGGTTGCCGTCTTTGTCCTTCGCCACCGTCGCGATGTGGAAGAACTGTAATTCCGGCTTAAATTCTTCTACCAGACGAGCGTCTACTTCTGCGCCGGCCTGAATGGCGTTGTAGACGATCTGGGCAAATTCATAGCGGGTCATCGTGCGGTCGCCCTTGAATTCGCCGTCAGGATAGCCCTTGACCAAGCCGCTCTTGGCCATGGCTTCCACAGCTTCATAAGCCCAGTGGTTTTCCGGCACGTCCGGGAACATGGACGAATCCGTTTCGGTCTGTACGCCGACTAATGCATTGACCATGGCCGTCAATTTCTGAATCTGGGCGTCCTGCTTGGCTACAATATCGCGCATGGATTTGATTTCCTTAGCCATGGCGACGCGGGACGTCGTGACGTTGCTGGAACCTGCGCCGATCTTCAAGGATACGCCGGCGTTGACCATGTTTTCGCCGCCGCCCATGGAACCGCCGACGCTGAACATGACGTCTTCATTGGGACGATAGTACGCGCCGACAGCCACAGCGTTCGCACCGCGGTAATTGCCATAGCCTGCGGCGAAGTCCCACTTCGCATCCGGGTCGAAATCAAGGGGATGCAAGGCCGCCAAGGCCGCTGCACCAGCGCCGACGCGGTCGATACGGTTATCCAGCTTGTTGACGGAGTTGCTGAGCATCTGGATGTTCTGGCTGTTGTTGATAACAGCCTGGTTCGTCTGCCACAACTGACTACCGTTGACAGCCTGTGTCGACGTAGCAGAAACTTCACCAGCAGCTACATTCTTCAGCGTCGTACCGTTTTCGCCTTCAAAGGTAATGCTGCCTTTATCCACCGAGCCGTCTTTAGTGTCATATTGAACAGTCGTGCTCATAGCCTGCTGCAACTGTCCCTGCGTTGCCGCCGTACCGGCTTCGCCGTTAGCATTAGCCGCAATTGCATCAGCAACATCTTTGTTCCAAGTCGTGTTGGACAAACCCGTAATAGTACCGGTATGCTTACCGTCTGCTCCAATTCCGTTAATTGTAATATTATCAGTCTTGAAGGAGCCTGCGCTGATATTGCCGGAAGCCGTCACAGTTCCGTCTTCTCCATTGACATCTACATAAGTCCCCTGTTCCTTATCACCTAAAGTAATATGGTCATTCAGAGAAACAACATAGTCTTTTCCGCCTTCAAAATCTGGATTTGTTCCTTCAGTAACAGAAATATTACTACCACCATGAACAGAGCTATGTTTATTAGCATTTGCCGCAGCATTGGCAATAGCACCATCCAATGCACCAATAGCTTCTGTCACATTCATATCATTATTGACAACATTACCTGTTTCACCAGGTTTAATATAATTTCCATCGCCAACAATACTTTCCAATGCGTCCAAATTGGCTTTAGATGCTACATCTTCAATTGTCACATCATGATATTTCGTATTTCCTTGTTCATCCTTATATTGAACTTTTAAGGTTACATCTCCTGTTTCTTTATTGACAGCATAATTGCCACCATCAGGATTAGCCACTAAATGCTGATCACTAGCAGTCATTTCAGAGGTAGCATTCGAGATTGCCTGTGACAACTGGGCTTCCGTTGCCGCTTTATTGGACGTGCTGTAATCTACCGTAGTCGGCGTCCATGTCATATTCGACAAGCCGCTAATAGTACGGTCAGCTCCGTTAATGACAACCCGTTCGCCCGACGACGAGCCTGCGTAAATCGAGCCGTTCGTGCCGTCCAAGAAGAGGTTGTTGCTGTCTGCCGTCTGGCTGCCTCCCAGATAGATATCATCTTCCAGGCTGACTTTGTATTCTGTGTGGCCGTCTTCGGCCGTCGTATCCGGCGTTACATTTACATTGGTGTCGCCCGTGACAGTCGACGTCGCCTTGGCTACATCAGCTGTGCTGGCTATGCCGTCAATCGTTACGGTGTTACGGTCTTCCGTATTGTCCCCGTTCTGTACGGTTAACTCTACCTTGCCGTCTGCTACCGTATATTTACCGTCACTGCCTTCCGTCGGATTGGCTATCAGCTGGTAATCCGTGCCGCTCAGGCCTTCAGTTAATGTACCCAGATCTACCGTTACATCTCCTAAATTCTGGTTTCTTCCCAGAGTCAGTGTACTGCCGTTTAACGTAGCGCTCGTAACATATCCATCCGAATCTGCGACAGCTTTCAACTGAGCTTCTGTTGCCGCTTTATTGGACTGGCTGTAATCTACCGTAGTCGGCGTCCATGTCATATTCGACAAGCCGCTGATGGTACGGTCAGCTCCGTTAACGACAATCCGGTCTCCCGACGACGAGCCTGCGTAAATCGAGCCATTCGTACCATCTAAGAAGAGGTTGTTGCTGTCTGCCGTTTGACTGCCTCCCAGATAGATGTCATCTTCCAGACTGACTTTGTATTCTGTGTGGCCGTCTTCTGCTGTCGTATCCGGCGTTACATTTACATTGGTGTCGCCCGTGACAGTCGACGTCGCCTTGGCTACATCAGCTGTGCTGGCTATGCCGTCAATCGTTACGGTGTTACGGTCTTCCGTATTGTCCCCGTTCTGTACGGTTAACTCTACCTTGCCGTCTGCTACCGTATATTTACCGTCACTGCCTTCCGTCGGATTGGCTATCAGCTGGTAATCCGTGCCGCTCAGGCCTTCAGTTAATGTACCCAGATCTACCGTTACATCTCCTAAATTCTGGTTTCTTCCCAGAGTCAGTGTACTGCCGTTTAACGTAGCGCTCGTAACATATCCATCCGAATCTGCGACAGCTTTCAACTGAGCTTCTGTTGCCGCTTTATTGGACTGGCTGTAATCTACCGTAGTCGGCGTCCATGTCATATTCGACAAGCCGCTGATGGTACGGTCAGCTCCGTTAACGACAATCCGGTCTCCGACGACGAGCCTGCGTAAATCGAGCCATTCGTACCATCTAAGAAGAGGTTGTTGCTGTCTGCCGTTTGACTGCCTCCCAGATAGATGTCATCTTCCAGACTGACTTTGTATTCTGTGTGGCCGTCTTCTGCTGTCGTATCCGGCGTTACATTTACATTGGTGTCGCCCGTGACAGTCGACGTCGCCTTGGCTACATCAGCTGTGCTGGCTATGCCGTCAATCGTTACGGTGTTACGGTCTTCCGTATTGTCCCCGTTCTGTACGGTTAACTCTACCTTGCCGTCTGCTACCGTATACTTGCCGTCACTGCCTTCTGTCGGATTGGCTATCAGCTGGTAATCCGTAGAAAAAATAACATCATCACTGATAGTAATATTGTCTCCCGCTGTATACGTTTTGCCGTCGCCAAGTTTATAATTCTTACCGTTGATATCAACGCTGGTTAAGGTGTCTCCTTCATTAGCTACAGCATCACCATTTTTACCTACGACTTTCGAGCCGGCATCTACGGTGAATTTTTCGATATCATTTCCTTCCTCATCTATAGATCCAAACCGAATGGCAACGTCATGACCGTCTTTTCCGCTGTTATCGGTGTTTCTGATGGTGATAGTTCCCGGAATAGGATCAGTTTCTTGATAATATCCATTCCCTTGTCCATCGCTGACCCAATCACCTTGACGAACTAAACCAATTGTGCCACCATTACCATTTTCCGCTTTAACTACGTCAATTTTCTTAATGTCATCGCCTTGGGCAGTGTAAATACTGTCATGAAGAGCATTGACTATTTTTTCATGATCGCCCATAGTCATATTGGACATAGAAGCATTCGGGTCATCTATTTTTGTTGCCCAGAAGCTGTAGTATTTACCATTTTCATCTCTACCAGTCATCAATATTTCATTGTTATAACCGTAAATATATCCCTGCTTGTCTTTGTCATAAACTGTACCATTGCTATTGAAAAATGCGCCCAGTTCGCCATCAATGACATACAAATTTTCCGAGGAAACCGTTGTTCCGCTGCCATCTTCCATGGTATTGTACGTGCCGTCGCTTTGCTGGTAAACGGCTTTAAAATTTGTACTACTCCAATGATCCTTCCCTACATCTCTATAGCCATTTCCATTATCATTGATGTAGTAGTTATAACTTTTTGGAGTAACTGGGCTGCCTGTATTGACAGCGCCGCCGTACATGCCGGCATCAATCTGATTTAACGGATTCCCCGTAAGCGTTGTATGATTTGTATCATCCGTAATTACGGCTTCACTGGAAGAAATCAGACCACTGTCGTCCGCTCCATCGTTTTTAGTGGCGTTAATAACATACGTATTATCCGGAGCATCGCTTCCATCAACTGCATCATAACGCGGATGATCAACTATCGTGATAGTATATCCATCTCTAACCCAGTAATTATGGAATTCACCTTTATCGTCTTTAACTTTTACATAGGTATAATCATGTTCATTACCATTGGCATCTGTAAACTGCCGGGTTTCGCCTTCTTCATAGGGTTTTGTTACTTCTACATCTTCATAACGTCCCGGAACCCACTGCCAGTTCTCAAAATGACCAGGAACCCATTGTTGCTCGGTAGTAGTATATGTACTATTATCACCATCTACAGCCACAGCAATATACTGCCCAGACGTAGCCGTTCCTCCTGTCGCTGCAGCATACCCAGCATACGGCATAGCAACCAACGAACCTGTCAGCATAAGAGCTGCCGCCAAGGCGCGCCATGTGGCTTTACTTGTCACAGCCGTACTACTCCGTTTTCCATCCCGATGAGCCAGCTCGGACACGACGACGTACTGATGTTTTACTTTACTCCATATTACTTTATAGATCCGGTTCATATGTGTTTCCTCCTTGTATTCATACTTGGCTTCGCGTGTTTTATTTTTTTCTGTGCAGGGAAAACCATTTCTCGCGGCAGGCCAGGCTGCAGAAGGTCGTCCGCCTGTCCTTGGCCTCGCTCACTTCGACGAGGGCGCCGCAGTTGCGGCAGCGAAAGGCTCGCCGGATGACTACGGACGTTACCTTTTTAGAGTGCTTCCAATAGAGCCTCTCGCAATGGGCCGAGCAGAATTTGGTCCGCCGGTCCGTCGGCTCTGTGACCCGCACGAGGCGGCCGCACTTGATGCAGTGGAAGCTGCGCAGGGCCTCGGCGTCTTTGGGAGGCCGCACGTGGTTGTTCGCGCCGTGCCGGTGGGCGTACCGCCGGCAGTAAGAGCTGCAGTATTTCTGCGTCGCCCTGTCGGCTAGGAAATCCTTTCCGCAGATGGGGCATACAGCCGGCCGTTTCATAGGCTGACCTTACCGTCTCCAGCAGCCATATACCGTCCGGCCTGCTTCCAGCCAAGGCAGACACGCAAAAAAGACAGCATAAACCTATGCTGCCTAAAACACACGCTATGATGCATAACAGGGCGCACGAATCCCCGGATAGTCGTCGTCAGTACTGTATACGGGACGAATGCATATTTATGGCTATAATGGTACCCCCCCCCGTATATGTATTTGCGTTCATATCCCAGGATGTATTCACCCTGTTATTCCAACGGTTCAAGCTAGAGAACATATCTTTCACCCCCTTTTATAGTTTTCAATATATCACTTTACTAAAATAAAATCAATATCCCCTGCCTTGTTATTATTTTACGTATTATTTATTATTTAATTAAAATATTATGTATTTTGGCAATATTTCTAATAAATTTAATGACACTTTTATCCTCAGGCCACCCCGATAAAATTCGGGAACAGGCTATTTTATCGTTACCATCAATCCCCCCGTTTTTATATTGAATTTAAAGCTGACAAAGGGAAAAAATATATGTAAAAAAATGCCTGTTCATGAAATATTTTTTTTGCCGAGAGAGCAAATCGTGATATTTCATGGACAGGCAAGAGGTATTTTGTTGGTTACATCCCATTAGATTTTCCGATGTTCGCATTGGCGATGTACACGCCGGACAATATAACGGCGACGCCGATGGTCTGCGTCAGGGAAAAGGTCTCGCCCAGCATAGTGACGCCGGCGGCGATGGCTACGACGGTGGAAATGCCGATGAATGACGCCGTGCGGTTTACGCCGATGCTGGCGAGGGCTATGTTGGACAAGAAAAAAGCCAGGACGGAGCAGCCCACGCCCTGATACAGAATAGCAGCGAGGAAGGCTGAGTTGGTCAAGGGCAGGCACAGGCTATCAACCAGTGTCTCCGTATGCCATCCTTCGGCGAGAGCCAAGGGAATAAATACGGCCGCGCCGGCCGCCATCATGGCCGCCGTAAGCTCTGCCCCCGTGTAAGCCGCGGCCTTTTCGACAGACACGCTGTACAAGGCATAAGACAGGACGGCAATCGTCAGGACGGCGTAGCCGGAAAGAGAAAAGCTCGCCGACGCGCCGGCTGCCAGGACTGCCGTGAGGACGCCGGCCAGGGTCACGGCAATGCCGACGACCTGATGCTTCTGCGGCGATTTATCCAGCAGCAGCGTCGAGGCCAGGAGCGACACGGCGGGAATGCAGGCCAAAAAGGCGCCGCTTTCCGAGGCCGTCGTCCGGCTGATGCCTATGGTCTCGGCGACAAAATAGACGACGGGATTACAGAGAGCTACGGCCAGGAGAGGCTTTCTTGGTTTTCCTTTCCAGCGCACCTGCACCCTTCCCGACGCGGCGCACAGGGCCATGAACGCAGCGGCGACGAAAAACCGCCATCCCAGCAATGTCAGGGCGCTGGCGGCCTGCGTCGCCTCCTTGGTACAGATATAGCTCAGGCCGAATAGGGTTTCGCAGCCGACGGCACAGAGACAGCCCCATAGTATACGGCTGCGGCTTTTCTTCATCATACGACGCACCTCTCTTTGCCGGCGCAGATACACCGGCGACAATAAAAAGCCTGCGCCGCCAAGCAATCGCTTTCGCTGCGCAGGCTGTTGCCATGCTTATACTCCTTTTAGTATGAGAAAGGCCATGACGGCGGCAAGTATCGCAATGGATATGACGCGGATGCCTGAACCGCCGCGCAGTGACACATGGGGCAGCTTTCTCTTTTTCTTAGGCCGGCCGGCAGGGCGCGGCCGTTTCGACATATCTTCTTCCATCGCTTATACGCCGGGCCAAGCCATTTCCTTGCCGCCTAAGATGTGGGCGTGCATGTGATGTACCGTCTGGCCGGCCTTTTCGCCGGTGTTGAAAATGACCCGGTAGCCGTCTTTGTCCAAGCCCAGTTCCTGAGCGACCTTCTGGATGGCGAAGAGCATCTTGCCGGCTACGTCGGCGTCATCTTCCGTCAGGGCCGCAATGCTGGCGACGTGTTTTTTCGGAATGACCAGGACGTGTACCGGCGCAACGGGCGCAATGTCCTTGAAGGCGAAGAAGTTGTCGTCTTCGTACACCTTCGTGCTGGGGATTTCTCCCTTGATGATCTTGCAGAATAAGCAGTCTTCCATGTTAAGCATCCTCCTTTAATGTACCGTAAAGTATATGGTTGTCCGCCCGGTCCAGCACGACGGGAACGATTGCGCCTTCGCAAGGTTCCGTCAGGCCTTCCGCGCAGACCCGTTCGTAGTTTTCTGAAAAGCCTTCGCCTTTCGTGCCGTCCTGCCGCTCGATGAGGACATGGACGGTCTTGCCGACCATCTGAGCCAGGAGCTCGTCCTTCTGCCGGGCCGACAAGGCGTTGACGATTTCGACCCGCTCTTTCTTTACCTGCGAGTCGACTTGATTCGCCATGGCCGCCGCCGGCGTACCGGGCCGCTGCGAATAGGGAAAGGCGTGGATGTGGGAAAATTTCAGCTCTTCCAGCGTTTCCATCGTCTCCTGAAACAGCTCGTCCGTTTCACCGGGAAAGCCTAAAATCAAGTCCGTCGAGATGGTCAGGCCGTGAATGCGGCTGCGCAGTTCGGCGAGCAGCTCTTTGTACTCGGCCTTCGTGTACTGGCGGTTCATGGCCTTCAAGATGGCGTCGGAGCCGGACTGCAGGGGCAGATGCAGGTGCGGGCAGATGCGGTCCGACGAATTCATGACCGCGATGAGGTCGTCGTCTACTTCCAGCGATTCGACGGAGCCCATGCGGATGCGCTGTACGTCCGTCTCGGCCAGGAGCCGCCGCAGGATGAGAGCCAGCGTCGGCCGTTCCGGCAGATCCTTGCCATAGGCTCCCAGATGAATGCCCGTCAGGACGAGCTCCTTGAAGCCGTAGGAAATGAGGCGCTGCGCCTCGGCTATGACGGCGTCGGGCTGACGCGACTTCAAGCCGCCCCGCGTGTAAGGGATGATGCAGTAGGTGCAGAAATTATTGCACCCTTCTTGAATCTTGAGGTCGGCCCGCGTATGCTCCACTGCCGACGGATAGAGGGGGATTTCCTCGAATTCGTCGCCCTTCATGACGTCGTGCACGGCCTGTATCGTCCCGCCGGCTTCATGTCCCAAGAGCTTTCGGACGATGACCGTAATGTTCTTCTTTTCATTGGTGCCGACGACGGCGTCGACGCCGTCCATGGCCGCCAACAGCTCCGGGTCGAGCTGGGCATAGCAGCCTGTCACGACGACGACAGCCTTAGGATTGCGCTTTTTCGCCCGTCGGATGAGCTGCCGCGATTTCTTTTCCCCCATCTGGGTCACCGAGCAGGTGTTGATGACATACACGTCGGCGGCGTCGTTAAAATCGGCGTCGGCAAAGCCTTCGGCCAAAAACAGGCCGCGCATGCTGTCCGTATCGTATTGATTGACGCGGCATCCCAGCGTCGCAAAAGCAATAGTCGCCATTATTTAAATCCTCTTTCGTATTTGACAATCGCCAGGGCGGCCAGGGACGCCGTCTCGGCCCGCAGGATGCGGGGCCCTAAGGAAACGGTACGGCACCAGGCGGCGTGCGCCTCGGCGTATTGTATTTCTTTCGGTGAAAACCCGCCTTCGGGGCCGATGCAGAGCACGACGTTTCCCGTGCGGATCTGGCTGCATACGTCGGCCAGCGGGGCCGTTTCCCGTTCGTAGGGAATGACGAACCGCTCATGGCCGTACTGGTCCACCAGAGCCTGGAACTCGACGACGTCCTCTACAGGCGGCACGTCGCTGCGGCCGCACTGCTTCGCCGCTTCCAGGGCCAGGCGCTGCCACCGTTCCCGCCGGCTTTGACGGCGAGTTTCATTTAATTTTACTACACAATTTTCCATTTGTACAGGAACAATGCGGCTGACGCCCAGCTCCGTCGCCTTTTGGACGACCCAGTCGAACTTGTCGCTCTTCAAAAGCCCCGCCGCCAGGACGACCTCGCCGGCCGTCTCGTCGCCGTCGGACAGCTTTTTCGCCGGCGTCAGCATAGCCGAATGGCCCTGCACGGCGGTGATGACGCATTCGTACGTCGCGCCTGTGCTGTCCGTCACGGCCAGCGTGTCCCCCACCGTATGGCGGAGGACGACGAGGACGTGGCGGGCGTCGTCAGCCGACAGCTCAAAGTTCCCGCAAATGGGGAAATCCGTAAATAGTTTCCGCATTATAGTCTCCTCATGCGCACGGCGTACCAGCCGTTCTGCAGGCATTCATCTTCCCAGGCAAAGCCTGCTTCCCCTGCGGCGCGGCGGACCTCGCCGATGCGCTCGTCAATGATGCCGCTGGCAATCAGGACGCCGTTCGGTTCCATATACGGCGGAAGAGACGGCAGCAGGGCCAGGACGGCGTTGGTCACCAAATTGGCAACGACGACGTCGGCCTTCTTGCCCTCGGCCGATACGGCGGCCAGCAAATCGCTGTTGTACACGTCGACTACATCGCTCACGTTATTCAGGTTGGCGTTGATGACAGCCTGAGATACAGCCTTTTCGTCGAAATCGACGGCAACGACGTGCTTTGCGCCGAGCTTGGCCGCTGCCACGGCTAAAATGCCCGTCCCCGTGCCGATGTCGAATACTTCGGCTCCCGGCTTGACGGCCTGTTCCAAATACTGGACGCACATGCACGTCGTATCGTGGAAGCCGCTGCCGAAGGCCAGTCCCGGCTCGATGACCACGACGTCTTCTCCCTCGCCCGGCTCAGCCGGCTCCCAGGCCGGCGCGGCCCAGAAATGCTCCGATATCTTCTTCGGATGAAAATAAGCCTGCCAGGAATAGAGCCAGTCTGTGTCATCGGTCAAATTTGTCCGAATCTGCCACTTGCCCAGGGCCGCGTCGCGCCGGGCCAGCTCTCTCATATGCGTTCGTACCGTTTCCACAGCGTCCTTCTGCTCCGGCGGGAAATACGCCGTTATACGGATGCGGCCCAGCTCGTCGGCCTCGTCGTCGTGGATAATCGAGCCGCTGCTGCCGCATTCATATAAAAGAAGGGCCACCAAATCGGTGGCCTCTGGGGAAACAATCAAATCGATTTCATTCCATTTCATCGAATGTTCTCCCTTATCTTCAAAGTTCTTCTTTTAATTTGCTCCAAAAGCCTTTTTTGCCCTTAGATTTTTCTTTGGAACCTTCCGGCGATGTCTGGGCCGGCTTAGGCTCCCCCACCCAGGTTTCGCCGCCTGCGTAGGCAAATTCCTTCAGCAGTTCCTTCTGCTTGGCGTTCATCTTCTTCGGTACGGCTACGGTGACCTGTACGTGATGGTCGCCGCGGCGGTCCTTCGCGCCTAAGACGGGCACGCCCTTGCCGCGGATGCGGAATACCGTGCCGGTCTGTGTGCCGGCAGGAATTTTCAGCTCGATCTTGCCGTCCAGCGTATCGACGCGGATCGTCGAGCCCAAGGCCGCCTGGGCAAAGGAAATCGTTTCCTGCGACAGGATGTCATTTCCTTCCCGCGTAAACTGCGGGTCCCGGCGGACGAAGATGTATACGTACAAATCGCCGTGGCCGCCGCCGCGTACGCCCGGTTCGCCTTCGCCGGCTACGCGGAGACGGGCTCCGTCGTCGACGCCGGCAGGAATCTTGATCTTCAGCTTCTTGCGGACCTTGACCGTGCCGTCGCCGTGGCACTTCGTACACTTCTTCTTGATGATCTTGCCCGTGCCGCCGCAGTGCGAGCAGGTGCGGACGTTGACCATCTGGCCGAAGGGCGTGTTCTGGACGACGCGCTGCTGGCCCGTGCCGTGGCAGACGGGGCATGTTTCTACGTCGCTGCCCGGTTCGGCGCCGCTGCCGTTGCAGCGGTCGCACGTTTCATCCTTCGGGACCTGGATTTCCATTTCCGTGCCGAAGGCGGCCTGCTTAAAGGAAATATCCACGTCGAAGCGCAGGTCTGCGCCGCGCTGCGGGCCGTTTGCCGACTGGCGGCGTCCCTGGCCGCCGAAGAAATCGGCGAAGATGTCTTCAAAGCCGCCGAACCCGCCGCCCTGACCGAATCCGCCAAAGCCGCCGAACCCACCGAAGCCGCCTGCGCCCGGACCGCCGGCGCCGCCGTTTTCAAAGGCGGCGTGGCCGAACTGGTCGTATTGGGCGCGCTTGTTCTTATCGGACAAGACCTGGTAGGCTTCGTTGACTTCCTTAAACTTTTCTTCGGCAGTTTTGGGGTCGTCCCGGTTTTTATCCGGATGGTATTTGATGGCTAACTTGCGGAAAGCCTTTTTGATCTCTGCGTCGCTGGCGTCTTTAGGAACGCCGAGGATTTCGTAATAATCTCGTTTCGTACTCATATGGGCAACCCCTCTTATCTACCTTACTTCTGGTCGTCGTCTACGACTTTATAGTCTGCGTCGACTACCTTTTCGCCGCCCTGGGCGCTCTGCTGGGCGCCGCCCTGAGCGCTGCCTGCGCCGGCCGGGCCCTGCTGAGCCTGCTGCTGCGCGCCGGCCTGCTTGTACATTTCGCTCGTCAAGTCGTAGAGCGGTTTCGTGACGGCTTCGGACGCCGATTTGATCTTGTCGACGTCGTCGCCCTTCATGGCTTCCTTCAAGTCGGAAATCTTGCTCTTAATATCGGAAACCTTGGAAGCGTCGGCTTTGTCGCCCAGGTCTTTGATCGTCTTTTCAGCCTGATAAATCAGGGAGTCGGCGTTGTTCTTCGCTTCGATGAGTTCCTTGCGTTTCTTATCTTCTGCTTCGTGAGCCGCAGCTTCCTTGACCATGCGGTCGATTTCGCTCTTGTCGAGGCCCGACGAGGACTGGATAGTAATCTTCTGTTCCTTGCCCGTGCCGAGGTCTTTGGCCGAAACGTTTACGATGCCGTTGGCGTCGATGTTGAATGTAACTTCAATACGAGGTACTCCGCGCGGAGCTGCCGGGATATCGGACAGTTCGAAACGGCCCAGTGTCTTGTTGTCGGCTGCCATTTCGCGTTCGCCCTGGAGGACGTGTACGTCGACGGAGGGCTGGTTATCGACAGCCGTGGAGAATACCTGGCTGTTGGACGTCGGAATCGTCGTGTTCCGTTCGATGATCTTCGTAAATACGCCGCCCAGCGTTTCAATGCCCAGGGACAACGGCGTTACGTCGAGGAGCAGTACGTCTTTGACGTCGCCTACGAGAACGCCGGCCTGGATAGCTGCGCCGATAGCAACGCATTCATCCGGGTTGACGCCCTTGCTCGGTTCCTTGCCAAGGATGGATTTGATAGCGTCCTGTACGGCAGGAATACGGCTGGAGCCGCCGACGAGGATGATCTTGTCGATTTCGTCAATAGTGAAGCCCGAATCGGCGATGGCTTTCTTCGTCGGTTCCATCGTGCGGTGTACGAGGTCTTCCGTCAATTCGTTGAATTTAGCGCGCGTCAGGGTCAGGTCGAGGTGTTTCGGGCCTGTCGCGTCAGCCGTGATGAACGGCAGGTTGATGTTCGTCGAGAGAACCGTAGACAGTTCGATTTTCGCTTTTTCCGCAGCTTCCTTCAAGCGCTGTTCTGCCATCTTATCCGTCGAGAGGTCGATGCCCGTCTGGCCCTTGAATTCGCTGATCATCCAGTTCATAACGGCATTGTCGAAGTCATCGCCGCCGAGGTGGGTATCGCCGTTTGTAGCCTTAACTTCGAAGACGCCGTCGCCCAGTTCGAGGATAGATACGTCGAAGGTGCCGCCGCCGAGGTCGAATACGAGGATCTTACCTTCGCCGCCCTTATCGAGGCCGTAGGCCAGAGCAGCTGCCGTCGGTTCGTTGACGATACGGAGTACGTCGAGGCCGGCAATCTGACCGGCGTCCTTCGTAGCCTGACGTTGGGAGTCGTTGAAGTAAGCCGGTACCGTGATGACGGCCTGGGTTACTTTTTCGCCCAAATAGCTTTCAGCATCGGCTTTCAATTTCTGCAGAATCATAGCGGAAATCTGCTGGGGCGTGTATTTTTCGCCGTTGATGTCGACGGTGTAGCTTTCGCCCATGTGACGTTTAATAGAAGAAATCGTGTTTTCCGGGTTGGAAACGGCCTGGCGTTTTGCCAGCTGGCCTACGAGGCGTTCGCCTGTCTTGGAAAAGCCGACGACAGACGGCGTCAGACGAGAACCTTCTGTATTCGTGATGACGGTCGGTTCGCCGCCTTCCATAACAGCTACAACAGAGTTTGTCGTACCTAAGTCAATACCAATTACTTTACTCATGATAAATTCCTCCTCAATATCTTTCTACGATGATTAACCGTTAAATGCAACTTTTACCATAGCCGGACGCAAGGTCTTGTCGCCCAGCAAATAGCCTTCCTGCAGCACTTCGACGACGACGTCGTTGTCGTATTCGTCGCTGGCTACCCGCATGACCGCCTGATGGTAGTTCGGGTCGAAGGGTTTGCCGACGGCGTCGATTTTCACAACGCCTTCCTTTTCCAGGACGGTCATGAGCTGTTTGTAAATCATTTCATAGCCGTCTACGAAGGATTTCAGATCGTCCGTCAGCTTATCCTGCGGCACCTGCAGGGCCCGTTCGAAGTTGTCGACGACGGGAAGGACGTTCTGCAGGACTTCCATTTTTACGACTTCAGAAATCTGAAGCTTTTCGCCGGCCGTCCGCTTTTTGAAATTGGCGAAGTCGGCTTGCAGGCGCATGTAGCGCTGTTTCATATCCGCTACGGCTGCTTCCGCAATTTTGGCATCCGTCGAAGCGGCATCTTCCGCCGCTTGTTCCTCATCTGCCGCCGGAGCGTCTCCTGCATCCTGCGCCGGTTCCGCTTGTTCAGCCGATTCGTTTACCTTCGCGTTTTCAGCCTCTGCCGCTTCGGCAGCAGCCTGCTGTTCGTGCTTTTTTTCTTTATCCTTTTCTTTATCTTTGCTCATCTGTATGAAAGCCTCCTATGTATCGTCGTGATAATGCTCTAAAATATTCGTCACATGCTGCTTCATAAAATCGAGGAGACCGATGATCTTGGCATATTCCATGCGCGTCGGCCCCAGCACGGCAATCTTGCCGAGGACGACGTCGTTTGCCTTGAAAGTCGCCTCGATGATGCTGCAATCATTGATAGGAGATAGGTTTGCTTCTTCCCCAATGCGCACGGTCACGGTCTTCTGCGGCTCCTGGCCGCCGTCGCTGAACAGATTGGCCATGACGTCCTGTTCCTCCAGCATGGTGAACAAGTTTTTTGCCTTCGCTACGTCTTTGAACTCCGGCTTGTTTAAGAGCTCCATGGCCCCGCCCTTGTACAGCTGCTGCTCCCTGCGGAAGGCCTGATGGATAGACCGGAAGGCCAGCCGGTACAGCTCCAGGTCGCCGACGATGGATTCGTGAAACTGCTCCAGCATTTCCATATTGATGCGGCTCACGGGAAGGCCGGCCAGGTAATGCGTCAGCTTTTCGGCGATGACGTTCAGCTCGTCTACGTCCGTATCTTCAGGCTTCGGGAAAATGCAGTTCTCGATCTGGCCCGAATCGGTGACGACGATCATGATGGCCCGCCGGAAATCCAGGGGCAGGAAGCGGATGTACTTCAGCTTCGAACTCACCTGCTGGGCCGCCATGACCAAGGTCACATTGTGGGTGATCTTGGACAAGACCTTGGCCGTCGACTGGAAAATCTGGTCGACGTTGTTCATCTTATCGTGGAACCAGGACTGGACGAACCGCTTTTCTTCCTCGGAAATCTGCGTCGGCTCCAGCAGGCAGTCGACGTAAAACCGATAGCCCTTGATGGACGGAATCCGCCCGGCCGACGTGTGAGGCTGTTCCAAATAGCCCAGCATTTCCAAATCAAACATTTCATTGCGGATCGTCGCGGCGCTGACGCCTAAATTGTACTTTCGGGCGATAGTCCGCGAGCCGACCGGTTCGGCAGAAGTGATATAGTCCTGAATGATGGCCTGCAATATTTTTTGTTTTCTCTCATCCAAATCCATATGCATCACCTCTGCTTCTGCTCATTTGACTTATTAATTAGCACTCATGCAATTTGAGTGCTAATGACTATATAAAAGATAGCATGATTGCAAGTATTTGTCAATGATTTTAGGCCAAAAAACAGCTAATTAGTCAAAAAGTCAAACAACTTTTTCAGGCACAGTCGAACAGCCCGGCCGCTGCCAGCCGGACTGCTCCCTATGCATCATTACGTCGTCGTCTGCTCTTTCTTCTTCCGAGGCGGCGTCATCGCTTTCCGGGCCCACTGGAAAAATTCCTGCCGCGAATCCCACAGGAACAAGTTTTCCTGATAGCAGCTGACTAATTCGCTTTCCGTATACAGCTGATATTCATCTATATATTCGGATTCATCGAGCAGCCGTAGTTCCGCCGCATCCTTGAGAAACGATCGGAACCCGCGGTACGTCATGCTCAATCGTTTCAATACGCCTTTGGCTTCCTCTGATTTCCCCTCTTGGAAATACAGCAGCGCCAGAGGCAGCTGAAATCCGGCCGTATCGTCGACTTCCTTGAATTGACGCATCAGCTTCAGGGCGTTGTATTCGTCTTCCATATAGACATACAAGTGCATCAGCGTATATCGGACGCCCAGATTATCGCTGCAGTTTAATTTTAAAATTTCCTTGCCTACGGCGATGGCCTTCCGCAGCATCATGCACTGCTGCAGCAGAAACATATACATATGCATAAGCCGGATATACGGGCGCGTCTCCAAAACCTGATAAAAGTCGCCTACGGACTGCTGGTAAATCTTCCGCTCCCGCAGATCTTCCTTGCCCAGAGCCAGCAGCCGTTCAACGTCGGGCAGATACTCATGATAGGCCCGCTTATCCAAAAACAGCAGGGCAGACAATACGTCCAGATTTTTCGGCTCCAGTTCCTTCGCCTTTTCCAGATACCGTCTCTGCACCTTTTTGCTCCTGGCTCGTCCGGCCAGCTCTAACCAGTCGAATACGTCTTCCGCCGTTTCCTCCGTCAGCGGCTCCTGTGCTTCCAGCATAGTATTCGTCTGATCCATATATTCCTGAATCAGCTGGTTCAGTTCTTCGTCGGACGCCGGTTTCCGACCGCCCAATCGCCGCTCAATGAACTCGTGAATATTTTTAAATTCTTTTTCCGTAGCCAAACTCATAGATATCGCCTCGCAAATGTAGTATATATTGCTTTTATTGTTTATTGTAACAATCGGCAAACTGTTTGGCTAGTAAAAAAGCAAAAAAATGATAGTGTAACGTTGTTGTGGGTATCGTTTTGACAGGAATTTTTTGATAATTTTCTCAATCTATTGCTGCTATGGTTCGCATCATAGACAATATGCAGCAACACGCCAACGCGCATTACCGTTACATTATATGTTTTACTTTTGTACACTAAAGTTTTTCTGCAAGTATTTTACACCGTCTAAAAGAATAGCGTTTTTGCAAGTATTTTTGCTTCGATATCCGCCTTGCTGTATCGGTATTTTCTTCAGAATGTACGAGCACCGCTGCTTTGCTGCGTGTATACGCTTTCCCCATTACGCGCAGTATGTAGCGCTGTGGGCTGCGTCATATAGGCCATAGGCAGCATGACGGTACCGGCAGAGCAGCGCTGCGCTGCTCTACTATTCTTTTATTTTTGAATAACAACGTTTCCCCGCCATGAATTTATACTTTTTTACCCGTATCCTAACGCTGTCAGAACCTGTAGATTCTGATTTTCAGGCGTCTTGCTAACCTGAATCTGCGGCCCGTCCTTTAGCCGTTATGCCTATGGCAGCGCTTCGTATACGGGCCGGATGCCTTCGCCTAAGCTGACGTCCGGGCTGCCCCAGTTCATATCGCTGATATGGCGGAGTCCGCCCTGGCCGGAAGGCATAGACCTTGCGTTCTCGTACGGGCTGGGCGCCGTATCATGGCGGGGAGTTCCCTTGCAGTGAACCAATACGGTGCGGATATACTGGATGCTGGACGCGCCCTTCTTCAAGGCAATGCAAACAGCCCGGCAGACAGCCTCGTCGCCCCAGCGCCGCGCCAACCCTTGCAAGGCCTCTACGGTCTGCCCGTCGGCCTTGCCGAACAAGGCTTCGTAATACAGGAGGGCCTTGCCGCCCGGCAGAGACGACGGCTCCTCCCTATCGCTGCTGGTATCTCGCCCCTCATCGAGATAATCTGCAGCAAAATCTGCCCCTGGCACATATGCCCTGTCTTCGGTTACATACGCTATTCCTTCGGCCCTTTCCTCTCCCTGTATGCCGTTCATTCCATCCCTATCATACGCCGCGATTTCCTGCCTTTCGGAAAGCTGTGTGCAGGTCAGATCAGCCCCATCGTTCGCCACGGCACATTCCACTTTATGTGTCTGTCCATTGACGCTCTGTACTTTCTCATCGGGCCCAGCAGCATCCTTCCCGCTGTTTCGTGGGCAACCCATAACAGCCTCGCCGTACGATGCAGCATATTCCCTTTCAGGTATTGGCTTATCGACGCCCTGTACTTTCGCGTCAAGCAGAACACCAACCTGTTCACCATAATGAACACATTCCCATTCAGCCTTGCCAGACGGCACGGCATCTCCCGTTTGTTGTGCCTGTCCATGGACACGCAGTCTTTTCTTATCGGTCACAGCGATGGTCTTCATGCCATTTCGGTGATAATCCACAGCAGTCCTGCCGTACGATGCAGCAGGTTCCGTTTCAGGCGTTGGCTTATCGACACCATGTACTTTCTCGTCAGGCATAGCCCCAACCTGTTCACCATGCCGAACACAATGTAAGTCAGCCTTGCCAGACGGCACGGTATATCCCGTTTGTTGTGCCTGTCCATGGACACGCAGTCTTTTCTTATCGGTCACAGCGATGGTCTTCATGCCGTTTAGGGGATAATCCACAGCAGCCCCGCCGTATGACGCAGCACGTTCCGTTTCAGGTACTAGTTCGTTGTCATTCTGTATGCTCTCGTCAAGCACGCGGCCAATCTGTTCACCATGCTGAAGGCAATCCAATTCAGACCTGCCATACGGCGCAACATATCCCGTTTCACAGGCCTGCCCATTGACGCTCTCCAGCCTTTCGGCAGGCATACGACCAGGCATTTCATTATGGGAAGCGCAAGCTGCTACATTCGCCTGCTCCTCCCGCTGCCGCTGGCGATAGCGCCGCATGCGGTCCCGGGCGTCGCTGCGCTTCTTCTCGTCGCGGGAAAAGCTCTGGATTTCATCCCAGGGCACGATGCGGATCAACCCCGTTTCATCGCGGCTGATGAGGTCAATCTGCTCAAACACGTCCAGCACCCGTTCCACAAAGGCCTTGCGGCGGCGCAGCTGACGAGCCAGCAGCTCCGTCGGCATAACCTGTCTCTCCGATACGTATATGTAGCCGTCGTCGTTAATCATGCCGGCCAAATCCTTGAGATAAAACCAAATGACGAAATACGAATCGCCATGAGGCTGACTCAGCAAATACATCATCCGTGGGTCCTGAAATAACCCCACCTTCGTTTGAAACCATCGCAGCCCCTTCATGTCCGCACCTCTCCCTTCGCAGCTCTCTATAGTAGTAAGGGACATGAAGAGCCAATTTTATTTCCCCTCTTGCCAAACTTGCATAAAACGCAACGCAAAAACGATTCATCAAAAAAAGAAAATACATCAAATAAAAAATAAGACCGGGAAACATATAAAAAGAAAGAGAAAAAGAAAAGAAGACGTTACGCGTAACGCCGCAAAGCGTCAAGAACCAAATGTAAGCTAAAAACGGCTTGACAAAGCCATTGGCAATCATAGGCCCTTGTCAGCTATACGCCGTAATTCAGTTTATAATACATATAAATCAAAATATATACTGATACCATACTGCATTAAACCATTCATGCAACGCCAAACATTTGCCAATTCATTAGCTATTTCGACAACTGAATCACGATGCATTTCTTCCATTCCATAACTTCTATGCATACTCCATCCAAGACCGCAAACGCCTCCTGCCTATAAAGTTCAATCATATTTTTGTCGGCAACGGCACGTATTCCCGACACTATCAAAGATAAGGTACAATAAGTTTCGCAAAAATAAAAAGAGACATGGCTTGCAGAACTCTGGTAGAATGAAGTCGCGACACACCATTCTGAAAGGAGCAAGCAAACCATGTCTGAAAAGATTGTACAGCTTAACGAGGAAGTAATCAAGGGACAGCTCAAGGATCTTGTGCGTGGCAGCGTAGAGGAGACTCTCAACGAGCTGCTGGAGGCCGAGGCGGAGAAACTGACTCAGGCGGCCCGATACGAGCGCAATGAGAAGCGTCAGGGCTATCGCAGCGGCCACTACAGGCGCAGCCTCACTACCACTTCCGGGGACGTTACCCTCAAGGTACCCAAGCTCAAAGGGATTTCCTTTGAGACCGCCATTATTGAGCGGTATCGCCGCCGTGAAAGCAGCGTAGAAGAAGCCCTCATCGAGATGTATCTGGCCGGCGTATCCGTCCGGCGTGTGGAAGACATTACAGAGGCGCTGTGGGGCAGCAAAGTGTCGCCCTCAACCATCAGTGAACTGAATAAGAAGGCATATGTCCACATTGAGGATTGGCGTAACCGCCCCTTACAGGGAGGGCATTACCCGTATGTCTATGTGGACGGCATCTACTTGCGTCGCAACTGGGGCGGAGAGTTTGAGAATGTGGCCATTCTGGTAGCGATTGCGGTAAATGAAGATGGATACCGTGAGGTTCTTGGGGCTGCCGAGGGCATGAAGGAGGATAAAGCTAGCTGGGTCAGCTTCTTTCAATGGCTGCGAGGCCGGGGCCTGGATGGAGTCAAACTGGTAGTTGGCGACAAGTGCCTGGGTATGCTGGAAGCTGTGGGAGAAGTGTTTCCAGAGGCCAAGTACCAGCGGTGTACTGTACACTTTTACCGCAATATCTTCTCTGTAACGCCTCGTTCCAAGGTGAAGCTGGTGGCCAAAATGCTCAAAGCGATCCATGCGCAGGAGAGCAAGAAAGCTGCCCGTGAGAAAGCCCGGGCCGTGGTAGAAGAACTGCGTTCCATGAAACTGAAAGAGGCTGCCAAGAAGGTGGAGGATGGCATTGAGGAAACGCTGACTTACTGCGATTTTCCCTGTGAACATTGGACCCGTATCCGTACTAATAACGTCATGGAACGGCTTAACCGGGAGATCCGCCGCCGTACCCGTGTGGTGGTCAGCTTCCCGGACGAGCCTGTGAAAAAATCTCTGTAAACATAGATCTTCTATGATACTTGGTAAGCTGAAAGCGAATTTGAGAACTTTCAGCTCATGGTTTATATATAACAACACATGCTGAACATGTCAAGTACAGACAGGATTTTCGCCTGCTTTTGCCAGCTATGCGTTACTCTGGGAGTCGGCCTTCGTACATTATGCTCAGTTCCCCATACACCTGTCCCCAGTTTCGGATTGGCATGGTCCATTTTTTGGTGGCTTCAAACGTCGCCAGATACAGGGCTTTTAAAAGCGCTGTATCGCTTGGAAATACGCTTCTCTGACGGTTCAGCTTCCGGTAGGTGGAATTCAGGGATTCGATGGCATTGGTCGTGTAAATCACTTTTCTTACGTTCATGGAAAACTTGAAAATTGGGCAGATGGCATCCCAGTTTTGCTTCCAACTTTTCATGGAATTCGGATATTTTACAGACCATGTTTTGGTTACCCTTTCCAGAGATTCCAAAGCCTGTTCTTCAGACGGAGCCTGATAAATAGTCTTTAAATCATTGGCAAAAGGCTTACGATCCTTGTCTGCTACATATTTCAGCGTGTTTCGTACCTGATGTACGATGCAGCGCTGGTATTCCGTGTTAGGATAGGCTGCGGCGATGGCTTCTTTGATCCCGCTCAGGCCATCGGCACAGAGAATCAGGATATCTTTTACCCCGCGATTTTTCAATTCATTCAGCACGGAAAGCCAATATTTTGCGCTCTCATTGTCTCCGACCTGAATCGTCAGAACTTCTTTTTGTCCGTCTATGTTGATTCCCAGAATGACGTAGGCTGCCAGCTTCCGGATCACTCCGTTATCCCGGACAGAATAATGAATGGCATCAATATAGAGGACAGGATACACTTCCGACAGCGGGCGTTTCTGCCAGTCTTCAATTTGAGGCAGGATTTTATCGGTTACATCGGAAATGAAGCCTTCGGAAGCCTCAAATCCATAGATATCCTCTAACGTTTCTGAAATTTGCCGGGTCGTCATTCCCTTGGCATACATGGAGATAATTTTCTGGTCGATAGAAGAGATATCTTTTTGCCGTTTACGGACCACCTGCGGTTCGAACGTGGAGTTGCGGTCCTGCGGTACCTGGATATCTACGGTACCATACCGGCTGTTGACCCGCTTTCTCTTATACCCATTGCGGTAATCCTCGCTGTCAGACCGCTGGGATTTCTGATAGCCAAGGTGTTCGTCCATCTCGGTTTCCATCATTTCTTTGATGGTACCGCCCAGCAGGTCTTTCAGTGCTTCCTGAATATCTTCTGCGGATTGAATGTCATATTCTTGAAACAGTTGTTGAATAATGCTGCGTTTTCCTTCGGTCATAATGACCTTATGTACCGGTTTCTTTTCTCTTGCCATGATACTAAGCCTCCTATGATTTAGATTGTATCATAGAAGACCTATACCTAGCAGTTATTTACAGAAAAAGCTTCACATAGTCTCCCGGACGGCAACTCCGCCCTCATGCTGGTCTGTGCCCGGCTGCGCCATGTGGCCGGTACCCAGTGGGGCAACAAGAAGTACATGAACATGAAGCACCTACAGGCGGCTCTGGAGGATACCTCCATTGCTGGGTGACTTCACTCATATCAGGGCCTGCAAACCATTTTGCGAAAAATACTTGACACTACCTACTTTTCATTTGCGTAAATATTTCTGACTACTAATTATGAAACAGAATGGGAATTGCAAAAACGTGTCTGCGTTTTCCTAAATAAATATATTCATTCGGTTTGGCACTATTTCTAACATTTAAAAGAGAGTTACTTATTCTTTTACGAATCTCAATTATATCAGCTCTTTATGGAATATCTATTACTCACAGCATATTAGTCATCTTTTTTGTCTTCTTACAACGCTTTTTTAATTATACGCAGTATCTTAAGCAACTTCATCATAATTTCCAAATCAATTTACCCCTGCTTTTTGAGCGTTCTGTTTCTGTCGTTCAAATATCTCAATATACTGCTCATATGCAGCTTCTTGAAACATTTTCAGTATTTCTTCCTGTATATCTAGCATTGCTGGATGCAGTCGAAGTCCCTCAGAATCTGAATCATACTCATATGTCTTGCATATATCTATTTTCAAATCATCATATTTAAAATTTACTTCTACAACCACTTTTCGCAAATCAGATAAGCTCTCAAATTTATATCCCATCGTTGTGATATAGAAATTATTCTGCAAGCATTCTTGTACAAATGAATTATTTCTTATACTAGTCCCATTCAAAATGGCACTTGTAATTCCTTGTAGATTTGATAAAGCAGAACTTTCTTCTTCGTCTAACGCTCTAGTTTCATCATCCTCAGATCCTTCACACCGCTTTAGTTCTACCTTTGTCACAGTTTCAAACCGCCAATCCGCAAAATTTTTTTTGATGAATTCATCGAAAAAAGCAATTTTATTCTCATTTGTCAAAACTCTCAAAGTGATATGGTGGGTATGTACCGCTGTATCCTTTTTTGTCGCTTCCTCCAAAAATTTATTGATTTCTTTCATTTCTGTCGTAGAAGCTTGTCTAACATCAATAATTGCCTTTTCATCTGAAACCTTTCTAACAATAATATCCGTATTTTTATGTTGGGTAGATATAAATTCATTTCTTCCTGGCCGATTAATTGTATACCTCAACTTAACTACCAGTTGATCATCATCTACTCGGTTTACAGCAGAAAGCCGGTAACGAGTCATTCCGAAAGAAGCGTTGTAAAAAAAATCCTCTAACTCATCTATAATATTATCAGATTTCTTAATCTCTACTTCTACAACAGATGATTTTATATAATTACTTTCGTCATCCAAAGATTGACTTAAGTTTTCTATATCATAACTTCCCCATAATATAGGATACACTTGTTTTGCAATTTGTTCTGGATTATTGGATGCAAGAATAATACCTTGATCTTTAAGTATTTTTCTTATGCGAAAAGGTTTTAGTTTGCCATCTTCTATTACTCTTTTAAGTTCTTTATTATCAATATATTTCGATACCATTTTTTTACTCCATAGTTAATGATTATCTACAGGATTTAATTTCCTATTTAGCAAAAATTTTATTCTAATAGTGTCTATAATATCTTGCGATACTTTTCCATCGTCATAATTACTCAAGATAGTAATAAAATTCTCTGTAATATAATTATTTTCATCTCTGCTCTCTGTCCAAAAACATATATCAAACACATCATATTGATTTTCATATTGGAAAGATCTACACATGCTCCACATATATTGGAAACTTTCAGCATTAATTTTATCAAAAAAGAAAATTACCAAAACTCTATCAATATGAATATCTCCATTACGACCAACCGGAACTTGTTCTTTTGTTTCACAAAAAACATATTTTGAAAATAAGTGATTTATACTCCAATATTTTTCTGAAATCGGCTGAGAATTATTAATGCTTGGATATAAAACACTTAGATCATCATGATAAGATTCTTTTATCATTCGAGCAATTGCATCCCACTTTTCAATCATATTATTTCCTGCAATAAAAACCTTATATGGAGTTCTTTTATTTGGAATTTGAATGTTTGATAAATATTCATCAAACTTAGCTTGATTAAACTTTTCATCATTACAATTAATTAAAAGTAACGCACAATTCTTATCAGCTCCATCGGAATAAAATTCTTGTAACTCACTATTATTGCGAGCGCAGTCAATAAGATTAATCTCTTCATTAACCCAACTTTCGATTTGCGTCTTATTAATACCACTCCAAACTCTGTTTTTACATTCAATAAATACTCCCTGTACACCTCCAATATATGGATCATTGTATTCCATATATAAATCTATTCCGTGCGTTTTCTTAGACTTTCCCTCAGCATTTTTATGTGTACTTCGAGTACATTTGATTTCTTTATCACTCATTTTCTTATTCCACTTAAACATACCTAACAAATCAACACCCAAGATTTCTAACTTTTTCCCTATCTTCTGTGCGTTTTCTCCCACACAAATTACCTCCCAGCATATAACAACATTTTATATATACATTCTAATTCATTATCGTTAAGCATCCGGCGAGTTTTATAGATAGTAATAGCTCCTGACATATGTATAACCATACTAATCACTAATTCTTCACACTTCCACTTAAAAGAAATTTTTTGAATGTTTTTTTTGTACTTGTCAATCATCTCAAAAGGCATTTCTTCATTAGATAAATTAAAAGTACAATCCGCAAGTAAGCCATCACTTAAAACGACTTGCCGTGCTGTAACTTTTCCGACATATATCCCTTCTTCTTTGCTTAAATACTCTATCATTCGTGTAAATTTCATTTCAAGAGCTTCTATCGCAATATGATTATCAAACGCCAAAGATAAAGAAGTAATTATTTTTTGTGCATTTTTCGTATTTCCCCAAATATCCATAAAATGATTTTTAAAATCAATATGAAATTCTGTAATCACATACTTTTTTCTGGTAACGACCTCAAAAACATTGGTCTCAAAATTATATTCTTGTGACTTATATATTTCTGAATATATGTATATACCAGCAAGGGAAAATTCATTGTAGTGGTCTACAATAATCCGTGTTTCATCTAAAAGGCTACTTTCTAACCTACTTACTATGTCATCTACAGGATATTCTCGATAAAGTTCTATCCTGTATAGCAAAACACTATTCGATGCCATATCAACATCTCCTTTAGCAAATGCTTTTTCTTATTTATTATTTTATTATATAGTATATTTCTCCATTGGTCATCAACTATTATCTCCCCTTAACCCTTAAATTATTCTAAAAAGAAGTGGCACTACGCATACCCCCCTTTCCTCAAATACATTCTGTTTCACTTCCTACAACCTGTCAAATTCATCTCAATACGGTTATACCCCTTTTTCGAATTCGCCAGTTTCGGAAGTTCTTTTTCCAGCTCTAGCAACTTGGCCTTAGGCTCTTCCGTTAAGTTCATCTTCTTGTCGTCTCACTACTTTCACGTTCTCCTTAAGGATAATCATCATGATTTCTCGGTTGTCTAGAACATGACTAATAGCCTGTACCATTCGTTGCCTACAAATACGAGTTCTAAATAGTCGATGCATCACAGGCAATTGACCCTTGTTCCCTACGGGTACAGTAGTGCCATACGGTATAGTGCTTTCTCCAGTTTTTCATGCAAGCTGATAGCAAATCCTATTGTATTTCAAGTAATAGTCAATATTGGATAAAATATATTTACTGCACCAAATCCGCTTTTTCTATTTGTCTTCTCTGTGTAAGTTCTCTCGCCGGATCATTTCCTCTCGCACTTGTATATAAAAAAGTCACAAGGGACGATGAGATTCACGGCTGCTTGCCACATACTACTACAGGATATGGAATAATGTTCTTGTGCACATTCGCTTTTTGTTAAGTAAATCATCGGTGTCTGTAAAATATAAAACGGGAACTGAACCTGTCTGCCGACAAGCTCCGGCTCCCGAAAATCTTTTTTCTATACTTTTTCACTATTCGATTCTTTGACTCTTATCAGCAGTACGACCGTCTCCACATGATGGGTCCGCGGAAACATATCGACAGGCTGGACTTTGACGGGTTGGTAGCCGTGGTCGTTTAGGTAAGCCAGGTCGCGGGCCAGGGTCGCCGGATTGCACGATACGTAGACGACGCGCTTCGGCTGGCTTTGGGCGATGGCTTCTAGGACGGGTTCGCCGCAGCCGGCTCTGGGCGGGTCCAGGACGATGACGTCGGGGCGGACGCCGCTTTTGATGAGTTCGGGCAGTTTTTCCACGGCGTCGCCGAGGATGAATTCTGCGTTTGTCACGCCGTTGTCGGCCGCGTTTTTCACGGCGTCTCGGATAGCCGGCGCGACGATTTCAATGCCGTAGACCTTTTTTGCCTTCTGGGCTAAAAAGAGGGTAATCGTGCCGGTGCCGCAGTACACGTCGGCTACGGTTTCATGACCCTGCAGGTCGGCAAATTCCAAGGCCTTTTCATACAGGCGCTGAGCCTGCTCGCTGTTGACCTGAAAGAAGGACTGGGCGGAAATGTTGAAGGTCAGGGGGCCGATGGAATCGTGAATCGTCGGCGAGCCGTATAAGACCTTCGTTTCCGGGCCTAAGATGACGTTGGTACGGCGCGTATTGATGTTCTGTACGACGCTGGTAAGCTTGGGCAGTTCTTCGCGGAGCATGCCGATCAATTCGGCGATGTGAGGCACATCAGCCTGGGCTGTGACGAGGCAGACCATGAGCTCTCCTGTCCGGACGCCGACGCGGCCCATGACGTGGCGGACGATGCCCGTATGTGCCTGCTCGTTATAAGCCGGCACGTGATAGTCGTTCATCCACTGGCGTACGATGCGCAAGATGTCGTTGTTGCCAGCCTTTTGAATGGCGCACGACGCGACGTCGATGACCCGGTGGCTGCCGGCGGCGTAGCAGCCGACGACGGCTTTCCCTTTTGCAGCCGCTGCGGGGAACTGCATCTTATTGCGGTATTCCCACGGCGTCGCTGCGCCCAGGGTTGGAAGGACGTCTATTCCCGTCAGATGGCCGATGCGTTCCAGGGCGTCCCGTACTTGCCCATGTTTTTCCAACAGCTCGCCGTCGTAGCTTATGTGCTGGAGCTGGCAGCCGCCGCACTGGGCGTATACGGGACACAGGGGCTCCACGCGCTGCGGCGACGGCGTGACGATATCCTGCAGTATAGCCGTGGCATACTGCTTTTTGACGACGTCGACCTTGGCCTGCACCGTTTCACCGGGCAGCGCCCCTCTGACAAAGACCGTAAAGTTTTCATACCGCCCTACGCCTTCGCCGCTGGAGCCGAGGCGGAGTATATCAATCGTATATGTATTTCCTTTTACAACAGGAACAGACCGGTGCTGTTTCATGAATTCCTTCCTTTCGCGCTGCGCCGGGCAGCGTTGGTATTACGTAATGATTTCGCTGATAACGGGTTCTATATGGTCCGGCCGCTGGGACTGCACGATGATGTGAGAGGCAATCTCCTGGGCGATGCAGGCCATGTCAGCGCCGGCCTTGCCGTATAAGGTAAACAAGGGTTCGCCGGCCGTGATAGAATCTCCCAGCTCCTTGAACAGGCGGATGCCTACCATAGGATCAATGGGATCTTCCTTGCGGGCCCGGCCGGCGCCCATAGCCATGGCGATTTCACCCAAGGCCCGGCCATGGATTTCCGTAATATAGCCTTCGTCAGTGCAGACGGCCGTAAACATCTGGGGCGCTTTCGTGAGAAGCCGCTTTCCGATCCACGACGCGCTGCCGCCCTGGGCTTTGACGAATTCCTTGAATTTCGCTAATCCCTTGCCGCTGGCGACGAGGTCGTCAATCATCTGTTCGCCTTCGGCTTCGCTGCCGGCCTTGCCGCCGACGAGGAGCATCTGCGCGCCGATGGCCCGCACGACTTCCATGAGCCGCCGCCCTCCCCGTCCGGACAAGGCGTCGACAGCTTCGTCTACTTCGAGGCTGTTGCCGATAGCCGTGCCGAGGGGCGCTTCCATAGACGTAATGACGGCTCTCGTCGGCTTATGGGCCAGGCGGCCGATGTCCACCATCATGCGGGCCAATTTTCGGGCGTCTTCCTTCGTCTTCATGAACGCGCCGTCGCCGTATTTTACGTCCAGCACGATAGCGTCAGCTCCGGAGGCTATCTTCTTGCTCATAATGGAGCTGGCAATGAGAGGGATGCTTTCGACGGTTCCCGTCGCGTCACGCAGGGCGTAGAGCAGCTTATCTGCCGGGGCAATATCGCCGGACTGGGTAATGAGGGCGAGGCCCATGCGGCGGACCTGCTGCAGAAACTGATCTTCCGGCAGCTCGATGCGAAATCCCGGAATGGCTTCCAGCTTATCCGCCGTGCCACCTGTAAAGCCCAGGCCCCGGCCGCTCATTTTCGCCACAGGCACGCCGGCAGCGGCGACGAGAGGCGCGACGATGAGCGTCGTCGTATCGGCAATGCCGCCGGTGCTGTGTTTGTCCACCTTGACGCCGGGAATGGACGACAAATCGACGATGTCGCCGGAACGGGCCATAGCCATGGTCAGCTCCGTCGTTTCTTCTGCCGTCATGCCGCGCAGGTATACGGCCATAAGCCAGGCCGCCGCCTGATAGTCGGCGATCCTTCCGGCCGTGTAGTCGTCAATAAAGCGATGGATTTCTTCCTTCGTCAGCACCTTTCCGTCCCTTTTATGTTCAATGCAGTCTATGGGCCACATATGCCTCACCTCAATTCGTTCAGGAAGCTCGTCCCAAATTCCAGCCCTGTCAGTCCAAAGTTATCCATAATCGTCATGCCCAAATCGGCATAGGTCTGACGAATGCCCACATCTACGGCCTCTGCAAAGGCCGGGCTGTACAGGAGCAGGGGCACCCGTTCGCGCGTATGATCCGTGCCGCGCCACGTCGGGTCGTTGCCGTGGTCGGCCGTAATGACCAGCAGCTCGTCGTCCTGCAGCTGCGGCAGGAAATCGCCTAAGGCAGCGTCGAAGTCTTCAATGCATTTGGCATAGCCGGCGACGTCGCGACGGTGGCCGTACTGGCTGTCGAAATCGACGAAGTTCGCCATGAGCAGCCCCTTGTCCCGGCGATGGGCCAGAAGCTGTTTTGTCAGCTCGGCCATGTCTTCGCCGTTATTAGACGTATGGTACGATTCGGTCAGGCCGATATGGGCGTAAATATCGCCGATTTTCCCGACGCCGACGACGCAGCAGCCCGCTTCCTTCAAGTATTCAAAGACCATTTTCCGCTTCGGCAGGCGGCTGTAGTCGCGGCGGTCGCCGGTGCGGACGAAACGGCCCTGTTCGCCGACGAAGGGCCGGGCAATGATACGCCCCACTTCGTAAGGGCCGACACAGACTTCGCGACGCGTAATGTCGCAGATACGGTACAGCTCTTCCAGCGGAATGACGTCGTTGTGGGCGGCAATCTGAAATACGCTGTCTGCCGACGTGTAGACGATGGGCTGCTTCGTACGGAAATGATCCGGCCCGAGGCGTTCGATGATTTCCGTGCCCGAAGCGATTTCATTGCCGATATAGCCGTACCCTGTCTTGGCCGTGAACAAGTCCATCAGCTCTTTGGGAAACGCGTCGGGAAAGGTCGGGAACGGGTTGTCTACGGGATTTCCCATGAATTCCCAATGGCCGCTCGTCGTGTCCTTTCCTGCGGAAATTTCCTGCATGAGGCCGTACGCGCCGACGACATCCGTCGGTACATCGTGTATATGAGCGACCTTTCCTAAGCCGAGGCGGCGCAGGTTCGGCACGGCCAGCGGTACGGCGGCGTCAATATGGCCGTACGTGTCTGCCCCGGCGTCGCCGAATTTTGCCGCGTCCGGCGCACCGCCGGCGCCGACGCTGTCCATTACGATGACGATAATCCGATTGAATTTCATGGTTCATCCCTCCTTGCAGCAAATTCCTGTGATTATATCCTTAAATATTTGCGCGATTTTTCAAAGGCAGCAATCGTCTTGGCGTCGACGATTTTATTGTCCGCAATCAATTCTTCCACTTCTTGCGGCGTGTAACGCTCAATATTCATAAATTCGTCGTCGTCCAGATGCTGAGCCCCCTTGTGGAGCTTGCGGGCCAGATACAAATAAATGCGTTCGTCGCAGAAGCCCGGCGACGTGTAGACGTATCCCAGGGGAATCAATTCTCCTGCCGTAACGGCCGCTTCTTCTTCCAGCTCCCGAGCCGCGCAGATATCCGGCGACTCGCCGTTGTGCTCGATTTTCCCTGCCGGGACTTCCAGCATCGGTTCGCCTGCTGCATAGCGGTACTGGCGGACGAGGATAATCTTGCCGTCGTCCGTTACCGGCAGGATAGCACAGGCGCCGAAGTGCCATACGGCTTCGCGGACGGCCGTCTTCTTTTCACCGCCCTGGCCGTCGTCGATTTCAACCGTATCTACCGTGACGTGGAGAACCTTCCCCTTCATGATTTCCTGTCGAGATACTAATGTTTCCGTGCTGATGCTCATAACGCGTTCCTCCTCAACGCAAAAAGGACGCCAGGGCAGGATATCCCTGCCTGCAAGCGCCCTTCTGCATACCTTATTTATTTCCCGTGCTGCCGATGCCGCCGGTGCGGACAGCTTCCGCAGCGTCGTCATGGACAGTCAAATATTTCATAAAGATGCCCTGACCGATACGTTCGCCTTTTTCAATTGTATAGGGCGCATCATTTGTATTATAGTAGGCTATCATGATGTGGCCTTCGTTGTCCTGATTATTGTAGTAATCGCTGTCTACAATACCCGTGCTGTTGGCCAGCATCAGGCCCTTTTTGAAGGCCAGGCTGGAGCGGATGAAAATGGACAGGTATTCGTCCTTTTCCATATATGCCTTCAGCCCCGTCGGCACGACGGTCACGGCGTGAGGCTGCAGTACGACAGTCTCTGCCGCCGCCAGGTCGTAGCCGGCGCTTCCGGCCGTCTTGCGGACCGGGAGCGTCAGGCCTTTATCACGATAAGCCGTTACGATTTCAAATCCTCTGCCAGTCATATACGCACCTTATTTCTTGTCGCGGGGACCACGACGGCCGCCGCCGCGATGGGACGGAGCCGGGCTGCCGCCGCCGAGCAATGCCTTGCGGGACAGGTTGACGCGGCCCTGGCTGTCGATTTCCACGCATTTGACCATGATTTCATCGCCAATGCTGACGACGTCTTCGACCTTTTCTACCCGTTCCTTAGCCAGCTGGGAAATATGGACCAAGCCTTCCTTGCCGGGCAGCACTTCTACGAAGGCGCCGAAGTTCATGATGCGCGTAACCTTGCCGACGTACGTTTCGCCTACTTCGACGTCCTTCGTCAGCGTTTCAATCCATTCCTTTGCCTTTTCGCCGCCGGCAGCGTCGACAGAGGCGATGTATACGAGGCCCGAATCTTCGATGTCGATTTTAGCGCCCGTTTCTTCCGTAATCTGCTTGATTATCTTGCCGCCCGGCCCGATGACGTCGCGAATCTTATCGGGGTCGATCTGCATGGTAATGATGCGCGGCGCATAGGGAGACAGCTCCTTCCGCGGTTCGCTGATGGCCTGGAGCATCTTGCCCATGATGTGGATGCGGCCTTCATGAGCCTGCTTCAAGGCCTGCGCCAGGATTTCGCGGCTGAGGCCTTTGATTTTAATATCCATCTGGATGGCCGTAACGCCCTTCATCGTACCGGCGACCTTGAAGTCCATGTCGCCGAGAGCGTCTTCCATGCCCTGAATGTCCGTCAGAATCGTGAAGTCGTCGCCCTTCGTAACCAGGCCCATAGCCACGCCGGCTACGGGAGCTTCGATGGGAACGCCGGCATCCATGAGCGCCAGGGTGCTGCCGCATACGCTGCCCATGGAGCTAGAGCCGTTCGATTCGAGGACTTCCGACACGACGCGGATCGCATAGGGGAAATCTTCTTCCTTCGGCAATACCTGTACCAGCGCCCGTTCAGCCAGCTTGCCGTGGCCGATTTCGCGGCGTCCCGGTCCGCGGGACGATTTCGTTTCGCCGACGCTGAAGGACGGGAAATTATAGTGATGCATGTAGCGGCGGTCCGTTTCAAGGCCTACGCCGTCGATATGCTGGGATTCGGAAAGAGGAGCCAAAGTGGCAAAGCTCATGATCTGCGTCTGGCCGCGGGTAAAGAGGCCCGTGCCGTGAGTGCGTTTGAACAAGCCGACTTCGCAGCTGACAGGGCGCACTTCGTCGACGCGGCGGCCGTCGGGACGAATCTTGTCGACGGCGATCATATGACGGACAATTTCCTTGATCATCTTCTGGGTGATTTCCGCGACGACGTCGCCGTCTTCCGGATAGATGTCTGCGAAATGCTCATAAATATCGCTTTCGACGGCGTTCATCTTTTCTTCCCGTTCCATCTTGTCAGCCGTGAAAATAGCGGCTTTCATGGCTTCTTCGCCATAGGCGTGGACAGCTTCGACGATGTCGGCCGGCGGTTCTTTTTCTACGAATTCCTGCTTGGGAACGCTGATTTCGTCGAGGAAGCTGAGCTGGAATTCGACGACTTTCTTGATTTCTTCATGAGCGAACATGATGGCGTCGAGGATGTTTTCTTCCGGAACCTGCTTAGCGCCGCCTTCAACCATGAGGATGGCGTCCTTCGTGCCGGCGACGACGATATCCATATCGCTCTGTTCGCTCTGGGCTACGGTCGGGTTGATGATATACTGCCCGTCTACGCGGCCTACGCGGACGCCGGCAATCGGGCCGGCAAAGGGAATATGGGACATGCACAGCGATACGGATGCGCCGATCATGGCGGCGATTTCCGGGGCGTTATCGTGGTCTACGCAGAAATCGTAGGCGACGACGTGCACGTCGTGACGATAGGTCTTCGGGAACAACGGCCGAATGGGCCGGTCGATGAGGCGGGCAAAGAGCGTCGCCGATTCAGGCGGCTTACCTTCCCGTTTAATAAAGCCGCCGGGAATCTTCCCGACAGAATACATTTTTTCTTCATAATCGACAGTGAGCGGGAAAAAGTCTGCGTCTTCGCGCGCTTCCTTCGAGCCCGTCGCCGTAACGAATACAGCCGTGTCGCCGTAGCGTACCAGTGCAGCACCGCTGGCCTGTTTCGCCAATTTGCCGACTTCGATAATCAGCGGGCGGCCGGCAAAATCCATTTGGAATTTCTTTTCTTCCATTCGTGTACCTCCTTCATCATACCCGCAGGTGATAGGCACTAGCGTACGGACAGCCCCTGTCCGCGCGCTACAACCTACCACCCTGCGCTTCCTTAAAAAAGAGGCTGATGCATGTACATCAGCCTCAACTATGCAATTATTTACGCAAACCTAATTTTTCGAGAATCGCACGATACCGTTCGAGGTCGTGTTTCTGCAAGTATGCCAGCAAGTTGCGGCGCTGGCCGACCAATTTCAGCAAGCCGCGGCGGGACGCATGGTCCTTTTTGTGGCTGCGGAGATGTTCCGTCAAATACACGATGCGGCTCGTGAGCAGCGCGATCTGTACTTCCGGCGAACCCGTATCGTTTTCGTTAGCGCCAAATTTAGCAATGATTTCTTTTTTCTGATCAACTGTTAACATCTGTCTTCCTCCATTTGTGACTATAATCTATTCGCAAACCGCTAAGTGAACGTCGGAGTCTTCGATTCACTGAGCGCCCGTACGACAATGACTATTATACTATATGGCAGGAGAAGTGTAAAGATTTTTGGCGGAAAATTATGAACATAATGCGGACTATCCCGCGTCCCATTCCTATGCTATGCTAAGAATGAAAAGATGGTTTCTCCGCAACCAACGTTTTCTTCGGTCCACTTTCTGGATACACGATCACCTTAGGCGACTTCTCCTTGGAAATATCGTCCGTATCGTCGTCTTTTATTACGACGGTTCCCTCACGAAGCGGCACGATATCCGCCTCAAAAGTTTGCTGCAACGCGTCTCGTACGGCCTTGCGGTATTGGTATTTTCGCAGCGATGTGCCGTGTTTAGCCGCAAAAGCATTATAATCTCCGCTTTCAATGCTCTTTTCAATATATGGATTATGCTCATCTCCCGCTTCATACCGATGAGCTGCAAGGAGGACAATTTGTTCGTCAAGCCCCCAAGTCTGGCATAGGTCATGAACTATTTTCCGTATGCTTTCCCGTTTCGTTTGTTCGAGAATCGTAATAAGCTGTTTTTCCCTGTATTCTTCTGGACTGCGCAGGGCATTGATCCACAAGTCCATCATGATGTCGCCCAGCTTATTATTTCTATGTTGGATTTCCTGGATATACTTTGTAATTTCATCGCGCTGTTTTTCATATTTTTCAGGATGAGACGTCACGTCGTCTTTCGATACGAAATCCTGCATAAGCGCTACGATATATTCGTAATCAATAATCTCACCGCCATAAGATTGCAGCGTGTATTCGAAATCAAGACCCGTTTCTTCCCCGCCAGCTCCATCATCAGATGGCTCATCCTTTCGCAATTCTTCTATGACGTTGACATAATGCCCTTTGTATGCGCTGTTTTCGTCGTCTGTCAGCCCGTAGTCCCGTTCTAAGTTTTTATCTTGGAAATTAGTAAAAGCCTTCAACTGTTTCAACGCCGAATCGAATCGCTGAAAAACCTTGGCAAAGACTCTTTTTTCCTTTTTCGTCATCGCCGGAATTGCCGCAGGATCGGGAACCAGGACGCGCAATTCTTCCAGCGTTTCTATAAAATGCGCCTCCGCGCCTTCCCAGTCCGGCGCTAGCACTACATCTTCTCCGCCTTGCGAAAACAGACACAGCGCTTCATCAACTTTGTTCTTAAACGTTCCCGGCGATTGGAACGTCAAGATTTGTCCATACGTTTTGCCAGCATCGAAAATGCGGTTCGTTCGGGAAAAAGCCTGTATGATATTATGCAGCTGCATGGGCTGCCTGTCGATATACAACGTCGACAAACACGGCGCGTCAAACCCGGTCAGCAATCTATCGACGACGATAACAAAATCAAGTTGTTCCGTCCTCGTTTGATATTTTTTCTGTTTTCGAGCCAAGCGGTCGTTTAAATTCGCATTATACGCACCGATTTGATCCAGACCGTACGCCGTCCCAAACATGGCATTATAATCGTCCAAAGAACGCTGCATCGCCTCTTGATTGACCATAGATTTCTCTTCATTTTCGCTCAATGAATAGGTAATGGCTACCTTAGGGAAATCAGGAAGAACTCGACGGATATCTTCTCGTATTTTTACGTCGCCGTTTCCTTCTTTAACCTGTCGGAACAAGTCGTAATACGCTTGAGCGATAGGAATAGAGCCGACCGTTAAAATGCCTTCATAGGTCTTGCCGCCGCCGTTTTGAAATCCTAATTTTTCATACGACTTATTGACCATCGTGTCGATAACATTATACATATGGTCTTTGCTTGTATACACCCGCATATCTTCATGAATGGTGTTGCCGTACTCGTCTTCTTCCAAACCTTTCGGCCCCAGATGTTCTACTTGAAAACCCAGCACGGCTCCGTCGTGAATTGCTTCTTTGACCGTATAGGCATGAAGGATATCGCCATACAATTCTTTTGTCGTCCGCGGCAAATCGCCCTTCTTTTCATAGGCATTCTCGCCGAAGCGAGGCGTTCCCGTAAACCCATACCACAAACTCTGCCGGAAAAACTGTTCCATTTTCCGCTTCGTTTCCGGCGAAACGGCGCGATGGCACTCGTCGACAACAAAGGCTACGCGCAGATTCATAATACGTTTATAAACGGCCGAATCAGGTTTCTTTTCTAGCCACCGTAGTATCATGTGCTGGATTTTTTGCCGCGTCGTAACAATCATTTCCTTCGTAGGATCTTGCAGCTTTTTGATTAACTCCTTGACATTTTCCGTATCGTCGACGTCGACGACGTCATTTTCCGCATACGATTGAAAAGCGCTCGTCGTCTGCTGATCTAAATCTTGTCGGTCAATCAGGAAAATCGTCTTCTCAATGCTCGGTATATCTTGCAGCAAATTCCGCGCCGCTTTATACGATGTAAGCGTCTTCCCCGAACCGGTTGTATGCCAAACGAAGCCGGATACGCCCCGCTTCGACGCTGCCCGTATAGCTTCGATAGCATGAATCTGATATGGCCGCAGTAAAATGATCCTTTCTTTTTCTTTGTCCAGTACAGTATACTGCGTAATCATTTCGTGCGCTTCCGGAATCCGCAGCACCGTTTTCGCGAAATCAAACAGGCCCGGTACCGCTTTATTCTCCGCATCGACCCAGCCAGATAGAAATTTATCGTTCAGCTCGTCGCTTCTCGCCGCAGCGATGTACTTCGTATCGACGTCATTGCTGACGACAAACATCTGTATGGTAGAAAAAATCCCTGTAAACTGCCCTTCCTTGGCATACTTCACAATTTGCCGAAACGCTTCTTTATACGAGTGCTGCCGATTTTTCAATTCGATATGAATCAAGGGCAGGCCGTTGATAAGGAGCGTCACGTCGAATCGTCTGGCTCTGGATTCCGTCGGATTTTCTTCATCTTTAAAAGTCTGGCATTGGTTAATAACCTGATATACGCTCGTTCCGCCAGTAACATGAGCGCGATTCAATACCAATAGATGCAGCGTTTCATTGCCTCGCTGCACGTGAACATAGGCTTTGCCGTTTTCCCCGACAATCCATTCGGCGGCGTTGTAAAAAGAAGAAAAACTCAGCTGGTTCTTTACCTGTTCAAACTCCTGATTGGATAAGGGCGTTTCGCGCAGTTTATCTCGATTATTAGATTCGATAATTTGGCGCAGGTTAGCCCAAAGTTTTTCTTCCGTATTGAGTTCGGGGCAATACGTCCATTGCGAGACGCCTTGCGTCAGTTGTTCGATAAGCTTCGTTTCTAATGTACGTTCTAATTCAGGCATGATAACGCCTCCTTGCGCTATACAAACATCTGTTGCAGCAGTGATTTTTTAATCGTTTTAAGTTGATCCAGCTTACGCTGATGAAGGGTGATGAGCTGATCGAGTTTATAAAAAAAATGTCCAATCATTTGTTGTTCATTAATAGTTGGAACAGGCATACTTTCTTTAAAGAAATCTTGTATGACTAAATCATTCATCATTCTTGATGCTTTTGTACAATGAGAAAGAATTTTTCTCATTAATTGCTCATTATTAATCGCATATTTCCAAAAATATAAGTCATAATCTGTTTTCGGTCGAAAAACCATAAAAATATGAGATACTATGCCATTTCCTAAATCGTTTTCAACAAAACGACCAAAACGAAATTGCTTGCTTTGATGACCTTCAAATACTATATCTCCTAATAAACATATTGTGTACGTTCTTAAATAATCTTCATTAGTAATGCAACCATCTTTCTTGTATTGCATTGAAGCGACTGTGATACTTTTATCGATTCCATAAGTAAGATCGTTTTTCTCTGTTACTCGTTCATATAAGTCTCCAAACTTACGCTGTTCCCAAGCTTCCGTAAATCCAGCAAATCTGATCTCTGGAACAACCGAACCTTCTTTTGGGAACATTTTTTGCAGCAGACTTTTTTTCACTTTTTTGAGTGCGTCGCACTTACGCTGATGAAGGGTGATGAGGTTGTCAAGATTACGGAAAATTTTTCCGATTTTTTTATGCTCATGTGCATTTATTGGTGCAAAAACATTTATTTTTGCTAAATCATTTGAGTTAATAGCTGGATAACTTGTTCCTGTACAATGATCTAAAACTACTTTAACAAACGACTCACATTGCACAAGACTAAATAAAAAATACCCATCGTTATAAGGCCGCAGTTGAGCATATCCAGTCGAAAAAACATAATATTTATCAGTCTTTTCAAAAAGATAATTATTCTTCTGATAGGGTCTGACCGTTTGATAAAATACATCTCCTAAGCGGGCAAGTCGTTGTGCTCTGGAAGGTGCTGTCGCCTTTTTTTCTGTTCTATGAGAAAGCATTTCCGTTTCAACTACTGATTCAAGATCAACATATTCAAACTCGTCAGGAAGATTTTCTTTAGGATTAAAAACAGCAAGATTTTCTAACTTACGCTGTTCCCAAGGTTCCGTAAATCCGGCAAATCGGATAGCCGGTACGCGCTTTTTTTCGTGCATTTCCTCCCCCATCATTCTGCCTCCTTGGAAAATAATGCCAATAATTGTTCTAATCCTGCCTGCCCTTCCGGCGTAGAAGCCGTCAATTCGCGCAATCCTTTCAATAATTCAGATTCTGCTTCGGCAATTTCCTTATCTGTTTGAATGATCTCTGCCGCTGCGGCACCCAGATCTATTTCCGGTTCTTCTTCAAAGGTATCGACGTAACGGGGAATATTCAAATTGAAATCGTTTTGCTCGATTTCTTCAAACGTCGCCACATGAGCATGTTTATCCACGTCTTTTCGGTTATGATACATATCTACGATGGCGTTGATATGTTCTTCCGTCAGCGTATTCTGCTTCTTTCCCCGTTCAAATTCCTTCGACGCATCGATAAATAAGACGTCCCGGCTCATATCTTCGCCGCGGCTTTTTTTCAATACGACAATCGTCGTCGGTATAGACGTATTATAAAACAAGTTAGCCGGAAGGCCAATGACAGCGTAAATCGCGCCCAGTTCCAACAGCTTCCGCCGAATCTTCCCTTCGGCCGCGCCGCGGAACAATACGCCGTGAGGCAGTACGATGGCCATGGTACCCGTATTTTTTAAATGATAGTAGCCGTGAAGCAAAAATGCGTAATCTGCCTTGGATTTTGGCGGTAATACGCCGTAATCACTGAATCGCGAATCAGTCAAAAAGCCAGGATTAGCCGTCCATTTTTGCGAATAGGGCGGATTCATAACGACGCAGTGAAACATTGTTTCCTCGTCAGTCGGCCAATCTTTATCGAGCGTATCACCGTTGCGGAGGTGCTGGTTACTCGGATTGATGCCGTGGAGGAACATATTCATACGAGCCAAATTATAGGTCGAAGTCATCAATTCTTGCCCATAATACTGTATAAAATCAGGATATTTTGAATATTGTTTCAAGCTCAGCAAGAGCGACGCCGACCCCATTGCCGGGTCGTATACGGTAAGTCCCGTTACATTTTCCTGGCTGCTAATCGTGATTTTCGCTAGAATCTCCGATACGGCTTTTGGCGTATAGAACTCCCCTGCCTTCTTCCCCGTTTCCGATGCGAATTGACCGATCATGTATTCGTATGCGTCGCCTAATACGTCGCCTGAATAATCCATGAGATTCGCCTCGTTGATCTTTTTCAGCAGCTCGGCGACAGTCTGGCTTTGTTTCAAGTCGCCCGTCCCCAGTCTCGGTGAATATAAATCGACATCAGCAAACAGCTTATCAAATATAGGATCCGATTCTTGGATTTCATTAAAGCCTCTTTGCAGATCTTCGCGCTGAAACGTATTATTTTCCGCTTTGTCCGCTAACTTCGTATAGGTCACGTCAGGCTGAATACTGTATCGTATTTTTTCACGCAATTCCTGCAAAAATACAGCGTCGTCATGAGCTTCTTCATACACACGCTGCGCTTCGGCCATCGTATGCGGCTTGCCGCCTTCGTATAAATCATAAGCTTCCATAAGCAATTTATCTGATAAATATTTATAAAATACAAACCCCAATAGATAGTCTTTATATTCATTAGCATCCATTTTCGAGCGCAAAATATCGGCTCCAGCCCATAATATCTGTCGTAACTCCTTACTGTTTTCCGTTATCGCCATATTCCATGACCTCCCTAGTTGTATTGCGAATGATTTGCAGCGTAAAGTGAGTCCAATCGTCTTTCTGTTTATCCATTAGCCCCTGCATATGTTTGAGATTTTTATACAGTTTCCCTATTTGCCGCTGCATTTCTATAGGCGGCAGCCGCATTTCTAACTCGTCGACAAAGCGGGGCGTATACACCGATAAACTTACATTTCTGTAATTTTGCCGTTTTACTTCGCCCGATTCATTGATCCAATAGCAAAAATACCAAGCGTCAAGCAGCTTCTCATCAAACTGGCATTTCACAAAATTTGAAGTTAAAATTTTCCCTGCATTCATCGGCGTGACAATAGCCGCCTGCTGCTTCATTAGGCTAATCACTACGTCGCCTGTTTGGGTAAAAAAATCAGGCATGTCTCTTTTTTTTACCTTTTTTTTCGTTCCCATCTGCGATAAATCCAATTCTATATCGGCAACAGTATATAGTAAACCGTTATCATACTTCTTTTTTATACGCGACGCATTCGGCCCTGATAAAAGCTGTACAACATCACTTACCTTCATAAGCCTCCTCCCCTATCTTTATCTAAGTACTTGAACTAAATTACACGTAAATCGTATCATATATTCACCAAATCGTCAATGTAATTCATTTCAATTACTTCAATCAAGTAATTTCTTGGGAACAGCATAAGTTAGGGGATGTGTGCAACCAATTAACGGGGGCGATTAATCCCCAAACTAGACCTAATGAGCTTTTTGTTGAATACAGTATGCCTGCATATGATTCTGGTATGAAGCCAAATATAGTCTATGGGTTTACGATGAATAGTACCAGGAAAATTGTAAATGAATCCTGTTTACTCATTAATAAATTGAATGTAAGAAAAAAACGTATTTGGTATATAAAAAATCCAACAAAAAATGCTGTTTGTTCTGCCGAATTTATTCCGTTATATTCAGATGATATAGATTTGCTTTTTTTGAACTATGTAGTTTCAAGGGATTCATTTACGAATTATTTAGAAGATTGTTCATCTGGCTCTTCAAATAGTCAGAAGAGAGTAACTCCAGATATAATAATTGAAGCTAAAGTATTTTTGCCAGTAAAAGATGAGCAACTAAAAATAGGTAGGTATTTTCAAAAAATTGACAACCTCATCACCCTTCATCAGCGTAAGTATTTTAACGCTATGAATATCAAAAAAATAGCATTATTAAAATTTTTCTCAACACTATCCCATGAGATATATAGGCAATTTACAAATTCTTGGGAACAGCGTAAGTTGGGAGAACTTGGTTCCGTTTCAATGAATCGTAGAATATTTAAAGAACAAACTACCGCAACGGGTGATGTACCGTTTTACAAAATCGGTACATTTGGAGGAGTACCAGATGCTTTTATTTCAAGAAATCTTTTTGAAGAGTATAAGTCAAAATATCCATATCCCAAAATCGGAGATATTCTTATTTCAGCATCAGGTAGTATTGGCAGAACTGTTGAATATACAGGAAAAGATGAATATTTTCAGGATTCTAATATAGTGTGGCTAAGCCATGATGACAAATTGGACAATACATTTTTAAAAGCTTTTTATGCTATTGTTAAGTGGTCTGGAATTGAAGGGAGTACAATAAAGAGATTATATAATGACAATATTTTGAATACAGAAATAAAACTTCCATCTGTTAATGAACAACAAATGATTGGAAAATTTTTTTACAAACTAGACAATCTCATCACCCTTCATCAGCATGAAAATTTGAAAGGAGGCTTATTATGACAACGACTTTCATCACAACAAAAAGAACCGATTTATTCCATCAGTATTATTCAAATTGGTTGATTATTTACAAGGAAGGCTCTATCCGGGACGTTACGATGAAAAAGTATCGTCTTACCGAATCGTGGCTAAAAAAACTGGCTCCCGATCTGCGCATCGTCGATTTAGACCGCATTGCTTACCAAAAATTAATCAACGATTATGCAGAAAATCACGAACGGCAAACAACGATGGATTTTCATCATCAATTAAAAGGAGCCATTATCGACGCCTTAGACGAAGGCTTAATCGACCGGGATCCCACACGCAAAGTTATCATTAAAGGCAAACCTCCCTCCCAGAAAAAAGCAAAATATTTAAGCCGGTATGAATTGCAAAAATTATTGGCGCAACTCAAATTGACTGAACAGCTGACTATGGATTGGCTTATTTTGCTTGTTGCCAAAACGGGACTGCGCTTTTCCGAAGCCCTAGCCGTCACGCCGAAAGATTTTGATTTTCTCCACCAAACCTTATCGATTGATAAAACTTGGAATTATAAAGGCGAAGGAGGATTTCTGCCAACTAAAAACCGTTCGTCTATTCGCAAAATCAAATTAGACTGGCAAACGGTCATCCAATTTTTCACGTTAATAAAAAATTTACCTCCTCAAAAACCTATTTTTGTACCGCCGAAAAAGAAAATATACAATTCAACAGTCAACGATATTTTGGAACGGCACTGCATTAAAGCCGACATTCCCATTATTTCCATGCATGGCTTGCGTCATACCCATGCGTCTCTCTTATTATTTTCCGACGTGTCCGTCGCCAGTGTCGCGCGACGTTTAGGCCACTCCAGCATTAACACGACGCAGCGTACGTATCTTCATATCATACGGGAATTAGAAAGTAAAGATATTGATTTGATTATGCGTTCGTTATCCAGCTTATTAAGTTAGCCTACAATAAACTAGGTTTGTAGGCTGAAATAGTATCTGATTGAATCATAAATCAAGAGCTGACGCAGAAGAAGATTGTTCTTCTTCTTCTGCGTCATCCCCATTCTAATTGCAAAAAAAACAAGACCTTGCCCTCGCGAGCACGGCCTTGCAATTTTTCTCTATTTGATTCGCGTTGATTTGCGTTCTTTTATGTATCTGCCGTATCGTATCACCCAAAGAAATACACGACGGTCAAGGCGGCGATGATAAAGCGGTAGACGGCGAAGGTGGTTAGCGTCGAGCGGTTCAGGAAGTTCAGGAACCAGTAGACCGACGCGTAGGACACGGCGAAGGCGACGAAGAAGCCGATGGTAATCATGTCGAAGTCGTTGTCCGTCAGGATGTACATGTTGTTCAGCAAGTCGTAAAAGCAGGCGGCCAGCATGACCGGCACGGCCATGATAAAGGAAAAGTCTGCCGCCGCCTTGCGGCCGACGCCGAGGAAGAGGCCGCCGGCGATGGTCGAGCCGGAGCGGGAAAAGCCCGGCCACAGGGCGAGGATCTGAAACAGGCCGATGCCAAAGGACTGGGCGACGGTAAGCTTATCCACGTCGTCGCACAGCGTTTTTCGATGGGCTTTTTCAGCTGCCATCATGAATACGCCGCCGGCAACGAGGCCGACGAGGACCGTTTCTACGGAAAACAAATAGGTCTTGATGAAGTGATGGAGCAAATACCCGACGGGCAGGACGGGGACTGCGCCGGCGGCAATGTGAACCAGCGTCAGGCCCGTATCGGAGCGCCGCCAGTTTTCCCGCCGCAGCAAGAGCCGCCAGCCATTAAAATGCAGCATGGTCAGGATTTTTTCCTTATATATGACCGCCACGGCCATGATAGCCCCCAGCTGGATAAAGACTTCGAATACGCCGGCCTGCTGGCCGTCATAGCCCATCAGATAGCCGACGAGAATCATATGCCCCGTCGACGATACGGGCAGGAATTCCGTTGCCCCTTCGACGATGCCCAGGACGACGGCGATAATATAATCATACACGATGAGTCCCCTCTTTTCTGTCCGATATTATTGGTTTTCATAGATGAGCCAGCGGCCGGCCTTTTTCACACCGACCCAGTCGCCGGGAATGCCGGCTTTGTGGAAGTTGGCGTCTTCGTTTTCATGGACCAGAAGCACTACGTGGTCGTGCTGCGCCAAGTCTTCGATTGCCATGAAGGGCATGATGTTCTTGGCGTTCCAGTTGATGCCGCCGGGCAGGGAGTCTTCTATTTCATCGGCCCATTTCAGCCGCTTGGCGTCATAGCCGGAATAATAGGCCAGCGATACGGGATAGCGCCCGCCGTAGACGGCGACGCAGGTACGGCCGTCGGCCATGCGCTGTACGGCCTGGGCAGCATCATAAGCCGACGCCTCCCGGCACAGGGGTACGGCGACGAAGAGGGTCACGATCAGGTAGAAGGCGACGCCAACCGTCGTCAGGACGGCGACGAGGCGCTCATGATGGCGCAGGTACGCAGCAAAGGCGATGGCAACGGGAATCATGTACGGGAACGTATAGGTCATGTATTTCGTAGCCATGCACTGGTAAAACACGAAGACGACGACGGCCCAGGTCACGAGGAATTGTTCCTTCATGGACAGGGAATCTGCCATACGGCGCAGGCCGGCAAGGCCTCCCGTTCTCAAACAAGCTCTCAGCTTGTGAACTGGTTTATATTTCTTTGCGGCCAAAGGCAGCGTAAATACCCAGGGAAAGAAGCCTAACAGGAACACTACCGTATAGTAATACCACACGTTGTCCTTGGGATGTTCCGACACGGTAGCCCGCAGGACGTTGTGGACGCCGATGAACTGGCTGATGAAATCGCCGCCGTGCATCATGTACATGGGTACGTACCACAGGCCGGCGATGACGAAGAACAGCAGCAGCCCCGATCCCAGCTTGATGTGCAGGAAAACAGATTTGAAATCTCTCCGCCACAGTAAAAACAGGACGATAATCAGCCCCGGCAGAACGAGGCCTACAGGCCCTTTCGTCAGGACGGCCAGAGCGGCGCAGGCATAGGCTCCATAATACAGGCGCGGCCGCCCTTCACTGTAGGCGAGATAAAACAGCATGAGCGTCGCCGAAAAGAAGACGAACAAGGTCATATCCGTAATGACGGCGTGGGAAAGGTAAAAGTATTCCAGCGATGTCACGAGGACCAAAGCCGCGACGAAGCCCGTCTTTTTGTCGTACAGGCGCGACGCGAAGCCATAGGCCATGACGACGCCGATGAGACCGAAGACTGACGAGAAAAAGCGGGCGGCAAATTCCGTCGTGCCGAACAAGGAAAAAGCGGCCATGAGCTCCCAGTAAAACAAGACGGGCTTGTCGTACCAGTAATTGCCGAAAATGCGCGGCGAAACGTAATCGCCTGCCTGCAGCATTTCCATCGCCGTCAGGGCATAGTTCGATTCGACAGGGTCGGTAATTTTGATCAGGGCGTTGCCTGTAAAGCAGACGAGGACGGCCGCAGCCAGCAGGATCGGAACATATCCTATGTCGTCCAGCAGCCGCTGCAGCAGGTTCGGCGCAACAGCCGGCGCAGCGTTCAGCAAGCGTTCTTCACTGCGATGTAAGCATTCCATCTCATCGTCCCCCTTGTCCCGCAGCATACTGATATGTCAGGATAATGCCGTCTTTCAGTTTCATGTACGGCTCCCAGCCCAGAAGGCGGCGGGCTTTTTCATTCGATAATACGGAGCGGTATATATCGCCGCTCCGCGTCCTGGCAAAATTCGGCGTCAGCTCTTTACCCGAAGCCCGGCGCAGCTCGGCCAGCACGTCCAGGAGCGACGCTTCCCGTCCCGTGCTCAGGTGGTATACTTCGTCAGCCTGCTCCGTCGTCAAGGCGCAGACGATGCCGTTGGCAATATCGCCGACGTAGATGTAATCCCGCGACTGGCTGCCGTCGCCGTATACCGTAATGTCCAGGTCGCAGGCCGCCCGTTTGGCGAATACGTTGACGACGCCGCCTTCGCCGCCGACTTCGGCCCGTTCGCCGTAGACGTTGGCAAAGCGCAGGACGACGTATTCCAGTCCGTACCACTTATGATACAGGCGCAGGTACGATTCGATCGTCGCCTTGCTCAGGCCGTAAAAGGACAAGGGCGACAGCCGATAGTCTTCCGACAAGGGCAAGTCTGTTTCCGGCGGGTCGCCGTATACGGCTGCCGACGAAGCGAAGACGACGCGCTGCACGCCGGTCTTGCGGGCGCATTCCAATACGTTGACCGTGCCCATGACGTTGTCCCTCGTATCGCCGTAGGGATCCTTGATGGACACGTCGACGCGGGTCTGGGCCGCCAGATGGACGACAGCTTGAAACCGCCCTCGGTCCATGACGTCGAGCAGCATCGGGCTGTTGATATCCAGGCAGACGAAGCCGGCTCCTTCGGGCACGTTCGTCCGCAGGCCGCCGCGCAGATCGTCGACGACGAGGACGTCGTGTCCCATAGACAGCAGCTTGCGTACGAGATGCGAACCAATAAATCCGGCGCCGCCGGTAACGAGTATGTTCATAATGCTCCCTCTTTCCCCTAATGTTTAAGTCTTTATCATTTAACCCAAGTATAGGGAGAAAAATTAAACAAAGTTTGAACGAATAGCTACGAAAGCATAAACAGAGGGTAAAGAAATTTTCCGGAACATAAACGCAAAAAACTGCCGCGCCGAAGCGCGACAGTTCTCGCATACGCCATATGCAGTTATAGTACCATGAGCAGCGTCCCTATGGTGATGAGGACTGCGCCGACGACGACTTTTAGCGACGCCATTTCGTGAAACAGGATAAAGGCCAGGAGCAGGGTAATGACGACGCTCAGCTTGTCGATGGGCACGACCTTGGACACGTCGCCCAGCTGCAACGCCTTGTAATAACAAAGCCACGACGCCCCCGTCGCCAGGCCCGACAGGATGAGAAAGAGCCAGCCCTTCCGGCTGATGCCGCCGAAACCGTCCCAGTTTCCCGTCAAGGAGACCATGCCGAAGGCCATGACTAAGGCCACGGCCGTCCGAATAGCCGTCGCCACATGGGAATTTACACCTTCGATGCCGATTTTTGCCAGGATCGTCGTCAGAGCCGCAAACACAGCCGACCCTAGGGCTAACAGCGCCCACATAGTACTTCATCTCCCTTTCTGTTATACCTTATCGCGAGCGGAACCGATAGCCTGCGCCCCACACCGTTTCGATATACTTCGGCTTAGCCGAATCTGTTTCTATCTTGTCGCGAATGCGGTTGACGTGGACCGATACGGTCGCCGTTTCGCCCAGGGATTCGGTGCCCCAGACGCGGTCAAAGAGCGTCTCCTTGCTGAATACCATGTCGGGATTTTTCGCCAGGAACAAGAGGAGCTCAAACTCCTTATTGGCCAGCGCTATTTCCTTGCCGGCGATGAAAACCCGCCGCGCCGACTCGTCGATTTCCAGGTCGCCGTACTGGAGGACGCTCTTCGACGTCTCCCGGGCCGTCAGCCTGTCATAGCGGGCCAGGTGGGCCTTGACGCGGGCGACGAGCTCGTTGGGGCTGAAGGGCTTTACGATGTAGTCGTCTGCGCCCAGTCCCAAGCCCCGTATCTTGTCGATATCTTCCTGCTTGGCCGACACGAGGAGGACGGGGATATTTTTATGTTCGCGAATATGGCGGCAAATCTGGAAGCCGTCCTGGCCGGGCAGCATGATGTCCAGCAAAATCAAATCGAAGGGCTGCCGCAGCGCCTGCTCCTGCCCCTTGATGCCGTCCACTTCAATGGACACGGCGAAGCCGTTGGCTTCCAGATAGTCCTTTTCCAATTCGGCAATGCCTTTATCGTCTTCAATGATCAGTATATGCTTCATGATGGTTTCCTTCCTTTTGTACAGGCAGCTCGATGCAGATCGTCAGTCCCTTGGGCTGGGTCTGATCGGCCCAAATCTTCCCTTTCATTTCGTCGATGATCTGCTTGGCTACGGCCAGGCCCAGGCCGCTTCCTTTAGCCACGTTGCTGCGGGCCTTGTCGGTCCTATAAAACGAATCGAACAGCTTAGGCAGGTCGTTTTCGCCTACGCCGCGGCCGTCGTCGGCAAAGGTCAGCCGTACGGCGCCGTCTCCGGCAGCGTCCAGGGATATGGATAAATGGCCTTCGTCGCCGTCTTTATATTTTACGCTGTTGCCGATGATATTTTCCACGACACGCTGGAAGTGGGTCCGGTCCATAGCCACGACAGCCTCGTCTACAGAGGCCTTATAAGAAATGTCCAGTCCCTGATGGCGGAAATGCTCGGCCTGCTCGCCCGTATAGTCTTCCAAATAGCCGCACAGGTCTACGTTTTCCCAGCAGAATTCCACCTGTCCCAAATCAAACTTGGAAAAGAGGAACAGCGTCCGCACCAGGCGGGTCATCATCTTCGACGTATCCAAAATCATGGCGACGTAATGGCGGCGCTTTTCCGCCGTATCGGCAATGCCGTCCTTCAAGCCGCTGGCATAGCCTTCGATGCGGGTCAGGGGCGTCGCCAGGTCGTGGGAAATGCCGGCGATGAGCTCCTTGCGGTTCTTGTCGTAGGCGTCCCTCATTTCCCGCGACGCCTTCAGTTCTTTGCGCATCGTTTCAAAGGCCCGGCAGGTCTGGCTGATTTCGTCGTTTCCGTCGGCGACGACGGGGTGATCCAGATTGCCCCGGCTGATGTCTTCGGCGATGTTCCGCATTTCCTCTACAGGCCGGACGATTTGCCGGGCCAGCAGGCGCGATAAGAAAAGACCTACGGCAATCGTCACGAGGACTGCTAATACGGCTAAGACGACAAAGGCAACCTTTACGATATTCTTCGAGCTGAGGTCCCAAATGCCGCCGTGCTTACGCAGCTGTACCGGCCCGACGACGGCTACGGCTACGCCCGTCTCAGGCGACGTATAATGGAAGGCGATGCCCTCGTCCGACCAGTTGAGAGCCGCGCCGCTGCCCGGGCTGCGCCGGTACGCTTCGCCGATCGTCGCCCACGGGTCCGTATGTTCCGTCGCATACAGGATTCGTCCTTGCTGGGAAATCGCTACCGTAAGGCCCTGATCTTCCAAATGGTCGCTCGTCTGCATGAGCCGGCCCATTCCTCCGTTATACCAGTCGGCGCGGACGCAGAGGCGGCTCAGCTCAAACTGCACCGATAAGGTCGGGCCGTTGCTCTCCGGCCAGAGAAAGGAAATGGCCGCCGCCCTGTTGATGTTGCCGAAATGAAGGCCTAAAAAAATAGCGATGCTGACGACGAGAGTAAAGGCCACGGGAATGGCTATCATAACAAAGTTAGACAACAGCAATCGTTTTCCAATAGGTATATCTCTCAGGTTCATCTGTCCTTCTCCCCGCTTTCCTGCCGCATGACGCGCCTTGCCTTCTATTATACCACGCCGCCGCAGATATCTTGATACGTTCGCATAGTTATACTTATTGCAGTGTATGCGGAAAAGATAAACAAAAATTAAACGAAGGAAAAATTCTTCATAAAACCTCCCTGGCCTGTCTTTTCTACGGCAGAGTACATGAACCGTTTTCCTTAACATCTTTAATATGCAGGCACATTATTTCAAAAAAATATCTCTTTTCCCCGATTTTTATATTGCATTTTTACGAAATTCCCGGTTTGCAGGCCGCACCTATTTCTTTTGTTTTCTTATATTTTACACGGCGAGATACCTCTTGTATTTGACAACACCCGTCCCTTAGTGATAATATGTTAAGCAACAACCAAATATACAAGTTCATCCAGAGCAGCTGAGGGACTGGCCCCATGACGCTGCGGCAACCCCCGTCAGGGAAGGTGCCAATTCCAACGGAGTATTCCGGCAGATGAAGCGACATACACGAAATACCGAGCCGTCATCTGTTTGACGGCTTTTTTAGTTGTACTGCCACCGGGTTGAACTCGTACTGAATCAAGGAGTTGATATTGTGATAAAACTGGAAAACATTACCAAAACCTACGACGGCAAGGCCCAGGTCCACGCCCTCAAAGGCGTCAACCTGACCATTGAAGACGGCGAAATCTTCGGCATTATCGGCAAGAGCGGCGCCGGCAAATCGACCCTCGTCCGCTGCATCAACATGCTCGAACGGCCGACGAGCGGCAACGTCATCATCGACGAAAAGAACCTGACGAACATGACCGACGCCCAGCTGCGGGCGGAACGCAAGCATATCGGCATGATATTTCAGCATTTCAACCTGCTCTCGTCGCGGACGGTCTTCGACAACATCGCCTTCCCCCTGGAGCTCATCGGCGCATCGAAGGAAGCCATCCAGAAAAAAGTCGCCGACCTTTTGGAATTAGTCGGACTGACGGACCGGCAGTTCAACTACCCGGCCCAGCTGTCGGGCGGCCAGAAGCAGCGCGTCGGCATCGCCCGGGCCCTGGCCAGCGACCCGAACATCCTCCTGTGCGACGAAGCCACGTCGGCCCTGGACCCGCAGACGACGAAATCCATCCTCGAGCTGCTCAAGGACATTAACCAGCGCCTTGGCATTACCATCGTCATCATTACCCACGAAATGGCGGTTATCAAAGAAATCTGCAACCGCGTCGCCGTCATCGAAGGCGGCGTCATCAAGGAAGCAGGCCGCGTCGTCGACGTCTTTACCAATCCCCAGTCCCAGACGATGAAGGACTTCGTCAAATCGGTTATCAACATGGAGCTGCCCGCCGGCATCGCCAAGATGGGCATTACGGACCAGCCTGCGCCGGGCTACGATATGCTCGTCCGCCTGCGCTTCAAGGGAGCCGCTACGAACGAACCTGTCGTCGCATCGGTCGTACAACGCTTCCACACCTACGTCAGCGTCCTCTACGGCAACATCGACTACATTCAGGACGAACCTTTCGGCTATCTCATCGTCGTCATCATGGGTTCTATGGAACAACAGGCAAAAGCATTTGAATATATTAAAGAATTACCTATTGGAAGCGAGGTTTTAGGATATGTCCCAAGAAATCATTAATTTAATGCTCCAAGGCATTCAGGAAACTGTTTTCATGGTCGCCGTCGCGACGATCATCGCCGCTATCATCGGTATTCCCCTCGGCATTACGCTGGTCACGACCAGCCGGGGCCATATTCTGGAAAACCGCTTTATCAATCAGATACTGGGCACCATCGTCAACATCATCCGCTCGATTCCCTTTATCATCCTCATGGTCGCCATCATTCCTCTGACCCGCATCATCGCCGGCACGTCCATCGGCACGACGGCGGCCTGCGTGCCCCTGACCATCGTGGCCATTCCCTTTTTGAGCCGCCTCGTTGAAACGTCTATCCGCGACGTCGACTTCGGCCTCGTCGAAGCCGCGGAATCCATGGGCGCCACGCCCTTCCAGATCATCCGCAAGGTCCTCATTCCCGAAGCCCTGCCGACGATCATCAACAACATTACGGTCCTCATCGTCAACCTCATCGGCGCTTCGGCCATGGCCGGCGCAATCGGCGGCGGCGGCCTCGGCGACATCGCTATCCGCTACGGCTACCAGCGCTTCCGCGCCGACGTCATGCTGGCGACGATCATCATCCTCATCGTAGGCGTCAACCTCATCCAGGCCTGCGGCGACTTCGCCTCGCGCAAGAAAAATAAAAAATAAGTAGATACGATATAACCCAGACCGCAGCAGAACCTGCCATGGTCTGGGTTATGTTATACAGCGCCGGATTTGACAAAGAAAGGGCCGTATGAGTAAGATGTATATATACGTATGCAACAAGGAGGCATGAAGTATGAAAGCAATGGTACTGTATTACTCTAAAACGGGCCACACGCAGAAGATGGCCGAAATCATCGCCCAGGGCATGGAACGGGTACAGGGCGTCCAGGCCAAAGCCTGCTCTATCGACGATTTGGACGAAGCGTGGGCTGCCGAAAGCAAATGCATCGTCCTGGGCTCGCCTATTTATTTCGCCAGCGTCTGCGCCGACGTCAAGTCCTGGCTCGAAGGGCCATGCAAGAAATGCCAGCTCGCCGGCAAGCTGGGCGGAGCCTTCGCGACGATGGATTATCTCCACGGCGGCGGCGACCTGGGCATCCGCCTCATCCTCGACCACATGATGGTCCACGGCATGATGACCTATTCCGGCGGCGGCTCCTGCGGCGCGCCGGTCATTCACCTGGGGCCTGTAGCCCTGAGCAAGGATCTGGATGGCAGCCGGGAAACCTTCCTGACCTACGGCGAACGCATGGCGGCTAAGGCCGTCGAATTATTCGGAGCCTGATTTCCCGAGCCGCTCACAAAGACAGGCACGACATAAAATGCCAAAAAGCTGCTGGAAGACGCAATACTTGCGTTTCCCAGCAGCTTTTTTCATCTCTTGCAATAGAAAGGTTTGCATGCCGTATTTACAGCAGCAAGTTCAACCGACCGGCTTGTATATTCTTTATATTTCGTTGAATCCGCTCTGCCGGCCAGTCACACCATTTGAGTTCCAGCAGCCGGGCAATCACATCATCCGAAAACCGCCGGCGAATTTCCCTAGCCGGAACGCCGCCGACAATCGTATACGGCGGCACGTCCTTCGTCACGACAGCCCGCGCGCCGATAATCGCGCCGTCGCCAATCGTCACGCCGGCCATGACGACGGCCTCGTAGCCAATCCACACGTCATTTCCTATGACGATGTCTCCCTTATAGTCCCAGGCCGACGTCACATCGCCTATATCCAAATCCCATTCTTCAAAAAAGATGGGAAAAGGATACGTAGATACAGACGCCTGCGTATGGTTGGCGCTGGCAAATAAAAACTTGGCGCCGCAGGCAATAGAACAAAACTTGCCTATCCGCAGCGAATCTCTGTTTATCGGATAGTGATATAAGACGTTGTTCTTTTCAAACTGCCTCGGATCGCGAACGAAATCGTTATACATCGTGTACTCACCGATTTGTATGTTGGGATTCGTTACGACAGGCTTTAAGTAGACAGTCTCCCTATCTCCCGTACGGGGATAGATTTTCTCCGGGTTCATAGGCGTATTCCTTCTTTCTTCTGCAACAACCCTTTCCCTGCGTTACAGGGCTTTCAGCTTCACGCGGAACGAAATCATCCGCGCCGTGTCCATGGCATCGAACTGCACGACGTAGGCTTGCCGGTCCATATCGGCGTCGATGACGGTCCCCTCGCCGAAGACGGCGTGCCGTACCCGCTGTCCTGACGCAAAGGTCCTTTCGCCCTCCCGGTCAGGCCAGTATTTGCTGCTGTACTCGATGTAGTCCCGAGTCGCCCGGACGAGGCTGTCCGGCGGCGGATTGTCATACGCCAGCACATCCGGGCCCATATCCAGGATAAACCGCGACGGATAGCGGACTGCGCCGTCGAAGTGCTGCCCGTCTGCTTCGGACAAATATAAGCCCCTTTCGGCCCGCGTCAGGGCTACGAAGGCCAGCCGCCGTTCTTCTTCCATGGCTTGCATCGTCCGCACCTTCCGCGACGGGAAAATGCCTTCGTTCAGACCGCACAGGAATACGTAGGGAAATTCCAGCCCCTTGGCGGCGTGAACCGTCATGAGCTTGACCTTGTCGTCATCCGGCGCGGCGTCGGCGTTGGTAAGCAAGGCCACGTGGGACAAATAATGCTCCAGCGTGACTTCCTCGCCGCACGTCGTTTCATACTCGTACACGGCCTGCTTGAGTTCGGCCAGGTTGTCCAGCCGCTCCTGGCTGCCTTCGGTACGAAGGACTTTCTCGTAGCCGCTGGTATCAAGGATTGCCGACAGGACCTCCGACACGGGCCGGCCCTCGTACTCGGCGGCAAAGGACTCGACGAGCGCTGCGAACTGGCGGGCCTTCGTCCCCTTAAACAGGCCGTCGTCCATCGTTTCGACCAGCGCTTCGTACAGGGAGCAGCCGCGGGTGTCGGCGTATTCCTGCAGAAAGGCCATGCGCCGCTTGCCCAGATTGCGCTTCGGCACGTTGGCGATCCGCCGGAAAGACAGGTCGTCTTTATAGGCGATGATGCGCAAATAGCTGAGAGCATCCTTGATTTCCTTGCGGCTAAAAAACTGGACGCCGCTGTATATGACGTAGGGTATGTGTTCCTTCAACAGCGCTTCCTCCACAGTCCGCGTCACGTAATGGGCCCGGTACAGGACGGCCATGTCCTTGTAAGGCACGCCTCGTTCGCGCAAGGCCTTCATGCGCCCAGCCATCCACAGCCCTTCGGCCTGGGGGCTTTCGGCAAAATGACAGACCACGGCGTCGCCGTCAGGCAAGGTCGGCCTGAGAGACTTGGCCATGCGGCACACGTTGTTGTCGATGAGGGCGTTGGCCGCCGCCAAAATCTGAGGCGTCGAGCGGTAATTATCCATCATTACGATGGTCTTCGTCCCTGGGAAAGCTTTGTCAAACTCGAGGAGATACTTCACGTTGGCGCCGCGCCACGTATAAATCGTCTGGTCCGGGTCGCCGACGATGAACAAATTCTTGTGATAGCCCCACAATACGCTCATGAGCTCGTATTGGAGCAGGTCGATATCCTGAAATTCATCGATCATGATGTACTCCAGCCGCCGCTGCCATTTCAGCCGGATGTCGTCGTGTTCCTTGAAAATATACAGGGAAAACTTGATGAGGTCGTTGTAATCGAGGCCGAAGCATTTCTTTTCCTGGTACAAGTAGCCGTAGAAGATGATATCCGCAGCCGACGCGGCTTCGTCGTACTTCCGTTTCAGCCGCTCCAGGGACATCGTAATCATGTCAGCGTAATACTCCGGCTCATGGACGAGCTTACGCATTTCTATCATATCCCGGGCAGCGGAAAAGGTCATATTGCGCAGCGTGAGCCCCCGTTCCTCGTAAATCATCTGGAGCATGGCGTCGATATCGGCATTATCGAGGACGAGAAAATTCTTGGGATACTGGACGGCGTGGCAGTCTTCCTGCAGGACCGATACGCAGAAGCCGTGGAACGTATTGACGTAGCCCGTGTCGTTGTCGCCTGTCAGGTTGTGGATGCGCCGGCGCATTTCCGCCGCCGACTTGTTGGTAAAGGTGACGCAGAGGATGTGGCCCGGCACGATGCCCAGCTCGTTGACTAAAAAGGCAAACCGGTACGACAAGGCCCGCGTCTTGCCCGAGCCGGCGCCGGCGATGACCCGCACGCAGCCCTCCGTCGTCGTCACGGCCTGACGCTGGGCGTCGTTCAGCCCCTGCAGCAAATCCATCATCGTATCCTCCCTTTCTGCGAACATTCGTTTCTTTCATTATAACAGGAATTCCGCCGCCGCTCAATACGAAATCCAGCCATTTCTCCTGCCGCAAAAACGCAGCCCCCCTCTATTCTTTTAATCTATCTAATGATATAATAAATAAGTTATACAAAAGGAGGCATACATGTTAGAAAAATTTCAAACCTTACAAATTAGCGACGTCATTCTCAACGCCTTAAACGAAATGGGCTTTGAAGAACCGACGCCGATTCAGGCAAACGCCATCCCCGTCGCCATGTCGGGCTGCGATATGATCGGCCAGGCACAGACCGGCACGGGCAAAACGGCAGCCTACGGCATTCCCGTATTAGAAAAAATATTAGCGTCCGAGCCGTCGAAGGAAATACAGGCCGTCGTCCTGTCGCCGACGCGCGAGCTGGCCATGCAGGTCGCCGAAGAGCTCAACCACCTGGCCCAGTTCACCCACATCCAGGCCCTGCCGATTTACGGCGGTCAGGATATGGAACGGCAGCTGCGCCGCCTGCGCAAATCGCCGCAGATCGTCGTCGCCACGCCGGGCCGCCTCATCGACCACATGAAGCGCGGCACCATCAGCCTGAGCCATATTTCGACGATCGTCCTTGACGAAGCCGACGAAATGCTGGACATGGGCTTCATCGAAGACATCAACCTCATCATGGCCGCCACGCCCAGCACCCGTCAGACCCTGCTGTTCTCGGCTACCATGCCCAAGCCCATTCAGCAGCTGGCGGAAACCTTCCTCCACGACCCGCAGATCGTCCGCATGAAGGCCAAGGAAGTAACTATCGACCTCATCGAGCAGTCCTACATCGAAGTGCCGGACCGCCAGAAGTTCGACATCCTCTGCCGCCTTCTCGACCTGCAGGAGCCGGATTTGGCCATCATCTTCGTCCGCACCAAGCGCCGCGTCGACGAGCTGTCCGAAGCCCTGAAAAAGCGCGGCTATTCCGCCGAAGGCATTCACGGCGACCTGACCCAAGCTAAACGGGACACGGTCATCCGCCAGTTCCGGGAAAAGACCATCGATATCCTCGTCGCCACCGACGTCGCCGCCCGCGGCCTCGACATCAGCGGCGTCACCCACGTATTCAACTACGATTTGCCCCAGGACCCGGAAAGCTATGTCCACCGTGTCGGCCGTACAGGCCGGGCCGGCCAGAGCGGCGAAGCGACGACCTTCGTCATTCCCCGCGAAATCGACCACCTGCGGGCCATCGAACGGCTCATCAAACGGCGCATCGCCCGCCGCAAGGCCCCGACCTTCTCGGAAGCCCTGGAAGGAGCCCAGCAGGCGGCTATCCGCCGTCTCGTCGCCGCGACAGAAGACGACAACTACAGCATCTACCGGGCCAACGCCGAAGAGCTTCTCACCCACTTCGACTCCGTCGCCCTCTTGTCGGCAGCCATCAAGCTGCTCACGAAGGAGCCGGACACGACGCCGGTCAACATTACGGAAGAAGCGCCCCTGCGCGTCCACCGCTCCCGCCGTCCCTACGGCGACAAAAACCGCCGCCGCGACTATCGTCACGACCGCAGCGACCGGAACGACCGTTCCGAACGAAACGACCGAAGCGAACGCAGCGGAGACTATCGAAGCGGCAATACGAAACGCCGTCACTTCGCGCCGCGGAAGCAAAACGACAACGCGTCGGGAACGTTCCGCCGCAGCGGCGAAAAGAAGGTCCGTAAGGAGCCGAACCGCTCCGTGTTCAAGCCCTATTTTAAAGACTAATTCGCCTATCAAAAAAACCGTACCCTCTGACGAGGATACGGTTTTTTCTTATTCATATGGCAATATCAAGGATATTATTTGCCTGTGAACGTAGCTTTACGTTTTTCAACGAAAGCGCCCATGCCTTCTTTCTGGTCTTCCGTAGCGAAGCAAAGGCCGAATACTTCGTCTTCATAAGCAATACCAGTGATAACGTCGCAGTTGATACCGCGGTTGATAGCTGCTTTGGAGAGCTGTACGGCGATCGGAGCGTTTTTCGCGATCTTCTTAGCCAATGCATATACGGTATCCATCAGTTCTTCCTGAGGAACAACTTTGTTTACGAGGCCGATACGATATGCTTCCTGAGCGTCGATCATGCCAGCCGTGAAAATCAGTTCTTTGCCGTAGCCGCGGCCAACGACACGGGGCAGACGCTGCGTGCCGCCGAAGCCCGGCGTAATGCCGAGGCCAACTTCGGGCTGACCGAATTTAGCGTTTTCAGAAGCATAACGGATGTCGCAAGCGCAGGACAGTTCGCAGCCGCCGCCCAAAGCGAAGCCGTTAATAGCAGCGATAACCGGCTGCGGCATGTTTTCGATTTCCGTAAACGTATCCTGACCGATTTTGCCGAATGCGCGACCTTCAACTGCATTCTTCGTGGACATTTCAACGATATCTGCGCCGGCTACGAAGGATTTGCTGCCGGAACCCGTGATAACGACGACTTTAATTTCGGAATCAGCGGCGATTTTGCCGACGAGGTCTCTTAATTCCGAAACCGTTTCCGTGTTCAGGGCGTTCAGAGCTTTCGGACGATTGATCGTAATCGTTGCAATACCGTTTTCTGCCGAGTAAAGAATGTTTTTGTAGTCCATAATTAGAACCCTCCCAAAATAATATATTCACACGTAGGACGTGCAAACAAGGGGCGTGAATACTCACGCCCACTGCCTGACAAATATAAATCGCTTGAGTTTACATTGCTTGCTTATAGAGTTGTGTTTGTACTGCTCGCCTATTATTTCGTGTAGTCGTAGAAGCCTTTGCCCGTCTTGCGGCCGAGGTAACCAGCGTTGACGTACGTTTTGAGGAGCGGGCACGGACGATATTTCGGATCGCCGAAGCCTTCATAGAGAACTTCCATGATGTGAAGGACAACGTCGTTGCCGATCAAGTCGCTCAAAGCCAAGGGGCCCATCGGATGGTTGAAGCCCAGTTTGCATACGGAGTCGATATCTTCTTTGGATGCTACGCCTTCCATCAAAGCCTGGATAGCTTCGTTGATCATGGGGATAACGACGCGGTTGCCTACGAAGCCCGGGAAGTCTGCAACTTTAACCGGGGATTTGCCGATTTCTTCGGATACTTCTTTGATTTTTGCGAACGTATCTTCAGAAGTAGCGATGCCGTTGATGAGTTCGATCAATTTCATGACCGGAGCCGGGTTGAAGAAGTGCATGCCGATAACTTTGTCCGGACGTTTTGTAGCTGCGCCGATCTGCGTGATGGACAAAGAGGACGTGTTGCTGGCCAGGATCGTGTGTTCCGGGCAGAGTTCGTCTAATTCTTTGAAGATAGCCGATTTGATTTTCAAATCTTCGATAGCAGCTTCAACAACGAGGTCGATGTCTTTCATGTTGTCGGCCGTGCGGGTAACGAAACCGGAAATGCGGCCCATTACGGCGTCTTTTTCTTCCTGCGTCATTTTTTCCTTGCTGACCAATTTCGTCAAGGCTTTATCAATTTTAGCTTTGCCGCCGGCGATGAATTCGTCTTTAATATCATTCAAAACGACTTCGCAACCGTTAACAGCAAATACCTGAGCGATACCGGAACCCATGGTGCCTGCGCCAATAACCATTACCTTTTTACAAAACATGTTAAACTCCTCCTTATTTCGCGTGATTTTTTTCACGAGTTCTTTTCAAAAACTCACGCGCGATATTAAAATAAGTTTCACTGCTTACACTCATAGTATATCACGTTTTCCAAAAAAATCTACCGAAAAAACGCGATTTTTCCAAAAAACTGCATATTATGTATACGTTTTTTTAATACATAAACCATGTCCAATACTTTTATTTCATCATTCGATACCAAAAGCGCCGTTTACTACGTTATATTATGAACGTTGGTCATACCAGATTATGTAATTTTTCACAATTCATTTTTTTGCCCTTCGCCGACGTTTAAGGCCTGCAAGATACGGCGTCTTTGTTCGTATTGCCGCCGGTACATGGCCGTGTTGTCCTTGTTCGGCCCAAAGGTCTTGTGGACAGCGAGCTGCCGCTGGAGGGCCTGCTTGAGGTCGGCAATGTCGCCGGCTCCATAGGCCGCTACAATGCAGTTCGTCGGCACGGCGCCGCCGGCGACGCGCAGCGTTGATACCTGCGTGTCCAGCATGTCAGCCTTGATCTGGTTCCACAAATCGTCGCGGCTGCCCCCTTCCGTAATCGTCAAGGTCGTCAAGTCGATGCCTGCCGCCCGGTACCGGTCGGTAACTTCCATGTAGTCGTAGCCGATGCCTTCGAGGACGCAGCGCCACATCGCTCCCTGGTCCGAGTCGAGGGTCAGGCCCGTGAAGGTCCCGCGCACGTGGGGGAAATCACCGTTGCCGCCTGTCAGATACGGGATGAACATCGCCCCGTCGCAGCCGGCCGGATGGCGTGCTGCCAGCACGTCCAGCTCGGCATAGTAGTCGTCGTCTTCGCGGCGGCAAATCGAATCCTTGAACCAGCGCAGGGCCAGTCCGCCGGTCCGCACCATTCCCCAGTAGAAATACGTTCCCGGCAAGGTGCCCGAATTGAAGATGAGGCCGCTGCCCGGTACGGACAATTCAGGAATGATGCCGTCCGTGGCGGCGCAGAACATAGCGCACGTGCCGGCTACGTCGACGGCCTTGCCCGCTTCCAGAATGCCGCTGCCCATCATGGATTCCATCGTATCGCCGGCGCCGGCGCAGATGGGAATACCGGCAGGGAAGCCCGTTTCCAGAGCATCGTCTTCGCAGAGACGGCCAATAATATCCCAGGGCTTGACGATGCGCGGCATGTATTTCTTGTCGATGCCCAGGATGCGCAGCTGTTCGTCCGACCACTCCTTGGTCACGACGTTGTAGCCCAGGCCCCAGCCGGACATGGCGCCCCAGTCGATAAAGGCGTCTTCGCCCTTCAATCCGGCCAGATGCATGAGGACGTACGGGCAGTTGTGGACGAACTTGACGCCCCTTTCGTTAAAGGCCGGAATATGCTTCATGAACCAGCGGGCAAACATGGCCGGGAACATGACGTTCGGCTCGGCGTTGCCCGTTTCGGCCGCCCAGATATCCAGCTTGAGTTCTTTCAGCGCTTCTACGTCGTCGGCCGTGCGGCTGTCCAGATAGTTGACGTACGGCGTCACGGCGTTCCCTTCGGCGTCGACGCCGGCGATGCCGCAGATGATGCCGTCGCCCATAATGGCCCGCACTGCCGCTGGGGAAATCCCCTTCTCTTCCAGCTGGCGGCTGCACGACGCCATGCACTGCTTGATGAGGCGGTAATATTCGTCTACGTCCATCTGCACCCAGCCGGGGTGAGGATAATACAGCGTCGTCTTGGCCGTATCCATAGCTACGCATTCCATGTCCTCGCTGTACACGGCGACCTTTACGCTCTGCGTCCCGGCGTCAAATCCCAAATAATATTTCTTTTCCATATCCATTACCTGCCCTTCTATCTTGCGGCAAATCAAAAAAAGGCCGGAATACATCCAGCCTTTTCGCACTTGAGAACGGCACGGCAAACACACCTGTGCCGCGCCCGAAGTCTTTTCTCATCCAGACTATACTGTCGGTCCCGGAATTTCGCCGGGTCAGCTCCCTCAGGAGGTTGCGGACTATCACCGCCGGTCAGGACTCTGAAAGGATTTCCCTTTCTCACCTTGCCTCAAAGACTAAATATATTAATGTAAATATATTATGTATTTTTTACATATATATCATACTACGATGGAATGGAAAAAACAAGTAAGACGACGGCAAAAGCAAAGCCCGCCCGGTGAAACGCCTTTGTCCAGACGCCGGTGCCCTATTCACCGCGCTGCGCTCCATAGTGCTCCTGCAGATATACTTCCGTAAACTCGATGAACCGTTCCAGCAGCGGCGACAAGAACTGGTTCTTTTTCCAGACCATGTAGCTGCCGTTTTCGATGAACGGCTTCATAGGGCGCATGCACAAGCCCGGCAAGACCGTGTCGAAGTCCAGCCCCAAGGCCAGGCCGACGCCGTTGTCCGTCAGGACCATCTTGTTGTATGCCGACAGATTCATGTACACGGCCAGGCGCACGTCGGACTGCCATCGCCCCAGCCAGGCTTCGACCTGATTTTTTACGGACAAGCGGGCCGGCATGATGAGGCGCTGCCCCGCCAGATCCTGCGGCTCGACGGCCTCCTTCGCCGCCATGGGATGATCCTGCCGCATCAGCACGGTCCAGCGGTCCTTGAGAGGCATGCGCAGGTAGCTGTACTTGCTCACGTCTACGGGCTCAATGAGTAGTCCGAAATCGAGGGTTCCCTGCTCGATGCGCTCCTTCACGTCGTCGGCAATGCCCGTATACAAGGTAAACTGCACCTCTCCATAGGCCTGCTGAAAGGCCGCCATGACCTTGGCCATAGGCTCCAGATTCTTCGTCTCGCCGCAGCCGATGGCGATTTCGCCGGAAATGACCTCGTCCTGCCGCGACACTTCCTTCGCCGTCTTTTCGGCCAGGTCGACGAGCTCCTGGGCCCGGCGGCGCAGTATCATGCCCTCCTCAGTCAGTATGATGCTGTGCTTGCTGCGCTTGAACAGGGACACGCCGAACTCTTCCTCCATCTGCATGAGCTGGCGCGACAAGGTAGGCTGCGTGATGTGCAGCATCTTGGCCGCCTTCGTAATATTCTCTTCTCTGGCAACGACTAAAAAATACTTCAGCACGCGCAGTTCCATGTCCCATTCCCCTTTCGGCAAACATCCCTCGAACCTTGAAGGCCATTCTTAAAATATATACGTAATCGTATCATTTTTCCCCATAAAATTCAATCTTGGAGCTGCTGCAAGGAAAAAGGGCCTTCTCCTCTGCGGGAAAAAGCCCTCTCTCGTTTATTTATTGATGATCTTTCCGATATTCTTCAATTCGATGGAAATGGTGCCGTCGGGATTATTGATAAACTGGATATAGTCCGTGTTTTCGATGTATTCCGACGGGAAAATGATTTCAATGCCCGTGTCGGTCTTGATCTTGTGGCTGCGGCCGGCCCGTTCGGCAAAGGCCTTGGCGATAGGCACGTCGGCAGGCAGCTTGGCTTCTTCCAGCTGGGCGGCAAATTCATTCCGCATGGCCTGCGAACCGGCGAATACCTCTGCCCCCAAGTCCTGCGGCGAAAAGGCTTCGGCCGTCTCGGCGTTTTCGACAAGGTAATTCTTAGCCTTCGACAAGACTTCTACCGTATTTCCGCCGTGATCCTCGGCGACCTTGGCAGCAATCTTGCTGACCAGCTTGACGGCGTCCTTGGCCGAAATGACCGACGTACACTGCAGGAGCCGTTCCGGCAGGATATAGATGTCTTCCCCGTCCATCTGCCGCTTCTTGTCGACAAAGCGGATGGAGAAATCGCCGCAGTGTATGAGAGCGTAGGCCTCTATCTTCTGAGACGCGCCGGGCAGGATAGCGTAATGCTTGATAAGCTTGTTGTACACCGCCCCGTCGTCGTCCAATATCTGATGGGTGTAGGCCGTCTTGTTGTCCAGCAGGAGCACGCCGATGCAGCGCACATCGGCGTCGTCATTGAAATCGACGACGAGGACGTCCAGCGACGACGGCCCGTCGCAGTGCGACAAGATGTCGTAGAGCTGCCGCGCCGTCTGCGAGGCGAACTCGTCGAAGCTGATTTCTCCACCGATGAGCTGCTGCAGCAGGGCCTGATAATTACTCGTCGCGTAAAATACGCCCGTCTGCTGGCCTGCGTCCTGCAGGATGCGGTTCATGCGCTTGTCCACGTATTCGTACACGACGTCGCTGCTGAAATCGAGGTCCTTCTGCGACAAGATGCACATGTTCGTATTGAAATCCAATATATGTAAAATCGCTTTTTGTATCATCATACGTATCTGTTGTTTCCTCCTGTTTATCCTTTATGCAGGGTAAAGACCGTCGCCTCGCGGGAGCAGAATACCCGGAAGGGCAGCCAATGGCCCGTGCCGCGGTTGACGTAGCCGTATGAGCCGCCCTGGCGGTACATGCCGCGCAGGTACTTGAAGCCGACGGACTCGACGACAGGCCCGATAAGGGCGAACTGGGCGCCGTGGGTGTGGCCGCACATCGTCAAGGGAATGCGCCGTTCAAAGCCTTCGTCGATGAAATCGGAATGATGCGCCAGCATGACGACGAAGGCCGACTCGGGCACGCCGTCCAAAGCCTGAGCCACGTACTCCCGCCGCTGGGCCGTAAAGGCTTCGTCGCCGCGGGCAAAGCTGTAGTCTACGCCGGCAACGTAAAAGGGAGCGGCATCCTGGCCGGACCGTTCGGCCAAGCCCTCTCCCCGCCCGGCCGACGCCTCTACGGCGCTGTTGCGCAAAATGCGTACCGGTGTCGTTTCCAGCAAGGCCGTAATCGCCTCAAGGCCGCGGTAATACTCGTGATTGCCGTAGCAGTAATCTATGCCGTCGGGAAATTTCGCCGCCATCTCCCGCAGCACGTCGCCGCACTGCGGCAGGAGAGACAGCTCATCGATAAGGTCGCCCGTAATTTCCACGCGGCTTACCCCCTCCGCCGCCAGCGCCTCCAAAGCCTCGCGGAGCCGCTCGGGACTGACGAACAGCCCCAGGTGAACGTCGGAAATCTGGCCGATTTTATAGCCGTCGAGGTAGTCCGGCAGGTCAGGATAGTGCAAGTCGTGACGTGTTACGGCCAGATAGCTCTCGCCAACGAAATTCCCCAATACGCTCGTGCCGGCCGCCGCCACGGGGATGACCGCCGCGACGCCGCGCAGGAAGGAACGCCGCGTAATCCCCCGCCCCTTCTCCGGCGGTACAGGCGGCATAGTCGTCACGCCGCGCCGTTTCTGCTTCCACCGCCGCAGACGCCGCTCGATAAAGACAGCGGCAGAGGCGACGACCAAGACGGGAAAGGCCAGGAAAAACAGGAAAAACCAGCTGATAGCCCCCAAGGATCCGTACATGAGGAGCATCCCCTCGACAGTTCCCTGCACAGCCGGAAACACTCGCCCGTAGTAAGACAGGCCTGCGCCGGCAATAACCGTCGCTGCCGCCACGAAGACGACCAGCGCCAGCCAGCGGCTGCGGCGGTAGATGTAGTTCCACAGCACGGCGGAGCATACGCAGATGCACGACATGATGATCATGAAATTGATAAAAAAGGGTCCCTTCATCTCGCCATCGCAGTGATTTTACCGTGAGGCCCCGCCCAGGGGACCGACGTCACGTCGCGCCGCGGCAGCCACTGCCAATCCTCCTTTTCTGCAATCTCTCCGCCGATCTGGCGGCCTTCGTATATGGTCATCTGCCATATTTTATGAGAAAACACATGCTTCAGCGTTCCTACCGGCTGGTCATCGACGTCAATCATGACGCCTGCACTGGCCGTCAGCTGCCGTACGCCGTCCAAGCCGTCCGTCCCGTTGGGAAACTCCCACATCGACGCCAGCAAGCCCTGCGGCGGCCGGCGGTGGATGAGCCAGCGTCCATTGTCCTCTACGACGACGACCGTCACCGGCTCTGTCGGCACCTTTTTCTTTACGATGCGCACGGGCAGCTCCTGCTCCCGGCCGGCCCGCTTCGCCATGCATATATCGGCCAAGGGGCATTCGCCGCAGCGGGGATGCTTGGGAATGCAGATCATGGCCCCGAAATCCATCAGCGCTTCGTTGAACGCCCCGGCCCGGCCTTGGGGAATCTGAGCCTGCACCAAGGCCGTAATTTCCTTTTTCACCGGCCCCGACAAGATGTTGCCGTCTATATTGTATAGTCGGGCGAAGACCCGCAGGACATTGCCGTCTACGGCGGCCTCAGCCTCGCCGTAGGCGATGCTCAGGATCGCCCCGGCCGTGTAGTCTCCTACGCCCTTCAAGGCCAGTATATCCTTCTTATTCTTCGGCACCTTGCCGCCGTAGGCTGCTGCAACCTCGCGCACGGCCTCGTGGAGATTGCGGGCCCGCGAGTAGTACCCCAACCCCTGCCATTGGCGCAGCACGTCGTCCTGCGAGGCCGCCGCCAGCGTGGGAATATCGGGAAAGCGGTCCATCCAGCTGTCGTAATAGGGCCGCACCGCTTCGACCTTCGTCTGCTGCAGCATGATTTCCGACACCCATACCTTATACGGGTCCCGCGGCACGTCGCGCCGCCACGGCAGGTCCCGCCCGTAGGCGTCGAACCATTGCAGCAGCACCGGCGACCACAAGGCCCCATCCTTCATATCGTTATCCTTCATATATCTACCATCCTTTCGCAGCTTCCCCGTCGCCGGAAAAGCTGTATCTATAATTATATCGCATCATGTTTAAAAAAGGCAGTCCGTATGCTACAATATATAATGAATAAAAAAGGAGCACACACTATGGAACAGAATCCATTGCACCATATTCTTGAATACAATTTAGACATAGGGAAAACGAAGCCCGATACGGTCCACCGCGACGAATCGTACTGCCCCTTCTGCGACGTAGCCCATTTGAAGAACATCATGGATACCAGAGGTCATATGATTTGGCTGGAAAACGCCTACCCCGTCCTGAAGAACTCCTGGCAGACCCTGATTATCGAAACGGACGACTGCGACGGCGACTTTTCCACCTACGACGCCGCCTACGCCGTCGACCTCATCCGCTTCGGACTGGAAAAATGGCGTCAGGTCAAGGCCATGGAACGCTTCCGCCGCGGCTCTGTCGTATTCTACCGCAACCACGGCTACATGTCGGGCGGGACGATTCACCATCCCCACTCGCAGATCGTCGGCTTCGAGCACTACGACTACCACGACGACATTCAGTCCTGCCACTTCTCCGGTACGCCCATCCTCTGCGAAGAAGGCATAGAAGTCAACCTGTCCCTGCGGCCTATCATCGGATTTTATGAAATCAACCTCATCCTCTCCGACGAGAAAAAGCTTCCCCAGTTCGTACGCTATATGCAGCGCACGGCAGACTACTTCATGTTCAAATTCATCCGCAGCAACGACAGTTACAACATCTTCTTCTACGACTTCCCCGGCGACGACAAGCTGTACGTCAAGATCATGCCCCGCTTCCTGACCAACCCCCTGTTCGTCGGCTACATGATTCCCCAAATATCCAATCCGGGACACCGGGAACGGTTCATAGAAGCCCTGAAACAGCAGCTGACGCAGCCTGTTTGACGCCAAATCCCAATACAGAAAGGACAGATACATGCGTTTATTTGCAATCGGAGACTTACACTTATCAGGCCATCCGCCTAAAAAGCCAATGGAAATATTCGGCCCCCGCTGGAAAGACCACTGGAGCCGCATCCAGGAAGACTGGAACAGCCGCGTCACCGACGACGACACAGTACTCATCGCCGGCGACACGTCGTGGGCTATGCACCTCAAGGACGCCCAGGAAGACCTGGACGAAATCCGCGCCCTGCCGGGCCGGAAGCTCATCATCCGCGGCAACCACGACTTCTGGTGGGAAAGCGCCGGCAAGCTCAACCGCATGGACGCCGAGAATAACATGCAGTACCTCTACGGCACGACAGTCACCCTCGACGAAGGGCGCATCGCCGTCTGCGGCACCCACGGCTGGGTCTGCCCCGGCGACATCCACTACAAGGAAGAGCGGGACGCCAAGCCTTACCGCCGCGAGCTCCTGCGTGTCGAGCGGACCCTGCAGGAAGCGGAAAAGCTCGGCTGCGAGCACACCATCCTGCTCCTCCACTATCCGCCGGTCTGCGACCTGACCAAGCCCAGCGGCTTTACGGAGCTCCTGGAAAAATACAAGGTGCCCCTGTGCATCTTCGGCCACCTCCACGGCATGCAGCCCAATACGATGTTCCCCCGCCGTTACAACGGCACCCTGCTCCACCTCGTATCGGCAGACTATCGGGACTGCAAGCTCTTGGAAATCACCTTTGAAGAGGAGGAAAAAGTATGAGCCAAATCGCCCAGAAACACCTCCTGGCCGGCATTATCTTCGGCGACGCCGAAACGGGAGAATACATCTACCTGCCCGGCGGCGAAGTCGGCGCAGACAATCCCCTTTGCGTCTTCGAGCACGACGGCACGAAGGAAGACGTCACCCTGGAAGAAGCAGGCTATCTCGTCGACCACCTGACCCTGAAACCCTGCGCCCATCCCGCCTTGGGAAGGCGGTCGTTTTAATACAAAAAATATAAACCCAGCGTCATGAAGCGCATACACCTTTCATGACGCTGGGTTTTCGTATGTTACAAAACTTTCTTCCACAGCTGTCGGCATCGCTGCTGACAACAACGCCTGTGTCAAGTCAATTTCGCCTTCAGCAGCTCCACATCAGCAATAGACAAGCCCGTTGCCGCGGCAATGTGAGACACATCTATACCCAGCCGCAGCATGTTGACAGCAATAGAAACCTTTTCTTCACGTCGCCCTTTCTGTTCTCCTTCACGTCTTCCTTTTTGCTCTCCCTCACGTCTTCCTTTCTGCTCTCCTTCACGCCGGGCCTCGGCCATATCGCTGCGGTAATCCCGCAGGGCTTTTTCCCGCTGCGTATACTGCCGCCGCATGATTTCGTCTTCTGTAAAGGCCATTTCGGCATTGACGACTTCCTTCATGATCGGGTCGCTCATGGCTAATTCCTCCGTTTCTTCGGCGTCGCTGCTGATACCAAGACCTGCCATTAAGGCAGTTTCTTCTTCAGCAGCTCAACCGCTTCTTCAGACAAGCCTGTCGCCTTAGCAATTAAGGAGATATCCATACCCATGCGCAGCATATTAACGGCTATGAAAGATTTTTCTTCGCGCCGGGCCTCGGCCATGTCGCTGCGGTAATCCCGCAGGGCTTTTTCCCGCTGCGTATACTGCCGCCGCATGATTTCGTCCTCTGTAAAGGCCATTTCGGCGTTGACGACTTCTTTCATGATCGGGTCGCTCATGGCTAATTCCTCCGTTTCTTCGGCGCTGCAATTGGAAAAATAGGCCGTCCATTTTCCCAATCGGTGCAGCGACTTAATATCACTATACGTAAATTTCTTCAGTTCAATAAAATGCATGGCGAAATGATGGGTCAGCACCTGTTTCGACACGTCATTGCAAATATGATATATATTATGCCAGCTTTCCTCAGGTAAATATTCAAAGTCCATCAGCACGATGGAAACAGCCGGTTTCAAAGCGCTGTATTCATCGCCCCGTTTGAGCTGTCCGCCGTACATCTCGGCCCAGTAATACAAAAACCGCTCGGCCAGATGTGGGTGGCGCTGTATTTGTACTTCAATATCGATGAGCATGCCCGCATCAGTCCGAGCCAAAATATCCAACTTTACCATCTTGCCGTCGGCCTGTTTCGGCTCCTTGTCTTTGTCGATAAATGACACGTCCGTAATATGAGGCGTCTCGTCGCCATACAACACGGCGTTGAGGAAATGAATCGTCAGGTTTTTCCGTTTTTCATTTCCCAGTAAATACTTAAAATAAAAGTCGTTCAGCCGATTGATTTCTGTCGTATACATAGGTCACTTCCTTTATCTGCGCAATGACTTCGCGCAATGGTATCTTTACCTTATTATACCATACGCCGGCCGTCGTCTCCCAGACGGCAGCCATGCCGTTTACGCCATTCGTCCTTACCATGGCCGTCATCATCTTCGGCGACAGCGAAACAAGAGAATCCATCTGCCTGCCCGGCAGCAAAGTCAGAGCAAAGGAAGACGTCACCTTGGAAGAATCAATCTACCTCGTCGCCTCCTTGCCCCTGAATCCCTGCACCCATCCTGCCTTGGAGACACCTTCGTTCTAAGGAAATTGAATACGACATAACATAAAACAGCGTCATGAAGCATATAGGCCTTCAGGACGCTGTTTTTCGCATGTATGCAGTTTAATGAACTCAGAAAAACGAGCCGAGGTTTCCCCCGACTCGTTTCTCTTGCCTTGTGTCAGCTATAAGCTATTCACAAAGCCTTTCCGTATGAAGTTAGTTAGCCCGTACGCGTTCGATCGTCGGGTTGCCATCCTTATCCTTCGCGACCGTGGCGATGTGGAAATATTCCAGCTCCGGCTTGAATTCTTCTACCAGACGGGAATCTACTTCCGCTCCGGCCTGAATCGCATTTTGGATGATCTGAGCAAATTCATAACGGGTCATGGTGCGGTCGCCCTTGAATTCGCCGTCAGGATAGCCCTTCACTAAGCCGCTTCTAGCCATCGCAGCGACAGCTTCATAAGCCCAGTGGTTTTACGGTACATCCGGGAACATCGTCGTCGTATCCGGTTCCGTCTGCACGCCGACCAAGGCATTGACCATAGCCGTCAGCTTCTGGATCTGGGCGTCCTGTTTAGCGACGACGTCGCGCATGGCTTTGATTTCCTTAGCCATGGCTACGCGAGACGTGGTGACGCCGCTGCTGCCCGAGCCAATCTTCAGGGATACGCCGGCATTGACCATGTTGTCATCGTTGCCGACGGTACCGCCGACGCTGAACATGGTATCTTCATTCGGACGGTAAAAGGCGCCGAAGGCGACGGCACTTTCACCGCGGTAGTTACCGAAGCCTGCCGAGAAGTCCCACTTGTTGTCCGGGTCGAAATCGAGCGGATGGAGAGCTGCCAAGGCCGCTGCGCCAGCGCCGACTTCGTCAATGCGGTTGCCAAGCTTATTGACTGCGCCGCCGAGAGTGCTGATGTTCTTCGCGTTAGCTTCAACATCCTGCTGTACGCCGTAGAGCTGGCTGCCGTTGACAGCGTCCGTCGATGTAGCGTTTACATCGCCAGCAGCCACGCCAGTGATCTTGTTGTTGTTCATGTTCAGGTCGCCTTTGATGCTAACGTTGTCGTTAAACGTAGCTTCGCCGCCAACCGTAAGCTTGCCGCCAAGCGTCGTATCGCCGCTTACGCTCAGATCTCCGCCGACGCTGAAGTCTCTGTCAGTCGAAATTTGATCGTCCGTCACAGTTAATCCTTCAACAGGAACTCTGCCCGTATCTCCAGTAGTTCCGCTTTCGCCAGATTCGTCGTCAAGGTCAGGGAATCTCGTCGCATTGGCCGTCGGTACGGCTGCATTCATCGGCGCAGCCAGATTCATCGGTGAAATCTGCGACAAGGTATTCAAATTATCCCAGTTGATACCCTGCGTCTTCGCAGCAAAGGCAGAAACTTTTGCATTGGTGTCTTTACTAAGACCAGTGAACTTATTCAGCTTGTCAATAGCATCGGCATTCGCATTGACTTTGTCATCTACTATCTTCAACTGGCCTTCTGTTGCAGCTCTACTTGATTCGTAATGCGCTTTCTGCCATTCCTCATCACTCTTCCACGTTATATTAGTCAAGCCGGTGATAGTTCTATCATTTACGCCGTTATTTGTGATTCGCAGTGCAGTTGCCTTGTCATCATTCAACAGATCTCCGCCAATTGTAATTTCCTTAGCGGTAATGTGAGTTTGTGCCGCTCCACCAGTTGTAGTACCAACTGTAATATCGGCACCTTTAATAACGGTTTTATCCGATTCCCCGCCACTGCTACTTACTCTAAGGGTACCCCCATCAATTACAGTCGTAGCAGTACGTTTTTCTCCAGTACCCTCATCATGATAATAATTTTCAGATATAATTGTGCTGCCAGCAATCTTAGTAGAGTTCGACGTATCTGCATATGCTTCTTTGAAAACAGCACCCGCACTCGAAAAATCAAAGGATTGCGTACGTCCCGTTGCTAATCCTGGCGTTGTAATACTAAAAGCAGAATCATCAGCATTCAGTTCGCCACTATTAAGAGTAATCGTCGTTCCCTTATCGCCGTCTAAGACAACTTTATCGCTAAGACCAATTTTGAACGTAGTCCCTCCACTAGCATTAGTAGTAGCATCGTTCACCGTCAAGTTGCCGTCAGCACTCACTACACTCGCTTGCTTGCCTGCTTCTTCGGCTACAGCCTGCAACTGCGCTTCTGTCGCAGCAAGAGTAGAATCGCTATAATCATGCGTAGTATTCCAGTCTGTGTTCGTAAGTCCCGTAACAGAAGTAGTAGTTACTGCACCAGTTTCACTGTTAATCTTAAAGTCTCCGCCAGCCGCTACAACGCCGCCAGTGCTAAATACTTTAAAGTTTCCATTGCCAGCAACAAAACCACCATTTTCATTGACTCTAAACGCATCTTCGCCAATATTGAGAATCGAATCCGTACCACTCTTGGGATCGTCTGTAACTACGAAATTACCATTAGCTGCCGTAATAGTACCATCAGACAATGTTACGCCTCTCAGCGTCCCTTCCAGATAGGAATCGTCAGCATCCTGATCCCATCTTACCATGCCTTTAATTTGAGAAACATTTACGGCATCGGTATCTTTCGTGCCAGCCGCTACGTTGATAATGCGGCGCTGTCCGTTTTCTCCAGCATGACCAACGGAAACAACCATTGATTCATCAGCAACACTGCCTTCACCAATAGCAACAGAGTGCGGAGCTTGCAATGTTGTCGATGCGCCTAAACCCAAAGCCATGCTGCCTTCTCCTGCCGCAACGCTATTCGAACCAATCGCAATAGCGCCATTCGTACTAACGTTAGCATTATACCCTAAGGCTATACCTTCTTGGCTGCCTTCTGCAACACCGCTTTCTGCACCAATAGCAATGCTATTATAGCTGTCAACTGTCGCTCTAGTGCCGATAGAAATAGCGTTTTCTTCATTCGAAGCAGCAGCCGTACCTAAAGCAATCGTATTCTTGTCCGTCGCATTGACAGCTTTACCAATGCCTATCGCATTTTCACCGCTGATCTTAGTTCCCATGCCTGCACTGTAGCCGATGCCGATAGCATTATCGCCTGTTACAGTAAGATCAGAACCCATAGCCAGCGAATGTACACCGTCAGCTTCTACACCTGCACCTACAGCTACGGCATGGCTTGCCGTAACAGTTGCTTCATCGCCAATAGCCAACGCACTGTCACTGCCTGCATTTTCAACCTTCGCGTTGTTGCCAAGAGCCATGCTGTTAGTAGTGTCTTCCGCTACTCCGCTATTTGCACCTAATGCTACGCTATGATCGCCCTCAGCCTTTGCTTCCATGCCTACTGCCACAGCATTTTCGGCTTTAGCGCCAGCGCTCTGACCGATTGCGATAGCATTGTCTTCCGTAGCTCCAGCCCACGCGCCGATGGCTACTGCGTGCTGCGCGCTGACATCAGTATTGGCATTTGCGCCCAAAGCCAACGAATCTACACCTTTAGCCGTTGCGCTTGCGCCCAAAGCTACAGCGTTTTTATTCGTAGCAGCTGCACCGTTGCCAATCGCCATGGCCTTATCGCTATCGCCTCGTACTTCTGCCCCTGCACCAAGAGCCATTGCTCCTTCTGCTTCAGCAGGCACTGCGCCCGGAACAACGCCGGCTGCTTTATACGCTGCAAGGTCGTCGCTGTTGACTTTTACCTTTGCATCGACAACTGCCAGCTGACCTTCCGTAGCCGCACGGTCATCGACAATATTACCAGCATCCCACGTCGTATTGTTCAGGCCAGTCACTTCACCGTCTTTCAGCTCTACTCCGCCGATACTTCCGCCTTTAACAGCCGTCACCGTACCATCAGCACCCACCTTAAAGGCGCTATTTGCGGCAATCAATTCACCATCGGATGTTACCTTGAATTTTTCACCAACCAAAAGCGTGCCATCAATATGAGCATTTCTGGCTTCAAAATCACCATCGCTGTTAGCAATAAATCCATCTGCACCAGTACTTAAAGTATTAGCGATTACAGTACCTTTAGCTTCAGCATTTCCATCTGCATTAGCTACAAAACCGCCTGTACTCAATACGTTACCAGTGATGGTGCCTTTAGAATTCAAGTCGCCATTCGTACCGATCACAAGATTACCATCGTTGAGTTTCACAACACCACTTTCATAAACAATGAAGTTGTCGTTAGCTGCATGAATTTCATTGGCCGTAACTTTCCCATCGGTTCTGATGTCTCCAGTGTAGCCGTTGACTTCTACTTTTCCATCAGCTGCCATAAAGCCGCCGCTTGCGCCATAAACCTTGAATTTTTCATCTGCCGCAGTAAGGCTGCCTGCTGCAGTGACATCGCCCTTACCGGAAACTTTGAAATCCCCGTCAGCTGCAATGATACTGCCGTTGTCACCATTGACGAAGAACTTACCGTCAGCGGCCTTCAAATTGCCCTCTGCACTAACATCGCCAGTATTACCGTTGACTTGGAACTTGCCATTAGCAGCATAGATGCCGCCTGTACCATATACCTTGAAGTTACCTTCAGCAGCCGTAATCATGCCATTTTCCAAGGTGACACCATGAATTGTGTCATCCGTATTTTCATCCCATTCCACCATATTGGCAGTCCGATCTGTCAGCTGTTGTACGTTGACAGCATCGGTAGGATCTGTGCCTGCGGCTACATTGGTAATCCGGCGTTTCAGCCAATCATTCCCTACGGAAACGACTTTATCGTCAGAGGCCTGACTCCACTGGCCTAAGGCAACCGAATTCGTACCGCCTTCATATACATGGGCACCGTTGCCAATAGCAACCGAACCGGCTACTTCCGCCGAATTGTTAAAACCAATCGAAACTGCGCCTTCTCCTACAGCTTCTGAATTAGCGCCTAAGGAAACCGCTCCATGACCTAAGGCATTCGAATTCTGCCCTAAGGCCGTAGCCTGAGCTCCATCTGCAGTGCTGCCTGCACCGATTGCAATGCTGTTCGTACTATCGACAGTCGCATTGTTTCCTAACGCAATAGAGTTAGAGTACTGGCCCACTTCATTTCCTGCAACAATACCAGCGGCTTTATATGCTGCAAGGTCATCGCTGTTGACTTTTACCTGCGCATCGACATACATCAACTGGCCTTCCGTTGCTGCCCTGTCTTCTACTATAGAATCAGGATCTTCAGGATTCCATGTTGTATTAGAAAGACCTGTCACTTGGTTATTATCAATGACAACATTATCCACCGTTGCCGCTGCAGCAGTCATTTCACCTTGATTATTAACTAAGAATTTACGTCCTGCCGCTTGGAATGCTCCATCATTATAAACGATAAAGTTATCATCGCTGACCTTAATAGCAGCAGATGGGTCTTCACCGCCAATCGTTACATTGTCTATTTGCGCTTTCGTTGCTGTTACAAGGCCAGTTTCATCAGCTGTAAACGTGCCATTAGCGTTACGATACGAATTAGCCGTTACATCGCCAGTGGCTTTAACGACAAAGTTTTCACCAGCGGCTTTAAAGGCTCCGTCATTATAAACAGCAAAATTGCCATTGACATCTAAGACGCGGTTATCCGTTGCACTGCCTTTGTTAATCTGTACAGTACCAGCTTCAATGCCTTTATCTTTAATAATAACACCGCCGATGTCGGCTTTATCTGCTTTGACCTTGCTCTTGCCATCGTCCGTCGTTTCTAAAATGACGCCGCCGATAATTCCCTTATTAGCGGTAATTGTGCCACCTACTGTTTGATTTCCTTTTACGGTCGAATTCCCGCCGACTGTCAGGTCGTGTAAAACTTCCTGGCTGCCTTTAACCGTCGAACTGCCGCCGACTGTCAGGTCATGCAACACTTCCTGGCTGCCTTTAACCGTCGAACTGCCGCCGACTGTCAGGTCATGCAACACTTCCTGGCTACCTTTAACCGTCGAACTGCCACCAACCGTTAAGTCGTGCAACACTTCCTGGCTGCCTTTAACCGTCGAACTGCCGCCGACTGTCAGGTCATGCAACACTTCCTGGCTGCCTTTAACCGTCGAACTGCCGCCGACTGTCAGGTCATGCAACACTTCCTGGCTACCTTTAACCGTCGAACTGCCACCAACCGTTAAGTCGTGCAACACTTCCTGGCTGCCTTTAACCGTCGAACTGCCGCCGACTATCAGGTCATGCAACACTTCCTGGCTACCTTTAACCGTCGAACTGCCACCAACCGTTAAGTCGTGCAACACTTCCTGGCTGCCTTTAACCGTCGAACTGCCGCCGACTGTCAGGTCATGCAACACTTCCTGGCTGCCTTTAACCGTCGAACTGCCGCCGACTGTCAGGTCATGCAACACTTCCTGGCTGCCTTTAACCGTCGAACTGCCACCAACCGTTAAGTCGTGCAACACTTCCTGGCTGCCTTTAACCGTCGAACTGCCGCCGACTGTCAGGTCATGCAACACTTCCTGGCTACCTTTAACCGTCGAACTGCCGCCGACTGTCAGGTCATGCAACACTTCCTGGCTACCTTTAACCGTCGAACTGCCACCAACCGTTAAGTCGTGCAACACTTCCTGGCTGCCTTTAACCGTCGAACTGCCGCCGACTGTCAGGTCATGCAACACTTCCTGGCTGCCGTTAACCGTCGAACTGCCGCCGACTGTCAGGTCATGCAACACTTCCTGGCTGCCTTTAACCGTCGAACTGCCGCCGACTGTCAGGTCATGCAACACTTCCTGGCTGCCTTTAACCGTCGAACTGCCGCCGACTGTCAGGTCATGCAACACTTCCTGGCTACCTTTAACCGTCGAACTGCCACCAACCGTTAAGTCGTGCAACACTTCCTGGCTGCCTTTAACCGTCGAACTGCCGCCGACTGTCAGGTCATGCAACACTTCCTGGCTGCCTTTAACCGTCGAACTGCCGCCGACTGTCAGGTCATGCAACACTTCCTGGCTGCCTTTAACCGTCGAACTGCCGCCGACTGTCAGGTCATGCAACACTTCCTGGCTGCCTTTAACCGTCGAACTGCCACCAACCGTTAAGTCGTGCAACACTTCCTGGCTGCCTTTAACCGTCGAACTGCCGCCGACTGTCAGGTCATGCAACACTTCCTGGCTACCTTTAACCGTCGAACTGCCGCCGACTGTCAGGTCATGCAACACTTCCTGGCTACCTTTAACCGTCGAACTGCCACCAACCGTTAAGTCGTGCAACACTTCCTGGCTGCCTTTAACCGTCGAACTGCCGCCGACTGTCAGGTCATGCAACACTTCCTGGCTGCCTTTAACCGTCGAACTGCCGCCGACTGTCAGGTCATGCAACACTTCCTGGCTACCTTTAACCGTCGAACTGCCACCAACCGTTAAGTCGTGCAACACTTCCTGGCTGCCTTTAACCGTCGAACTGCCGCCGACTGTCAGGTCATGCAACACTTCCTGGCTGCCTTTAACCGTCGAATTCCCGCCAACAGTCTGATTGCCAGATACATTTAAAGTTCCATCTACGCCTGTATCTTTCAAGTTCGTATCACCGGTAACAGTCAAATCCCCATCAACAGTCATACCATCTTGATTAACCGTTACCGTTGTGTTTCCTGTCTGTTCCGACATGGTAATACCGTCAATACCTGCTGCAATCAGATTATCTGCTGCTCGTACTTCGGCACTATTATTCATTACAGAAACGCTGGCATTACCATTACTCATACCAGCAATATCACTATTGACGATAAACTGGGAGCCGCCTACCTGAATACTCGTCGATCCGTCTTTAGCAATATAAGCATTGCCGTCGCCAGCCGAAAATGCGCCGTCTACCATGACGTTCCCTGTCGTGCGCATATTGCCGTCGTTATCGACATAGAGTCCTTCGCCGTCATCCCTTCCGCCAACCCACAGGCCGTCTTTGCTCAGCGTATTATACGTACCTTTGCCGTTGCTGGCATAGATGCCGTCTTGATTGATAATGGTATGCTGTTTTTGTGAATCAGCCGGCTGTGTCGGCGTCGTAGCTTCTTCGTCAGCTGGCTGGTTGTCGCTATTCGTTTCGGCTGTGGTTTCAGACGCAGCCTTAGCCAACGGGCTTTGGACCAATTCTACTATAGGATCCGAATTTTTTGATTTTTCTACCTTCTCATTCAACAGGGCATACGGATCTGTCAGGTCTTCGGCCTGCACCGGTACAGCGCAGACGCCCGTCGTCAGCACCAAGGCAGCCAATACGGCGGCGGCGCTTCTGCCGACACGGCTGCTCGTACTCTTCGTGCAGCTGTGAGCCAGTTCCGATACGACAACGTACTGGTGCTTGACCTTGCTCCAAATGACTTTGTAAATTCGGTTCATATATCTATTCCCCTTTCATCTTATCGAATGTTCGACTACAGATGAATAAAATCGGCCGGCAGATTCGTCCTTTTGTGCCTTTCACAGGACAAAGCCAACCTTTTTTCTTGATATTGTAAATGTTGTATATGGCAAAAGCTTGCGCAGTTAGACCTATCTCTTCTTCAAATCTCACATACGCAAGCTGATGCCTCTACATATTGACCTTTCCTAATGTCATAGGATAGGTCACATTATTTGTTAACTTTTATAACCTGCGTCGTTCCAGCGGCTTAGGCTCTTTCGTTTGCAGCTACCTGTTCCATTTCCGGTTTGAATTCATTTACCAGTTTCTGGTCTACCTGTACGCCTTTGTTCATAGCCTTGTAGATGATTTCAGCCATTTCATAACGGGTCATGGTGCGGTCGCCGTGGAATTCACCGTCAGGATAGCCAGCGACAACGTCGTTGCCAGCCAGCTTCGTTACGGCTTCATAGGCCCAGTGGTTAGCCGGTACATCAGGGAATTCCTTGCTCAGGGACGTATCGATAGTCCCCAATACGTTCTTCAGGTCTTTGTTTTCCTGTTCGAGAGCTGCGATCTTCTGATCCATTGCTTCAAGACGAGCCATGACGTCGTCCGATACGGCTTTACCGGAAGCGCCTTCACCAATGCGGAAGGTTACGCCCAAGTTGCCGGCTGTCTTATGGTCGCCATCGAAGGATGTAGCGCCGCCCAAGGAAATCATGACGTCGCGGTTGAAGTGATAGAATGCGCCGATAGCAGCTGCCTGCGTGCTGTCATAGGAACCCATAGCTGCAGAAAGCTGGAACTTGGAGCCCGTGCCGTCATAATCGAGGGGATGCAAGCCTGCCAACGCAGCGGAGATAGCGCCGACCTGATCAATTTCACCGCCGAGGTCATCTACACGGTTGTCCAATGCGCTGATAGCCTGCGTATTGTTGTTAATCTGAGCATAGTTCTGATTCACAGCTTCTGTTAAGTTGGAAGCATTCGGATTGCTCAATACACCATCGCCAACAATGTTATTTACAGTGTTAATAGCTGCCGTATTCTTATCAACTTTACCGTTGACTTCCAATACAGCGCCTTCAACCATTGTTACCCGGTCATGTTCAGTTTGGATTGCTTCTTGATTCTTTAGTGCAAGATCATTTGCTGCATCTGCTGCAAGCCCAGCATTGGTAATTTGTTGTTTTAAACCAGTTGTTTCATTATTAATCTGGTCATCTAAAGATGTTATTTTATCCTTATTCTGTAAGGCAAGATCATTTGCTGCATCTGCTGCAAGTCCAGCATTGGTAATTTGTTGTTTTAAACCAGTTGTTTCATTATTAATCTGGTCATCTAAAGATGTTATTTTATCCTTATTCTGTAAGGCAAGATCATTTGCTGCATCTGCTGCAAGTCCAGCATTGGTAATTTGTTGTTTTAAACCAGTTGTTTCATTATTAATCTGGTCATCTAAAGATGTTATTTTATCCTTATTCTGCGTGGCAAGATCATTTGCTGCATCTGCTGCGAGCCCAACATTGGTAATTTGTTGTTTTAAACCAGTTGTTTCATTATTAATTTGGTCATCTAAAGATGTTATTTTATCCTTATTCTGCGTGGCAAGATCATTTGCTGCATCTGCTGCGAGCCCAACATTTTCTACTTGCTTCTCTAAATTAGTAATCGATTCGTCGACATTCATGCCGTTTACCTTGAGAGTATTAAATGTGCCACCTTTACCAGTGATGTCACCTTGAGTAGTAATCGTGCCCGTAGTAGAAACAGAACCATCCGTATGAACTTGGAACTGATCATTTGCCGCTGTAAGATTGCCACCTGCATTCATATCTGCTGTTGTGTTTACCTGATTTGCCTTCAAGTTACCGTCTGCGTTAAATTTGTAATTGTTGTTGGGATTACCTACGGTTAAACCTTGTTCAAAAGTCGGTTTATCTGTAACCTTTCCCAACTCAGTCGCACCAACAACACTTACACTGCTCATGAGGGCTGTAACAGCCATCATGGCTAACACCTTACGACTTGCTTTTTTCATTTTCATAATAATAATTCCTCCCATATGGTCAGCCTCTCCGGCGTCGCGCCTTGCCGACGAAGCGGTGTTTCGTCTGACAAGGCACGGCACGCCGAAAAGTACTGCCGAAAAATTTTATATAACACAGCGTCTAAGTTGTAGCCGCCGCGTTTACCATATGTGTCAACCTAACGATATCTTCATCAGGCTGCCTTTCCCTTACAGGGTGTTCGTATTACCATGATATTTCTGGCCAGAAACACCCTCAGGCAAGGATGTGAAGATTAATTAGCCCGTACGCGTTCGATTGTCGGGTTGCCGTCTTTGTCCTTCGCGACGGTGGCGATGTGGAAGTATTCCAGTTCGGGCTTAAATTCTTCTACCAGACGAGCATCTACTTCTGCTCCGGCCTGGATAGCGTTGTAAACGATCTGGGCAAATTCATAGCGAGTCATGGTACGGTCGCCCTTGAATTCTCCGTCAGGATAGCCTTTGACTAAGCCGCTCTTCGCCATAGCTTCCACGGCTTCATAAGCCCAGTGATTTTCCGGTACGTCGGGGAACATGGTCGTCGTATCCGGTTCGGACTGGATGCCGACCAAGGCGTTGACCATAGCCGTCAATTTCTGGATCTGAGCGTCCTGTTTCGCTACGATGTCGCGCATAGATTTGATTTCCTTAGCCATCGCTACGCGGGACGTGGTGACGTTGCTGCTGCCTGCGCCAATCTTGAGGGATACGCCGGCATTGACCATGTTTTCGCCGCCGCCCATGGAGCCGCCGACGCTGAACATGACGTCTTCATTAGGACGATAGTACGCGCCGACTGCCACAGCGTTCGCATTGATATGGATGCTGTTTGTACCATCGTCGCCAGTCAACGTAATGTCGTTATCCAGAGATACGGTATAATCATTACCTGCTGTATCAGGATCATCCGTCGGATCAACCTTAATTCCGTTGCCTGCATGTACCGTGCTATGCTTGCCCGCTTCTGTAGTGGCATGCTCAATAGCCGAATCCAAGGCGCCGATAGCGTCTGTTACGCTCATATCATTATTGACAACATTCCCTTTCATGGGTCGTTTCTTTCTTTGTTCGGTGTAAGGAAAACCATCGTTCCCGGCAGGCGTGGCTGCAGAAGACGGTCCGTTTGTCTTTCGCCTCTGTAACGGTTACGAGCTCGCCGCATTGGCGGCAATGAAAGGACCGCTGAATGACTGCGGATTTCGCTTTCTTGGGGTGCTTCCAGTAGAGCCGTTCACAGTGGGATGAGCAAAACTTCGTCCGCCGGTCTGTCTGGTCGGTGACGCGCACGAGACGGCCGCATTTGATGCAGCGGAAGGTGCGCAGCGTTTCTTGCTTGCCGTAGGGCCGCACGTGGTTGTTGTAGCCATGGCGGTGGGCATATTGCCGGCAAAAGGAGCTGCAGTACTTCTGCGTTGACCGGTTAGCGACAAACTTAGTGCCGCATACGGGACAAACGGCATCGCGCTTCACGGAAAATCCCGGCTTTGCAGTGTATTATATTGTCTTGCCGTCAGGCCGCCTTTTGGATAGTTTCGGGGTGGTCTTATTACACTAAAACGAATCCCCAAATCAAGCATTGTCTCCGCCCTGTTATTCCGGTTTCCCTTATCATGACAACGATTCCGAATTGAAATCATGTTGTCCTCCTCCTTATAGCTGCCGCCTCAGGTATTCATTTGCCGCAGATCCTGCACCGTACGCTGCGGCGTGCTGTATACCGGCTATGCAGCCGGTAAATTCTTCTTTCTCCGCATGACTGCCGTCTCCTGTCGTTCATGACGCCATGGCGGCATCGTATAGCCCCTGCAGACTGATATCGTATATTTATGCCATCGTATAGTCATGTTTCTTCAGGCCATGTATAGGTATTTCTTCCATACATGTATCATCGTATAGTCCATTTATTAAGGGGTGGTCTTAATACGATACTCTCATGGGGTGGTTATAATAAAATACAAGCTATGCCAAAATAAAGAACTGCATTCATATATTTAAAATAATGTAAAACGTAGCTTCAGTGAGACGGACAGGCTTCTGCCATTCACCTCCTCTTTATGTTCTTAAGTGTATCACGCTCTAACAGCAAATGCAATCCCCCCTATTCTTTAATACAATAAGATTATGTGATAGATATATTAAATATTTTTCTAATCCATTGCAAGACTATGATAGCTGTATCTTCATTATATGCATCAGAAAAGACATTTTACTAATCTTATACCCACCCCTATAAATAAAGTTAACCATTGTATTTATGTCATTATATTCTATATTAATTTTCCTCTTTTGTCTTGTATTACAAGACTTTTGTCTCTTCATATATTTCTTACAGTACTTGTATGCATGAAACGATTCTTCCATTTTTCTTAGTTATTTGGTTATTTATAATCGTTTTGTGTTATATTTATTTTTCGAATACTTTAGTTGATTACTATGCAAATTCGTTATATAAAGGAATTTTTTTCATTTTCCCCTTGTATTTCTTGATTTTCCTTTGTTATGCAGCCACCACTATAGGCCTTGGCATCCGGCATATGCCAACACACGCCAGGCAGAAAAAGGTACAAAAAAAGACAGCTTCCTAATGGAATACTGCCTGTAGAACTAAATATCCGACCTTGCCTATGGTATACATTTATATCAGCCCTGCTCGGGCCGGAGTACTTCTCCCAGCCGAAAGCCATACACCGGTCAGGTCATCTGCTCCCACCATGCCGCAAAGGTCTGCCTGTCGTCGCCGATGCGGACAGCTTCGCCGATCGCAGGCGTCAGGAGACGGTACGGCTTGCCTAGGCTGACAGCTGACAGGCGCTGATACGGCTCTGCCCAGGGATGACGGCTCAGAGCGAATTTACCGTTGTGCACGGATAAGACGGCCTTCGCGCCGACGTCGACAGCCGCCCGGGCCGCTTCCTCCGGCATGAGATGAATGCGGGCCCAGCGTTCGTTGTACTGGCCGTTTTCCATGACAGCCAGATCAAAAGGCCCCAAGGTCTCGCCGATATGGCGAAAATGGCTCCCATAGCCGCCGTCGCCGCTGACATAGACGCGCCGCCCCGGCGTAATGAAGGCAAAACCGGCCCACTGGGTCTGATTGCGCTTGAGCAGGCGGCCGGAAAAATGCTGGCTCGGCAGGATGTGCACCGTCAGGTCGTCGGCCAAGGGAATCGCCGTATACCAATCTTCCTCGTGGACGCGAGCCAAGTCGAAGCCCCACTGCTCGAAATACTCGCCGACACCCAAGGGGCAGACGATGTCCTTCACCTTGTCTTTCAAAGCCATGACGCTGGGATAATCGAGATGATCCCAGTGGTCATGAGACAGAACCAGTACATCCACAGGGGGAATATCGGCAGCCGCATAGACATTGCTGCCATCAAAGGCCCGGTTGATGAAAAAGGCCGGCGAGGCATAGCTGCTGAACACCGGGTCGACGAGAATACGGCAGCCGCCGAGATGCAAATACAGCGATGAATGGCCCATCCAGACAAGACAGTCCTCATCAAGGGGCAGGGAATGCAGCTCCGTTTTCCGGGATATCATCCGTTCTTTGGGCTTCAATCCCTCGGAGCTGCCGAAAAGGAACTCGGCCATAGCCTTGGCGAGCCTGTGAAAAAATCTCTGTAAACATAGATCTTCTATGATACTCGGTAAGCTGAAAGCGAATTTGAGAACTTTCAGCTCATGGTTTATATATAACAACACATGCTGAACATGTCAAGTACAGACAGGATTTTCGCCTGCTTTTGCCAGCTATGCGTTACTCTGGGAGTCGGCCTTCGTACATTATGCTCAGTTCCCCATACACCTGTCCCCAGTTTCGGATTGGCATGGTCCATTTTTTGGTGGCTTCAAACGTCGCCAGATACAGGGCTTTTAAAAGCGCTGTATCGCTTGGAAATACGCTTCTCTGACGGTTCAGCTTCCGGTAGGTGGAATTCAGGGATTCGATGGCATTGGTCGTGTAAATCACTTTTCTTACGTTCATGGAAAACTTGAAAATTGGGCAGATGGCATCCCAGTTTTGCTTCCAACTTTTCATGGAATTCGGATATTTTACAGACCATGTTTTGGTTACCCTTTCCAGAGATTCCAAAGCCTGTTCTTCAGACGGAGCCTGATAAATAGTCTTTAAATCATTGGCAAAAGGCTTACGATCCTTGTCTGCTACATATTTCAGCGTGTTTCGTACCTGATGTACGATGCAGCGCTGGTATTCCGTGTTAGGATAGGCTGCGGCGATGGCTTCTTTGATCCCGCTCAGGCCATCGGCACAGAGAATCAGGATATCTTTTACCCCGCGATTTTTCAATTCATTCAGCACGGAAAGCCAATATTTTGCGCTCTCATTGTCTCCGACCTGAATCGTCAGAACTTCTTTTTGTCCGTCTATGTTGATTCCCAGAATGACGTAGGCTGCCAGCTTCCGGATCACTCCGTTATCCCGGACAGAATAATGAATGGCATCAATATAGAGGACAGGATACACTTCCGACAGCGGGCGTTTCTGCCAGTCTTCAATTTGAGGCAGGATTTTATCGGTTACATCGGAAATGAAGCCTTCGGAAGCCTCAAATCCATAGATATCCTCTAACGTTTCTGAAATTTGCCGGGTCGTCATTCCCTTGGCATACATGGAGATAATTTTCTGGTCGATAGAAGAGATATCTTTTTGCCGTTTACGGACCACCTGCGGTTCGAACGTGGAGTTGCGGTCCTGCGGTACCTGGATATCTACGGTACCATACCGGCTGTTGACCCGCTTTCTCTTATACCCATTGCGGTAATCCTCGCTGTCAGACCGCTGGGATTTCTGATAGCCAAGGTGTTCGTCCATCTCGGTTTCCATCATTTCTTTGATGGTACCGCCCAGCAGGTCTTTCAGTGCTTCCTGAATATCTTCTGCGGATTGAATGTCATATTCTTGAAACAGTTGTTGAATAATGCTGCGTTTTCCTTCGGTCATAATGACCTTATGTACCGGTTTCTTTTCTCTTGCCATGATACTAAGCCTCCTATGATTTAGATTGTATCATAGAAGACCTATACCTGGCAGTTATTTACAGAAAAAGCTTCACATAGTCGCCTTGGCTTCTCCCCCTTTGACAGTCTGGTCGATAGGCTCCAAGTTCTGAAACTGCCCGTCGTAATAATGGGGCGATGCCAAGATGCGCTCCCGCCGCATCCCCGTCGGCAGGCGGCCAAATTCCGGTCGGCTTACATAATATGTACCGCCGAGGGCTAGGCCGGCTGCGCCGATTCCCAGGGCTTTCAAAAACTGTCGTCTGTTCATCGTCTATACTCCATTTCTGCGTTTTTATTTCATTATACTCGTTAGAGTAAAGTGTAAGTCAAGTTGTTTCACTGTATATACAATTTTGATGAAACAACACAAAGAGCGATTCTCGAAATTCATAACCTATGTTAACGGCAGCATCATAATGGAAATTGCCGTGGTACACTACGATTCGGCAGCATAACATAATATAAAAACAGACGCCCGCAGTGATGTGACCCCAAAAAGTTAGACTTTAGTAACGAGATAGTTTTTACTATCTCGTTACTTTTTTTATGCCGCGGACAAGGACAGCCTGTATTTGACAGGACTCTTCCAGCCTAGTTTTTCTTTGATTCTTTGTTCGTTATAGTATTTGATATACTGTTCGATGGCTGATTTCAATTCTTCGTAACTATAGTACACGACACCATAGTACATTTCCTGTTTCAGTAGGCCGAAGAAGTTCTCCATCACCGCATTATCCAGACAGTTGCCTTTCCGGGACATGCTTTGAAAAATCCGTTCTTGCTTGAGCTTGCGGACGTATGCCTTCATTTGGTACGCCCAACCCTGGTCGGAATGGAAGGTTCGGCGATAGGGGCAATCCGCCGTGATGCGGATCGCTTCCGCCTGTGCTTCTAATATATTTTCGGCCGAAGGACGGTTCCCTATTCTATAGCTGATGATTTCTCCATTGAACATATCCATAAAGGGATCCAGATACAGCTTATGCTGCGTCAGATGCCCTTGGGCATCCACTTCATAGTATTTAAATTCTGTCGTATCTGTTGTGATTTTCTGATGGGGAACCGTCGTGTGGAAGCGACGGCGTATTCTATTGGGAGCGATGGTTCCCACCTTACCTTTGTAAGAGCTGTATCTGCGACTCTTTCGCGTAAAACAAGTGACCTGAAGGCTTAGCTTTTGCATGATGCGCTGCACCTTCTTCTTATTCACGCACCATCCCTGATTGGTAAGCTCACCCGTGATTCGCCGATAGCCATAGGTGGTATGCTGTTTGCAAAGTTCCTGTATGGTATCTTCTAATTCTTTGTCCGGATTTTCGCGGCCAACGCGTTTCTGCCAGTACATGTAGGTTGACTTTGCCATGCCGGTGTAGGAGAGGAGATCTTTTAGTTTGAATTGTCCTCGGAGACTGAAGATGACGTTCGCAACCCTCTCCGTTTTGCTTCGTCCTCTAACCGCAGTCTCCTCAGTTCTTTTAAAACTGCATTCTCTATACGGAGCTTGAGAAGTTCATCCTCTAATTCCTTGACGTGCTCTGCGCGGGTGTCAACCTCCGTATGCTGAACTTGTGCTTCTGTTTCTCTTGATTGCGATGTACTCAATGTCTTCTTCCTGCCTTTCCTATGCGGTCTTAACGCATCCGGCCCAGCTATTTTAAAGTCATTTACCCATCTGACAAGTAGCGACGGATTGTTGATTCCCATTTGAAGAGCCAGTTCCTGATACGAGAGTTCGCTTGTTAAGTAAGACTCTACCACAGAAAGCTTTTCTTCGAAAGAGTATTCTTTCCGGGATCGAGATCGTTTTAAACCGGTATCCCCAATTTTTTGTAAGCAGCAACCCATTTTCTTAACTGGTAACTGTCCGGCATGCCATGTTTTTGTGAAATGGAAGCATAGCTTCCCTGATTGTCCAGGTATTCTAATACCAGTTGCTTCTTAAATTCGTAACTGTGTTTCGCCATAAAAAAACTGACCTCCAATCGTTAGATTTTTTGGTCTAACATTTGGGGGGCAGTTCACTTCCCGGCCTTCTTTTCTGCCTTCTTCCCGACCTTTTTTTCTGCCCTCTTCCCGGCCAAATTGCCTTTGTCTCTCTAATTCCATTGCCAGCGTCATATATTCTCGCCTCGTTTCCTTGGGTTCCTTAACTCGTATTACTTCTCTTTCTACGGCCTTTACAAATACGCCTTCTGCTGCCTTGCCGTCTACATACCGCAGAAAAGCCCGTACATCTGGGTCCAGTGTATCGCTGTCGCCGCAGCAAAAGAATACGTCAGCCTATAAAATAAGACGTCTACTTGCGCAGACGCCTTATACAACTATAACAGATGATTCTTCTTGCCTAGTTCTGTAATATATTCTACTGAAACTCTTGCATATTTTGCTATGGTTTCTTTCGCAACCCCATCTTTCAGCATCGCCAATATCATCTGCAACCGTTCTTCTTCTCTGCCTTCTTCCCGGCCCTCTTCCCGGCCAAATTGTCTTTGTCTCTCTAATTCCATTGCCAGCGTCATATATTCTCGCCTCGTTTCCTTGTGTTCCTTAACTCGTATTACTTCTCTTTCTACGGCCTTTACAAATGCGCCTTCTGCTGCCTTGCCGTCTACGTACCGCAGAAAAGCCCGTACATCCGGGTCCAGCGTATCGCTATCGCCCTTGCTGTTCAGGAATATCTTCGTTCCCTCGTCGCCCAGCTCCAGCCCTTCAGTTTCAATGCACCGATTTCTAAATGTATACATAGGCAGTCCTGCGTCAAAGGCATCAAAGGTACAAATAAATATAATATAAGACGGCCTGAGCTTATTATACACTTCGCCTTTTTTCAGCATATCCATATCTATCATAGCCTGATAATAGCGCGTCCGTTTCGCCAATCCGCTGTCCTGCTCATCAGTACACTGCATTTCAATGTTAAATACCCGTCCTGTATCGTCTTGAACATACACATCCAGGCGTACGCTCTTGCTGTCCAGCCGGATATCAATCGCCTTTTCCGTATCGGGATAGGTAATATCGGCTATCTTAATTTGCAGTATTTTCTCAATCAAATACTGACACAAGCGCTTATTGCGCATAACCTTTTGAAATAAGAAATTGTCCTGTATAGTCAGTTCTTCCCAGTCCTTGATCCGCTTCACGGCCTCGCCTCCTTCTATTTGTAGTATACCAAACAACTGTACGCCTTGGCAATGCATTACCTATGCCAAAATCGCAGTATACCTATATAGAAATACGGTCTGCAGTGCAGCCGCCCGTTTTCCCAGGCAGACGCCGGAAGCAGCAAAATATGCTCCTTCTCCATAGGCTGTATTCCGCAGAGAAAGAGCATATATGAGACGTGTTTGCCGATGAGGCCGCGGACTATATCAGGCCCGTCATGTACTGCACGATAAGGCTGACGGCCGACACGCTGAACCAACAGACCAGGCCCAGCAATATCGGCCGGATACCGTTTCGGACTAAGGAGCGCAGGTTGGTGCGCAGGCCGATGGCCGTCATGGCAGCGATAATCATGAATTTCCCCAGCTGGCCCAGGAAATGGGATACGTCGGCCGGCAGGACGCCTGTCGTATTGACGACGGAGGCTACGACGAACCAGGCGATAAAGTACGGGAATACTTTTTTCAGGCTGAACGTGCTGCCCTGAGCGTCGCCGCGTTTGCGGCGGGCCACGATGACCGCCATGACCAGGCAGACCGGCACGATCATGAGAGCCCGGGTCAGCTTCGTAATGGTCGCCAGGCTGCCGGCGGCGTCGCTGTAGGAATAGCCGGCGGCGACGACGGACGACGTGTCGTTGATGGCCGTGCCGGCCCACATGCCGAAGCCGGCGTCGCTCATGCCCATGAGGTGGCCCAAAAAGGGAAAGATAAAGACGGCAGCGATGTTGAACAGGAAAATCGTCGAAATGGAAAAGGCCACGTCTTTTTCCTTGGCTTCGATGACCGGCGCTACGGCGGCGATAGCCGAACCGCCGCAGATGGCCGTGCCGGCGCCGATGAGGGTCGTCGTCTTAAATTCCAGGTGGAGAAGCTTGCCGACGACGATGGCTACGAGAAAGGCCGTTGCCAAGGTGCATACCATTACCGACACCGATTTTGCTCCCGTATCCAGCACATGGTATAAGTTCATTTCAAAGCCGAGCAAAATAATCGAATACTGGAGCACCTTCTTGCCCGTATAGGCAATACCCTCTTCCAGCACAGCAGGCCGCCGGACAGAGGCGAAGACCATCCCCAGCAGAATCCCGAATACGGGCCCACCGATGATGGGGAAATACTGGCCCAGAAAATAGGCCGGAACAGCAAACACGAGGGTAAAGGCCAAGCCTTTCCATACATTCATGCAGATACACTTCCTTCATATCGTATTTGAAAACGTCATGAAAGAAGTGTATCATGGTATCATGTATATGTAAAATTGTATTATTTTATCGTTTTAATAGGTGATTCATTATGGATATTTCTATGACGCTGCGCCATCTATCCGTCTTTCTCGCCGTCTGCGAGGAAAACAGCATGACCGGCGCGGCCAAGCGGCTGCACATGACTCAGCCCTCAGTCAGCCAAACTATCAAGGAATTGGAAGATGCCTACGAGGTCTGCCTCTTCGAGCGGCTGGGACGGCGGCTGCACATCACGCCGGCTGGACAGAGCCTCCTGGCCTATGGACGGCAAATCTTGTCGCTGACAGCCCAGGCCGAACAGGCCCTCCACTCCTTCAGCCGCACGGCTCCCGTCCGCATCGGCGCCAGCGTGACTATCGGCGAAATATTCCTCGTCGAGCTGCTCCAACAGCTAAAAAGCCGTCATCCTGCGCAGGAAATCTTGTCGGAAATCCACAACACGAGCGAGCTGGAACACATGCTCCTGCGCGACGACATCGACCTGGCCCTGGTCGAAGGGGACATTTCGTCGCCCTATTTATTGTCTTCGCCCTTCATGGTCGACGAGTTGGTCGTCGTCGCGCCGCCGTCCTGTCCCCTGGCCCAGCGCACCTCCCTTTCGGTACAAGAGCTGTGCAGCTTGACCATGTACCTGCGCGAGGAAGGAAGCGGCACGCGGGACCTCTTTCTCCAGACCATGGAGCAGCACCACGCCGCCGTGCACATTGCCGGCTCGTTCAACAATACGGAAGCCCTGAAAAAGGTCGTCATGGCCGGCCTGGGCGCTACCATCCTGTCGCGCCGCCTCGTAGACGAAGACATCGCCGCCGGGCGCCTCGCCCTCCTGCCGGTAGACCGCGTCGCCTTCAAGCGCATCTTCAAAGTCGTCCGCCACAAGGACAAATTCATCACGCCGCCCCTGCAAGCCGTCATTCAGGCCTGCCAGCAGCACGACCAGTGGTTTTAAAAAGCCCATATAAAGGTATATAGAACAAAAGGGAAACGCCTGCGAACAGGTCGTTTCCCTTTTGTCTACTGGGGATGATATATCAGATATACTGACATACGACGTCGGTCATCGTATGGGTATCTGCTTTTTTGAAGCCCTCTTTATACAGGTCGGCTGTACGCCAGCCGTCGGCCAGGGCTTTGTCGACAGCGGCTTCGATAGCAGCGGCAGCGGCGTCTTCGTCTAAGGAATAGCGCAGGAGCATGGCTGCCGACAGGATGGTAGCGCAGGGATTGGCTATGCCCTGGCCGGCAATGTCCGGCGCCGAGCCGTGGATGGGCTCGTACAGGCTGGTGAGCTCGCCGATGGAGGCCGAGGGCATCATGCCGATGGAGCCGCCCAATACGGCTGCTTCGTCGCTCAGGATGTCGCCGAAGAGGTTACCCGTGACGATGACGTCGAACTGCGTCGGGTTCAGGGCCAGCTGCATGGCGCAGTTGTCGACGTAGTAATGATTCAGGACGATGTCGGGATAGTCCTTGGCTACGTCTATGACGGTGCGCCGCCACAGACGGGACGTAGCCAGGACGTTGGATTTATCGACGGACGTGACCTTGCCGCGCCGTTTCCGCGCCGCTTCCATGGCAAAGCGCGTAATGCGCTGTACTTCGGGTACGCTGTAGTTTTCCAGATCCCAGGCCCGTTCGACGCCGTCATGGATTTCCGATTCGCATTTATCGCCGAAGTAAATGCCGCCGATGAGCTCGCGGACGATGACGATGTCCGTGCCGGTGACGATGTCCGGCTTCAAGGGCGAATACTCGGCCAGGACGGATGACACCTTGACGGGACGGAGGTTGACGTACAATCCCAAGGCCTTGCGCAGGCCCAGGACGGCCCGTTCGGGGCGGAGGGACGGTTCGACGTCATCCCACTGGTCGCCGCCGACGGCTCCGAAGAGGACGGCGTCAGCCTTCTTCGCCGCTTCGACCGTATCGTCAGGCAAGGGCGTGCCGTATTTGTCATAAGCCGTGCCGCCGGCGTCCTTCGTCTCGAAGGTCAGGCCGATATGAAATTTGTCGTCTATTTTCTGCAGCACCTTGACGGCTGCGTCAGTAATTTCCTTGCCAATCCCGTCGCCGGGAATGACTACGATATGCTTAGACATGCTTATTTATACTCCTTCACATAGTTGATTAATCCGCCGGCCTTGGCGATATCCTGGATGAAGCCCGGCAGAGGCGGCGCCTGGAAGACGTCTCCCGTCGTCTTATCGACGATTTTCCCCGTGGACAAGTCGACGGACAATACGTCGCCGGCCTTGATTTTTTCCACGTCGTCGCCGATTTCCAGTACGGGCAGGCCGACGTTGATGGCGTTGCGGTAGAAAATGCGGGCGAAGCTGGCGGCGATGACGACGGGCACGCCGGAGGCCTTAATGGCGATGGGCGCGTGTTCCCGCGACGAGCCGCAGCCGAAGTTGTGGCCGCCGACCATGATATCCCCTTCCCGGACATTATCTGCAAAGGATTCGTCAATGTCCACCATGCAGTGCGACGCCAATTCCTTCGGGTCAAAGCTGTTCAAATACCGGGCCGGGATGATGACGTCCGTATCTATGTTGTCGCCGTAGCGCCAAACCTTTCCTTCTAAACTCATGTTACTGAACCTCCTTCGGTGCGGCTATCTTGCCGAGAATTGCGCTGGCAGCGGCGACCTGCGGCCCTGCCAGATATACTTCGCTGTCGACGTGGCCCATGCGGCCGCGGAAATTGCGGTTCGTCGTGGACACGCATTTTTCGCCGGCGGCGAGGATGCCCATGTAGCCGCCCAGGCAGGGGCCGCACGTCGGCGTAGACACGGCGCAGCCCGCCGTAATGAAGGTTTCGATATAGCCGGCCTTCATGGCGTCCATGTAGACCTGCTGGCTGCCGGGGATGACGATGCAGCGGACGCGGGGATGAACCTTGCGTCCCTTCAGGATCGACGCGGCGATTTCCAAATCTTCCAGACGGCCGTTCGTGCAGGAGCCGATGACGACCTGATCGATAGCGATGTCGCCGAAGGTCCCGATGACCTTCGTATTGCCCGGCAGATGCGGGAAGGCTACGACAGGCTTCAGTTCGGACAGGTTGATGTCGACGATCCGGCAGTATTCGGCGTCTTCATCGGCTGTGACGACGTCGTATTCGTAGTTGATGCGGCCTTTTTCGTAGGCTATCGTCTGTTCGTCGACGGGGAAAATCCCGTTCTTCGCACCGGCTTCAATAGCCATGTTGGCAATGGTCAGGCGGTCGGTCATGGTGAGGGCCGCCACACCTTCGCCGGTGAATTCCAGCGATTTGTACAGCGCGCCGTCGACGCCGATCATGCCGATGAGGGTCAGCATGACGTCCTTGCCCGTAATATCATCGGGCTTTTGTCCCGTCAGATGGACGTTGATGGCTTCGGGCACCTTGAACCACGCTTCGCCCGTCGCCATGGCCACGCCCAAGTCGGTCGAGCCGACGCCGGTGGCAAAGCCGCCTAATGCGCCGTACGTACAGGTATGGGAGTCAGCGCCTATGGTCAGCATGCCCGGCCCTACGATGCCCTGTTCGGGCAAGAGGACGTGCTCGATGCCGACGCGGCCCACTTCAAAGTAATGGGTAATTTCGTGTTCCCTGGCAAAATCGCGGACGATTTTCGCTAAACCTGCCGATTTAATGTCCTTGTTCGGCGTAAAGTGGTCCGGTACCAAGGCGATTTTATCCTTGTCGAAAACGGGCCGGCCGATTTTATTGAATTCGGCGATGGCCGGCGGCGCCGTAATGTCGTTGGCCAGTACCATATCTAACTTGCACGTAATCAAATCTCCTGCTTTGACAGAAGGAAGGCCGGCGTGCTTTGCCAGTATCTTCTGCGTCATCGTCATTCCCATGTGAGTCTATTCCTCCTCTGATATCAATATATTGGGCGCGCCGTCGCCGGCGCACCCCTGCGTTGTCGGTTTAGTGTTGTCCTGCAATGGCCTTGAATTCGCTGACTGCCGCCGGGTCGGACGTCAGGTGGCGGAAGCGGACGCGCTGGGCCATGCCCTCCATGCGGTTGATCGCCGTGATGAAGGCGAAAATCGAAGCGGTCATCGTATCCGTATCGACGCCGGCGCCCCAGGTTGTACGGCCTTGCTTGTCTGTCAGGCCGAAGTAGGCGATGCCGCGCGAGTCGGAGCCGCGGTCCAAATCGTGTTCGCTGTACACGAGGTTGTCGATTTCGATGCCGTAGGCTTCGCAGATGGCGTTGCTGATGGCGTTGAGCTGGCCGTTGCCCCGTCCTTCCAGGATGACCTCTTCTTCGTCGGCCTTGACTAAAATCTTGCCGATCCACTGGCCGCCGAATTTCTGTACGAAGAAGTTTTCTACCTTCAAGGGCCAGCCTACGTTCAAGTAATTCTGCTCGAATACGTCATAGATTTCAGCTGGCTTGAGCTCCTGATGCTTGTGATCCGATACGCTCTTGACGAAGTAGCTGAAATCTTCGCGCATCTTCTTGGGCATGTCGATGCCGTAGTTCTGCTCCATGATGAAGCCTACGCCGCCCTTGCCGGACTGGCTGTTGATGCGGATGACGTCGGAGTCGTAGGTACGGCCCACGTCGTGGGGATCGATGTACAGGTACGGACAGGTCCAGTACTGCTCGTTTCCTTCTTCTCGGAAATGCATGCCCTTGGCGATGGCGTCCTGATGGGAGCCGGAGAAGGCGGCGAAGACCAGCTGGCCTGCGTAGGGCTGCCTGGGATGGACATGCATGCGCGTCACTCGTTCGTACGTGTCGACGAGCTTAGGCATGTTGGAAAAATCCAGCTGCGGGTCGACGCCCAAGGCGAACATGTTCATGGCGACAGTGACGATATCGACGTTGCCCGTCCGTTCGCCGTTACCGAACAATGTCCCTTCGACGCGGTCCGCCCCGGCCAGGAGGGCCATTTCCGCGTCGGCTACGCCCGTGCCTCGGTCGTTATGCGGATGGACGGACAAGACGACGTTGTCGCGGTATTTTAGGTTCTGCGACATGTAGGCAATCTGGGCGGCGAAAACGTGCGGCATGGACATCTGCACCGTCGACGGCAGGTTGATGATGGCCTTGCGGTCGGCCGTGGGCTTCCATACGTCCAGAACGGCGTTGCATACCTCCAGGGCGTATTCCGGCTCGGTGCCGGTGAAGCTTTCCGGCGAATATTCGAAACGGTAGTCGGCCCCGGCTTCGTCTGTCAGGCGCTGAAGCAATTTTGCGCCGTCGACGGCAATCTGCTTGATTTCTTCCTTGGACATGCGGAAGACCTGCTGCCGCTGGGCGAAGGACGTCGAGTTGTAGACGTGGACGATGGCGTTTTTGACGCCCTGCAGGGCCTCGAAGGTCTTGCGGATAATGTGCTCCCGGGCCTGGGTCAGTACCTGGACGGTCACGTCGTCAGGAATCATGTCGTGCTCGACGAGGTAGCGCAGGAATTCGTATTCCGTCTCCGACGCTGCCGGGAAGCCTACTTCGATTTCCTTAAAGCCCATGGCTACGAGGGTCTTGTAAAATTCGATTTTTTCATCAAGGCTCATAGGAATGATGAGGGCCTGGTTACCGTCGCGCAAATCGACGCTACACCATACGGGGGCCTTGTCGGGGCAATCCTTGTATGCCCACGACATATCGACGACAGGGGGCATGTAATACCCTTTTTTGTAATGTTCTACGTTTCTCATACTTCCATCTCTCCTTGATCATGAAATACATACGGCAAATATAACATAATCAAAATAAAAAAAAATCTTCCGCCTCGTTAAGAGACGAAAGATATCCTTACGCGTTACCACTCTCATTCATGCCCAAAGGCATGCTCTCTATAGGTACGGACATATCGTCGATACCCTCCTGTTTGTTAACGGCCAGGCCCCGGCTCCACCTACTGTCGTTTCAGCGAGCTGCTTAGAGACGAGTTCACTTCCATTCCGTTGCTGCTTCTCACCACCCAGCAGCTCTCTGCAAACTTTCTGGAACCTACTATTTCTCTTCAACGCATTTTTATTTTGACTTGTTGATGTGTATATTATCACATGAAAAACGTCTTGGCAAGGGAATTTCTTAAATTTTACAAAAAATTATTAAGTTAAACCTTTTACTGTCGCCAGTATATTAGGAAATATACCGTAAAAATAACGGTTTCAGCAAAAAGCGAATCTGTCTCTTGTATTTTCCGGCAAAACGTGGTAGACTAGTAAAGTATTCGCCGAGAGCCATACATGCGCCTATAGCTCAGGGGATAGAGCACCGGTCTCCGGAACCGGGTGCGTAGGTTCGAATCCTACTAGGCGCACCACCTATGAAGCAGCCGTAAAGGCTGCTTTTTGTATATCCCGCCATTTAAAAGGAGGTTATCGTCATGTCTCAATTACCGGGCCTGCACCTGCGCGAGTCCCATCCGCAGCTTTGCCTCACCCTGCGCGGCGAAACGATCGAAGAGCTCAGCGACGCCGTCCGCGCCTTGTCGGAATATCCGGCTGACGTCATCGAATTCAACGCCGCAACCTTTAACGGCGTCAGCAATTTCTCCCAAATCGGCAACGCCCTGCTCCTCATCACCAGTCCGCTCCGCGACCAGCGGGTCGTCTTTTCCTGCCCCATGGCCGAGCTGCCGGAATATTACCAGACCCAGGACGACTACTACGACATCTTATTTTTCGCCATCCGCACGGGCCTCATCGACGCCGTGGAAATCGAATCGACGCTGGACATAGACAAGATCGACGAGCTGGCCGACGAAGCGACGGAAGCCGACATCATGCCTATCCTCACCATCCGCTGCGACGGCCCCTTCTCAGAATCGGATTTTGCCGACAAGCTGTTCTCCGCCGTATCGGAAGATATTTTCGCCTACCACATCATCTGCTCTCCCCAGTCGGACGAAGAGCTGGCGGAAATCATGGAATGCCTGCACAGCTGCGAAGCCGTCCATGAGGACACGCAGTTCATCATCGAAACGAGAGGCTCCTACGGGAAAGAAGCCCTCAAAAACGGCAACACCTTCTCGTCGCCTATCCTCTACGCCGCGCCGGAAGAAACGGAAGACAAACTGTCCGTCGCCGAACTGCACGGCGTTCTTCAAGCAAAATGACATAGATATAAATAAAAGCGCCTCGCCGCAGCATATCGGAGCTGCCGACAGGGCGCTTTTTTCATGAGGTTATATCGTTTCAAAGAGGGACTGGTTTTTGCGGCCCCGGCGGTGGTATATGCCGATGCGGCGGGCCAGCATCATGTCCGCATCCAAGGGAATGCCGAACTGCTTGCCCAGCACTTCCCAGACCTGCTGAGGCTTGATAGCCCCTTCGTCAGTCTGCAGGATACCGACGCGCAGGGTCAGCGTTTCACCGTCGGTCTTTCCGGAAAGAGGCTCGACGACGTGATGCTTCACGTTGATGAGGCGCACCTTGCGCGCATCCTTAGGCGACACCTTTTCGTACATGACGTCGGAGGCATCGTTGAAGGCCTGCAGCGCCTTCTGAAGGGCGTCGTCGCCGTATCCGGCCTGTACGGGGCCGGTCAGGCGATACACGGCGTAATTGGCCATCGCCATGAGCTTAGGCGCTCTGGCGTCGACGTATTTGCCGCCCAGGACGACAAAGCCGTCCGGCGACTGAGCGTTCATCTGCTCGACGACGTCTTTTACAGGCAGGCGCTCGCGCAGCTCCATGTCCAGATACTCTTCGTCGGCCCTTACGCCGACGCCGAGAGCCGAGGCGAAGCTCAGCTTCATATGGGGATTAAAGCCTTCGGAATAGGCTATAGGCAGGCGAGCCCTGATAATGACGTAGCGGACGGCCCGGGCAAAATCCAGGTGGGACAAAAATTGCAGAGCCCCGTCCTTTTTAACAGCTAAACGCAGTCTTTCCACGGCCGGCACCTTCCTTTCTATCGATGATTTCTACGCCTAAATTCGGGCATACGCCGCATCCCGTGCAGCTCAGATGACGGCAGTCGTGAGTCAGCTCTCCGCCGACGGCCTTCTGCCATTCCCGCTGGAGGAAGGCCTTGGACGCGCCGTTGCTCAGGTGGTCCCACGGCAGGGGCTCGTTCACATCGCGCTGGCGGGCGGCGAAGTAATCAGGATCGACGCCGGCTTTGGCAAAGGCTTCCATCCACTTGTCGTAGTCGAACAGCTCCGTCCAGCCGTCGAATTTACAGCCCAGCTTCCACGCTTCGTAGAGCACCTGACCCATGCGGCGGTCGCCGCGGGCGAAGGTCGCTTCCAAATAGCCCGTCTTGGCGTCGTGGTAGTGGTACGAAATGTGCTTGTCCCGAATAAGGCTCTTCAAATAGGCCTGCTTGCGCTGAATTTCTTCAACGGGAAGCTGTCCGAACCATTGGAAGGCCGTGTGGGACTTGGGTACGAAGCTCGACACGGACACAGTGACCCTGCCGTTGTTCTTCTTTGTCACCGTGCGGTACAGATTCAGCACCTTATAAGCCAGGTCGGCAATACCGGCCAAATCTTCGTCCGTCTCTGTCGGCAAGCCCATCATGAAATATAGTTTGACGGTAGACCAGCCGTTTTGGAAGGCGTTTTCACAGGCCTTCAGGAGATTTTCTTCCGTCACGCCCTTGTTGATGACGTCGCGGAGGCGCTGCGTCCCCGCTTCGGGCGCGAAGGTCAGGCCGCTCTTGCGGACCTGCTGGACTTTCTTGGCAATATCGACGGAAAAGCTGTCGACGCGCAGCGACGGCAGGCTGACGCTGACCTTCTGATCCTTAAACTCATCCAGCAGCATGTCGACCAGCTCGGGCAGACAGGAATAGTCGGCTGAGCTGAGGCTCATGAGGGAGATTTCGTCATAGCCGGAATTGGCGACGATTTCCTTCGCCAGCTGTACGAGGCGCTGCGGCGATTTTTCCCGGACGGGACGGTACAGCATGCCGGCCTGGCAGAACCGGCATCCCCGGCTGCAGCCGCGGAACAGTTCGAGGACGGCCCGGTTGTGGACGATGTCGATATTCGGCACGAGGGGCTTCGTCGGGAAAAAGGCGTGCTCCATGTCGGCGACGACGCATTTTTCAATGTGTTCCTTCGCTTCTGCCTCCGTCGGCACGAGCCCCAGGAAATTCCCCTGCTCGTCATACTGGGCGTCGTAAAAGGCCGGCACATAGTTTCCCTGCTGCTGGGCCAGCTGCTTCAGCAGCCCCTTCTTGCCGCCGGGCTTGCCCTGCTCCTTCCAGGCGATGATCGTATCGGCCGTCAGCTGCGTCGACTCTTCCGATTCGCCGAGGAAGAAAACGTCGACGTAATCGGCCAACGGCTCGGCATTGTAGGCACAGGGGCCGCCGGCAGCGACGAGGGGCATATCCTCTCCCCTGTCCTTGGAAAAAAGGGGAATACCGGCCAGATCCAGCATATTCAGGATATTGGTAAAGCTCATTTCATACTGGAGGGTGAAGCCGACCATGTCGAAATCGGCGACGGGCGTCTTCGTTTCCAGGGAAAAGAGGGGATAGCCCTTCTGGCGCATGACCTCTTCCATGTCGGGCCACGGCGCGTAGACGCGCTCGGCCGCCACGTCGTCCCGCTCGTTGAGCAGGGCGTAGAGAATGCGCAGACCTAAATGACTCATGGCTACTTCATATACGTCGGGAAAACAATAGGCAACGGTCAGCTTTACGTCGTCGTGGCTCTTGACGACGCTGTTCCATTCGCCGCCGACATAGCGGGCCGGCTTGCTGACCTTGCTGAGCAAAATCGGATCTATCGAAACAGTACGGGACACTGAATTTCCTCCTAATCGCTAAAAAATCATAGTCTGCTGGCGCATGTACACGCTGAGCAAAATACCCAGGCCTACCATATTGGTCGTCAGGGCGCTGACGCCGTAGCTCATAAAGGGCAGCGGAATCCCCGTGACCGGCATGATGCCGCAGGTCATGCCGACGTTGACCAGAATCTGGAAGGTCCACATGGAAATGACGCCTGTAGCCAAAAGCATGCCGAAGGGGTCCTTGCACTCCTTGGCGATCATGAGGCCGCGGTAAATAAGGACGAAATACAAAAACAGCAGAAATACGCAGCCTAAAAAGCCCAGCTCTTCGCCGATAACGGAAAAGATGAAGTCCGTATGGTTTTCCGGCAGGAAGTTCAGCTGGCTCTGGGAGCCCTGAAACAGGCCCTTGCCAAAAAGCATGCCCGAGCCGATGGCAATTTTAGACTGGATGATATGATAGCCCGCGCCGAAGGGGTCGGCGTTGGGGTCCAAAAATACGGTAATGCGGGCCTTCTGGTAATCCTTCAGGAAGTGCCAGCCAATAGGCGCCAGGATGACGCCGACGGCGGCGATATTGCGCAGCAGGGACAGCTTGATGCGCGATACAAATACCATGCCCAGGCCGATAGCTAAAAAGACGAGGCTCGTCCCCAAGTCGGGCTGCTTCAATACGAGCAGGAAGGGGATGCCGATGAATAAGCCGACAGGCAGGACGCTGCGGAACGTATTGAGCTGGCCGACCCGTTCCGACAGCAGGGCCGCCGTGCAGACGATCATGATGATCTTGGCAAATTCCGACGGCTGCACCGTAATCGGCCCGATCTGAATCCACCGCTGGGCCCCTAAGGCCGACGTGCCGACAAACATAACGGCCAGCAGCATGAGCAGGTTGACGACGTACAAGGGCTTGGCGAAGCGCTTGAGCCGCGTGTAATCGTAGTGGCAGAAAAACAGGACCAGGGCCAAATTGATGATAAACCCTATGCCCTGACGGATGACGAAATCGTAATTGATAATGCCTTTGTTAATGTGCGTGGCGCTGCCGATAATGCATAAGCTGACGCCTATGATAAGGAAGCTTATGACGAGCAGCACTTTATCTAAATTTTTCCATTCTCGTTTCAACATATATAGGAACTCCTATCGGCGATAATGTCGCCAAGCTGCAGACTGGTCGCGCCGCCGCCGCAGGGACAGGCCCTTGGGCCGGCGAGGCATATCCTCGTCTGCCGCGTCTTCTTCTGGTTCTTCTTCAGGCTCGGCCGCCGTGCCGTTCAGAATAGCCGCCGCTTTCTGCAGCTCCGCTACGGCCAGAGCCTTCATGCAGCCGAGAGATTCTTTTTCTTCCTCGTCAGCAACGGGCAAGCTTTCTTTTTCCTCTGCGCCGGCTCCTTCCACCGTCGGCAGCAGGGCCGTCAGGCTGCCGATGTCCGGAGCCGCTCCCCCTTCGACGTAAGCCGCCGTCTGAGCCAGGGCCTTCATAAAGGGAGTCTCCGCCGCGTGCAGGAGGCAGCCCTCGTGGGCAGCCAGGTGTACCGCTGGGTCGTGAGGCAGAATGCCGGCGACGGTTTCGGGATTTAAAATCTGCAGCATATCCTGCACCGGCACATAGCCGGGTACGCCGCTGTAGAAATTATTGAACAGCACGTCGTAATTGAAGCGCTTGCGCTTGTTGCAGAACTGCATGACCCGGGCGGCGTCGCGCATAGACGACCACGTCGGCTCGACGACGAAGAAAATGCGGTCGGCAATGGCCGTGGCGTCCTTGTAGGCCCGCCCCCGCCCCGGCGGACAGTCGATGAGGGTATAGTCGTAGTCTTTAGATAAGGTTTCGACGATATAATGGTACGTCGGCGCGTCGATTTTTTCCCACGTATGCTTCTGGCTGGCCGCTAAAAAGTCCAGCTTGCCGGCAACAGTCATGACGGCTTCGCCGGCGCGGCAGCGTCCCTTGATGACGTCGCCTATATCGTACAGGACGTCGTCCTGCATGCCAAACATGAGATCTAAGTTGCGCAGGCCCATATCGGCGTCGACGGCCAGTACGGAATGGCCGCGGCGCTGCAGGGCGATAGCCAGGGAGGCCGTGACCAGCGTCTTGCCGACGCCGCCCTTACCCGAGGCGATAGCTATGATGGTTGACATGAGAACGACTCCTTTCTGTACAATACGAAATTACAAATCCTATTCTGCCGGCTCGGCGTCCTGGGCCGCCGCTCCGTCGGCGCCTGCCTTCTGGTCCTTCTCTTCGTCCTTCGGCATGCCGGCGGCGTATTTGCCGACGTGGAAAAATTCTTCCAGCATTTCCTTAACAATCGGCGCGGACGCGCTGGAACCGTACCCGCCCTGTTCAACGAGAACAGCGATGACGATGCGCGGATGGTCGAAGGGCGCGTAGGCCACGAACCAGCCGTGGTCCTGGCCGCTGTAGTTTTCGGCCGTGCCGGTCTTGCCGGCGACCTGGATGGGGAAATCGGCGAAGATATATCCCGCCGTCCCCTCTTCCGTAACGTTGCGCATGCCTTCGCGGATCAAATCCAGCGTCGACCGGGAAATGGACAGGGTGCCGATTTGCTCCGGCGCAAAAATCTTATAGGGCGTGCCGTCGAGGTTGTCGATGCGGCTGACCAAAAAGGGACGGTACTGGATGCCGCCGTTGGCCACTTCGCTGACGATCAGGGCCGCCTGAAGAGGCGTGACGAGCTGAAAGCCCTGGCCGATAGCCGAGTTGAACGTATCGCCCAGATACCAGTCTTCGTCAAAGGTATCCATCTTGTATTTCTCGCTGGCAATGAGGCCCGATGATTCGCCGCGCAGGTCGATGCCCGTCTTCTTGCCCATGCCGAACATGGCCGCGTATTCCGCCAGCTTGTCGATGCCGACGCGCCGGCCCATTTCATAGAAATATACGTTGTCCGACTTGGACAAAGCTTCAGTAAAGTTAATCCAGCCCAGGGCTTCGCCGCCGGCGTTGCGCATGTCTACGAGCCAGTGGCGGCCGCTGTCGAAGATCAATTCGTCAGGCGTAACCTTTTTCAATTCCAAGGCGGCGGCGCCGGTAATAATCTTAAAGGGCGAGCCCGGCGGATATTCGCCGGCAATGGCCCGGTTTTCCATGGGGTGATAGGGATTGTCGTTGATCTGAGACCATTCGGCTTCCGTAATCCCCCGGGTAAACCAGTTCGGATTATACGACGGGCGGCTGGCCATAGCCAGCACGGCTCCCGTATTGGGGTCTAAGGCGACCATAGCGATGCCCGCCGTGCCGATGCCGTTGGCAATCTGGGCATCCATAGCCTTTTCTGCCGCCTGCTGCAGGTTCAGGTCGATAGTCAAATGAATATTGTGGCCGGCTACGGGATTCTTTCGTTCCATTTCCTTGACCGGGCTGCCCGTAGCGTCGACTTCGACCTGCCGGCCGCCGTCCTTGCCGCGGAGCAGGTCGTCATAGTACGCTTCCAGGCCGGCCCGGCCGATCTGGGTGATATTGGACACGCCCTCCTGCCCTTCGAGACGCTTCTGGTCATCCTCGTCTATCTGTCCGACGTAGCCGAAAATCTGAGCGGCCATTTCGTTGTACGGATAGTAGCGGATAGGCTGGACGTCGATGGAAATCCCCGGCAGCTCGTTGCGCCGTTCTTCAATTTTAGTGACGATATCCTGAGTCAGGTCGTTGGCCAAAACCGTCGGGATATAGGAGCTCTTTACTTTTTCTATTTTTTCCCGCAGCTTGGCTTCCGGGATATTCAGCAGCTGCGACAATTCGCTCAGCTCCGCGTCGGACATGCCGTCCTTCGTCGGCACGTAGGTCACCATGAAGCTGGGCCGCGAGCCGACGAGAATCTGGCCGTTGCGGTCGTACATGACGCCGCGCATGGCCGCGATGGGGACAGCCCGCAGCCGGTTCCCTTCGGCCAGGGAGTGGTAATACTCCCCTTCTACGAGCTGCAAATAGGCCAGCCGGCAGACCAGTATGGCGAAGATAGCGATGATAATCCAATACAAATACCGGAAGCGGCCGTCATCGCTCTTTTTTTTCATTAACGCTTCAAGCATCTGCGCGTTCCTCCATCTACCAACGATATCCCATGTGGCCGTAGTACAACTCGTCGCGGCGCAGCCGCCAAACGACGCGGTCTACCGGCAGGGCCAGTATGCCGTGGTATGCCAGCATGGGAATACTGAATTCAAACAAATAGGACGCCCCGTTGATGAACTGGCCGGAAATAAACAGGACGGCGCAGGTCAGAATCAGGCAGCACTCCGTCGCGCCCAGGACGATGAGCTCCGTCAGTATCCACTGGTCCTTGTCGATGCCGCGGCCTATGTAGCTGCAGGCAAAGGCGATGACGAGATACGGCAGCAGGTGGACGCCCAGGAAATTGCCGATTACCACATCCTGGCAGACGCCGCCTATCAGAGCCGTAACGACACCGACGCGCTGGCCGTGATGAAGGGCCATGAGGACGACGAAAAGAAATACGAGGTTCGGCTGGGTAATGCCGTCGCATATAAAGGGCAGGACGGAGCTTTGCAGGATGAATACGATGAACGCCGTCATAAGGCAACTCAGCTTTTTCATAAGGCTGCCGCTCCTTTGATTCCTTCTACTTTATCGCGGTTCGTCTGGGGAACGAGCTTCGGCGCGACGCCGGGCTTGTCGTACGAACCGGTATCAGACGATTTCAAGATGACGAATACTTCTTCCAGCTTGGAGAAGTCGACGCTGGGACGGATGACGGCGTATTTGACGAAATCGTTGTCGTTCTGGTGAATCGACACGATAGTACCGACGTACAATCCCTTGGGATAAATGGAACCGAAGCCCGACGTGACGAGGGTATCGCCCTCCAGAATATCCGCGTCTTTGGCGATGTTGACGAACTGCGGTTCTGACGGCACGTTGCCGTTGCCGCGGACGACGGACGATACGCGCGATTCCGGCCGCTGTACGATAGCGCCGATGCTGGTGCGCGGGTCCGTCAGGAGCTGGACGCGGGCCGAATGGGGATAGGCCTCGCTGATGAAGCCGACAACGCCGCTCGGCGTAATGACGGGCATGTCCTTGGCTACGCCTTCGTTCGTGCCGGCGTCGATGATCATCGTGTTGCTCCACGTGCCGTAATCGCGGGAAATGACGACTGCGGCAGCCAGCTGGTATTGGCCGTGGGACGCGCGGAAGTCGAGGAGCTGGCGCAGGCGGTCGTTTTCGGCCACCAGTTCGTCGTAGTCGACGGTGCGGCTCTTGAGCTCGGCGTTTTCCCGTTCCAGCGCTTCCCATTCAATGCGGTTCTTTAAACTAATATCGACGATGTGAAAAGCCGACGCCAACGAATTCATGATACGGCTCGCCCCGTATTCAAAGGGAGCCGCCGCCATCTGCAGCGGCTTGGCTACGAAGGGCAGCGATTCGCGCTGCCGCCAGGCCCAGCCGACGACGGCGATGAGGACAAAGAGAATCAGCACGATGACGACGCTTTTTTTACCTAACGAAAACAATTTTAAAATCTCCTCCTATAAATGCGCTGCGCTCCTTCAATGACCGGGGCCAGCTTTTCCCGTTCCGCCACGGCGACGCCGATGCCCCGGACGACGGCCAGATCCGGCTCGGCGGCCAGGACGACGGGCACGCCCAGTTCCTGAGAAAAGAGCTGTTCCATGCCCTTGAGCTTGGCGCCGCCGCCGGTCAGCACGACGCCGTGCTCCATAATATCGGCCGACAGCTCCGGCGGCGTTTCCTGAAGGGCCGACCGCACTAAGTCGAGTATTTTCATGAGGGGCCGTCCGATGACCTGATAGAGCTCGCTGGCCTGAACGGCGCATTCCTTCAGCAGTCCGTCGTCGAGGCCCCGGCCCGTGAAGTAATAGCCCCGGTCTTCCAGGGGCAATACGGCCGAGCCGTTGGTAATCTTCATCTCTTCGATAGTCATGTCGTCGGTAACGATATCGTATTGGCCGCGCAGATAGTCCTTAATCGCTTCATTGAAATCGAGGCTACCCAGGTGAATAGACTTGGACACGACGATGCCGCCCAAGGAAAGGATAGCCACATTCGTCGTGCCGCCGCCGATGTTAACGACCATGTTGCCTACGGGATCGTATACGGGCATGTTGACGCCCATGGCCGCGGCAACGGCCGTGTCGACGAGGTAGGCTTCCTTGGCTCCGGCCTGATAGACGGCTTCCATGACGGCCCTCTTTTCGACGTTGGACGCCGCAGCCGGCACGCCGACCATGATGCGCAGGCGCTGGACGCTGCGGACGCATTTGCTGAGGATATAGCCCAGCATCGTCCGCGTCACGCCGTAGTCGGCGACGACGCCGTTCAGCAGGGGCCGATGGATCTTCACCGTTTCCGGCGACTTCGACAGCATGCTTTCCGCCCCGTTGCCGATGGCTACGAGCTTGCGGTTCCGCTCGTCCGTCGCCACGATGGAAGGCTCGGAAAAGACGACGCCCCGCCCTTCTACGTAGACCTGGGTCGTGCACGTTCCCAAGTCAATACCTATATTTTTAGTTAATGGAGAAAAAATCGAAGCCATGCCAAAACCCTTTCCTATACTATGTAATCATCTTCATATTTTAGCACACCAAGGCGATTTTCGCACTATATTTTCATCAAAATCACCGACGGCTGCGCAGGCTAAAACAAAGGCGGCGTCGAAAGCCTTCCCTCTGCCGGGTCCGGTTTCAGCGCCGCGCCGCGTCTTATTCTTCCGTATCTTCTTTTAAGTACGTCCAGCCTTCTTGCTGGTAGATTTTCTGTTCCTTCATGAGATGGCCCAGGGCCCGCTTGAACGCAGCCTTGCTCAGGCCGAACTTCGTCTTGATGACCGCCGGCGCCGTCTTGTCGCCATAGGGCATCTTCCCCTTTCGCTGCTTGAGGAAGGCCAGGATTTTTTCGCTGTCCGGGTTGATGGCGTTTTCCTTGGTCTGGCGCAGGGAAATGTTGATGCGGCCGTCTTCGCGCAGGTACGTGATGCGTCCCTTGACCATCTGGCCGATGAGGATGGGGCCGCTGAATTCGCTGCGGTGCAGAAAGGCAATCCACCGTTCCCGCGTCATGAGGTAGGCTCCCTGGTCGGTCATGTTGTAGACCGCCCCTTCGACCCAGTCGCCGACCTTGGCGTCCGTCGCCGCCCTGGAGGCCCGGCGCATTTCGTCTTCTACTTCCATGGATACGGCCAGGCGATGGGACTTGTCTTCATACAGCTTAACCCATACGTATTCCCCTTCCTTGGGGCGTCCCTTCATTTCGGCAAAGGGCATGAAGATGCCCCGCTCCGTACCGACGTCGACGAAGGCGCCGAAGCGCGTCGTGTTGATGACCGGCGCATAGCCGATCTGGCCGACCTTGATTTTCGGCAGGCGCATACTGGCCGTCAGGCGGCCCGACGGGTCATGATACAAGAAGACCGTAACCTTGTCGCCGACATGGACCTCTTCGGTCTGCTGATTTTTATGGAGCAGTATGTCGTCGTTCGTATTGCCCGTGCCGCCGTTTAAAAATACGCCCATGTCGCTGGCGCGCAATACTTCCAGCGTGGCGATGCTGTTTTCCTGCAGTACCTGCATCTTACTCACCTTCGAACGGAATCCGTTCGGCGTCGCACCACAAGTTTTCCAAATCATAGTAGCTGCGGTCCTGTTCGACAAATACGTGAGCCACGACTTCGCCGGCGTCGATGAGTATCCACTTACCTTCTCGGTAGCCTTCGACGTGGCGCACGTCGTAGCCGTGCTTTTCCATTTCTTCTTCAATGTTGTCGGCAATGCTCTGGGCCTGCTTGTTGTTGCGGGCGCTGCAGATGACGAAGTAATCGGCCATCATGGACGACTGTTCCATGTCGAGGATGACGATGTTCCAGCTCTTTTTGTCGCTGGCAGCCTGGGCCGCAATTTCATAGCTTTTCAGTTCTCTTTCTTCTTTCGTTGTCTTTATAGTAATTGGCATTCTGTGTTCTCCTTCTCTGACTCTGCCTTACGGCGTGTTGCTGGGCGGTTCGGGCGCCGGCGCGATGGCGTTGTTCGTCGCGCCGATGATCTTCTGCCCTTCTACGGGGTCGTAGCTCCACAGCGTCTTGCCGCCTGTCGCCCCGTCGTTGGTATTTTCGCCGGGCAAAATATAAAAATGAATGTCTTCAGCCGGCACGTGGCGGAAGCTGAAGGCCAGGGCCGCTATATCCTTCGCGGAAATATTCGAATCTACATTGTTCCAGAAGCGGTATAAAAACAGCATGTTGGAAATGCCGAAGCGCTGCTGCCGGTCGGCGTAAAACAGCTTGACCAGCCGTTCCTGCCGCTGGGTCCGCGACAGGTAGCCGTCTTCGTCGATGTAGCGCATGTAGCCCGCCGCTTCCTGCCCGGTCAGGGTCTGATACCCCTGGAACAGGTTGATATCCGTCGTGCCCGTTTCGTCGGCGTGGTACATGTTTTCTTCCACATACATGGGCAGTCCGCCGCTCATATCGATCATCTTCACGAAGGTATCTTCAGAAAATTCGACATAAAAAGGAACGGGAATGTGAAACATGTCTTCCACGACGGCCTGAACGAGGGTCCGACCGCCTTCAGTATACACGTCCTGAAGCTCCTGAATCCCCTTTTCCTTGCGGCCTTCAATCTTCGTATTGTCCGGCAGCATGATGAAATCGATATGCTTCTTTTCCTTATTGACCGCCGCCAGTCCGACGAAGTTGACCTGCTGCGGCGTGTTGCCGTCGCGGCCGATGACCAGTACGTACAGTGGCGTATCGGGGCTGATCTGCTCAAAGGAGCCTGACGCGCCGTTCTGTACGGCGTCGAGGCGGTTCTGAAACTGCTCGGCCCGGGACGTCTGGTAGTGCCGCCACGCCGTCACGGACAAGAACAGGACGGCCGCAACGGCGACGATGCCCGCCAGCAGGTGCAGCAGCTTTTTGCGCCGCTCCCGTTCGCCCGGCATGGCATGCTTTTTCTTCGGACGGTGAAACCATTTCTTCTTATCCATGATGGGTCCGATCCTTCTTCATCGACAAAATATGGGCATTCCGATTGGTCACCGTGCCGACGTAAATCGTCTTGCCCTGCTCTAATAGATGAAATATGGTCGAATCGTAGCCGGCCAGCACGGCTTTATCCAGGTCTTCCGCAGCCAGGCGGCGCAGCTTGTCCACGCCGTCGAAATCGCGGTTGACCTCGATATAATCGGCCATAAAAATAATTTTTTCCAAGAGGCTCATATGCTCGGCCCCTGTCGTATGATGGGCCAGGGACGCCAGGAGGTCGGCGTCGTCAATGCCGTACTGCTCCCGGGCTATGGTCACGGCGGCGTAGCCGTGAAGCAGGCTGCCGATAGAGACGATCGTATCGGGCAAGGTGCTGCCGAAGCTCCGCCAGGCCAGCTTCTGCATAGCCGGCAGGTCCATCTGCTTGGCCGCGTCGTGCAGCAGGCCGGCGACCTCGGCCTGATCGGCATCGCCGCCGTACTTCTCGGCCAGCTGGCGCGCCGCCTGGGCTACGCCCAGCACGTGCTGGTACCGGTGCGGGCTCAGCGTCTCTTTTAAATGTTCTTTAATGGTTGTCTTGAGTTCTTCGCTGTACATTGATATACTCCATGTTTTTCGATATATTCTATAACGACTTTGGGCATCATGTATCGGACGGACAGTCCGCTGCGTATACGGTGCCGCAGTTCAGTCGAAGAGATTTGCATAGTCGGTACGGTCAGCTTTAAAATGTGCTTTCCCAGCTCGCCGAAATGCTCGACGACCTGGCCGATGGACTGCGTGCCGTCAGGCCGCGTCGCGCCGACAAACTGGCACAGCGAGAGGATTTCCTCCGGCTTGTACCACTGCGGCAGATCCTGTATCGTATCGGTTCCCGATATAAAATACAAAATATACGACGGGCCGTAAAATTCCTTTAAAAAGCGCAGCGTATCGACGGTGTACGACCGTCCCTTGCGGCGTATTTCCAAATCGCTGACGGCAAAATAGGGATTGTCGGCCGTCGCCAGCCTGGTCATGGCCAGGCGCTGCTCCGCCGTCGCGCCGTCTATATTTTTATTGGGCGTTATGTACGAAGGGATGAATAGCACCCTGTCGAGATGAAAGGTCTGCCGCGCTTCTTCGGCGATCATCAGGTGTCCCAGGTGAATAGGATTAAAAGTTCCCCCCATGATCCCCAGCCTAGTGATTTCCATGGTACAGATAAATTCCTCCCCACACCAGCGCCAGCGTCAGGCCGTATAACAACAGCCAGATGGCGTAGTGCTTGTATTCATAGCGAGTCTTCGGCGCTGACAGGTACTGCCGCAGCGTCCGCATGTAGGCCTGCACGACGCGCTTCATTACCGGATCTGGCCCTGACCGCGGACGACGTATTTATAGGATACGAGGGCTTCCAGCCCCATGGGGCCGCGGACGTGCAGCTTCTGCGTGCTGATGCCGATTTCCGCGCCGAAGCCGAATTCAAAGCCGTCGGTAAACCGCGTCGATGCGTTGACGTACACTGCTGCCGAATCGACGCTGCGCAGAAAGGCTTCGGCCGTTTCCGGATTGTCCGTTACGATGGCTTCGGAGTGATGCGTGCTGTAGCGGCGGATGTGCTCTAGCGCTTCTTCTAAGGACGACACGGTCCGGATAGACATGACGAGGGCGTTGTATTCCGTTTCCCAGTCGGCTTCCTCTGCGGCAAGGACGGCGCTGTCGACGCTGCGCGCTAGGTCGTCGCCGCGCATTTCGACGCAGTCCTGCTTCATGACCGGCACGAGCTTCTTCATCAGCGGGGCCAATACGCTTTCATGAACCAGCAGCGTTTCCATGGCGTTGCACGTCGACGGCCGGGACACCTTGGCGTTTTCGATGATGCGGACGGCCATGTCCAGGTCGGCGTCCTTGTCGACGTAGACGTGGCAGACGCCGCTTCCCGTTTCGACGCAGGGCACCGTCGCCGTTTCGACGACCATGCGGATGAGGCCGGCGCCGCCGCGGGGAATGGCCAGGTCGATGTACTGGCGCAGGGTCAGCAGCTCCTTCACCAGAGCCCGGTCCGTATTTTCCAGCAGACCTACGATGTCGGGATTGAGGCCCGCCGCTTTGAGAGCCTCCTTAATGACGGCAACTAAAGCCGTATTGGAATGAATGGCCTCGCTGCCGCCGCGGAGGACGCAGGCGTTGCCCGACTTGACGCACAGGGCAGCAGCGTCGACGGTGACGTTGGGCCGCGATTCGTAAATGATGGCGATGACGCCCAAGGGCACAGTCACCTTGCAGATATGCAGCCCGTTGGGCCGGTCCCATTCTTCAAGGCAGCGGCCGACCGGGTCGGAAAGCTCGATGACCTGGCGCACGCCGGCAGCCATATCGTGAATCCGCTGTTCTGTCAGCTTCAAACGATCCAGCATGGCTTCGCTCAGGCCGTTGTTCCGTGCCGCGGCAATATCCAGGTGATTGGCTTCGATAATGCGGGCCGACTGCCGTTCCAGCTCGTCGGCTAAATACGCCAATGCTTTGTTTTTCGTATCCGTACCAACTAAGGCCAGCTCCTGGGCCCCCATTTTAGCCGCTCTGGCTTTGACTACTACTTCTGATTCCATAACAATCCCTCCTCACTGCATGACGACGAGGTTGTCGCGGTGAATGACTTCTTCATATACGCCTTCGTGGCCGAGAATCTTTTCGATGTCGTCGGTCTTGTGGCGCTTAATGGCTTCGACGCTTTCGCTGTTGTAGTTGACGATGCCCTTGGCAATGACGAGGCCTTCGTACATGACGTTGACGATGTCTCCTTCGTGGAACTCGCCCTCTACGGCGGCGATGCCTACGGGCAGCAGGCTGGAACCGTGCTCGACGAGGGCGTTGCGGCAGCCTCCGTCTACGATAAGGCTCCCCTGAGCCTTGCTTCCCGACAGGAGCCAGCGCTTTTTCGTATGCAGGTTCGAATCCTTGGCCGTAAACCAGGTGCCGACGTCCTCGCCCTGGCAAATGCGGCGCAGGACGCCGTCTTCACTGCCCGAAGCGATGACCATGTCAACGCCTGACGAGGTGGCAATGGACGCGGCCTGTATCTTCGTGTACATTCCACCCGTGCCGATAGACGAGCCGGCTCCGCCGGCAATGTCGTAGACGTGCTTGTCCACCTCCGTCACGACGGGAATGATGCGAGCCTCGGGATGGGTCTGCGGATTGGCCGTATACAGGCCGTCTACGTCGGAGAGGATGATAAGCAAATCGGCTTCGATGAAATTGCTGACCATAGCCGACAAGGTGTCGTTGTCGCCGATTTTAAACTCGTCGATGGCTACGACGTCATTTTCGTTGATGATGGGGATGACGCCCATCTGCAGCATCGTCAGCAAGGTATTGCGAGAATTCATAAATTTCTTACGGTCCTGGGCATCCATGCGCGTCAGCAGTACCTGACCGACGTTCTGCCCGTATTCGCGGAACATCTTTTCATAAGTATGCATGAGGACGCCCTGCCCAACGGCGGCGACGGCCTGCTTTTCGCGGATCGTCTTGGGCCGCGCCGACAGCCCCAGCGGCCCCATGCCGGCGCTGACGGCGCCTGACGACACGAGAACCATTTCCTTCCCCTGATTTGCCAAATCGGCGATTTCCATTGCCAGCCGCTCGATGCGGTGGTAGTTGAGCTTCCCTGTCTCATGGGTCAGGGTGCTCGACCCTACCTTGACGACAATGCGATTTTTCTTTTGCAGCAATTCCCGGTTACCGGCCATGTTATCCCAACCTTACATCGTAATAAAATCGAAGTGCGATTTTTCATCTTTTTTCTTGAACAATACGCCGTAGTGGCCGATGACCTGCACCAGCTCGGCGCCCAGCATATCGGCCAGGTCTTCCATCGTTTCCCGCGTGTCCAGATTGGCGTTGTTCAGGACGTGGGCTTTGATGAGCTCCCGCGCCGTAATAGCCGCTCTGGCGCTGTCGATGACAGCGTCGCTCAGTCCTTCCTTGCCGATCTGCACGACCGACGGCATGAGACTGGCCATAGCTTTTAATTTCTTCTTATCTTTATTGTTCACTCTCATTGCTCCTTTTATTCGTGATATTCAAATTCCATTTCGCAGATGCGGACAGTATTTCCATCGTGAATGCCCTTTTCCTTCAGCAGCTTATCCAGCTCCATGTAGCGCCAGATGCGCTGGAAACGGCGCAGGGACTGGTCGTCGTCGAAGTTCGTCATGGCTACGAGGTTTTCAATACGGGGGCCCGTAATGACGAAAGCTCCGTCGTCGGCCCGCTTGACTTCGAAGTCCGGCTTATCCTGCGCCTTGTAGACGACTTCTTCGGCGATTTCTTCCGGCTCTTCGACGTACGTTTCCAGCAGCTCCCACAGCCGTTCGAGGAGGACTTCCAGCCCTTCACCGGTCATGGCGCAGATGGGGTATACTTCCTGTCCCCGTTCGTCCATGTAAGCTTTCAGCCGTTCCAGATTGTCCGAATCGCCGAGCATGTCGATTTTATTCGCCGCGATAATCTGTTTTTTCCGCGACAGCTTTTCGCTGTATTTGCGCAGCTCTTCGTTGATCTTTTCGTAATCCTCGATAGGGTCGCGGCCTTCCATGCCCGACACGTCGAGGACGTGAACCAGTATCTTCGTCCGCTCGATGTGGCGGAGGAAATCGTGGCCCAGGCCTACGCCTTCGCTGGCTCCTTCAATGAGGCCGGGAATGTCAGCCATGACGAAGCTGCGGTGATCGCTCAGGTCGACGACGCCGAGAATGGGGTTGAGCGTCGTAAAGTGATAGGCTGCCACTTCCGGCTGGGCTGCCGATACCTTGCGCAGGATGCTCGACTTGCCGACGCTGGGATAGCCCAACAGGCCGATGTCGGCCAATACCTTCAGTTCCAGGCGGAGCCACCGCTCTTCTCCCGGTTCACCCCGTTCGGCAAAGGTCGGAGTGCGGTTGGAACTGGAGCGGAAATGCCAGTTGCCCCGGCCGCCGCGGCCGCCTTTGGCTACGACAGCCTGCTGGCCGTCATGACTCAGGTCGGCGATGATCTGGCCCGATTCTTCGTCTTTTACGATCGTGCCTAAAGGAACCGTAATGAGCAGGTCTTCGGCGTTGCGGCCGTAGCAGTTCGCTCCCTGGCCCTTGCCGCCGGGCTTGGCCTTGAACAGGCGGCGGAAGCGGAAGTCGACGAGGGTGTTGACGTTGCGGTCGGCTACGAGGACGACGTTGCCGCCGTGGCCGCCGTCGCCGCCGTCAGGACCGCCCTTGGGGACAAATTTTTCGCGGCGGAAGCTGCTCATGCCGTCGCCGCCTTTTCCGGACTGTACAAAAATTCTGGCTCTATCGATAAACATATTTCACCTCATTGAATACGAAATGTCTGAAAAGGACGCTATATACAGAAAGAGACACAGCATACATATACCATGTCTCCTGTCTATCTGTCCTGCTATATACACTTAAAAAGGTACTGTTCAAATTTTAAAGCAAAACGGCTCGTCTGTAAAGTCATTTTGCGCAAGAAATTCAATTCGTTTACGGCTTCTGCAATAGTTCCATCGCTTTTTCCAGCTGATAGTCGACGGGATCGTTCGGCTGCAGGGGCACGACGACGTCGGGCTCGATGCCCTTGCCTTCGACTTCCCGCCCCTTCGTCGTCCGATACTTGGCTACGGTGACCTTTACGGCGTCGTCCTTCGTAACGGGATAGACGCCCTGGACGGTTCCCTTGCCGAAGGTGCGGACGCCGACGATGGGCCCCAGCTGCAAGTCCTGCACGTCGCCGGCGACGATTTCCGACGCGCTGGCTGAATTTTCATTGACCAGCACGACGAGGGGAATGACCTCGTCCGTCCCGTCGGCGACGAACTGCTCTTCCTGGCCGTCGCTGCTCGTATAGGACACGACGACGCTGTTCTTCGGCACGAAGTTGCTGGCCACCAGCGTCGCCTGGTCGACTAGCCCGCCGGGATTATTGCGCAGGTCGAGGATCATCTTTTTCATGCCCTGGGCCCGCAGGGACTGATAGGCTTCGGTAAATTCCCGACCCGTGTCCTCGCTGAACAAGGCAATGCGGATGTAGCCGATATCCGTCCCTTCGATCATCTCGCCGGCCGCCGTCTGCATGTGGATGTTGCGGCGTATCAAGGTCATGTCCTTGTCGGCGCCGTCGCGGCGGATCGTCAGGACGACGGACGTATTTTCCGGGCCGCGGATGGACAGGGATACGTCTTCCAGCTCCATTCCCGCCGTCGGCTGGCCGTCGATAGCCATGATGACGTCGCCCCGCTGCAGCCCCGCCTCGCTGGCCGGGCTGCCGTCGATGACGCCGGCAATGAACACGCCTTCGTTGGCCTGGCTGATGTACACGCCGATGCCGGCATAGGAGCCGGTCATCTGCTCCGTAAACATCTTGAATTCATCGCCGGTCAAATACGTCGAATGCTTGTCGCCCAACGTATCTACAACGCCCTTCATGGCCCCGTCGAGCAGGGCCTTCTTATCGACGTCGCCGGCATAATGATCCTCTACGACGGCAATGATGCGGAAAAACTTAAAAATCCCCATATAGTCGCCCGTCAATTCGTACGACAAGGCGGCCAGCAGCAGAAGAACCGAGGCGACGACCGTCGTAATCCACTGGAAAAAGGGCTTTGCTTCCTGAAAAAAACGCTTGATAGACTCTTTCATCGCAGCGCCGCCTTATAAGTAGGCCATGGGGTCTACAGGGTCCCCATTGGAACGCACTTCAAAGTGAACGTGGGGCCCCGTCGAGTTGCCCGTCGAGCCGGCATAGGCGATGGTTTGCCCTTTGGAGACCGACTGGCCGGCCGATACGGCCAGGGATTCGTTGTGGCCGTACAAGGTCGACAGGCCGTTGCCGTGATCGATGATGACGGCGTAGCCGTAGCCGCTGATCCAGCCGGCTTCCACGACGTAGCCGCTGTCGGCCGCCGCTACGGGCGTGCCGTAATCGACGCCGATATCCATGCCGCTGTGATAAATGGTCGAGCCGAATATAGGATGGACGCGGTAACCGTATTCGGACGTAATGACGCCGTTGACCGGCCACATCATAGCGCCGGACCCGCTGACGGGCTGATAGCTCGTGTATCCGCCTCCGCCCGACGACTGCTGGGCCGCCGCGGCAGCGGCTGCTGCCGCCCGTTCGGCCGCGCGCTGGCGGAGCATTTCGCCGATAGCTGCCGAAGACGCTTCCAATTCGCGGTACGCCGCTTCTGCCGTGGCCTTGTCGTTTTCAGCCTGATACAGAATAGCCTGCTGTTCCTTCTTATGTTCTTCGATTTCAGCCTTCTTCTGTTCCGCTTCGGCCTTCAGCTGTACCTGATGCTGCCGTTCCGCTTCCAGTTCCTGCCGTGCCTGATGGATGATGTCCCGCTGTTCCCGAATGGACGAAATCAGCTCCATGTCGGCGGCCACGACCCGGCGCAGCAGTTCGACGCGGTTGGCAAAGTCATTGAAGTCCTTGGCTCCCAGAATGACGTCGAGATAATTGAGCTGGCCGTGCATATAAATATCGCGGATGCGGACGCTGAACACGTCGAGACGCTTGTCGAGCTTAGCCTGTTCGGCTGCCAGCCGGGCTTCCGTATCCCTGATTTTGGCTTCCGTCTGGGCCAGCTGGTCGGAAATCGACTTGTATTCCGCTTCGGCGGCGTCGAGGTTTTCCTGGATGACCCGCAGCTTTTCAAAGACGCTGCCGATGACCGCTTCGGCTTCATTCTTCTTTTGTTCCTGTTCCGCCATCTGCTGCTGCACGTCGGCCAGCTGGTTCTGCAAATCCTCGTCTTCGGCGAAGGACGCGAAGCACGGGCTCAGCAAGGCCGATATGACCATGGCGGCTACGTATTTTTTCTGTTTCGTAAACGTAACCATACCTTACACCTTCATATACCGCTTCAACGAAATCGTACTGCCGATAGCCCCGATGACCATGCTGAGGAGCAGGAGGACGCCCCCCATTTGATACATGAAGGGGTACATGCCGACCATGGGCAGGAACGCCAGAGTACGGTGAATCGTCACCGTAATGAATTCATAAAACTGCAGCAGGGCCAGGTCGGCGATGACGCCGCCGATAAAGCCCAGGAACAGGCCTTCCAGCAGGAAGGGCCAGCGGATAAACCAGTTCGTCGCACCGACGTATTTCATGATACCGATTTCCTTGCGGCGGGCAAATACGGTCAGGCGAATCGTATTGGAAATGATGAACAGCGTCGCAAAGGTCAAGAGGATGATCAAGGCAATGCCGCCCCAGCGGACGACGGCCGTAATCTGAAACAGCTGCTCGATGATTTCCTGACCGTAATGGGAGCTTTCGACTTCCGGATATTCGGCGACAATAGCCGCCGTCTTTTTAACGGCTTCCGGATTGGTGAAGGTCAGCTCGTACGAGCTGGGCAGAGGGTTCTTCCCTTCCAGGGCATTCAGGATACCCGGCTGGTCCTTCATCCGTTCCTTCAGCTTTTCCATGGCCTGATCTTTATTGGTAAAGCTGAGTTCCTTGACATCGGGCAGAGCTTTCAGCCGGCGGCCGACGCTCATGACCTGGTCCGTCGTCAAGTCGTCCTTTAAATAGATGCTGATCTGCACCTGGCTCTCCAGATTTTCTGCGAAGTGATCCAAATTAGCGACGATAATCGTAAATACGCCTAAGATGAAAAAGGACAAGGCGACCGTCGCAATGGAGGCGATGGTCATGAAGCTGTTGCGCCAAAAAGACTTGACCGCTTCGGACACGAAGTACCGCATCGTTCTAATCTTCATCGCCGTATCCCCCTTTCTGTTCGTCCCGGGCTATTTTGCCGTCGACGATTTCGATAACCCGCTTGTTCATCAAATCGACCATCTGCTTATCATGGGTAACCATGAGGACCGTCGTACCCATGTGGTTGATTTTCTTAAACGTTTCCATAATATCCTTGGATGTATCCGGGTCCAGGTTGCCCGTCGGTTCGTCGGCTATGAGCAACAGAGGGCGGTTTACGATTGCCCGGGCGATAGCTACGCGCTGCTGTTCGCCGCCGCTCAGGTTCTGAGGCAGGTCATCGGCCTTGCTCAGCAGGCCGACCAGGTCGAGAACCGTCCGCACCCGCTCTTTAATGACCTTCCGCGGCGATTCGATGACTTCCATGGCGAAGGCCACGTTTTCCGCAGCCGTCTTATTGGGCAGGAGGCGGAAATCCTGGAAGACGATCCCCATTTTGCGCCGCAGATAAGGCACGCGGCTCTTAGGCAGCTTATTGACTTCTATCCCGTCGACGAAGACCGAGCCCTGGCTGGGCAGTTCTTCATGGGACAGCATCTTGATAAACGTCGATTTGCCGGCGCCGCTAGCGCCGACGACAAATACAAATTCGCCCTTGCCGATGTGCAGCGACACATGGCTCAAGGCTACGGAACCATTTTCATATACTTTTGATACGTCTTTGAAATCAATCATGGGAAACCTCTTTCCAAGTATCTGTGCAAACTGCGGCCCTAACGGCCGTCCGTATTTCTGCTCTTCAGCCGGGCCCGCAGGCTGTCTTTTCCTTCGATAATCCGCAGAGCCAAATAAGCGTTGCGCAGCGACTGGCGGCGCAGGTGATTGAGCCGCGCCTTCACGTCCGGCGCAATGCCTCCGGCAGCCAGCTTCTTCGTCACGTCGGCGACGAGATCCTCAGCAGCGACCGTCTCGACGGTACCGCAGAGCTCTTCTCCGATGAGCTGGATAAAGCTGTCTATCTTCGGATCGTAGGAAATAGCCGTCACGGGTACCTCCATGAGGGAGGCGAACACCAGGGCGTGCAGGCGGTTGGCAATGACGGCGTCCATGCAGCCGATGAGGGACATGAATTCCACCGTATTATAGCCTTCCCGCAGGACGACGGCTTCCGTTTCCATCATGGCGGCAATATCCTCGCCGGCCTTGACGTCGGCGGGATACTGCATGGGAATGAAGATGATGCGGGCATCCAGACGGCGCTGCAGCTCGTCGGCGGCCTTGGCAATTTCTTCTTTGTACCCCGTCATCCCCTGCCAGTCGCGGACGGCGATGCCGACGCGGGTCCGTATGCCTGTGACACCGGCTTTTTTCAGCAAGTAAAAGCCGATTTTTTTATCGACGGGATGCATGGAAAGGACAGCGTCGGCCGTGACGTGAACCGGCGGAGCCGTCACGCCCAGCGACGCCAGCTCCCGCTTCGATTCGCTGTCGCGGACGCCGATGACCGTCACCTGCTGCAGCACGCGCCGCACGGCCTGCCGGGCCTTCTCGCCCCGCACGGGACCTATGCCCTGGGCATAAAGCATGACGGGCTTATGGAAAAACAAGGCGATGCGCATGATGAGCAGGTAATAGTAGAGGCTGCGCGTACTGGTCACATCCTGGAGCAGGCTGCCGCCGCCGCTAATAAGAATATCACAGCGGCGAATAGCCGCTGCGATAGCTAAAAAGTTCATGCGGTGAACTGTATGTACGTTGTGATGTTTCCGGGTCATCTGGCAATTGCCCGTAATAACCGTAATCTCCACATGGGGCATGATGTCTCGCAGGGAGCCGATAATAGCCGACAGCATGGCCTCGTCGCCGGCGTTGGCAAATCCGTAATAGCCGGAAATAACGACCTTACTCACGGGGCTTCACCCGCTTTCCCAGCCAATTCGTAATGTACTCGAGGAAGGCGACGCCGCAGACGCCGATGATGCCTAAGGGCAGGCCCAGCAGCCAGCCGTCGATGCCCCGGATAAAGGACATGAGGAAGGGCGTGCGGATGTGGGCGAACGTTTCGACCATAGAGCCGACGCCTATCGTCGCGGCCAACACTAACAGGAAATGCAGTATCTGAGGCCATTTGCGGTACATGGCGGCGACCATGAGGAAAAACGCCGGATGGCCGACGAGAAATTCCTTTTCCCGCGGACGGGCGTACATGGCGTTTTCCAGAAAACGGCGCAGAGCCACTTCAAAATCGGGTACGGGAACGCCTGCCGTATGGCCGCTCCGTCCGACGAAAATGAAGGCCACCATGGCCAGCATGCCCAACAGGATGAGCGTCCCCATCTTGATGGGGATATTGAGGAAATCCTTTGCAAAGGCTGCGAAATCCTGCGGCGAGGCAATCGTCCGGCCCCACAGGGGGAAGCGGAGCAAATAGCCTGCGGCTACCAGCAGGATCGGCAGCACGAAGGTCAGCTTGACGCCGCGGTAAAAATCAAATTCCATAAAGAAGCGGATATTGCCGAGCATGGCCGCAATATACAGGCCGCCGATCATGGCGATAGCCACGGCGCAGGTCAGGCCGACGGCCCCGTCGCGGACGACTCGTCCGTACCCCAGGGGCGCGTCTATCGGCTTCTTTCTCCACCAATCCAGCAGGAGAAGCATGGCCGCTGTCGGCGACGCTACGGCGCAGCCGATAGCCATGAGCTGCAGGAACAGAGCGCTTTGAAACAGTACCGTTCCCCCGGCTCCGCCGACGACTGCCAGCGCCAGGAGAATATAATTTACCTTTTCCGATAAGGGAATGAACAGGTTCAGCACGAAGACAAACCCGCAGGCCGCAGCCGCAGCCGTCACGGCCAGCAGCAACGCGTTGGGATAATACCCTTCCATGATAGAGGCCCTGCCCAGCGTATAGCCCCGGTCTTTCAATTTCTGGGACGTTTCCTGAATATAGGATAGGTTCGTCTCCGTCAGGTTCATGCCATGGAGAGGCTTTTTATACAGGGGATACAAATTGACGCGGACGTTGCGCTCCAAATCGCTGATGTAAAAGCGCATGGCCGCTTCTTCCGGCGTAATCTTTTCCAGCTCTTCCTTGGACATGGCGTAAATACGTACCGTCTGATAATTTAGGAGGTCGGCCAAATCATACATGCCGTCCTGACGGTCGTACTGCAGCTGGTTAGCCGCTTCGATCATGTAAAAGGGCAGGCCCTGGGCCTTCATATGCTCCGCCGTCACAGCCAGCATCGCCTTGCGCTGCTCCTTGTCCGGCGTATAGCCCAGCACTTCCTTGCCGACGAACATGATGCCCGACACGTCGGGAATATCTGCGGCCCGCTGGAAAAACTGATCAATCTGCTCTTTCGATACGTTGCTGTAATTCGTCGGCCGCAGGATGACGTGGAACCCGCGGGCCGCAATGGCCTTGGCGTCAGCCGACAAGATTCCCAGATTCATATCGCCTAAAGCCGGCATAGCGCCGCGCAGTCCTAAGATGCGGTATTGGGAATTGGCAATGACGCCGACGCTGTCCGCGCCGAGGCGGGCCTTCAGATCCGCCGTAATTTCGTCGAAGTACGGGTCTTCCTTGTCCTTAGGCTGGCCGACGACGTAATAATCATAAGACAAATCGCCGATCTGCAGCTGCGGATAATACAGCTGGAAGCCCAGCCGCGTGATGAGCGATATGTCGCCCCGCTGGGTCAGCTTGTTCAGCGTCGTGTCGTATATGGTAAAGCTCGTAATGCCGGCCTGCCGGAATTTTTCCAGCGCCTCGTCAGTATCATAGCCGTCGTTGCGGACCATGCTGACGACGGCGTCGTAATCCATAGCCTGCTCGATCGTCATCGTCCGTTCTTCCACGGCGTAGCGCTGGACGCACATGTATATGGAGCAAAGGAGGCCGATGAGCACGGCGGCGATCATCAGCATGTTGCTGTAGCGATGTTGTTTTTCCATATTTCCACCTTACTTAATGAGCGGCCGTCTGGCCGTGTATAGTCAGCACGTCGCCGTGCATCGTCACGCTGTCCGGTACGATTCCCAGGGGAAATTCGCTGAAATCGTACACTTCGGCGCTGCCCAGACCACGGGCGCGGTACTTCATGCCGAAACCCTCGACGGTGACGTCGTCGGGAATGAACATGAGCTTTTTCTCATCCATGCCGAAGCGGCCGTGAATGACCGCCCGGGCGTTCAGCAGGCCGCCCAGCTTGGCCGAGCCGCTGACTTCAATCGTATCGCCCAGAAAGACGACCGACACGTCCTTCAGGCCGTCTACCTTTTCCACTAAAAAATTGCGCAGTTCATTGCTGCTGACAGACGCCGACATTTCGCCGTGCGCGGCAGAAGCCAGAGTCATCTGCTGGTCCAGCAAGGCGTCCATCGGGCTGAATTTTACGCCCTGCAGGTCGCAGTCAAAGCTGTCGAACATCAGGCCGCCGACGCGGAAGGCCTTGCCGTGGACGCTGACCGCATCGAGCTCGCCGAGGAGCACCTTCATGCCCGGCGAGGCCTCGACGCGCACGTCTTCCGGCTTGAGGTCCATCTTCTGGGACAAGGCGTAATGAAGAGCTACTTCCGCCGTCTTCGGGCCGAAGGCGTTGACGCCGACGAGAACCGCCGCCGCGATGATCAAAAGTGTGATTAGCTTTTTCATTTATATATCCTGTCTTGAAATCTTCTTATCCTTTTCCTGCTGCAGATAGCCTTCGATGAAGATATCTAAATCGCCGTCCATAACGGCCTGGATATTGCCCGTTTCCACGCCGGTGCGGTGATCCTTGACCAGGTTGTAGGGATGGAATACGTACGAGCGTATCTGGCTCCCCCATTCGATGGCCTGATGGACGCCGCCGATTTCGGCTTTCAGCTTTTCCTGCTTTTCCCGTTCCAATTCAAAGAGCTTGGCCCGCAGGTACTTCAAGCACATTTCCTTGTTCTGGAGCTGGGACCGTTCGTTCTGGCACTGGACGACGATACCCGTCGGCATATGGGTCATGCGGACGGCCGAGCTGGTCTTGTTGACGTGCTGGCCGCCGGCGCCGGAGGCACGGAAGTAGTCGACGCGGACGTCGTCCATGTTGATTTCTACGTCTACGTCGTCAGGCAGCTCGGGCATGACGTCTACGGCCGTAAAGGACGTATGGCGGCGCGCCGCCGCGTCGAAGGGGGAAATGCGGACCAGGCGGTGCACCCCTTTTTCCGACTTCAAATACCCGTAGGCATATTCGCCTTCAATCGTAAAGGCTGCGCTCTTGATGCCCGCTTCGTCGCCGGGCTGCATATCCATGACATTGATGCGGTATCCGTTGCGTTCGGCCCAGCGCATGTACATGCGGATGAGCATCTGCGCCCAGTCCTGGGCTTCGGTGCCGCCGGCGCCGGCATGGAAGGTGACGATGGCGTTGCACGTATCGTATTCATCGGAAAGAAGCAGGAGGATTTCCCTCTTTTCTACGTCTTTTACCAGTTCCTTATACTGCTTTTCGATTTCGCCGGCCAAATCGGCATCGCCTTCTTCCATGGCCAGCTCCAGGTAATCGCAGGCATCCTGCACCCGCTGTACCAGCTCTTTATGGCCTTCGACTTCGGCTTTCAGCTGCGTCGCTTCCTGGGAAATGGCCTTGGCCTTTTCCGGGTCGTTCCAAAAGTCCGGATCGCTCATCTGCATATCCAGATTCATAATTCGTTCTTCTTTTCGAGGTAAGCTAAAGTGAATCCCCGATTTCTTGTATTCTATTCTGCAAATCTTCCAAAGGCTTACGCAATTCTTCTAATAGCACAAGTATCACCATCTTTCATATATCAACATTAATTACCGATTATATCACAGGCATTCTCTTTTTTACAGAGAATTTACTTTCTTTTTCTGCATTTCAGCCTTAGTCCTGCTGCTGTTGCTTTCTCTGTTCTTCCCGTTCGATATCCTCGCGGCTGACGGGCTTGCTTTCTTCGTGCACTTCCGTCGCGCCCTGGAGCCGGTCTTCCGCCTTGGGCACGGGCTTGCTGTACGTTACCTGAATATGATAGAGGAAGGTAATGACCGTCCGCTTGATGGAATCGATCATTTCTTCAAACATTTCATAGGCTTCGAATTTGTATTCGACCAGAGGATTCTTCTGGCCGTACGCCCGCAGGTTGATGCCTTCCTTCAAGGCGTCCATGGCGTCGAGATGATCCATCCACTTGCTGTCGACGACGCGGAGCATAATGGCTTTTTCCAGCTCGCGCATCGTTTCAGCGCTGATTTCCTTTTCCCGTTCGTCGTACAAGGCGACGGCAATGTCTTTGAGTTTTTCCTGTACTTCGATGCGGCTGAGGTTTTCCAGTTCTTCTACCGTTACAGTTCCCTTGGGCACGAAGTACTGTTCCATCTGAGCCAGGAGGCCGGCAAAATCCCATTCTTCCGGATAGAGCTTTTCGTCGGCATACCGGTCCAGACCGTCGAGAATAATATCATCGACCATGCCGAGGATCGTATCGCGCAGCGATTCGGCGACGAGGACCTTGCGGCGCTGCCCGTACAGGACCTCACGCTGCTGATTCATGACGTCGTCGTATTCAAGGACGTACTTACGGATTTCAAAGTTGTGGCTTTCGACCTTCTTCTGAGCCTTTTCAATGGAGCGGGTAATCATGGAATGGGTAATCGGTTCGTCTTCGTCCATGCCCAGCTTGTCCATGAATTTAGAAATGTTTTCCGAGCCGAAAATACGCATGAGGTCGTCTTCCAGAGACAGGAAGAACTGCGTCGTGCCCGGGTCGCCCTGACGGCCTGCGCGGCCCCGGAGCTGGTTGTCGATGCGGCGGCTTTCGTGCCGTTCCGTACCGATGATCATCAGGCCGCCCAGCTCGGCTACGCCCTTGCCGAGCTTGATGTCCGTGCCGCGGCCAGCCATGTTGGTCGCGATGGTGACCATGTTCATCTGGCCGGCGTCTTTGATGATTTCCGCTTCCTTTTCATGATACTTGGCGTTCAGCACGTTGTGGACGATATTTTCTTTTTTCAGGAGCTGGCTGATGATTTCTGACTGGCTGATAGACGTCGTGCCGACGAGGATCGGCTGGCCCGTTTCGTGGCGCTTCTTGACTTCCCGGACGACGGCCCGGTATTTGGCGTGCTTCGTCTTGTAGATGACGTCGGGCAAGTCCTTGCGGATAGCCGGCTTGTTCGTCGGAATGACGTAGACGTCCAGCTTGTAAATCTTGTTGAATTCGTCTTCTTCCGTCTTAGCCGTACCGGTCATGCCGGCCAGCTTGTCGTACATGCGGAAGTAGTTCTGGAAGGTAATCGTCGCCAAGGTCTTGCTTTCGCCCTGTACCTTGACGTTTTCCTTCGCTTCGATGGACTGGTGGAGCCCGTCGCTGTAGCGGCGGCCGAACATGAGGCGGCCCGTAAATTCGTCGACGATGACGATTTCGCCGTCTTTGACGACATAGTCCTTGTCGCGGTGCATCATGAAGCGGGCCCGCAAAGCCTGGATGACCAAATGGTTCAAATCAAGGTGATCGTTATCGAACATATTCTTAATGCCCAACATCTTTTCGACCTTGGCAACGCCGCTTTCCGTCGGCGCGATGGTCTTTTGCTTTTCGTCCATCGTGTAGTCTTCTTTTTCAAAGGTCTTGACGATATGAGCCAGCGTATAGTACAAATCCGTCGATTTTTCGCCCGGGCCGGAAATGATGAGCGGCGTGCGGGCTTCGTCGATGAGAATGGAGTCCACTTCGTCGACGATGCAGTAGTTCAGGGGACGCTGTACCATCTGATCCTTGCTGATGACCATGTTGTCGCGCAGGTAGTCGAAGCCGAATTCGTTGTTCGTGCCGTACGTAATATCGGAATTATAGGCACGGCGGCGCTGTTCATACGTCAGGTCGTGGACGATAAGGCCGACGGACAATCCCAGGAACTTATAAATCTGCCCCATTTCCTCGCTGTCGCGCGTAGCCAGGTAGTCGTTGACCGTGACGACGTGGACGCCTTTGCCGGTCAGGGCGTTCAAGTAGACGGGCAGCGTCGCGACAAGGGTCTTGCCTTCGCCTGTACGCATTTCTGCAATGTCGCCGCGGTGCAGGACGATACCACCCAGAAGCTGTACGTCAAAATGGCGCATGCCGAGGACGCGGCGCGACGCTTCGCGCACGACGGCAAACGCTTCGGGCAGAATATCGTCCAGCGTTTCCCCTTCGGCCAGGCGGCGCTTGAATTCAAAGGTCTTCTCCTGCAGCGAAGAATCGCTCAAGGCCGTAAGCTTCGGTTCTAAGTCGTTAATATGGTGGACGATAGGCCACATCTTCTTTAATTCGCGTTCGGTATTATTGCCGAGCAGTCTCTGCATTATTTTATTAAACACGTAATAAGCCCTCCAATTGCAACTAAGTTATTGATACATATTTATATTCAATTATACATTGTATCAAAACAGGCCCTAAATGACAATACATTCTGCCCTTCCCCCCTCTCATCGGTCCCTCTGCGCCTCATCTTTTTACATTTTTTACTTATTCTATACATGATTTTCTGGTACAATATATGTGTACTCATATCACCTGCATCGAATTTATGTGGATATGACTATTTATCTCTTAGAAAGAAGGGTATATATGATAACCATTTCTGAAGAAACAAAAAAGACCTTTCAAGACAGATATCCCGAATTTGAAGACGCCTGTCAGGCTTTTTTCCGCCAGGAGCTTCCGGCAGGCCAATATAAGGGCATTTCCGGCAAATACGGCAGCTACGCCGAACGGGGCGGCAACAGCGGCATGCTGCGCATGCGGTTCTCCGGCGGCCGCGTCACAAAGGACCAGATCGCATTTTTAGCCCGGGCCATCGATACGTACCACGTACAGCTGGCTCATTTCACGACGGCTCAGGCCATTCAGTATCACAAGATGGACGGCCCCTCTATTTTATCCTTATATAAGGAATGCCTGGACCACGGCATTTACTGTATCGGAGGCGGCGGCGACAACCCCCGCAACATCACGGCCAGCCCGCTCCGCGGCGTAGACCCGAAGGAATTCTTCGACGTATCGCCCTACGTCGACGCGGCGGCTTCGTTCATCCTCACGCTCATTCCGGAGCTGCACCTGCCGCGGAAATATAAAATCGCTTTTTCCAACGGCACGGACAACGAAAGCCACGCCACCTTCAAGGATCTGGGCTTCTTAGCCAAGAAGAACGGCACCTTCGACGTCTATGCCGCCGGCGGCTTAGGAGCGGCCAACCCTCGTCTGGGTGTCAAGGTAGGCGAAGATGTAGCGCCGACAAAGATTTTGTATTATATCGACGCCTTCGCCCAAATGTTCATGGCCCACGGCGACTATAAGAACAGAGCCAGAGCCCGGTCCCGCTTCATGCCAGTCAATCTCGGCGACGAAGAATTCTGCAAGACCTTCCAGACCTTCCTGAAACAATCGCAGGAAAAAGACCTCTCCTTTATCCCCCAGGAATACGTCGTAGCCAAGAAGGCCCCGTCCTCGGCCAAGCCGAACATCGCCCGCATCCACAGCCAGAAGCAGGACAACCTCTACTACGTAGAATACCATCCCCTCGGCGGCACGCCGGACATGGCCGTATTCAAGAAGGCCCTGCAGTTCTTGTCTGACGTTGAAGATGCAGAACTCCGCCTGAACACGGACGAATCGCTCTACGCCGTCAACCTGACCGCGGAAGAAGCCATCGCCTTCGCCGCCATCACCGAAGAGGACACGGCGAAAAATACCTTTGAAAAATCGGTCTGCTGCATCGGCGCGGCCATCTGCCAGCAAGGCCTGCGCGATTCCCACGGCATGTGGCTGCGCACAGTCAAGGCCCTGCGCGGCAGCGGCGTCGACACGTCGTACCTGCCCAAGCTGCATATTTCCGGCTGCCCCTCGTCGTGCGCGGCCCAGCAGATCGGCGCCATCGGCCTGCGCGGCGCAGCTAAAAAAGTGGACGGCGATATGAAGCCGGCCTTTACGGTCTTTGCCGGCGGCACCTATGCGACGCCGACACAGGAACGCTTCGGCGCGCAAATCGGCGTCATTACGGAAGACAACATCCCCGCCTTCCTGACGGCCTTGGCCGAAACACTGAAAACCAAGGGCCAAACCTTTGACGAATGGTACGGAGCCCATACCGATGAGTTTGCGTCGCTGGTTTCTTCCTTCGAATAACATATCTAAACGGCAAAAGCCGGGAGAACCCAAACGAATGGGCTCTCCCGGCTTCTTTATATTGCCTTCGGCATGATTATTTTACATTCTTTTTCGTCGCGTTGCTGCGGATATCCACTTCGACGAGCCGTTCTACCTCATCGCCGCGGACGCCGATGAAGTAATTGGTAAAGTTCGCCGTCGAGCAGGAGTGATTCGGAATGATGCAGATCTTATCGCCGACCTTCAAATCAGTTTTTCCATTGACGTGAATTTTCCCTACTTCTTCTGACAGCCCGTCTACGCATAACTCCGGATGGCCCTTGACCGTGCCGTACCCTACGATAGACGTATTGCCGTGGGCTCCCTGATCGAGCCCCAGGCATTTCGTGCCGGCATCGCAGATAAACAAGTCTTCCGACGGATGGGACACGACAGATGCCAGTACGTACAGCGCGCATTCTTCTTCCGAAGCGGTCTGCGTAGACAACTGAATCGTATCGTTGAAGATGTAGTTGCCCGGATGATAGATGGAGATGTGCTCGTCGGCAATATTCTGGGCAAAGGTAGGCGTAGAACCGCTGGAAATGATATCCACAGTATAGCCTGCCTTTTTCAGCGCTTCTGCCGCCGCTGCCATGCTGCGGGCTTCATCTTCGCAATAGCCTGCCAGATCTTCATGGCTGCATGCGCCGTATACATGGCCCGGATGGGTAGAAATCCCCTTAAATACCAGATGGTCGCAGGCTTTCAACGCGTCAGCCAAGGGAACGACCTTATCGGGAGCCACACCGAAGCGGTGAAGGCCGCTGTCTACAATAATCGTGTACTGCACGGAAACGCCCTGTTTAGCCGCCTGTTCCTGAATTGCCTTAGCCGCGTCTTCCCCGTCAATGCGGATGATAAAATTGCACTTCTGCGACAAGGCGATGACCCGATCGATAGACACGTTCGTCGCTACGGGATAGGCATACATGATATTTTGGATGCCTGCGGCGCACAAGGCTTCCGCTTCGTCCAGCGTGCCGCACAAAAATCCCGTGCAACCATATTGCTGCTGCAATAACGCTAGTTCCGTGCTCTTATGCGTCTTGACCATCGGCCAAATCTGCTTTCCGTGCGCCGCAGCCAAGTCGGCGTACTTCTTCAGGTTATGTTCCATATAATCCAAATTCAACAAAATAGCCGGCGTATACACTTGATCAATTTTCATATTCACATATCTCCCTTCTTGTACAAATCCTTCTTGTACAAATACAGTAAAAAATGTAATCAATTATTTTTTGTTAAACCGTAAATGTGCTGCAAATACAGAGCTCCTGCACTAAAGCGACTTCGTACTGCTGTTTTTAAGCACATTTTATTTAATCCAATTATATTAAATACAATTTTATTTGTCAATCGTATAATTAAATACAATTAAATTAAATAAATATATATTACATTGCATTCATAGAAAAACAGAGCAGCCATTGCTATTGCATCTTCTGCTGCTCTGTTTTGTTCTATCTATATTAAAACGTTTTATAAATCCCAGCTTCCCGCTTTTTCGTCGCTGCGTTCGATATATACGAGCCCAAGACGACGGAATAGCCTTTGCGCTCTGCGATTTGCCGCATGTAATCCAAATGGGGGCAAGGCGGCCGATGGGAGTTGTCGGAACAGACGCACGAGGCGAAATGGACGACAACGTCTTCCTTTCGTTCGCCGCGGCGCTTTAAATGCTTCGTCAGATTTTCCAGCTTGGCCGCTACTTCGGCGCCGCAGCAGCCGCCGCAGGTAACAGGCATGTAGCGGACGTCTTCTTCATAGGACGCAAAAGCGCCTTCTCGCTTGTAAAATGCATCCATGCAGGGATAGCCGCTGCAGCGGTTCATGACCAAATGACATTGAATGACGACGACGAGCTTGCTCATATCCATTCCTCCTCATAAAACAACTACACAACTACCTTCTGAGATTTCGCATCGTATGCTGCACGTAGAAATAGCTTCCCGCCGTAAACAGGCAGGCCGCGACCCAGCAGATCGGGCTGGCGCAGCAGATGCCGAAAAAGCCCCACATACCGGCCAAGACGAAGGCCGACAAGCCGCGGAACACCAGCTCGATGATGCTGCTGATGAGCGGCACGCTGGAAATCCCCATGCCCTGCAAGGCGTTACGGTAGACAAAGATCTGCCCGAGAAAAATATAAAAGGGCACAGACGTGTGCAAGTACAGCATGGCCTGCTGCAGGAGCAGGTCGTCGTGCTCCGCCGTAAAGACAGAAATGAGCTCCTGCCCGTAAAACAACATGGCCCCAATGGCAAACAGGCAGAAGCCCAGCGACACGAGGGAACACTGGCGGACGCCTTTGCGGATGCGGTCGTATTTCTGAGCGCCGTAATTCTGTGCTGAGTAAACGGCCATGGCGATACCGAAGGAAATCATAGGCTGCAGCGCCAGCTGTTCAATCCGCGTCGCCGAGACGAAGCCCGCAATGGTTTCGGGGCCAAAGGTATTGCAGACCGACTGAATCGCTAAAATCCCCAGGGAAATAATCATGAACTGCATGGCCATGGGCAGGCCCAGGCGCAGGTGCTGCCAGGCAAATTCCCTGTCGAAGGCCCAGTCGCTGCGGCGCAGTCGCAGCATGGGGAAGCGGCGGCGCATATAACAGAAGCACAGCAGGGCCGACACGCCCTGAGCGATGACCAAGGCGATAGCCGAACCGGGCACGCCCCAGCCGAACTGCATGATAAATACCAGAGCCAGAACGACGTTCAGGACAGACGACAAGATGAGAAAATACAAGGGCGTACGGCTGTCGCCTAAGGCCCGGCAGATACAAGCCAGGAGATTGTACATCATCATGGCGACGATGCCGTACGTAATGATGATGATATAACTGTACGAATCGGCGTAGAGCTCGTCGGAAATATTCATGAGCTCCATGAGCAGAGGCATCTGCCAGGCCGCAATCGTCGTCAGCAAAACCGTCAATCCGACGGCCAGCATAGCCGACATGGCGACGGAACGGCGCACGCCTTCATCATCGTTTGCTCCGAACCGCTGGCCCGTAACGACGGAAAATCCCGACGTCAGGCCGATAGTCAGGCCCAGCAGAGCCATGAACAACGGTCCCGACGCTCCGACTGCCGCCAGGGCATGGACACCGATGGTCCGTCCGACGATGATGATGTCGGCAATATTATAAAATTGCTGAAATACGTTCCCAATCAGCAGGGGAACGGTAAAAGACAAGATCAGGCGTATGGGGCTGCCTGCCGTCATATTTTTGACCATATGCCCTCCTTTATCTTTCGCCATGATAGGCGTATAAAAAAATAATAGCCTTATTATACCATAGGCCGGCTAAAAGACAAGAAAAACAAAAAGAACGGCGTCGAAAGAGTATTCTTTCTCACCGTTCTTACGGACGCGCCAGCAATACTAACGATTGCAGCTTTTTTTCACTGCATTGCTCGACGTAGCTGTACAGCAACCGTTCCAGTGCCGCTAAGCCCTTCGCGCTGAAGCGCAGCGTCTCCTCCCGCTCCCAGCGGTATTGCAGCAGGCGCTTCCAAAGCTGCCGGATCTCCGGCGTCAGCTTCTCTTCCCGCATGTCCGCCAGTCCTTCGTCGCCGAAGTAATAGCCCTCCTGACCATAGGGAGACGAAAACACGCGCACCGTATCGACGTCGGGATAAAACCCAGCCAGTCCGGCCAGCTGCCAGCCGGCGATAATCGTCAGGACCCGCGGATCCTTGGCCGCCAACAGGCGGCTGTAGCGCAGGAGCAGGCCGTACACGCCGCCGTCGACCTGCCGGTACGGTATGAGGTGCAGGACCATTTCGACGAAGATCTGCGAATACACGTAGTGATCCCACGTCAGGTTCATCATGGCCTCGTTTCCCCGGCATTCGTATTCCCGCAGGGATAGGATATCGCCTTGCTCGGCCGCATCAAAGGTAATCTCCCCCAAAGGCATAAAAGCCCCGGAGCCGCTGCGGCCGCGGCTCCGCTCGGATACAAACAGCCGCAGCACCCCTTCCTGCCGGGTAAAGACAGACAAGATCCGCTGCTTTCCCCGCTTCTGAACTTGAAGGATTAGTCCGTCGTACGGCCGGACCGGGCGGAATATATGGTTACTCCTTGTCATGGTCCCCTTCCCCCTCTGGCGGCGGCAATTCTTCCGGCGGTATGGGCACGGCCTTGAGGCGGGCAATGCGGAACCGCTGCATTTCCAATACGACAAAGCGATAGGTCCCGATAATGGCCTCTTCCTTGACGACAGGCGTATGGCCCAGCACGTTGAACACATAGCCGCCGATAGTATCCGTGTCGACGTCCTCTTCGACAGGTATGTGGAGCAGCTCTTCCACGTCCTCCAGCAATACGGTGCCGGCAAACTCATAGGCGCCGTTGGCCAGAGGCTGGATTTCTTCTTTTTCCATGCTGTGCTCGTTTTTAATGTTGCCGACCAGCTCTTCCAGAATATCTTCCAGCCCGATGAGGCCGACGGTACTGCCGTACTCGTCGACAACCATAGCCAGATAGGTCCGCCGGGCCCGCATGAGCTGCAGGAGCTTGGACGCCGGCATGATTTCCGGAACCATCAGGATAGGCCGCTTGATTTGGCGGAGGTTGGTCTGCTTGTGCATGTACAAATCCATCAAATCCTTGATGTGTATCAGCCCTAAAATATGGTCCTTGTCTTCTTCGCACAAGGGGTACCGCGTATGGCGGGACTGGCGTATCGTCGCGATGTGCTGGCTCATCGTATCTTCCAGGTACAGGCAGACGATATTCTGCCGGGGAATCATGATTTCCCGGGCCAGCCGGTCGGCAAAATCAAAGACGTTGCCGATGAGCTCGCTTTCTACCTGGTCGATCTTCCCTTCCTTGTGGCTGGCCGTGACGAGCATGCGGATTTCATCTTCCGAGTGAGCCATGTCGATTTCATTAGTCACCTCGAGGTCGCGGCCGCGGAGAATGGCCTTGCCCAGCCAGTTGCCCAGGCTGATGAGCGGGTAAAGCAGCCGGCTCCACGGCTGTATCAGCGGCCGGATCGTTTTCAGGCTCCGTTCTGCCCGCTGCAGGCCGATGGATTTAGGAATGAGCTCGCCAAACACCCAGGAGATGCCGCACAGGACGACGCAGACAACGGCGTAGGCCGCCCAGACAATCCACGCTTCGCCGGCGTACTGCACAAACTGGCCGTATCCGTTATACAAGGCGAAATAGATCGTCGCGCCGCCGACGAGGCCGAAGAGGGCCATGCCCAGCTGGGCCGTCCCTAAAAACAAGGTCGGGTTATCGTACAGCTTGAGCAGGGGCTTGGCGCTCTCATCACCGTCTTCCACCAATTCTTCGATGTATTCGCGGCGCAGCTGGGCAAAGGCAAATTTCCCTGTAACGCAGACGGCGCTGCAAAGGACACATATGCAGTAAATCACAAAACATTCCAGCAATAGTTGCGGTTCAATAAGTCATCTCTCCTATTCGTTCTTATAGCCTAGCTCGCTGAGGGCCGACGCCTTATTGCGCCAGTCGTGCTTTACTTTAACCCAAATATCCAAAAATACGGACGACCCCAGCAGGTTTTCGATTTCCCGGCGAGCCTGCTCGCCCACTTCCTTCAAAACCGAGCCGTTCTTGCCGATGACGATGCGCTTCTGCGAATCCCGTTCGACGTAAATCGTCAGGCGGATGTACACCTTGTTCCTGCCGCGGGGCTTCATCTCTTCCACGTAGGCGGCGATGGCGTGGGGCACTTCGTCGCGCGTGCATCGGAACAACTTTTCCCGGACGATTTCCGCGACGAGAAGCCGTTCAGGCTGGTCTGTAATCATGTCGTCGGGGAAATACTTCGGCCCTTCCTGCAGTATCTTTTTCAGCTCGTCCAGTACAGCGTCCACGTTGTCGCCGTTCAGCGCCGATATGGGGATAATCTGTTCAAAGGGATACAGGGCGTTGTATTCCGTAATTTTTTGGAAAATCTCTTCCTTGCTCATCAAATCGACCTTGTTGATGATAAGGAATACGGGAACGCCGGCATCTTTTACCTTGTCGAGGACGAACATGTCGCCGGGGCCCTTCTTTTCATTGCCCGAGATGAGGAACAGCACGGCGTCGATGTCCTTGAGGGACTGATAAGCCGCTTCGTCCATGAACTGCCCCAGCTTATGCTTCGGCTTGTGAATGCCCGGCGTGTCGAGGAACACAATCTGGCAGTCCTCGTCGGTGTGAATGCATAAAATGCGGTTGCGCGTCGTCTGGGCCTTATCGGACACGATCGATACTTTCTGCTTGATGATGCGGTTGATGAGCGTCGACTTGCCGACGTTCGGGCGGCCTACGACGGCGACGAATCCCGATTTAAACGTAGTTTTTTCTTCCATATATACTCCTTATTCTGTTTCTTCCTGTAGTGTGAAAGCAAAGGGCAGCAAATCCTCAAGAGCCAGCACCCGGTAAGCACCGTCGGCGCGGGTCGCGACGACATAAGACACGCCGAATTCAGCCATGACCTGCCGGCACGCGCCGCAGGGCATCGTATCGTCGGCGCTGCCGACAATGGCAACGGCCTCAAACTTCCGGCAGCCGGCGGCGACGCCGCGGAATATGGCGTTCCGCTCGGCGCAGCACGACAAGCCGTAAGAGCTGTTCTCCACGTTGCAGCCCGCATATATAACGCCGTCTTCTCCCAGAGCCGCCGCGCCGACGTAAAACCGGGAGTACGGCGCATAAGCCCTTTCCCTGGCCTTTTTCGCCGCTTCGATGAGCAGGCGGACGCTTTCCCCGTCCATTATAATTCTTCTCCCTGACGGACGTAACCCAGGCGGTGGAGGATAAATTCCTCTTCCTTGCGCATTTCCGCCTTGTCGTCAGGCTCCATGTGGTCGTAGCCGAGGATGTGCAGCATGCCGTGAATCGTCAAATAGGCCAGCTCCCGTTCAAAGGAATGGCCGTATTCTTCGGCCTGCTCCTGCACCTTTTCCAGGGAAATGACGATGTCGCCCAAAAGGGCCGCGTCGGGGCCGTCGTAGCCGTCGTCTTCCCCTTCGTTCAGGGCAAAGGACAGGACGTCTGTAGGACGGTCAATCTGGCGGTACTGCTTATTCAGCTCGTGGATGTATTCGTTGTGGCACAAGAGGACGCTGATTTCCGCATTCGGCCCCAAGCCGTACACGAGTGCCGCTTCCTGGCATACCTGCTCGATTACCTGTTCGTACGTGTCGTTCTGGAACGACGGGTCTTCGTAGTTGATGTTGATATTCATACTGGTCCACCTTTCTATTCTTTTTTATAGAAATCTTCATATGCCCGTATGATCCGCCCGACCATGTCGTGACGGACGACGTCTTCGTCGGTAAAGTACACCATGCCCAGTCCGCGGACGTTCTGCAGGACCTTCTGGGCTTCGATGAGGCCGGACATCTTGCGGTCTACTAAGTCTATCTGCGTGACGTCGCCGTTGACGACGACGCGGGAATGATTGCCCATACGGGTCAGGAACATCTTCATCTGCTCTTTCGTCGTATTCTGCGCTTCGTCGAGAATGATAAACGATTCCTCCAGCGTCCGGCCGCGCATGTAGGCCAGCGGCGCTACCTCGATGATATTGCGGGTCACCATCTTCTGAAACTGGTCGTAGCCGAACATATCCGCCAAAGCGTCGTAAAGGGGCCGCAGGTACGGGTCGATCTTCTCCTGCAAATCACCGGGCAGAAAGCCCAGCTTTTCGCCGGCTTCTACGGCCGGGCGGGTCAGGATAATCCGCTCTACTTCGCGGTTCTTCAAATAATACGACGCCAAGGCTACGGCCAGGTAGGTCTTGCCCGTGCCGGCCGGGCCGATGCCGAAGGTCACGAGATTTTTCCGTATGGAATCGACGTACTGCTTCTGTCCCGCCGTCTTGGGCTTGATGAGCCGTCCCCGGGCCGAAATGCTGACCGTGTCGCCGTAAATAGACTGGAGCAGGTCTTCCTTTCCCTGCTTGATCAGCGACGACGAGTAGCGCACGTGCTGCGTCGTCATGTACGTATTTTCCCGGTACAGGTACCGCAGCGTGCGCAGCACCGTCTCCACCTGGCTGACGCCGGGCTCGCCGCCGACGATAATCACTTCGTCGCCGCGGGAGGCAATGCGGCAGTCAGGAAATTCCTTCTGTATGGTCTTTAAAAATTCGTCCTTCATGCCCAGCACGGCTTTGGCCTCGGACAAGTCCGAAAAGATAAATCGTTTTTCCATAGGCAATGGTCATGTCCCCTTTGTTAGTAATCTGTAAATTTCCGCACGGCTTTTCCGTGAAGGTACGTGCATTTCGCACCTTGACGGGTGTCGCGCCGCGCGAGCTCAGCGTCGATCATATCGCGGATTTTCCACCAGCCCATGCCCCAGTTGGCAAATTCCGTCGCTTCCTTCGGCGCCCGGCCGATGAGCCGCTGGAACACGATGTCCGGCCGCGTGTATTCCAAAAAGGTCACGACGCGATCTACGTATTCCTCGGCGGAAATAAGCTGTATCTCCCCGGCCTTGTACCAGTCGGCCATGACGGTATTCTTGATGATGTACAGGGCGTGGAGCTTGATTTCGTGCGTCGGCAGGGCGGAAATAATCTTGGCCGTCTCGACGACGTCTTCCATCGTATCCCAGGGCAAGTCCAATATGACGTGGGTGCAGTTGCGGAAGGGATAGGCCTGTATCATCATCATGGCGTCGATGTATTCGGCCAGCGTGTGGCCCCGGTTGATTTTCTGCAGCGTCTTGTAGTTAACCGTCTGCAGGCCGAACTCGACGAGGATATCGACGCCGTAGTTCTCCTTGATGTCCGCCATAATATCGAAATACGTCGTATTAACGCAGTCCGGCCGCGTCGCGACGGCGATGCCGACGATGTCGGGCCGGCAGGCTTCGATGAGGTATTGGCGGAACACGTCGGGCCGGATATAGGTGTTTGTGAAGTTTTGGAAATAGGCGATGAATTTATTGGCTTTGTATTTAGGCTGGATATGGGCGATGTTGGCCTCTATCTGCCGCCGTATGGTCATGTCGGCCGGCAGGTTTTCATACCCTGCGCCGATAGAGCCGCAGAAGGCGCAGCCCCGCGTGCCCAGCGTGCCGTCGCGGTTCGGGCACGTATCGGGAATGCTGATGGGCAGCTTATATACCTTTTCGCCGTACCGTTCTTTTAAATACGTCGAATATACATTATATCGTTCGTTCATATCTTATAATTCCTCTGCTCTGTGTTTAGGCGGCACGATCTGCCACGACACGCCGCCCTTTCGTTTTTCTGCCAGAATATAGGCTCCTCCTTCGGGAACGGCCGTATAGCGCCGCAGCTCGTCCAGCGTATCCCTGCCGACGGGCCAGACGCGGCAGCGCATCTTGACGTCGCGCCAGCTCGTGAAAACGTAATCGGGTACATACTGGCGCAGCCATTCCTCGTCGCGGAACATAGCGTCCGTCTCTTCGCGAGGCGCTTCCTGCCAGCCCAAAAAGCCGGCATGATAGCGGAACTGGAAGCATACCTGCATATCCAGGGCCAGCAAATCCGCCGCGACGGCCTGCTGTTCTTCCGTCAGGCCCAGCCTGTCCCGGCAGCAATGCCACAAGAACTGGCAGAGCCCCTCGTCCGACAGGGCCTGTTCGTCGTACCCCAGGGCCAGCCATTCGTCGGTCAGGCCTTCGTACAAAGCAAAATAATCCCGGGCGTAGATTCGGGATACATAGGACAAAAGACAGGTAAATTTTCCCGAATTATAGGTTCGTTCAAAGACGTCCTCAAAGACCTTCATGTACCGCACCCGTTCATAAGGCAGCCACGTCGTTTCCAGCACTTCGTAAGGCCCCTGCGGGTCATAGCGGTAGTCGCCGCCGTAATCGCGGCGGATGCCCGAGCCCTTGAGGAGCTTCAAAAAACCAATCTGCAGCTTGTGGGGCCTGAGAGCGTATATATCGTTAAACGACTGGCGCAGGCGGCCGAAATCCTCATAAGGAAGACCGACAATCAAATCCAGATGCAGGTGGATGTTTCCGCATGCCAAGAGCCGTTCCATAATATGCTCGATGCGCGGCCAGTCGTTGTGCCGCCGAATAGCCTGCAGCGTCGGCTCGTGGGTCGACTGAATGCCCATCTCCAGCTGGATGCGCCCTTTAGGAGCCGCTGCCAGCAGCTCCAGGTCTTCGTCCATGAGCAGGCCCGGCTCGATTTCCAAATGGAAGTTGATATCTTCGATCACGTCAATCATATAGCGCAGCAGCGGCCGGTAGTGGGCCGGATTGCAGTTGAAGGTCCTGTCGACGAATTTGACCTGATGCACGCCGGCTGCGACGAACTGTTCCATCTCCTGCAGCACGAGGGGCACGGAGCGGAAGCGGACGGCGTCGTTCATGCCCGACAGGCAGTATTGGCAGTGAAACGGGCAGCCGCGGGAGCTTTCGTAATACATGATCTTATGGTCGAGCAGGGAAAAATCCTGCCCCTCATAGGGAAAGGGCAGACGGTCCAGCTCGGCCACTTCCTGATAGGCATCACTGCCCTGAATCTGGCCTCCGACTCGTCCCATGACGCCCGGTACAGCCATCCCGTCTTCGCCTCGCGCTAAGGCCTGCAGAAAGGCCGGCACCATATCTTCTCCCTCACCTTGAAGTACGTAATCAATGTCGGGATGGTCCCGCAATATCTCCTCTGCCGTATAGGACACTTCCGGCCCGCCGACAAAGACGATCGTCTGCGGCCGCACCTGCTTGATGAGGGAAATGATATGGCAGGTCATTTCGATATTCCATATATAACAGGAAAAGCCGATGATATCGGCGTCGAACTTGGAAATGCGGCGCAGAATGTCATAGGCATGCTGATTGATCGTATATTCCGCCGTCTTCACCGCGACGCCCTGCCGGCGGCACGCCGTATAAAGGCAGCGCAGCGCCAGGGAGGAATGGATGAACTTGGCGTTTAAGATAGTCAATAAAGTGTTCATGTAAGTCTTCTTTCCTTCAGTCAGAAAGTAATATCACTACAATTATACTACATGCCGCTCCTTTTCGCACCCTATGAGGCTATGCGATTTTGCACAGTCGCCTTAGACCTGTCGGGCATACGCGGCGTATCTTCCGCCCTCTCTATTCACAATGGCGCCTATGGAGTATAATAATAGGTATGAAATTATTTATCAGGGAGGCATATCTATGCTGAAAATTGCTCTCGCCCAGCTTGATATACATGCCGGCGACCCGCGCTTCAATACCGCCGCCATGAAAAAAGCCATCTCCAAGGCTAAGCAGCAGGGCTGCGACATGATTATCTTCCCGGAACTTTCGATTCCGGGCTATTTTATCGGCGACGTCTGGGATCAGCCCGACTTCATCGACGACTGCGTCCGCTTCGGCGAAGAAATCCAGGCCGCTTCAGAAGGAATTACCGTCGTCTACGGCAACGTAGCCAAGGAACCGGGCCGGGTCAACTTAGACGGCCGGACCCGCAAGTACAACGCCATGTTCATCGCCAGCGACGGCAAGCTCCTGTCGCCGGAACGGTCGCCCTATCCGTTTTACATCAAGACGCTCCTTCCCAACTACCGGGAGTTCAGCGACATCCGCTATTTCACATCCCTCATGGAAGTGGCCCAGGAGCGGCGCGCCTTTCCGGAAGACTTCTTGTCGCCCGTCCACATCGCCTTCGCCGACGGACGGAAGCTCTGCGTAGGCCCGCTCATCTGCGAAGACAGCTGGGACGACAACTATCCCTTCAAGCCCATGTCGTACTTAGGCAATACGTACGATATCGACCTGTTCGTCAACATTTCCAGCTCTCCCTTTACGCAGGGCAAGACGGAGCGGCGTCACCGCCTGTTCGGCAAAGCCATCGGCGAAATCGGCAAGCCCGCCGTATACGTCAACTGCACGGGCATCCAGAACAACGGCAAAAATGTCTACACCTTCGACGGTTCCAGCAGCGCCTACGACAAGGACGGCCGCCTTCACTACGAATGCGCCGCCTTCGGCGAAGAGCTGGCCATCGTCGAATACGACGAGCAGAACCACGTCTTCACGTCGCCGGTCCACGTCAACGAACAGCGCGGCAGCACGGCCGACATCTACGCCAGCCTGCATTACGGCCTGAAATCCTTTATGGGCTCCCTCGGCCTGGATCACGTCGTCATCGGCGTATCGGGCGGCATCGACTCGGCCGTCAACGCCGCCTTATACGCCACAGTCCTTCCGCCGGAACACATCCTCTTAGTCAACATGCCCAGCTGCTACAACTCGGAAATGACCAAGGGCCTGGCTAAGGAGTTAGCCGACAACCTGGGCTGCTTGTATACGGTCATTCCCGTACAGGACAGCCTGGAATTGACGCGCCGCCAATTCAGCGACGCCGTATTATATAAAAACGACGTCGAATCAGGCCGTCTGGAGCTGACCAGCTTCATTGAAGAAAACATCCAGGCCCGGGACCGTTCCAGCCGTATTCTGGCCGCGGCGGCAGCCGCCTTCGGCGGCGTCTTCACCTGCAACGCCAACAAGGCCGAATCATCTGTCGGCTACGCTACGCTGTACGGCGACAGCGCCGGCTTCTTGGCCGCGACGGCCGACTTGTGGAAGCATCAGGTCTACGACCTGGCCCGGTACTTGAACGACGAAGTGTTCAAACGGGAAGTCATTCCCCGCGGCTCTATCGACATCGTCCCCAGCGCCGAGCTGTCTTCCAATCAGGACATCACCAAAGGCCAGGGCGACCCCCTGGTGTATCCCTATCACGACTACCTCTTCGCCGCCTTCATCGAACGGTGGCAGCGGGCGACGCCGGAGTCGATTCTCCAATGGTATGCCGACGGCACGCTGGAAGAACACATCGGCTGCCCCATCAAGGTGCGCGACCTCTTTCCCGACGCGGCGTCCTTCATCGCCGACTTGGAAAAATGGTGGCGCCTCATCGCCGGCTTTGCCGTCGCCAAGCGCATTCAATGCCCGCCAATCTTATCCGTCAGCCGCCGTTCCTTCGGCAACGACCTGCGGGAATCGCAGCTCAAGCCGTATTATACGACGCGCTATTTGGAATTAAAAGAAAAACTGCTGCAAGGCAGATAACTGCATATACGACGCATACAGCCGCATCGCAGCGATGCGGCTTTTTGTCGTACACCGTATTGAGCATACAGAAAAGGAGTTCTCACGGGAACATACCCACGAGAACTCCTTTTCTGCACTTTCAGCCAACGGTGCTGCACAAGGCAGCACCGCTGAGCCAAAAACGTAAATCCAGTATCGCCCTTCCAGTCAAAAGGGAAGCTGCAGATACAATACTCTTACATATCACCTAATCTGCCGATGGTCTGTTTCTTCTTCACCGGCTGATGGCCGATTTTTTCAACGAGGATGAACAGCATCGGAATGAGGAATACGCCCAGAATCGTCGCCATAGACGTACCGAAGACGACGACGATACCCATGGTGACACGGGATGCCGCGCCGGCGCCCGTAGCAAGAGCCAACGGGATAGAGCCTACGACGAAGGCCAGGGACGTCATGACGATAGGACGGAGACGAATCTTCGCCGCTTCAATCGCCGCCGATACGGGATCCATGCCGCGTTCATCGACACGGACTTTAGCGTATTCGATAATCAGGATGGCGTTTTTAGCCGCCAAACCGATAACGGCGAGAATACCGATCTGGAAGTAAATGTTGTTCGTCTGGTCGAAGATGTACGTGAACAGCGTCGCGCCGAACAAGCCGGCCGGCACGCTGAACAGTACGGCGAACGGTACCTTCCAGCTTTCGTACAAGGCTGCCAATACGAGGAATACGAAGAGGATAGCCAGACCGAAGACGTAAATCGTCTTGTTGCCGGCTTCGACTTCTTCACGGCTCATGTCGGCCCATTCATAGGTGTAGCCTTCGCCGAGCGTATCGGCGGCGACTTCCTGCAGGGCTTTCAGCGCATCGCCGGAGCTCTGGCCGGCAGCCGGAGCGCCCATGATCTTAATGGCCGGATAGTCGTTGAAACGAGTGATAATAGAAGCCGAGCCAATCGGACGGGGCCGTACGAAGTTGGCCACGGAAATGAGCTCGTTATTGGAATTGCGGACGTAGAGGTTCTTGTTGCCGTCGACGGTTTCGCGGAACTGCGGAGCTGCCTGGATGACGACCTTAAAGTTACGTCCGAAAATAGTGAAGTCGTTGATCTGGTACGAGCCGTAGAAAGACTGCAAGGTCTGGTATACAGAGCTCATGGATACGCCTTCTCTGGCAACCATGTCGCGGTCTACGTCGAGGTAATACCCCGGCGTATCGTTGGAAAAGGCCGTATAGACGGAGCCGATTTCCGGCCGTTTCGCCGCTTCGGCGATGAACTTATTGGCCGTTTCCATCAATTCGTCTGTCGTGTGGCCGCCGCGGTTTTCGATGTGCAGCGTAAAGCCGGCAGAAATGCCCATGCCGTCAATAGGCGGCGGGTTGATGGCGACGACCGAAGCCTGGGGAATCTGCGCACCGTGAGCCATGATCTTGCCTACCAGCGCGTCAACGGACATGCTCGGATCTTTACGCTGATCCCAGTCTTCCATGCCGACGAAAGCCGTCGCACCATTCGTCTTAGCGCCGCCGGCCAGCATGTTGTAGCCAACGATATTCATGGACTGCGTAACGCCGGGCTGCTGTTCAATCCAGTTGCCCAAATCGACGGCAATCTGCTTGGTAATCGTCTGGGACGTGCCTTCCGGCAAGGTCGTGCTGACGATGACGAAGCCGTTATCTTCCGACGGCACGAAGCCTGTCGGAATGATGGTGAACAAGAATCCGGAAATACCGGAAATCATAATCAGGAAAGCGACGCTCCACTTGATGCGCCGGTTCAAATGCACCAGACGGATACCGTACCAGTTCGTCATGCGTTCAAAAGCACGATTGAACTGCTGGAAAAATTTAAAGATGCCTTTCGGATTTTCCGTCGGTTTATGAACCTTCAGGATAGAGGCGCACATGGCCGGCGTCAGCGTCAGGGCGACGAAGGCCGAAATGGCCACGGAAATAGCAATCGTAAAGGCAAACTGCCGGTACAAAATACCGCTCATGCCGCTCAGGAAGCCGACTGGGATAAATACGGACGCCAGTACGCAGGCAACGCCGATAACCGGGTTCTGTACGTTCTGCATGGCGATGATCGTCGCTTCCCTCGGCCCCTTGTTGTTGTACTTGATTTCATATTCGACAGCTTCGATAACGACGATGGCATCGTCGACGAGAAGGCCGATAGCCAAAACCATGGCGAACAAGGTCAGGGTATTAATGGAGAAATCTAAAATCGTAAAGCAGGCAAAGGTCCCGAGCAGCGATACAGGAACGGCGATCAGCGGGATCAGCGTCGACCGACCGCTCTGGAGGAACAAGTATACGATAGCCGCTACGAGGAGCAGCGCTTCCACAAAGGTGTGAATAACTTCGTTGATAGACGCCGATACGAACTTCGTGCTGTCGTAAATAATACGGTAATCCAAGTCGGATGGGAAGGATTTTTTAGCTTCTTCCAATACTTCCCGCGCGCCGCTTACAGTCTGCATGGCATTGGCGTCTGACGTCAGGCTGACCATGAAGCCGGCCTGAGGCTGGCCGTTGAAGTTGCCTTCCACGTTATAATCCTTTGCACCCAATTCTACCGTGGCGACATCGCCGACGCGAACCATCGTTCCGTCCGGATTGGTACGGACGATGACATCTCGGAATTGTTCGGCAGTCTGGAGACGGCCTTCAGCGCGCATTGTATACTGGTACGTCTGGTCGTTCGTCGTCGGCTGCGAGCCGATGGAGCCGACGGCAGCCTGGATATTCTGGCCTTCAATAGCAGAAATAATATCCGTCGGCGTGACCTGAAGGATATTCATCTTCAGCGGGTCCATCCAGATACGCATGGCGTAGTCGGAGCCAAATTCTTCAACGTTGCCGACGCCGGAAACGGATTTCAAGGCATCCATAAAGAACTGGGTTGCATAGTTCTTCATGAACGTGGCGTCATAAGTACCGTTCGGGGAATACAAGGCGAAAACCATAGCCGTAGAACTCGTCGATTTCTGGACCGTAACGCCTGTTGCCGTAACTTCCTGCGGCAATGTCGCCTGAACCTGGCTGACGCGGTTCTGCGTATTAACCGTGTCCATGTCGTCGTTACTGCCCGTTTCGAACTGGACGGTCAGGGAATACCGGCCGCTGTCGTTACTGGAGCTGGACATGTTTACCATGTCGTCGACGCCGATCATCTGGCGTTCGATGACGCTGGCGACGGTATCACTGATAACTTCGGCGTTAGCGCCTGTATAGGTCGCGGACACGCTGACCTGCGGAGGCGTAACGTTCGGATATTTTGCGACAGGCAGGGACATCATCGCCAAGAGACCGGCAATCGATATGATCAACGATATGACGATGGCGAAGATCGGCCTGTCAATAAAGAATTTTGATATCACTCTCTCGCCCCCTATTTACTTTCTGTTTTCACAGCTATATCGGAGCCGCTTTCAATTTCGGCTTTTGTCAGCAAGTGCTGATCGAGCGTCGCGCCGCCCGTAGCTTTCTGGTAGCCGTCGACGATGATGAGGTCGCCGTCGCTGATGCCTTCGTTGATAATCCAGAACTTGCCGACCTTCTGACCCGGCGTAACGGGCTTATTCTGCGCCTTGCCTTCGCTGTCGATGACTGAGACGAAGTAGCGGCCCAGGGTCTGCTGTACGGCGCGCTGCGGAACCATGACGGCGTGCTGCTGTACCTGCGTGTCAGAAACGACGGTAGCGTACAAGCCCGGAATCAGGAGGTTCTGCGGATTTTCAAACTGCGCTTTGATAATGATGGAGCCGGAATTGCCGTCCATGCCGTGGTTAATCTGCACGACGTGGCCTTCATAGGCGTACATAGAGCCGTCACTCAGGCGCAGCTGCAGATGGTCTCCCCAGCTGCCCGGTTCGTCCGACCGCTTCTTCATCATCTGCAGGTATTCCGCTTCGCTGACGGAGAATTCTACGTACACAGGATCTAACGTAGAAATCGTCACCAAGTCGGTCTGGCCGGCTGTAGCGTACGTGCCGACGGCTACGTCGTCGACGTTGAGCTTGCCGCTGAACGGAGCGTATACGATCGTATCGTCGACGTTATCCTGAGCAGATTGCACCAGCGCGTCGTTGGCTTCCAGCACAGCCTGCTGCTGCCGCGTCGCCGCTTCCTGATCCGTCAGTGTCTGAACGGAAATCGCGTCCTGCTCGACCAGCTGCTGATACCGGCGCAGGTTGAGCTGCTGATTGGCCAGATTGGCCGCAGCCTGAGCCCGGTTGGCCTTGGCGTTTTCCAAAGCCGCATCGTATTCGCGGCTGTCGATACGGAATAAAGGCTGCCCCGCCGTGACCTGCTGGCCGCCCTGCACGTATTTTTCAACGACGCGGCCGGAAATCTTAGCGCGTACAGGAACCTTATCCGTCGCAATGACCGTGCCGCTGTACTCGGCCCGCACAGGCGTGTCTTCCGCCGTTACCTTATACGTATTGACGGCGACAGGCGCCTTCTGCCCGGCCTCCTGAGAGCCGCACCCTGCCAATAACGACGCGACAGTCAGCACCGTCACGCCCATCGTGAATACCTTATGTTTGTGTATCATTCGTTACTTGCCTCCTGTCTTTTTATTCCGTATAAAATTACACGGATACATTTTTCCATATATTCGGAAAAAGAAGATTCATGTTCCGACTCGTCGAAGTATTCCAATATATCATCGGAAGCGCTGTGCAGCATGTGAATCAGAAGAAACTTATCGACTTCCTTAAAGGAATCTTCCTGCTGCGCTTGTTCGAACAACTGGCTCAGCAGCGCCCAATCCATGCGGCGCCGTTCTTCCAGCGCGGCGCAGACCTCGGGCATCTTGCGCAGGATTTCGTCGGTCTTGCGAACGGAAAGAACGGAGATATAATGCGTTTTTACATTGAAGAAGTTTATGATTTTTTCTTCCGTCGTCATCTCCGTATTCGCCAGCAGGGCCACATGCTGTTCATGTATGTCGTCGATTAAAGAAAGCATCGATTTCTCAATAATTTCCTGCTTCGATGAAAAATGCTCGTACAGCGTGCGCTTACTGATGCGAAGGTTTCGAGCCAAATCATCCATATGAAAATCCGCGCCGCGGCGGTTGATTTCATGCAAAGCTTCGGCAATGATCTTTTCTCGAATATCTGCCGCCATTTCAACACATCCTATGTAATATAGTAAACTAAAAATGAAAACTCAGTACCAATTTATAGTTTAATATACTCTATCTTATTAGTCAATAGAAATTATCTGGGTGATGAAAACTTTTATTTCTTTTTAAGTTTCCGACGGCCATCCGTTAGTATGTCTTTCCCAAAGACGCAATGCGTATTTTCATGATGGCCTTTTTAATCGGTTTCCCCTCTCCGTCGGGAGCGCAGAGGCAGCGATGGCCGTCGGCAGGCGTAAAGACGGCGAAGGTTCCCGGGACCATGCGAATTACCGTATCTTCGCCAATGCGGGGATTATAAAACCAGGCATCGGACGCCGAGCGGTCTTCCACGACGGCGCCGGCGTTGCGAATGGGCTGATAACCGATGATTTCGTCTCCTTCAATGACCGTCTGGATGTCGATGTACTCGCGATGGGCTTCCATCGTCCGTTCCGCCGCCGGATGGGTTTCGCCGACGTCGACGTTCATGTAGTTGCCGTCGCCTAATTCATGGCGTCCCGGTTCGAGCGAAGCCAAATCGTACGACGCCAGCTTTTCTATCCACTTGGCTACTCCTGCCGGCACGTACGGAATCTCTTTTTCCCACTGCTTTAAATTACCTACGTACATAGCTCGTCCCTCCTAGTCTTCTTCCTGTTCCCGCTGCGTTACGTTTTTATCGAACAGCGCATCGGCAAATTGAGCCGCGTCGAAGGGCCGCAGGTCGTCAGCACCTTCGCCGACGCCGACCCAGCGGACGGGCACGCCCAATTCCCGCTTGATAGACAAGATAATGCCGCCCTTGGCCGTGCCGTCGAGCTTGGTCAGCACGACGCCCGTCAGGGGCACGACATCGCCGAACAGCTTGGCCTGGCTGACGGCGTTCTGTCCCGTCGTCGCGTCGAGGACCAGCAGCGTTTCATGAGGCGCGCCGTCGATGTTGCGGCCGGCCACGCGGGCCATCTTCCGCAGCTCTTCCATGAGGTTTGATTTCGTGTGAAGCCGTCCGGCCGTATCGACGAGGAGTACGTCGATGCCCCTGGCCTTAGCCGAAGCCGTAGCGTCGAACACGACGGCCGCCGCGTCGGCCCCTTCCTGATGCTTTACGATAGGCACGTCGTTCCGTTCGGCCCAAATCGTCAGCTGCTCCGATGCAGCGGCGCGGAACGTATCGCCGGCGGCCAGCATGACCTTTTTCCCCTGCTGGGTGTAATACTTGGCCAGCTTGCCGATAGTCGTCGTCTTTCCGACGCCGTTGACGCCGACGATGAAGATGACCTCCGTCGTCCCCGTCCGGTCCGGCATGGGCTCGGCGTTTTCCTCCAACAGCTCGACAACGCATTTTTCCAAATAAGGAACGACGTCGTTTCCGTCGCGAATCTCTTTCGATTTGACGCCTTCTCTGATTTTACCCAGCAGGTAATCCGTCGTTTCGACACCGATATCGCTGGTCAGCATGACCGCTTCCAAATCCTCGTACATTTCGTCGTCGATCTTGGCGTAGCCGCGGACGACCGTTTCAATATTCTGAATAAATGATTTCTTCGTCTTTTCCAGACCTTTGCGCAATTTTGAAAAAAAGCCCATGATTACGTTCCTTTCTCTAAGAGTTCGTCTACTTTAACAGTTAATAGCCGGGATACACCCCGTTCTTCCATCGTCACGCCCTGCAGCGTATTGGCAGCTTCCATCGTCTTGCGGCGGTGCGTAATGACGATGAACTGCGTCGCGCCGCTGTAATTTTTCAAATAGCAGGCCATGCGCTCGACGTTGGCCTCGTCCAGGGCCGCGTCCACTTCGTCGACGAGGCAGAACGGCGCCGGATGATAGGCCAGGAAGGCCAGGAGCAGGGCGATGACCGTCAGAGCCCGTTCGCCGCCAGACAACAAGGACAGCTGCTGCTTTTTCTTTCCCGGCGGCTGAATCATGATCTCGATGCCGGCGTTCAGCACGTCCTGCTCGTCCGTCAGCACGGCCTTAGCCTGGCCGCCGCCGAAGAGGCGGCTGAAAATCTGCTGAAAATGGCCGCCGATCTCACCGAGGGCCTGGCGGAACTGGGCCGTCATGGCGTCGTCGATTTCGGCGACGATGTCCTCCAGCTTGGCCCTCGATTCCTGCAAATCGGCGCATTGCTTCTGGTAAAATTCCTGCTGCGCCAGGGCCGCCCGGTATTCTTCCTCGGCGTTGCCGTTGATCTGCCCCAGATCGGCAATGCGCCGCTTCAAGTCGGCCACGCGGTCGTGGAGCTCTTTCAGCGAGCCGTCGCGCCGCCGTTCCATCGCTTCCTGCCGCGTCAGCCCCTGCAGGGCCAGCAGTTCTTCGCCGCGGCGTATGTCGCCGCTGTATTTTTCCAGCTGCACGTTGGCGGCGCTGAGGCGCTCGCTGCACAGCCGTTCCCGTTCCCGCAGCTCCGCCAGGGATTGCTCCAGCGTCTGGCTTTGCCGGAAGTTTTCTTCCCTGTCACGGTAAAATTCTTCTTTTTCCGCATCCTTCTGCTGCGTTTCCCGTTCTTTCAATGCAATCTTTTCCGTCAATTCCTGCAGCAGCGTTTCCGTTTCCGTCAAGCGGGCCCGCCATTCGCGCCGCCGGTCGGACAGCCCTTCGCCGTCGCGGCCGTGCTGCGCCGTTTCTTCGCCGTGCCGGCGCATCTGCTCTCCCGCCTGGCGTACCTGTTCTTCCAGCGTCGCCACGGCAATCTGCCGCTCCGTCAGGGCTTGGCGGCATTCCTCCGCTTCCTGCAAGGCCGCCGTCCGCGCCGCTTCCAATTCCTGCGTATTTTCTGCCGGCGTCTGTTCCAGGACGGCCAACACCTCTTCCTGCCGCACCAGCTCGGCCTGCATATCGGCCCGTACCTGCTGCAGCTGCTCAGCCTGCCCGTCGAGGCGCTGCAGCTCTTCCTGAGCCTTCTCTGCCTCCTGCCGGGCCGACGCTGCTTGCCACTGCCGCTTCTGCAGCTCTACCTGCAGCGTACGGCTTTGCTCATCCTGTTTATCAAGGTTTCGTTTCAGCTCTTCTGCTTTGCAGCGCATCTCGCGTCCCTGGGCAGCCGTCTGTTCCTTTGCCGCCCGAAGCTGGACGGCCTGTTCCTTTAATTCTTCCAGCAAGGCCCTCCGGCTGATCAGGGAGCCCTCCTTGCCCTTCAGGCTGCCGCCGGTCAAAGAACCGCCGGCGTTGAACTGCGTGCCGTCCAGGCAGACGATGCGCAGACGGTATCCATATTTCCGCGCCGTCCGGGAACCTGCATCCACCGAATCGGCGACGAGGGTCTTTCCCAGGAGCGACGCAAAAATACCTGCATAGGCCGCGTCATAGGTCAAAATATCGCTGGCAAAGCCGACGATACCCGGTTCTTGGGATGCCGTTTCTTCGTCGCGAGTCCGCCGGCGTTCCTTCACCGTATCAAGGGGCAGAAACGTCGTCCGGCCGGCATGACGGTCTTTTAAATAGGCAATAGCGGCCTTTGCTGTCTGTTCGTCTTCCGTCACGATGTATCGGGACGCCGCGCCTAGAGCAACGTCCAGCGCCGCGGCGTAGGCCGGCGGTATGCGGCACAGTTCTCCGACGAGGCCGCACACCTGGCGTCTCCAGCCTGTCTTGGCGTCCAAAACGGCCTTAGCCGGACGGCCTGCCCCTTCGTGCTCCTGCTCCATACTTTCCAGCACGCGGATGCGCTGAGCCAGCGCGTCTTCCTGACCTCGCTGGCGGCGGTACGTATCTTCTATGCGCTGCAGCGCCTGCGCAGCTTCTTCCCATTGGCTGCGGCTGGACGCTGCAGCCCCTTCAGCCGCTGACGCTTCTTGCCGCAGGGCTTCTTCCTGCGCCGCCGCGTCGCCGCAGCGCCGCTCGGCTTCTTTCCGCGCCGCCTGCTGCGCCCCTACGGCCCGCTGCAGCTCATCGCAGCGTTCTCCATTTTCCTGCAGGCGCCGCCGCAGTTCTTCTGCATCGCGCCGCAGGACAAACAGCTTCTGCTGGCGGTCCGAATTAGACGCAGTTACCTTTTCCAGCTCAGCCGCAGCCTGACGGGCCTGCTCTTCCGCCTTGCCGAACAGGGCCTGCGTCAGGGCCAGGCCTTTCCTGGCCGCAGCCAGCTCCGCCGTCTTCTGAGCCGACAATTCCTGCAATTCCAGGCCGCGCTTGGCAGCGTCTTCCTTCTTTTTCTGCCAGTCCCGTTCTTCCCGATCCAGCTCCGCTCCTCTTTCCTTCAGCACTTCCTTGCGCTGGACGAAAGCTTCGCGGCGGCTTTTCATGCCGTCCAGTTCAGTATGGACCTGTCGGGCTTCGCTGTCGAGTCGCCGCATCGTCTCCCCTTCCCGCTCCATAGCGGCCATCAGGGTACTGCGCTTCTCTTCGGCTTCGGCCAACGCCTTCACGACGTCCTGCCGTTCTGTCAGCACGGCCAGGCGGTTGTTTTCCGCCTTTTCCAGCAAGCGTTCGCAGTTGCGCAGCTCCTGCAGGGTCAGAGTCCCTTCATAGGATATGCGCTCTGCATCTAACTGGCGAAAGGTTTGTAATGTTTCGGCCTGTTCCTTCATGGGCCCCAGGCGTTCCTCCAGCATAGCCATCATGTCGCGGATACGCTCGACGTTTCGCTCCGTCTCGGCGATTTTCCGCAGGCCTTCCTGCTTGCGGCCCTTATAGCGGCTGATGCCGGCCGCCTCTTCAAAGATAATGCGCCGGTCTTCGGGCTTGCTGTTCAGGATACGGTCGACGCGGTTCTGCCCGATGACGGCCATGGAATCCTGCCCGATGCCCGTATCGGCAAAGAGCATGTGAATGTCCTTCATCCGGCAGGGCCGCTTGTTGATGTAATACTCGCTGTCGCCGGAGCGGAACAGGCGCCGCGTCACGACGACTTCTGCAAAGTCTACGTCCAGCGTGCCGTCGCTGTTGTCAAAATACAGCGACACCTCCGCCGCCCCCTGGGGCCGCCGCCTTTCCGTACCGGCAAAAATGACATCTTCCGCCTTCTGCCCGCGGAGCTGGCGCACGTTTTGCTCGCCCATGACCCAGCGGACGGCGTCGGAAATATTGCTCTTGCCGCTTCCGTTCGGCCCGACAATCGCCGTTATGCCTTTGTCAAATACCAGTGTCGTTTTGTCTGCGAAGGATTTAAATCCCCGCAGCTCCATTTTCACTAATCGCAATGGACCGTTCCTCTTTCCTCGCGGCAGTTTTCTTAAAACAATACAATAAGGTTATAATATATGATAGGAACAACCATACCCAGCGTATAATCGGCCACCTTGAGCTTCGTCAAGCCCATCATGTTCAAGGCGATAGCCAGGATCATGACGTTGCCTACGGCGCTGAGCTCGCGGATGACATCGGGCGTCATGAGGGGCGACAGCAGGGACGCCGCGGCATACACGGCCAGCTCGTATACGATGATGACGATGCCTACCGGCACGGCGCCCACTCCGTACAACGCTCCGAAAATAAAGGCCGATATGCCGTCAATGGTAGATTTCAAATATAAGAGCGTCGTATCTCCTAAAAGAGCTGCCTGAATAGGCCCTAAAATAGCCATCGCGCCGACGACCTGCATGACCGACAAGGTGACGAAGGCCTCGACAAAGTTCGAATCGCCGCCGGCTTTCATGCGGTTCCGCAGCCAAAGGCCGAAGGACTGCATCCGGTCTTCGATAGCCAACACCGTCCCAACGGCCACGCCGATGGCGATGGACAACACCATGAGCAGTATGTTTTCCGTTTGAATGGCGCCCTGAATCGCCATGACGGCCAGGCACAGACCGATGGCCGAAAAGACGGCCTTCGATACGTGCTCCGGCACGCCCTTCTTCAATATGACGCCCAGCACGGCGCCCAAAGCGGTCGCTGCCCCGTTGATAATTACAGCAATCACAATATATCCCCCTTTTGCTGCTTCCGCAGCTTCTCTGTACGTATCTTTCGAATTCCTTCGCCTCGCGGCGCGTCTTGCAAAAAGATATACTTACTCATTATAACAAATTCTCTCTTGTTCGTGTAGTCTATTCTCTGCCTTCGCCGCGGCGGACGGCCAGCCTCTTCCATTTCCCCGTTTACCCTAAATTTACAGTTCATTTCGTTTAAAATCTGCCCCTTTCCCTTGACTTGATAGATATTTATGATTATATTAGAATTTGGATTCGAAAGTCCGCTAAACTAAGAGGAAACGGAGAAGCGCCATGATTCAAGTATACAAACACAATAACGGCCACCTGGAAAATAATATTTCCCTGGTGTCTGCGGAAAAAGGCTCATGGATCGACGTCGTAAATCCCGATTCGGAAGACTTACAGCTCGTATCGATGGTAACGGAAATCCCGACGGACGTGCTGAAGACCGCTCTGGATACGGAAGAACGTTCTCACGTAGAATTAGAAGACAACTACATCTTCGTCGTCATCAACATCCCGATTATTCTGGAAACGGACAGCTACGACACCTTGCCGCTGGGCATCTTTATCACGCCCGATTTCATCATCACCCTGTGCATCCAGGAAACGGAAGTCATGCGCGCGTTCACGGAAAATAAATATCCTCTGTTTTATACCTTCAAAAAAACGCGTTTCTTGTTCCAGATACTCTATCGCTCGGCCACGTTGTTCCTAAAATACCTGATGCAGATTAACCACCGCACCGACGATATCGAAGATATCCTGCGCCATTCCATGCGCAACAAGGAATTCTTCCTCTTATTGGAATTACAGAAGTCCCTGACCTACTTTACGTCGGCCCTGCGGGGCAACGGCATCGTCATGGAGCGTCTCATGCGCCTGCGCCGCAACACGTCTCTCCATCACCTGCTGAAAATGTACGAAGAAGATGAGGACCTGCTGGAAGACGTCATCATCGAAAACAAGCAGGCTATCGAAATGGTTGAAATGTATTCCAACATCCTCATGAGCATGTCCGATACGTTCGCCTCTATCATTTCCAACAACCTGAACATCGTCATGAAATTCCTGGCCTCCATCACGATTATCCTGGCCGTGCCGACGATTATCTTCAGTTTTTGGGGCATCAACGTCCCCCTGCCCTTCGCCAACAACGTCATGGGTTTCGTATACGTCATCGCCATCGCCTTTTTCTGCGCCCTCTGCGCCGTCTTCATGCTGTGGCGAAAGGATTTATTCTGACAGACCGCCTATACACTGCAAAAGCTGGCCTCGCCGCTGCCGAAACAGGCAGCCGGCGATGACCAGCTTTTTTGTCTGCATATATTTAAGTATATTATTGTCCGGCCGTCATGCTCTTGATCGGCTCAAAGCTGCGCCGATGGATGGGACAGGGGCCGTACTGCCGTATGGCGTCGACGTGGCGCTGCGTCAAATAGCCTTTATGGACGGCAAATCCGTACTGAGGATAAGCCTCGTCGTATTCCATCATGACCCGGTCCCTCGTCACCTTGGCGATAATCGAAGCCGCCGCAATAGACGCGCTCTGGCTGTCGCCGTGGACGACGGACTGATGAGGTACCGTCAGATCCTTCAAGGGCATGGCGTCGATGAGGACGGCTTCCGCCGGCACAGCAAGGCCCGCCGCCGCTTCATACATGCCCTGCATCGTCGCGTGGTAAATGTCGAGGGCATCGATTTCCAGCTCCGACTTGGCAACGCACGACACGGCCACGGCTTCAGCCATGATTTTATCATACAAAGCGTCCCGTTTCGCCGCCGACAGCTTTTTGCTGTCGTTTAATCCGGGACATTCCCAGTAAGGCGGCAGGATGACGGCGGCTACCATGACCGGCCCGGCCACGGGGCCCCGCCCGGCTTCGTCGATGCCGGCGACGTGGTATATGCCGTCGTTATAATAGGCCGTTTCCAGGGAATACATGTGCATGACTCGTTCCCGTTCGGCTTCTTCCTTCATCTTGCGGCGGATATAGGTATCCGCTAATTTTTGTACGGAAAGGCGGCGGTCTTCCTTCATAGTCTGCAGCAGGGCCATGACGTCGTCGGGATTCTGCTCCAGCAGGGCTTTAATATCAGCCGTCTTTAGCTGCCCGATGTCGATCATGATTCTCCGCCCCCACACGCTTCGCCGCAGCGGTCCAGGGAAATCAAGCCGATTTTGCCTTCGCGGTATTCCTTCAAAATGAGCTTATAAGTCTTCTCCATGTCGACGACGCCGCCTGATACGATGCAGCCACGCTTGCGGCCGATGGCTTCGATCGTTTCCAAGGGCGCAGCTCCCAGCGCGTCCAGCTTAAATCTCGCCAGCAATTCGTCGGCGTAGAACTGGCTCAATTCTTCGATGAGCTGGGTAATGACCGTTTCCATGTCGAATACCGTGTCGGAAATGGCCCCTGTCGCGGCCAGCCGATAGGCGCTGACCTGATTTTCCAGCTTAGGCCACAATACGCCCGGCGTGTCGAGAAGGTCGAGCTGATCGCCGATGTGAACCCACTGCTTGCCCTTCGTTTCGCCCGGCTTGTCGGCTGTCTTGGCGGCGCTGCGCCGGGCCAGCTTGTTGATGAGCGTCGACTTGCCTACGTTGGGAATGCCGAGGATCATCGTCCGCACGGAACGGTTCTTCAGTCCCCGGGCCCGCCAATGGGCCAGCTTCGGTTCAGCCAGCTTACGTACCAGGGCGACAAGCTGCTTGACGCCTTTGCCGTCTTTGCTGTTTAAGGGCAGCACGATGCGTCCTTGCTCCTTATAATACTGCACCCATTCCTTGACCATGTCCGGGTCGGCCAGATCGGCCTTGTTCATGACGACGACCGACGGCTTCTGGCCGATGAGGCTGGCTATCATGGGGTTGGTGCTGCTCATGGGGATGCGGGCGTCGACGAGCTCGATGACAACGTCGATGACCTTCAGATTTGCTTCTATCAGCCGCCTGGCTTTCGCCATGTGGCCGGGATACCAGTTGATAATCATAACGTACCTCTCTTTTGTCTGTGTTTCGTTTCTATTGTAGGAGATTCTGTCCCTGCCGTCAACTAGCAGCCGGTCTTCGCACGCCTTGTCCGCCGCGCCGGTCCCTTCCGCTTAAAACGCGAAAATCAATTCTGCCCGCGTCTGTTCTTCCGGATCAGCCATGCCGCCGGCCTTGGCTTCCGTAGCGAAGGACTGCATGACGCTGAACATGGCGTTCTTGGCAAATACATAGTCGACGCCGACGCCCCATGACGTCAGATTGTCCATCTGCGAGGCGAAGCGCCACGACGTCGTAAAGCCGCCGAGCCAGGTACCGTCTTCTGCATCGATGTATTCCGTCCAGATATCCCACGATTTCGGGATTGCCATGCTTGATTTCCCGTACATCAGGCGGCCGATGAACAAGTCGGCAGAGCCGTCGTCGTGCGTATATTTCGTATCATGGTTTAAGTTCGTGCGTTCATACTGAGCCAATACATTCCATTTCGAGCCGATGTTGACGCTGGCATAGGCGCCCCACAAGGAGTCGGCGTTAAAATCCCTGTTGGCTTCTCCGTTCCCAGTCGTATTGAAATCATTATAATATACGCCGGCAGCCGAATCGCTGCCAAAAAAAGCTTCGATTTCGCCGTAGCCGGTCTTTACGCCGTTGATGGAATCATCGCCTTGGACGCTGCCGGCCATGACATTCCCCTTTTTGAATTTGCCGTAGCCCGCCGTAAGAGCAAATGTATCCCCATGGTACTGCCCTTCTATGCGGTCGAAGATATCGCTGTACGTGTAACCATAGCTGCGCGGGCCGCCGATCTTGTATATATCCGTCCGGCCAAGGCTCAGATAAAAGGAATCCGCCTCGTAGTCGACTTTGAGGGCGTCGGCAAAGGCGTCGTTCGTGCCGCCGCTGACCGCGCCGTTTTCACTGAAGCTCTGCCAGTCCGAGCTGATGCTTACGGTGGCTTTCAGCCGTTCGTCGAGCTGTGCCTGTCCGCGAAGGCGGATGCGGTAATCCCAGGAATCGTCATTTTCCTTGCCGACGCGGCTGCCTGCAGAATTCTGATAGCGATAGCGGAAGCGGGCGTCGCCGCTGAACTTCACATTGCCGACCTTGTTCTCTAAAGCCGCGACGCGAAGGCCGAGGCGGTTCAGCTCTTCGGCGTACTCGTCGGCCAGCTTGTGAATCACGGCCCGCTGTTCTACCGACGCCCTGTCCATATGAGCCATGGCCTTAGCGACCATTTCAGCCGCTTCATACCGCGTAATGGAACGGTTTCCCTGAAAATAATTTCCGTCTACGCCCTGAATCACGCCGGCCTCAGCCAGCTCCGCCACAGAGCGGTAAGCCCAGCTGTCGGCAGGCACGTCGGCAAAGGGATTGGCAGCACCGGCACTCGTCATGCCCATTGTCAGGATACTGGCCGCCGCCATAGCGATTAGTTTCTTCATCATGTATAACCCTCATTTCAAACGTATAGTGCGTTCTATCTCCACTCCGTACGCAGCATTTCCAGCCGTCGCATGCCACGCGGCTTGTACGCCTTATGAAGACACAACGCTACTTATTTTGCCTGATATATCCGCTCTTGTCAACTATGAAATGAGAAAAAGTATGGCCAGACGAACCGTTTTGTAATAGGAAAAGGACATGCCCTGCACGGGCATGCCCTAACGTATATCCTATGCTATTATCCTTTGCGCGTAGCCGTCAGTTCCTGAATATGAGCGACGACTTCGTCGACCGGTTTTGCGCCGAGATCGCCTTTTGCTCTGTCACGGAGGGACAAGGTATTCGTTTCGATTTCCTTGTCGCCGATGATAGCCATGTACGGAACCTTTTCCATCTGGGCCTTGCGAATCTTGTAGCCGATCTTTTCGTTGCTTTCGTCTACTTCTACGCGGATGCCCAGCTTCTTGAATTTCTTGCGCAGTTCCAAAGCATAGGCCAAATGCTTATCGGAAATGGGCAGGAATTTGATCTGTACCGGAGCGAGCCATACGGGGAAGGCTCCAGCATAGTTTTCGATGAGGATGCCCAGGAAGCGTTCGATGCTGCCGAAGCAGGTACGGTGTACCATGACCGGGCGATGCTTCTGGCCGTCTTCGCCGACATAGGTCATGTCGAAGCGTTCCGGCATGAGCATATCGAGCTGAATCGTACCGCACTGCCAAGTACGGCCGATGGAATCCTTGACGTGGAAGTCGAGCTTTGGACCGTAGAAAGCGCCGTCGCCTTCGTTGACCTGGTACGGAATGTTTCTGTCTTCCAATACCTTGCGCAGGGTGCTCGTCGCTAATTCCCAAATTTCGTCGGAGCCCATGGAGTCTTCCGGACGAGTGGACAATTCGACGCGGTATTCCAAGCCGAATACGTTGTAAGCCTTGTCAAACAAGTCGATAACGCCGGAAATTTCTTCTTCCATCTGGCTCGGCAGCATGAAGATGTGGGCGTCGTCCTGGGTGAAGCAGCGAACGCGGAACAAGCCGTGGAGGGCGCCGTGGAGCTCATGGCGGTGAACCAGGCCTAATTCAGCCATCCGCATGGGGAAATCACGATAACTATGGACGTCGCTCTTATATACGAGGATACCGCCGGGGCAGTTCATCGGCTTAATCGCGTACGGTTCGTCGTCGATAGTCGTGAAGTACATATTGTCACGGTAATGATCCCAGTGACCGGACTGTTCCCACAGGTGGCGGCTCAGGATCGTCGGCGTGCTGATTTCGTCGTATTCCGCTTCATCGTGCAGTTCATACCAGAATTTGAGCAGCGTCTTGCGGAGAACCATGCCTTTTGCGTGGAAGAACGGGAAGCCCGGGCCTTCTTCGTGGAAGCTGAACAAGTCGAGCTGCTTGCCCAATTTACGATGGTCACGCTTTTCCGCTTCAGCCAGCATGTGCAGATATGCATCCAAGTCGTCTTTCTTTTCGAAAGCCGTGCCGTAAATACGCTGAAGCATCTTATTATGTTCATCGCCGCGCCAGTACGCACCGGCCACCGTCAGCAGCTTAAAAGCTTTGACCCGGCCCGTCGTTTCGCAGTGCGGTCCTGCGCACAAATCGACGAAATCTCCCTGGCGGTATAAGGAAATCTGTTCGCCCTCCGGCAGGTCTTCAATCAATTCTACCTTGTAGTCCTGACCGGCGTCTTTAAACATTTTCAGCGCTTCGTCGCGGGATACGACTTCTTTCGTCAAAGCGAGATTTTCTTTGACGATTTTTTCCATTTCTGCTTCGATGGAGGCGAAATCTTCCTGCGTAAACCGGTGTTCCGTATCGAAATCGTAGTAAAAACCGTTTTCGATGGACGGGCCGATAGCGAGTTTAACATCCTTGAACAAACGCTGAACGGCCTGCGCCATGATATGGGATGCCGTATGGCGGAGCGTGTCCTTCCCTTCCTGGGCGTCAAAAGTCAGGAATTCAACGGTAGAACCGTCGACGATGGTTTCCCGCAAATCCGTTACGTCTCCATTGACTTTCGCTACCAATACTTTCTTAGCCAAGCTGTTGCTCAGCTCTTTTGCGGCATCATACAACGAAATGCCGTCGGCAAATACTTTTTTGCTGCCGTCTTTTAACACTAATTCTGCCATAATACATCCTCCTTAATAAAAAAGCTCCCGTCCTCAAGGGACGAGAGCATGCTCACGTGGTTCCACCCTAGTTCATCAGTAAAATACCGATGTACTCAAACGCTATAACGTGGCGACCGAACCGCCGTACTGCAACTTCCGGCGATTAGCTCCAAGGGGGTAACACTTTCACGCTTTAAGGACACTCACACCAACTATGCCCCTCTCTGATAAAGCCGCTGAAAATATCATGTCCTTTTCAAGGCTTGTTACATATTTCTATGTATGCGTAAATTATACGACGTGCGATGTACCTTGTCAAGAAACTTTAGTCTTTTTTTACTTCAAATTAAGAACTTAAAGAACTGCAGCTACGTAAAAAGGACTGCCCGAAGACAGTCCTTTTTTAGGCTTATGGAAATCTAGGTATTATGCCATACCTTTGGCTGCTTTAATAGCTGCTGTGAGTTTGGGAACTACTTCGAAAGCGTCGCCAACGATACCGTAGTCGCAAACTTTGAAGATCGGAGCATCTTCGTCTTTGTTGATAGCGATGATGCAGTCAGAACCCGTCATGCCTGCCAAGTGCTGAATAGCACCGGAAATAGCGCAAGCGATGTAGAGTTTCGGGCCAACAGTCTTACCTGTCTGGCCAACCTGATGGAGAGCGTCGATCCAGCCAGCGTCAACAGCTGCACGGGATGCGCCGACAGCGCCGCCCAATACGTCTGCCAATTCTTTCAGGATACCGCCGCCAACAAACGGTTCAGCGCCGTTCATGCCGCGGCCGCCGGCAACGATAACGTCAGCTTCTTCGATCTTAACGCCTTCGCCGCCCATTTTAATGAGTTCAACGAATTTCGTCATGAAGTCAGCGTCGGAAAGTTTTGCTTCCATTTCGATAACTTCGCCTGTAGCGCTCGGATCAGCTTCCGGTTTTTTGAATACGTTCGGACGAACAGTACCCATCTGCGGACGGTTATCCGGGCAAATGATTTCAGCCATGATGTTGCCGCCCAAAGCCGGACGAGTCCAAACGATCGTCTTGCCGTCTTCGTCAACGGAAAGACCCGTGCAGTCAGCCGTCAAGCCCGTTTTCAGGGAGTTAGCGACGCGGGGGCCGAGATCGCGGCCGATGTTCGTAGCGCCTACGAGGAATACGTTCGGTTTAACTTCATGGAAGAAGTCGCACAGAACTTTAGAGTAAGCCGTTGTGTTGTAGTTAGCCAATTTTTCATCGTCATATACATATACTTTGTGAGCGCCATGAGCGATGAGTTCCTGTGCCAACGGTTTTACGTTATAACCAATCAGTACCGCACCTACTTCGTCACCGATGCCGTCAGCCAATTTACGGCCCTGGCCCAACAGTTCGAAAGATACGTTACGTAATTTGCCTTCGAATTGTTCAGCGATTACATATACGCCTTTGTATTCTGCTAAATCCATTTTCACTGTTCCTCCTTAGAAATTAGATGATTTTGTTTTCAGTCAATTTAGCCATCAACTGATCTACTGCTACCTGGGCGTCTTCTTCGTTAATAACGAGACCCTGTGTTCTCTGAGGCGGTGTGAAAATCTTACGAACTTTTGTCGGAGAACCGCTCAAACCAATCTGAGATTCGTCAGCGTTGATGTCAGCAGCAGACAATTCAGGAATTTCACGACGTTTTGCTTTCATCGTACCACGGATGGTCGGGAAGCGCGGTTCGTTCAATTCTTTAACGGCTGTAATCAAAACGGGGAACTGAGCTTCCGTTACGATGTAGCCTTCTTCGTTCTGCTGTTTAACCGTTACAGTCGTGCCTTCAACTTTGATTTCGGCAGCATATGTAATCTGAGGAATGCCGAGTTCGCAAGCGATCTGCGGGCCAACCTGAGCCGTGTCGCCGTCGATAGCCTGTTTGCCGCAAAGGATGATATCGAACTGTTCGATGCCTTTGAGTTCAGCAACTTTTTTAACAGCCTGAGCCAGGCAATAACCTGTAGCCAATGTATCAGAGCCGCCAACTTTGCGGTCTGTCAGGAGATAAGCGTCGTCAGCGCCCATTGCCAGAGCTTCGCGCAATACGTCTTTTGCCTGCGGGGGACCCATGGAAAGGACAGTAACCTTTGCACCCTGATTGTCCTTCAACTGCAAAGCTGCTTCCAAAGCGTTCTGGTCAAAGGGGTTGAAAATGTTAGGAACACCAGCACGAATGACGGTATGTTTTACGGGGTCAATCTTAACTTCTGCTGTGTCCGGAACTTGTTTGACACATACCAATATTTCCATTTACGTTTGCCTCCTAAAAAAAGTATCTTTTTATTCAACAGGCTTGGTCTTTTCAGACCAAGCCCGTATCATAAACCTTAAAAATTGCTTACCGCAACAAAGCGCCGGATGTTACCATCAACTGAACTTCGTTGGTGCCTTCATAGATCTGAGTGATCTTAGCGTCACGCATATGACGAGCAACCGGATATTCTTCGCTGTAGCCATAGCCGCCGAAGATCTGAACAGCTTCAACGGAAACTTCCATAGCTACGTCGGAAGCGAATCTCTTAGCGATAGCAGCGTCAACCGTGAACGGCTGGCCTTCGTGTTTCAAGAAAGCAGCTTTGTAAACGAGGTTACGAGCAGCTTCAATCTTCATCTTCATGTCAGCCAGTTTGAAGGAAACGGACTGGAATTTGCAAAGCGGTTTGCCGAACTGAACACGCTGTTTGGAGTATTCAACTGCATCGTTCAAAGCAGCTTCTGCAATGCCGAGAGCCTGAGCAGCAACGCCGATACGGCCGCCGTCCAAGGTCATCATAGCAACTTTGAAGCCTTTGCCTTCGCCGCCGAGGAGGTTTTCTTTCGGAACTTTTACGTTCTGGAATACTAATTCCATCGTCTGGGAAGTATGGATGCCCAATTTGTCTTCTTTCTTGCCGAATGTGAAGCCTTCCCAGCCTTTTTCGATGATGAAGGCGCTGATGCCCTTCGTGCCCTGGGATTTATCGGTCATAGCGAATACGATGTAAACGTCAGCTTCGCCGGCATTCGTGATGAATACTTTGGAGCCATTCAGGATGTAGTCGCCGTTTTCGTCTTTCGTAGCAACGGTCTGCTGGCCGGAAGCGTCAGTACCAGCGTTCGGTTCTGTCAAGCCGAAAGCGCCGAGTTTCGTGCCTTCGATCAAGCCGGGCAGGTATTTTTCTTTCTGTTCTTCCGTACCAAACTGCCAAATCGGGTTGATGCAGAGGGATACGTGAGCGGACAATGTGATGGACATACCAGCGTCATATTTAGCCAATTCTTCAACGGCCAGGATATAGCTCAATACGTCGCATTCAGCGCCGCCGTATTTTTCTTCGAAATAAGCGCCAGCCAAGCCGAGGCTGAGCATTTCGTCAACGAGAGCACGGTCGAAAATACCCTGATGGTCGCGTTCCGTAATCGTCGGGGCCAATTTCTTTTCGCCAAAGTCTTTAGCCAATTTTACAAATTCCTGTTGTACGTCTGTCAAGTTAAAATTCATGATACTTCCACTCTCCTTAAATAATAGTGTGAATAGTGAAACGTTCCCGTGCAGTGCATACTGTTTGGGGCACATATACACAACCTTTAAGTGCTTACACCTGAATTGTACAACTTTTCACATGTTAAATCAATAGCAAATCCCGCCTAAGGCAGAATATAGCTATGCCTTTTTGTAATCATTAACTTTTAATCAGACTTTTTCGGACTACCTGTGAAAATGTGTAAAAAACATCTTGACAAATGCCGAAATGGTTCAACTGTGAAATAGGTATACCGTTCTTCGTTCTGTCCCCCTGCAGCACAGAGATACCCTGCAGAGATGAATTTGTTCCACCTTTAACATTACGTATAGCAAATTATGCTTGATACAAAAATTAAGGAAAGCTACGTGTTTATTATATCACGAATCCCCCTGAAGTTGTCAAGAATCTGGGCCGTAATCCCCCATATTTTGTATTCTTTATATGCATAGAAGAGCACATTATAGGTACTTCGTTTTTTCCATCCCACTTGGTTCGATACGGGCAGTCCCGCCGGAAACCCCGGCCCCGGCCGCGTTGCCAGTTCGACCTGGGCGATTTCCGGCTCATGGGCAGCAAACCAGTCCAGCGGCACGGTAAAGATATGGTCTATTTCTCCTCTGCTGATGACGAAATCCGTCGTGTCGATATACGCCGCAAAGGGATATATCTTTACGCCGACAGGAGACTCGACGTAATCCAAAGGCCCCCAGACGTGAATATGAGAAGGGCTGACGCCTAATTCCTCCTGCGTTTCCCTCAGGGCCGCTTCCAACGGGCTGCTGTCGCTTTTTTCTATGACGCCGCCGGGAAAGCAGATATCTCCGGGCTGCCAGCTCAGCTTACTGCTGCGTACCTCGAATACCAGATGTTCTTCGCCGTCCACGCAGACGACAGGAGCCAGCACGGCGCACGGCACCGTATTCATGCAGGGATTCTGCCGGACAATTCTTTCCGGCCAGGGCTTGAACTCATCCATGACCTTCCTCCTCATTGCAAAAAAAAGAGGATGCCGTTCAGACATCCTCCTCTATACTTCATATATTGCCGCCTTTATTTTACGACGATATTGATGATTTTTTTAGGTACAACGATAAATTTAACAATCGTCTTGCCGTCGGTGAAATCTTTGACGCGCGGCATAGACAATACCTTTTCCCTCAATTCATCCTGACCGATTTCAACGGGAACAGTGATACGTTCGCGTACCTTGCCGTTAATCTGGACAGGCAGTTCGATTTCATCGACGACCAAAGCGCCAGCATCTACTTCCGGCCAATCCTGTTCGTGAACACTGCCTTCAAAGCCGGCAATCTGCCACAATTCTTCTGTAATGTGCGGCGTAAAGGGAGCCAGGAGCTTTAAGAGATTGGTGTTGACCTCTAAGGCAACGTCGCTGCGGATAGATGTATTGGCGCCGACATAGGCATACATGGCATTTACCAGCTCCATAATTGAGCTGACAGCCGTATTCAGCGCATAGTCGCCGTCTACGCCTTTGACGTCTTCCGTCACCTTGGCGATGGTTTTATGTTCCTGCAGGCGAAGCGCCTTTTCTGCTTCCGTCAAATCGCGGTCCCTTTCGCCGTTCTTAGCCAGGTCAATGTACTGGTGGACGATACGCCATACTCGGTTGAGGAAACGGTACGAACCTTCTACGCCCTGATCGGACCATTCGAGGTCACGTTCCGGCGGCGCGGCAAACAGGATAAACAGCCGGCCCGTATCGGCGCCGTATTTGGCGAGGATTTCTTCCGGCGATACGACGTTGCCCTTTGATTTCGACATCTTGCTGCCGTCCATGAGGACCATGCCCTGGGTCAGCAGGCGTTCGAACGGTTCTACATTGTCGACGAGGCCGGCGTCGTGGAAGACCTTCATGAAGAAACGGGAATACATCAGGTGCAGAATTGCGTGTTCAATGCCGCCGATGTACTGGTCTACATTCATCCAGTGGTTGGCCTTCTTCGGGTCCCAGGCCTGTTCATCGTTGCGGGCATCGGTATAGCGCAGGAAATACCAGGACGAGCAGACGAAGGTATCCATCGTATCGGTTTCTCTCGTCGCCGGGCCGCCGCATTTCGGGCAGGTGCAGTGAACGAATTCTTCGCTCGTCGCCAAGGGAGATACGGCGCCGGCCGTAAACTGGACATCCGTCGGCAGCTTAACCGGCAGCTGATCTTCCGGCACGAGCTGTTCGCCGCATTTCGGGCAGTAAATAATAGGAATCGGCGCGCCCCAATAGCGCTGACGGGAAATAAGCCAGTCGCGGAGCTTGAAGTTGACCGTGCCCTTGCCGAGGTTGTGGTCGACGAGCCATTTCGTAATGGCTTTGCGGCCTTCTTCGTCAGTCAGGCCGTTGAATTCGCCGGAGTTGACCAGAACGCCCGGGTCGTGGTACGCCCCTTCCATCGTATTCAAATCGAGGCTCATATCTTTATTCTGTACGACTAAGCGGATAGGCAGGTTGAATTTCTTAGCGAATTCCCAGTCGCGCTGGTCGTGGCCCGGAACGCCCATGACAGCGCCCGTACCGTAATCTACCAGGACGTAGTTGGCAATCCAGATCGGCACTTGTTCGTTATTCAGGGGATTGACAGCGTAAGCGCCGGTGAACATGCCTTCTTTTTCGGCGTCGTTCGATGTCCGTTCGATGTCGTTCATGTTCTTCATGCGCGTAATAAAGGCGCGAAGTTCTTCTTCGTTGTCCCGTCCCTTAATGAGTTCTTCCACATAGGGATGTTCCGGAGCCAGTACGATGTAGGTTACGCCGAACACCGTATCGACGCGTGTAGAGAACATGGGAATGGATTTGCCGATTTCTGGGATTTCAAAGGAGAATTCCGCCCCTTCGCTGCGGCCAATCCAGTTTTTCTGCATCGTTTTAACCCGTTCCGGCCAGCCGGGAAGGAGCTTCAAATCGTCGAGAAGGCGGTCGGCATAATCGGTAATTTTGAAGAACCACTGCTTCAAATCCTTTTTGACGACGGGCGAATCGCAGCGCCAGCACAAGCCGTCGATAACCTGTTCGTTAGCCAGTACAGTGTTGCACTTTTCGCACCAGTTTACCTTAGCTTCCTTGCGGTATGCCAGGCCACGCTTGTACAGCAGCTCGAAAATCCACTGCGTCCATTTATAATATTTTTCATGGCACGTAGCCACTTCGCGGTCCCAGTCATAGGAAAGGCCGAGGGCCTTCTGCTGGCGCGTCATGTTTTCAATATTGCTGAACGTCCAATCTGCCGGCGGCGTGCCGTGTTTGATAGCCGCGTTTTCAGCAGGCATGCCGAAAGCGTCGTAGCCCATGGGATGCAGGACGTTGTAGCCGTTCATGCGGCGGTAGCGGGCGATGACGTCGCCGATGGTGTAGTTGCGGACATGCCCCATATGGAGATTGCCCGAAGGATACGGAAACATTTCCAGTACATAATACGGCGGCTTGCCGTTGTCGTCGGGGCAACGGTCTGTCTTGTCTTCCAGCCATTTATGCTGCCATTTCTTTTCTATTTCTTGGGGAATATATTTTTCCAATTACTTATGCCTCCTATCGCTGCGTACAGTGGGCGGTGCCGCGCTGCTGCAGGGTCTTCTTCTTATTATAGTGTTCCCGTGCCGTCAAGTCAATTCTTGCGGAGCAAAACTCTGCCAAAAATGGGGCGCTTCGAAGCCTTTTCTCCAAAAACTTGCGCCGCCGAGGTTGTATTTCGTAATTAATTTAGCTTTTTCCGTCAAGGACTTTTCATCTTCAAACCATACCTGGACCCGGCCCGTCGTCAAGGGCAAATCCATGTAGTACAGGCCCAGCTCGTCGTTCCACGTAACGTAGTCCTTGTATTTTTCAAGCAGCAGTCCGCTGGCCGACATGGGCAGCGTCCGTACCAGCAGCACCGGCTTCTTCGGCTTCGCCTCTTTGGAAACGGCCGTCTTGCCCTTCGCCTCGTTCTTCCTTTGCGGCGCCAAAACCTCTGCCGCAGCGTTCTTCTCAGCCGCTCCCTCCGTCCCGGCAACAGGCGGCCATTCATTGATATCCAGAGGCAAGTCCTGTTCTTCCGTCGTTTCATACCACAGGCGCATGTACAGCGGCATGCCCAGGACGACCTTTTCCGCCGGCACGATAGCCGTCACGTTCTGCACAGCCTTTTCTACCCAGGGATACGATGCTACGGGGCCGGCTACATCGCTCGTGCGGCTGAATTGGTCGTAGGCCATGATCATCAGGTAATCGAGATGCGGCGCTAAGGCCGCCCGGTCGTATACGCGGGACCAGTTCATGCTGTTCGATATGGGCGTCACGTCCATGGACAATTTCAGCCCGTAAGCCCGGCAGGCCCGGCTCAAACGCCCTACAAAAGCCGTCAGCTTGTCTTTGTCGGCATAGTTGATGTTTTCAAAATCAATATTATAGCCCTTGAAATCGTACAGCAGCGCATAGCCTATCAGTTCTTTAATCATCGTGTCCTGAAGCTTGTCGTCGCTCAATACGGCATGGGTCAGGGCCGGGTCGAAGTTATTGTCGATGAGGGGCCACATGGCGTAGCCCTTCGCAGCATAGGCGTCAGCCAGCATAGCGAAATCATCGTGCCGCAGCGCTACGCCCTTATCGGTCAGGCGGAAAGCGCAGGGCGACATGACAGGCTGCGCCGTATCCAAGGACGGCAGATTTTCATCTCCCTGCATGAGAGGATCCCAAAACAAGACCAATCCCATCTTTCGTTCCTTCTTCTTCCGGTTCTTCTTGTTCTTTTTCTTCTCTTTTTTGGTATCAGCGTTAGTAGACACCGCCGTTCTATTGCTGTCCTCCAAGGAACGCAGCGCCGGAGCGATACGAGTCGGAGACACGGGCCGCATCAACTCCCGCTTCCCCTCTTCCCACGTCAGGGAAAGGCCCATCGTGCGGTAAATACGGCGTATATTCAGGCTCGTTTCGCCGTCACTTTGCCGCGCAGGCAGGCGCAGCGCCGCCTGCATATCCTTCCATAAGACGGATCCATCCTTTGCCGGCGGCAGTCGCAGCCAATACGTCCCCTTCTTGGCATCGGCCTTGTACAGGCCATACTCCTGCAAAGCTTTTTCCGATACGAGCCAGCGGCCTTCTTCTTCCCGAATCGCCATAGACGCCGGATGTTCCGCCGCTGCCGGTATGGCTGCCCGCGGAATGGCAGCCCACGGCCCGCGGTCCGGCACGGCTTGTTCCGATACGGCCTCTCCGCCGGACGCCGCCACGACAACTTGAAGAGACACGGCGAGCAGCGACGCCAGGCACAGCGTCCGCAGCCGCGATGTATGTTTCATAGACACCCTCCTTTTGCAAAACAGGTGGAAATTTCTCTGAAATCAGGTATAATGAAAAAAATGCAATTTTCCTCTCTAGGTATACTGCATGGCTATTATACCATAAAGAGAAAGTATAAAACATCAAAGGAGGCTATTCTATTGCATCAATATCTCTTTTTTATCGGCGATTTCCCAATCCGGGCCTACGGATTGTTATTTATGCTCGGCATCATCTCCGCCGGCATTACAGCCTACTACATCACGAAGCGGGATGGCCGGGGCTGGCACGTCCACATATTCGACTTTACCCTCTGCTGCGGCCTAGCCGGCATCGTCGGCGGCCGCCTTTGGGACGTCTTCTTCTTCGACTGGGCCTATTATCACAACCACCTGTTGGAAATCCCCTTCGTCTGGCAGGGCGGCATGGCTATCCAGGGCGGCCTGGTATTCGGAGCTGTCGCCGGCTACTGGTACACGCGCCGCCACGACATCGACACCTGGGCTTTTGCCGACCTCATCGCACCGGCCATCATTCTCGGCCAGTCCGTCGGCCGCATGGCCAACCTCATGAACGGCGATGCCTTCGGTCATCCCACTGGCGGTAATTTCGGCATTATCTATCCCGAAACGACCCTGGCCTACCGAACCTACGGCAGCCAGCCCCTATGGCCGGCAGAAGTCTGGGAAGGCCAGCTTGATGTCCTCGTATTCATCGTCTTATTGTTCTACAGCTGTTTTCCCCATAAAAAAGGACAGGTTTTCTGCCTGTACGTCATGCTTTATGCGGCGGAACGGTTCTTTCTGGAATTTCTGCGCGGCGACTACGTCAGCCTGACTCTGGGCCTCAAATCAGCCCAGCTGACCAGCGTCGTCGCCTTTGCTGCCGCCTTCATCATCTTCATACTACTTCAATGGAAGGGCACGACGGACACGAAAGACAAACTTCAAAACTCATAAGGTAGTGTCAAGTATTTTTCGCAAAATGGTTTGCAGGCCCTGATATGAGTGAAGTCACCCAGCAATGGAGGTATCCTCCAGAGCCGCCTGTAGGTGCTTCATGTTCATGTACTTCTTGTTGCCCCACTGGGTACCGGCCACATGGCGCAGCCGGGCACAGACCAGCATGAGGGCGGAGTTGCCGTCCGGGAAGCTGCCCACCACACGGGTACGGCGGCGGATCTCCCGGTTAAGCCGTTCCATGACGTTATTAGTACGGATACGGGTCCAATGTTCACAGGGAAAATCGCAGTAAGTCAGCGTTTCCTCAATGCCATCCTCCACCTTCTTGGCAGCCTCTTTCAGTTTCATGGAACGCAGTTCTTCTACCACGGCCCGGGCTTTCTCACGGGCAGCTTTCTTGCTCTCCTGCGCATGGATCGCTTTGAGCATTTTGGCCACCAGCTTCACCTTGGAACGAGGCGTTACAGAGAAGATATTGCGGTAAAAGTGTACAGTACACCGCTGGTACTTGGCCTCTGGAAACACTTCTCCTACAGCTTCCAGCATACCCAGGCACTTGTCGCCAACTACCAGTTTAACTCCATCCAGGCCCCGGCCTCGCAGCCATTGAAAGAAGCTGACCCAGCTAGCCTTGTCCTCCTTCATGCCCTCGGCAGCCCCAAGAACCTCACGGTATCCATCTTCATTTACCGCAATCGCTACCAGAATGGCCACATTCTCAAACTCTCCGCCCCAGTTGCGACGCAAGTAGATGCCGTCCACATAGACATACGGGTAATGCCCTCCCTGTAAGGGGCGGTTACGCCAATCCTCAATGTGGACATATGCCTTCTTATTCAGTTCACTGATGGTTGAGGGCGACACTTTGCTGCCCCACAGCGCCTCTGTAATGTCTTCCACACGCCGGACGGATACACCGGCCAGATACATCTCGATGAGGGCTTCTTCTACGCTGCTTTCACGGCGGCGATACCGCTCAATAATGGCGGTCTCAAAGGAAATCCCTTTGAGCTTGGGTACCTTGAGGGTAACGTCCCCGGAAGTGGTAGTGAGGCTGCGCCTGTAGTGGCCGCTGCGATAGCCCTGACGCTTCTCATTGCGCTCGTATCGGGCCGCCTGAGTCAGTTTCTCTGCCTCGGCCTCCAGCAGCTCGTTGAGAGTCTCCTCTACGCTGCCACGCACAAGATCCTTGAGCTGTCCCTTGATTACTTCCTCGTTAAGCTGTACAATCTTTTCAGACATGGTTTGCTTGCTCCTTTCAGAATGGTGTGTCGCGACTTCATTCTACCAGAGTTCTGCAAGCCATGTCTCTTTTTATTTTTGCGAAACTTATTGTACCTTATCACTCATAACCATGCATGATACAAAAGGAAGCCCAGTCTGCATCACGCAGCGGGCTTCCTTTTGTATTTCTTTATATTTCTTTCAGCATTTTTTTCGGATTATCGCCAGGCCGAACTTTACCGAAAGCTTTGACGATTACGCCGTCTTCATCAATTAAATATGTCGAGCGCTCGATGCCCATGTACTTACGGCCGTACATGCTCTTTTCCACCCACACGTCGTATGCCTGAATCACCGTCAGCTCCGGGTCGGACAACAGCGTAAAGGGCAGGCCGTAAGTTTCCTCAAACTTCTTATGCGACGCCACGCTGTCCTTGCTGACGCCCAGTACGACAGCTCCCTTTTCCTCAAACTGGGGATACAATTCAGCAAATCCGCAGGCCTGCTTCGTGCATCCCGACGTGTTGTCCTTGGGGTAAAAATACAGCACGACCTTCTTCCCGGCAAAATCGCTCAACGATACCATAGTACCATTCTGATCCGGCAAGGTAAACGCCGGCGCTTTCGTCCCTACTTCTAACATATTCCAGCCTCCTTATGTTTGTTTTTAAGATTTTAAAAGCTTTTCCACAGGTTCCAGCAATTCCGGATGGCGTAAAATCCAACCCGTTATTTCACAATAGGCATCTCTTTCCTTCTTAAATTGCATGCTGTCATGTTCAACAGGCACCTCATCGCCAGTAACAATTAACTGCTGAGAGATTTGTTCTCTATAATCGCCTATTCTATCTTTTGTCATCCAATGCGTCGGCGTCACAACTCGATCAATCGGTTTAAAGAAAGACTCCATGAGCGAATAGTATTCAAACCCTTTCGGCGCAATCGCTTCAAAAATAGTCGGCAATATATTCATATGTCCGCCAATCGTATTATTAGCAAACATATCTGGAGTAAATTCTCGATGATACATGGCAAAGGACGTAGCAAATTTTTCCCTTAACGTTTCCGTTGTCCGTTTTATAATGCTGCCGTCATAATTATATACACGCCGCGCATGATCGCCCGTTGCAATAATAAGGCTGTCTTCATATGTTTTCTGCATTTCTTCAATGAAGGAAAACATCGATTTATCCGTATACCAGTAAGTTCCCATATTAACCATCATCGTTTTATTCCGACGCAGTGATTCCGGCGCATCGGGCATTATTTTGTCAGGATCCCATCCATATTTCTTAATAGGAATCGTATACGGCCCATGATTTGACGTAGTATATACAAAATGAAAGGTAGGCTGGACAGTCATATCAGCTTTAATTCGCTTAGCAACTTCCTCCAAAAACAGATGATCATAAATCCCCAGCCAAGTTGACGGCGTCCCCTTCGCACAAATATCCGGTCCTCCATAGGCTTCATCAAAGCCGATAGCCCTCGCAAAATTACCGATACTAGCCCAAGACAAGCTGCCTCCATACCATAAAGAGGTACGATATCCTAACTTTTTTAATTGCAACGGCAACGATGTCCTAAGACTATTATGCCAAAATTCATTCGTCTCATTTATTTCCAATTGGCAGTCGTAAATACCAGCCATGAGACTTGTAACTGCCGGCTGCGATATCAGTCCTGCCGGCAAAAAGTTTTCTACTTTAAATGTATGTGGATTATTTCTAAAAAGCTTTCCTCTATCAGTCAAATGCAATACATCAAAAAATTCATCTAACATAGATTGAGTATAACTTTCTCCTACAACAAAGAAAATATGTGATGGAGTATGTATACGAGGACCCGCAGCAATATGCTTAAAATTCTTTAAAATCAGCTTGTCACTTTCTGTGCTTTTAAGAATAAGCGGTTCCATAATTTTTTCAGATGTAGCATCATCATGAGTCAGAATAGTCTGCACAGGATATTTTAATGCCATTTCCAAAGCAACTAAATCATCAACAACAGCTTTCGATAAAAAATCATCCTCTTTTACAATAGTAGGGATAGTGTCACGTTCAGGTTTGTTCGCATGGCGCAAAGTTCCGCCAAATCGAAAATAATAAAAACCTATAATGCTGCAAAGAACTACCACGACATTAAACAGATATTGTATCCATGGATCATTAAAAACAGGATAAGGAATACTCGGCACAGATAATAATACTTGCGTTGCCAAAACACAAAATCCAACGTATGGAATATATCCTAATAAAATAAAAAAACCATGATTTTGATTGAAAAAAATATCTAAAAAATTCATCTTATCTGCATTTTTTCCTAGTTTCACCAATGAGTTAAAGATGTCGTGAAAATGATAATAAAAAATCATTTTTCCCATAAATGCAGTATATAAGATCACCATATATGCCGTATTTAAAACCAGACGAACCTCATCACTGACAGCATAATAGGAGCTAACAAATGCAGCCGGAATACTGACTACAATCATGGAAATCAAAAAGACATATGCATTGAAATCCATTCCCCACCAAAAGCCAAACTGAAAGCAGCGGATTATCCTTTTTGCGTCGTGGGCCAATCTCTTTTTAGGCCGATACACGCCAATAAATGCCAAACGAAATAAAGCGCATACGACAGGTGCTAAAACTGCTAACTTGATATCTTGCTGAATTCCTAAAAAGAAATACTCAAACATGTTATGCCTCTTTTCACAGATATAGTTACATCCTCTTTTCAAAACAGTATTATAGCACGAACAGAGGCAACTAACAAAACATTAGTTGCCTCTGACATCACATTCTATAATGGTCCTTATACCACGCAGCAAATTTTCCCAATCCCTCTTCAATACTCGTGTTGGGCTTGAAATCAAAATCTTGTTCCAATTCGCTTACGTCAGCGTAGGTCTGGTACACATCGCCGGGCTGCATCGGCAGATACTCTTTTTCCGCCGTCTTGCCAAGAGCCTGTTCCAATACTTCGATAAAATGCATGAGCCGTTCTGGCTTGTTGTTGCCAATATTATATACCTTATATTTGTCGCCGGCTTTATTTTCTTTCGGCGGATTGCACAGCATGTGCTCAATGCCTTCGACGATATCGTCTACATAGGTAAAATCGCGGTACATATCGCCGTGATTGTAAATCTTGATCGGCTCGTTTCGATACATCATGTTGGCAAATTTAAAGTAAGCCATATCGGGCCGGCCATACGGGCCGTATACGGTAAAGAACCGCAGCCCTGTCGCCGGGATGCCGTATAAATGGCTGTACGTATACGCCATGAGTTCGTTCGATTTCTTCGTCGCCGCATATAAGCTGATGGGATGGTCTACGTTGTCCGTCGTCGAAAAGGGCGTTTTTTCCTGATTGCCGTATACAGACGAGCTGGAAGCAAACAGCAGATGCTGCACGGGATACTGACGGCATGCTTCCAATATATTAAAGAAGCCGACGATGTTCGAATCAATATACGCCCGCGGGTTGTCGAGGCTGTACCGCACACCGGCTTGGGCCGCCAAGTTCACAACGATATCGGGCTGAAACGATTTAAACGCAGTGGTTACAGCCTGTTCGTCCGCTAAATCGCCCTTGATAAAGGAAAAATTAGAAAATGCACGTAACACGCCCAACCGGTTTTCTTTCAGCGACACGTCGTAATAGTCGTTCATATTGTCAAATCCCAGTACGACGGCGCCCATTTCCAGCAACCGCTTCGCCAAATGAAAGCCGATAAACCCGGCGGCTCCCGTAATAAGCACCTTTTTAGTTATGTCAAACGCCTGATATGCAGCCATAATATATTCCTCCATCTAATCGCGGTCAAATAAATCCCGCGTATACACCTTATCCTTCACGTCGGCCAGCTCGTCGGACCAGCGGTTGGTCACGATGACGTCGCACATGTCCTTGAAAGCACGCAAATCCTTGACGACGGGCGAACGGAAAAAGTCATCCGCATCCAACGTCGGCTCATACACGACGACGGGAATCCCCTTCGCTTTGATCCGCTTCATGACGCCTTGAATCGCCGAAGCGCGGAAATTATCGGACGCCGTCTTCATCGTCAGGCGGTACACGCCGACGACGCGGGGGTTTTTAGCGATAATCATATCGGCAATATGATCCTTTCGCGTCCGGTTAGCCGCTACGATGGCGGAAATCAAATTCTGCGGTACGTCGCTGTAATTCGCCAGCAGCTGTTTCGTATCCTTCGGCAGGCAATAACCACCGTAACCAAAAGACGGATTGTTGTAGAAATCGCCGATACGCGGGTCGAGACATACGCCGCGGATAATCTGCTCCGTATGGAGGCCCCGCATTTCGGCATACGAATCAAGCTCATTGAAGTACGCTACGCGCAGGGCCAAATACGTATTGGCAAATAATTTAATCGCCTCGGCTTCCGTAGAACCCGTAAACAACATGGGAATATCTTTCTTTACTGCTCCTTCAGCCAAAAGATTGGCAAATACGCGGGCCCGTTCCGAATCCTCACCGACGACGATGCGCGACGGATGAAGGTTGTCATACAAAGCCTTTCCTTCGCGGAGAAATTCCGGCGAAAACATGATATTATCCGTATGGTACTTCTTTTTAACGCTTTCCGTATATCCCACAGGGACAGTAGATTTGATGACCATCACCGCCTGAGGATTAATGTCCAGCACTTCTTCAATTACCGTCTCTACAGACGATGTATCAAAGAAATTTCTATCCGTATCATAATTTGTCGGCGTAGAAATAATGACAAAATCAGCATCTGCAAAAGCTTCTTTAGCATCTAAAGTCGCCTTAAAATGCAGGTCATCACGCTGTAAAAAAGCAATAATATCTGCATCAACAATAGGCGACCTTCCTTTATTCATCATTGTTACCTTTTCCGGCACAATATCTAATGCAACGACCTCATTATGCTGAGCCAACAAAAGGGCATTGGAAAGGCCAACATATCCAGTCCCGGCAATTGCTATTTTCATACAACCAACTTCCTATCTTTATAATTTATTTTGAATCTTTAGCACACTATACCAAAATAAGCATTGCAGCCGCTTCATGGTATTTCCTTTTTTATGATACACTTCGGCTAATTTTTTAAAACTATGATAAAACTCCGGTTTCTTAGGCGGCATAGGATCAGGCATACTCGGCCAGAATGAAATATCTAAGTAGTGCCGCCATAATTCATCATCTTCATCCAGTACAATTTCCCACGGCTTATCTCTTCCTGAATAGTGAATCAAAATTCCTTGAACACTGAAATCTTTGTTTTTATGATGAAATAATTCCGGAATTGGTTTCATATTACCTTCTACCACTAAATTTAATAAATCTTGTGTTTGACCTTTAAATCGCCGTGGATCAGCACCTTGGTAAGAAAAGACTTGTTCTGTAATCTTCTGTTTTATCCATTCATCTACTTGAATCCACATCAATCCATCAGAAAAATAAACATCCTGCTTCATTTTCAAAAATGCAACTCGATCTGGTGTCGGATAGGTTAAAGCCCCTATTGCCTTATCTCCCAAATCAATATTTAAAAATCGCCTTAAACTACCAACACAAATCATATCTGAATCTAAATACAAATAATATTTCGTATACTGACGCAATATCCAGGGCATAACGATGCGAATATAGGTCACACGAGAAAATCGTTTTACTTTTATATGGAAATCCTGGTAAATACTCATATCCATGACATATAAATAGATATTACATTTATACTTTTCTGCTGTTTTACGCAGATTTTCTTTATTATCTTCGCTATATACGTCCACAAAAACATAGAAATTAAAGGCAATATCATCATTAACCTCTAAGATAGATGTAATTTCTGCACCTAATGGCTTAAAAAATGGGTCATTTATATTAAAACAAACGTGCATTCTGTCTCGGGATTCATTTGCATCCATATATTTAAAATCGTATTTTTCGGTATATAACTTTGCTGACTCAAAATACGCAGTTGTAAATTTATTGTTCATATACATTACCTCGATTTCAATTTATATAACAAATATTTTACATATGCATTACATGCCTTTTTATACTCACCAGCATGCCGATACATATCGGATAAATATCTCCATTCAGTATATGACTTGGGTTTATCATATGGAACATTTTTCCATGGAGATTGTCCTGCACAAATTCTCCATTGTTCATAATACGAATATTTCCAAGAATGCTCTTTATCGCCAAAGCAATAATTACTATCCCATAAAGTAGTATATAATTTCCATGGCTTTTTACTCCCAGTAAAATGAACAATTTTTACTTTATTTTCATCAAATTCATGGTTCCGAACAGACATTGTGCAATTATACTGACTAGCCGTATCACATATCACCTTATCTTCCAATAATATATTTAATACATCCTGATCCATATATTTATAATTTTCTTCTCTAGCTAATTGGATTGCTTTATTTCCAATATCCTGCCTTATATATGTTGGAATATTAATTAACATCATTCCAGAATTAAAATAGCGATTTCCACGCATGCCAAGAAAAGCACAATAACGCTTCCACCATTCAGGTATAGACGTAAACCCTTTGACTACATAAGCAATATTTTTCTGCATATCGATAGAAAATAATTCTTCAATATTCCCTTTGCACAACATATCAACATCTAGATACAATACCTTAGTAACCCCTTCTTCCTCCAATACATATGGCATTAGCAATCGATAATATGCTGTAATACTTATATTTTCCGTCTTATGTAAATCATATAGCATTTCATCTTTCATAAAGTATATGATAATCGGAACATGAAATTCCTCAGATAAATATTGAATTTTTATCTTATTTTCTAAATCAAGCTTCCCTCGAAAAAATATATGAAATGCAAAGCGCGAAGGATTATTTTGCAGTATTGAAAATAACAGCACTCCCATCGCCCGAACAACATTTTTATCTGTACAAACAGCAATACTATATACTTTAGAATAATCAGAAATCTCATTAAAAGCAATTTTTTTCATAATATGATTCATGACAAAAATTCCTCACTATCAGCATCAATAACTTTAATGTTTCTGCTTTTTATTAAGTATTTAAATTCTAATCTCCTACGAAAACTCAAATTTTCTGATATAAAACAATATAATTTATCTTTCATGCTTTTAATTTTATATCCATCATTCGTTGCTCTGACGAAATGAAATAGCTCTCTTGCTAACTTCTTATATAAAAGATGTAAAAAATACGTATCCGAGAAGCCATCGGCTTGTAGATCATGAATAAGTTTATTAGTACATATACAAATATCTAACGGCCTTCGGTTACCTGACCGTGTAATGCTCTGGGGATTCTGGCGATAGTAATATAATGGTTTATCAATAATCATCATTCTTTTACTACGATATAAATACATCCCAGAGACATAATTATCCTGCGAATGACATCTTTCCGGAGACAGAATCCCTTTCACAATATCTTTTTTATAAACAGCATTCCATACAACCTTGCAAAGGAATTCATCAAAGTATCGTTTAAAAACATCTTCATTAATAAAAAGCTGATTCTGAAATTCTTTTTTGGGAGAAAGGATTTCTTTTTTCTCTCCATCAGAAAAAAACGCGGCACATCGAACCATGTCCAGCTTATGTTTCTGCAATATTCGAAGCAGTTCATCATACATGTGTATATCAAGCCAATCATCACTATCAACATACGCTACATATTGGCCTTGAGCAAGGTCCGTTCCAACATTTCTCGCCCCGCTTAATCCTTGATTTTCTTGATGCACAACCCGTATACGTGTATCCTTAACTGCATATTGATCACAAATCATACCACTACGGTCAGTAGAACCATCATCAATTAACAGAATTTCTAAATTTTCATAAGTCTGATTGATAATAGAACTTATACATTGATTCAAGTAGGTTTCTACATTATATACCGGAACAATAACAGACAAAAGCCCTGCGTTAGTCATTATTCATTTCCACCCCATACCTAATTAAGATATTTCTAGTGAATTAATAAACTTATCAATATTATAAAGATTATCAATTTCTTTTTTTTATCTTATTATCTTCCCAATCCCACCACTTTATTTCTAACAACTTCCTGCAAATTTCCTTATCAAAACGATATTTTAAAATTTGATCTGTGTTAATAACAACTGCATATGGAGGGACATCTTTTCGCACAATACTTCCTGCACCGATAACAGCCCCATCACCGATAGTCACATCTTGAAAAATCATTGAATTACTTCCAATCCATACATCATTCCCTATATGAATTGATTGAGCAGGATGCCGTTCTTCATACGTCATATTGTTCATCATCCGAAAAGATGGATTCGCCAAAATAGGACTTGTTGTCACATAATGAATATTATGCGTATTCGTCGGAACCAACAAAATATTTTTTCCTATAGAAGTAAACGCGCCAATCGATGCAATCATATCAAACGGGGACATATTTTGCCAACCATATGTATATTTGCCAATAGATACATTCTTATATTTTTTCAGCCAATATCGGATTAAATCTTCCCGATAACCATATTTTTTTCTAGACCAAGTGTATATCGACTTGGGTGGATTCGTCGTCCCTCGCACATATCGCAAAAAGCTACAACTTACTTTTTCAAATGTAGATACCATATACCTTCTCCACTTCCACGTATTATAATACAAAAGTGACGCAATTCTTCTTTAATTGAAAGTATCTTTTTGGGACAATGCTTTCAGCTGCATCATGATCGCTAAAATAAACCAGAAAATTCGCACGCCAGAAGATAGATCCATCGTATATTCAACTTGACCAAAAATACAAATATAGCTAAGAACAGTTGTTAAAATGAGTAAATCATAGGGATTTTTATCTTTTTTCCATCTACGAAAACTTGTCATGACAAAATAACCTGTAAAATATAATAGTCCGGCCATACCAAGAGTTCCCGTTTCCGCTAACAAATGGAAGAAATTGTTATGCGCATGATTTAATCCCTGTGTATCATCAGCAGTCCGGTAATAAGTTTTATACGTTTTGCTAAATTGGCCCAATCCTATGCCTGCAATTGGATGATCTTTATACATTTCAATACAAGCTTCCCACACAACAATTCTATCCCCATTAGACCGATCTGTCGTTATGTTTGTTATGGAAGCAAAACGCGCAGTGTACTGTGGCTGAGATGCAAAGAAAGCACCAAAAGCAATAAATAATCCAATAATAATACCTAAGAATTTTTTATTACAAACAACATACCTCCAAGCTGAAAAAGGAACTAATACCATATTAGAAAGCCAGGAACCTCGGCTTTTATTGCAAAGAAGCCCTATGCAAATACATAGCAAAGTAAACGCAGAAACCTTCTTCAGCCGTCTTTCAAATGCTGAGTCAAATAATATGACTACTGCCAACGGCATCATAATACACATCAAACTGGCAATGCCTAATTGACTGCCGCCAAGCCCCCACCCTCGTCCATTATCACTTAAATCAAATAAAACCTGAACCAGCGTAACTAAACAATCAATACCAAAAACAGCGGTAAATACAGTCAGCATGTTGACTAAATAATCACGTCGGCGAATACAGAAAAGTATTATAAGAAATACAGCATATCTCCAAAACCACATTTGTAAAAATTCATGCATTCCCTTAGAAAGATCTCCGGAAAATAATGCAGCTGGAAGCGTACTTAACACAAAAATGCCATACGCAATGCAATATCCCTTTGTTTCTTCCGGGAAAGAGAGATAGTCTCGTTGCTTATAAAGTAAAATAATGCCAAATAATAAAGCTAATCCATTAAATACCTGGCCTGCCGCCATGGAAAGACGGGTTAGACACACCATACAAGTAATACACACAGCAATCGCAAAGGTTAACCGCTGCGGAGTTAGGGTTGCTTTCATTAAAAATTCTCCTCAATAATTATAGTATATGAGTCCAAAAATGAGCCCATTTCATACGCCATTCCTGCCGCCGAATACTTTTCCCCTTCATATCTTTTCCCGGCTGCGGCATAGACACATCTTTAAACTCAGTGTATTGCAAATATGTATAATACAAGGAATTAAATAAAGAGCTTACAGAAAACTCCCACGGCTTGTATCGGCCAGCCCAATGAAATACTGCCGGCGACTTTAATGCCTGGACCGCTTCTTTTCTCATATCACTGCAAAGAAATACCTTGAGAGGCAATGAAAATACTGGCGGAATGATATTCCAGCGCAGCGGCAACGGAAGCCAGTGATTTTGAAATATCATATTGAGTCCATCTTGATCATGATGTCTGAATTGATTGGAAGAAATGCAATCTATAACGGCTTGTCCGTATTGCTTTTCTCGCCACTGCACGGTGTCAATTACGAGCATTCCTGAATTAAAGTATGGTTTTCCTTCAGACAATCCGATCGTTTCTCTTTTTTGCCGACGCATTCGTTTAGACGCCATAATGCCGTAATCGCACACAGCACCTAAAGGGTATCCCTGCAGCGATATATTCCACAGCGTTTCTACATCATCCAACACCACTAAATCAGTATCAAAATAAATCGCTTTTTGAACATGTTCTGGCAGCAGCTGCGGAATTAAAAGACGCAAATATGCGGCCTTGCTTAAATGACCGCTCACAAATCCCTGTAATGCCGCACTATCTGCCTCAATAAAGGAGATATGCCCCCCTAGAGATAAAACCGTTTTCTCAATACGGCTGCGCTGCGCCGCCGCTATAGCATCACTTAGCACGTAAATATCTATATGTTCAGGATAAGACGCATTTTTTAATACAGACGCGCAAGCTACAGCCACGTGCTGAGCATAATTATTGTCTGATGCCAATACAATAGAAATTCTATCCATGTGCTATCCCTCTTTATGATTTATCTGCATCTCATACAGCTTAACATATTTCAGCATTGTATAAAAGGCGTGCTGACCACAAGAAAGGATTCCCATCCATCCATCTAAAAAGGCCTTTTTTATCAACAAAGCCCGCAATCCGCCAAAAAAGGAATGCAGAAAAGCGCTGCTCAATGAAGTCCGCTTCCCAGACTCATAACGTTCTTTTGCCCAAATCGTCGTATAGTGATCAGCCTTTTCCAACCACTGATGCCAACTTTCATACGTATAATGGTCTACTCTCCCTGTCAGCATTTTCCTTGGGGAACGGCATTCTGCATGTTCATGAACTTTTCCAACCCAAATTACATCTTTTCTTAGAAACATGCGATATACCGTATCGGGTGCAAAAATGCCATGATGAAACCGATATCCATTGAATACCATATGACGTATCATGCCGTACTGCCCTGCCTCATTCTGCGCCGCAATCTGTTTAACATGCTGGCACATAGCATCATCCATACGTTCGTCAGCATCCAAATACAACACCCAGTCAGCCTCCGTCTGCGACAAAGCAAAATTCCGCTGGGCAGAAAAGTCTCCATCCCAGGCCCGAAAAGCTACTTTGGCCCCTTCTTGCTCCGCTAATTCTACCGTCCGATCCGTACTGCCCGAATCTATGATGACGACTTCGTCCGTACACGTCTTGGCGTTACGAACGACGTCTACGATATTATCCTCTTCATTTTTCGTCAAAATCAAAATAGCTAATGAACTCATGCTGCGACTCCTCAAACCGTACTTAATACGCTTTTATCATATTGTATTATAGCATATTTGCCGCTTATACACTACATAAATTGCACCATCGGCCCGACTCTGAATGGGACAAAAATTTCATTCTCTCCCCGAGTTTTCAGCCATATCGAGCAATGTGCTCCGTAGTCGCACCCTTCAAAACATGCCGTTTCATTTTTTCTGGCAAAAGAAAAAGCAATGACTTAATGAGACATACTCCCTTGCCATTGCTTCTAAATATATTTATATGATATTATGTTGTTTCTTTTTCTATACGGCAGGTATGCTTCTTGCTTCCTCGGTCATACGTAATGCCGACACATAGGATATTTCCTGTGTAATCCTGCAAAGCCCCCGTATACTGTTTATCCCGTATTTGCCGAAGCGCCGTATCGGCAGTGCTATCCCATTTCAGTTCCACGACCATAGCCGGCTTGTCGGCATATTTTTTCTTCGGCAGAAATGCCATGTCGGCAAAGCCTTTGCCCGTCGGCAGTTCGCGGATAACCGTATAGTACTGCCTTGCGCTGTAGTAGGCCAGCGAGACGGTATAGCTCAACGCATTTTCATCGTTATATTGCAGATGGGACGTATTCAAGTGCGCTTCCTCCATGCCTTTCGCTACGGCTTCTTCGTCGCCGTTCCACGTAGCCTGGAGAAGCTTATCCGACTGCAGCACGGAATGAATAATTTCTGACCACTGGGACACCCGCGTCGCTGTTACGTATTCGCCCATGATTTCCCGATTAGGAATAAAGACTTCCTTCGTATCGAAGTCATAGCCTAAATACCCCAAATGAACGAGCAAGGTCAGCACGTCGTCAGCCGAATGGAAGGTCGTCATATCGTTGACAAAGGACCGCGTGTCGATTTTCTGCCGCCCGCCGGCCATGAGCTTGACAACGGTATCCCGCAGACCTGAGAAGTTCATGTCGATATAAATTTTCAACGCTTCAAAGGTCTCCGTTTCCGTCCAGTACGTATCTAATATACCGCTTTCCATCGCCGATACGACCGAGCGGGGATTGCATATAGACGTCATATCTCGAAATTGGTATCCATCATACCAGCTCATGGTTTCTTCATAATCCATATGATACTGTTCGCACAATTTCCGAACTTCTTCTGCCGTAAAGCCTACAAACGGCGTTAGCTCCCGCGGATTGGTCATGGAAAACTCCGTAAACATATTCAGCGCCGAATGGGTCCCATACTTTTTGATAGGCAGTATCCCCGTCATATAGGCCAAGCCGATATAGGCTTTGTCCTTGAGCCAGCCACGCAGGAAATCCAGATACTGCCGCTGGGCCTGATAATCGTTTCGGTATTCGCGGAAGATGCAGTCCCATTCGTCAATAATGACGACAAAAGGACGCTGCGTTTCTACAAAAACATCGTCCAAACACCCAACCATATCCGTACGATCAAAATAAGAGATATGGGAATATTCCCGCAATACATCATGCAGTATTTTTTGCTTCAGCAAATCCAACATATCTTTCATGGTCTGACTGCAACTCAAAAATTCCTGCATATTAATAAATAAAACATCGCACTGGTTGCAATACATAGCAAACGCCGCATCGCCAGCGATCTCTAATCCCTGAAAAGCAGCCTCACCGTCTACAGTTCGGTCATAATACGCTGATATCATATTGGCCGCCATAGACTTGCCGAATCGCCTGGGACGGCTGACGCAGATAAACCGGCTCTCCGTATCAAAAACCGAATTCAGATACCGAATCAGACCGCTTTTATCGACATATATGCGGCTGTTTCGCGCCATTTTAAATTTCCTGTCTCCCGGATTCAAATAAATACCCATGGTCGTCCTCCCGTTATGACATTGGTTACGAGTACGTTAACCGACATACTTCATATTGCGTACATAATATATGTATATAGTATCAGCATCAGCGGCAAAATTCAACGACGGTATGGCATGAAAAAGCAATGACACTCAGAATACTCCTCCTGTCATTGCTTCTAACCGATTTCTACCCCATATTACATGGTTTCTGTTTCTATACGGCAGGTATGCTTTTTGCTGCCTCTGTCATACGTAATGCCGACGCAGAAGATATTTCCTTTGTAATCCTTCAAAGCCTCCGTACAGTGTTTATCCCGTATTTGCCGCAATGCCGTGTCGGCAGTACCATCCCATTTCAGTTCCACGATCATAGCCGGCTTGTCGGCGTATTTTTTCTTTGGAAGAAATGCCATGTCGGCAAAGCCTTTGCCCGTCGGCAGTTCGCGGATAATCGTATAGTACTGCCGCGCGCTGTAATAGGCCAGTGAGACGGTATAGCTCAAGGCATTTTCGTCGTTATACTGCAGATGAGACGTATGCAAGTGCGCTTCTTCAAGGCCTTTCGCTACGGCTTCTTCGTCGCCGTTCCATGTAGCCTGTAAAAGCCTGTCCGACTGCAGCACGGAATGAACGATTTCCGACCATTGGGATACGCGCGTCGCCGTCACGTATTCGCCCATGATTTCCCGATTGGGAATGAAAACTTCCTTCGTATCAAAATCATAGCCTAAATACCCCAAATGAACAAGTAAGGTCAACACATCGTCGGCCGAATGGAAGGTCGTCATGTCATTGACGAAAGACCTCGTATCGATTTTCTGCCGTCCCCCGGCCATGAGCCTGACGATGGTATCCCGCAGGCCGGAGAAGTTCATGTCGATATAGACTTTCAGCGCTTCAAAGGTTTCCGTTTCCGTCCAGTACGTATCTAATATACCGCTTTCCATCGCCGATGCGACAGAGCGGGGATTGCATATAGACGTCATATCTCGAAATTGGTATCCATCATACCAGCTCATGGTTTCTTCATAATCCATATGGTACTGTTCGCACAAATTCCGAACTTCTTCAGCCGTAAAACCTACAAACGGCATCAGCTCCCGCGGATTGGTCATGGAAAACTCCGTAAACATATTCAGCGCCGAATGGGTTCCGTACTTTTTGATAGGCAGTATCCCCGTCATATAAGCCAAGCCAATGTAGGCCTTGTCCTTGAGCCAGTCGCGCAGGAAATCCAAATACTGCCGCTGAGCCTGGTAATCGTTTCGGTATTCACGGAAAATGCAGTCCCATTCGTCGATAATGACGACAAATGGACAATTCGTTTCAGCATATACATCACCCAAACAGCCTATCATATCAGCTCTGTCAAAATATTCCACATCAGGATATTCCCGCAGTACGTCATGCAAAATTCGCCGTTTCAACAAATCCAACATAGAAGCCATATCCATGCTTCGGCTCAAAAATTCCTGCATGTTGAGGAATAACACATCACATTGATTCCGATACGTATCAAAATCCGCATCGTCAGTAATATTTAATCCCCGAAACACCCTGCTGCCGTCTACAGTCCTGTCGTAATATGCCGACAACATATTAGCCGCCATGGATTTTCCGAATCGCCGGGGTCGGCTGACGCAGATATACTTATTGGATGATTTGAATATACGATTTGTATAGGCAATCATACTGCTTTTATCTACATATATAGCAGAACGCAGCGCTTCTTGGAATTTATCGCTGCCTGGATTTAAATAGATTCCCATGGCTCTCCTCCATCATGAATATGTTACCGATATTGTTACGCTTACCATTACGCTGATTGATATTGTCCTGTTACGTATATAGTATCAATATTGGCGGCAAAATTCAACGACAGCAGGTATAACAAAAAGACTACCCATTACTGAGTAGTCTTTTGTATATAACCTAAGGATTCGATTAGAATGCGAAGTTGAATTCTGCGCGAGTGATTTCTTCATCATTCTGACCAGAAACACCATCACTTGCATGGTCTTTAACGTCAGTAGCAAAGGACTGCATAACGCTGAATTTAGCATTTTTAGCGAATACGTAGTCGATACCTACGCCCCAAGACGTCATATTATCCATCAGACCGAAGTTTCTCCAAGAGCCTGTCGAACCACCGAGGAATGCACCGTCTTCAGCATCGATGTATTCAACCCAGATGTCCCAAGATTTCGGCTGAGCCATAACAGCTTTGCCATACGTAACCTTGCCAATCCATACTTGCGGATCACTTACTGCATTGCCAGTCGTAGAGCTGAAATCTCTATCAACACTTTCGTAGTTAGCCAAGATATTCCACTTAGAACCAAGGTTGATGCTTGCATAAGCACCCCACAAATTATCAGCATCAGCATCAACTACCGTATCATTAGCACCACCCGCACGGCTGAACTGGTTGTAGTATACGCCTGCAGCCGAATCATTACCAAAGAAAGCTTCGATCTCGCCATAGCCGGTCTTCAATCCATCCATGTCCTCATAACCAGCAACCTTCATACCGGCAGTTGTGCCTTCTGCAAAGTCATTACCTGCATTTTCTTTAAATTTACCATAACCAGCCGTTACAGCAACTTTACCATTGTTATACTTCAATTCAGCACGATCGAAGGTATCGCCATATTGATAAGCATAAGAACGAGCACCGCCAAGGAAATATGCAGCGTCACGACCGAGACTAAGATTCCAATTCGGGCTGCCGAAATTGTAGTCAACTTTAATGATATCAGCGTATACATCACCATCTTTATTAGTGTCAGTCGTTGTGCCATTATGACCAAAATTCTGATTATCTGTAGACAAACCTACTGTAGCCGTAACACGGTCATTGACCTGCGCTTGGCCACGGAGACGGATACGATAATCCCAAGAGTTATCATTTTCCTTAGTAGAGTCACCATGACGATAACGATAACGGAGACGAGCATCGCCGGTAAATTTAATGTTGCCGACTTTGTTTTCGAGATTCGATACGCGAACGCCGAGGTTGTTCAATTCATCAGCATATTCGTCAGCCAATTTGTTAATCAAAGCGCGCTGCTCAACGGAAGCTTTATCCATGTGTGCCATAGCTTTTGCTACCATTTCAGCGGCTTCATAACGAGTAATGTTGCGCTGACCCTGGAAGTATTCGCCGTCTACGCCTTGGATAACGCCTGCGTCAGCCAATTCTACTACGGACTTGTATGCCCAGCTATCCGTCGGTACATCGACAAACGGATTAGCTGCGAATGCACACGTTGCGCTTACTGCCATCGTTGCTGCCAATGCTGCTAATACTTTTGCTTTCATTGTGAAATGACCTCTTTTCGATAAAATAATGTAAAATAAGCCTTACATCGTTACGTGCGAGCGTCCCATATACGCTGCAAGGGGTCATTGGCGAGTTGTCCTAGTTTCCTCTCTCTTACTGCCTCACATTGTACCATGTTTCACTCTATACGAGTCACGCCTACAATATATCGTACCGCAACTATGTGTATCATTTTACCGGCGAATTTACAATACAAGTGCAACACCTATAAAAAATGACACATAGGTTTCTGATATAATAATGCTACCAAACAAAATCTATATCTCGGAGGAAACCTATGTGCCACTATCATCATCTTACTCTATCTGAACGAGAAAATCTACTCTTTTTTCGCGCGCAGTCCTATTCTATCTCTCGAATTGCGGCGGCCCTCGGCCGAGATAAATCCACGATCTCACGGGAACTACGCAGAAATACAGTGAACGGCAAGTATCTGCCCATCACCGCACAACAACAGTATGCCCGCCGCCGTAAGGCATGCAAGCCTCACAAGCGGTTAGAGAATGCCGAGCTATTCGCATTGGTTAAAAATCTCTTCCTGGTGCATCATTGGTCCCCAGAAGAAATTGCCGGACGCTTGCAGCTGGAACATCAGAAGGCACTCCTTAGCTATGCAACGATTTACCGCGCCATATATGCCGGTATGTTTGATGAAACGTCGTCCTCCCATGGGTCCCGCGGTGCGGTCCGCCGCTTGCGGCATCATGGAAAATCCCGGCATACCCGGCAATATCAGGAACGACGGGGTTCTATTCCCATCTCTCACGATATTTCGGAACGGCCAGCAGGAGCCGCTAACCGCTCCCGGCGAGGACATTGGGAATGTGATACCATAGCAGGAAAGACAGGAAAAGCCTGTCTGGTTACGTTGGTAGATAGAAAGAGCCGGTATCTGGTAGGAGGCAAAGCAGCCAAAAAGACAGCACAAGCCGTCAATACGGTATTGCTTCAGGTACTGCAAGGGCAACCTGTAAAAAGCCTTACGCCGGACAGAGGAAAAGAGTTCGCCCATCATGCCGCTGTCACGGAGGCCTTGAACGGCGTGCCGTTTTATTTCCCGCCGCCGCATCAGCCCTGGCAGCGGGGAAGCAACGAAAATACCAATGGCCTAGTCCGAGAGTATTTCCCGAAAGGGACGGACATCACACTCGTTCCAGAAGCCTATGTGCAAGCTGTTTTTGCAGAACTAAATCGCCGTCCCCGAAAATGTTTAGGATACAAAACGCCATACGAAGTACATTACTCTAAAAAGTTGCACTTAGCTTGACAATTCGCCCCAGAAAATCTTTACTTTGTCAAAAAACAGTAAACCAAAAAGTAATTTTTTAACTATACAGGCCGGGAAAATTATTCATAAGCAAGATACGCTTGTACTATTTTTAACTTTTTTTACATATTCCTTTACAGCATATCCACAGATCCGTCTTAAGAATATAAAAGAAATCGTATGGATATTAAGTCTCTGCACTCCTCTTTTCATGCATACTACAAGTATAATTTCTACATATCTTTTCTAACAGCGTAAAATCACAATAGATACACTACATGATTGCTGTTGCAGCCAATTTTATACACTTTTTATATGCTAACTCATGAATTTGCTCCGCATGCTTTCTGCAATATCTGCGCTTGATTTCCAGCAATCTCCAATATGTTTCATCCGTTTTTCTGATCTGTTCAAAATTCAATTCCGACAAAACACTATGGCCGGGAACATAAATGACAATCGTACAGTCGAAAGGATAGTACCCATATTATTTTTGATAGCAAAGGAGGTTCTGAACTTTTTAGTATTCGAAGATATAGGCGCAAAATAATTGGCATCGTGAATCTTCAAGACAATGCCGCAGACAAATTTAGTATGACCGGCATATCCTATATTGGTAACTTTAGGCTCATATTGCTGTAAATAGGTTATGCACATGATAAAACCGCATAGATATCCTTTCTATAAAAAAAGAGGCAGACCATCGGCCTGTCCCTTTTCAAATTATGTTCTCACTTACGGTAGAGATTCACCAGCATTACTTATCTTTCTGCTTGTCATTATACTAAATTCCAGAAAACATATTAATAGCACATTAGCAAAAAGACCGCCCGTTGCCGGACGGCCTTTGATTGTTTTCTAAAAGATGAAATTAGAATGCGAATACGAACTGAGCACGAGTCTGTTCTTTATCAGCATAAGAGTCATCCTGAGAACGTTTTGTATCTGTTGCAAAGGACTGCATTACACTGAACATTGCATTTTTAGCAAATACATAATCGACACCTGCGCCCCAAGAGGTAATGTTATCCATCTGGCCAAATCTCCAGGAGTTCGTGGAACCGCCGAGGAATGCACCGTCTTCCGCATCAAGGTATTCAACCCAGATATCCCAAGATTTCGGTTGAGCCATAATAGCTTTACCATAAGTTACTTTTCCAATCCAAACTTCCGGATCATTTACATCTTTGTCAGTATTCATGCTAACTCCATCTTTACTAACTTTTTCATAGTTAGCAAGAATATTCCATTTAGAGCCAATGTTTACACTAGCATATGCACCCCAGAGATCGTCAGCATCGAGATACTCAGTTGCATCTCCATTTAAACGACCTTCGCCACCTGCACGAGTAAAATCATTATAATATACCCCTACAGCCGAACCATTGCCAAAGAAACCTTCAATCATGCCATAGCCAGTTTTAACACCATCTAAATCAGCATCGCCAGCAAAGAAGGCGTCAGCTTCTTTAAATTTACCATAACCAGCTGTTACAGCAAACTTATCATTGCTATATTGTAACTGAGCACGGTCAAATACATCACCGTACTGATAGCCATAAGAACGAGGACCACCGAGCATCCATCCGGCTTCACGACCGAGGCTGAGCTTCCAGTTCGGGCTGCCGAAGTTGTAATCTACATTAATGATGTCTGCAAATACATCACCGTCTTCGTTAGTATCAGTTGTTGTCCCATTAGAACCAAAATTCTGGTTATCAGTCGTCAAACCTACCGTTACAGTCGTACGGTCGTTGACCTGAGCCTGCCCGCGAAGGCGAATACGATAATCCCAAGAATTATCATTTTCTTTGCCTTCACTGCCATGCATATACCGATAACGGAGACGAGCGTCGCCAGTGAATTTGATGTTGCCGACTTTGTTTTCGAGGTTCGATACGCGAACGCCGAGGTTGTTCAGTTCGTCAGCATATTCATCGGCCAATTTGTTGATCAAAGCGCGCTGTTCAACAGATGCTTTGTCCATGTGTGCCATAGCTTTGGCTACCATTTCAGCGGCTTCATAACGGGTAATGTTGCGCTGGCCCTGGAAGTATTCGCCATCAACGCCCTGAATGATACCGGCGTCAGCCAATTCTACTACGGATTTGTATGCCCAGCTATCCGTCGGTACGTCGACAAACGGGTTAGCTGCGAATGCACACGTTGCGCTTACTGCCATTGTTGCTGCCAATGCTGCTAAAACTTTTGCTTTCATTGTTAAATGACCTCTTTTCTAAAATATAAAACGATACATGATGTGTTACAGTCGAGCCATATATCGTTCGTTTTAAGGGGTCATTGGCGAGTTGTCCTAGTTTCCTCTCTTTTACTACCTTAAAACTCAACAGATATGCGCTCTATTTAGCTGCACCTACGCCTAAAGCGTACCTCAGCTTTGCCTATATTGTAACGCAAAATTTACTTTTTGTCAAAATTCTGTAAACTTTTATTCATTCCACACCAGACAACGGCATGATACTGCACTTTTCACATAACATTTTTCAGGCTGCGTCTCATAGCGGTAAAAACACTGATTCATTCAGTAATCTATACTTCAATAGTCTCTCCGATATAATATCTCCAGCAATTTATCATTTTATTAGTCGAATTATTAGTCGAAAAGCATAAATCCTTATTCTTCAAAAACATATTTCAAATAATCACATTTCTCTTGCCATACATTACTAGCAATTTAATTAAGATTAAAATTTAGTTAAAAATGAAATGCCGCGAGTTTCACCTACAGACAATGCGAATCCATCTATGCTATACTAAACGCGTTGCTTGTACTTCCTGAAATTTCTGCAACAGGAAGGAGGTGCGCCATGTTTGAGATTGCGGTCTCCCTGTTACTTTCTATCGCGGCAAATGTGATATCTTATTACATTTGCAAATGTCTGGATAGAAAAGGATAAGCAGCCAGACTGGCCGTCAGCGTTCGGCATAGAATAAACGTTAAAACCCCTCCATAGATACCAGCTATGGAGGGGTTTGTGCGTCATGGCAAATTGCGTTCTCCCTTTTGCCTGTCTTTAGTATAACAGGAAATTCAGAAAAGGCAAGGCTAAATATAGATATTTTCGAGCTATTTAACTGAGTTTTCATGCAAAAGAAGACCGCCCGTAGTTGAGCGGTCTCCGTGTATATAGCTGCAATGGAATTAGAATGCAAAGGTAAATTCTGCGCGGGTCTGTTCTTCCGGATCGGAATCGTTGCCGTCTTTGATATCCGAAGCAAAGGACTGCATAACGCTGAACTTCGCATTTTTAGCGAAGACATAATCAATACCGGCGCCCCAGGAGGTGATGTTATCCATCTGTCCAAATCTCCAAGAGTCCGTCGAACCGCCGATATCAGCGCCGTCTTCGGCGTCAAGGTATTCAACCCAGATGTCCCAGGATTTCGGCGTCGACATGCTAGTCTTGCCATACATCAAGCGACCGATAAACATGTTAGCACTGTCATCGTTCGTAACCTTCGAAGCGGTTTCGAGGCTGGTGTTTTCATACTGAGCCAGGAGGTTCCATTTGGAGCCGAAGTTTACGCTAGCATAAGCGCCCCAGAGGTCATCGGCGTTAAAGTCGCCGACTACACCGTCGCCGGTTGCATTGAAGTCATTATAGTATACGCCGGCAGCCGAACCATTGCCAAAGAAGCCTTCGATTTCCGCATAGCCAGTTTTTACGCCGTTAATGTCAACCTCCTTGCCATTACGCCATCCGCCGTCTACTTTGCCAGCCGTATTGCCTTCTTTAAATTTACCATAGCCAGCCGTTACAGCGAATTTATCGCCGCGGAACTGCGCTTCTACGCGGTCAAATACATCGCCGTATGCATAACCGTAGCCGCGGGGGCCACCGATTTTATACTTATCCGTACGGCCGAGGCTGAGGCCAAAGGACTTGGTATTGTAATCGACTTTGATATCGTCGGCAAAAATATCACTTTCCTCGCTAGCTTTACCATTGTCAGCAAAGCTCTGGTTATCAGTGCTGATGCCCAATGTAGCCGTCATGCGGTCATTGATCTGCGCTTTGCCGCGAAGGCGGATACGATAATCCCAAGAACTGTCGTTATCTTTATTGCCATCCTGATAGCGATAACGGAGACGAGCGTCGCCAGTAAATTTGATGTTGCCGACTTTGTTTTCGAGGTTCGATACGCGGACGCCGAGGTTGTTCAATTCGTCGGCGTATTCGTCAGCCAATTTGTTGATGAGAGCCCGCTGTTCCACCGTTGCCCGGTCCATGTGAGCCATGGCTTTCGCTACCATTTCAGCAGCTTCATAACGGGTAATGTTGCGTTCGCCCTGGAAATATTGACCGTCGACGCCCTGAATAATGCCGGCATCGGCCAATTCTACAACAGATTTGTAAGCCCAGCTGTCTGTCGGTACGTCGACGAAGGGATTGGCCGCAAAGGCGCAGGTCGCGCCTACAGCCATCAGTGCTGCTACAGATGCTAATACTTTGGATTTCATTTGGAAAACCTCTTTTCTTAAAGTTAAGTACTCTTCCTATCTCGTTACATGCGAGCGTCTTTAGGAAAAAAGAAAAGGGTTCATTGGCGAGTCATCCTGGTTTCCTCTCTTTTACTGCCTTTTCTTGTCTTTCTATTCCGCTCTTTTACAAAGAGACGCCTGCCCAGGATTCATTCCCGGCACCGCTCTTTTCGTAACTTAGTATACCGAAAGTCCGCCAGTACGTCAAAACGGCTGAAAACCGCATCACCATGCGATTTTCAGCCGTTTTTACACGCTTATTACAGAGATTTTTCTGTTTCTTTTCCTACATTTTACGTAAAAGACAATGGCTCTTTTTGTCTCTTAGAAGAAGAAATTTAACTCTATATCGGTAAATTCGTCAGGGTCTTTCAAGCCGTTTTTGCCTTCAGTACCAAAGGTTTGTCCTACTGTCAACACTACGTTTTTGCCTACGGCATAATCAAATCCGACGCCCCACGAGGTAACGCCGTTGAGAACACTGTCGTCGCGCCAGGAGTTCGTCGCCCCGCCAATAAGTGCTCCTTTTTCCGCGTCGATATATTCTAACCAGGCATCCCAAGAGCCTTTCTGTTCTTCGCTGACCGATCCATAGGTAACCTTTCCAATCCAGACCTTCGGATCGCTGACACTGTCATCTGATTTATCACGGCTGATGCTTTCGTAGTTTGCTAAAAGATTCCATTTCGAACCGACATTTACGCTGGCATAAGCGCCCCACAGATCGTCGACGTCATAATAATCGGCAGCTGTCCGGTCGCTTCCTCCGGCAGTAGAGAAATCATTGTAGTATACGCCGACAGCCGAGCCGTTGCCGAAGAATCCTTCGATTTCACCGTAGCCGGTCTTTACACCGTCCAATGTCAGTTCGCTGTCGCCGGCGATGTCGCCTTCCTTAAATTTACCGTAGCCAGCCGTTACGGCAAAGGAATCGTTCTGGTATTTCAATTCGGCCCGGTCAAATACGTCGCCGTATTGGTAGCCATAGGCGTTCTCGCCGCCGAGGACGTACGTATCCGTGCGACCCAAGCTCAAATTCCAGTTCGGGCTGCCGAAATTGTAATCGATTTTGATGTCATCGGCAAATACGTCGGCATTTTCACTGGCCGCGCCGTTGCCGCCAAAGCTTACGTCACCTGTACTGATGCCCACTGTCGCCGTCGTACGGTCATTGACCTGGGCTACGCCGCGGAGGCGAATACGGTAATCCCAGGCATCATCATTTTTCAAGCCGGCATCACTGCTGTGCTGGAAGCGAACGCGGGCGTCGCCGCTGAATTTAATATTGCCGACGCGGTTTTCTAGATTCGACACGCGGACGCCGAGGTTGTTCAGCTCGTCGGCATATTCATCGGCAAGCTTGTTGATAAGGGCCCGCTGTTCCACCGACGCCTTATCCATATGAGCCATCGCTTTAGCTACCATTTCCGCCGCTTCATAGCGGGTAATGCTGCGCTGGCCCTGGAAGTACTGGCCGTCGACGCCCTGAATGACGCCGGCGTCAGCTAATTCTACGACCGATTTGTAGGCCCAGCTATCTGTCGGTACGTCAACAAAGGGATTGGCCGCAAAGGCGCAAGTCGCGCTGACTGCCATAACGGCCGCTAAGGATGCGAATACTTTTGATTTCATGATGAATTACCCCTTCCAAATGAAATATGTTTTCTTTTTTTTACATTTGTCAGATGGGTATCGTTCTCAGCAATTTCAGTGACGAGTGCGCCTAGTTTCCTCTCTTTTACTCTTGTGAAAACGATAGACTCCGGCAATATGCAAGGCATGTATGCATTTTCATTACCTTGGTGACAACCAAATTATACAAGAATAATTCTCATAAGTCAATAGACATTGATTCATTTTATCATTTATATTGTTCGCATGCAAAAAAAGACCAGCCCGCACACGTCAGGCTGGTCTTACGTCTCTATTCAACTATGATGGGTCTATTACAACGGCTGATGTACCGTCGGTTTGAATCGCGTAGACATGGGGTTCGTTTCCGGCGTCAAGTTCTTCATCTTGCCCAGCTGATCGGACTTGTCGCTGAAGTAGGTATGAAGGGCCCATTCGGCCATTTCCGACAGCGGTTCATCAAGGAAGAGCTTGTACAATTCTTCGATTTCCGGATTCTGCCAGCTGGCTTTGATATCCGTTTCTTCGTCCGATTTGTACAGCGAGGCAATGCGGGCTTCGTTGACCTTTTTCACCTGAGGCAGTTTGACCTTAGGCTGGCCGCCGCCGCCGATACAGCCGCCGGGGCAGGCCATGACTTCGATAAAGGAATAGTTTTCGAAATCGTTGTTTTTGATGAGGTCGTCGATAAAGGCGCGAGCGTTGGCCAAGCCGCTGATAGAGGCGACGTGAAGTACGAAATGGCCGAAGGCGACGCTGGCTTTTTTGACGCCTTCCTGGCCGCGGACTTCTTCAAAGGGAATGAAATCCTTCGGAGCCGGACGGCCTGTAAACAGGTGGTACGCCGTGCGGATAGCCGCTTCCATAACGCCGCCGGAGTTGCCGAAAATCTTGCCGCCGCCAGACGATTCGCCGAAGGCGGTATCGAACTTGCTGTCTTCCAAGGCAGCAAAGTCGATATTTTCTTCTTTAATCCAGTTCGCCAATTCACGCGTCGTAATACAGATATCGGTGTCGCGCATTTCCGGAACATCCCAGAAAATAGACGAGCTGTTGAATTCAGGACGAAGAATTTCCGCTTTTTTCGCCGTACAGGGCGTAACGCAGACGTTGACGATCTTGCTCGGGTCGATATCTTTCTTTTGCGCAAAGAAGGTTTTGATGACCGGGCTCAAAATGCTGATCGGGCTCTTCGTCGAGGATAAATGCGGAAGGAGATCGGGATAGAAAATTTCAGCAAATTCTACCCAGGCCGGGCAGCAGCTCGTAAACTGCGGGATAGGGATTTCTTCGGACTGGAGGCGGTGGAGCAGCTCCGTCGCTTCTTCCATAATCGTCAGATCGGCGCCGAAGTCCGTATCGAATACGTAATCGCCGCCAAGAGCCCGCAGGGCTGCGACCATCTTGCCTTCAACGAAAGTCCCCGGCTCCATGCCGAAGGATTCGCCAAGGCCGACGCGGACGGCCGGAGCCGTTTGGAAAATAACGATTTTATCCGGATCCTGAATTGCTGCTTTTACTTTTTCTACGTCGTTTACTTCCGTAATAGCGTCAAAGGGGCAAGCTGAAGCGCATTGACCGCAATGGACGCAAATCGGCATATCGCCCGTACTTGCCAAACTGTAATAGTCCATGATGCTCTGCGTGTTGGAGCAGGCTCGGCGGCACAATGTGCAATTTTTGCACTTAGTTTCGTCAAATTGAACGGCACAGTTGTGTTCATCTATGGGAACGCGCCGCTGAAGTTCTTTGAATCTGGAACGGAATACAGACATCTTTTTCTCCTTTTTGTAAAAAATATTTACATGCAAACTATGTAATCATTTATCACAAACTTTTTTCGTTACCTATAGAATAACATAAACAGAGAATTGATTTCCATTACTTTACCGTATTTTATTTACTGATTTTTACATGATTTTTATGCTGATTTTGCATAGTTAAGAATGAATGCTCAAACTATCATAGATACGAAAAATACCATGTCATACCCGTCCATATGTTTATATTTTTACTCCGCTTTCAAGTCTTCCATCTCGCACCATCGTTCTGTCAGCTCGTCGACCTTCCGCTGCGTCTCCTGCTGCTCTTTTAAGAGCGATTCTACCTGTTCGTAATCGCTTCCGGCCGCCGCGATGGCCGCGTTGATGCCTTTTAGTAATCCTTCATACTGCGGCAGTTCCTCCAAAATACGCCGGAGTTCTTCCTCCTGCCGGGCCGTCAGACCAACTTTGCGGGCAACCGGAGCCGCTTCACCCTTTGACTGCGCCGCAGCCGGCGATTTTTTCACGTCGTCTTTCTCGCTGCGGACGGCAAGGGTTTCGGCCAGATAGTCGCTGTAATCGCCGTAATATCTTTTCCACGTCCCGTTTTCGATGATGAACAGCTTATCGGCTACGCGATCCAGGAAATAGCGGTCGTGGGATACGACGAGAACAACGCCCTGATATGTATCGAGATACCGTTCCAATACAGTAAGCGTCGGTATATCCAAATCATTGGTCGGTTCGTCCAGCAAAAGGACGTTAGGCTGCTCCATGAGCAGCCTGAGCAAATAGAGCCGCCGCCGCTCGCCGCCGCTTAGTTTATAAATATAGGTATACTGCATCTCGTCGGAAAAGAGAAATTGCTCCAGCAGGCGCGTCGCCGATATGCGCTGGCCAAACTGGTTGGTCACGAAATGGCCGCGCTCCTGGATGTAGTCGATGACCCGCATGGACTCGTCGAACTCCGGCAGCTGCTGCGTAAAGAAACCGAAGCGGACGGTCTGGCCGATAGTCAGTGTTCCCGCCGTAGGCTGCAGCTCACCGGACAGCACTTTCAGCATCGTTGACTTCCCTACGCCGTTTTCGCCGATGATGCCGATGCGGTCGTGCTTGACGACGTGATACGTCACGCCGCTGAACAACGCCTCCTGCCCCGGATAGGCAAAGGCCACGTCGTCAATATCCAATATGGTCTTGCCGAGCCGTACGGACGTATCGAAGATTTCCACGTTTTCCACAGGCTTGCCGTCTTCAATGGCGCAGAGCTGCTCGTACCGGTCGCGGCGGGCCTTCTGCTTCGTCGAGCGAGCCTGAGCGCCCCGGCGAATCCAGGCCGTCTCGCGCCGTATGAGGTTGCGCCGCTTTTCTGCCGACGCTTCTTCCTGTTCCAGCCGGGCCTGCCGCAGCTCCAAATAAGCCGCATAGTTTCCTTCATACGTATACACATGGCCCCTGTCGAGTTCAATCATGGAGTCGACGACCGTATCGAGAAAATACCGGTCATGAGTGCTGACGATGAGGGCCGCTTTACTGTCCCGAAGATACGCTTCCAGCCACAGGATCGTCTTGTCGTCTAAATGGTTCGTCGGTTCGTCCATGATGAGAAGATCGCAGGGCATGATCAGGGCTCGGGCCAGCCCCAGCCGCTTGCGCTGGCCGCCGGATAACTCGTCGACGCGCTGCGTCAGGTCGTCAATGCCCAGTTTCTGCAAAATGACCTTGGCGTGCTGCTCCAGCTCCCAGGCATGGCTCGCATCCATTTCTTCCGTCAGCTTGACGACTCCCTCGTCGTCGCCGCGCTGGACCGCTTCTTCATAGCGGCGCAGGAGCTGCATGACCGGCAGGTCGCCGTCCAGCACGCTTTCCAGTACGGTGCGGCCCGGCAAAAACTGCGGTTCCTGCGGCAGGAAATGAATGCGGGCCTTCTGATTTTTCCAGATTTCCCCGCTGTCGGCTTCAGCCAGACCGGCGATAATTTTCAGCAGCGTCGTCTTGCCGGCGCCGTTTAAGCCGATGAGGCCCAATTTCTGCCCGCCGTCGACGGCGAAGGTCACGTCGTCGAAGAGAACCCGCAGGCCGTATGATTTTTTTACCTTGTCTAACGTCAGTATATTCATAACTGTCTCCCATTCTTCTGTATGCAGTGATTGGCATGCGTTTCGCCGGGCAGCGGCGCGCCGCATGGGAAAATTCATCAAAAATGTATTTAGATTCTATTATTATAAATACATTTAATAATTTTTTCCACTTTATCACGATAAAACCCTTGCCTGCCGGGCAAAAGTACAGTACAATGAAACCATTATTTTATTTATATACAGAATGCTATTACAAGACAATCGCTCGAGCAGGTCTGCCGATGCGTCCGTTCGGCCTGTTTGAGCAGGGGGAGGAATTATTTCATGCTAGAATCTAATGTGTCCGTAATTACGGCATTTGCTATTTACCTGCTGGCAATGCTGCTCATTGGCGTATATTATTCACGCTCCCAGCGGCACCTGAGCGACTACATCCTCGGCGGCCGCAGCCTCGGTCCGTGGATTACGTCCATGAGCGCCGAAGCGTCCGACATGAGCGGCTGGATGCTCATGGGCGTGCCGGGCCTGGCCTACTCTACGGGCGTATCCGCGTCGTGGATCGCCATCGGCATCGCCATCGGCACCTATTTAAACTGGCATTATATTTCGCAGCGCCTGCGCAATTATACGGAAATCGCCAACAACAGCCTGACCATGCCGGACTACTTAAAAAACCGCTTCCACGACGACCAGAACCTGATCCGCATCATTTCGGCCGTATTTATCCTCATCTTCTTCCTGATTTATACGTCGTCGGGCTTCGTATCCGGCGGGAAGCTGTTTGAAACGGTCTTCGGCATGGATTACTTCTCAGCGCTGCTCCTCAGCGCCGGCGTCGTCGTCGTGTACACCTTCCTGGGCGGCTTCATGGCCGTCTGCTGGACCGACTTCATCCAAGGCTGCATGATGTTCCTGGCTATCGTCCTCGTGCCTCTCGTCGGCATGATCGTCGTCGGCGGCCCCGTCGAAACGATGACCCGCATCGCTGCCGATGCGCCGCAGCTGCTGGATATGGTGCCCGACTCGAGCACGGCCGGCATTATCGGCATCATTTCTTCCCTGGCCTGGGGCGTAGGATACTTCGGCCAGCCTCACATCCTCGTCCGCTTCATGGCTATCGGCAATCCCGATGAATTGAAGAAATCGAAACACATCGCTATGACCTGGGTCGTCATTTCCCTGGCCGCGGCCGTTCTCGTCGGCCTCGTCGGCAAGGTCGTGCTGATCGACCCGCTGACCGGCGCCGATACGGAAAAGGTTTTCCTGGTCATGAGCCAGATGCTCTTCTCGCCCTTCGTCACCGGCTTGATTTTATCGGCCGTACTGGCGGCTATCATGAGTACGGCGTCGTCTCAGCTTCTCGTCACGGCGTCGGCCATTTCCAAAGACTTCTACCATACCTTTATCCGTAAGAACGCCAGCGACAAGGAATTGATCCTCGTCAGCCGCATCACCGTTCTCGTCGTCTCGGCCCTGGCCATCATCCTGGCCCTGAATCCAAACAGCTATATCCTTACCATGGTCGCCTATGCCTGGGCAGGCTTCGGCGCAGCCTTCGGCCCGACGATTCTCCTGTCCCTGTACTGGCGGCGCATGACGAAAAACGGCGCTCTGGCCGGCATCATCGTCGGCGGCCTGACCGTCCTCATTTGGAAGCAATTCGGCTGGCTGGGACTGTACGAAATCGTACCGGGATTCATTTTCTCCCTCATCGCCATCTACGTCGTCAGCAAGATGGACAAGGAACCAAGCCCGGAAATGCTCAAGGAATTTGACGAAGCCATTCATTTTAAACAAAAAATCACCATCTTAAAAGGTGATGAACGATAAGATTCTGCAAAACGTTGCCCTCTCGCCTGACGGCAACGTTTTGATATATCTTCAAATAAGACTATTATGTACAACTATGCGAAGGAGGAGGGCATACAATGGACTGGGAACTCTTATTTAAACCGCATATACTGCATCGCGGAGCAGAGTATTACCGCGATGCCGCCGTCGAGGATCTCAAAATTACAGACACGCAAATAACAGCTGTCGTATTGGGAACGGAAGACTATGACGTTGAAATCGGCATAAAAGACGGGATCATTCAGGCGATGTCCTGCACCTGCCCTTATGCGGCTGACGACAATCACTGCAAGCACATGGCCGCCGTCCTGTTCGCCTGTCAGGAAACGGAGGACCTCATATTGTCAGCAAAGCCCGATGAATCGGAATGGGAAAGCGGAGAGGACGAAGATGATGTCTTAGACGACTGGAAAGCCGACGTTCTGCCTGATTTCCCCGGAATGACCTGCAAGCCGGACCAGGAAACCATCCTCGCTGAACTCATACACAACGCCGACGACCTGACGGTCCGCGCCTTTTTATACTCCATCTTAGAAAAAGATCCGGCCCTGCAGAACCGGTTCCGCATGCTCACGCAAAACGTCATGACCAAGGGCCTGCTGAAAGAATGGAGACGGGAAATCGATCGCATTTTCGCCGACGCCGGCTGGGATGACTATATAGATTATGAACAGGCCAGTTATTTTACAGGAGAGCTGTACTCTTTTTTATCGTCCCTGGACCAGCGTATATCCGCCGCTACGGCAGACGGTATTTTCAAAACGGTAGATTACACCCTGTCGCAGCTGCAATCCACGGATATGGACGACTCCGACGGCGGGCTGTGGTGCTTGTTCGATTTCTGCTATCAAATCGTCGGCAAGCTGCTTCCCTACTGCACGGCAGAAAACCAGCTCCGCATCTTCGACTGGGCAGCCCGGCAGCTCGATTACACCCATAAGGACGGCCTATGGTATGAGCTGGCCCAGGACTGTGCCATGCAGTTTATCCTGCAGCAGTTCCCCGGCCCGGACTTTTTAGACAAAAAGCTGGCCTTGACCGATAAGGAAGTACAAAAAGCTGCTCGGCAGACAGATTTTGAAAACGTCATCTTGCCGCAAAAAATAAAAACCCATGTCCTTCTGATGGAGCAAAAAGGCTGTCCTGCCGAGGAACAAGCAGCCTATATTGCCCAATACAAACAGTACGGCAGCGTCTGCCTGCTGCTGAGCGAATTTTACGAATGGCAGCAAGACGACGCCAATGCGATTGCCGTCTTGGAACAAGCCTACGCCGCCGACAGCACGCCGTCGTACATCGCCCGCGAATGCTGCGAAAAACTCAAGGAGTTATACAAAAAGACAGAAAATCAGGAACGTTACCTCCAAATGCTGTGGGATTTAGCCCTGACCATCCACGTCGCCAATATCGATTTGTACAGGGAATTAAAAAGTCAGTATAAGCCGGAGGAATGGCGGGAGCAACGGGAAAAAATCCTGACCAGCTGGGGAACCAATCCCTACGCCGGACAACTATACGCCGAAGAAAAGCTCTACGACCGCCTCCTTTGCCACGTCCAAAAGCATTGCCGCCTGTCGGAAGTACAGCAATACGAATCCATCCTCAAAGAGAATTTTCCCGACGAGCTCCTTCAGCTTTACGAACACATCGTCACAGAGATTGCCGTTCAAGGCCTTGGCCGTCCGAGCTACGTCAAAATCGTACGGATTCTGCGCAAGATGAAACGCCTTCCCGGCGGGCCGCCCTTCGTACAGGCCCTCGTCGGCCAATGGCGGCAGCAGTACAAGCGGCGCCGGGCCATGATGGAAGAGCTGGATAAGCTGACGTGAGGCGGCCCGCATAGTTGACGAAGAAGGCCTTCGTCTGCTAGTATCAATACAGAAAGGAGCCTGTCATGGATTTATCACTGCAATTAGGTCAAAAAATAAAAAGCTACCGCCTGGCCCGCGGCCTGACAATAAAAGAACTGGCTGAGGCGTCGCAAATCACGTCGTCTATGCTCAGCCAGATAGAGCGAGGGCAGGCGTCTCCGTCGCTGAATACGATTCGCCTCTTGTCCATCGCCTTAGACGAACCGCTATACCGATTTTTTTTGGACAGCCCCGACATCCAAAGCGACGTCGTCCGCAAGGAAAACCGCCGCCAGCTCATCGACCAGGGCATTCATTACGAAGTCCTGACGCCGGACATGAACGGCACCATCGAAATGATGCAGCTCACCTTGCCGCCTAAGGCCAAGAGCTGCCAGGAACCGCTGGCCCATAAGGGAGAAGAAGTCGCTCTCGTCCAGTCCGGCACCGTCGAGCTGACCCTGGATTTCGAAACCTGCGTCCTCTATGCCGGCGACAGCGTGCGCATCAAAAGCGAAACGAAGCATACCTGGCAAAACGTAGGCGAAGAACCAGCCGTCGTCATCTTCGCCGTTTCTCCGCCGTCATTTTAATCTCATATACGACAACAACGCCGTACATCACACATCGGATGTACGGCGTTCATTTTTTGAATATTTTCTTGCCCGTTAACGCTATTTCAACATTTTAAATTGCTTGTAATACCAAGCGGCAAATCCGCCCTGCATGATATACGACAATAACTCGGCCAATTCTTCTATATTGCTGTCTACATACGAATGAAACAACAGCCCTTTATCGCCGCAGGCCGCTAATACAGCTGTCACGATCAGGATAGCAAATCCCAATTTAGGCACCGGAATTTCGCGAAAAATTCTCTTCCAAGGAACAAGCCAAATTAAAGATACCAGCACAATCGCCGTATAAATAGAGATACCGCCATGAATATACTGATGACCCGGCACAGAGCTCATAGAGATGAACGTTGGCCCATGCTCATCCATGTCTGTCTGAAAAAAGATTCGCCCCCAGCTGATTTCTCGCCCAAACAACAGCAAAAAATATCCAGACACAGCTAACCACAATTTATGAAACTGCTGTCCTGCTGTTTTGCGAAAAAAAGAAAAACAAAGGATTACATTGAAAAATAACACCATATTTTGCAGCATTTCCAACAAGCCGTTTTCCCATGCCAAATAATTAGGCATGACAAACGCCACGGGAACAATCAGTAAAAAATATACGACAATGCCGATTTTCAAAGCCAATTCCGGCATCGAATTCCCTTCTTTCAACACAACCATTCTCCCTCCCGGCCGTTCAGCGCGACGTCGCCGTCATTCGTAAATATACTGTAAACATTTTATAAATATATCATAAACAACGGCCAACAGCAAGAACTTGGAGCGATAAAAAAGAGCATCCTCCTAGATTCCAGCGCTGACGCACTAAAACAAAGGGATGCTCTTAGGTTATGTGAAGTTATATCTTTACTTTTTTAAGGCTTCAAGCTCTTCCCGCAGCTTTTGATTTTCCGCTTCCACCTCGGCTAACTTTTGCTGCAAGTACGCTACACTGACCGCCGACGTCGGATCGGTTTCATCCGTCTGTATTCCCTTCACAACGCCCTGCCCTGCAAAGGCAACGCCGCCAATCGTCCCTGTCGGTGCTTCCACGCGTCTGCCGTATATATTTCCTAAATCCGCACCGGAAGCCTGCACATGCTTCGCCGCTATGGTATTCGCCGTCACGTTGCCGTCTTTCAGCTGGATGCCGTTCATATAGCCTTCCACATGGCGTCCCCTGTCGTCCGTATCCCACGTCAGAACGCCGCCGTTTCCATCGACCGTCGTCACATCCGATTCCGTCACGCCGTTGCGCTTCGTCACGACGCGATGATAGGTCTTGCCGTCAGCCGTATTTCCATAGGAAACAGACTGGTATTCATAGCTGGAAACGACATTAGGCTCCTGACTCGGATTTCTCATATCGGCAGCCTGCGCACCCATGACAGCACATAGCCCCATCACAGCCGTCATAATTATATTAGATACCCTTTGATGTCTCATCGTCAGTCATCCTTTCCGGTAATATTCTATCCTCTATTGGATTACGACCATTATATATCTGCCTATATATAGAAATCAATATTCGTTCCAAAAAGTTTATATGTACTGCTCGCACTTGCAAAAATCGATTGGAACAGGATGTTCCCACAGCAATTATTCTATTGACAAAGCAGCATAATAAATAGTAATATAATCAAAAATTATACTTATTATTAGGAGGTATCCCTTATGGCAAAGATCCTGCAAAAAAGCATTGCCGCCATCCTGCTCAGCGGAGCCATTTTATTTCCCTGCGCATCACACGCTATGGACTGGAACGATTACGACGAAAGCCCGCACTATGCACCGACAGCCATGCACCAAGGCTACTATCAAGTCGACCTGGTCGACACCCTCTCCATCGACGAATATGCGCCGCCCATTTACGTCCTGTCCGTCAACTCCTTCCTCGTCTCGCCCGACGGCACGACGAAAAACATCGGCCGTACAACCTATAAGCTGAACTACGAAACAAAAGAAGCCTGGCTCCTGACCCTGAAAAAACCAGAATGGTTCCCCATCACCACAGCCACCACCTCGTCCCGAGACCTGTTCAATAAGCTGTTCATGAAAGCTTATGGTATTCCGTTTATTGCTAATTAGGAATAAATAATAGAATAAATAAAAACTCTTGCAAACTAACTATAAGCTATATTGCAAGAGTTTTTTCATGGCGAATTGTCAAGCTAAGTGCAACTTTTTAGAGTAATGTACTTCGTATGGCGTTTTGTATCCTAAACATTTTCGGGGACGGCGATTTAGTTCTGCAAAAACAGCTTGCACATAGGCTTCTGGAACGAGTGTGATGTCCGTCCCTTTCGGGAAATACTCTCGGACTAGGCCATTGGTATTTTCGTTGCTTCCCCGCTGCCAGGGCTGATGCGGCGGCGGGAAATAAAACGGCACGCCGTTCAAGGCCTCCGTGACAGCGGCATGATGGGCGAACTCTTTTCCTCTGTCCGGCGTAAGGCTTTTTACAGGTTGCCCTTGCAGTACCTGAAGCAATACCGTATTGACGGCTTGTGCTGTCTTTTTGGCTGCTTTGCCTCCTACCAGATACCGGCTCTTTCTATCTACCAACGTAACCAGACAGGCTTTTCCTGTCTTTCCTGCTATGGTATCACATTCCCAATGTCCTCGCCGGGAGCGGTTAGCGGCTCCTGCTGGCCGTTCCGAAATATCGTGAGAGATGGGAATAGAACCCCGTCGTTCCTGATATTGCCGGGTATGCCGGGATTTTCCATGATGCCGCAAGCGGCGGACCGCACCGCGGGACCCATGGGAGGACGACGTTTCATCAAACATACCGGCATATATGGCGCGGTAAATCGTTGCATAGCTAAGGAGTGCCTTCTGATGTTCCAGCTGCAAGCGTCCGGCAATTTCTTCTGGGGACCAATGATGCACCAGGAAGAGATTTTTAACCAATGCGAATAGCTCGGCATTCTCTAACCGCTTGTGAGGCTTGCATGCCTTACGGCGGCGGGCATACTGTTGTTGTGCGGTGATGGGCAGATACTTGCCGTTCACTGTATTTCTGCGTAGTTCCCGTGAGATCGTGGATTTATCTCGGCCGAGGGCCGCCGCAATTCGAGAGATAGAATAGGACTGCGCGCGAAAAAAGAGTAGATTTTCTCGTTCAGATAGAGTAAGATGATGATAGTGGCACATAGGTTTCCTCCGAGATATAGATTTTGTTTGGTAGCATTATTATATCAGAAACCTATGTGTCATTTTTTATAGGTGTTGCACTTGTATTGTAAATTCGCCATATATTTGTTATACCAACGATGTATTTGTTCACATTAATCTTAATAAGGCTTAATCGCCACGATTTTCAAAGTGTTCTACATAAAAAAAGAGCAAAAAAACTTTTAAAGACTAAGCCATGATAAGGAAACCATACAAAATCCGCCAGCCAATGATACACGGCATTACAGATACTCTAACCCACTAAAGTCTTCACTAGTAAGCATTTGGTTGCCCATTTGCACCAGCAGCAGCATGAAAATCAGGAAATTGATAGGAAACTTTCCCAATAGCAACTCATCCAGTATCTATACATCGCTGCAATACATTGCAGAAACCAAAAGGAACAATAAAAGATACACGAAGCACGTGAAAGCCTCGTTAAAAAATTATTCCACAATCAGCTAATATCATTATTTCTAATGCTAGCATTTACAAAAAAATACTCGACACGACTGTATAAATCATAGGCCAAAAACATAAACCATAATCAGCTGTCGAAATAACAGCTTTACACATTTAGTCTATTATCTTACTCCTTTTGTGTTGCTACAGCCTGCAATGCGCTGGCAATAACGTCATCCATATCATAATACTTGTACTCTGCCAAGCGTCCTCCAAAGATAACGTTTTCTTCCTTAGCGGCCAAGGCCGCATACTGATTATACAATTCCGAATTTCTGCTGTCATTTACGGGATAGTACGCTTCTTCGCCGGGATGCCAGTCTGCCGGATATTCTTTCGTTACATACGTTACGGGCTGTGTGCCGAATTCAAAATGCTTATGCTCAATGCTGCGCGTATACGGCGTTTCCCTGTCCGTATAATTCATGACCGCTACGCCCTGATGATTTTCTTCTTCCAGCCGTTCCGTTTCAAAGCGCAGGCCCCGATATTCCAGCTGGCCGAGTTTATAATCAAAGTATGCGTCAATCGGCCCGGTATATATAATAGTCTTAGCCAGTTTCCGATATTCGTCCCTGTGTTCATTATAGTCGACGCCAGTACGCACTTCAATGCCGTCAAGCAAAGCATGAATAAGGACATTATAGCCGCCGATAGGAATCCCCTGATAGCGGTCGTTGAAGTAATTATTATCAAAGGTATAGCGAATCGGCAAGCGTTTAATGATAAATGCCGGCAATTCTGTACAACTCCGTCCCCATTGCTTCTCCGTATAGCCTTTGATCAGCTTCGTATAAATATCTGTACCGATCAAAGAAATGGCTTGTTCTTCCAAGTTCTTCGGCTCGCCCTGAATGGCCGTGCGCTGTTCGGCAATCTTTGCCGCCGCTTCAGTCGGCGTCGCAACGCCCCACATCTTGGAAAAGGTATTCATGTTAAACGGCAAATTGTATAGTTCCCCTTTGTAATTGGCAACAGGAGAATTAACATAGTTATTAAATTCAACAAACTGATTCACATAATCCCAAACCTTTTTATTAGATGTATGGAAAATATGAGCTCCATACTTGTGAATGCGAATCCCATCTTTTTCTTCACAATACACATTGCCGCCGATATGATCTCGCTTTTCTAAAACAAGGCAGGACTTCCCCGCTTTTTTCATTTCATGGGCAAATACGCTACCGAAAAGACCGCTTCCTATTATTAAATAATCGTACATGACAACCTCTTATACTTTATAGTTAATGAGACTTTATACATTATTTATAGCATACTCTAAAAAAATTACGATGCACCAACTCGATAAGAATATGATTTACTACATTTTCGTCTATAATTCTCAGCCATTTTACGAATCCACGGATTTAAAATCAAATCAATTATTTTATCAAAGAATAAATAATTTTTAACTGTAAATATTTGTTCATCTAACATCGCTTTTTTAAAATCATCCCAAGTTAAAAATCTTTTTAAATCTGACCATTGATACAAGAACAATGAAAAATTATATAATAATGTAATAAACAATATATTATAAGCCTTATTTGTTAACGCAGAACAATTGTTTTTTTTTGTTTTCTAAACAAAATATTTTCTTTAATTCTTTTAAGATATTTAATATTTCACTTGGAAACGGCCCCGTTTTTAAAGTATTGGAATCACTTTTAGCATGTTGTCTCCATCGTACACATTCTCCATGTACAAATATAAAATCTCCTTGCTCACAAAGCTTTGCCATAAAAATTATGTCATGCAATTTTCCAAATTTCTCTGGTTCATATTTCACATTTTTATATACATCAGTTTTATAAATACAATTGCAAAAAATTGGCCGTCCAATTAACAATTGTAAAAAAATATTTTTATTGGCTGGATAATACCAATAGCTATCTGGACAAATACTCCAATTTTCATGATTTACATTATATAAAGCAGATGCACCTCCAGATATCATTACAACCTTTTTTTCATTTTCAATAAATAATTGCATCGCTCTATCAATATATTCTGGATGAATGGCATCATCATCATGGAAAATAGCTACATATTTGTTAGTTGCTAAAGTCTGTGTTTTTTTAAAATTGGCAGGATTACCAATATTACATTTATTGGTAACTACTTCAATCTTTCTTTCCGGATATTTTTTACAAATATACTCAATAACTTCTAAAGTATTATCTGTTGAAGCATTATTTAAAATTATAATTTTTCTCCATGTTGCGATAGATTCACAAAGACTCTCTAAAGCAATTTTTAAATAAGGTGCTCTATTATACGTAGGAATTATAACATCTAAATCTTTATAAAACATTCTATCCCATCTTTCATATAAATATTAATATTTACCAAATTTTTTATTCCATTCTTTATTAGGATTACTAAAAAATGTATAATATATTTTTTTTACCAATTCGCGTTGTTTAGATTGTTTAGGAAAAATTAAGTTTAAAACTTTTCGTCGCTTTGTCCCTCTTGGAAAAAAAACATCTCCCCAGCGCCTTATCCAAATCTGCTTTCTAAAATATTCACTTTTCACAGAAGCTAAACACATTCTACGAACAATTTCCTCATAATACACAGATTTTCTAGCATATTGCCACCACACATTACCAAAGCCAACATTAGGATAATCCCAAGGCTTAGGATATGCCGCATAATGAATTATAAAAGGTTCTTTTAAAGCTTCTCTCCATTGTTTTATTCTTTCAGGCTTATTTAACATAATATGTTCAACAGATGACATGCGTTCTGGAAATAAATTCCATCGTAAATTTAAGTAATGAATTTTTCCATCAAATAAAACATTAAATGCATCTTGCTCCGCACATCGAAATCTATATTTTTGCCATATATTCATAACAGTTTCTTTTGAAAAATCTTGACGTATCTTTTTTAAATTAATAACAAGAACATCGGCATTAACATACCCTTCAGGAGCAGATAAATCTAGCTCTTTTATTGGAATATCTAAATTCAATCTTCCCAAATAACCTAAATCTGTTACACCGGCCAAATATCTATTTTTTACTTCCTCACATTCTAATAAAAGATTTACATCTTTATTGATTACTATATCTGCTCCTAAATTCAGAACTATTTCATATTCACTTAGTATCCATGGCAAAGCCATTCTATAATAATTTATATCTAAATATTTATATCTACTTTTTTTTATGTAGGATTCAACAATTCCAGTGGGATCAAAAAAACGTAATCGAACATTATCAAATTTGCTAACTAATTGGATTAAATTTTCACAATCATGAATATCTATCTCGTGAGTAAGAATAATAATATCATATTTATTGCCATGACAAACATGATCTAACAAAGATAATAAAACTACATGTAAATAAGGCACAAATAATTCACTAGACTCAAAAACTATAGCCTTCTTATATGAAGAAAAGGCAGGTTTTAAATCTTTGCTATAAAGAGACTTATTCATTTCATGTTCGTACATATAATCTATTGCTCTCCATTCTAATAAACTTTATTTTAATACATTAACTATTCTATTTATTCCTTCAGTAAAACTAATTTTAGGCGTCCATCCAACACTTTTTAGTTTATCTATGCAAGGATTAACATTAACCATTCCGGTTATTGGATACGGTATAGTTCCATAATTCAGTATACTTTTACTTTTTGTTATACTATACATTTTCTCTATATAATACTTTAAGGGATATCCTTCTCCAAATCCAAAATTATAAACACCAGATTCTATATTTTTATTGATCAATAACATCAATCCATTAATTGCATCTGTGATATATAAAAAATCCCAAATTTGTTTACACTCAGTTAAATCACACGGCTCATTATGAAGCATTTTTTTCAAGATCGAAATAATCATAGTCCCCTCATAATCATCAGGTCCATACAAACTAAAAAACCTGGGTTCTATTAATTTTACCTTATGATTATCACATAGCGATTTTATATCTTTATAAAATTTTAACTTAAACTTTCCATATTCAGTATTAGGATTTTCTTTATCAAACTCACAAAGATTACGACTTTGAAACCAAGGACCATATTCAGCTTGTGACCCAGCAGTCAATATTTTTTTGCATCCATTTTCAATAATAGACTGAATAGCAAGCATACCTTGAGTATAATTTTTTAATTGTAATTCATAATTCGAACGTTCTTGTCCTCGTGTTCCATCCCAAGTTAAATAAATTGAACAATCTACAGGGCCTAATAAATTCCCTAATTTATCATATTCGCTCATATCGCATTCTAAAATCTTAATATTAGAAAAACGCTCAAGATATCCTCTTTTAACACTATTAGTACGAACAACTGCTACTACATCCCAATCATCTTTGACAAGTGGCTCAATCAAATTTCTACCAATAAAACTAGTAGCTCCAATAATTGCAATTTTCTTCATACTTTATACCTCTACATTTAAATGATGAATTATTTTATCTATTACTTTATCTGAACTTAATCCATAGTATTCACGTAAATACGTTTGACTGCCTACCTCACCAGTAAATACATCTGACAATCCAAAACGCAACAGCGGAGCGTGTTCTTTTAAACTACTTAAAAGCTCTGCTACTGCACCACCTAAACCGCCAATAATGTTATGTTCTTCCATCGTGATAATTAATTGGGCTTTTTTTGCTAAATCTAATATACCTTTAGAATCAATAGGCTTTATTCTGGGAACCGAATAAACGCTACCATGAACACCATAATTTTCTAAAGCTTTTTTTACTTTTACAGCTTCCGACAGAATAGTTCCCGAAGCCAGAATACAAATATTAAATTCATTACCTTCAATTTTAACTAATTTATTTATATCAAATTTATCACCTTTAAAATGAATGCACTCTTCTTTTCCTCGTGCCATTCTCAAATAGGCAGGACCATCCTCCCAATATATTTCATTTAAACACGCTACAGCCTCTATTTCGTCAGAAGGAACATACACTTTCATATTAGGTAGGGAACGCATCATAGCGATATCTTCAGTAGCATGATGAGTCATTCCTAATGAACCATAAGCAAATCCCCCTCCAACAGCTAAAATTTTAACATTCGCATTATGATAACAGACCAAATTTCTTATTTGTTCAATACAGCGTAGTGTAGGAAAATTACCAATAGAATATGTAAAAACCATATTTCCTTCTAAAGCTAATCCAGCAGCAATAGATGTCATATTTTGTTCGGCAATGCCTACATTAATATATCTATCAGGGTATTTTCCACTAAATATATTCACGACATTGAATCCAAGATCTGCAGTTAATAACATGACTCGTTTATCTGTTTGAGCAAGTTCTGCAATTCTAGCAATTACATGATTTCTCATTTATTTCACTCCAATTCTTTTAATGCATTAAAATAATCTTCTCCCTGTGGATCTCGATAATGCCACAAAAGTTGATTTTCCATAAATGAAATACCTTTTCCTTTCACAGTATTAGCAATAATTACTCGCGGTTTATTATTATTGGATTTTTGACTAAATGCCCTTTTTAATTCTTTATGATTATTGCCATCTATAACGTTTACTACATGCCAACCAAAAGCTCTCCACTTTTCTTGAAAAGGTTCCATTTTAAGAACATCTTCACACCACCCCATAGCCTGCATACGATTTCTATCTACAATTACAGTAAAATTATCTAAACACTGATGAGAAGCAAATGAAGCCATTTCCCAAATTGCTCCTTCATTACATTCCCCATCTCCTACAATAGCATAAACTTGATAAGATCTGTGCTTTAATTTTCCATTTAATGCCATTCCACAAGCAACACCCACACCTTGACCAAGACTGCCAGTAGAAATTTCTACTCCTGGAACATGCCTATGTGAAATATGACAAGAAAAACAACTGCCATTATCACCATACGTTTTCAACAACTCTTTATTAAAGAAACCACATTCTGCTAAAGCTGCATATATTGCTACTCCATTATGTCCCTTGCTTAAAATAATACGATCTCTGCTTTCATTTTCAGGATCATGCGGATAAATTCTAGCTATCTCACTGTATAAAACAGCAACTATGTCCGCACAAGACAATATTCCCCCTATATGAGAAGCATGTGCATGGTTAACCATTTTAATAGCATGAAAACGTATTCTTTTTGCTAATTCTTCGCTTGTCATAACATTACTCCTTTTATAAATTTTGATTAAAAAATAATTCTATTTGTTTATCCATACAAGTTCTTATATCCTCTTTATTAATCCAACATTTACTCCATACAACTGTCATTTCAATAGCTCTTTCTAAGTTCCATCGCGGGCTCCAACCAAAAGTTTTTTTTAATTTAGAACAATCTAATTTTAAAAAGTTAGCCTCATGTGGACCGCCATCAAATTTATTAATCCATTTAATGTCATTTCCCCAATATTTCACAAATAAATCAACTAATTGCCCAGTTCGAAAACAATCAACATCATTTGGTCCAACATTATAATATCCTGAAAACTGAATGTCTTCATACTGTTTAGCAGCAATCATTAAATAAGCATATAGAGGTTCCAACACATGCTGATAAGGCCGGGTTGAGTAAGGATTTCGTACTATAATATCTTTATTTTTACTAGCAGCTCGAACACAATCTGGAATAATTCGATCCATTGCAAAATCTCCTCCACCAATAACATTGCCTGCCCGAGCTGTAGATATTGCAATATTACTATCAGAAAAGAAACTATTTACGTAAGAATGAGTAACTAATTCACTGCAAGACTTAGAGTTAGAATAAGGATCAAATCCATCCAATTCCTCGTTTTCCCTATATCCCCATTCCCATTCCTTATTTAAGTACACTTTATCTGTAGTAATATTTAAAAATGATTTTACAGAACCGCTTGTTCGAATGCATTCTAGAATATTGACTGTTCCCATTACATTCGTCTCGTATGTATAGACAGGATTTTTATAGCTTTCTCTAACAAGAGGTTGAGCAGCTAAATGAAATACAATTTCAGGATTTGCTTCATCAAAAGCCCTCTTCAAAGATGTATAATCTCTAATATCACCAATGACAGAATAAACGTCTTTATCAATTTCTGCAAGTTCATACAGAGATGGATTTGTTGGTGGAACTAATGAAAATCCAGTTACTTTCGCTCCGAGATTTGATAAAATTTTACATAACCAAGATCCTTTAAATCCCGTATGTCCTGTAACAAAAACCTTTTTATCTTTATAAAAACATACATCAAATTCACGCATTTAATCTTCCCACACTTTCCAAGGAGCACCCCCAGATGCCCATATTTTTTCTAATTCATCTTTTTCGCGCTTGGTGTCCATACATTGCCAAAAACCTTTATGGGTATAGCTCATCAATTGCCCTTCTTTAGCTAACTTTTCAAGTGGTGTTCTTTCAAAAATGCAGTTATCACCATCGAGATAATTAAATATCTGGGGCTCTAGCACCATAAATCCTGCATTAATAAGAGCACTATCTCTAACTGATTTCTCTCTAAAGGAACGTACAGCATTATCTGAATCTACATTTAAAACACCTTTAGATTGTTCTAATTGTACTGCAGTCAATGTTGCAATTTTCCCCCATTTTTTATGAAATTTCAACAACTCTTTTATATTCACATCACAAACTCCATCTCCATACGTCATCATAAATGTTTCATTTCCAATATATGATTGAATCCGTTTTATTCTCCCTCCAGTCATTGTTGTCAATCCCGTATCTACTACAGTTACCTTCCATGGCTCACAATGCTTATCATGAACAATCATTCTGTTCCCTTCTGTAAAATCAAATGTAATATCAGAAGTATGTAAAAAATAATCTGCAAACCATTCTTTTATATAGTGCTGTTTATAGCCAGCGCAAATAATAAATTCTGTAAATCCATAAAAAGTATATCCTTTCATAATATGCCGGCGAATTTACAATACAAGTGCAACACCTATAAAAAATGACACATAGGTTTCTGATATAATAATGCTACCAAACAAAATCTATATCTCGGAGGAAACCTATGTGCCACTATCATCATCTTACTCTATCTGAACGAGAAAATCTACTCTTTTTTCGCGCGCAGTCCTATTCTATCTCTCGAATTGCGGCGGCCCTCGGCCGAGATAAATCCACGATCTCACGGGAACTACGCAGAAATACAGTGAACGGCAAGTATCTGCCCATCACCGCACAACAACAGTATGCCCGCCGCCGTAAGGCATGCAAGCCTCACAAGCGGTTAGAGAATGCCGAGCTATTCGCATTGGTTAAAAATCTCTTCCTGGTGCATCATTGGTCCCCAGAAGAAATTGCCGGACGCTTGCAGCTGGAACATCAGAAGGCACTCCTTAGCTATGCAACGATTTACCGCGCCATATATGCCGGTATGTTTGATGAAACGTCGTCCTCCCATGGGTCCCGCGGTGCGGTCCGCCGCTTGCGGCATCATGGAAAATCCCGGCATACCCGGCAATATCAGGAACGACGGGGTTCTATTCCCATCTCTCACGATATTTCGGAACGGCCAGCAGGAGCCGCTAACCGCTCCCGGCGAGGACATTGGGAATGTGATACCATAGCAGGAAAGACAGGAAAAGCCTGTCTGGTTACGTTGGTAGATAGAAAGAGCCGGTATCTGGTAGGAGGCAAAGCAGCCAAAAAGACAGCACAAGCCGTCAATACGGTATTGCTTCAGGTACTGCAAGGGCAACCTGTAAAAAGCCTTACGCCGGACAGAGGAAAAGAGTTCGCCCATCATGCCGCTGTCACGGAGGCCTTGAACGGCGTGCCGTTTTATTTCCCGCCGCCGCATCAGCCCTGGCAGCGGGGAAGCAACGAAAATACCAATGGCCTAGTCCGAGAGTATTTCCCGAAAGGGACGGACATCACACTCGTTCCAGAAGCCTATGTGCAAGCTGTTTTTGCAGAACTAAATCGCCGTCCCCGAAAATGTTTAGGATACAAAACGCCATACGAAGTACATTACTCTAAAAAGTTGCACTTAGCTTGACAATTCGCCCCATAAAATAGGCATGCCTCCAATTTCAATCATAGGTTTAGGTTTAAACTGGCTTTCCTCTGAAATACGAGTTCCAAAACCTCCTGCTAAAAGAACAACTTTCATTACTGATCTCCTTTCATAAACAATTTACATTTAACTAAAAAATTTTTTTATTATGTATTTTAATCTATTTCCAATAACCGCTATCGTTTGTGGAATACAGCAAAAAAATAGCATTTTATAATAAAATCCATCTACTACTACTATTTCACTTTTATACTTTTTTACAAAGATTCTATTAAGAGTCCCTATACTACGCAAATATAATAAATAGCTATTGCTAACCAATGCATCATTTCTAAAAAAACAGATTATTGTTTTTCTTTCTGAACTATATATCTTAGGTAATAAATTTATTCCTTGATTAAATTTAGTGAATACATAAAAGTAATATTTTTCATCTTGTGTCCACCAATGATCTTTTTTAGCTGGATTATATGAAATACAATCAGTATAAACCACGCCCAAAATAGATCTAATATTCTTTTCATTCCAATATGCAATAGCTTCAAAAATTGAACATGCAATCCACCAAGGTATTTGATTATCAACATATTTATCAATTATATTTTCAGAAAATATACAATTATAATATTTAGTCCTAATAATAGCAGAACCCCAATAAGTTAATCTAGAAAAATATTTTCTTGCATACTCTACAGGTTTTTCATATGCATATATATAATTTGCACATTTTTCCTTATCTTGCCCTAAATAGCCTCTACGATCTAAAGTATCTATATTTAAAACATCATATCGCATAAAATCATTAGAAATTAACAATTGCTCCATCTCATTAAAGTTGACTAAATTACCATCTCCAAAAAGCCAAAAATAATCAGAGTTAATCGTTTTTATAGCATTTATCGCTTTAATGTCAACAGATAAAGAGGGATTATATTGATAATACTGCAAATTACATTTCTTTGTTTTGCAATATTGTAAACATAAGTTTTTAATATCATTGTCTTCACTACTATCATGTACTGCAAATTTAAATAAAGTTCCTTTATATAAATTAATGCACTTTTCAAATATTACCTTCAAACACTCGAATCTATTAGTAGGAATAATTACAGTTATCATTTCATCCTCCATTGACACTGTCATCTTTATTTACTTTTTCAACGAATGGCTTAAACAGTATTCCTCTAAATGAATTGTAAATAATAGCTTTTATTCTCTTAGCTTTGCTATCTTTCGAGAAAATCAAAACTCTAATTATATGAAACAGTAATCTAATACCTTCATATATCCAACCATTAAAGCCTTCTCTTCTATATAAATAAATATCATTTCTATAAAGATAATTAAACCTAAATAATTGATTTGTAGGAGCATACACAATACTGGCCCCCACATTATTTATTGATTTATGCATTACAACACTATTATTCAATAAATAACACTTATATTTTAAAGAAATTCTTCTAGTAAATTCCCAGTCATCAGTCCAAATAAAAAATTCTTTAATAGGTAATCCAACCTCTTTTATAATTTTCGCTGGTATAAAAAGAGAAACAAAAGATGCCATTACAATTGGAACATAATCACTCTCAAAATCGTGCACAGCTCTGTACATTGTTTTTCGTTGAACATTCATTTTACAAATCGAATGATCTTTCCATAAAACTTTACTCGACAGATATCCATATGCATTCGTATTTTTTTTTTCAAATTCAAGAAAATGCTGAAGTGCATCTTTTTTAGGAATACAGTCATCATCCATCACCCATACAAAACTATATCCCTTTTCAACAGCCCACCTCATTCCATAATTAAATCCGCCAGCACCACCAAGATTGCTACCCATATTTCTATACAACACTTGTTCAAAATTCTCATATGCATCTTCAATATATTGTTGCGTACCATCATTAGAATTATTATCTACGATTAAAATATCACAAGAGACAGTCTGCATAAGTAGATTTTTTATACATTCTTTTAACAGGGAAATTCTATTATATGTTACGATAACAGCTGCAACCCGATTCATAACTACTCTACATACTCCCATCCTTTATACTTGCATTATATTCATCACAAATACTATCAGCAATTCCAATCATTTGTACTTTACCTTTATTTAACCATACTGCATGATCACACATTTTTCGTACTTGTCCATCATCATGTGAAACAAAAATTACTGTGGTTCCATTAGCCATCAAATCTTCCATTCGCTTATAACATTTTTGTTGAAAAGCATAATCACCAACAGCTAAAATCTCATCAATGATAAGAATATCTGCCCGGACGATAGTAGCAATCGAAAAGCCAAGACGGGCAATCATTCCTGAAGAAAAGTTTTTAATAGGCACGTCAATAAAATCTTTAAGTTCTGAAAACTCTACAATTTCATCAAAGTGCTGTTCCATGACCTTGCGGCTATGGCCTAGTACCGCTCCGTTTAAAAAAATATTTTCCCGTGCCGTAAGTTCCATATCAAAACCGGCACCTAATTCAATAAGGGGGGCAATCGTCCCACGAACGATGACCTTACCACTCGTCGGTTTGTATATGCCCGATATGACTTTTAAAAGCGTACTTTTTCCACAGCCATTCTTCCCAATAAGCGCCCATGATTCACCACGCTTAATATCAAAGCTTATATCTTTCAAGGCATAAAATTCATGGAATTTTAATTTTCCTTTAGTTGCCATAATTAATAAATCTTTTAGTCCTGAAAATTGTTCTTGCGCTAGATTAAAGCGCATAGATACGTTTTGGACACTGACGATTGGTTGATCTTTCACTAGTACAGCCTCCATTTATACATATAATAGAAACTTATTTTGCAGCTTCTTAAATATTAACATCCCTAAAATTAATGTTCCGATACTCAATTCAAAACACACCATCGTACTGTCAAGAGTCGGCACCGCATCATTTAATATGATTTCTCGAAAATACGATACGATATAAAATAAAGGATTCCAAAATAACATCCATCGAAAATCATCTGGAACAATAGAAATAGGATAAAAGATCGGCGTCAAAAAAGACCAAGCCGTCGTAAATACGCTGTACAAATGAAACATATCCCGCAAATATACGGCAACTGCCGATACAATTAAGCTTACTCCTAAAGAAAATATAAAAAGGAAAAATAAAGGTATTGGCAAAAGTAACAACGTCGGCGTCAAGGAAACATCGGTCGCAATCATGACAATAAATATAGCAACCATACTAAATAACATCGTTACGAAGCTAGAAGCCACACGAGCTAACGGAAAAATCGGCTTAGGAACATACACTTTTTTCAACAAAGCCGCATTACCTACAATGGAGTACATAGATGCCGTTGTAGATTCAGAAACAAAATTAAATACTACTTGCCCTATGATTAAATATAAAGGATAATTAGGAATATCAAATCGAAAGACATAAGAAAATACAATAGTTAAAATCCACATCATTAATAATGGATTCATCAAGCTCCAAAGGTATCCTAAAAAAGATCGTCTATATTTGATTTTTAAATCCCGCACGACTAGCTCTCTTAGCAGCGGGATATATTTATGTAACTGTGATATATCGCTGTTCACTTACTTTCCAACCTTTCTATGGTATAGTTTTCGTTGTATAAATTTTCCACCCTTTTTCAGCCAATTTTGCTTTTCCAAAAAAGAAACCCTTTGCTCTACGTAGGACACATGATTGGTTTCCAGCCATACGTCCAATAAGCGTTCTGCAAGGAAACCATATACCCTTGCCTGATAGGCATCGTATTGGCTGATATCCAGCTGCTTTTCCAATTCAAAAAGCAATCTAAACAGCCAAAAACAATATGCGTCATAGTAGTCTCGGCGCATGACAAACATATTGAACCGATGGCCCCATGTCCGCTGCATTACTAGCTCAAATGCCGGGTCATACTGCGGACATTGACGATGAAGCAATTCTTTGACGGCCTTTAAATCGCCGGAATAGTGGGCATGTTCATACTGGCTCTGTGTCGTTTCGATAACGTAATTGCGCTTTCCAGGAACGATGATCGGTGCAGCCTGCAAAAGCCGCTGAAAATCGTCACCATGAAGAATATTCCTTCGCTTAGCCTCTGTCGTCATAGCCCACTGGGTATGGGAAAAATAGCGGCGGTAGTGTACCAATCCAACATAGTCTGCATCCAGATTTTTCCAAGCCCAATATAAGGCAGTCAATTCGCAGAAGTTTGGATTCTTCTCACTTATATTATCACCAGTATCATCCCTTGTATAGCCCAAATCGGCTTTTCCCGCTGCTCCAACATGAATCGGCAAGTATACGTCGTCATCAGGCATCCAGTATTTTTTATGGGCAGCAATCAAAATTTTTATATTCAACGGCACGTCTACCTTTCTTTTCAAAAGTATTGTTTAACACACTAAATGTGTTGTTCAGCACACTAAATGTGTTGTTCAACACACTAAATGTGTTGTTCAGCACACTAAATGTGTTGTTCAACACACTAAATGTGTTGTTCAGCACACTAAATGTGTTGTTCAGTGTCCATGAGTTACCACAAAAATTTGTATTGGCCTCGACGCATTCTGCAAATAATCTGTCTTTCTAATAAAATATTTAGTATCCGCGAAACGGCGCTATCACTTATCCCTAGCCTTTCTCGCAGCACTGCCCTTCCCCAATGATTCGCTCTTTCAGCATTATAAAACAAGAGGACGGAATCAATGGTCTTTTTATGACATACATGCTGCAGCCGTTCTTTAATAACAGACGCGCCATCAGCTTCTTGACGTGCAGCAGCTATATCGTTAGTCTTGTCAGAATCAGGCGTTTTTACAGAATCATACGTCATATTAGGCAGTTCAACAAAAAAAGCTGAAGCCTCGGAATAAAATTTGGGTTGACGTTCAGAAGCAGCATACGCGCTCATTATTCTCTGAATTCCGCTCCCCTTTCTATCCATAAAATGCATACGGCCAAACATATCTGATATTACCGGATTTCTCCGAATGGACGGTACATGAAGTAAGTTTAAATCCTGAATCCTCCATCCGTTGACCATGCCGCCGGGAGAATATACCTCTAATCGGTCATCATACATATCAATATGAATTTCCGAGCCCAAAATCTGGTAATCCCGATGTATCAATGCATTGACAACAACTTCACGAACTGCCTTTTCCGGATAATCAGCTTCTTCATCTCGCAGCAGCCCTTTCACAGCCCATCGTTTTTGAGAATTGTTTTTTACGAAAGTTACTGCATTATCTAATAAAGAAATTAAGCTGCCGCTATATTCTTTATCATCAATAGCATCTATATCTACACTTCCTTTTATAGTTCCCTTCCATCGAGTACAAAATACTCTTGAATGGCCTAATATGCCTTGATCGCAAAGAAGAGCACCTGCATTCGTCACAATCCCATCAGGTTTAGCCAGTCCAAAGGAAATTAAATCCCTGCTTTTATCAAAACTTTCATCCTCTTTATTGGTATTATTATAAGTTGCTTCCAATAAGGTAAAACTAACATCTGATAAGGAAAATGAACTTGGCAGGGCATCGTAGGTCAGCCCACGGCCATTTAAAATTAGCTCGTTTAGTTCATGAGGGGGCGCAACAACTGACTGATTACCTTTTCTAACAAAAGCAATCTTTGTCCCTTCATGGGCATAATAATACGGAGTGGATATGCCCTTGCGCACAGTTAATATGATAAAATCTTTGCCATCCTCATTTTCGTATTGTATATCATAGTCCGGACTAGGCTGAATACGTTCTTTAATTAATTCAGTAATTTTCTCTCCAACAGCTTGACAATCCGTCAGCCCCACCTTTGCATGATCTGTATCCCGCACGCCAAACACAAGATATCCCGTATCTGTGTTGGCAAACGCCGATACGGATTTCAACCAATTTTTGGCCTTTTTCGTTTCTAACATTTCTTTATAGTCAATTCGTGTTGTTTCCATGGATATATATTGATCGATAGGCATTAAACAGCACTCCTCCAACAGAAACTTATACAATACATACTTAACCTAATATGCGCCTTTTTTCCCTAGAACGACGCCAATCGTCCGCCAAATTAAGACAATATCAAACCAGACGTTCCAATTTCGAACATACCAAGTATCCATCTGAACTCGTTCGTCATAGGTCACGTCATTGCGGCCGCTGGTCTGCCACATGCCCGTAATGCCGGGGCGAACCATGTAGAAATCATTAATATATCGGCCGTATTTAGGGACTTCCGCTTTAATAATAGGCCGCGGGCCTACGAGGCTCATGTCCCCTTTCAGCACGTTGATTAGCTGGGGCAGCTCATCCAAGCTGGTCTTGCGAAGGAAGGCGCCGCTTTTCGTGATACGCGGATCGTTTTTCAGTTTAAATTCACTGTGCCATTCTTCTCGCGCTTTGGGATCAGCTTCCAGCAGTTCCTCTAATTTTATATCAGCATCCATACACATGCTGCGAAATTTATAACAGGAAAACTCTTTTCCGCCTCGTCCAATACGGCGATGCTTAAAAATAACCGGGCCGGGCGAATCTTTATAAATCCAGAATGCAATCGCCGCCAATATAGGGGAAATACAAATCAAGCCAATGGTCGTACAGATCAAATCAAAGGCACGCTTGAGGAATCTATTATACCACTGAGCCAGATTATTACGGAAGCTGAAGGTAACGATATGACCGTCAATCAAGCTCTCCATATCCAAAGTCGCCAAAGGCATTTTTCCCATGTCAGGAATAAAAGCGATCCTCTTTACTAAGGGTTGCAGCCGGTATACAATACCTTGCACATCTTCATTTTTTAGGCCTGGCGCAATGACCAACACGTGCTTTACGCCAGTTTGTCGGATGATGTTCTCCGCATCAGAAAACGTCCCCAAATGAGGCATCATAGCCAATACTTTTTTTTCTGGTATGTTATCCTCTAAAAAGCCAATAAAATCATATCCCAAGCCAGCGTCTTTCTGCAAATATTCCAACACCAAGGCCGCTGTCTTTCCTGCACCCATGATTAAAATCGGAACTTGTAGTACCTTCACCCGATTTAATAATTTTTTTATAATATACCGGCCCGTGATAAGAAAAACAAACGCAAAAATGAACATCAAAGCAACAAATAAACGAGATGTCTGCGCTACTGTCTGGGCCAAATACATGATAAGAACCAGAGATCCAATGGCATACAAGTTAACGTTAAAAATTTCAGAAATAATCCGCCAGAATTGCGTGCGGCGAGTATATAACTCATGAGCTTGCATGAAAACAAGGTATACAAACGGAATAATAACATGAATACTCAACCACGATAGACGAAATGTCGTTTCAGGAACAAAAAAATTACGCAAATTAAAAGAAACCATTTCAGCGCATAAAATGGCCACATAATCGACTACCAACAGCACTACTGGCATTAGAACTGCGCTATGCTTATTTTTTATTGAGATAGAAGAAGATAATTCATGTTTCTTCATGTCGGCTGCACTCACTTTAGCATAATTCAAAATTTATCAGATTACATTATACCCCAATTATACTCAGTCGTCTACGCCCCCCGCTGACTGCAACAAAACTGTAACAAATAAAGGAAACAAGGGAATTTAAATATTTTAACTACACTCATATGACTATCACATTACTTAATTCTTACATTCTTTTTACACATGCCTGTCCGCTATAAGAGTCAATGTCATATTTTCATGCAGATGAACTGCTTCATTCGGCAAATTCATCATATCATTTTTCAAACCCTCTGCCACACTTTTCATCAAGACCACTTCACCACGTACGTTTTTATGCTGCAATATATTATAATAGAAAAAAGAAGAACAGCCTGAGCCATTCTTCTTTTTATCTATATTGCTGTATTTCGTTGTCTTACTCTTCGTCTTCCACCATATCGCCGTTGTGGTATACGTCCTGGACGTCGTCCAGGTCTTCCAATGCGTCGATGAGTTTTTCGAGTTTTTCTGTGCCTTCGGCGTCCAAGGTAATGGTGTTGTCCGGAACCATGGTGATGGATGCGTGTTCTGTTTCGATGCCGGCGTCGGCCAAGGCTTTTTCTACGTCGTCAAAGGCTTCGGGCGTCGTTACGATTTCGAATTCTTCGCCTTCGGTCTTGACGTCGTCGGCGCCTGCTTCGAGGGCTACTTCCATGATCTGGTCTTCGTCGGCGTTTTCCTTGCTCACGACGAAGATGCCCTTGCTCTTGAACATCCAGCCTACGCAGCCGGTTTCGCCGAGGCTGTTGCCGTATTTGGAGAATACGTGGCGGACTTCGGCGGCCGCGCGGTTGCGGTTATCCGTGAGGACGTTGACCGTAACGGCAACGCCGGCCGGGCCGTAGCCTTCGTACGTAATTTCTTCGTAGTTCTGGCCTTCTGTAGCGCCGGCGCCTTTCTGGATCGCCCGCTTGATATTATCTTTCGGAATGTTGTTTTCTTTTGCTTTTTGGAGAGCCAATTTCAAGCGCATATTGCCGACCGGATCCGGGCCGCCCATACGAACGGCAATGGTGATTTCACGGCCGATTTTCGTGGTGATTTTGCCGCGGATGGCGTCGTTCTTGCCTTTTTTGCGCTTAATATTTGCCCACTTCGAATGTCCAGACATTCTAATGCCTCCCTCTTATTTCCACCACTCCTCGCCGGCCAGGCGGTCTAAAATAATAGCCGCCGCCGAGCGTACTGACAAGTGGTTATACTCTCCTGCGCCGTATACGGGCTCCAGGATATAATCAAATTGCTCCATCGTCTCTTTCGTCATGCCGTAGCCTGTCCCAAAGAGCAGCAGCACCGGCGTGTCGTCTTCTTCGCGCTTGCGGCGCAGCTCCTTATAGGAAATGGTATTGGCATAGGTCCGCGCGTCCGTCGTCACGACGTAAGGGCGTTTTCCCTCCGCCTCTTCTACGGCCTTGACGGCGTCTTCAATAGACGGGCGGATGTCGACGATGTCGAAAGCCTGGGTGCGGTAGGCGTTGTACTTCCTGCCGGCCGGGCTTTCCCAAAAGTCCATGATCTTATGCACCATGTCCAGCTGTCCCGGCACATGATGGATAATGAAGTATTTTTTCACGCCATAGGTCTTGGCCGAACGGGATATATCGTGGAGATCATAGTTCGTAATGGCCGTGGCTATGACGTTGAAATGTTTGTCATATATGGGGTAGTGCACCAATCCTACGTACAGAGACGATTTCATCGGCTTTCTTCTCCTTCCAGCTCCGCCAATATGGCCTTGTCCTTCGCTGACAGGTCGCAAGTTTCCAGCAGGTCGGGGCGCTTCTGCAGCGTCCGCTCCAGGGATTTGCGGCGCCGCCAGGCGTCTATCTTGGCGTGGTCGCCGTTTCGGAGCACCTCTGGGACAGTCAAGCCGCGGAATACGGCCGGCTTTGTGTATTGGGGATATTCCAGCAGAGAAGCGTAAAACGAATCGTCGGCCGCGCTTCCGGCTGCGCCGAGGACGCCGGGAATCATGCGGGCCACGGCGTCGGTAATGGTCATCGCCGGCAGCTCGCCGCCGGTCAGGACGTAGTCGCCGACGGAAATGGTCTCATCGGCCAGGCTTTCTTCTACGCGGTAGTCTACGCCTTCGTAGTGGCCGCACAGGAGGATGAGCTGGTCGTATGCCGCCAACTCCCTGGCCTTGGCCTGCGTAAAGGTTTCGCCGGCAGGCCCCATGAGGATGACGCGCCGTTTCGGCACGTCGCGGCGCACGGCCTCTACAGCCGCAAAAAGCGGCCCTGCTTTCATAAGCATGCCGCAACCGCCGCCATAAATCGTGTCGTCTACCATATGATGACGGTCATAGGTGAAATTTCTCGGATTGGTTACATCCAGCTCCAGCAGGCCGGCCGCGCGGGCCCGTCCGATAATGCTGTGCCGGTAAAAGGCCTCTATCAATTCCGGGAAAAGTGATATTATATCGATTCTCATTCGTCTACCCATTCAGGCGGGTCGAGCACCATTTTTCCAGACTCTTCGTCAATGGATTTGACGACGTCGGGAATAGCCGCAAAGAGCGTTTCCTTTCCTTCGTCGTCGGTTACGACGTACACGTCGTTGCTGCCCGTCCGCAAGACGTCGGTAACAGTCCCTAATTTCACATCCTGCAAATCGTAGGCCGTCATGCCGATGATGTCGAAGATATAATGCTGGCCTTCTTTCAGAGGCATCAAATCTTCTCGCGGCACCTGGAGCTCCTTGCCCCGGAGCAGCTCGGCGGCATTGCGGTCGTCGACGCCGACGAACTTCATAAGGACGACGCGCTTATGGAGCCGCGCGGCGGCAACTTCATACTTCTTGCCGTCGATGTAGCCATATTTCATTTGCAGGAAACGCTTCGGAAAATCCGTATCGGGATAAATACGAACATCACCCCGCACGCCGTGCGGGGCAACTATTTGACCGATTGTAAAGAAATCCAATCCAGCCATCGTATGTTATTGGCGAATGGCAACGATCTTGTCGTCTTCGACCAAGATTTCCGTTCCCATTAATTTACCCAAATCATCGCCGACTTGGACGACTACGGTCTGTTCAAGCGTGCCTTGTCTGATTTCGGAACCGATTGCTAACTGTTCAGCTTCGTTTCTGTCATGCTGCGCTTTTGCTTTAGCAGCCTGGAGACGCTGTTTTTGTTCTTCTACGCGGGCCCGCAGGGAAATCAAGCCCTGGGCATCGATTTTCGCCTGTTCGGTCATCATGCGTTTGGCCTGGAATTCCAGGTTCTGCATTTCCCGATCGATATCACTCAGCGCCTGGTCCGTATTTCTGAGGATTTTGTCCTTCAGCGCCTGGGTTACCTTGGCTTTTACGGCGACAGGAACGCGCAATGTAATCTGATCCATGGTTCCTCCTATACGATATCAACGGATACTTTCTTGTTCGCCTTCACTGCCGCAGCCTTGACAACAAGGCGCAGCGCTTTCGCGATTTTGCCTTGTTTGCCAATGACTTTGCCCATATCTTCGGGCGCGACATGAAGCTGATATACTTCGAGGCCTTTTTTCTGAATTTTCGTAACTGTAACTGCTTCGGGCTGTTTGACGAGCGCCTTGGCAATACATGCAATTAATTCTTCCATATGTCTCAGCCTCTCTTACTTCTTCTTGGATGCTTCAAACTGAGCCATGATGCCGGCTTTTTTGAAAAGGGAGCGAATCGTATCGGTAGGCTGTGCACCTTTGCCGAGCCATGCTACTGCTTCTTCAGCGTTGACTACCAAACGGCTGTCAGCGTCTTTAGCCGGATCGTACGTGCCAATCGTCGCAACCGGACGGCCGTTGTTGCGGGCGTCGCGGGAATCCGCTACGACAACACGGTAGAACGGTTTCTTTTTAGCACCTAAACGAGCCAAACGAATTTTGATCATTGAAATTCACCTCCTCTATATGGTATCCCTTTTGGGGGAATCAGCTATTTAAAAGGGCAGGCGGGGCAGGAAGCCGCGCCGTTTCCCCTGCTGTGCTTTCTTAGCCTGCTTCATCATTTTCTGCATCTCCGTAAACTGCTTGAGAAGGCGGTTTACGTCCTGGACGCGGGTGCCGCTGCCCTTGGCGATGCGCCGCTTGCGGCTGTCCTTGATGAGCATTTTCGGGTTCGTACTCGCCCGTTCCTGGGCGGTCATGGACGTGATAATCGCTTCAATGCGCTTGAACTCCTTGCCGTCCATGTCGATTTTGTCGAGTTCTTTTTTATATTTGCCAATGCCGGGGATGAGGCTCATGAGGCTGCCCATATTTCCCATTTTCTTGATCATCTGCAGTTGGCTGAAGAAATCGTCAAAGGTAAAGCTGCCGCTCTTCATGGTCTTTTTCATGTTGGCCATGGATTCTTCGTCGAAGGCGGCCTGAGCCCGTTCGATAATCGTTTCTACGTCGCCCAAATCGAGGATTCGCGACGCGTAGCGGTTCGGATGGAACTCTTCCAAGCCGTCGAGCTTTTCGCTGACGCCGATGTACTTGATCGGCTTGCCCGTTACGGCTTTGATGGACAAGGCAGCGCCGCCACGGGCGTCGCCGTCGAGCTTGGTCATGATCATGCCGTCAATGCCGAGGGCGTTGTCGAAGGCCGAGGCCGCTGTTACGGCGTCCTGGCCGGTCATAGCGTCTACGACGAGGAGGATTTCATGGGGATGAACCTCTCCCTTGATGTTGACCAGCTCGTCCATGAGGACTTCGTTGATGTGCAGGCGGCCGGCCGTATCGATGATGACGATATCGCGGAGATGGCTCAAAGCGTAAGGAATGGCGTCCTTGGCAATCTTGACCGGATCCTGGCATCCTTCTTCCGTATAGACAGGCACGTCCAGCTCCTGTCCCAATACCTGGAGCTGCGTAATCGCAGCCGGGCGGTATACGTCGCCGGCGACCAGCAACGGGCTTTTTCCCTGCTTTTTCAGCAGCCGGGCCAGCTTGCCTGCCGTCGTCGTCTTACCGGCGCCCTGCAGGCCTACGAGCATGACGATCGTCGGCGGCTTGGACGCGATGGCGATGCGGCTCTGCGTCCCGCCGAGGAGCTCTGTCAGTTCGTCGCGGACAATTTTAATAACGGTTTGGGAAGCATTCAAACTGCCGAATACTTCTTCGCCTACGGCTTTTTCCCGTACGCGCTTGATAAAATCTTTCGTAACGGCAAAGTTAACGTCGGCTTCCAGCAATGCGCGGCGCATCTCTTTCAGCGCTTCGCTTACGTCTTCCTCCGACAGCTTGCCCTTGCCGCGAAGCTTTTTGAAGGCCGCTTGAAACCGTTCTGACAAACTTTCGAATGGCATAAAAAGCCTCCTTTATAGCTCGATTTCTTTCAATATATGCGCAGCTTGTTCAATCTGCTCGGCCGTCCCCTGCTCCAGCAAGGCTGCGGCCTGTTCCAGCTTTTCCCGGGCCGCGTCGTTCCGGGCCAGCAGGTGAAGCCGTTCTTCATATTCTTCCAGCGAACGCGATGCCCGGCGCAGCATGTCGTACGCGCCTTGTCTGGAAATGTTCAGCTCTTCGCCGATTTCTGTCAGCGACAAGTCCATTTCAAAATACATTTCCATACAGCGCCGCTGCCGCTCCGTCAAAAGAGGCCCGTATATATCAAGGAGCCGTCCCTTGCGCACTACATCTTCCAGCATGTTGTCACCGCCTCCGCATTCAGCGTACTGTGATAGTATACATAAAAAGGAGATGCCTGTCAAGTAGTTTTACTTGTCAGATGTGATTTTATCGGCAGTTTTATGCTGTCCCAATGATGGGACTACCTGCTCCGCCTTTCTCACATTGACCCGGACATTATAAAAGGTACTGCCTCGTCCCTTATCGCTCAGTCGCTGCGACGTCAGGGCGTTGACCGACCGGTCGCCTGGGCAGCGCTCGATCCACCACAGGCCTTCCGACACGACCTGGCCCGGTGCCGTCCGGTCCGTTATCTGCAGGGTAAATAGGGCTTCGCCTCGCGTATTCCAGGCGACGACCTTCTCGCCATCGCTGAATCCCTGCCGGGCCGCGTCGTCGGGATGCATGAATAATACCATCGTACGGGAACGGGTCAATTCGTCCCGTTCGTTAAAGGACGAATCCAATACGCGCGGGTCCGTTCCGTTGGTGAAATAATAATCTCCGTCTTCCTCGCAGGCAGGGAAATAGTCAGGCACGGCCGGCGTTTCCCTGCCATTTCTGATTTCGATTTTCCCCGACGGCGTGCCGAAGGTCAGCTTGTACTGCTTCGGCAGTCCCAGCTCGACGGGGTCGCCGCGGCGCAGGGCTTCCCCGTCGACGGGAACGGGCCAGGAACTCGTCGAATCGATAAGCGCCTCGACGAGATCGTCTTCGCTTTGATGGAAAAACGGATCGTCTATTCCCATCGCTTTCGCCAAATCGCAGGCGACGCGCCAGTTAGACCGGCATTGCCCTAAGGGCTCGATGACGGCCTTTCCTCGTCCGACGACGTAGCTGCCGTACGAATAATAGAGGTCGTCATGCTCCAGCGAAGTCGTTGCCGGCAAGATGATATCGGCATAACGGGCCGTATCGGTCATGAACCGCTCGTGGACGACGGTAAACAAATCTTCCCGTGACAGGCCGGCGATGACTTGATTTTGGTCAGGAGCCGTGCAGGCCGGATTGGATGAATAGACAAAAAGGCTGCGTATAGGCTCCTCTGTCTGCAGCAGAGCCGAGCCGATTTCGCACATATTAACGCGCCGTACCGGCTTTTTCCACTCGTCCTTTGTCACGACGGACTGGTCGAAGGCCGTACTGCACGACGTCGACATCATCAGGCCGCCGCCAGTATGCTGCCATGCGCCGACGGCGGCAGGCAGACAAGCGATGAGCCGCACGGTCATGGCTCCGTTCGTATAGCGCGACAATCCCGTGCCGAGGCGGATAAAGGGAGCCCTCGCCCGGCCATAAGCCGCGGCTAATTCTTCCACGACAGCTGCCGGAACACCTGTGACCTCCTGCACATAGGCCGGCGTATACTTCGGCAGCACGTCCTTCTGCAGCTCCGTCCAGCCCTGCACGTATGCATGGATAAAGGCCTCGTCGCACAGGCCATCCCGCCGGAGACAATGCAGGACGCCCAAGGCCAAGGCCCCGTCGCTGCCCGGCCGGGTCTGGATAAGCCGGTCGGCCCGCCGCGCCGTCTCGGTAGCATACGTATCAATGCACCAGACTTGAGCGCCCCGCTTCTTCGCTTCCCGCACATCTTTGAGAAAATGGAGGTTCGTCGACAACATGCTGATGCCCCAGAGGATGATGAAATCGCTGTGCTGCGCTTCCTGAGGCCTCATGCGCAGCGTACGTCCCATGACGCAGTTCCATCCGTAGTTCTTAGCGGCCGAGCAAATCGTCCGTTCCAGCTCAGACGCGCCGAGCCGATAAAATAAGCCGTGGTATGCATTGTGCTGAACCATGCCCATCGTGCCGGAGAAAGAATAAGGCAATATGGCTTCACCGCCGTATGCATCTAGTATGTACCGCCACCTTTCGGCAATATCTTGCAGCGCCTCGTCCCAGGACACCGGCTCAAATTGGCCGGAGCCCTTTGGGCCGGTCCGGCGCAGCGGCGTCAGCAGCCGCCTTGGCGAATACACCGTCCGCTCGTAATGAGCCATTTTCGGGCACAGCATCCCCCGGGTAAAGGGATGTTCAGGATTGCCGGCCACCTTGACGACGACTCCCTTATCTCTGTAAGCCAACAGCCCGCAGGCATCGGGACAATCATAAGGACAAACGGTTTTGCAGATTTCCATAGTCTCACCTCGTATGCACTAGTCTATATCCGCATTGTATAAAACAGATGTATGTTTGTCAAAATCAAATAACCTTCTGTATACGTAAAAAAGCGTTCTGCCGAGAGAACGCCTTTTATGTACACATATTATTGTATTAAAAGAAATCGTTTTTCTTTCCATATGTCAGCCAGCGTCACATTCGATATGGCGTCGAACAGGCCCACATGGAAGCTGCCCATGCCCTTGGCTTCCTGCGCGGCCTGCTCGCCGGCGATGCCCATGGCCGCCGCCGCCAGTACCGCCGCGTGCCACGGCTTATGAGCTGACATATACACAGCCGTCAGTACGCCGAGCATGCAGCCCGTGCCGGTCAGCTTCGCCAGGACCGGCGTGCCGTTGGCAATGCCGCAAGCCCGCACTCCATCGGTCACGACGTCGACAGGACCGCTGGCCAGCACGACAGCCCGATGAGCCGCCGCATAGGCGCCGAATTCCCCAGCCGCCGCGGCAAAGGTATCGGCCGTCACGGCGTCGGCCGCGCCGGCGTCGACGCCCGAGCCATGGGAATCTAACCCGCAGAGGGCGCGGATTTCCGAGCTGTTGCCCTTGATGACTGCCGGATGATAGGCCTCGATAAAGTCATGGGCAAAACGGCGGCGCAGGGTACTGCACGATACGCCCACGGCGTCGATGAGGATGGGTATGCCCAGCTCGTTGGCCCGCGCTGCTGCCCGCTGCATGCCTTCCATGCGGTCGTCGGCAATATTTCCCAAGTTCACGGCCAGTACGGAAGCCAGCGACACGAATTCCGCCGCTTCCTCCGGGTGAGACGCCATGTTGGGACTGGCCCCGACGGCCAGCACCAAATTGGCGCAGTCGTTCATCGTAATGGGATGGGTAATGCAGTGAATGAGCGGCTTCGTCTCTTCAACATGGCGAAGGATAGACGCAAAGGACTCATACAGATTATTTTCGTTTTCCATTTTCATATACCTGAATACCTAATTTCTGCTGGAATTCGCGGAGCGTGCCGCTGCGGGACAAGGCCATGAGCAGGCAGAAGGCAATGGAGCCGCCGATGAGGGTCCCGCTGATGAACATAGGCACGTAATACATCCACGACAGGCCCGTACGGCCGTAGAAGATTTCCATAACCGGGTAAGACACGACAGCGCCGATAATGCCCGTGCCGATGATTTCACCGATGACGGCGCCGATAATCTTGCCCTTCGACGCCCGGTACAGCAAGCCCGACAGGACGGCGCCAAAGACGGCGCCGGTCAGCGCCAGCGGCGGAATTCCCATGATCGTCATGCGGATAATACCGATGAGAGTCGCGCACAGCAGGGCATACCAGGGCCCCATGAGAACGGCGCAGACAATATTGATCAAATGCGCCATGGGGCACATGCCTTCAATACGCAGAATCGGCGAAATGACGACGCCCAGACCAATCAGCATAGCCAGCAGCACCAGCCGCAGCACCTTTTTATCTTTTTCCATAAAAAAACTTCACTCCCTTTGTTGTATTCCCGGCATATCTGCGGCAACACGAGGAGCGAAGTTTTTATGATTGCAGCTTAAATACACGGCTCCCGCCTGCAGACGCCAAGGCAGCGGTCGGTACTCCCTAGTACCCTCTCACCCCGAAACACGGGTTCCCTCGCTATGTATTGAAAAAGACTCAGGGCGCTCCCCCTCAATCTCAAGTCTTAGTATAGCAAAATCGAGGGAGATGTCAATTATATCCTTAATTATAATTATTTCCAGAATTCAACTTCCGACAGGTTGAGGCCGATGGATTCGGCTTTGAAGACCGGATTCTTGCCTTCGGCGCGCTGACGCTGGTAATCCTTCAGGGCTTTGACGGCGACGTTGCCCAAAATAAGGCAGGCCGGAATGTTGATGAGGCACATGAAACCCATGAGAATATCGGCAATAGCCCATACGGCGGCCATGGACATGCCGGCGCCAACGAAGATGGCGACGACGCAGACGGCGCGGAAGGCCGTCATGAACTGCTTAGTCGGTTCGCCGCGGTGAATGAAGTTGATGCAGTTATCGACGTAGAACAGATTGCCGATGAGCGTCGTAAAAGCAAACAATACCATGCTGAAGGTAATCAGCATCGGGCCGAAACTGCCGTACGCCGCCGTGGCAGCCTGCTGAATGTATACGGCACCGGCCGCTTCTTCCGTAATGGGCACGCCGGAGCACAGGCCGAGGAAAGCCGTCGCGCTGCAGACGAGCATCGTGTCGATGAAGACGGACAGCATCTGTACCAAGCCCTGCTTTACGGGATGGCTGACGTGAGCCGACGCAGCGGCGTTCGGAGCCGAGCCGATACCGGCTTCATTGGAAAACAGGCCGCGTTTGATGCCGTAAATCATGCACGAACCGGCAACGCCGCCAAAGATTGCTTCAAAGTCAAAAGCGTCGGCAAAAATCATAGCCAACACATTGGGAATTTCACCGATGTGGAACAATACGACAAACAGGGCCGCTAAAATATAAATCGCGCCCATGACAGGAACCATGACCGACGTCACCTTGACGATGCGCTTGCCGCCGCCCATGACGCAGTAGCCGACGAGGAGGGCGATAATGGCGCCGAGAATCCACGGCGTCGACGTCTGATCATAAAAGCCGTATACGGCAAAGGTAGACTGGAGGTTGTACGAAGCCAGCATATTAAAGCCGCCGGCATAGGTCAAAATCAAAAAGACGGCGAAGATGACGCCTAAGGTGCGGTTATGCATAGCCGTTTCGATATAGTACGCCGGGCCGCCGTAGCTGCCGCCCTGGCTGTCGCGCCGTTTGTATACCTGAGCCAGAGTACTTTCGATAAATGCACTGGCGCCGCCAATAAAGGCCAGCAGCCACATCCAGAATACCGAGCCCGGACCGCCCAGGCAGACGGCCGTCGATACGCCGATGATGTTGCCCGTACCGACGCGGGAAGCCGTAGAAATCATGAGAGCCTGAAAGGAGGAAATAGCTCCCTTTTCCACAGGCGCTTCCATGACGACGCGAACGCTTTCGCCGAACATGCGAATCTGAACGAGTCCCGTCTTGGCCGAGAAAATCAGGCCGGCTACGCTGAGAACAACGATTAACACGGGATAGTACATAAAATCATCTAATGCTAATAATAAATCCATACTGCGTCTCGCACTTCCTTTCCCTTTGACATCTCGGCACATCTTGTCTATCCCGGGAGTGCAGACGATAGGACAGTAGAGCCTGAGTAATCAAATAATAAAATCTTTTTTCACTATACAAAAAGCGTAATACGTTTTACGGTAGTTGTCAATAATTATACAAGAATAGCCTATATCAAATTGATATGTATTATGCTTTTTCATTGCATATTGCATATCCTATACAAGCGGACAAGAGGCTGAAAACTTGTAAGTTTATGACCGCCTTCGTAATTTATAGTTTCCAAAGTGCGGTTCCATTTATTTTCTTTACTTCAGCCCTGTAGTATAATAAAAAAAGAAAGAAAGGTGATTATATATGTCCTTACTGCCAAATCTCATTGCGCAAGCCATTGCCTTCGACCGAGGCGACGCCCGGCGCATCCACCATTTCCTCAAGGTCTATGCCTATGCCGACACGATCGGCCGCTTGGAAGGCCTCCCTGACGACATGCAGGAAACCCTCGCTGCGGCGGCAATCCTCCACGACATCGGCATCCACGCCGCCGAAGAAAAGTACGGCAGCTCCAGCGGCAAATACCAGGAGCTCGAAGGACCGGCGCCGGCGCGGCGCATCCTCTCGTCTTTAGGCTGCGATGAAGGGCGCATCGACCGCGTCTGCTACCTCATCGCCCATCACCATACGTACGACGGCGTAGACGGCATGGATTATCAAATCCTGCTGGAAGCAGACTTCCTCGTCAACGCCTACGAAGACAACCTGCCCAAAGATGCGATCCGCACGTTCTGCCGCAAGGTTTTCCGTACAGAAAGCGGCATTCGGCTGCTGCGACAAACATTTGATATACAGGATATATAAAAGGAGGAGTTTTCCATGACCAACGTAGACAAGTTCATTGATATGGTCCAACATTCGGATAATATCGTATTCTTCGGTGGCGCCGGCGTATCGACGGAAAGCGGCATTCCCGATTTCCGCAGCGTCGACGGCTTATATAATCAGAAATATAAGTACCCGCCTGAAACGATCTTGAGCCATTCCTTTTACGTCAGCCAGCCCGAAGAATTTTACCGGTTTTATCGCGACAAGATGCTTTGCCTGGACGCCCAGCCCAACGCCGCCCATATAAAATTGGCCGAATTGGAACAGGCCGGCAAGCTGAAAGCCATCGTCACGCAGAACATCGACGGCCTCCATCAAAAAGCCGGCAGCAAAAACGTCCTCGAACTGCACGGCAGCGTGCACCGCAATTTCTGCCAGCGCTGCCATAAATTCTTTGACGCCGAATACATGCTCCACAGCGAGGGCGTGCCGAAGTGCGATGCCTGCGGCGGCCCCATTAAGCCCGACGTCGTCCTGTATGAAGAAGGACTGGACAACGACGTCATCGAACAGTCCCTGTACTATATCAGCCATGCCGACATGCTCATCATCGGCGGCACATCCCTCGTCGTCTATCCGGCAGCCGGCCTGGTCCGCTACTACGGAGGCCATAAGCTGGTCCTCATCAACAAATCAGCGACGGATATGGATAAGTCGGCCGATTTAGTCATCAACGAGCCTATTGGCGAAGTATTCAGCCGCATTACTGTATAAGCAAAAGACAAGGGGCTGTTACACTTCTGATTATGTGCAACAGCCCTTTTTCGCTGTTTCAAATACCTCTTTTATCACTTAATGATCAATCAGGAGATATATCTATGGAAACCACAATAATCACGTTAACGGACGATTTATTTATCGGCAAAGGGTATCACAAAAAATGCTATCGCCATCCCCATGATCCCGGCTTATGCATAAAAATGGCCTACAGTGACGAGGGACAAAAGGATTTAGATAGAGAAATTAAGTATCTAAAAGTCCTGAAACGCAAAAATAAAAATTATGATATCCTGCCGGCCTATTATGGGCCTATAGAAACCAACCTAGGCACAGGGCATGTATATGAGTTCATTCAGGATATTAATGGAGGCCAATGCAAAACTTTAACAGACTATTTGCAGGATCCAACATTATTAAATTCCAATGTATCCATGTTAATAGAAGAACTTCAAAAATTAAAAACAGACTTAATTGAAAATGAAATCATTACGATGGATATTTTTCCCACAAACATTCTTGTCCAATGGAGGGGGGAATCCAATTATCGTCTCAGAGTCATCAACGACATGGGCAGCCCAGCACTGATTCCACTAGAATATTATTTTAGTTCCATTGCAAAGGCTAAAATTATGAGCCTGTGAAAAAATCTCTGTAAACATAGATCTTCTATGATACTTGGTAAGCTGAAAGCGAATTTGAGAACTTTCAGCTCATGGTTTATATATAACAACACATGCTGAACATGTCAAGTACAGACAGGATTTTCGCCTGCTTTTGCCAGCTATGCGTTACTCTGGGAGTCGGCCTTCGTACATTATGCTCAGTTCCCCATACACCTGTCCCCAGTTTCGGATTGGCATGGTCCATTTTTTGGTGGCTTCAAACGTCGCCAGATACAGGGCTTTTAAAAGCGCTGTATCGCTTGGAAATACGCTTCTCTGACGGTTCAGCTTCCGGTAGGTGGAATTCAGGGATTCGATGGCATTGGTCGTGTAAATCACTTTTCTTACGTTCATGGAAAACTTGAAAATTGGGCAGATGGCATCCCAGTTTTGCTTCCAACTTTTCATGGAATTCGGATATTTTACAGACCATGTTTTGGTTACCCTTTCCAGAGATTCCAAAGCCTGTTCTTCAGACGGAGCCTGATAAATAGTCTTTAAATCATTGGCAAAAGGCTTACGATCCTTGTCTGCTACATATTTCAGCGTGTTTCGTACCTGATGTACGATGCAGCGCTGGTATTCCGTGTTAGGATAGGCTGCGGCGATGGCTTCTTTGATCCCGCTCAGGCCATCGGCACAGAGAATCAGGATATCTTTTACCCCGCGATTTTTCAATTCATTCAGCACGGAAAGCCAATATTTTGCGCTCTCATTGTCTCCGACCTGAATCGTCAGAACTTCTTTTTGTCCGTCTATGTTGATTCCCAGAATGACGTAGGCTGCCAGCTTCCGGATCACTCCGTTATCCCGGACAGAATAATGAATGGCATCAATATAGAGGACAGGATACACTTCCGACAGCGGGCGTTTCTGCCAGTCTTCAATTTGAGGCAGGATTTTATCGGTTACATCGGAAATGAAGCCTTCGGAAGCCTCAAATCCATAGATATCCTCTAACGTTTCTGAAATTTGCCGGGTCGTCATTCCCTTGGCATACATGGAGATAATTTTCTGGTCGATAGAAGAGATATCTTTTTGCCGTTTACGGACCACCTGCGGTTCGAACGTGGAGTTGCGGTCCTGCGGTACCTGGATATCTACGGTACCATACCGGCTGTTGACCCGCTTTCTCTTATACCCATTGCGGTAATCCTCGCTGTCAGACCGCTGGGATTTCTGATAGCCAAGGTGTTCGTCCATCTCGGTTTCCATCATTTCTTTGATGGTACCGCCCAGCAGGTCTTTCAGTGCTTCCTGAATATCTTCTGCGGATTGAATGTCATATTCTTGAAACAGTTGTTGAATAATGCTGCGTTTTCCTTCGGTCATAATGACCTTATGTACCGGTTTCTTTTCTCTTGCCATGATACTAAGCCTCCTATGATTTAGATTGTATCATAGAAGACCTATACCTAGCAGTTATTTACAGAAAAAGCTTCACATAGTCAAAATTATCCGCCACTGGAATCGATTCATACAGCATTTGGAACGTAACTATTCCGATCCCGCCATACTTCCACTTATCCAGGCAATAAAATGATAAATTAAGAGCTAATGCACTTTTCCGCAGTTCTTTTATCATATCTGTTTGGCAGCAAAGATAAAGGAGACATGTCCTCTTCGGCTGTCTCCTTCTTTTATGCATACGCACGCATTATTATGAGTTGTAATTCCATTTCAGCAAAAAGGCCGAGTTGACGATGACTATAACCGAGCCGGCATTGTGCACCAGGGCGCCGACGACGGGATTTAATATACCGAACATGGCCAAGGCGACGGCGATGAAATTCAGGGTCATGGAAAAGGTCAGGTTGCATTTAATCGTAAACATCATCCGTTTCGATAAGGCCACTAAATGGGGCAGTTCTTTGACTTCATCGTCTACGAGGACGATATCGGCAGCGTCGATGGCGATGTCGCTGCCAATGCCGCCCATAGCGATGCCCACATCGGACTGTTTCAGGGACGGCGCATCGTTGATGCCGTCGCCAATCATGCAGATGCGTTCCTGCCTGTTTTGGTAATCCCGAATATGACGGAGCTTGTCTTCCGGCAGGCATTGGGCATGTACGTCCTGAATCCCTAGCTGGGACGCGATGGCCTTTGCGGCGTTTTCGTTGTCCCCAGTCAGCAGCACCGGCTGTACGCCTAATCTGGTTAAATCCTGCATCATAGCTGCGCTTTCCCTGCGCACCGTATCGGTCAATGCCAGAAAGCCGGCAAATGCGGAATCGACGGCGACGTATATGACCGTACTGCCTTGGGCAATATATTCCTCGGCCCTATCTTTTGCTTCTTTCGATAGGACAGTACCAGCCGCTTCCATCATGGATTCATTACCGGCACGGACGTCTCTTCCCTCTATGCAGGCCGTTACGCCGGAGCCGACGATCATGTGAAATTGCTCTGCCCTCGGCAAGGCTGTGCCGTAAAGCTGCTGGAATCCCCGCACGACGGCTTTGCCCAAGGGATGTTCCGACGACGCTTCCGCTGCGGCTGCCAGCCGGTACAGCTGTTCTTTGCCAATAGCCGTTTCTGACGCCCAGACAGCTGTCACCTGCGGCATTCCATACGTCAAGGTACCGGTTTTATCAAAGGCAATTTTCGATACGCCGGCCAGGCGCTCCAGAGCATCGCCTTCGCGGACGAGGAACCCGTGCTTCGTCACGTTGCCGATACCGGCCATGATAGCCGTCGGCGTAGCCAATACGAGGGCGCAGGGACAAAATACGACGAGAATCGTAACGGAACGGATTATTTCCCCAGTAACAAACCAGGTTGCAGCGGCAGCCGACAACGCGGCGACGACAATCCATGTCGCCCAGCGGTCAGCGATGCCGACGATCTTGGCCTTCCCGGCGTCAGCCGACTGGACGAGACGGATCATGCGCTGAATAGAGCTGTCTTCGCCGACCTTCTTCGCTTCCATCGTAAAAGCGCCGAATTGGTTTACCGTACCGCTCGCCACAGTATCGCCGGCTTTTTTATCTACCGGCAGGGATTCGCCGGTCATGACGGCCTGGTTCACTGACGTCTGGCCGGACAGGATGACTCCATCGACGGGAATCGTTTCGCCGGGAATCACGCGCAGGATATCGCCGACCTGTACATGACTGGCTTCGATGAGTTCTTCCCTGCCGCCGCGCAGCACCCGGGCCGTCTGCGGCGTCAAGCGGACGAGCTTTTCAATTCCAGCCCGGGCTTTGGAGACGGTCATTTCTTCCAGCAGCGCGCCGAGCTGCATGATGAAGGCAACTTCACCGGCGGCAAAATCTTCGCCGATGATAACTGCCGCTACTAAGGCAATCGATACGAGTACGTCGGCCTTAATGTCAAATTTCGTAATCAGCCCAATACAGGCCTCTAAGATAATCGGCACGCCGCACAGTACGATAGCCACCCATGCCGGCTCAAAGGGCAGGGACCATAGATCAAAAATGCTGACAACCAGGGCAATCCCCGATATGACCAGCAAAACAATATCCTTTTTCATACCGCCTAATTCCAAAAACCATTCGAGTCGCTCAACCATATCATATCCCTCCTAAATAGGTATACCCCTATATGTATATCTTTTATGTGTTCATTATACATATAGGGGTATAGGCAGTCAAGTAAAATAAAAAAGAGACAGCGCGTCGGAATCTCTCCTTCACGCTATCTCTTATGGTTTTCTGACAACAAGTTTACGCGTGGGCGTTCGTCGTCGCCGCTACGTGTTCTCTCGTCTTTTCTACGGCAGCTTTTGTTTCGGCATTTTTAGGCATGGACCATACGATGACGGCAGCCAGGAATACCAATACGGCAAAGATGTACATGCCGGCATCGCGGCTGTAGTTCTGAATCATGTAGCCCAGCAGCATGGGAGCGAAGAAGCCGCTCAAATTGCCCAGGGCGTTGATGGCTCCGCGGGCACCGCCGGCCACTTCGGGCTGGAAGGTTTCGGCGACGATAGTCCACAATACGGGATGGCCCGACAGCCAGAAGAAACCGCAGAGGCACAGGAAGGCAAAGGACAGCCAACCCGAATAGGACGCCGTAAATACGGAAGCGATGATGCACAGGCCGACGCAGACGTACGGAATGATGCAGTACTTGCGGCGGTTCTGGCTCTTATCAGCCATGCGGCCGAAGAAGACGATGCCCAAGGCGGCAGCGATATTCGGCAGCGCCGACAGCCAGCCAACCATGCCGATATCGGCTTTCAGGATATCCTTGATAATCGTCGGCAGCCAGAAGCTCAATACGTAGAAGGCGCAGCAAATGAGGAAATATACGGCAACCATTTTCCACAAGTTAATATCGAAGACCAATTCTCTGTAGCTCGTCTTCGTCGCGCTCTTATTCGTGGCGGCAGCGGCTTTTTTCGCGGCCGCTTCGGCAGCCAGTTCGCTTTCAATCCAGTTGCGTTCTTCTTCACTCAGCCATTTCGCCTTGCTCGGACGGTCAGCGATGAGGGGCATCCACAAGAAAATCAAGGCGATGGAAGCAACGCCTTCGATGATGAACATTTCACGCCAGCCCCAGGTCGCGATGAGCCAGCCCGAAATGGGGCCGGAAATAATGGCCGATAAGGGGAAGCTCAGCAAGAAAATCGAATTGGCGCGGGCTCGTTCCGCCGGCGGGAACCAATGAGAAATGATGACTAAAATCGCCGGAAAAATACCGCCTTCAGCGATGCCCAAAATAAAGCGCACGACGTTGAATTCAAAGGACGTGCTGATAAATCCGCAAATCGTCGCGCAGCCGCCCCAAATGACGATCATGGCCGCAATGAAATGCTTGGCGCTCTTCCGTTCCGCCAAATGGCCGCCCGGAACCTGCAGGAGCAAATAGCCCCAGAAGAAAATGCCGATGGCCATGCCGATCGCCACGGCGTCTAAGCCCAAGTCTTCCATCATGCCGCCGGCCATGGCAAAGGAAATATTGGCGCGGTCGATGTTGGCCACAATATATACCAGCACTGTCGCCGGCAAAATGCGCCACCATCGCGTGTTTGGAATCTTCGTTTCGTTCGTCATACTACCATCTCCTTCAAAATCTCTGTTCTTTCCATAGTACAACTCAAAATAAAAAAAATCTTTCATCTCACCAGAGACGAAAGATTTACTCACGCGTTACCACTCTAATTCATGCCATACGGCATGCCCTCAGCAGGTACGGACAATGTGTCGATACCCTCCTGTCTGTTAACGGCCAGGCCCCGGCTCCGCCTACTGCAATGTTCAGGGAGCTGCTTCGAGACGAGTTCACTTCCATTCCGTTGCCGCTTCCCACCAGCCAGCGGCTCTCTGCAAACTTTCTGGAACTTACTATTTCTCTTCAACGCATTTTTATTTTGACTTGATGTATGCATAGTACCACAACTCATAGTCTTTGGCAAGCAGTTTTTTTGAAAATTTTCAGTAAACTTTTAAGTTAATCGTTTTATGTATCTCATCAAATTTAAGTTAATCGTTTAAATAATAAAGAAAAGCCGCAGCGAAGGCCCTTGTTAAAGGCCGGCTTCGCTGCGGCTTTTCATGTCATTTTTATTTAATATTCGCAAACCGTTCGACGGCTTTCGTAAACTTTTCGATGGTCTTGTCCGGGTCGCCGTGGGCAATGCCGTCGCGGACGCAATGGCGGATGTGACCTTCTAAAATAACCTGTCCGCACTTATGCAGGGCCGATTTCGCCGCATTAATCTGCGACAGGATATCTTCGCATGGAATATCTTCGTCGATCATGCGGTCGATAGCCTGTACCTGGCCGATGATCTTCTTCAGCCGGCGGTGCAGATTCTCTGCATCCATGCATTGTTTCATGTAGCATTCCCCCTTATGTGCTGACTAAAAATATACGAGCGTCACGCCGGCGCCGCCGCCTTCTACGTCGTCGAGGGCGTACTTCTTGACGAAGGGCTGGCTGTCTAAAAACTCGTGGATTTGACGGCGCAGGGCGCCGCTTCCCTTGCCGTGGATGATCCGTACAGGGCTGAATCCGGCAGCCAAGGCCTGATCCAGGAATTTTTCCACGTCCGGCAGCGCTTCCTGATAAGTCTTGCCGATGATATTGAGCTCCGTTGCAACGCTGGCCGTGCGGATAGGCCGGAAGGAAGACGAAGCGCTGGCCTTGCGTTCTGCCTGCTCTTCCCTCTTGATTTCATCCAGATAGGGGGCGCTGACATCCTGCAGCTTGACGCGAACCGTCATGCCCCGGACCGATACGGTCAGCTTCTTGCCGTTGATTTCCGTGACCGTACCCAGTCCGTCCAGGGAATTGATAAATACACTTTGGCCTACTTTAAGCTGCGACGGGTCGACAGGATCGCGGCGCGGCTTTTCCTTATCAGGCAGGGAAATCTGCTGAATCGCCCGGCGGGCCTGGTCGATAGCCTTGGCCTTTTCCTTGTCGGAGCTGTCCTTGGACTGCTGCTTGAGCTCGCGGATGATCCGTTCCGCTTCGACGCGGAGATTGCGCTTCAAATCAAAGGCTTCGCGGCGGCTCGAGTCGATAATATCCTGCCGCTTGGCCGATACCTTTTCCTTTTCCCGGCGCAGCTCGTCTTCTATGCGGCGCACGTCGGCCAGCTTCTGTTCCAGCTCGGCCTGCTCTTCGTCCATGCGCTTGGATTGGCTGTTGAGCTTGGTCAAAATAGCTTCCATGTCGACGTCCTGAGCCTTGCTGCGCAGCTCCTTCGCCTTGGCCAGTATCTCCGCCGGCATGCCGAGGCGTTCGCTGATGCTGAAGGCATGGCTGCTGCCGGCGGCGCCGATGCGCAGCTTATACGTCGGCCGCAGCGTTTCTTCATCGAATTCTACGTGGCCGTTTTCAATGCCCGGCGTATTGTAGGCGTAGTTTTTTAAATCGTTGTAATGGGTCGTCACCATGACGTAGGACCCTTTTCGATACAAGGCGTCCAGTACGGCGATGGCGATAGCGCTCCCCTCGGCCGGGTCCGTGCCGGAGCCCAGTTCGTCAGCCAGAATGAGGTCGTCAGCCGTGCAGTGGCGCAGGATGTAGACGATTTGCTTCATATGGCTGGAGAAGGTACTGAGGTTCTGGGAAATATCCTGTTCGTCGCCAATATCAGAAAAGACGTCGCGAAAAATGGGCAGCTCTGAATCTTCGCCGACAGGGATAAACAAGCCGGCCTGATGCATGAGGACCAGCAGCCCCAGCGTTTTCATCGACACGGTCTTACCGCCCGTATTGGAGCCCGTAATGAGAAGAATACGGTACTCGCCGCCAAGAACGATCGTATTAGGGACGACGGCCTTCGCGTCGATGAGTGGATGACGGGCCTGGACGAGGCGGACGATCCCTTTCTGCGAAACGGCCGGACGGCAGGCCTTCATCTGCTGGGCCAGCTGCGCCTTGGCAAAGGTGAATTCCAGCGTGGCGACGCATTTCGTGCTGTCCATGAGGTCTTCATATTGGCCGCTCACAAGGGCTGTCAGGCGGCGGAAAATACGCTCGATTTCCTTCGTCTCGCCGATGCGGGCAGCCTGCAAGTCGTTGTTGGCGTTGACGATCGCCAAGGGCTCGATGTACAGCGTCGAGCCGCTGGCCGACGTATCGTGGACGATGCCCGGAAAGGCATGGCGGTATTCCTGCTTGATAGGCACGACATAGCGGTTGTTGCGGACCGTTACCAGGGCGTCCTGGAAATACTTCTGGTATTCTTTATTCTGCAGCACGCCCGTTACGTACCGTTTCGTCTGCCGTTCCAGCTCGACGATGCGGTTTCGCAGGCGCATGAGCTCCGGCGACGCGTTGTCGCGAATCTGGTGATTTTGGTCGAACACGCCGGCCATTTTATGAGAAATAAGGGAAAAATCGCCGATACCTTCGGCTTTCTCTGCCAGCTGGGGATATTCCTCCCCCTTATCCATAAAATACTGGCGGATGTCGCCGTACCGCCGGACGTTGTTCCAAATATCGATACAGTCCTGCCCTTCGAGAGTCACGTCGCGCCGGGCCTTTTCCAAGGCCGGACGGATGTCGACGATGCCCCCCATCGGTACGGACGCCTCGCTCTGCAGACAGCGATAGGCTTCTTCCGTATCGTTCAGGCTCCGGGCTACTTCCTCTGCCTCACATACCGGCTTGAGCCGGCGGGCAATCTCCTTGGACATGCGCGACGGCGCGAGGCGTACGAGCATGTTTTGTACTTGATAAAAGCCGAGAATACGCAAACTTCGTTTATTCATCTATTTTTGTTACTCCTGATTTATAAAATACCGCGGAAAAAATGGCCTCGCGTAACGCCGCGGTCTTCCTTGCCGAAGACCATCGTTTCCAAGCCGTCGCGGAGACGAACATACTGCTTCGTCGTGCGGCCTATCCATTCGGGAGAGCATCCCCGTCCTTCAATGCGCAGTACAGAAATGCCGGCCCGCTTCAGCTCGTTGAAATAGGGAACCATATCCAGCTCTTTGCTGTTCAGGATATGGCTGCGGCAATACTGGTCCGTCACGACGGGAAATTGTTCATTCCGCCGGTCTTCCAAGGCAAAGCCGCCTTTCATGCAGGGAGCGGAACAGTCGGTCTTGCGGCCCGTTCCGGCGAAGGCCGCGACGGCGCATGATTCGGTAATCATCATTTCCAGCCGTCCTGCTGCAACGGCTTCGACGGGGCAGCGGACAGCTTCGGCTATCTTCCCTATCTGCCGCAGCGTCGCTTCGGCAGACACGGTAATGCCGGCGCAGCCCAGCCGCACGTATTCGCCTGCCGCCGCGCTGTTGAATATATTTAACGGCCAATCGGCATATACGGGTATATGGGCCTCCATATCCCGCAGCATGGAAAACACGCTCATAGAACCGGCGTACACGCCGTCAACGCCGCTCTGCAGGGCCTGTTCCAGCTCACGCCGCACCAACCCGTTGTGCCGCTGCGACACGACGCGGGGCGTCGCCGCCCACAAGGAAACGCCCCGTTCATGAGCAATGCGGACGGCTTCCAGCCATTGGGCGGCAGAAAACGAATGGTGATGGTACGATTCACCGCCGAAAATCACCCGGTCGGCGCCGCTGTCTGCGGCAGCCTGGACGGCGTCTATGGAATCGCAGCGGACGGCTATGGATAAGGGTATGCGCTGCCCATTGCCTGAGGCTTGGACAAAGCAGTCGTCAGACGGCGTCCCGGCCGACGGGCGGACGTACTCCGCCAGAATATCTTCGGTCAGCTTATCGGCGCATTGGCGGCGCAGCTCGTTGAGCACGCTGGCCGGAATCATATACGATTCATCCCAAATCGTAGCGTCGGCCAGCGTAAAGGGCGTATCGCCGAGGCGATCGAGCTGGCTCTTCACCCATTCGGCCGTGGCCGGACGCTTCTTCGCCTTCTGCACGACATAGTCCGATACGACGTCCGCCGTATGGCCTCCTTCATCCCATCCCGTCAGCCGCAGCCGCCCTTCGCCGTCTGCATCGACGTGGCAGTACAAGGCGATGCGCCGCTGCAGCCCTTCGGCATGGCTCTGCCGGTCTTCCTTGCGGGCCAGCCGGTATATGGTGCCGGTCAGCAAATCGCTGCGGCGCATTTCCAGGACAAATTGCTTCTTATTGGAAAACGTACCGACGGCAGAGCGAACTTCATCGATACATTCCCGTCCGTCAGGCGCGACGATTTTGATCATATCGCCGGCAGCCAGGGGCTCGTCCAATACGGCATCGACGACGTTGTCCCGATATGCCGAGGCTATGCCGACGCGCCGTCCCTGATTGCCGCCGCCCTGCTCGGTAAGAGTGCGGCGGCCTACCGTCCCGGCGAGGAAATCGTGCTGATACGTGCGGTTAAAGCTTTCCGCCGTCAGCTGCACCGCATCAGCCATGGCGTCCTTTCGCTCCTGAGCCGAGCGGCAATGGCTGTCCATGACGCGGCGGTAAGCCTGCACGACGGAACGGACATAGCCCAGCCCCTTCATGCGGCCTTCGATTTTAAAGGAAGACACGCCGGCGTCCATGAGTGCGTCGATATATTCGAGGCTGTTCAAATCCTTCAAGCTCAGGATATAGGCGCCTTCCTTCAGCAAAGGGCTGCCGTCTTTCGTCAAATTGTACGGCAGGCGGCACGGCTGGGCGCAGGCGCCGCGGTTGCCGCTGCGGCCGCCGATAAAGCTGCTCATGAGGCATTGTCCCGAATAGGACATGCACGACGCGCCGTGAATAAACACTTCAATAGCCATCGTCGTATGACTGCATATTTCCCGGATTTCATCGAGGGACACTTCCCGGGCCAGGACGGCCTGCGTAAAGCCGAGTCGTTCCAAAAAGCGCACGCCGTCCAAATCGGCGACGGTCATCTGGGTGCTGCCATGCAGGGGCAGATTGGGCGCAGCCTTGCGGGCTATGGCGGCGACGGCCAAATCCTGCACGATGATGCCGTCTACTCCAATGGAGTCCAAATATTTCAAATAGCCCGTCAGAGCCTTGAGCTCCTTATCGGCCATGACGATGTTGACGGTCACATATATCTTTACGCCGAATACGTGGGCAATGCGCACGGCTTCGGCCAATTCTTCATCTGAAAAATTGTGGGCAAACTTGCGGGCGTTAAACGACTTGCCGCCTAAATACACGGCGTCCGCCCCGGCGTCAATAGCCGACAGCACATGATCCAGCGAACCTGCCGGCGCTAATAATTCTGCCATGAGTCCTCCTTTACAAGCCAATCCAAGTAATACATATAGGCTATTATATCATAGATTATGTAAATAGGCTGTACGTTATTTGTCAGCAAACATTCACAAAAAGAGTGATTGCCCGCCTCTCAGGCAATCACCCTCTCCTATCGTTACATATATTATCTTCGTATAGCCTTGTAGATATTCGACACTACACCGGCCGTCACGTCATAGGACGTAGCCTTCACGGAATTTGTCTTCATCGTCATGGCCGTGAATTTCGCAACGTCTTCGTTGCTCAGCTCCACCACTTCGGGCATGAGGTCTTTCATGAAGGCTCCAAAGTCTTCGGCGTCGGAAAATCCTAGGATTTCCCATACCCGTTCCGCCTTATCGGCCATGGATTCTTCCATGAGCTTCATGTACTGCGGCAGGAGCAGGCCGTTGGCCCGGCCGTGGGACAGGCCTTTATAATAGGTCAGGGGATAACCCATGCCGTGAACCAGCGTCGTGCCGGCCTGAGAAATGACGATGCCGGCCAAGGTCGAGGCGTACATGAGGTCTTCGCGGACAGCGTAAGGCAAGTGGCCGCGAAGGTTCGTCAGATGAACGCCGAGGAACCGCATGGCTTCTTCGGCCCACACGTCGCTGACCGGCGTCGAAGCCTTGGCCATGTAGCCTTCTATGGCGTGGGATAAGGCGTCGATAGCCGTATCGATCGTGACGGCTTCAGGCACGTCCATCGTAAAGGACGGGTCGGCCAGAGCCAGCTTCGGATATAAGAGCGGCGACTTGACCGATTGTTTTGTGCCGGCGCTGTGATTCGTCAGCACGCTGATCTTCGTCACCTCGCTGCCGGTACCCGACGTCGTAGGCACGGCGACGATCGGCAAGGGCGCTTTATACGGGCCTTTGAACAGGGCCGCGTCATCCAATTCATTCGTACACAGCAGGGCAATGACCTTGGCCGCATCCATAGGCGAGCCTCCGCCGATGCCGACGACGAAATCGACGCCCTCCTGCCGGCCCAAAGCCGCGCCCTTGCGCACCGTTTCGACAGACGGATTGGCTTCTACGTCGTCGAACAAGACCCATTCGATTCCCAAGGATTCCAGCAGGGATACGACGGCAGCCTGGGAGCCGTTTTGCTTTGCCGAACGGCGGCCCGTAACGAGGAGGGCTTTGCTGCCCAAGGCTTTGACGTCGTCGCCGGCTTCGGCTACGCAGCCTTTGCCAAAGTACAGTTTTGTCGGCATTTCATAGGAAAACATAGTCTATTCCCCCTGTATCTTCTTGTACTCCGCCCCTAAATCGGCATACAGCTTGACCTCGCTTTGTACGCCGTCGACTTCTTCCTGAGACAGCTCGCGGACTACCTTGGCCGGCGTGCCGTATACGAGGGAACGGGGCGGAATGACCTTCTTTTTCGTAATCATCGTGCCAGCGCCGATGATCGATTCGTCGCCGATTTCCGTAGCGTCCATGAGGATGGAACCCATGCCGATCAGGCAGCCCTTGCCAATCGAATGGCCGTGCAGGATGACGTTGTGGCCGACGAGGGTATTGTCGCCGATGATCATGGGCAGGGCCGGATAGGTGTGAACCGTCGAATTGTCCTGAATGCTGACGTTTTCACCGATGATAATCTGGCTTTCGTCGCCGCGAATCACGGTGTGGGGCCAAATATTCGCGCCGGCTTTAATCGTAACGTTGCCAATAATGACAGCCGATTCGGCAATATATGCCGTCGGGTCTATCTGCGGCGTATGTCCGCCGAACGAAATAATCTGTGCCATAGTCTGAATCCTCCTCAAAGAAATATTACTTCCCTTCATCCGCCGCCATATGGCTCCAGGCGTCGGCTACGTCGGCAAATTCCTGCAAGCTCATCGTTTCGCCGCGGCGGCTGCCGTCTATACGGCTGGCTTCCAATATGCCGGCAATCTGCTCTTTCGACAAGCCCGCCGATTTAAGGGTATTGGAAAAGGTCTTGCGGCGCTGAGAAAAGGCCGTCTTGACGACCTGGAAAAACCGTTTTTCGTCCTGCACCTGCACGGGCGGCGTCTGCCGCACGTCCATGGACACGACGGCCGACGTAACCTCCGGCGCAGGCATAAAGCATTTCGGCGAAATTTCAAACAACATCCGGGGCTCCGTGTAGTATTGGACCGACACGGACAAGGCCCCGTATATCTTGCTACCCGGCGCGGCTACCATCCGTTCGGCCACTTCCTTCTGCACCATGACGACGATTTTTTCAATGGGAAGCTTCTGCTCAAGAAGCTTCATGATAATCGGCGTCGTAATGTAATAGGGCAGATTAGCGCAGACTTTAAAAGGCTTATGGTTCATCGTTTCGGCAATGTCGATGCGCATGATATCGCCGTGGACGACGCGGACATTGTCGTAATGCTCCAGCGTCTTGTCCAATACGGGCAGCAGATGGTCGTCCAGCTCAACGGCGGTTACAGCCGCCCCCGTTTCGGCCAGCGCCTGGGTCAGGGTGCCGATGCCCGGCCCGATTTCCAGCACGGGATCGCCGGGCTTGAGCTCCGCCGCTGCGGCGATATCGTCGACGACAGCATGGCGGATGAGAAAATTCTGGCCCAGCTTCTTGTTCATGCGCAGGCCGAAGCGATTGACGACGTAGCGTACTACGTCGGGATTGGACAAATCAACGTCTTTCACTGTCGTCTACCTCCTCTATCTTGGCGAGGGCCTCTTCCCATTCGGCGCGGGTAACACCGTAGTGATTGAGGCGCTTTAAAAATTGCTTGGCATTGCCGTAGCCGATGCCAAGAATGGCCCCGACGGCAGCCCGGCGGTCCGCCGCTTCGGGAGAGCCGTTCAAATCAGCCAATACGACGTCGGCCATCGTAAACTGTTCTTCCGGCTCGTACACGGCGCAGCGCGTCTTTTCCAAGGCCAGGCGAATCGCTTCGGGCGACGCCTGTTCTACGCCCAGGTCGCCGTTGGCGATGGCGTCCTTGCGGGGAATGAAAGCGTGCTTGGCGTCGGGAAAGCGCTCGGTCAAATACTTGCGGATGCGCTCGCCGGCGCTGTCCGGGTCGGTCAGGATGATGATGCCCCGCTTTTCATAGGCATACTGTATTTGCCGGATCGTATCCGGGCGCAGGTTAAACCCGTCGGTCGTAATCATGTCGGCGTCGATGCCGCTGGCCTGAATGCGGGCCACGTCAGAGCGGCCTTCGACGACGAGGACTTCCTTAATCATTCCGTTCTCCTTCGGCATGGTCGCTGATATACTTGGCAGCGCTCATGACGGCCAATACGTTGTGTTCAAAGACGATGCCGCCCTGAAGATAAATCATATAGGGCTCGCGAATGGGACCGTCGGCCGACAATTCAATGGACGAGCCCTGCACGAAATCGCCGGCAGCCATGATGATCTTGTCGGCATAGCCGGGCATGTCGTCGGGAATCGGCGTGACGTGGGCGTCAACTGGCGAGAAGGACTGAATTCCCTGGCAAAACAGGCACATGTTCTGTTCATTTTCCAAATAAATCGTCTGAATCAAGTCGTACCGTTCTTCTTCCGGCAGCGGAGATACCTTGAATCCCAACTGGGTGAAGACGGCCGCCGCAAAGACGGCTCCTTTAATGGCTTGGGCCGTCACATGAGGAGCCATGAAAAAGCCCTGGAAGAACAAGCGGTAGCCTGCCGCATAGGAGCCGAGTTCGTCGCCCAGTCCCGGCGCCGTCAAATAGTCCGCCGCCGCCGAGACCAAATCTTCCCGGCCGGCAATGTAGCCGCCTGTCGGCGCAATGCCGCCGCCGGGGTTTTTGATGAGCGAGCCGGCGATAATATCGGCGCCGGCTTCAATCGGTTCTTCTTCGGCGGCGAATTCGCCGTAGCAGTTGTCGACGAAGCAGATCGTCTGCGGGCTTACGGCTTTGACAGTCTGAATGATTTCGCGGATATCGGAAATCTTCAAGGACGCCCGCGTGCTGTAGCCGCGGGAACGCTGAATCAGCACCAGCTTCGGCTGGGCCGCCCCTACTTTTTCCCGGATGCCTTCCAAATCATAGGCATTGTTCTTCAGCGGCACTTCATCGTATATGACGCCCTTTTCCTTCAGGGAATGCGGCGTTTCGTGGGCATAGCCGATAACGCTCTGCATCGTATCGTACGGCGCGCCGATAAGGGATATCATCGTATCGCCGTGCTGCAGGAGGGCACACAGCACCGTAGCCAGGGCGTGGGTCCCCGATACGAAGTGGGGCCGTACGAGGGCTTTTTCCGCCTTAAACACGTGAGCGAATACTTCGTCCAGCTTTTCCCGTCCCATGTCGCTGTATCCGTATCCGGACGTACCGGCAAACTGATACAACGAAATCTGGCATTCTCTATACGCCTGCAGTACCTTCTGCGTGTTATGCAGGCAAATCGCGTCAATCCGTTCAAACTGAGCGGCGCAGGCCGCCATAGCCTGCTTTCTGATATGTTCCAAATCGATAGACAAAAACTCAGATCCTTTCTCCTGCTGCGTTCCCTGCATCCTGTCTTTGCTCTTTGCAGGAACGATTCTAATTTATTCTTATAATTATGTATATATTATCTGCCCTCAATCCAGGCGATGACATCGTCGGCCAGCGCTGCTTCCGAAGGGTACTGTTCTTTTTCAAACCAGCGTATATAGGGCATACGGCGATACCAGGTCATCTGCCGCTTGGCAAAGCGCCGTGTCCGTATTTTAATGCGCTCCGCCGCATCTGCCAGCGTCATCTTTCCCTGGGCGTACAATGTCAGTTCTTCGTAGCCGATGGCCTTCATGGATTGGCACTGAGGTGATACGCCGGCGTCCAGCAGCCCCTTGACCTCTTTGGGCCAACCTGCTTCCAGCATCAAATCGACGCGCCGTTCAATGCGCTCGTACAATTCGCTTCGCGGCAGGGACAAGCCGACGACGAAAGCGTCGTACACGAGGCCTTCCGCCTTTCCGGCCCGCACAAGCTGCCGGCCTTCGCCCTTTTCAATCGCCGCCATGAGGCGCACGAGGCGGTTCGTATTCGACAGCAGTTCATGCCAGTCCGCAGGCTGCCACTCCGTCTGCTCCATAATGTAGGATTTCAGCTCGACTTCCGACAATGCAGCGATACGCTCTCTGGCCTTCTGCCGCAGCGCCTCGTCGGCGCCGGAGCTATCAAAGCTGTAGCCTTCCAGCAATGCCTGGACATACAATCCCGTTCCGCCGACGAGAATGGGGATGTTCCCCTTCGCCGCTACGTCGGAAATAGCCTTCCGGGCCATCTGGCAGAACAAGGCCGCCGAATAGGGCTCGTCCGGCTCGGCGATGTCGACGAGGTGATGGGTATAACGGCGCAGCTCGCCGGCCGTCGGCTTGGCCGTACCGATGTCCATGCGCTTGTAAATCTGATAGGCATCGCCGGAAATGAGCTCCGTATGAAAATGTTCGGCCAGGGAAAAGCTCAGGGCCGTCTTGCCGACGGCCGTCGGGCCGATAATTGCAATTACTTTCTCCATTTATGCCTCCCCGTCTAAGACGGCGTAGCCGACGCGGCTGTATTTGCCGCCGTACCGCTTCATCTGCGGAAACGCCTGTTCCAGCTCGCGGAAATACCGGCCCTTGACGACGACGCGCCGCCGCGCTTTTTTGACGGCCAGCCGCAGGGATTCCACCGTCAGCGGCTCGTGATCCATAATAGGCCGCACGGGCTGGAATTGGCAGCTCGACGCCACGGGCCGGCTGAACATAGGGTCAAAATACAATACGTCGTACGGAGGGGCCGACTCGTCTTCTAAATACTCTTTATAATTTCCCCGCCGCACCTGGATGCGCCGCAAGGCCGCCGTCACATCGTCCATTTCATGACAAAAGTACCGGCATCCCCATTCCGTCACGGCTTCCAGCAGCGGCGAAGCTTCCAGCCCATGGACGACGGACCCGGCAGGCAGGGCAAAGGACGCCGTAATCGCGTCGGCGCCAAAGCCGCAGGTGCAGTCGAGGAGCCGTATCGGCCCTTCCGCTCCGATAGCTTCGAGCAGATGATCTGTCTGCCCCCTTCGAATATGCTGAATGCGAAGCTCTGCCATATTCAGACTGAAAAAGTGAGTGCCCTCAGCCCTCTTGAGCTGCGGCCCCCGCGACGTATACACGAGGATATCTTCTCCGTACGCAGCCTGCAATTCTTCCATCGTCCGGCCCCGGCGCGGCACGAAGGCGGCGCCGATTTCATCGGCCCAGACGCGGGCTTCCTTGGTCAACGTATCTTTTGCCTTCAGCGAAGGCGTTACATATATTTTTTCCATCGCTACGTCCGTTTGAATAATTTCGCCAGCTCGTCCGGCGTAAAGCGCACGATAATCGGCCGGCCATGCGGGCATACATAGGGCTTATCCGTATGGAATAAGTCTTCCAGCAGCTGCTTCATCTGGCGGATATTCAGCGCGTCGCCGGCTTTGATCGCGCCGTGGCACGATAAATACGCCAGGGAACGATGGCGCAGCGCCGCCTTGTCTACGGCGTCGTTTTCGTGAAGAGCCCGGCAGATATCCTCGAGAGAATCGGCTATCTGGCTCGTCGGCAAGTCGCAGGGAACCTCTTCCACGCGCAGCGTCGACGGCCCCGCCTCGGAATAGGTATAGCCCAAATCGGCGAATACGTCCGGCCGTTCCAGAAGCAAGGTCATGTCGTCGCCGTCGACTTCCACGAATTCCGCCGTCAGAAGCTGCTGGCTGGGCATTTTCTCCGCCCGCCGGCAGAATTTGTCGTATCGTATCCGTTCATGGGCTGCATGCTGGTCTATGATGTACAAATCCTGGCCCTTCTTGGCGATAATGAAGCAGTCGGCTACCTCGCCCAGAGGAATAAATACGTCTTCATCGCCGTCGAAGGTAATGACCGGCGCGTCGTCCTGCGCCGCCTGCCCCTTCGACGCCAGTTCGCGGCTAAAGGCGTCCCAATCGTCAGCTGAAGACCGGGAGGGCTCATATGTATTGGCCGACGACCGCGCAGCCGTTCTGCCCGTCTCGTCCTGACGGCTGTATACGGGAGTCACGACATCTCTCGTTTCCCACACGGGCATACGCCTCGGTTCCTGTACAGCGTCGGCGCGCCGCTGCGGCAGGGGCGAAAGGTCCTCAAAGGGAAGTTCCTGGGCTTGTGCCGGCGGAGCCGCCGTCTGCTCTTTCAGCTCCAACGCCTCTTCCTCCGCTTCCCTGCGCTGTATCTGCTGCGGCAGCATGTCGATGTTCGTCGCAATGTCCTCCGGCTTTTCCTGGGCTACCAGAGCCGTAATGATACTGTGGTACACGGCCCGATACACGGCCTGTTCGTCGGCAAATTTTATTTCCGTCTTGGCCGGATGAACATTGACGTCTACCGCCGCCGGATCCATGTGAATGTGAATCATGGCAAAGGGGTAGCCCGACTTGGGCAGCATGGCGTGATAGGCGTTTTCCACGGCCTTAAATATGAGGGGATTGTGCACGATGCGGCCGTTGACGATGCAGGTCTGCCAGGCCCGCGTGCTCTTTAACACCGACGGCTTGCCTACGTAGCCCTCAATGGCAATATCGCCGTCGTCATGAGAAATGGAAAAGATTTCCTTCGCCAGCGCCGCGCCGTAAATATTGGCTATCGTTTCTTTCAGCTCGCCGCCTCCGCCCGTATGCAGCGTCGTCCGGCCGTTATTCGTAAAGGTAAAGGCAATGGACGGATGCGACAAGGCCAGCTTGGTAATCATTTCGCTGATCTTGGAGCTTTCCGTCCGCTCGCTCTTCAAAAATTTGCGGCGGGCCGGCGTATTGTAAAATAAATCGCTTACTTCCATCGTCGTGCCTACAGGCGCGCCGATCTGGTCTTCGCTGGTAATCTCGCCGCCGTCGAGAAGGAGATGCGTAGCAAAGTCGTCGTCAGGCCGGCGCGTCGTAATCTGCATATGCGATACGGCGGCGATGCTGGGTACGGCTTCGCCGCGGAACCCCAGCGAGCTGATGGCAAAGATATCTTCGACGGCGCTGATCTTGCTCGTCGCATGGCGGATAATGCACTTGCGCGCGTCTTCGGGGCTCATACCGCAGCCGTCGTCGGTAACGCGCATATACGACTGGCCGCCATCGGCTATTTCCACTTCGATAGCCGACGCGCCGGCGTCGATGGCGTTTTCCACCAATTCTTTGACACACGACGCCGGCCGCTCTACGACTTCGCCGGCGGCAATTTTATTGCGCGTCGCCTCGTCAAGCAAATTTATAATAGAACTCAATTCATGCCGCTCCCTTCTTTAGCTTCTTTCTGCAAGGAGTAGAGAAATGAAATCGCTTCAATAGGCGTCATACTCGACACGTCAACGGACAACAGCCGCTCCAGCACGGGATCGGTAAACAGGCTGTCCGCCGGCGGACGGCTTTCTTTTTTAGTCACCGGCGTCGCCACGGCTCCCTGGGACTCCAGTTCCGACAGGATGACGTCGGCCCGCTTCAGCAGGCTTTCGGGAAGGCCGGCCAGCCGGGCTACGTGCAGGCCGTAGCTGCGGTCGGCGCCGCCGGGAATGATGCGCCGCAAAAATTTTATATTCTTGCCCCGTTCCTTTACGGCCACAGTGTAGTTCTTTATTTTTTCCGACGTATCGGCCATGTCGGTCAATTCGTGGTAATGGGTGGCAAAAAGCGTCAGGGCGTGGATGTGCTTCAGGCAATACTCGATGACAGCCCGGGCAATGGACATGCCGTCAAAGGTGCTTGTGCCCCGGCCGATTTCGTCGAGGACGAGGAGGCTGCGCTCCGTCGCGTGGCTTAAAATATAAGATACCTCTTTCATTTCTACCATAAAGGTGCTCTGACCGCTCAGGATGTCGTCGCTGGCGCCGATGCGGGTGAAAATACGGTCCACCGGGCAGATAGACGCCTCGCGGGCCGGGATAAACGAGCCAGTCTGAGCCATGAGTACCAGGACGGCAACCTGCCGCATGTACGTCGACTTGCCGGCCATATTCGGGCCGGTGATGACCAGGATTTCATGGCTGCTGTGGTTCAGCGTCACGTCGTTCGGCACGAACAGCTCGTCCTTCAGGAATTTTTCAATAATCGGATGGCGGCCGTCCTTGATCTGCACGGCCTGCTTCGTATTCAGGCCCGGCCGTATATAGTGGTTGTCATGGGCGGCGCAGGCCAGGCTGTACAGGCAGTCGACGCGGGCAATGGCCCGGGCGGTCTGCTGCATTTCCCGGATATGGCCCTGTATGTCCCTGCGGAGTTGGCCGAAAAGCTGGTATTCCAGCTCCAGCATCCGTTCCTGCGACGTCAGCACCTTGACTTCAAACTCCTTCAGCGCCGGCGTGATATACCGTTCGGCGTTGACCAGCGTCTGCTTGCGCACGTAATAATCGGGAATAGGCTTTGTATTGGCGTGGGAAATTTCAAAGTAATAGCCGAATACCTTCGTATAGCCTATTTTCATCTTGATGCCCGTCTTTTCTTTTTCCTGCTCTTCCAGCTCCTTCAAATAGGCCTTGCTGTTAGCGGCAATAGAGCGGATTTCGTCGAGCTCGGCTGAATAGCCGTCGCGGATGACGCCGCCGTTGCGGATAACCAGTCCCGGCTCGTCCTTGATGCTGCGGCACAGCAGGTCGTACATATCGTCGTGCGTCTGGATCCGATCGCGCAGGCGCTGGAGCAGGTCCGCATCGGCCTGCTCCAGGATGTACCGGAGTTGGGGTATTGCCGCCAGAGATTCCCGCAGGGCCACCAGGTCCTTCGGGCTGGCCGTCCCCGTTTCGATGCGGGTCAGGATGCGTTCGAAATCGTAAATCCGGTCCATCGTATCGGCCAGATCCTGCCGCATGATTTCATGGCTGAGAATCTCTTCGACGGCGTCCTGGCGCAGCGTAATATCGGCCATGCGCACCAGCGGCGCTTCCAGCCACTTGCGCAGCAGCCGGCCGCCCATAGCGGTCTTCGTCTTGTCCAAAATCGACAGGAGCGTGCCCTTGCGGCCGCCGTCGCGGACGTTCTGCGTAATTTCGAGATGGCGCAGGCTGGCGGCGTCGATGACCAGACGGCGCTCGTTGTCAATGCGTTCCAGCGAGTTGATATGGCCGATATCGGACTGCATGACTTCGCCGACATAGGTCAGGAGCATGCCGATGCAGGCCGCTGCTCCCTTCGCTTCCTCTACCGCTTCCGCCCCAAAATACCGGACTGCGACCGCTTCGTAGTCGGCGGCATCGTCAGCGGCAAAGGGCGTCACTGCGCACTGGGCCAGCCGGCTGCGCAGATAAGCCTGGACGGCGTCCATGTATTCGTCCATATGGGCGTATATGAGCTCGCTCGGCTCATATACCGAAAAAATATCAAACAGCACGTCGTCCATGGCGCCGGCGTTGCATAGGGACCACAGGCATTCTCCCGTCGTCACGTCCATCAGGGCGACGGCAATCGACGTGTCGCGCGCGCAGACGCAGCTGATATAGTTGTTCTTTTTCGAGGCTACGGCATTTTCCAGGGTAATTGTCCCCGGCGTGATGACCTTGATGATCTTGCGCTTGACGATGCCCTTGACCGTTTTCGGGTCTTCCATCTGCTCGCAGATCGCCACCTTGTAGCCCTTGTGGACCAGCCGCTCGATGTAGGTGTCGGCCGAGTGGAAGGGCACGCCGCACATAGGAACCCGTTCCTTATTTCCGACGCCCCGTCCGGTCAGCGTCAAATCCAATTCCCGCGATGCCGTCAAAGCGTCGTCGTTAAACATTTCATAAAAATCGCCAAGCCGGAAAAACAATATCTTATCCGGACATTGAGCCTTGACCTCCAAATACTGCTTAAGCATAGGAGTCAACTTTACTGTATCAGCCAACGCGCTGCCTCCTTAATGAATTAAATGTCCTTTCAATACCCAGGTCTGCCCCTTATCGACGGCGACCTTTACGGTGTCGCCTACGGCTGCGGACCCGTCGTGTTCCCATATAATCATCTTATTGCCCGTCGTCCGGCCGAACCAGTGGTTTTCGTCGTTTTTAGTCGGCCCTTCGACGATGACTTCGTATTCCTTATGTTCCATAGCCTGATTCAGCTGCAGGCTATATACGTTCTGCACGTCCATGAGGCGCTGCAGGCGGCGGCTCTTTTCCTCTTGGGGAATCTGATGATCCATCTTGGCTGCCGGCGTCCCCGTGCGAGGCGAATAAATGAAGGTGTAAGCCATGTCGTACTGAACCCGTTTCAGCAGATCCAGAGTCTGGCAAAACATCTCTTCCGTTTCGCCGGGGAATCCGACGATAATGTCCGTCGTCAGAACCAGGTCGGGGATGCGCTTGCGGGCGTATTCTACCAGTTCCATATATTGGTCTACCGTATAGCCCCGGTTCATTTTTTTCAGCAGCTCGTCGGAACCGCTCTGAATCGGCAGGTGCATGTGGTTGACGACCTTCTTGCTGTCGGCGATAGCATCGATCATGGCAAAGGTCATGTCCTTGGGATGGCTGGTCATATACCGCACCCGTTCGATGCCGTCGATACGGTCCACGGCCTGGAGAAGGGCCGAAAAATCGGTGCCGTCCTTTAAATCCAGCCCGTACGAATTGACGTTTTGCCCCAGCAGGGTAATTTCCTTATAGCCTTCTTTGGCAATCTCCTCGATTTCCCTGACGATGTCGGCAATAGGCCGGCTTACTTCGCGGCCCCGCACGTAGGGAACGATGCAGTACGTGCAGAATTTATTGCAGCCGTTCATAATCGGCACCCAGGCGAAGAATTTCTGGAACCGCTTCGTCGGCAAATCGTGAAAGGCCGGTACAGTCATGTCGGCTTCCAAATAATGGCCTGACTTAGCCTGCCGTTCCCGAATGAGCTCGACGAGCTTGTGTATATTATGCGTGCCGATGACCAAATCGATGTGAGGCGCCCGTTCAAACAGGCGGTCCTGCCATTCCTGGGCCATGCAGCCAGTGACGGCGATGATGAGGTTCGGGTTATGCTGCTTGACGTGCTTGAGCTCGCCGATTTTTCCCAGGATCTTTCCTTCGGCAGTCTCGCGGACGCAGCAGGTGTTGAGCAGGACGACGTCTGCCATATCCATGTCTTCCGTCCGGCGATACCCCAGCGATTCCAGCTGGCCGGCGTAGCGCTCGCTGTCGGACTCGTTCATCTGACATCCATATGTAAGCAAAAAGTAGAATTTATTTTCTATAATATCCAATGTAGGTTCTCTCCGTTTCCACGAATATATCTGCAATGACGCTCTATCAGGGCTTGCGTTATGACAAGGATGCCCCATTGAGGTTTACATTATATAATACCATAGGGGCCGCAGAATAAGCAACAAAAAATAGGCCCGGCAGTCCGTACAAAGCAACGTACGTCCTGCCGCGCCTATATTGAGAACCTGTATTTAGCGGCCCATCCTCAATGGCCTGCTGCCGAACCTATTCGAATAGATATTCTACGCGCTTAACGACCTTTCCCCCTTGAATATACACGCGGGGGACGCGGCGGTTAATATTGCAGAGAATTTCATGATCTATCGTGCCGATCAATCCGGCAATTTCTTCCAACAGAATCGCTTCGCCGCCCTGCTGTCCGAACAACACGACTTCGTCGCCGATTTGAACGCCGGAAATGTCGGTCACGTCGATCATGCACTGATCCATGCAGATATTGCCGACCTGCTGTGCCCGCCGTCCATGGACGAGGACCTCAGCCCGATTGGACAAGACGCGGGGATAGCCGTCGGAATATCCCAGCGGCAGCGTCGCAATGACCGTCGGCCGCTTTGCCGTAAAGTGACGGCCATAGCTGACCGTATCGCCTGGTTCAATCGTCTTGATGTGAGTCACGCAGCACCGCAGGGACATGACCGGCCGGGGCGTAAAAGACGGGACCGGCACTTCGTCGGACGGATTGTATCCGTACTGGATAATGCCGGGCCGCACCATGTCGCAGCGGAAATCGGGATACACTGCCGTGCCGGCGCTGTTGCAGCAATGGCGGACGTTAACGGGAACGCCTTCTTCCTCCAGCCGCCGGCAGAACCAGGCAAAGGCTTCGTACTGCTTTTTCGTATAGCCCACCGACTCGTCGCCAGCCATATCGGCGACGGCAAAATGCGTAAACAGCCCCTCAATGGCTACATGAGGCAAGGCTGCGATCTTCTTGATTTCTGCGATGCTTTCTTCACTGGGCCGGTAGCCGATGCGTCCCATACCCGTATCGGCGGCGATGTGAACATGTATCGTCTGATTCTGCCGCTGCGCTTCTTCGGAAAACAGGACTGCATCCTGATAATGAAATACGGCGGCGTCGATGCCGTACAGCACGACGTCCCGCGCCCGGCGGCCGTCCGTATGGCCCAGGATGACGATGCGCGCCGTAATGCCGGCCCGCCGCAGCTCTACGGCCTCACTGACGCAGGCAACGGCCAGCCGATCCGCTCCATTTTCCAAAAACACCTTCGCCAGCTCTACCGCGCCGTGGCCATAGGCGTTGGCCTTGACGACGGACGTAATCAGCGTATCCGGCCCGACGGCCTGACGAATATGCTGCATATTATACGCCGCCGCGTCTAAATCAATTTGGGCCCACACAGGCCGTTTCGTAAAATGCTCCGTTAATTCCAGTACATCCATGGGTTGTCACCATCCTGTCTAAAAAGGAACAGCAGCCGCCAGTCGTCCTGACCGGCAACTGCTTTCCCTACGTTGCTTATATGATTTCTACTATAACTATACTGCACGCTATCGTCTTTTTCAAGATTCGGGCCTACCGGTTGGACGGGTCCACGGCGTCTCCCTTATAATGCTCGAAACGGATTTTTTCCGCCTTATGAACGCCCGTGCCGTAATAGACGAGCAGCAAGGCCGCTACCCACACGATCGTCGCAAAAATGGCGATGCGCGTCGTGGCGTCGAAGGCCGCCGAGATGACGACGACGACGAAAAAGAGGAGTGCAAAATAGTTAGAATACGGCGATAAGGGCATTTTATAGCGAATAGATTTCCGCTGTTCCGGACTCAGCGATTTGCGATAGCTCATCTGGCTGAACAAGATGAGGCTCCACGTAATCATGCAGGCGAAGGAGCTGATAGACGTAGCGATGACGAATACCTGCGCCGGCAGGAAATAGTTCATGGCGACGCCGATAAGCATGAACAATACGGATACGAGTATGCAGCGGTACGGCACCTTATGAGAGCTGACGACGCTCAGCGACTTGGGCGCCTTCCCCTGCAGGGACAGGTTGTACAGCATGCGCCCCGTACTGTAAATGCCGGAGTTGCACGAAGACAGAGCCGCCGTAATGACGACGAAATTGATGATATGAGCCGCGCTGCTGATGCCTAATTTTTCAAATACCATGACGAAGGGGCTTCCCTGATGGCCGAGCTGGTTCCAAGGATAAATAGCCATGATGACCAATAAGGCCAGTACGTAGAACAAAAGGATTCGATACAGCACCTTGTCGATCGCTCCGGACAGGGTCTTCGCCGGATTGTGGGCTTCGCCGGCCGTCACGCCGATGACCTCGATGCCGACGTAAGCGAAGGAAATCATGACCAGCGTGCCGAACACGCCTTCCCAGCCGTTGGGGAAGAAGCCGCCGTGCGCCGTCAGGTTGCTGAGGCCGACAGCCACGCCGTTATTTCCGAAGCCGAAGAAAATCATGGCGCCGCCCGTAATGATAAGGAAGATGATGGTAATAATCTTGATAAGGGCGAACCAGAATTCAAATTCCCCGTAAGCCTTGACGGAAATCAAATTGGCACAGGTCATGATAGCCAGCGCAGCCAGGCAGGATATCCACTGGGGCAAGTCGGGATACCAGAAATGCATGTACACGCCGACGGCCGTAATCTCAGCCATGCAGGTAACAATCCAGAAATACCAGTAATTCCATCCGGAAATATATCCGGCCAAGGGATTCAAGAATTGATAGGCATGGGCGCTGAAGGAGCCCGATACGGGATACTCGACAACGACTTCGCCCATAGCCCGCATGACGAAGAAAATAGCCAGGCCGCAGATAATGTAGGCTACGACGACGGCCGGACCGGCCTTTTCAATAGCCGACGCCGACCCTAAGAACAAGCCGACGCCGATGGCCCCGCCAAAGGAAATCAGCTGGATGTGCCTTTCCTGCAGGCCGCGGTTCAAATCTTCACGAACGACTTTCGCATTTTGTTCACTCATACTACGTCACCTCTGTCATCATAAATTTTCGGCGGCATATGCCCTGAAACGGCTGTTCGTCAGGAAAATACACTACCATTAACCATCGCATGCGTTCCGCTCAGTATACCTTTTTCGCATACATCAAATTACAATACTTATTATAAACTTCTCACTTTACTTATGTCAATGTTTATCTGCTTGTTGTTTGATATTTTTAAAGAAATTTCTTTTATTAAATTTATTTATTTAAACTCAATGCATGATTTCATTAAAGACAGTAAAAAGCATGCAATTCCTGAAACCTTCTGCTTCCTCCCCTATTCGTCATGCTTATTCGTGCAAATGTCCTTTCTAAACGCATATTTCCCAGATATGCTATAATAAATACCAAGATATACTAGTTTTCCAGAAAAGGACGGTACGATTATGACATACTCTGACATACATCTTTCGCAGCGCCTGCTGCATTTTATCAGCCAAGCCACTTCGCCCTATCACACCGTAAAAGCCAGCGCGGCCATCTTGAAGGAAGCAGGGTTCCGGGAACTGCGCTGGAACGAGCCCTGGCAGCTGGAGCCTCGTCAGGGATATTATATTTCCCTTTACGATTCCAGCCTCATCGCCTTTACAATTGGCCCTGACCCGCGGGCTAACCTGCGCATCGCCGCAGCCCATACGGATTTTCCCTGCCTCCGCGTCAAACCGGCGGCGGCGCTGGCGCAAAAAGGCTACGGAAAGCTCAACGTCGAAATTTACGGCGGCATGATCCGCGAATCGTGGCTCGACAGGCCCCTGTCCCTGGCCGGCAAGGTAGCCGTGGCCAGCGACGATCCCTTCAAGCCGGCAGTACATCTGATCGACGCCAGGCGTCCCCTGCTGACGATTCCCCGCCTGGCCATACACATGAACAGCCATGTCAACGACGGCGTAGCCCTGAATCCTCAAAAAGACATGCTGCCTCTCATGACATTGACGGGGCCAGGCGACGACGCCTCCTATTTTCTCCAATTTCTCGCCGCCGAATGCCATTGCCGGCCCGAGGATATCTTATCTTACGACCTTACGGTGTACTTGTGTGAAGAAGGCTGCCTGATGGGGCTGAAAAACGAATTCATTTCCTCTCCCCGCCTGGATAACCTGACGTCGGCCTACGCCTGCGTCGACAGTCTGGTCCGAAGCAAGGGACACGACGGCCTCCACGTCGTCGCCCTGTTCGACAATGAAGAGGTTGGCAGCCGGACGAAACAGGGCGCCTTGTCCCAGGCCTTCCCCGCCCTGTTAGAAGAACTCTACGCCTCCCTCGGCTATACGCGCCGGGAGTATCGCATCGACGCGTCCGACGCCTTCATCCTGTCCCTCGACGTCGCCCACGCCATGCATCCCAACGTACCGGAAAAGTGCGACATTACCAACATGCCCCGCCTCGGCCAAGGTGTCGCTCTCAAAACGGCGGCCAGCCAGTCCTACGCCGGCGACGCCGAAGCGGCGGCCGCTGTCGTCGCCTTATGCCGCAGGGCCCATATTCCTTGCCAGCGGTTCGTCAATCGCTCCGACATGCCCGGCGGCTCGACTCTCGGTTCCCTCTTATCAGCCAATCTACCCATCCGGACCATGGACGTCGGCATTCCTATCTTAGCCATGCACTCTGCCCGGGAACTGATGGGCGCAGCCGACCAAAAAGGCCTCCACGATTTAGTATATACTTTCTTTTCAATATAAATTATATTTATCGCATATATAATATTTTATTATTAACAATCCCAGTGTTTACGCCTTATTTATAGAATTTTTATTCATATGTATGCATATTATATGATTTAAGTGTAAATAGTTGCAGTAATAGAATTTATCTTATCTTTTAAATATTCAGATATTTTTTGACAAGATTAAGGAATATGCAATTTTTGTATTGACTTGCATTTCTATTCACCTTATAATAAGGGCAGTACACTATAACGTATCATTTGTTCACACTGGGAGATTACATTATGACACTAGGACAAGAAATCAGGTATTACCGCAAGAAAAAAGGCTTGACGCAGACGGAATTCGGCGCGCTGTTCGGCATGTCCAAGCAAGCCGTGTATTCATGGGAGACGGGCTTGTATTCCCCTGACATTTCCGTATTGCTGCGAATGGCCGACTTTTTCCAAATCCCTATCTGCATCTTAGTCGGCAGGCCGGGAATGTTCTGTCAGGATGATAAGGAACACGAATCGGACTGTCAGTACTGCGCTTCGATTTCCGAAAAGGACAGCCGCATCATCCGGGCGATCCACGCCTTGCCGCAATCGCAGCAGCAAGCCATCGAAACGCTGCTGAACATCGAAGACCTGTCGATGCGGAAATAGCGCTTCCCCTTTGTCAAACGCCGCCAAATGCGATATGATAAGAGAAAAGTATAGTGCAAAGGACAGATTATCTATGACTACTTCTTTTATCACGTCCGTATACGGCCGGACCGAAACGGAATACATCGTAAAAAAATCCCGCTTCATCGCGACGCTGGCAGAGGTCCGCAGCGAAGCAGAAGCAGCGGCGTGCATTGAAAAACTGCGCAAGCAGTATTGGGATGCCAATCATAATTGCTACGCCTACCAAATCGGCGTCGACGGCGCCCTGCAGAAATCGAGTGACGACGGGGAGCCGTCAGGAACGGCCGGGCGGCCTATGCTGGAAACGCTGAAAAAAAGCGGCGTTACCAATACGGTCGTCGTCGTTACGCGCTACTTCGGCGGCGTCAAGCTCGGCGCCAGCGGCCTGATCCGGGCCTACAGCCACGCCGTCACCCTGGGGCTTCAGGCAGCGGATATCGCCGATTATAAGCCCTACGACATTGCCGACGTTACCGTCTCCTACTCCTTCGTCAGCACGCTGGAACGGATGACTCCGTCCTTCGATATCCTCGTCGCCGACCGCGCCTTTTCCGACACCGTAACCTTTACCCTGCAAATTCCGCAGGAACGGACGGAAGCTTTCAAAGCAGCCCTCATCGACACGACGAACGGAACGGCTCACTTTATCGATAAAGGAAGCCGGACGATACCCATTATTCGGCCGAAAAACCCGCAGTAACAGCGAATACTATCTCGCGTTACTGCGGGTTTTCTCATGTGTTTTCCCTTATTTCTTATATCCAGTGGCGAAATCGACGACGTTTTCCAGCGCCTCGCCGGCCAGGAAATGACGCAGGTTGGCAGCGGCAATGCGGACGATGTTGTCGTGCGTAGCCTGCAAATGGTATCCGCCCGATACGTGAGGCGTAACGTAAAGCCCCGGCGTGTGCCACATCGGGCTGTCTGCCGGCAGCGGCTCCGGCTCCGTCACGTCGACGGCAGCGCCGGCCAAGTGCCCGCTGCGGACAGCGGCGCACAAATCGTCCTGCACGACGTTGCTGCCCCGGCCGACGTTGATAAAATAAGCGCCCTTCTTCATGGCGTCGAAGCGTTCCTTCGTATACAAGTGATACGTTTCCGCCGTGTTGGGCAGGCACGACGCTACAATATCCGCCTTGGCCAGATACTCGTCCAGCTTATCCATCGTACCCATTTCATCGGCTTCAGTCGGCACGTCGCCACTACGGCGGCGCATGCCGACGACATGAGCACCCATGGCCTTCATGCGCTTGCCGAACTGGCGGCCCAAATCGCCGAATCCAATGACCAGGACCGTTTTTCCGTATACCGACTCTACCTGGCCTTCGTCATGCCAGTCGGCGTTTTTCTGATTGTCGTAGTATCGGTACAGCTTTTTCATCATGGCAAAAACCAGGGCCGTCATATGCTCCGCTATGGCCAGGCCGAAAGCGCCTGTCGCATTCGTAAGGGCCGCTCCGGCCGGCATGACGCCGTCCTTGCAGTATGCGTCGGCGCCGGCGCTGCTGACCTGAAGCCAGCGCAGCCTGCGGGCATGGCGCAGCTGGGCAGGCACAACGTTGCCGATGATAACGTCGGCCTTGGCTAATTCTTCTTCTGATACGCTGGCGCTGACCAGCCCCTTGACGGGCCAATACACGACCTCATGGCCCTGCGCGGCCTCTTCAATCCAACGCACATGTTCTTCATGGACTTCCATTGCCACTAAAATTCTCATGCACTATCCCCCTCTATATCCTATTAAAAGATTCATATATACACTATCAAAAACTCTCCGTCTTGTCGAGGCCCTTTCCGAAGCTGGAACGCCTTTCTTCCCTGAGGCCTTGTGCGCCTTCATCGGTTATGGTATAGTAAAACAAACTCACACAGGAGGGATCGCCTATGATTTCCGGCGTCAGCCACATGACATTTATCGTTCAGAATCTGGACAAAGCGACAGAATTTTTTCAGACCATCTTTTCCGCCCGCATCGTCTACGACAGCGGCAGCCGTACCTTTTCCCTGTCGCGGGAACGATTTTTCCTCGTCGGCTCCTTATGGCTCGTCATCATGGAAGGGCCGTCCCTGCCGGAACAAACGTACAACCACATTGCCTTCCAAATCAGCGACGGCGAGTTTGAGGCCTATAAAGAGCGGCTGACGAAGGCCGGCGTTCCCATGCGGGAGGCGCGGAGCCGCATCCCCGGCGAGGGCCGTTCCCTTTATTTTTACGACTACGACAACCACCTGTTCGAGCTTCATACGGGCACGCTGGAAGAGCGTCTGGCAGCGTACAGCCGCCGTCTTCAGGAAGAAGGAGAACGGACTGAACAGCATTCCTCTCGGTAAAATGAAAACACACCCTGTACGGCGCGATTTCGCCTGAAACGCGCTGTGCCGGGTGTGTTGCATATATCGGCTAATATGAGAATATCTTACCAGTCCAAGGTACCTGTAATCAAGTAGACGAGCAGCCCTTTTTCGGCGTGACGGCGATTTTCCGCTTCGTCGAGAATGGTTTCCATATGGGCCTCCATGACGTCCTGGGAAATTTCAAAGCCCGGATGAATGGGCATATCATGGAATACCATCGTATCCGTTCCTTCGAGCAGGTCCGCGTTAATCTGGTACGGCATCATCATATTGATGATAGATTCTTTCTTTTCCTTATATTCGGGATTGGTGAAAAATTCCATATCTACCCACGTATCGGTATATACGCAGTCTACGTCGGCGACGATTTTTTTCAAGTCGGCCTGAGAAATATCCGTCGGCACTTCGACATAATGGCCCGTCTGCTTCAATTCGTCGTAAAATTCGCCGCCTACGGCCATGACCTGGCTGAACGGCGTCAAACCGTACATCGTGCCGCCCAGCTTGGCGACGATTTCGCTCAGGGAATTGTACGTATTGTTTTTCGCGCCGATGTACAGTACCTTCACGTCAAAGCGGCCCGTCTTTTCATACAGGGTCAGCATGTCGGCCAGGGCCTGCGTCGGATGGAACGTATTGTCGCAGCCGTTGATGACCGGAACGGTGGCGTTCTTCATAAAGCCATGCGTCGTTTCGGCTTTCTTAAACCGGCCCATGATGCAGTCGACGTTGCGGCAGACATATTTTACCTCACTGCCCAAATCGCCGATGGTGAAATTGCTGTCCGCCCATTTCTGATTGTAATGACGGCCGCCTAATTCTTCCATGCCGATAGCAAAGGACAGGTAGGTCCGATTCGATGTTTTTTCAAACAAGGTGTATAATTTCTTGCCTTCCAGAATATGGGAATAAGCTTTCTGATTCTGTTTGATTTTTTCGGCTAACAATAAGATTCCTTTGATTTCATCTGCCGTATACTCAGCAAAACTATTTGCGTGTTTCATTCTATGCATCCTCCAAACTTGAAAAACAATACTGTCTGTGCATATCATAGCACAGACAGTATAACTTTTCAAGTTTTTATGCATATTTTATACAAATTAATGCATGTATCAACTGACATACAGCTATAAATCCGCATGATTACGCCGATTATTCCATACGCATATAAATAGTTGCAGTATATTTTTTACCGGCACAGGATACAAATCGTTTTCTCTTTTCCTTATGCCGCCAGTGCAGCTTGCCGCCTCTTGACCTAGAAAAACCTATCTTTCGACGGGCATATAAAAAACCGGCAACAACAGGGTCACCGGTTAAAAGGTCGATTTATGAACTTGGTTTTGTGAACGCTATTACGCTTTAACTACGTTAGCAGCCTGAGGTCCACGAGCGCCATCAACGATTTCGAAGTCAACTTCCTGACCTTCCGTCAAGGATTTGAAGCCTTCTTCCTGGATAGCCGAGAAATGTACGAATACATCGCCGCCATCTTCTCTTTCAATAAAGCCATAACCTTTTTCTGCGCTAAACCATTTTACTTTTCCGTGCATAACGAAATCCTCCTAAAAAAACAATTCCAGCTAGCTTCTAGCTCTTGTGTTAGTGTAACATAACCGATAAGCAATGTCAACCAAATTTATGGCTGTATTATGCCATATATTTACGGCGTAACCTATAATGCATCCCTCCCCTGCATAGGGGATATCACAGTCCGCCGCCGCACGGCAAGACGCCGCCCTATAGGGCAAGAAGCATGCAATATTTCGTATAGCCGCATATGCTATTGTTACGTCAGGCGCCGGAACCACTCGTAATAATACCAGGCAAAATACCCATGGACGAGGTATACCAATAATTCAGATAATTCTTCCACGTTGGCGTCCATATACGAATGAAACAGCAAGCCCTTATCGCCGCAGGACGCCAGCACGGCCGCTGCCGCCAAGATGCCGAATAAAAAGGTGGGAAAGGGAATATCATGAAGAATTTTCTTCCAAGGCATACAAGCGACGAGAGAGCAAAATACGACGGCCGTATATACGCCGATGGCGGCGTGTATCATTTCATGACCGGGAATCGAATTCATGGACACAAAGGTCGGGCCGTGGCTGTCCATTCCCGTCGGGAAAAAGACTCGTCCCCAGCTGAGCTCCCGCCCCAGAAGCAGTAAAAAATATCCGGCTGCCGCCAGCCACAGCCGATGAATGGATTTTCCGCCCATTCCCGCCGTCTTGCGGAAAAAATAGGCCGCCAAACACATATCGCCAAATAAAACGATGTTTTGGAGCATTTCCAATACCCCGTTTTCCCAAGCCAAATAAGGCGGCATGACATAGCCAAGGGGCAGCAGCAGGACAGCATATACGGCAGCGCCGCGCTGCATAGCCGATACGTACAAACGGCGGCGCATGTCTTCTTGCAACACAATACATCACTCCTATAAATCATAAACTTACAGCACGCAGGCTCTGGTACTATTTTACTATGTTTCAGTACCATTCTCAATAGGAAGTTTTGCAGAAACGCTGCGGCGCCGCCTTGCCATGCCGCTTCTTATTCTATTTTCTGACGTAATGGACAAACGCGAAGGCATGCCCCTTTCCTTCTTCGGCCGTATGCTCTTCCCGCTCGCAGATCTGCCACTGGCTCCTATCGAATTCCGGAAAAAACGTATCGGCCGGAAAAACGCCGTCGATTTCTGTCAAATACAGGCTGTCGGCCTTGTCCATAAACGCTTCGTACATGGCCGCGCCGCCGATAATGAAATACTCTTCGCCGTCGGCCATGAGGCGGCAGACCTCGTCGACAGAATGGCAGACCTGAATGCCGTCATGGGCCTCGCCATAAGCGGCTTGTCTCGTCACAACAACGTGAGACCGGCCCGGCAACAGGCCCGGAAGGCTTTCAAAGGTCTTGCGGCCCATGACGATGGTATATCCCATCGTCAGCGCCTTAAACCGCTTCAAATCAGCCGAAATATGGCATAATAAGCCGTTGTCCTTGCCGATGCCCCCGTCGCGGGCTACGGCAGCAATCATATGTATCATTTACACAGCCACCTCCATGGGCAGCTTTCCTAAATGCCGGTAATTATCCAGGGCAATATCGTCGGGCGTAAAGGCGTAGAAGTCGGTAATATCCTTAGCGATGACGAGCTTCGGTGCGTCCATGGCTTCGCCGCGGCGGGCCAGCTGCGTTTTGAGGGCTTCTACGTGGTTTTCATAAATATGGGCGTTGTTGATGACGTGCGTAAACAAACCCGGCTGCAGGCCGACGGACTGGGCAATGAGATGAATCAGCACGGCATACTGCGTCATGTTGAACGGCACGCCTAACCCCATGTCGCCGCTGCGCTGGATGAGCATGCAGTTCAGGCGGCCATCCGTCACGTCCCACAGCGTCTGGAAGGCGCAGGGCTGCAGCGCCATATCCGGCAGGTCTTCAATATTCCACAGCGATACGATCATGCGGCGGTTCTGCGGGTCGTTGCGCAGCATGTCGAGGAGCTTGTCTACCTGCTTGTATTTCCGTATCTGATAGCCGTAGGCCTTGCCGATGGTGCCGTCGGGCCGCATCCATTCGTCCCACACGTGGCAGTTCATTTTCTGCAGTTCCCTCACGTCGTTGCTCTGGAGCTGCCAAATCCAAAGGATTTCCTTGACAGCCGTCTTGAAGGCGACGAATTTCGTCGTCAAGATGGGAAATTCTTCAGCCAAATCAAACTGCATGATTTGATGGGGCAGCTTATATGTCGGTACGCCCGTGCGGTTGTTGGCGTAATAGCCCCGTGCTAAAATGTTTTCTACAATATTTAAATACTGCGTATCAGCAGTGCTCATGAGTATCACCTCTGGTTCTGTATGTACGATTCGATAACGTGAATAAACTGATTCCCGTACTTGTTCAGCTTAAAATCGCCGACGCCCTTGATCTGCGCCATGGCCTCCAGGCTTAGGGGCTTCTGCGCCGCCATTTCCCACAGCGTCGCGTCAGAAAAGATGACAAAGGGCGGAATATGCTCGCGCTGCGCCAACTCGTAACGCCTGGCCCGCAAAGCGTCGAATAAGGGCCGCAAGGCATCTTCGTCGATAACGGAGGCTTTCTTTTTGACCTGCCGTTTCGGAAGGTCGATTTCCGCTTCCGGCGGCGCGACGACCCGCGCTTGTACGACCTGACAGTTGCCGGCCAGCACGTCCCTTCCCGACGCAGTCAGGGAAAGAACGGGATATTTTCCCTCCGACTGCTCCAAGTATCCGTCTTCGACAGCCTGCTTGACCATATCGCGAATTTCCGGTCCCGAATAGGTCTGCAGCAGGCCGAAGGACGATTTATTCTGAAACCCGTAGCGCTTGACCTTGGCATTTTGGCTGCCCTTCAAGATATCGCAGACCATCGTCAGGCCAAACCGCCCTTTCAGCTCGTCGACGCACTGGCAAATGTTGCGCACTTCAAAGGTTCGGTCTTCTTCTACAGTCTCCTGGTCGCAGTTGCCGCATTTTTCGCAGCGCTGCCACGACGGCTCCTCGCCGAAATACGTTAAGATGTAGCGGCGCAGGCAATGCCGTCCTTCGCAGTACTGGACCATGCGCTGCAGCATGTGGAACTCCTTGTCCTGCTGCTGCGGATCCTGGACGGACATTTCAATGAGATACTTTTGAATCATAATATCCTGCCGGCTGAACAACAGGATACACTCGCCCGGTCCGCCGTCTCGTCCGGCCCGTCCCGCTTCCTGATAGTAGCTTTCCAGATTTTTCGGCATCTGGTAATGGATGACAAAGCGGACGTTGCTCTTATCGATGCCCATGCCGAAAGCGTTTGTCGCCACCATGACGTCGACGTTGTCATAGGTAAAGTCGTCCTGTGCCTTTCGCCGCGCTTCGTCGCTCATGCCGGCGTGATACTTGCCGACGCGCACGCCCCGGCGGCGCAGCTCGCCGTACAGCCGCTCCACTTCCTTGCGCGTCGCCGCATAGATGATGCCGCTGTCCTGCTTGTGCCGCTGCAAATACGCTAGGATAAACATCGTTTTATCTGCAGGAGATACGACACGGAAATATAAATTAGGCCGGTCGAAGCCGCCAATAAATACCCGTTCGTTTTGCAGCCCCAGCAGATTCATCATATCGGCCTTAACCTTTTCCGTCGCCGTCGCCGTGAATGCCCCGACGACAGGACGGCGCGGCAGCCGAGCCAGCCATTCCTTCACGGCGCAGTAGCTCGGGCGGAAATCATGGCCCCATTGCGACACGCAGTGAGCCTCGTCGATGATGAGCATTGCAATCGGCATAGTCTGCATAAAGGACGAAAAGAATTCGTTCTGCAGCCGTTCCGGCGACACGTATACTAATTTGATCCGCCCAGCCCGTATGGCCGCAAAGCGCTGCTTCGCCTCGTCGAAGGAACACTGGCTGTTAATATACGTCGCCGGAATCTGCTGATTGACCAACGAGTCGACCTGATCCTTCATCAAGGAAATGAGAGGCGACACGATAAGCGTAATCCCCGGCAGCAGCAGAGCGGGCACCTGAAAACAAATCGACTTGCCGGCACCTGTCGGCATGATAGCCAGACAATCCCGCCCTTCCAGCAAGGTATCAATAACCTCCTCCTGGCCGGGACGAAAGGACTCGTAACCGAAGTATCGTTTTAATATATCAATAGGCCGCGCCATACTCTCCTCCTTGTCCAACACTTACATAATACAATTTATTGTATCATGCATTAGGGTTCAGCACAATGACAGGCAAAAAAAAGACACATGCCGTAAGACATGTGCCTTTTGCTGTATGACAATCTTATTTTGCCAATTCTTCCTTCAATACATCGCCCAAGCGTTTGATGCCTTCGACAATGCGGTCTTCCGGCATGTTGGAGTAGTTCAGACGGAAATGGTTAGCATTGCCGCCGTTGGGGTAGAAAATACCGCCCGGAACATACGCAACATCCTTCGCCAGGCATTTCGGCATTAATTCCTTCGCATCCATGCCTTCAGGCAGAGTAACCCAGGTGAACAAGCCGCCCTTCGGATAGGTAAAGGTAACGCCTTCAGGGAAGTATTTTTCCATGGACTGATACATGAGATCGCGGCGTTTCGCATACAATGCCGTAATTTTAGCGATATGCGCTTCCATGTCAAACATCTTGAGGAAGTATGCTGCCTGACGCTGACCGAAGGTAGACGTGCCGAGGTCGACAGCTTGTTTGAATTTTACGAATTTATCGATAATTTCCGGATTTGCTACAATCCAGCCCAGGCGCAGGCCCGGCATGAAAATCTTGGAGAACGAGCCGAGGAAGACGACCTTGCCCTGCGTATCCATCGATTTCAAAGACGGCAGCTTTTCGATATCGTAGCGGATTTCGCCATACGGATCGTCTTCTAATACGACGACGTCGTACTTATTGACGATATCCATGAAGGCTTTGCGCCGTTCTACAGGCCAGGTAATGCCCGTCGGGTTCTGGAACTCCGGAATGACGTAAATCATGCGGATAGAATCATCGGCAGCCAAGATCTTTTCCAATTCTTCCGGAACGATGCCCTGATCATCTGTCGGAACTTCCGTATATTTCGGTCCGACAGGGTCGAAAGCCATGATAGCGCCCATGTAAGACGGGCTTTCCATCAAAATCGTCTGGTCCTTGTCTACCAAAATCTGAGCCAGAATAAACAACGCCTGCTGCGAACCTGTCGTGACGACGACGTCTTCAGGCTTGCAGTCTACAAAGAATTTATCCTTCATGCGCTTGCAGATTTCTTCGCGCAGAGGCACGTAACCTTCCGTCGTGCCATACTGCACGGCTTTACGGCCTTCTTCATTGTAAATGGCTTCGTCGACCTTTTTCATTTCTTCAATCGGAAATAATTCCGGAGCAGGCAAGCCGCCGGCAAAAGAAATTACTTCCGGTTTTTCTGTTAACGCCAATAATTCGGCAATATCGGACGCCTGCAGCGTCTGAGCAAAACTAGAAAATCTTGTCATAATACTACACCCCTTAAATCGTAGTTATCAAATTTCCCCAGCGCATAGTATTATATCACTTTTATACCTATAATGCAATTAAAACAATTGTTAACGATATAAAACGCTTAAAAAACTAAATCGTTTGGCCCGATTTTCATATACAGGAAAATGGAAAAACAGAAAGGAATCTATATAAAAAGAATACCTACTTGATTAATATGTTTCCTGCAAGGCATCAAGTTGGCACACTCGATCCGTAGGTTAAATATCTTGATGTTTTGTTTATTCCGATTTTAAGTAAGCAACTTCACTACCGTTTGCGCATCTCTTTGCTCCTTCAAACGGTGTTCCCTGCTTATGCTTATCCCAGGGCAAGTTCTTTGGCATCGGATGGGAAGCCGCTATATATATAACATAATACGTCTCCTGCTAGCGGTCGTCTCACCTATCAGTCGGGTCTGCACACATGAATACTTCTTCATGACATGTGCTGCTTACGCACGGACCCGACATAAGCGATTCGCACAGTTTTGCGCGTCGCTTTCGCTCCTTCAAAACTGGCTCTCTGCTTATCCCAGGAACCTGGAAGGATAGGAAGCCGCCATATACAAAAAAAGAACGCATACATATCGTATACGTTCTTTCTGAATCAGCGGCTTCCTATCCTTCCAGGGGGCCTCCCCCCAAGTACTTTCGGCGTTTGCGGGCTTAACTGCTGTGTTCGGCATGGGAACAGGTGGATCCCCGCAGCTATCGCCACTGAATTTTTCCTAAGGGCCCGTGCCCTTACAACTGCATAAAACGAACTTCCTTAACGAGCCTCCGCTCTGTTTACGGTTCCTTCCTCAGAACCTGCTTCCAGATTCCCTCACCCACTCCCTTCGGGAGTAAGCGACTCGCTCCTGTTTGTGCGTCGCTTCTCAGCTCCTTCAAACAGGGCTCCCTGCTTAAGTCAAGCCCTCGGTCTATTAGTACCGGTCCGCTCCGTGCATCACTGCACTTCCACTCCCGGCCTATCTACCATGTCGTCTTCATGGGACCTTACTTGCTTTCACAATGAGAAACCTCATCTTTAGGCTGGTTTCACGCTTAGATGCTTTCAGCGTTTATCCGTCCCGGACGTAGCTACCCAGCTGCACGGCTGGCGCCATGACTGGTACACCATTGGTCCGTCCACTCCGGTCCTCTCGTACTAGGAGCAGCCCCTTTCAAGTTTCTTCCGCCCGCGATGGATAGGGACCGAACTGTCTCACGACGTTCTGAACCCAGCTCGCGTACCACTTTAATGGGCGAACAGCCCAACCCTTGGGACCTACTTCAGCCCCAGGATGTGATGAGCCGACATCGAGGTGCCAAACCTCCCCGTCGATATGGACTCTTGGGAGAGATAAGCCTGTTATCCCCAGGGTAGCTTTTATCCGTTGAGCGATGGCAATTCCACTCTCTACCACCGGATCACTAAGCCCGACTTTCGTCCCTGCTCGACCTGTCCGTCTCGCAGTCAAGCTCCCTTCTGCCTTTACACTCTTCGCGCGGTTTCCGTCCGCGCTGAGGGAACCTTTGGGCGCCTCCGTTGCTCTTTCGGAGGCGACCGCCCCAGTCAAACTGCCCGCCTGAGACTGTCCAAAGACTCGTTACGTCTCTCGTTAGAATCCCAATAAAACAAGGTTGGTATCCCACCAGCGGCTCTGCGGATACTGGCGTACCCGTTTCTCAGCCTCCCAACTATCCTGTACATCTCTTACCGGAATCCAATCTCAGGTTACAGTAAAGCTCCATGGGGTCTTTCTGTCCAGTCGCGGGTAACCTGCATCTTCACAGGTACTTCAATTTCACCGGGTCCCTCGTTGAGACAGTGCCCAAATCGTTACACCTTTCGTGCGGGTCGGAACTTACCCGACAAGGAATTTCGCTACCTTAGGACCGTTATAGTTACGGCCGCCGTTTACTGGGGCTTCAATTCTCTGCTTCGCCTTTCGGCTAACACGTCCTCTTAACCTTCCAGCACCGGGCAGGTGTCAGCATCTATACGTCAGCTTTCGCTTTAGCAGACGCCTGTGTTTGTGGTAAACAGTCGCTTGGGCCTCTCTTCTGCCGCCTATTCCTGCTCCCTGCGTTTCTGCAGCTCACATACTTTAGGCTATCCTTTTCCCGAAGTTACGGATACATTTTGCCGAGTTCCTTAACGAGGGTTTTCCCGCGCACCTTAGAATTCTCTTCCTGCCTACCTGTGTCGGTTTCGGTACGGGCGCCTGAGTCCTCACTAGAAGCTTTTCTCGACAGCCTAGTTCCTGCCCCTTCGCCATTGTCTCCAATGGCTCCCCATCACTTCTCGGCTTTTAGTATGGCGGATTTGCCTGCCACACAACCTACCAGCTTGGACGTGCTCTTCCAATCGCACGCGCGCATTCCTTTCTGTGTCACTCCTTCGCTCAAACAGACTCCTGCGGTACAGGAATTTCAACCTGTTGTCCATCTCCTACGCGTCTCCGCCTCGGATTAGGTCCCGACTTACCCTGGGTCGACGATCGTTGCCCAGGAACCCTTAGGCTTTCGGTGGAAAGGATTCTCACCTTTCTTTTCGCTACTCATACCGGCATTCTCTCTTCCTGCCTGTCCACCTGTCCTTCCGGTCAGGCTTCTCCCATGCAGGAACGCTCCCCTACCCAAGTATCTTACGATACTTGCCAAAGCTTCGGTTCCGTACTTTAGCCCCGGTCATCTTCGGCGCAGAGTCTCTCGACCAGTGAGCTATTACGCACTCTTTTAATGGTGGCTGCTTCTAAGCCAACATCCTGGTTGTTTTCGAAATTCCACATCCTTCGCCACTTAGTACGGCATTGGGGACCTTAGCTGTTGGTCTGGGCTGTTTCCCTCTTGACTACGGGCCTTATTACTCGCAGTCTGACTCCCATGTATAAGTACAGCCATTCGCAGTTTGATTAAGTTCGGTAGCCGGACAGGCCCCTACCTCGTTCAGTGCTCTACCGCCTGTACTCTTACCATGAGGCTAGCCCTAAAGCTATTTCGGGGAGAACCAGCTATCTCCACGTTCGATTGGCATTTCACCCCTACCCACATCTCATCCAAAAGCTTTTCAACGCTCACTGGTTCGGTCCTCCACACATTTTTACCTGTGCTTCAACCTGGACATGGGTAGATCACTGTGGTTTCGGGTCTACTGCTACCAACTTATCGCCCTGTTCAGACTCGCTTTCGCTTCGGCTCCGCGTTTCCCGCTTAACCTCGCTGGCAACAGTAACTCGCCGGTTCATTCTTCAATAGGCACGCCGTCGCGCATGTAAAGCGCTCCGACTGTTTGTAGACATACGGTTTCAGGTTCTCTTTCATTCCCCTCCCGGGGTTCTTTTCACCGTTCCCTCACGGTACTATTCGCTATCGGTCCATATCAGTGTTTCGCCTTGGAGGGTGGTCCCCCCTGCTTCCCACAAGGTTCCTCGTGCCCCGTGGTACTCTGGATCCTGCTCCATGGTCTTCCTTACGCTTACCGGGCTCTCACCGTCTCTGGCCCAGTTTCCCAACTGGTTCTGCTTCGTCCAACCATTTGTTAGCAGTCCGCAACCCCGAAGCGGTTTCCCGCCCCGGTTTGGGCTCTGCCCCGTTCGCTCGCCGCTACTGAGGGTATCTCTGTTGATTCCTTTTCCTCCGGCTACTTAGATGTTTCAGTTCACCGGGTTCCCTTCCCTTCGGATGACAGCACTCCTGCTGCCGGGTTTCCCCATTCGGACACCTGCGGGTCAATGGTTACTTGCACCTCACCGCAGCTTTTCGCAGCTTATCGCGTCCTTCATCGGCTGATATGGCCAAGGCATCCGCCGTACGCCCTTACTTGCTTGACTTTATGTCTTCACCGTTTTCAGAGTTTCTTCGGTTCGTTAAGTCTTTCTCTTTTTCTTCAAAAAAGAGGTTTGTTCGTTTCGTTTTATGCAGTTGTCAAGGTACGGGTCTCTCATAATAAAATTGTGGTGGAGATGAGGAGAATCGAACTCCTGACCCCCTGCTTGCAAGGCAGGTGCTCTCCCAGCTGAGCTACACCCCCACTTTAATTACTTTGAGAGGTTTATGGCCTCTCAAAACTGAACAATGTGTACGTACTCCAGAATGCCGACCTAAAGATTTGTAACGTCTTCCTCAGAATCCGTTACTTCTTCCCTAGAAAGGAGGTGATCCAGCCGCACCTTCCGATACAGCTACCTTGTTACGACTTCACCCCAATCATCGCCCCCACCTTCGACGGCTGGCTCCGTAAGGTTACCTCACCGGCTTCGGGTGTGAATGACTTTCGTGGTGTGACGGGCGGTGTGTACAAGGCCCGGGAACGTATTCACCGCAGTATGCTGACCTGCGATTACTAGCGATTCCTGCTTCATGCAGGCGGGTTGCAGCCTGCAATCCGAACTGGGACTCTGTTTTTGGGGTTTGCTCCGGATCGCTCCTTCGCGTCCCTCTATTAAGAGCCATTGTAGTACGTGTGTAGCCCAAGCCATAAGGGGCATGATGACTTGACGTCATCCCCGCCTTCCTCCGCATTGTCTGCGGCAGTCTCTCCTGAGTCCCCACCATGACGTGCTGGCAACAGAAGATAGGGGTTGCGCTCGTTGCGGGACTTAACCCAACATCTCACGACACGAGCTGACGACAGCCGTGCACCACCTGTTTTCGCGTCTTCCGAAGAAGAACTCCTCATCTCTGAGGATAGCACTCAATGTCAAGGCTTGGTAAGGTTCTTCGCGTTGCGTCGAATTAAACCACATACTCCACCGCTTGTGCGGGCCCCCGTCAATTCCTTTGAGTTTCAGCCTTGCGGCCGTACTCCCCAGGCGGGATACTTATTGCGTTAACTCCGGCACAGGAGGGGTCGATACCCCCTACACCTAGTATCCATCGTTTACGGCCAGGACTACCGGGGTATCTAATCCCGTTCGCTCCCCTGGCTTTCGCGCCTCAGCGTCAGTTGTCGTCCAGAAAGCCGCTTTCGCCACTGGTGTTCCTCCTAATATCTACGCATTTCACCGCTACACTAGGAATTCCGCTTTCCTCTCCGACACTCCAGTCTCACAGTTTCCGTCCCCTCACGGGGTTAAGCCCCGCACTTTTAAGACAGACTTATGAAACCGCCTGCGCGCCCTTTACGCCCAATAATTCCGGACAACGCTTGCCACCTACGTATTACCGCGGCTGCTGGCACGTAGTTAGCCGTGGCTTTCTCTTACGGTACCGTCACTGAAAATGGGTATTAACCACTCTCCCGTTCGTCCCGTATAACAGAGCTTTACAACCCGAAGGCCGTCTTCGCTCACGCGGCGTTGCTCCGTCAGGCTTTCGCCCATTGCGGAAGATTCCCCACTGCTGCCTCCCGTAGGAGTCTGGACCGTGTCTCAGTTCCAATGTGGCCGTTCATCCTCTCAGACCGGCTACTGATCGTCGCCTTGGTGGGCCGTTACCCCTCCAACCAGCTAATCAGACGCAAGCCCCTCCCCCGGCGGTAGCATATTCAGAGGCCACCTTTCTTCCCACTGCCATGCGGCAATGGAAACGCATTCGGTATTAGCAGCCGTTTCCAGCTGTTGTCCCCATCCGGAGGGCAGGTTGCTTACGCGTTACTCACCCGTTTGCCACTAGAGTCCATAGGAAGCAAGCTTCCCATGTCCTCCCGTTCGACTTGCATGTGTTAAGCACGCCGCCAGCGTTCGTCCTGAGCCAGGATCAAACTCTCCATGATATGTGAAGAGCTGATTGCTCGTTCTTGCTTATTATTGGTGTTACCTGTTTTGAAATCTTATTGCTAAGACCTCGCACTCTGGCGTATTGTTTCGTATCACATTGTTCAGTTTTCAAAGGCCATGCCGTCTCGCGACGACTTGTATATCTTACCAGACTCGCCCGGGCTTGTCAAGCACTTTTTTTGAAGTTCTTTTCAAGCGGACCGGCTATCCGGCCTGCCGCGGCGCCCTGCCGCAACAGCTTGTTTAGTATATCCTCTTTTCGTCCTGTTGTCAATACGTTTTTCAAAAAAAGTATGCCGCCTCCAATGCATTTTCTCATAACGCAATTGAAGGCGGCATGTATACTCAGTTTAAAAGGCCGGCAATTATTGTATCTCGCCGCGTTCGACGGCTTCTTTCAGCGTATGCCATGCTAAGACGGCGCATTTGACGCGGGCCGGCATATTAGAAATATTTTTAAGAGCTATGGCGTCTTCCAATTCCTCCAGCTGGTCTTCATCGGTAATATTCCGCTTAATCATTTCCAAGAATAAATCGACTAGGCGGAGAGCTTCCTTTACCGATTTCCCCTTGATGATATCTATCATAATATCTGCCGACGCCTGGCTGATAGCGCAGCCGTGGCCGGTGTAGGCCGCATCGACGATGACGCCGTCCCGGATATTGGCTTGCAGCGTAATGTCGTCGCCGCAGCTCGGGTTATGGCCTCGTTCTTCCATCGTATAGATCTTCAGCAAGCGCTTGTTTTCCTGGTGCTGGTTATGTTCTAAAATAATATCAGAATATAACTCGTTCATTGCTTCCATATCGTCCGCCTCCTCAGTCCTTGTAGCCCATCTGCCTGCGCACTAAGGGCAGCGTTTCCAGGAAATACTCTACTTCTTCTATCGTATTATAGATGTAGAAGCTGATGCGGTTCGACGCTTCCGCGCCGATATGAGCGCCGAAAGGCTGGGCGCAGTGATGGCCGGAACGGATAGCGATGCCGTAGCTGTCAAGAATTGTCGCCGCGTCGTGGGGATGGACGCCGTCTATCATGAAGGCGATGACGCCGGTCTTTTCTTCCGGGTCCGTACTGCCGATAATGCGGATGTGCGGAATCTTCTTCATCCCCTCCAAAGCCCGGACGACTAAGGCATGTTCGTGTTCTTCAATAGCCTCCCAGCCCAAGCGTTCGAGATACTCAATGGCCGCATGGAGGGCCACGGCGCCTTCGACGTTTTCCGTGCCGGCTTCAAATTTAAAAGGCAATACGTTGAAGGTCGTCGTTTGTTCCTGTACATATTCGATCATGTCCCCGCCCAGCAGGAAGGGTTCCATGTCATTAAGAAGTTCTTTTTTGCCGTAGACGACGCCCGTACCGGCAGAGCCGAGCATCTTGTGTCCGGAAAAAACCATGAAATCACAGTCCAGCGCCTGTACGTCGACTTTCATATGCGGCACCGCCTGCGCGCCGTCATACACGACGACGGCTCCAACAGCGTGGGCTCGTTCAATGATTTTTTCAGCCGGCACCTTCATGCCCAACACATTGCTGACGCCGGCGAAGGCTACGATTTTAGCAGATGTATCAATCTTAGCCAAATCGTCTTCCGTAAAATGACCTGTTTCGTCGAGATACATATATACCAGCTCCGCGCCGGTCGCACGGCAGACCCGCTGCCATGTCACGAGGTTGGCATGGTGCTCTGAAATAGGGATGATAATTTTATCTCCCTTTTGCAAGTGCGTTTCGCCGTAACTCCGAGCGATGAGATTCATCCCTTCCGTCGCATTGCGTACGAAAATGACTTCTTCGCCGCTGCGGGCGTTGATGAACCGGCGCACGGCTTCCCGCGCCTGATCATAGGCTTCAGACGCTTCGACGCTGAGGATATGAGCGCCGCGATGGGGGTTGCCGTTATGGTTTTCTAAAAAATCGACGACGGCCTGAATGACCTGCCGCGGTTTCTGCGTCGTCGCCGCGTTGTCGAGATACACGAGCTGATGGCCGTTGTGCCGTTTCGTTAAAATGGGAAAATCATTGCGTACATTCAGCATAGCTATCACCTTTCTATCCTTGGGAATTCATCCGTTCTCGCACGGTTTGGAGCACCCGCTCCGCCAGCGCGCCGTCGCCTAAGGCGTCGACAACAGGACGGATATGGGACTCGACGATAATCGCCTGGGCGCCTTGATAGTCGAAGCCGCGGCTCATGAGATAAAACAGCGTGTCCTCGTCAATCTGCCCGGCGCTGGAAGCATGATTGCCGACGACGTCGTCCTCCTTGCACAGCAGTAGGGGCACGGAAATCGAATGGACTTTAGGACTCAGGAGAATGCACGTATCGGCTTCAGACCCGACGGCCTTTTTGCTTCCCCGCAGGAAATCGATAGTGCCGCGAAAAGCTTTTTTCGCTTCGTCCTGCAAAGCCCCCGCTATGGCGACGTCGGCTTTCGTCTTTTTGCCCTGCATGGGAATCCAGTAGGAAAAATCGACGATTTGCTTATCTTTGCCTAAATACAAGCTTTTGCTGTCAAAGGAGCTTTCATCGTACAGGAGATCCGTTTTGTAATATACGACGGCTTCCTTTGCCCCCAGCTCGGCGCTGACGTATTCGACGGAACTGCCTTCGGCAGTTTCGGCATACCGGTGCTCGATGTGGCGGACATTGCCTTCGTGAAGCTGTACCTTCACGATTTTGACATGAGCGCCTGCCTCTGCACGGATGTAATGCAGGAAGTTTACCTCGCCGCCAGCGGCGCCGCCTTCAAATACTAAATATACTGTTACGTCGCTGCCAGCTCCGGCCGTAATGCGAAGCTGCCGGTTCAACGTCGGATGGTCGTCGTTTACTTCATATACTAAGCGGGCCGTCCCCTTGGCTCCCGCTTCGGCTTCAATGGCGCATCCCTTATCGGCATGGCGCAGGGCCCGTTCCAGCGCTTCGGCATTGGCCCCTTGAAACTCTCCCAGGTCGGGCATGCCGTTTCCCTGATAAAAATACAGGGAAACGTCCCCTTCACACTGATGCTGCGGCGTATATCTGCCCGATGGCCGTTCCGGCAGAGGTTCAAGCTCCAAGTTATTGACTTTTATTGTCCGAAATGTAGGCCGGGGAAGCTCATTATATAGTTGTATCACAGGTTTTGTCTTTGCGTTCATGTATATCTCCCCTCCTTAGGTCAAAGACCCTTTTAATTCGAGGTTAATCAGATTATTCATCTCTACGGCGTATTCCAGCGGAAGAGCTTTGGATACGGGTTCTACGAAGCCCTTGACCAGCATCGCCCTGGCTTCGTCTTCGCTGAGGCCGCGGCTCATGAGATAGAAAACAGCTTCGTCGGAAATGCGGCCGATAGACGCTTCATGTCCAAGGTCAACATTGTCATTCTTGACGACAATTGCCGGAATCGTATCGGACTGCGATTCTTCATCCAGCATCAGCGATTCGCAGCTGACGTTGGCCTTCGCCCCCTCGGCACGGGGATTGATGACGACGCTGCCGCGGTATATGCAGACACCACCGTCCTTGCTGATGGATTTGGAATTGATATTGCTCGTCGTCTTCGGCGCGTTATGGACTACTTTCGATCCCGTATCGAGATACTGCCCTTTCCCGGCAAAGGTAACGCCTGTAAATTCGCAGTGCGCCCCTTCTCCCTGCAGGATACTCATGGGGTACAGGCAGGATGTATGGGAACCAAAGGACCCTGTCACCCAGTTGATCGTGCCGTTTCGGCCGACAATCGCCCGTTTCGTATTTAAGTTATACATATTCTTCGACCAGTTTTCTATAGTCGAGTAGGTCAGCGTTGCGTCGTCGCCGACAAACAATTCGACACAGCCGGCGTGGAGATTGGCTACGTTGTATTTCGGCGCGGAACAGCCTTCAATGAAATGCACCTTCGCGCCGTTTTCCACAATAATCAGCGTATGCTCAAACTGGCCGGCTCCAGGCGCGTTCAAGCGAAAATAGCTCTGCAGCGGAATGGATACGTCTACACCGGCCGGCACGTATACATAGGAGCCGCCAGACCAGACGGCGCCGTGGAGAGCGGCAAATTTATGATCCGTCGGCGGCACGAGCTTCATGAAATGAGCCTGAATGATATCCCCGTATTCCCGCAGTGCCGTTTCAAAGTCCGTGTAGATGACGCCCTGCTGCACCAGCTCTTCCTGAATGCTGTGGTATACGACTTCCGAATCGTACTGGGCTCCTACGCCGGCCAGGGACGTCTTTTCCGCCTCGGGAATCCCCAGTCGGTCGAAGGTGTCCTTGATGTCGTCGGGCACGTCGTCCCAGCTGGCTTTCATCTGCGTATTGGGCCGGACATAGGTAACGATGTCGTCCATATGGAGTTCGCTGATATCGGGACCCCAAACAGGATATTCCAGATGGTGAAAAATATCCAGCGATTTCAAACGGAAATCGAGCATCCATTTCGGTTCTTTTTTTTCTGCCGAAATAGTCCGGACGATGTCTTCCGTCAAGCCGGCCTGGGTTTTATAGGAATAGGTAAAGTCCTTTTTAAAGTTATATATATTGCTGAAATCAGAAAACGCTTCGATCGTCCTGCGTTCGTCTTTCCGCTTCTGTTCCGCCGCATTAGCCATAGTAGTCATGACATGGTACCTGCCTTTCTCTTTATCTAAAGCTGTCGTAGCCTTTTTCCTCGATGACTTGGATCAATTCCGGACCGCCGGACTTGACGATTTTTCCGTCGATAAGGACATGAACCACGTCCGGCTGAAGGCCCTGCAAAATTTCACTGTGATGCGTAATAACCATGAGAGCATTCCCCTCGTCGTGGTATTTCGCCACGGTCTGCGACACGACGCGGACGGCATCGACATCAAGACCCGAGTCGATTTCATCCAGCATGGCCAGCTTCGGTTCCAGCATGCACATTTGAAGGATTTCCGTCTTCTTTCGTTCGCCGCCGGAAAATCCGTCGTTGACGTAGCGGGAAGCATAAGAGCTGTCCATTTTCAGTTCTTCCATCTGCGCTTTCAGCTTTTTACGGAAAGGCATGATGCGCTGCGTTTCGCCGCTTATCGTGCTCTTAGCGCTGCGGGTAAAGTTCTCCACAGAAATTCCCTGCACGGCAATGGGCGCCTGGAAAGCCATGAAAATTCCCGCCTTAGCCCGTTCGTCTACGGGCATGCGCGTAATATCCTTTCCTTCGAAGAAAATACTGCCGCCTGTAACGGTATACTTCGGATGCCCCATGACGGCGTTGAACAACGTCGATTTCCCTGCGCCGTTCGTTCCCATGATGACGTGAACTTCGCCGGCACGAACGGTTAAATCCAATCCCTTTAAGATTTCCTTTCCTTCAACTTCTACTTTCAGCCCTTCTATGTTTAATAATTCTGCCATAATGCTTCACTCCTGCGCGTCTATAAATAATATACAATTACTCCAAATTAAAAGTACACCTTTACGATGCACTTTTGCTTACATCCATAGCATACTCCTGTTTTATCATAAAGTCAACAAAATCAGTAGACTTTTTTATATTTTATTTTCTATATCCACTTTCAAGAAATGCGCCGTTCTTTCCGAATACAAAAACGCGCAGGAAAAATCGGCGTTCTTCCTGCGCGTCACATACGGACATCCTATGGTATGTTATCTTTTTGTTTTTCTTTCATTCGCCTGCGAAGGTCGCTCTTCATCCACCACTGCATGACAAAGACAAAAGCCAGCAGCAAGAGCAGTCCGACCAATTCCGTCGTCGGCCCTTCTTTAGCAATCGCATACAGGAGATAGAGAAATACGACGAGCACCAAGCCTCGTTTCAGCTTATTCACAGGCGCCGCATCCTTCGCAGTCATCCCGGTCGTCGCCAAATAAGCGAACCTTTTGGCCGCGCATGGCTAATACGGCCTGGATGTACATGGCACATTCAATGCGCTTCTTTTGAATCTTGCAGCTCAGGGCATACGGCGTTTTGATATCTCCGCCGTATTTGATATTGTTGGCATGGCAGCCGCCGCTGCAGAAGAATTTTGCCCAGCAGTCGCAGCAAATCGGCTTGTTGAGGACGTGCATATCGCGGAACAAGGGCGGCAGCTTTGTATCCGTAACGCCGTCATATACATTGCCGATGACGTACTCGTCCTGGCCTACAAACTGGTGGCAGGGATATATATCGCCGTTCGGCACGACGCACATGTACTCATGGCCGGCGCCGCAGCCTCGGAGGCGCTTGGCAATACAGGGCCCGCGGTACAAGTCCATGATGAAGTGGTAGTAGATAAAGGGGCGGCCTTCATCCATGCGCTGCAAATATAAATCTGTCAGGCGGTCGTATTCTTCATAAATGCGGGGCAAATCGTCTTCCGTAATGGCGTAGGACAAATCGTCGCCTACGACAGGTTCCATAGACAGTCCTTCAAAGCCTAAATCGGCCATGTGTTCCACGTCTTTGGCAAAGTCCAGGTTGTATTTCGTATAAGTGCCGCGGACGTAGTATTCTTCACCGTCGCGGTGCTCCGCCGCGTAGACGAGATTTTTAGCGCACGAATCATAGGAGCCGCGGCCGCCGGCGTCGGGGCGCATGCGGTTGTGCACTTCCGGATGGCCGTCGAGGCTCAGGATCAGGCTGATATGATTTTCCGTCAGGTACTTGACCTTGGCCGGGTCCAGCAGCATGCCGTTCGTCGTCAGAGACAGCTTAAAGACTTTGTCGTGGATTTTTTCCTGCTCGCGGATGTATTCGATCGTCTGCTTGACGACGTCGAAATTCATGAGCGGTTCTCCGCCGAAAAAGTCGATTTCACAGTGCTGCCGCTTCCCTTCGGTACTGCGGATAAGCAGGTCGACGGCCCGTTTCGCGACGTCGAAGCTCATGAGCTCCCGCTTATGCGTGTCGTAGTCGCCCTGCGACGCGAAGCAATATTTACAGCGCAGGTTGCAGTCGTGGGCAATATTCAAGCACAGGGATTTTACAATAGGCTCTTCTTCGGCGACGACCTGGAAGTCTTCGGCCATAGGCGCAAAGAGCAACTCCTTTTCGATGAGCTCGTCCAGTTCGCCCAGCGTCTCCGCTATGTCTTCCCTGGCATACGCGCCGGCGAAAGCCTCGTATACGGCGTCCTTATTCGTTCCGTCGTATACGTCGAGAATGTCGTATGTCATCTTATCTATTACATTGATAATGCCGCTGTTGACGTCCAGCAACATGTACGTGCCGTTTTGACAATACTTGTGAATCATCGGTTTTATCGTAGTCATTATTCCTCCATACAACAAGAATACCCTTTACCTGACGGTAAAGGGCGTCCTCATAAACAATGTTGATTATTTCGTGCAGACCTGATTGCCTACGGTGCAGGACGTTTTGCAAGCGGACTGACAAGAAGTCTGACATTCGCTGCAGCCAGCATGCTGCGTCGTTTTCTGAATCGATTCCGTATTAATCGTAATGATATGTTTTGCCATTATCTTTCACCTCACTGTCAAGACTGTTTTTATTGTATCACATCACTCGTATTTCGACAATATATTAAAGGAGCTTAACGCCTTTAAAGACGAAGTTTTTGCCCATAGAAACGACGATGGACCGTTCTTCAAATACGTTGTTCGTATCGAAGAAGATATCAAAACCGCCGTTATAGGTCACGTACACGGAATTGATGCGCTGCAGGTAGCCGCATATTTCCTCTGCCGATACTTCGGGCTCTCCGTCAGCCCGCCATTTCTTATTTTTAAAATTAGCGATGAGGGGCGCGTGGGCCATAACGCGGGAGCGGTGCGCCAAAATCCATTCCCATACGTGTTCGCCATAGCGGCGAGCTTCTTCGTCCCGGCCTTCTTCCAGCCCTTCCAGCATGAACAAGACCGGCTTGCCTTCACACATGATTTCATCCATATAGCTGCCCTTTACGTATTTTAAATCCATATTGAATGAACCCTCCCCCATTATTAAAATGGCTGTAGCCTAAGCATGTTCTATCTTACCGAGTTTTAGCTTTTTTGTCAATTGACGAGGCAGGGCACAGGTCGGCCAGGAAGCAGTCGTCGCAGGCCGGCTTGCGGGCCTTGCATACGCGGCGGCCGTGCCAGATGAGCCAGTGATGGGCACGGCTCCACCATTCTTCGGGAATGGCTTTCTGCAAGCCCTTCTCGACTTCCAGAGGCGTCTTTCCCTCGGCCAGCTGCAGGCGGTTGGACACGCGAAATACGTGCGTGTCGACGGCGATGGCCGGCGTATCGAATAAGATGCTGACCAATACATTTGCCGTCTTGCGCCCTACGCCGGGCAGCTTGACCAGTTCGTCAAAGGTCTGGGGCACTTCGCCGCCGTACTGTTCGCACAAGATAGCGCAGTTGGCTAAGATGTTCTTGGCCTTGCTGTGATACAGGCCGCAGGTGCGTATTTTTTCTTCCAGCCCTTCCAGGCCCAGGGTCAGCATCTTTTCCGGCGTGTTATATTCCGGAAACATGCCGGCCGTGACGATGTTTACCCGTTCGTCCGTACACTGAGCCGATAAGATGACGGCTATCATGAGCTCGAAAGGCGTCGTATAATGCAGGGCCGGCTTCATGATGCCGTACTGATCCTGAAACCGCTGCAGCATTTCCTGCTTTATTTTCTTCGTAATTGCCATTTATGTTTCCTCCCTCGTCTCGATTCCTTCGTTTAAGCTTCCCATGGCGTATCCGCCTAAATCGACAGTCACGTAAGTAAATCCATAGCCGCGCAGGGCCTGGACGATTTCCTCTCCATGCTGCAGCACGGACGGGATTTCGTCTCGTCCCACTTCGATGCGGGCGACGTCGCCGTGGTGACGCACGCGCAATGACCCCTTCACAAAGGGAGCGATGTACGCCTCGGCTTGGTCGACCTGGCGCAGACGCTGGGGCGACAAGGGCACGCCGTAGGGAATCCGGCTGGCCAGGCAGGCCGCGCTCTGCTTGTCCCACGTCGGCAGGCCGAGTAGTTTCGAAAGCTCCCGTATGTCCCCTTTCGTCATACCCGTTTCCACCATGGGACTGCGCACGACGTCGGCCATTTCTTTCAGAGCCTTCATGCCGGGACGGTAATCGCCTAAGTCGTCGACGTTGCTGCCGTCGGCGACCCACCGGTACCGGCTCTCCTTTGCCAAAGCCGCCAGGGCAGTAAAGCGTATTTTCTTGCAGATATAGCAGCGGTCCGGCTGATTTTTGACAAATTCCTCATTTTCAAACTCCTGCGACGGCATGACAACATGGGCGACTCCCATTTGCGCCGCCAGCTGGCAGGCTGCGCGCTCTTCCCCTTCAGGCAAGGTCGGCGACACGGCCGTTACGGCCAAGGCCCTATCTCCCAATACGTCCCAGGCGACATAGGTCAAAAAGGTGCTGTCTACGCCGCCGGAAAACCCGACGACGACGCTGCCCATATCGGCGACGACGGAACGTAGCCTTTCATATTTCGTTAAAAGTTCTTTGTTGGCCATGGTATTGCTCCTTACTTCATATATTGCCTTTCAAAATTCACTGCAGCAGCCAGCATATCCTTCGGCAAATAGGAACAAGCCTTCTGCCACAGCCAGTCGGGCACGCCGTAAAACGCCTCGGCAATGGACCCGGCAATAGCCGCCTGCGTATCCGTATCGCCTCCTAGGGACACGGCATTGCCAATAGCGTCCTGCAGACTATCGCTTTCCAAAAACGCTTCAATCGCTTCCGGCACGCTGTCCGCCGTCCGGCAGGTAAAGGCATATCCAGGCCGTATTTCATCGAGAGATGCCGTCAAGGGATAAAAATACTTCCTCATATAGGCGCGGATATCGTCTTTACTGCTTCCGGTGCGGGCTAAATATATGGCGGACGCCACGGCGACGGCTCCCTGAACGGCTTCGGGATGATCGTGAGTGACGAGGGCCGTAATTTCCGCCAGGGCCTGCGCCTCGTCCAACGAACGGCCGACCCAGGCGGCAGGCGCTACGCGCATGGCCGCGCCGTTGCCATAACTTCCGTACGGCGCGCTGTCGTCCGACGAAAACCAGCAGGCAAACTGCCGGCCAAATCCGGCGTTTGGGTATCGGCGGCACCAGTATTTCAGCTGCCGCCGCAGCGGCTTGATATACCCGCAGCGCGATTCCTTTCCTTCAGCTAAGGCCGCCGCGACGGCCACAGTCGTCACCGTATCGTCCGTAAACCGCGAGCCCTCGGCAAACCAGATGAAATCCTTCGTCTTAACCGGACTTGCGCAAAATTCATAAGGCGAACCGACAATATCGCCCAAAATCGTCCCTTTCATTCGTCCACCTTCTTATTTCAACTACAAGAAACGCATATATGATGTATTATATCATAGTACGCAAGAGTCCGCCTATGCCATAAAAAAACACTGCACATCCCGTTGGCCGGAATATGCAGTGTCCTATTCATGCTGCTTAAAAGAAATGCAGCGATTCTTCTTTCAAAACCTTTTCCCGCAATGCCGAAACCTTAGCGCTGCGCTGTACCCACATTTCTTCCGGGTTGACGAGGCGCTGGTATTCAGGCCACAGGCTGTCCATCTGTTCGTCCGCATAGGCGATGATATCCGACAAGGACGGCAGGTCGTAGACCAGCTTCCCTTTCAGGAAAATCGGCCGGAGCATCGTCTTGACTTCAAAGGAATTAGCCGGAATCAGCCGCGACCGCCACGGCGCTTTGTCGCTGGTCAAATGCAGGTCCTGCGTCGGATCAATCGTTTCTCCTTCCAAGGCGATGATGTCCGCTTTCATCTTACCCGTCTTCTTATCATAAATGCGCAGGACGTTTTTAATCCCCGGGTTCGAAATTTTTTCGGCGTTATCGCTCATCTTGATTTTCGGTACGAAGACATCGCCGTCGTATTGGCCGACGAGCTTGAATACGCCGCCCAGAGACGGGCTGCCCTTCGCCGTAATCAGATTGGTGCCGACGCCCCACGAATTGATGGCGCAGCCCTGAATCTTCAATTCGGAAATAAGAGTTTCATCCAAATCGTTCGACGCGGCGATCACGGCGTCGCCGAAGCCGGCTTCTTCAAACATTCGGCGGGCTTCTTTCGACAGGTAGGCCAAGTCGCCGCTGTCCAAGCGGATGCCGTAAGACTTAGGCAGCGTACCGGCTTCCTTCATTTCCTGGAAAACCGTAATGGCGTCGGGCACGCCCTGCTTGAGAGTATTGTACGTATCGACCAGCAGGATGAGGTTGTTCGGATACTGCCGGGCGTAGGCGCGGAACGCTTCCAGCTCCGTCGGAAAGCTCATAACCCAGCTGTGGGCCATCGTCCCCAGAATAGGGATGTGGAACAATGCGCCGGCCAGCACGTTGCTCGTGCCGTTGAAGCCGCCGATCATCGCCGAACGGGCGCCGTATACGCCGGCCGATTCTCCCTGCGCCCGGCGCAGGCCGAACTCCATCAATGCGTCTTTGCCGGCGACGGTACGGACGCGGCGGGCCTTCGTGGCAATGAGGCTTTCATGGTTCATGATCATGGACATGCACGTTTCTAAGAGCAGGCATTCGTCTTTTTTGGCATGAACGCGCAGGAGCACTTCCTGCGGAAAAGCCACGGTGCCTTCCGGCATGGCGTAGATGTCGCCGGTAAAGGACCAGGTCCGCAGATATTCAAGAAATTCATCGCAGAAAATTCCCGTCTTTTTCAAGTAGTCTATGTCGTCATCGCTGAAATGGATGCGGGAAACATAGTCAATCAAGTGTTCCAATCCGGCGACGACAGTATAGCCGCCGTTGAACGGATTGCTCCGGTAATACCGGTCAAACACGCAGTACTGCTCGTGTTTGCCTTCTAAAAACAGCCCCTGCATCATCGTCAGCTGATACAGGTCCGTCAGCAATGCATTAGTATACAATACGCTCGCCTCCAAATTAATTCTACGTATATTATACATCATATGAATGAATAGGAGCAATGAAATTTTGCCATTCGTTGCCTGGCCAGTTCTGCCGGCACTGCGGCAGCCCCTGTATTCGCTGCAGGTTTCATGGTATAATAAATTCGTTCTGCATATTTTTATACGAAAGGAGCATCAGCACGTGAAATATCGACTTATGCTTTTACTCACAGCCCTCGTCTGGGGCTGCGCCTTCGTAGCCCAGCGCACGGGTATGGAAACGATCGGCCCTTTCGCCTTTAACGGCCTCCGGTTCTGGCTGGGCGCGCTGTCCCTCTTTCCCGTACTGTATATGAACCGCCACAAGGACGAGGAAACATACGCAGCTCCGCCTAAGGGGCTGACCATCGTGACGGCCAGCGCAATTCTGGGATTTTTCCTGTTTTCCGGCTCTTCCTTTCAGCAGGTTGGACTCATTTATACTACAGCCGGCAAAGCTGGGTTCATCACATCCCTGTATATCGTAGCCGTCCCCCTGATCGGCTTGCTGATGAAAAATACGCTGCGCCTGGCCCATATCCTCGGCTGCCTTATCGCCGTATCGGGACTGTATCTTCTGGCTTTCCACGGCGGCGGCGAGGCCATCAACTTCGGCGACCTGCTGAATCTCATCGGCGTCGTCTTCTGGTCCCTGCATATTTTATTCATCGATCGATTCGTACCGTATTTTTCCGGCATCAAGCTGGCCGTTGGCCAATTTGTCGCCTGCGGCTGCTACAACTTTATCGCTATGCCCTTTTACGGAGAAACGCTGACCCTGGCCATGATCGTCGCCTCGGCGGTGCCCATCATCTATTGCGGCATTTTATCCAGCGGCGTCGGCTATACCTTGCAAATCGTCGCCCAGCGCAAAGTTCCGCCGACGGAAGCGTCTCTCCTCTGCAGTTTCGAAATGATCTTCGGCGCGCTGGCCGGCGTGCTCCTGCTCGGCGAATGGATGAGCATGCGCGAGTTCATGGGCTGCGTCCTCATGACTATCGGCATCTTCTCCGCGCAAATTCCCAGCCGGGCGATTCTGCAGTTCAGAAAAAATCTATCCTATTAATAAAAAGCTGTCATGACTTGAAACCAATCCGTCATGACAGCTTTTCTCTATTTTCGTTTCAATACGGCCCTGACAGCCTCTGCCACGTGGCTGGGACCTAAGCCGTAGGCCTCCAGCAATTCATTCGGCCGGCCCGATTCGCCGAACCGGTCGCGAATGCCAACCAATTCGACAGGCACGCAGCAGCGCTGAGCCAGGCATTCGCATACAGCGCTTCCCAGACCGCCGATACGCTGGTGTTCTTCACATACGACGACGGCTCCCGTCGCAGCGGCGCAGGATACGATGCAGTCTTCATCTAACGGCTTAACCGTATGAACGTTGACGACTTGCACGGAAACGCCTTCACTGGCCAAGGTCTTCGCCGCTTCCAGGCTTTGATGCACCATGATGCCGTTGGCAAAAATCGTGACGTCCCTTCCTTTACGGAAGATAGAAGCCTTACCGATCGTAAAAGGCGTGTCGTCGTCGGTAACGACGGGCACGGGATTACGGCTGAAACGGATATACGAAGGCCCGGTCATATCGTACACGGCCATCGTCGCCTTATACGTTTCCTTATAATCGCAAGGAACGACGACCATAATATTGGGAATCGTCCGCATGAGGGCCACGTCTTCCAGGGCTTGATGGGTGCCGCCGTCGGGGCCTACGGAAATACCGGCGTGAGCGCCTCCCAGCTTGACGTTCAGGCGATTATACCCGACTGTATTGCGGATTTGTTCCCACGCCCTTCCGGTCAGAAACACGCCGTACGTAGACACGAAGGGAACGAACCCCGTCAGGGACATGCCGGCAGCCGTGCCGACTAAATCCTGTTCCGAAATGCCTACGTTCAAATATTTTTGCGGATAGGCTGTACGCACCCAGTCGGTGCGCGTCGATTTTGCCACATCGGCATCCATGACGATGACGTTATCGTGAAGGCGGCATAATTCCAGCAAGGCTTTTCCGTAGCCGTCGCGCATAGGTATACACTCCATTACAGCACCTCCTGAGATAATTCCTTCATGGCGGCCGCATATTGCTCTTTATTCGGCGCCGTGCCGTGCCAGTCGGCCTGGTTTTCCATGTATGACACGCCTTTTCCCTTTACGGTCTGGGCCAGGACGACAGTCGGACAGCCTGTATGCGCCTTGGCTTCCGATAATACTTGATAGAGTTTATCTATATCGTGTCCATCAACAGTCATGACATTCCAGCCAAAGCTTTTCCACTTGGTGTCAAAGGGCTGTAAATCCTTGATTGTTTTCAGCGAATCGACAAGCTGCATGCCGTTGCAGTCTACGATAAGGCAGACATTGTCCAGATGATGATGGGCTGCAAAGGCCGCCGCTTCCCAAATCTGCCCTTCCTGTTGTTCGCCGTCGCCGATAAGGCAGAACACATGAGGCGTTTCATGACGGTATTTCAAAGCCCAGGCTATGCCGTTGGCAATGGACAATCCCTGTCCCAAGGACCCGACGGCGCAATCAAGACAAGGCAGCTTGACCATATTCGGATGTCCCTGCAGCGGGCTGCCTAAAGAACGCAGCGTCGGCAGCCAGTCTAAGGGGAAAAATCCCTTATGGGCCAATACGCTGTAATATGCCGGAGCCGCGTGGCCTTTCGATAAGATAAACCGATCTCTCCCCTCATATTTCGGCTGCTGCGGAATACACCGAAGCAAGTCGGTGAAATACAGCGTTACCAGAATCTCCACAGCCGACAGAGAGCTTCCGGGATGGCCGGAGCCGGCTAAATAAATAGCCTCGACGACGTCCTTTCGAACTTGTCTGCATAACTGCTGAAGCTGATCCATTATCAATAAGGCCTCCAAACTATACACGTAGTGTCGCCGTTGCAGCGCAACGAGGCGATACTCGTCTTTCATATAAAAAACGCATCGTATCGCTTATTCAGCTCACTATGATACGAATGCGCCTGCAACAAAAAAATGCAGATTCAGCTTGAGCCAAATCAATATACGTGCATTATCATTTTACAATGATTATACAAACAAGTCAAACAAAATATGCGCATACCGTATACATACCCACGTCCCATACTGCAAAACATCAAAAAGGCTTACAAGACCTGCATACGTGCAGGCCCTATAAGCCTTTTGTCAGTCTACACGCTTTCGTGACGCATCGCGTTTCTTTCAGGGCGCAACTTATTTGCCCATTTCTTCTTTCAATACTGCGCCTAAGCGTTTAATGCCTTCTACAATGCGGTCTTCCGGCATGTTGGAATAGTTGAGGCGGAAGTGGTTTGCATTGCCGCCGTTCGGATAGAACGGGCCGCCCGGAACGTACGCAACGTTCTTTTCCAATACCTTCGGCATAATTTCTTTTGCATCCATGTTTTCAGGCAAGGTTACCCAAGTGAATAAGCCGCCTTCAGGATACGTAAAGGTAACGCCTTCGGGGAAATATTCCTTCATGGAATCATACATGAGGGTACGGCGTTTGCCATAGAGAGCTTTGATCTTTTCAACGTGAGCATCCAAATCGAACATATCGATGAAGTACGACGCCTGACGCTGTGCAAAGGACGAAGACTGGAGATCGACGGCCTGTTTCAATTTGACAACCTTGTCAATGATAACGGGATCGGCAACCATCCAGGCTACGCGCAGACCAGGCATAAAGATCTTCGAGAAGGAGCCCAGGAAGATGATATTGCCTTTCGTATCCATGGATTTCAAGGACGGTACGACGTCGCCGTCATAACGGAGTTCGCCGTACGGATCGTCTTCAATGACGGGGAAATCGTACTTGTTGACGATATCCATAAAGGCTTTGCGGCGTTCCATAGGCCACGTAATGCCCGTCGGGTTCTGGAATTCAGGAATAACGTACATCAAGCGGACGCGGTCGCCGTATTCGGCCAAAATCTTTTCCAATTCTTCCGGAATGATGCCTTTTTCATCCGTCGGAACTTCGACGAATTTCGGATCGCACAGCTTAAAGGCGTTGATAGCGCCTAAATACGTCGGGCTTTCTACTAAAATGACGTCGTCTTTATTGAGGAAAATCTGCGCCAATAAGGACAGGCCCTGCTGAGAACCTGAAGTAATGACGATTTCTTCGGGCGTGCAGTCGACTTGGAAAGCCTTTTTCATGCGAGCGGCAATTTTTTCGCGGAGAGGCAGGTAGCCTTCCGTCGTTCCGTACTGTACAGCCAGCTGGCCTTCTTTGCTCAAAATTTCTACGTCGACTTTCTTCAATTCTTCCAGCGGGAATAATTCCGGCGCAGGCAAGCCGCCGGCGAAGGAAATTACTTCCGGCATAGTCGTCAACTTAAGCAATTCACGGATTTCCGAAGCCTTTAAGCCCATAGCGAGGTCTGAAAATTTCATTACCAATCACTCCTTAATGATTAAATGTCCCCTGTTTCCCTATGTCATTATTATATCATTAATATGAGTTTCTTTCAATTATCGTTAGATGAGAAATAGATTAAAGTTTTACGTTTATCTTCTTCCATCTGCCCTATGAGCTCTTCTTTGCTGTCAAAACGGATTTCCGGGCGCAGCCGCTTCCTGAAGCGAACGACGATGTCCTCGTCGTACATATCGCCGCTCCATTGCAGGATGTGCGTTTCTATGCGGCGGTATTGGTGGGCAAAGGTCGGATTGGCGCCGATATTCGTCATGGCCGGCAGCAGCTGCCCCTGCCATTCTACTTCCGTTATATATACGCCGTCAGGCGGCACGGCCATCTGCGGCGGTATCAGCATATTAGCCGTTGGAAACCCGATCAGCCGCCCCCGGCGGTCGCCCTGTACGACCTTCCCCTGCAGGGCGAAGGGATGCCCCAGCAGGGCTTCAGCCGTTTCCATATGGCCCATCGTGACCAGGCGGCGAATGACCGTGCTGCTGATCGGCGTGGACCGGCCCGGCCGTTCCAGCAGGGTCAAAGCCATGACGGGAATATGATGTCCCGCCATGAATTCGCGCAGCGTCTGTGTATTCCCCGCGGCTTTTGCGCCGTACGTAAAGTTCTCCCCTACGACGATAGCCGCCGGGCAGAGATATTCCAGCAGCTGCCGGCAAAATTCCTCCGGCGTTTCGTCGAGAAGATGCCGGGTCATAGGCAGCAGCACCAGGGCGTCGATGCCGACGCCGGCAATATATTGGATTTTCTGCTCGACCGTAGCCAGCCGTATCGGCTCTTTTTCCGGGCACAACACGGAAAGAGGATGGGCTGCGAAGGTGACGACAACAGATTTGCCGCCCGTTTCCGCCGCCTTGTCGATAGCCGTACGCATGACCTTCTGATGGCCCAGATGCACGCCGTCAAAGGTCCCCAGCGCAACGACGGCGCCTTGGCAATTCGTTACTTCCTGAAAGGAATGGAATAGTTGCATCGTATAATTACCTCACAGTACGTCGGCAAACATCTTATGCGGACGTATGACATGATGTTCTTTATCGAAATGAGCAATGCCGGCCAATTTTCGTTCCGGCGTATAGACCCGCAGCACGTCGCCATGGGCGAGCCCCTTGCCGGCAAAGGGCACCGCGCGGCCCTGCAGGAGGCGGGCACACTTTTCCGCCGTACAAACCGCCTTAGGAAGGTCTTGAATCGCCATGTCGGCAGGCAGGATATAGGCCTGCGGATCGGCTTCCAATTCTTCCAGCGAAGCTGCCTGTGCAATATCAAAAACGCCGGCCCGGACGCGGACGAGATAAGTCATGCAGGCATAAGTCCCCAGCGCTTCGCCGACATCGCGGATGAGCGAGCGGATATAGGTCCCCTTAGAGCATGTCACGGCAATGACGCCCCGTCCGTTTTGATACGACAAAAGGCGGATCTCATATATCGTGACCCGCCTGCCCGGCAATGTAAAATCAGCGTTTTGTCTGGCCAGCTTATACGCTTTGACGCCATTAACATTGATGGCGGAATAACGGGACGGAGTCTGCTCGATATCGCCGCAGAACGACGCCAGCACGGAGGATATATCCTCAGCAGACAAATCGGGGACAGCAGCGCTGGCGACGACTTCGCCGGTGCTGTCCTCCGTATCCGTAGCAAAGCCTAAAGCAAACTCTGCATGATATGTCTTTATCCCGTTGTCTCCATATTCAATCAGCCGCGTCGCCTGACCCAGATACACGGGAAGCACGCCGGCAGCCAAAGGGTCCAGCGTTCCGGCGTGGCCAATCTTCTTCATCCCGTATATGCGGCGCATCTGGCCGATTACGTCATGGCTCGACATTCCTGTCGCTTTTAATACATTGACGATTCCATTTATCATTTTACTTTTAAAAGTTCCTTCACTATCATTTTTTTTGCTTCTTCCAGCGGCGCCGCCACGGTGCAGCCTGCTGCCCGCACGTGGCCGCCGCCGCCGAACACGGAAGCGACGGCGTTGACGTCGGCTCGCTTAGACCGCAGGCTGACCCGCGTTTCTTCCGGACCAACGTACTTTACCGTAAAAGCCACGTCGACGCCCTGAATCGTGCGGATGTAGTCGATATAGCTTCCCGTATGCTCGCCCGTATACTGCAGCAATTCCGGCGTAAACGAAAGACAGGCAACCTGTCCCTCACCGAACAATTCAATATGGCGCAGCACCTCCGACAAGGCCTGAAGCTTTGCCAAAGACCGGGCTTCCAAATGCTCGGAAACGACGTTCGGCTGCGCACCGGCTTCGACCAGCAGCGCCGCCATCCGCAAGGTATGGCCCGTCGTATTGCTGAATTTAAAGAACCCGCAGTCCGTCGCGATGGCCATGTACAAGGCGTTTGCCATAGACGGCGAAAATTCGGCCTGCCAGTCTGCCAACAGTTCGGTTAAAATCTCGCCCGTTGCAGCGCAGTCCGTCCGCACGTATTCCCAATCGGCAAAATGGAGGTTGGAAATATGATGGTCAATATTCAGGACCTTCCCCTTCGCCAAGGCATCAGCCGCGCCGATGCGATCCATGCCGGTCGCATCGAGCACGACGGTCAGCCATGACGCGTCGGTCTGTACCTGGTCGGGACGCCGTATCTGTTCCGCCAGCGGCAGAAAGAAAAACTTGTCGTCTATGTCGTCGTCCACGGCCACGACAACCTCCTTGCCCAGGCCTTCCAGCCATTCCTGCATCGCCAGCAGGCTGCCTATAGCGTCGCCATCGGGGCTGACGTGAGCAGTCAGCACGATGCGGTCATGCTGTTCCAGAATACGGCGTACTTCCTGAGATGAACAATTCATGAAACTCAGTCCTTTTTTTCTATATCACGAAGTATTTTATCGATTTTCATGCCGTAATCGAGAGACGTATCTTCTTTAAATTCAATAGTCGGCGAATAGCGTATGCCCAAGCGGCGGCCCACTTCCGTGCGGATATAGCCCGTCGCGTTTTTCAGCGCTTTCAGGGTATTTTCTTTTTCCTCAGCCTTGCCAAAGAGGCTGACGTATACCGTCGCTTCGCGCAAATCGCCGGTAATCCGCGCGTCCGTCACAGTGACGAAGCCGAGGCGCGGATCTTTTAATTCACGAAGCAGGATGTTGGAAACTTCCTGCTTGATGAATTCTTGTATTTTGCGGACTCGCAATTCTCCCATATGTATTTCCTCACTTTATTATTCCGGCGCGACTTCCACCATTTCATAGGCTTCGATTTCGTCGCCTTCCTTGATGTCGCGGTATTTTTCAAGGGTAATGCCGCATTCGTATCCGGAAGCCACTTCCTTGACGTCGTCTTTAAAGCGGCGCAGTCCGTCGATTTCGCCGTCATGAATGACGATGCCGTTGCGGATCAGGCGGATCTTAGCGTTGTTCGTAATCTTGCCTTCCTTGACGTAGGAACCGCCGACGATGACCTTCGGCGTCGTAATGACCTTGCGGACTTCGGCGCGGCCGATAATGTGTTCTTCATATTTCTTTTCCAGCATCCCTTTGATAGCCGCTTCCACGTCGTTGATGGCGTCGTAAATAACGCGGTACATGCGCATGTCGACGTTGTCGTGTTCCGCCGCCTTGCGGGCCGCCGCGTCCGGGCGGACGTTGAAGCCGATGATGATGGCGTTGGATGCCGAGGCCAGCATGATATCCGATTCGGAAATAGCGCCGACGCCGGCATGGACGATGGCGATGCGCACTTCGTCGCTCTTAATGTTGAGCAGGGACTGGCTCAAGGCTTCGACAGAACCCTGTACGTCCCCCTTAATGATGAGGGGCAGTTCTTTCAATTCGCCCTGCTGAATCTGGTTGAACAAATCGTCGAGAGTTACCTTCGCATTGACGTGGAGGGCCGACGAACGTTTCTTTTCCATTCGTTTTTCCGCTACGCTGCGGGCCGTCTTTTCATCGGTCACGTCGAGGATATCGCCGGCTTCGGGCACGTCGTTGAGGCCGAGGATTTCCACAGGGATAGACGGTTCGGCTTTCTTAACCCGTTCGCCCCGTTCGTTGTTCATGGCGCGGACCTTGCCGAAGCAGGGACCGACGATAATCGTGTCGCCGACGTGGAGCGTGCCCTTCTGGATCAGGACGGACGCGACGGGGCCGCGGCCCTTGTCGAGCTTCGCTTCGATGACGACGCCCTGGGCCGGACGGTTCGGGTTGGCCTTCAATTCGGAAACTTCTGCCAGGACGAGGATGTTTTCCAGCAAGTCGTCGAGGCCGATTTTCTTATGAGCCGACACGGGAACCATAATCGTGTCGCCGCCCCATTCTTCGCTGATCAAGCCGTATTCCGTCAGCTGCTGCATGACGTGTTCCGGATTGGCGCTTTCCTTATCGATTTTGTTGATGGCGACGATGATGGGAACGCCGGCCGATTTGGCGTGGTTAATGGATTCGACCGTCTGCGGCATAACGCCGTCGTCCGCCGCGACGACGAGGACGGCGATATCCGTAACCTGGGCGCCGCGGGCGCGCATAGCCGTAAAGGCTTCGTGACCCGGCGTATCCATGAAGGTAATCTTCTTGCCGTTGTAGCGTACCTGGTAAGCACCGATATGCTGCGTAATGCCGCCAGCTTCGTGGCTCGTCACGTTCGTCTGGCGAATCGCGTCGAGGAGGCTCGTCTTGCCGTGGTCGACGTGGCCCATAATCGTAACGACAGGCGGACGGACCTTCAGCGTTTCCGGCGCGTCGACGATTTCTTCGATTTCCGTCGGATCTTCCGGAGGCGCTTCCTGCGTAACGGTTACGCCGAATTCGTCGGCAATCAAAGAAGCCGTTTCAAAGTCGATTTCCTGATTGATCGTCGCCATAATGCCGCCCATGAGCAGCTTTTTAATGACTTCGCCGACTTCGCGGCCCAGCTTTTCCGCGAAATCCTTGACGATAATCGTTTCCGGCAGCTCGATAGACGTGGGGTAATTCTTTTTCTTCGCCGGTTCGCCGCCGCCCATATCGTGATGGCCGCCCTGCTTCTTGTTGTTCTTGTTATTTTTATTTTTGCCTTTGTTCAACACGTTAGATAAAAGTGTGTGAGGTCTGTTGTTTTTGCCGTTGGGGTTATTGTTATTCTGGTTGCGCTTATTTTTCTTATTGTCGCTGCGGCCGGCATTCTGCCCTTCGTCGCCGTTTTGCGAAGAACGGCCGAAGAACTTCGTCCGCTTGCCGCCGTTGTTCTGCTGGTTCTGCTTATTTTGCTGATTCCCATTCTGACGGTTGTTCTGATTGCCGGACGACTTTGCGTTCTGTTGTCCGGCGTTTTTCTTGTTGTCCTGGCCGCGATTGTTCTGATGATTCTGGCCGGATGAACCGCTCTGCTGATTTTTATTGCCGTTCCGCGCCGGCTGAGCCTGCTTTTTGGCGTTGTTTCCCTGTTCAGGACGATTTTGCTTATGGGAATTTCCTTGTTTTTGTCCTTCCTGCGGTTTCGCTTGCTTAGCGCGGTTGTTATCGTTCACTTTGCGGCCAGTTCCTTCCATTCCTTTTTTTTGTTCTGCCGGCTTTTCAGCCTTCTTGGGTTCCTTAAAGGATTTATCTAATATGGCTCTCATCGAATCGTCGATGCCCGTAAAATTACCAGCCTTGATATTATGATCGCCTAATACTTTGATGACGTTTTTGGCGGATACGCCATATTCTTTTGCAACTTCGTATACACGTTTTGTCATCTAGTTACCCCCTTTTCAGTCGTTCTCAACACTTTATCTACAGCCTTGGCAAAGCCGGCGTCCGTCAGCAGGACGACGACGTTCTGCATCTTTCCGACGGCCCTGCCCAGCTCTTCCTTCGTCAATATATCTACAACGGCAATCCCCTTGCGCGCTGCCAGGCGGCGGTACTTTTCCACGTTGTCGACTCCGCCGTCTGCTGCCAAAAACAGCATGGGAACTGTATGGTTCTTCAAATGCTTCTCCGCCGCGAAATCGCCGCAAATCGTCTTGCGGGCCCGGCAGGCAAGGCCAAGCAGATTGCCGATCCGTTCCTGCGCGGTCATGACAATTCCTGCCGCAGGCTTTCATAAATTTCGTCGGACACCTTCGTTTTTAAAGACCGTTCCAGACGATGTTCTTTATACGCTTTTTCCAGGCAGGCCGAATTCTGACAGATATACACGCCCCGCCCGGATTTTTTGCCGGTCTTGTCGATTTCCACGGCGCCTTCCGGCGTGCGGACGACGCGGATCATTTCCTTCTTGCTCTTCTGTTCCTGACAGCCAGCACAGACGCGCAGAGGTATTTTTTTCTTTTTCATCTATACCTCCTCAGGCTTCGCCTTGTCCGTCTTCAGCCGCCGGCATATCCAATTCGCTCAGGATGTCTTCCTGTTCCTCTTCTTCATCGGCGGAAGATACTCCTTCGCTTGCCAGAGCAGCGGCCTGGCTTTCGCTCTTAATATCGATCTTCCAATTTGTCAGCTTAGCCGCCAAGCGGGCGTTCTGGCCGGCCTTGCCGATAGCCAGGGACAGCTGATAATCGGGAACGACGACGCTCGACGCTTTTTCCCCTTCGTCGACGGTAACGGAAACGACCTGGGCCGGGCTCAGGGCGTTGGCGATGTACACGGCCGGGTCTTCGTCCCATTTGACGATATCGATTTTTTCGTTCTGCAGTTCCGTCACGATATTCTGCACGCGGCTCCCTTTCGGGCCGACGCAGGCGCCGACGGAATCGACGTTTTCATCGCGGGAATACACGGCGATCTTGGAACGGCGGCCCGGTTCGCGGGCTACAGATTTCAGTTCCACCACGCCTTCGTAGATTTCCGGCACTTCCAGCTCAAAGAGCCGCTTCAACAAGCCGGGATGGGTACGCGATACGAGGATCTGCGCGCCCTTCGTCGTCTTGCGCACTTCCACGACGTAGCATTTGATGCGCTGGCCGACCGTATAGGTTTCCGTCGGAATCTGTTCCGACGCCGGCAGAATTGCTTCGGCCTTGCCCAAGTCGACATAGACGTTCTTGTTTTCAATCCGCTGAATCAAGCCGGTAATGATGTCGTCCGTACGATTGTAAAATTCGTCGTAGACGATGCTCCGTTCCGCTTCGCGGAGGCGCTGGATCATGACCTGCTTGGCCGCCTGGGCGGCGATGCGGCCGAAGTTGGACGGCGTTACGTCGACGTTGACTACGTCTCCGACTTCGTATTCCGGGTTCAGCTTGCGGGCGTCTGCCAGGGAGATTTCCCCATGGTCGTTGACGACGTCTTCCACGACGGTTTTCGCCGCTACGATGCGGTAATCGCCCGTTTCCCGATTCAGCTCTACGTCGGCCAGGGGGTTGGCTTCCGGCTCCTTCTTATAGGCCGTAATCAGCACGGCTTCCAGGGAGTCGCAGATGACGTCTGTCGAAACCCCTTTTTCTTTAGACAAAAACGCAATAGCATTGAGCAATTCCTTATTCACGGTTACACCCTCCATTAAAAATCAATATGCAGACGAACCTGCGATATAGTTTTCATATCTAATATCTCTTCATTTCCATCGACCCGGACGGTCAGCTTGCCGTCTTCGCCTTTCCCTACCAAATCGGCTACCAGGTCTTTTTTGCCGTTGTAGGGCTGGAAAAAGTGAATATCCACGGTTCTGCCGGCGTAGCGGACAAAATCCTTATCCTTTTTCAAGATGCGGTCCAGTCCCGGAGACGATACTTCCAGCAGATAATTTTCTTGTATAGGGTCCTTTTCATCGAGGACTTTGCTCAGCTTTTCGCTGACAGCCTGACAGTCCTCCAGATCGACGCCCCCTTCTTTGTCGATAAATACGCGGAGGTACCAGTTTTTTTCGCGGACATATTCGACGTCGACCAATTCCAAATCCGTGCCGCTGATAATCCGTTCTACTTCCTGAGAAATCATTGTTTCAATATGTTCACGCTTCATGCCATTCACCAGCTATCCTTCTAAAAATTCATACAGGTAAAAGTTAAGAGTGGGCTCGCACCCACTCTCACATAAAAGAATCTAAATTACGTTTAGTATACCACTTCAGCCGCCTTCTGACAACGCCGCAAGGGCAAATCAGGATATATCGGCCGAAATAGAGTCCAGCACCGGCAGCAGACGCTGCTGCAGCGCCCGTTTCAGTCCCTCCAGGGACGAGCCGTCAAAATCATGAACCAAATTTGGAAAGTTATGAATCCGCCGCTCTGCAAAAAAATCGTCGCGGAGGACGTTGTACATGACGGACAAGCCGCTTCGCGACTCTTTCTGGTAATAGGAAAGAATCATGTAAGAGCCGTTAATAATCCGCACGGCCTGATTCGGCCGGATGAGGCAGCGGAATCCGCCGTATTCTGCCGGAAGGAACTCATCCCAGTCTACGTCGGGCAGGCCCTTGTTCTTCAGTATGACGCTGAAATTACGGCTCGGCTCTACATAGTAGTCGCGGATGATCCGGGCCAGCCGGTCTTCCACCATCGCCCGGAACATGGCGAAATCGCTGGTAATAAACTCGATCAGGGCAAACTCCAGCATACCGATGTCCGTGCGGACGGAAAACTCTTCCGAATCGGGATTGAATATCGCCCGTACAGACCAGTTATTGTCGGCGTTGCAATAGGCAAACAGCAGGTACTCTTTATCGCCGCCGTTTTCCTGCACCATGCGATATTCCGTCAATAACTGAAAATCTCCCACCTGAAGTGGGAGAATAGATGCAATATTCCATTGTTTGAATGTTTCAATCAATGCTTCATCCATAAGAGAAAAAAATGGTGCGGTTGGTGGGAGTTGAACCCACACAATCGAAAGATTACTGCCGCCTGAAGACAGCGCGTCTGCCATTCCGCCACAACCGCATAGTCAATTAAAACTTGTAAAGATGTTTGTATTGCTGTTCATTCAACAAAACTATCTTAACATATTCTCGCGTTTCTGTAAAGGGTATTTTTTCAATTTCTGAAAAATTTTTTTCCCAACCATATTCTTCCATCCAGGAGTCGACGTGTCCGCGGCCGGCGTTATACGCAGCCAGGGCCAATACCTTATTGCCGTCATACTCATGCAGAAGATAGGCCAGATACCACGTACCCATTTTAATATTTGTCTGCACATTTGTCAATTGGTCCGGCGTAAAATTTTCGATTCCCATTTCTCCGGCAATCCATTCGCCCGTTTCCGGCATGATCTGCATCAGCCCCGAAGCGCCGCGATGGGAAAAGGCGTCTTCGTTGAACTTGCTCTCCACGAGAATCACCGCCGCGACCAAGGCGGGGCTGACGCCGTCTTCATACGAATATTGGCGCACCATGTAGTCGTACTGAAGAGGATAGACGAATTTCCGCAGCACGTCGTCTTTCCACGAGCAGAAATAGGTCGCTGAAAAACACGCCAGCACTACTGCTATGATAATTTTATCTTTTGTCTGGGTCTTCCGTCTCAACGCAGTCTCCTATCCTCTTTGAATTCTATCCATCAGCAGCGCCCACTGCGCCCGCACCTGTTCTTCCGTTTGAGCTAAGGCGCCGTTGTTGTCGATGACGACCTGCGACAGGGCGCGTTTTTTCTCTGCAGGCATCTGCGCACGAATGCGGGCCTCCGCTTCTTCCCGTGAAAAATGATTCCGGGCCATGAGCCGTTCCAGCTGCGTCGGCCCATCTACGCATACGAGCCATACTTCATCGACATACGCTTGATATTCTATCTCAAATAATAAGGGCATGTCAAGAAAAACGAAGGATTTCTTCTCCCCTTCATCTATGCGCCGGAGTTCTTCGTCGATTCGCTCGTAAATCAAGGGAAATAAAATGCCTTCCAGTTCCGCCTTGCGTTCAGCGTCGTTGAACACGACGCCGCCGATATAGGCCCGGTCCATCGTCCCGTCTTCTCTTATTGCTTTCGGGCCGAAGGCCGCCGCTACGGCAGCCAGCCCCTTCGTGCCGGGCCGCACGACATCGCGCGCCAGGACGTCGCAGTCCACGACGGACGCGCCGAGCTCCCGCAGCATCGATACGACCGTACTTTTTCCCGACGCAATCCCGCCGGTCAATCCAATGCGATACATGACAAGTTCCTCCTTACACCTGGCAGTGAGGGCAATAATGCGTTCCCCTGCCGGCAAACTTCGTATAGATAATCGTATGGCCGCAGCGCGGGCACGGCGTCCCTTCTTTGCCGTATACCTGCAAAAAGGCCTGGTTCGACCCTTCCTGGCCATTGCCACTGATAAAGTCGCGTATCGTCGTGCCGCCATGGGCCAATCCCTGCCGCAGCACGACCCCAATGGCCTCGTGGAGTCTGCGGCATTCGTCGGGACTTATATCACAGCAGCGGCGCTGGGGCCTGACGCCGGCAAGGAACAGCGCCTCGTCGGCGTAAATATTGCCCAAGCCGGCTACGCAGGTCTGATCGAGCAAAAAGGATTTGACGGAACGCTTCGACGACTGGAGGGCCTCCTGCAAATAGGAAAGAGTAAATTTGTCGCTGTTGCCGTCAGGTCCCAGCGAATCGTAGCCGGAAATTCCCGTCGGCCCCTCCGGCGGCACGAGCCACAGGCACCCGAGGGTGCGGACGTCGCGATACAGGATATATCCTTCATTTAATGCGAAAATAATGCGCTGTCCTCGTATTTCTTCGTACTCCTCCTGATAGATGAGGCTGCCGGTCATGCGCAAGTGCACGAGCAGAGACGGACCGCCGCTGCAGCGAAGGAGCAAATATTTTCCCTTACGGCTGACAGCTGATATCGTCTGTCCCGTCAATAGGCGGCAAAATTCTTCAGGCGTCGTGTTTTTCACCAGGCGCGGCAGCAAGAGCCGTACGTCTTCAATCCGTTTTCCCACTGCGTGCGCTTCAATATAGGCGCGCACCGATTCTACTTCCGGCAATTCAGGCATATAACTCCTCCTATTTTGCTTCTTCCCAGTTCCGGCCGCAGTGAATATCGACGACCAGGGGCACCGACAAGGTCACGATGTGTTCCATCGTATCCTTCAGCAGCGTTTCCACTTCTTCCCGCTCGTCAGCCGGCACTTCCAGGACGAGCTCGTCGTGAACCTGCACGAGAAGGCGGCTTCGCAAGCTGCGGCGTTCCAATTCGTCCTGAACGGCGTTCATGGCCAGCTTGATGATATCGGCGGCGCTGCCCTGGATAGGCGTGTTCATCGCCGTCCGCTCGGCAAAGGAACGGCGCGTAAAGTTCTTGCTGTTAATATCTGTCAGCGTGCGGATGCGTCCGAACATGGTCTTGGCCATCCCCGTTTCGCGGGCTTCCGCCACGAGCTTGTCCATGTAAGCGTGAATCGTGCTGTAGCGGGCGAAATAGGAATCGATATATTCCTTGGCCTGCTGACGGGAAATCGAAATATTGCGGGCCAGTCCGAAGTCGCTGATGCCGTAAATAATGCCGAAATTGACGGCTTTGGCATGGGAGCGCTGCTCCGGCGTGACCTCGTCCCAGGGAATGCCGAAGACTTCCGACGCCGTGCGGCGATGGATGTCCTGATTTTTCTTGAAGCCGTCGATCATCGTCGGGTCCTGGGACAAATGAGCCAGAAGGCGCAGCTCGATCTGCGAGTAGTCGCCGGATACGATGTAGTCGTATCCTTCGCCCGGCACGAATAAGGAGCGGATTTTGCGTCCCTGCTCGGTTCGGATAGGAATGTTCTGCAAGTTCGGGTCCGAGCTGCTCAGGCGGCCCGTCGCTGTGACCATCTGGTTAAAGGACGTGTAAATGCGGCCCGTTTCCCGGGAAATCAAGGGTTCCAAGCCGTCCAGATAGGTGGAAATCAGCTTTTTCAAAGCCCGGAACTGCAGTATTTTCGGGATCATGGGATGCTGGTCCATGAGGGCTTCCAGTACGGCCGAATCTGTCGAATAGCCTGTCTTCGTCTTCTTGATAACCGGCAATCCCAGCTTTTCAAATAAGATGACGCCGAGCTGCTTCGTCGAATTGATGTTGAAGGTCTCGCCGGCATCGTCGTAAATTTCCTCTTCCAGCTTGTCCGCTTCCAGCGACAGCTCCCGTTCCATATCCATGAGCCGTTCCGTATCGACGGTAAAGCCGTTCATTTCCATGACGGCCAGCGTATGAATCAAGGGAATTTCAATCGTATCGTACAAGGTCGTCAAGCCGGCCTGCTCCAAGGCTTCTGCCGCCTTGGGCCAGACGTCGAAGGAAAACTGCGCGTCGCCGGCCAGGCGCAAGGCTTCGTCGCCGCTTTCCTGCAAAGGCACGGCAAATTTTTCCGATAAATACGCCAGGCCATAGGCGGTCCGCGTCGGATCCAGCAAATACGCTGCCAGTATGATATCCGCCAAGGGCAGGCGCTTGTCCGTATAGGGCGACGCCGCCTTGACGAGCTGCTTGCCCTGCGACGTGACGACTAAGGCCGCATCTGCCAAAGCACAGAGATACTCTCCTTCCCGTCCTGCCGGCACGACGAAGACGCCCTGATTTCCCGCAATGGCTAAGGCCTTCAGCACAGGCAGGGGCGCAGCCGGTTCATACACGCCTTCTACGGCGACGATCTGGCCGGCCAAGTCCTGGAGCTGTAAGTCTTCCAGCAGCTGCAGGGACACGTCCTGTGCCGTTTCCTCGTCGGCTAAGGATGCAAAGCGGTCGAAGGCAGCAAACCGGGCCAGCATGTTTTTAAAGCCCAGGCTGCGGAACAAGGCGGATACGTCTTCCTTGCGCGGCTGCGGCAGGAACATGTCCAGACTATACTCGACGGGCACGCTGCAGCAGATCGTCGCCAGTTCCTTGGACAAAAAGGCTTTGTCCTTGTTGTCGGCTAGCTTTTCCTGCAATTTCTTGCCTTTCACTTCGCCGATACGGTCGTACAGTGTCTCTACATGCTGAAATTGAGCGATGAGCTTCGCCGCCGTCTTTTCTCCGACGCCGGGAACGCCGGGAATATTGTCGGCCGTATCACCCATGAGGGCCTTCATGTCGACGACCTGGGACGGCGCGTAGCCGTATTCCGCCTCCATGACGTCGGGCGTAACGGCCAGCATATTTGTAATGCCCTTTTTCGTCAAATGGACCGTGACGTTTTCATCGACGAGCTGCAGCGCGTCGCGGTCTCCCGTCACGATGTCAATGTGAAAATCCTTCGCTTCCATCTGCCGGGCAACGGTGCCGATAATGTCGTCGCCTTCATAGCCTTCCAGCTCCAGGACATGAATGCCCAGGCATTCCAGCACTTCCCGTATCAAGGGGAACTGGGGCCGCAGGTCGTCGGGCGCCGGCTTGCGCGTCGCCTTATAGCCGTCGTACAAGTCGTTTCGGAAGGTATGCTTGTCCTTGTCAAAGGCTACGGCTACGTAATGGGGCTCCAGCTGCTCGTACAATTTAAGCAGCATGTTCAAAAAGCCGTACACGGCGTTCGTCGGCCGGCCCTGGCTGTCCGTCAGGGAAGGGATGGCGTAAAAGGCCCGGTATAACAGGCTGCTTCCATCTATAATCAACAATGTTTCCTTCATGTCAGCCTCCTCTTACCGATGCAGAAACGCCTTGACGATGTTATATACAAAATAAATGACCAGCGCACCCAGCAAATAGGGCATCGCCATGATGATAAAGCCAAGGGCGCTGATGATGACGGCGACGATGCAGAATACGATAAAGCCCAGGGCCAGCTTGACGCGCCAGGACAATCCCGACGTGATGATGCGCACGCCTGAACGGCGGCGCTGCTGTTCGCGCATCTGTTCCTCATAGGCTTTCTGTTCGTCCCGTACCGTACCATCTTCCTCAATCGTCTGCCCGCGGAAGCTGTCCCGTTCGTGATCCGACATAACCTTGGCTTCGGCCTGCTCGTACTGCTGGTACAAGCGATGGCACGATTCGCACATGCCGTCGTCATAGACGGCTTCTCTATCGCAATAGCGGCACTTCATAGTAGTCCTCCTAAATTTCTGTAGCACACATAATACAAAATATCTCTCTTATTATATCATTTATCGTTTTGATTATCTATTCATTCATACAAAACAAGGCCGGCAGCCCAAACCATTTCGTTTTCCCGCCTGCCTATGGTATAATATGCGAGGCGTAAAAAGAAATCTGCAAATCACGGAGGAATGATATACGATGAATTTCATGGACGAAGCCATTAGCGAATCGGCAAAAAACTTAGAAACAGGCCACGGCGGACCTTTCGGCGCCGTCGTCGTCAAGGACGGCGTCATCGTCGGACGCGGCCATAACGAAGTATTGAAAAACAACGACCCGACCTGTCACGGCGAAATACAGGCCATCCGCGACGCCTGCCGCAATCTCGGCACGTACGACTTATCGGGCTGCGAGCTCTACACGTCGGCCGAACCCTGCCCCATGTGCCTTTCGGCCATCATCTGGGCGAATATTAAAACGGTGTATTACGGCAACAGCGCCAAAGACGCCGCCGCCATCGGCTTCCGCGACGACTTCATTTACGATTTCATCAAGCGGGGCTGCGCCGACGAAGATACGCTGGCCTTGCGGCAGATGGGCCGCGAAGAGGCCATCAAGATCTTTGAACAGTACAAAGAAAAGAATATGACCATATATTAATCGCTGCAAACGAAAAAGCTTGAAACATGGGACTCTAAAAAGTCCCTTTGTTTCAAGCTTTTTTCATCGTCGCGATTAAAAAATACGTTCCAGTACAGCCTGCACATCTTCGGGCTGTACGGCGACGGGATTGTTGTCCGCCCGGCCCTTGGTGAAAGCGTGAACGACGATGTAAGAAATATCGCCGCTGCCGATGCCGTAGTCCCGCAGGCGAAGAGCAAAGCCGCCGAGAGACAGCATATGGAATACCCAGTCTTTGACCTCTGCCGCCGAAGCGCATTGATACGCTTCCAGCAGCTCAGCATAGCGAGGAATCGCCGCCTTATTGAAATCCATGAAATCGCCCAGCGTCAAAGCCGCCGCCGTGCCATGAGGCACGCCGAATCTTTCCGTCATGGGGTACGATACGGAATGGCAGACTGTCGTCTTCGTATTGCTGAAAGCCAGTCCGGCATATAAGCTGGCCTTGCCGATGAGCAGGCGCAGCTCCGCGTCGTCCGGATGGGCCGCCAAGTCCTCTAAATGGCGGCGAATGAGGCCGATGGATAATAAGGCAAAGGTCTGGGATACTTCATTCGTCCGGCAGGCCCAGAAGGACTCCGTACTGTGGCACAAGGCGTCCAGCGCCGACGATATCGTCAGCGCTGCGGGACATGTCGCCGTGCATACGGGGTCGACGACGGCCAGGGCCGCAAAGTTATGACTATAGCTGCAAGACATCTTACATTCCCGTTCCCGATCCCATACGGTCGCCCACGGCGTCACTTCCGAACCCGTGCCGGACGTCGTCGGCACGCCGATCCAGGGAATAGGCTGCACCGCTTCATACGCCTCTGCGGCGATAAAGGCCCGCAGCCCTTCGGTCCCACGAATGCCGGCAGGAATCGCCAGGGCCAGCGTCTTCGCCGTATCCATGACGCTGCCGCCGCCGACGGCGAGGATGAGGCCGTACGGTTCGCCGCCCACCCGTTCCAGCATCGCGGCCATATCGGCCACGTCGGGATTGGAAAGCGTCAGCTCCTCTTCCCGGACGTCGCGCCCCGCTAAGGCCTTCCGCAAAGCCTGTCCGGCAGGACTTTGAGAAAAATCCATGCCGCGGGTCAGCAGGAGAATCTTCTTCTCCCGGCTCGTTTCCTCCAAGTAAAGAGCCAGCTTTTCCAAGCCGTCATGTCCGGCAAGGATGCGTACAGGATTATAAAATTCCAACGTTACCACTCCTTTTACTGCATGGACCGCTTGACGAGCAAAAAGCCACGTTCTAAGCAAAAAGCGAAGGCGAATACCAGAAAAACGGCGAGTCCCGCTTGTCCATACTGATAGTTTTGTATGCTCGTAGAAATAGCGAAGCCGATGCCGCCGGCTCCCACCATCCCCAGAATCGCGCATTCGGCAAAATTGATTTCAAACCGCAGGGCAATCCAGGCGACGAGCTGCGTAACGGCACTGGGCAGCAAGCCGCAGCAGATAATCTGCCAGCGCGTCGCGCCTAAGGCCGCCAAGCCGTCTATCGTATCCTGCGGCACGTCTTCAAAGGCCTGGGAAAAGGCCCGCGTAAAAAAGGCCACCGTGTGAATCGATAAGCCCGTAACGCCTGCTACGGGGCCGAATCCAAAGCAGACCAGCATCAGCAGAACCCATACGGGCGTCGGCACAGCCCGCAAAAAGGTAAAGAAGGCCTTGACCGCCCCGGCGGCGATTCTGCTGCCGACGACGTTTTCCGCAGCCAGCAGTCCGAAGACGAGGCCGAGGAATATGCTGTACACCGTAGCCAGCACCATAATGGAAAAGGTGTCGGCGAAGGAAAGAAGGGTAAAGTCGACGCTGTCCGTCGTCATATGAGCCATTTTCCAAAAAATTTCAACGATGCCGGAGGAACGTTCCGCCAGCTGCAGCCAGTCAATATGCAGCATGTACAGAGACGCCGCGGCGGCTGCCGTCGTACCGGCCAGGAACAGGGCGATGAAATGATCTCCCCCGCGGACGCCGACATCTATCTTTTTCTTCCCATTCTTCTCGGGCCTCACGGCCGAATCTACAGCCGTAACTTCTTCTATATTCATGGATTCATCACTCTCTTTCGCAAGCATCCCGTCATGATATCTACCAAGATGACAATAGCCGCAATCATCAAGATGATGCCGGCAGCCTGCGGATATTTAAAGGCTTTCAGATACGAAAGCAGGACCATGCCGCTGCCGCCGCCTCCTACCATGCCGACGATGGTCGAGGCGCGGATATTGACTTCCAGACAATAGAGAAACCATGAAATAAAGCCGGCTATGCAGCAGGGAATCACGCACTGGAACATGCGCTGCCAGAAATCAGCACCTACGGCTTCCATACATTCTAACGTGTCCTGAGGAATTTCGTCAATAACCTCGATAAATGTGCGGGTCATAAAGGCGAAGCTGGTAATGACCAGGGCGATAAACCCTACGCTCGTGCCGACGCCCAGGGAGGAAAAGAGGATAAAAGCCCAGACAAGGGTCGGAATGTTGCGCAGGAAGGTAGCCGTGCCGCGGATGACGCCGGCAACGTACCGGGACGGCGACGTCTTTTCGCTGCCGAATACGGCGGCCACGACGGCCAGCACTGCCGCGACAAAGGCTGACGATATGGCCAGGGAAATCGTCACGGCAATACATTCCATGACGGCTTCGCTGAACGATACCTGCGGCGGCAGAAAGTCTTCCGTAAAGAACTTCCACCCCTCGCCCAGCTGCGGTATGATTTCTGCCGGGTTAAAGCCGGTATAGGCCGTGGCAGCGATAAAGGCCGCCGCCATGAGCCCGGTCATCGTATAGATTACATGAGATTCGTTCTGTTTCATAGGTTTCGTTCCTTTATCGCAAGTTCGTCGGCCGATACGCCGTAAATAGCCTGAATCACGTCGTCACCCATATCGCCCGGCGGGCCGTCAAAGACGATTCTTCCCTTCCGCAGACCGATGACGCGGGTCGCATAGGCCTTAGCCACGTCGATCTGATGCAGGTTGACCAGACAGGCGATGCGGCGGCGCGAGGCCATGGAATAAATCATATCCATGATGATTTTAGCGCTCGACGGATCCAGGGAAGCAATGGGCTCGTCGCAGAGAAGAATCTGCGGCTCCTGCATAAACGCCCGGGCAATGCCGACGCGCTGCTTCTGGCCGCCCGACAGGTCGGCGGCCCGCGTATTGAGGAAATCGCCCATGTCGATTTCTTTCAATAATTCTACGGCCTTTTCCTTATCTTCTTCCCGGTACCGTCCTATCATCCCCTGCAAAGAGCCCATGTAGCCCAGACGGCCGTGGAGCACGTTCTGCAGCACCGATAAGCGGTATACCAGGTTGTAGTTCTGGAAAATCATGCCTATTTTCCGCCGCAACGTCCGCAAATGGCTGCCCTTAGCTTTAGAAATATCCTCGCCGCCGATAAGTATGCGCCCTTCTGTAACATTGTGCAGCTTATTGATAGAGCGAAGGAGCGTCGATTTGCCAGCACCGGACGGGCCGATGACGGCGATAAATTCTCCCGGATATACGGAAAAGGTGACATCGTTTAGTCCCAGCGTGCCGTTTCCATAGCGCTTGCAGACATGCTCAAATACGACGACGGGCTGTTCTGTCCCATTCATGCTGTCCGTCCTCCTTACGTGTTGAGGAGCAGGTTCAGCTCGATGATGGGCTGGTAGTCAGCCTTGGAAGCTTCGACAAAGCGCGCGCCCTTCACCTTAATGACCTTCGTAAAATAGTCCTCGTTATTGTACTGCAGGAGGAAATCAGTCAGTGTCTTGCGCAGATTTTGATCCATATCGGCGCGGATAATCATGCCTTCCGAAGGAATTGGGTCAGAGGTCGCAATCACCTTAATATCGCCGGCCTTAACGTTGCCACTGTTAATTTCAGCCTGCAGAATCTGATCTGATACAGCAGCTACATCTACATCGCCCTTAGCGACGGCCTGGATGCTGGCCTGATGCTTGCCGGCATACATTGCCGAAGCGAAGAATTTTTCATTCATGTGCAGCGTTTCGCTGTCCAGATTTTCATTCGGGAACGCTTTCATAATCATGCTCGTCGGAATAAGATTGCCCGACGTGGAGCCCGGATCGACAAAGGCCATCTTCTTGCCCTTTACGTCCTGAAGAGAATTGATATCCGAGCGGTCTGCCCTCGTAATGAAGACGGAATGATACAGGGCCTTCGCCTTGTCGCCGTCGGGAGCCTTCATGACGATGACGTCTACGTTGCCGTCTAAGCGCTGATTTGCCAGGGAGATGCCCTCCGCTCCCAAATAAGCCATATCGGCCTTTTTCGTCCGCAAGGCTTCAATGATGCCGTTGTAGTCGGACGCGCTGATTTCCTTTACTTCCCGTCCCAATGCTTTGCCTAAATCTGCCGATAAGGCGCTGCGGGCGTCGGCGCTCTGCTCCGTCGATTCGTTCGGCGCGTAGGCGATCGTAAAGGGCTGCTGCCCGCTGCCGCCTCCGGCGCTTCCGCAGCCGCCGAAGCTTGCGGCTGCAGCTACCAGCATTAAAGATACGCTTATGCCTTTCATCCACCGTTTCATATTCATATCCATTTCCTCCTGTGTGTACGACAATATGATGCTTTCCATATAATGTCTTGCTATACCTATATCCTACGGCATCTATATGTAGTTCCAGAAAATATATTGCAAATTCTCTGTAAATAATTGCATTTAGCAGCATTTATTTGCATGTTTTAGAAACACATAGCTGAAATCGTAAATCTAAGAAGAAATGGAAAAACCTCTGAACGGCATCCATTGCCATTCAGAGGTTTCGTTTGATTTCATATCAGCGGCGTTCTTTCATGCGCCGTTCAATATCCCGCTTCGCTTCCTTTTCGGCCAGAGCCTGCCGTTTGTCATACAGCTTCTTCCCTGTCGTCAAGGCGATCGTCGCTTTGACCTTGCCCTTTTTGAAATATAAGTTCAGGGGAATCAAGGTATATCCCTTTTCTTTAATACGCCCTAACAGCTTGAGTATTTCATACTTATGAAGCAGGAGCTTCCGCGTCCGCAGCGGGTCGTGGTTGAAGCGGTTTCCCTGGTCGTAGGGGCTGATGTGCATGCCGACCAGAAACACCTCGCCGTTTTCAATGCGGCAAAAGCTGTCCTTCAGGTTGACCTTCCCCTGCCGCAGGGATTTCACTTCCGTTCCCGTCAAGGCGATTCCCGCTTCGTAGGTTTCATGAATAAAATAATCGTGGCGCGCTTTGCGGTTGTCCGTAATATATTTTACGCCACTCGGTGATTGTGCCACTGGCAGTTCCTCCTATTTTTTCCTGGACTTCTTGCCCTTGCGTTTTTTATCCTTCTTGCCCTTTTTCTTGCCTTTTTTGTCCTTCTTCTTTTTCTTCCCTTTCTGGGAATCTGCAGCGTCGGCAAACCAGTTTCGCTTCGTCACTTCCTGCTTACCGCTCCGGCTGCCGTTCTTCCTGTGCCGCCGTTCGGCGCCGGCCGCCATGAGCTGCCGCAAATCCTCCAGCGATTCTACCTTGCCGGGAACAAAATCGATTTCACATTTCTCGACGTTGACCTTCGCCAGCGTCACTTCCATCATGTCGCCCAGATGATATACGCGCCCGCCATGCTGTCCCCGCATCGTATACGTCCCTTCGTCGAACTCGTAAATATCGTCGGTCAGCAGGGAAATGTGAACCAATCCTTCAATGCCGTTTTCCAGGCCGACAAACAGGCCGAAGGACGTAATCCCCGTAATATGAGCCTCATAGGGCTGACCGATAAAGGGAACCATGTACTGGGCCTTCTTTAAATCGTCTGTTTCCCGTTCGGCCTCGACGGCAATGCGTTCGCGGGAGCTGGCCTGATCGGCAGCAATCGTATGGTATGCCAAGGACTGCTGCGCTTCTTCCTGAGTCAGCTTGCCTCTTTTTTTATTCTGCCGGATCAGCCGGTGCACCATCAAGTCGGGATAGCGGCGGATAGGCGATGTAAAATGGGTGTAGCACTCCGAAGCCAAGCCGAAGTGGCCGGCGTTATTCGTCGAATACCGGGCCTGCTGCATGGAGCGCAGGGCAATGGTCTGCACGACGAGTTCGGCGCTCGTCCCCTTGGACTGCTTCAGCAGCTTTTGAAAATCGGCGGGCTTCACGTCGTCGCCTGACGGCACAGGCAAATCAAAGCTGGCCAGCACGATGCGCATCATCTCCAGCCGTTCCGGCTCGGGCGTTTCATGCACCCGGTATACGGCCGGATTTTCGCTGTCTCTCAAATAGGCGGCGACAGTCTCGTTGGCGATGAGCATGCATTCTTCTACGATTTGCTCGGCAATCGTCCGCTCTCTCTTTTCCAGCCGCAAGGGCTTGCCTTCTTCGTCGAGGATAATCTTGTATTCGGGAAAATCGAAATCGATGGCGCCGCGGCGCAGCCGCATCTGCTTCAAAATCTGCGCTACGTCCTGCAGGTCCCGCAGCATGGGCATAAAGGGCTGCAAGTCGTCGGGGATAATATCGTCAACTAAAGCTTTTTTGACTTCTTTATAGTTACAGCGCCGCTTTACGCGGATGACGGCCGGTCCGATGTCGGCCTTGACGACCTTGCCTTCCTTGTCGATTTCCATTACGCAGGTCATGGAATAGCGGTCCTGGCCGGCATTGAGGCTGCACATATCGTTGGAAAGAACCGTCGGCAGCATCGGAATGACCCTGTCGACGAGGTATACGCTCGTGCCGCGTTCGTACGCTTCGGCGTCGAGCAGCGTGCGGGGCCGCACGTAATAGCTTACGTCGGCAATGTATACGCCTAAGCGGTAATTGCCGTTGGACAGGCGTTCCACATCGATGGCGTCGTCCAAATCCTTGGCGTCTTCGCCGTCAATCGTAATGAGCTGGCGATGGCGGTAATCGCGGCGGCCGTCTTCCAATACGACAGTCCGGTCGATGGAGTCGGCCTCCTTCAATACGTCGTCGGGAAAGGCAAAGGGCAATCCATGACGAGCCATGATGACTTTAATATCCAAGTCCTTGTCGCCGTCATATCCCAGTATTTCCGTCACTTCGCCTTCGGCCTTGCGGCCCTCTTCGGGCCATTTCGTAATGGTCACGAGGACGCGGGCGCTGCTGCGGGCGCCGGCCGTTTTATCCAGGGGAATATAGATATCCTCCCGGATCCGTTCGTCGTCAGGACGGACGAAGCCACATTGCTTTTCCCGCTCGAACGTCCCGACCAGGGTCTTATTCGCCCGCTCGACAATGCGGATAATTTCCCCTTCCGTTTTATGGCGGCCGCTGCCGCTCTGAATAATGCGCACGGCTACCTTGTCGTTATTCATGGCCGTATGCCGGTACTGCTCGGCAATGTAAATATCGTCCTGCATATTTTCGCAGAGGACAAATCCAAAGGTAGGCGTATATCCCTTGTATATGCCTACGATTTCCTGAGCCCGCTTAGATGCGCCGTAGCGTTCTTCGGATATTCTCACGAGACTCCCCCTCCTTATCATCTCTTCAAAAGTTTCAAACAGTTCGGACAGCTCCCCGCCAGCCAGACGCAGCCGCTCGGCGCAGTCCTCCACGGTAACGCCGTCCGGTTCCATATTACATATATCCATTATATCATGGGACAACTTCAAATTCATACTCTTTATACATTCCCTTTCTCTGTCGTTCGTCTGCATATGAAAAAAGCCTGCGACGACGCCGCAGGCCATAACGTTCATTAAAATGTATTCAGCAATCTGCCTAAAATCAATGTCACGATTGCAAAGGCAATAGATACGACGATAGTTACTTTAGACAGCAATGCGTCCATACCGCGGGCTCTGCTGCCAAACAGGTCTTCCGCGCCTCCGCCGAAGCCGGCGCCCATGCCTTGAGTCTTGCTTTTTTGGGCTACGACAACGCCGATAAGAATCAGAGACAAGATGACAACTAAGATTTCCAATACAGTAATCACGCTAATCCTCCTTACAACACATGCTTAACGATACTATTGTACACTCATTTGCCTTTTCTATCAATAGGTTCTGATTTATTTTCTCCATCCCGGTTTTCCAAATAACGTTCCAGCTTGCGCTTGACGCGCTGCAGGGCGTTGTCGATGGATTTTACGTGGCGATGCAGTTCTTTGGACATCTCGTTGTAGGACTTCCCTTCCAGATAGGCCGTCAGCACCTGCCATTCTAGGTCGCTCAGGATTTCGTTCATCTTCAGCTCGATGTCGGCAAATTCCTCCCGGCTGATGACGAGCTCTTCCGGGTCGCTGACGCGGATTCCCGACAGAATATCCTGCAGCGTCCGATCCGATTCATCTTCATAAATCGGCTTATTCAAGGATACGTACGAGTTGAGGGGAATATGCTTCTGCCTCGTCGCCGTCTTGATAGCCGTAATGATCTGCCGCGTAACGCACAGCTCGGCAAAGGCCCGGAACGAGGCCAGCTTGTCGCCGCGAAAGTCCCTCGTCGCTTTATACAGGCCTATCATGCCTTCCTGAATGATGTCGTCGCGGTCGGCGCCGACGAGAAAATAGGCCCGCGCTTTGGATTTCACAAAGTTACGGTACTTATTGACGATGTAATCCATCGCCTCGCCGTCCTGTTCCTGCTGCGCCAGTTGAACGATTTCTTCGTCGCTCATCCCTTCAAATCTGTCCGACCGGGGAAATTCCTCTCGCATTTCTGCCTGCATATTATACCTCTACTATTTCGATCTGCGAATTTTTTCTAATTTTCTCAGCACGTCTTCGTCCTGCACGCGGTACACGACTTCGTTGCGCTGGCCGCCGTGCTTCAATACGTTGCGGTGGTCGTAGGCCGCCGTTTCCTTCCGCGTCCGCTCTACGTCCTCGGCAAGCTCTCTCGCCGGCATGCGGTACGCGCCGGTGCCCAGCACCTGCGTCTGTTCCGAGCTGTCGGACGTAGCGACGTAAATGATGCGCTTGTCGTTGCGGTGCTCGTAGACCAGCCGTTCGATGCGGCTGTCCGCCGTTTCCTCTTTATCCGTAAAGATGACTTCGCAGTCCCTGCCGATTTTCATGCTTTTTTCCGCCTCGTCCGTGTACATCGCGTCGAAGACGAGGACTAATTTATATCCCTTAGCCTTGCCGTAGCTCACAAGGATATCCGTCAGCTTCTCCCGTGCGTGGTCCAGCGATTGGGCTGCCAGCTTTTTCAGCTCGTCCCAGGCAAAAATGATATTGTACCCGTCGACGATCAGCAAATCCTTCATTTCGCCACCGCCTGCCGCTGGCGCACGGCTTCATACATCAAAAGGGCCGCCGCCACGGAAGCATTGAGGGAATTAACCTGGCCGAACATGGGAATCTGCACGAGAACGTCGCATGTTTCCTTTACCAGATGGGATATGCCCCGGCCTTCGCCGCCGATGACCAGGACGATAGGCTCGGTCAGAGAGCTGTGAAAATAATCGACGCTGCCGTCCATATCGGCGCCGATAACCCAAAAGCCCCGCTTCTGCAATTTCTTCAAGGTCTGCGTCGTGTTGCCGATCTGCACGATAGGCATATACTCGACGGCGCCGGCAGACGTCTTGCCGACGGTTTCGTTAATCGGTGCGCTGCGCCGCTTCGGCAGGAGGACGGCGTCGACGCCGGCGCATTCGGCCGTGCGGATAATAGCGCCTACGTTGTGCACGTCTTCAATACCGTCCAGCAGCACCAGAAACGGCGTTCGTCCCGACGCTTCCACGTCGGCAAGCACGTCGGTCAAATCGGCATAGGCCACGGGAGCGGCGAAGGCGACGACGCCCTGATGGCGGCTCCCCGGCGCCAGATGATTCAAGATCTTGACCGGCGCGCGTTCTATGAGAATATCCTTCTCGCGGGCCAGCTCCTGGATACGCAGCAGCGGCGGCGCGTCATTTCCGGCAGCTATATATAGTTTTGTAATGGACCGGCCGGCACGCAGCGCTTCCGTCACGCTGTTGCGTCCGACAATGATGCTTTCGTCGCTCATGGTTACACCTTTTCTCCATGTTTTATTGCACAATATTCTTTCGTAAACCTGTATATTTCATCCATAAGCCCGTCGAGGCGGCCGGCTTTCTCCGCCATAATCAAGTATCCCACCAGGGCTTCCAGCGCCGTACTGTCGTGATACTCGGCGACGGACGCGCTCTTCGGCGCCTGCGAATAGGCGTTGCGGGCCCGCTGGCAGACGGAGGATTCCGTCTCATCCAGCGTCTCCTTGATATGACGGTACACATAAGCCTGGGCCTTAGCCGATACGAATTCCGAAGCCAGCAGGTGCAGGACCTGCACGTTTGGAATGCCCGTCTGTACTAAACGCCGCCGCAGATACAGGGCGTAATATGCGTCGCCGACAAAGGCCAGGGAAATCGGGTCGAGCCGCGAGGCGTCCTGTTCGGGCACCTCCAGCCGCTCGCCTTTGGCAAAGGCCGCATAGGCTCGTCCTTTTAAGGCTTGAAGCTGTTTAAATTTCACTTTTTCCAACGCGCTCCCTGAGGAGAATCTTCAATCGTAATACCCAAGGCCGCCAGCTTATCGCGAATGGCGTCGGCCAAAGCATACTGCTTCTGCGCCCGGCATTCCTGGCGGATTTCCAGAATCGCGTCCATCAGGTCGTTGTAATCCTTGCTGCTGGCGCTGCCTTTCTGGCCGCTCCACCGTTCTTCCAAAATGCCGAGGATGTCGGTCATCGTCTTGAAGATGCGCTTTACTTCCGATACGACGGACGAATCGACGGGCACGCCGTTGTTGACGACGGCATCTTTATAGATGTTGACCTTCTTCGCCAAATCGAACATCGCCGCGCTGGCCAGAGCCGTGTTGAAATCGTCGCACATCGCTTCTTCAAAGGCTTCTTCGTTGGCCTTGGCGTCAGCCATGAGCTGTGCCGCTTCTTCCGACTTCGCGCCGGCCGGCATGTCGAGCAGCTCCAGCACGTTGTCAATCGACGTGCCGAGGCGTTCCAGGCTGCGAGTCATTTCTTCAAGCCGTTCGTCGCTGAAGTCGAGGGGGCTGCGGTAATGGTTGGAAATGAGGAAGAACCGCAGGGCGTCCGGATTATAATGTTCCAATACATCCTTGACCAGGAAGAAGTTGTTCAGGGATTTGCTCATTTTTTCCGAATTGATCGTAATGAAGCCGTTGTGGAGCCAGTAACGGACCATAGGCTTCTTGCCCGTATACGCTTCGGACTGGGCGATTTCATTTTCATGGTGCGGGAAAATCAAATCGCTGCCGCCGCCGTGGAAATCAAAGGTATCGCCGAGATATTTATTGCTCATAGCCGAGCATTCGATATGCCAGCCCGGGCGGCCCGGTCCCCAGGGGCTTTCCCAAGACGGTTCGCCCGGCTTAGCGCCTTTCCACAAAGCGAAGTCCATAGGATTGTGCTTGCGGTCGTCTACTTCGATGCGGGCGCCGGCCATCATGTCGTCGAGGCTGCGGCCGCTCAGTTTGCCGTAGCCGGCAAATTTTTCCACGCTGTAATATACGTCGTTGTCGATGACGTATGCGAAACCCTTTTCAATGAGCACTTCAATCATGTGGATGATTTCTTCCATATGCTCCGATACGCGGGGGTATTTGTCGGCCCGGCGGACATGGAGCTTGTCCATGACGTCGAAGTACGACGCAATATAACGGTTGGAAATCGTATCCCACGTTACGCCTTCGCCGTTAGCCGCATTGATGATCTTATCGTCTACGTCGGTAAAGTTCTGAATATGCGTTACTTCATAGCCCAGGTGTTCCAGGTAGCGCTTGATGACGTCCCAGGTGACGAAGGGACGGGCGTTGCCCATATGGGAATGATTGTACGGCGTGATGCCGCAGACGTACATCTTGACCTGTCCCGGCGTGACGGGCGTAAACGTTTCTTTTTTACGAGTCAGCGTATTATATACTTTTAATTCTCTCATGGTAAACCTCCTTGATAATACAAAAAGGCCGCCATCCCTTTACAGAGACGGTGGCCCGTGGTTCCACTCTGTTTTTATGGCATCGCCATAATCTCAAAGCACATAACGGGTGCATCCGGACCAGATTACTAGCTTCACCTGATCTGCTCGCAAAGGCATCTTTGCAGCTTCTGCCATCTAAACAGGTTCTCAGCCCAGGCCCGTTCTCTCTGTAGCGCTCGTCTGCAAATCATTTTGGTCATTGCATTTAGATATACATTATTTATTACTATGTGCTACTTATATTAGCGAATATTCCCTAATCTGTCAAGCCCTTATTGGTTCAGCAAACCGCTCTGCTCCAACCGGCTCAACACTTTATCGCGGCCCATGAGGGCGACGATGACGTTGAGGTCCGGGCCGTGCATCACGCCGGTAATGGCGACGCGGATAGGCATGTATACGAATTTGCCCTTGACCTTCAGGCCCTTTTGAATCTTCTTGAACAAGGGCTGTACCGTGTCGGCCGTTACTTCGTCCAGAGCCGCCAGCTCATCGCGGAACATAGTCAGCACAGCCGGAGCCGTTTCTTCCTTCAATACGGCCGCCGTTTCTTCATTTTCCGGAGCATAGTCTTCCGTAAAGAATACCTGGACGGCATCGACGATCTGCGCGCCGTACTGGACGTGCTCGCGCATCGCCCAAACGACGTCCTTCAGCCAGGACAGCTCAGCGGCGTCCGGTTCCTGCGAGGCATAGCCGGCCTGCTGGAGATGGGGCAGGCAGAGGGCCAGCAGCTGATCGGCGGTGAGCTGCTTCATATAATGGAAATTAATCCAATTCAGCTTTTCGATGTCGAATACGGCCGGATTCTTCGCTACGCGGTCTAAGGAGAACTGCTGATTCAGTTCTTCACGGCTGAAGATTTCCTGATCGCTGTCCGGCGTCCAGCCGAGAAGGGCCAGGAAATTGACCAGCGCGTCAGGCAGATAGCCCATATCGCGGTACTGCTGCACCGACGTAGCGCCGTGACGTTTGCTCATCTTTTTCTTATCGGCCCCTAAAATCAACGATACGTGGGCGAAGGTCGGCACGGGGAATCCCAGGGCATGGTACAGGACGAGCTGGCGCGGCGTATTAGACAAATGTTCTTCCGCCCGGATGACGTGGGTAATCCGCATGAGGGCGTCATCGATGACGACGCAGTAATTGTAGACGGGAATACCGTCGGACTTGACGATGACGAAATCGCCGACCTTATTGGAATCAAAGGCCACATGGCCGCGGACGAGGTCATCGAATTCCAGCGTTTCATCCTTCGGCGTCACGACGCGGATGACGTAGGGACGGCCTTCTTTTAAATACTGCTCTACCGTTTCCTTCGGCAGATTGCGGCATTTTCCGCTGTATACAGGCGTTTCGCCGCGGTTCATCTGTTCCTGCTTTTCCGCTTCCAATTCTTCAGGCGTGCAGAAGCAATAGTAGGCCTTTCCTTCGGCCAGCAGTTTTTCCGTATATTTCTGATAAATCGGCAGGCGGTCCGTCTGACGGTACGGTCCGTCCGGGCCGCCGACGTCGATGCCTTCATCCCACGTAATGCCCAGCCATTTCAAGGCTTCCTTGATATTTTCTTCCGACTCGCTGGTCGAACGCTTTCTGTCTGTATCTTCAATGCGTACTACGAATTTGCCGTTCGTATGCTTAGCCATCAAATAGTTGAACAGCGCCGAACGAGCACCGCCGATATGGAACGGGCCTGTCGGGCTCGGCGCAAAACGAACGCGAACTTCTTGTGTCATGAACAATTCCTCCCATAAAATGCTATTTATTTCTATATTTCAGGACCATCGCCGCAGCCTGGGCGGCCATGCCCTCTTCCTTGCCGACAAAGCCGAGCCGTTCCGTCGTCGTCGCCTTGACCGACACGGCAGCTTCGTCTATCTGAAGAGCTCCGGCAATATTTTCAATCATGCGCGGCACGTAATCTTTGATCTTTGGCCGCTGCGCCATCAGCGTCACGTCGACGTTGATAACCCGGCAGCTGTTTTCAATCAGGATTTGCCGCACTTTTTCCAGCAGCAGCAGGCTGGATATATTCTTAAACTTTGCGTCTGAATCGGGAAAATACGTGCCAATATCCTTCAGTCCTGCCGCTCCGAGCAAGGCGTCCATCACGGCATGAACGAGCACGTCGGCGTCGGAATGGCCGGCCAGTCCCCGTTCAAAAGGGATTTCTACGCCGCCCAATACGAGCTTCCGCCCTTCCGCCAGGGGATGGACGTCGTAGCCGCTGCCGACGCGGTGTTCCGTCGGGCCGTTCATATAAAATTCCAGAATAGGCACGTCATCCATCGTCGTAACCTTGTGATTCCGCTCGTCGCCCTGCAAAATAAAGAGCTTTTCTCCCAAAGCTTCCACTAAAGACGCGTCGTCTGTTCCGCTGATATGGTGCTCTTTAGCGTACTCGTGAGCCTGTATCAATACGTCGCGGTGAAATATCTGCGGCGTCTGCACAGCAATAAGCCGGCTCCGGTCCAGGGTCCGCACCGTCTGCAGCCCCTGTCCGCCGGCAATTTCCCGTTCCTTTACCGTATCCTTGACGGGAATGGCGTAAACGGCAGCCTTGGCTTTGGCCATAACCCCGACGGCGTTGTCGTACCATTCCGGCCCGGCAAAAGGACGCGAGCCGTCGTGAACCATGACGACATCGGCGTCGCGGCTCGTCGCCATTAACCCATTGTACACGGAATCTTCCCTCTCCGCTCCGCCTAAGGCATACCGCACCGGCATGGATGGGTGGAGAGACTCGACGATGGATACGATATCCTCATGATCCCGTTCGGCATTGACGATAACGACCTCGTCGACGGACGAAGCCGAAAAAACGTGCATCAGCGTATGCGCCAGCACCGGTTTGCCGCATAATGGATAAAAGAGCTTATTCCGCTCATATCCAAAACGCCGGCCTGAACCGGCGGCTACGACGATAACAGATACTTTCAAAAAATTCACCTACTCATCCGTAATTTTTACAAAAATCATCCGGCCTGCCGACGTCTGCAGCACCGACGTCACTGTGACAGGAACGTTTTTGCCGATATATTTATGGCCATTTTCAACGACGATCATCGTGCCGTCGTCCAGGTATGCTACGCCCTGATTTTCTTCCTTCCCGGCCTTTACGATATAGACTTCCATCTGCTCTCCGGGAATACGGGCCGGTTTCAGCGCGTTGGCCAAATCGTTGATATTCAGGACGACGACGCCCTGCAGGGCGGCTACCTTATTGAGATTGTAATCGTTCGTCACGACCTTGGCGTTGATCTGACGGCCCAGCCGCACGAGCTTGGAGTCGACGCCCTGGACATCGCTGAAATCATCGTTGATAACCCTGACTTCGACGTAGTTGTCTTCCTGCATCTGCTTCAAAATATCGAGGCCCCGGCGTCCTTTATTCCGCTTGAGCAAATCCGACGAATCGGCGATGAGCTGAAGCTCTTCCAGGACGAAGACCGGAACCAGCAGCGGCCCTTCCAGAAATCCGGTGCTGCAGATTTCCGCAATGCGGCCGTCGATAATCGAGCTGGTATCGAGAAGCTTTCCGGAAAACTCATTGTGCTGGCGCTTGACGTTCGGCTCTTTATTCTGTTTTCCCAGGCGGATAGAACCGACTAGCCCCAAAATATCAGCCCGTTTGCGGATAGCAATGCTCATGCCGGCATATCCGAACACGATGCTGAACACGATAGGACCGTAAGCGCCGATAATAGGCAGTCGGGCAAACGCCAGCCCAATTAAATTAGCAATGATAAGTCCAAAAAGCAAACCCAGCGTTCCGACTATCAGGTCCTGGCTTTCGAAATCGCTCATTCCCGATTCGATACGGTGAATGATCTTCCAAATCAAATGAAGGACAAAGGGAGAAATGAGATAGCCAATCGCTACCCCCAGGACGACGCCTATGATATAAGCGATAACGGTAAGCAGCGTAATGCCGAAAACGCTGCCGTGAAAAAATCTCACTTCAATTTCCGCGCTGAAGTAAGGCGTCGCGATAATTTGATCGGAAATCATGACGCAGACCACGGCCATGATCAGCATGATAACGCCTCTCATGATATTATCGGTAATCTTGCCGCCGTTAAATTTCTTTGTACGCCGTTCCTTTCCCTTTTCGTTCGTACCAGTCGTACGTTCCACATCCATTGTGCCGCACCTCCTTTTTCACCGTGTATGATTTACGATAACTACATAACTATATCACACTTTTTAATAATAAACCACAAAAATAACAGGGACATCACAATTTTTTTACAAAAGGATAAACTTTTCCCGACGAAGCCCCTCTCTTGGCCCAGCGAATGGGTTGTGCAGGCTTCTACGTCGCTGTAAACGCCGCCTGTATCGCGTCGCGCAGCGTCGCCGCCCCGATAATCCGGCATTGCGGGAAAGCTCCTTCCTTGATTTCATCCAGATTTCCCTTGGGAATGATAAAGGTCTGGAACCCCATCTTCACGCCTTCCTTGATGCGCCGCAAGGCATGGGGCACGCGCCGTATGTCGCCGGTCAGGCCTACTTCACCCATGACGACGGTTCGGCTGTCCATCGGCACGTCGCGCAGGCTGGAAAAAACGGCCAGCACGACGGCTAAATCGGCGGCAGTTTCCGTGACGCGCAGGCCGCCGACGCTGTTGATATACACGTCCTGCGTGCCCAAAGACAGGCCGACGCGCTTTTCCAGCACGGCCAGCAGAATAATCAGCCGGTTATAGTCCATGCCCGACGCCGTGCGGCGCGGGACGGCAAAAACGGAATGCGTTGTCAGGGCTTGAATCTCCCCTAAAAGGGGCCGCATGCCGTCCATGACGGCGGCGACAGCCGAGCCGGCTTGATTTGCCGACCGCTCGGCCAGGAGCATTTGCGACGGATTAGTCAATTCGGACAACCCCGTTTCTTCCATCGTAAACAATCCCGTTTCGTTCGTCGACCCAAAGCGATTTTTGATTCCCCGCAGCACGCGGAACTGATAATTCCGCTCGCCTTCAAAATACAGGACGACGTCTACCATATGTTCCATCATGCGCGGTCCGGCAATCGCCCCTTCCTTCGTGACATGGCCTATGACGATGACCGAAATGGACTCCGTCTTGGCAAATTCCATGAGACGCCGCGTGCTTTCCCGTATCTGAGTCATGCTGCCCGGCATGCCGTCGGCGTCGCTGCTGTACATCGTCTGGATAGAATCGATGATCAGCAGCACCGGACGGCGTCGCTTTGCTTCCTGCAGTACGGCGTCGAGAGACGTATCGGCCTGTATGATGAGATTGGAAGCCGTAATTCCCAATCGTTCCGCCCGCACCTTAATCTGTCCGGCCGATTCTTCGCCGGAGCCGTACAGCACCGCGCCGGCATGGCGGCACACGGCATCGGCAATCTGCAGCACCAAGGTCGATTTGCCGATACCGGGGTCGCCGCTCAGCAAGATCAGCGCTCCCGGCACGATGCCGCCGCCCAGCACGCGGTCCAATTCGCCGATGCCCGTCCGGACGCGGCTCATCTGTTCCATGGCGATATCCTGCAGCAAGGCCGGCTTCGCCCCCTTGCCCTGCCGCGCGCCGACGCCTTTAGGCGGTTCAGGCACAGCCTGTTCTTCCATCATCGTATTCCATTCTCCGCACTGGGGGCACCGGCCCAGCCAGCGGCTGGACACGCTGCCGCAGTTAGCGCATACGTATCGGATCTTCGTTTTAGCCATCAGCGTCCTCCTATTCCGATTCGAGAAGGTCTAAAAACTCTTCCGGCCCTGGAAGCGTCTGCAAGAGCTTCCACGGTTCATGATGAGCCAGCTGTTCACAGGAATAATGGCCTGTCGCGACGGATATAGTCTTCGCGCCGATGGCCTTGCCGCACTGGATATCATAGGGCGTGTCGCCGATGACATACATTTCTTCCACCGCGTCGCCCCAGGCGTCCTTAGCCAGCCCATAGGCGTGGCGCGCTAAATCGTCGCGATAGTAAAAATTGCAGGCAAAGCCGGAATGGTCGAAATCAAAATAGGACGACAAGCCGAAAAAATCCAGCTTCATGCGCGCGCCGTGGACGCTGTTTCCCGTAAGAAGCAGCTGCTTAAAGGGCGGCCGGTCGGCAAAAAAAGCCAAAATATCGCGGACGGGCTCAAAGATCACGCTTTCTTCCCGCTTGACTTTAAGCCATTTCATCAGCTTCTTTTCATATTCCCGGCAAAACCAGCTCACTTCTTCATCTGTCGGCATGCGGCCCGTCGCTTTATACAGCAGCTGCTGGCAGATGTAATTGTCCGTCCGGCCGCCGGCAGAAATAGGCGGCACCGCCGCGTCTTCGCCCTGCATGGTATGGAAGACTTCTTCTATAGCGTATAATCCGGCCCTGCCCGTATTCAGCAGCGTGCCGTCTATGTCCCAGTATAACAGCTTCATCGTGTCACCTCATTAAAAATAGGGGCTGGAGCAACATAGGGGAATCTAACTCCCTCTACCCTGCTCCCAGCCCCTGTTTTACGTTGCGTTAAAAACTACATGCAGCAGACGCGCCTTCCGGCCGACGCCAGATATACCCTATTAGAGGTTCGATACGATGTCTTTCGTATCGCGGGCAATCATGATTTCTTCGTTCGTCGGGATGACGTACATCTTGACAGTAGAATCGTCCGTGCTGATCAGCGTGTCTTTGCCGCGGACATTGTTCCGTTCGGGATCCAATTTAGCGCCCAGGAATTCCAAGCCCTGGCAGATAGCGGCGCGGTCTTCAATGCCGTTTTCGCCTACGCCGGCCGTAAAGGTAATGACGTCGACGCCTTCCATGGCAACAGCCAACGCGCCGATCAATTTACGAACCTGATAGTGGAACATGTCGAGCGCCAGCTGAGCCCGTTCGTTGCCCTGGGACGCTGCGTCGCCGAGATCGCGGAAGTCGCTGGAAACGCCGGAAATGCCGAGAACGCCGGATTTTTTGTTCATGAGAGCGTCCATTTCCTTCGTGGACAAGTTGTGCTTATCCATGACGTTGAGGACGATAGCCGGGTCGATATCGCCGCAGCGCGTGCCCATGAGTACGCCTGCCAGGGGAGTAAAGCCCATCGTCGTGTCGACGCATTTGCCGTATTTGATAGCTGCCAGGGAAGAGCCGTTGCCCAAGTGGCAGTTGATGATGCGCAGTTTTTCGACAGGTACGCCCATTACTTTCGCAACCTGGCCGGCTACATAGCGATGGCTCGTGCCGTGGAAGCCATAGCGGCGGATGCCGTCTTCTTTGTATAATTCATACGGGAGGCCATACATGAAAGCTTTCGCCGGCATCGTCTGATGGAAGGCCGTATCGAATACGCCGACCTGAGGAACGTTCGGCATAATAGCTTTGCAGGCGTTGATGCCGATGATGTTGGGCGGATTGTGGAGCGGAGCCATAGCGGAGCATTTTTCCAGGGCTTTCATGACTTCGTCCGTAATCAGCGTCGAGCAGGCGAATTCTTCGCCGCCGTGAACGACACGGTGGCCTACGGCATCAATTTCATCCATCGATTTGATGACGCCGCATTCTGCGTCTGTCAAAATATCCAATACGAGCTTAACAGCAACTTGGTGATCCGGAATAGACTGCTGGATTTCTTTTTTCTGGCCATTCCATTTATGGGTCAGCAAAGAATCGGACAAGCCGATTTTTTCGACAACCCCTTTTGCCATGACTTCTTCATTGTCCATGTTTACCAACTGGTATTTCAAGGACGAGCTTCCGCAGTTTACAACCAATACGATCATGCAATTTACCCTCTTTCATTTTCTGTAATTATTTTATTTGGCCAAAAATATACTCGGTCACTTCCTGTCCCATGCCGTCGCCTTGACGGTACATGTACATGACGTGCCAAATTTGACCGTTATCTTCAAAGAAGAGACTCTGTACGACGAGATCGGATACTTGGCCGTTCAGGGGTTCGCGGTACGTATACTCCCCTTTCACGGCCGGTCTTCCGCCGGCTGTCGTCGGAGTGATCTTCGTTTGCAGATCCGAAATATCCGGCGTCTGTTCCAGCATGGCCACGTCGCGCTCGGCTGCCATCTGCGGCGTCATTTCACCGGCAGGCTCCGACATCACGATCAGATTCAGGTGCTTGTCGTTGTTGACATACATCATGGCGCCGCTGCCCTGCCGTCTGACATGGGCTAAATCAAAGGGACTCAGGAGATATACTTCCGAATCGCCGGCCTTCAGCTGGGCGTATCCAAAGCTGTATTCCTCCATCATCGTAGCGCCGCCGCAGCCGGCCAGAAGCATTGCCGCCGCCGTCATCGCCGCAACAGATAAGGTTTTCCATCGTTTCATCATACAACCACCTAATTTTATGCTTTCTCCAGACTACGTTCATTATAGCATATTCCGCTTTTGATAAAAAGGGAAATATGAGGACAATCATGAATTCCTGTCATGCCTTTTATACAAGCATATTAGCCATATTATTCTACTCTATTTTTTATTTCAATCGCCCTTCATCGTAGTATATAATAAACAATACATTAGAAACTCAAACGTCAGATAAAGGAGACTATTATGAACCGCATTGCCGTCATTGCAGAATACAATCCCTTTCACAACGGCCATCACTATATGCTTCGCACCCTGCGCAGCCGTTTCGGCAGCAGCGCGCCGATCGTCGTCGTCATGAGCGGCTCTTTCGTCCAGCGCGGCGAGCCGGCCTTATTCGATAAATGGACCCGGGCGTCCTGGGCATTGGACGGCGGCGCCGACTGCGTTGTCGAGCTGCCGGCCCTCTACGCCTTGTCCAGCGCCGAAGGCTTTGCCGCCGGCGCCGTCCGGCTGGCGGCCCGCCTCGGCTGTACCCATCTGTCCTGCGGCGTAGAAGACGGTACGGCCGACGATTTTCATCGCCTCGCCCAGGCGTCCCTTGCAGTCCTCGACGATTTCCGCCCCGGCCAAACAGGGCTGACCTACGGCCAGTACGTCAGCCAGGCCACGGCCAGTCAGACTACGCCGGAAACGGCGGCGCTCCTCGGCGAGCCGAACGCCCTGCTGGCCCTGGAATACGTCAAGGCGATTCATCGCTACGCGCCGTCTTTCGAATTCGTCCCCATTCTCCGGCAAGGAAAACATGACGGAGCAGACTTAACCGGCCCCTTTGCCAGCGCCTCGGCGATTCGCCGCGAGCTGCAGGCCGGCCGCCTTGAAGATGCCGCGCCGTATCTTCCAGCAAAGGAGCTGGCCGACATAGGCCGTCTCCTTTCTCAGGGCCAATACGCCGACTACAGCCGCTACGGCGACTGCATCCTGTACCGCAGCCGCCTCCTCTCGCCGCAGGAACTCCTCGCCTTGCCGGCCTTTTCGGAGGGCCTGGAAAACCGCTGGCAACGCTGCCTTCTGCAATCGACGTCCTGGCCGGAAGCGCTCGACGCCTTGAAGACGAAGCGCTACGCCTACAGCCGCCTGCGCCGCATGGGAGCCTATACGGCCCTTGCCGTAAGCCGCGCCGATATGGAAAAAGCCTACCTCGAAGGGCCCCAATACGGCCGTGTATTGGCCTTGTCGCCCCTCGGCGCGTCCGTCTTAAAGGAAGCGAAAAAAGAAATCCCCATCATTACGAGGCTGCGGACAGGCCTGAACCGCCTTTCGCCCTTCGGGCAGCGAATGATCCAGTACGATATGCGGAGCACCGATATACAATCCCTGTGCTTCCGCTCGCCGTCCGGCCGCGGCGGCCTGAAAGATTATTACGCCTCGCCTTCCATGAAAAAGTCCATATTTCGCCAGTAATCTTTTTTCTTCCCATGCAGTCCGCATTAATATTTGTATATTCTGCAAAAATTTGCTATGATGTACTATGTTATTATTTTTATTTCATATCCCAAAATCAAATTTTATAATCAGGGAATTGGAAGGGGTTTTGCAGCATGGGGATATCGTTAAATCTAAATATTTATCAAACCTTGGCGGCCGCCATCATCGTATATTACGTCGGCGTGTTTCTGCGCGTCAAGCTGGGCTTTCTCCGCAAGTATTGTATTCCGGCTCCGGTAGTCGGCGGCATCTTATTTGCAATCCTCAACTGCGTCTTGTACACGAACGGAATCTGGACGTATGAGCAGGACACGACGATGCAGAATATCTGCATGATGCTTTTCTTTACGAGCGTCGGCTACACGGCCAGCCTAAGCCTGATCAAGCGAGGCGGCGTCCTCGTATTCAAGATGGCCGTAATCACGACAGTTTTGATTCTCTGCCAAAATATCATCGGCGTAGGATTGACCAGCGTCTTCGATTTGAATCCCCTCATGGGGCTTGCGACAGGTTCGATTCCCCTCGTCGGCGGCCACGCTACGTCGGCGGCCTTCGGCCCGGTTCTGGAAAAAATAGGCCTTGAAAACGGCACGACTATTTCCGTCGCCGCAGCTACCTTCGGTCTCGTCGCCGGCGGCATCATCGGCGGCCCAGTCGGCGAACGCCTCGTCCATAAATTCGACCTGCACAGCAGCGCCGCTGCAGAACGCCTCGACCCGGCCGCGGCGCAGCCGGAAGTAGAAAAGCTGGAAGCCGCCGCAGCTGATAAAGAAAAAGCCCATGAAGCCATCGAGCAGGAACAAAAATCAGGCCAGACGATTAACAATCACCGCTTCATGAACGCCATGGCCCACCTCTTTTTAGCTATGGGCCTGGGCACGTTAGTCAGCAATTTCTTCGTCAGCGTCGGCCTCGTCTTCCCGGCCTACATCGGCTCTATGCTCGTCGCCGCCGTCATCCGGAATATTGCCGACTTCACCCACGTCTATCCCGTATACCAGCGGGAAAGCGAGGTACTCGGCAACTTAGGGCTGACCATTTTCCTGACCTGCGTCCTCATGAGCCTGAAACTATGGCAGCTCGGCGCGCTGGCCCTTCCGATGATCGTCCTCCTGCTGACGCAGACCGTCTTCATGGCCCTGTTCGCCTACTTCATCGTCTACCGCACTATGGGCCGGAACTATGAAGCGGCCGTCATGTCGTCAGGCGTCTGCGGCTTTGGCCTCGGCGCAACGCCGAACGCCATCGCCAATATGACGGCTATGACGGAGCTCTTCGGTCCGGCGCCGACGGCATTCTTCGTCATCCCCCTCATCGGTTCGCTCATCATCGACCCGGTCAACGCGTCGATTCTCATGCTATTCATCAACATCTTAATTTAATGTAATGACAAACAGGCTGATGCAGCATCCATAGATTCTCTGCATCAGCCTGTTATTATTTTATATTTATTTTCCTTAACACTGCCGTAGGCATGATTCTCTTAATAGCGGCATTGTATAGTTTAAATTCAGCACAGACCGCTTACTATTTTTCTAAATCATGGAGCATACTCTGCCAATAGGCGGCCTGTTGCGTATCCTGCCGCACGCCTTCGCCATGCTCCAAGGCATGTATATAATTCTTGATTCCCTCCGTATAGCCGCTGGCAGCCGATAAGGCAAACCAATACGCCGCCTGCTGCAAATCCTGAGCGACGCCGCGGCCGTCGCGGTACAGCTGGCCTAAATTATTCTGCGCCGGCCCGTCGCCGGCAAAGGCCGCCTGCTCATATAGGGCTGCCGCCCTCGCCTCGTCCTTTTCGACGCCCTTTCCCATTTCATACAAATATCCTAAATTATTTTGGGCAATAAAATTGCCCTGAGCTGCGCCCTGGGCATACCAATAGGCTGCCTGCTCGTAATCGGCCTCGCCGGTATAGCCAAATTGATACATGATGCCGGCGTTGCACTGCCCGTCGGCGTCGCCGCTCCGTCCGGCCTGTTCGTACCAAAACAGGGCCTCCCTATAATCTTGGGGCACGCCGCAGCCGATTTCATATAAATGTCCCAAATTATTAGCCGCCGGCCCATGTCCCTGCAGAGCCGCCTTCTTATACCAGCTGCCGGCCCGTTCGTAGTCCTGCGGCACGCCTAATCCCTGTTCGTATTGATAAGCCAGGTTATACTGTCCTTCGGCCCAACCGCGGCGGGCCGCCATGCCGTACCAATAGACAGACCGAGCTAAGTCGTCTTCATCGCCATCGAAAAAATATACGTCGCCAAGGCGGCACTGCGCTTCCACGTCTCCCTGAAAGGCCTGCTTTTCCAAGGTCAAGAGATTTTCTTCTTTCATATACTACCCCTTCTTTATCATCCTATTGGCATTGTACGGAAGGGATTTTTTATTGTCAAGATAGATCTTCTTCGTTTTTATCTTTTGTTCTATTGACTTTTTGACTTTTATAGGTATAATGATACTTGAGCATATACAAATACTCGCACACCATATTACGTTATGAATCGCCTGTAATATAAGGAGGTCTTATTATGGGAAACGAAAAATACACGCAGAAAGTAATCGACGCGTTTCAGTCAGCCCAGCAAATCGCCGCGTTGCACTATAATCAGGAAATTTCTTCCGTCCACATGCTCATGGGGCTCGTAAAGGAACCGGAAGGTCTTCTCTCCACGATTTTCTCCGAATGCCATACGGATTTGCCCATGCTACAGGCCCGTTTGGAACAAATGCTGAAAAAGATTCCCTCCGTCAAAGGACAAAGCCAAATGTCCATGTCGACGGAAATGGTCCGGGTCATAGGCAAAGCCCAGCAGCTGGCGGAATCCATGCACGACGACTATATCAGCACGGAACATCTCCTCATGGGCATCGTCGAAGAAAGCAGCGACGATATGCAGTCCTTGTGCCGCGAATTCGGCCTGACGAAAAACAACATTATGACCGCCGTTAAGGCCAACCGCAAGAGCAACGTCAATACGGACAACCCCGAAGGCAACTATAAGGCCCTGGAAAAATACGGCCGCGACTTGACGGCGGCCGCACGCCAGAACAAGCTGGACCCGGTCATCGGCCGCGACGACGAAATCCGCCGTACTGTCGAAATCTTGTCGCGCCGCCGCAAAAACAACCCTGTCCTCATCGGCGAACCGGGCGTCGGCAAAACGGCTATCGTCGAAGGGCTGGCCCGCCGCATCGTCAGCGGCGACGTACCGGAATCGCTGAAAAATAAGACGCTTTACTCCCTCGACATGGGTTCTCTGATTGCCGGGGCCAAATACCGCGGCGAATTCGAAGAACGGCTCAAATCGGTCTTAAACGAAATCGCCAAATCGGACGGCCAGATTCTCCTGTTCATCGATGAAATCCATACGGTCGTAGGAGCCGGCGCGTCTGAAGGCTCCATGGACGCCGGCAACATCTTGAAACCGATGCTGGCCCGCGGCGACCTGCGCTGCATCGGCGCGACGACGCTGAACGAATACCAGAAGTATATCGAAAAGGACGCCGCCCTGGAACGGCGCTTCCAGCCCGTCATGGTCGACCAGCCGAACGTAGAAGACACGATTACTATCCTCCGCGGCCTGAAAGAACGGTATGAAATCCATCACGGCGTCCGCATCCGCGACAAGGCCCTCGTAGCCGCCGCCGTACTGTCGGACCGCTACATTTCCGACCGCTTCCTCCCCGATAAGGCCATCGACTTAGTCGACGAAGCCGCCGCCAAGCTGCGCACGGAAATCGAATCGATGCCGACGCCTATCGACGAATTGCGCCATAAGATCATGCAGCTGGAAATTGAAGAACAATCGCTCACGAAAGAAACGGACGAAGCTTCAAAAGAACGGCTGGCCAAAATCGTCGAAACAAAAGACGAACTGAAAGAAAAAGAAAGCCAGCTCAAAGCCCAGTGGGATGAAGAAAAACAGTCCATCCTCCGCACGCAGGCCATCAAAAAGGAAATCGATTCCGTCAGAGGCCAGATGGAACAAGCGGAACACAACTACGATTACGCCAAGGCGTCGGAATTAAAATACGGCAAGCTGCCTGAACTGGAACAAAAGCTAAAGGACCAGGAAGCCTATTTGGCAGAACATCAGGATTCGCAGCTCTTAAAAGAAGAGGTTGGTGAAGAAGACATCGCCCAGGTCGTCAGCCGCTGGACAGGCATCCCCGTCACCAAGATGCTCACCGGCGAACGGGAAAAACTGCTCCACCTCGACGAAACCCTTCATAAACGAGTCGTCGGCCAGGATGCGGCCGTCCAGGTCGTCAGCGACGCCATCATGCGGGCCCGCGCCGGCATCAAGGATCCGAACCGCCCCATCGGCTCGTTCATCTTCCTCGGCCCGACAGGCGTCGGCAAGACCGAACTTGCCAAAACCCTGGCCGAAGCCCTCTTTGACGACGAACGGAACATCATCCGCATCGATATGTCCGAATACATGGAAAAACACACCGTGTCCCGCCTCATCGGGGCGCCTCCGGGATACGTCGGCTACGATGAAGGCGGCCAGCTGACCGAAGCCGTCCGCCGCCGTCCCTACAGCGTCATCCTCCTCGACGAAATCGAAAAGGCCCATCCAGACATCTTCAACGTCCTCCTGCAGATTCTCGACGATGGCCGGCTGACTGACGGCAAGGGCCGGGTCGTCAACTTCAAGAACACCATCATCATCATGACCAGCAACTTAGGCTCTCATGAAATCCTCGAATCGCAGAATTTTGAAGAAGCCGACAAAAAGGTCCGCGACTTGCTGAAACAGTATTTCCGCCCGGAATTTCTCAACCGTGTCGACGACATCGTCGTCTTCAAGGCCCTGCAGAAAGAACAGGTCAAAGATATCGCCTCCATCCTTCTGGAACGCCTGGGCGAACGGCTGGAAAAGCAGGTTAAGATTCACCTTACGTGGAGCGATGAAGCGCTGCAGGCCCTGGGCGATCAGGGATTCAACCCGCAGTTCGGCGCCCGTCCTCTCCGCCGCCTCATTACCCATACGGTAGAAACGGCGCTGAGCCACGACATTATCGCCGGTACAGTACGCGAAGGCGATACCGTCGCCATCGGTTTCGACGGCAGTGAATTTACCTTCACGCCTATGCGCCGCCACGAAGACAACTAACTAAGACTAGGACAAGAAAGGCCGCAGCACCCTAACCGATGCTGCGGCCTTTTGCTGTATACGCATTGTCTTTTTTCCCTATAGGGCTATAATAAAAGTATATGTTGACGAGGAGGAATGATCATGAATCGAAGCACTATTGCCTGCTGTCTCCTGGCCTTGGCCGCCCTGCTCTCCCTGAGCGGCTGCGGCCAGACGGCGGAATCTGCGGCGGCAAAGCCGGCAGAGCAGCCAGCTCCCGCATCGCAGCAACAGCGCGCCGCCGACATCAGCACCGATGACGCCCTGTCCATCGCCTTGGACCATGCCGGTGTTTCTGCGAATCAGGCGTACAACGTAAAAATAGACCGCGACAGGGACGCCTCCATTCCCGTATACGACGTGGAATTTGAAACGGATTACGGCGACTACGATTTTGAAATCGACATACGCAGCGGAGACATCGTCGGCTCCGATTACGAAGTCAAGGACGAATGGGCCCGCCGTCAGGACAGGCATCCCGTTTCCATAGACGAAGCGAAGGACATCGTCTTATCCAAGGTTCCCGGCGCTTCGCCGCAGGACGTGCAGATCTGGCGCGAGTCCGACGACGGTGCGCCGCGCTATGAAGGACGGCTTTTCACCGGCACGATGTATTACGAATTTGAAATCGACCCGGACACGGGCATTATACTGGATTGGAATGCCGATAAGAGAAAATAGGCCGGCACACAAAAACAGCGTCTCCGCTCCTTTCGCCGAGACGCTGTTTTACTATGCAAATGAAATTACAGGCGATGAAGATGCTTTAAGGACAAATCCAAAATCGGCGCAGAATGGGTCAAGGCTCCGCTGGAAATATAATCTACGCCTACATCCTTCAGCTTGCTGATGTTTTCTTCTGTTACGTTGCCCGAGCATTCCGTTTCCGCCCGGCCGTTGATGATAGCCACAGCTTCCTTCATCATATCGTGCGTCATGTTGTCGAACATGATAATATCGGCGCCGGCTTCGACGGCTTCGCGCACCATGTCGAGGGTTTCCGTTTCCACTTCTATCTTGCGGACGAAGGGTGCGTAGGCCTTGGCCATGGCGACGGCTTTCGCCACCGAACCGGCCGCGCCGATGTGATTGTCCTTCAGCAAAATGCCGTCGGACAAATTGTAGCGGTGGTTGCAGCCGCCGCCGACGGTAACGGCGTATTTTTCCAAAAGCCGCATATTCGGCGTCGTCTTGCGCGTGTCGAGGAGCTTAATACCGCTTCCTTCCAGCAGCTTGACGACCCGGTTTGTGTACGTAGCCACGCCGCTCAGGCGCTGCAGGTAGTTGAGCGCCACCCGTTCGCCCGACAGCAGCGCCCGGATATCGCCGCGGATGACGGCCAGCTTCTGCCCCTTGGACACCCTATCGCCGTCTTTGACATAAAAGGTAAAGTCCGTCTCTTCATCCAGCAGCGTAAACACTCTGGCAAAGACCGGCAAGCCAGCGATGACGCCGTCGGCCTTGCTGAGCAGCTCTACTTCGCCCAGGCAGGCTTCGGGCATGACGGCGTTCGTCGACACGTCCTCACTGCTGATATCTTCCTGCAGTGCCATCATCAATATCGGATCTACATGCAGCTTCATCGTAATCGAATTCAGTTCGTTCATTGTGCGCTCCGCTCCCGTTCCATTTCTTGTAATACTTCGGCCTTATACTGCGCCGCCAGCGTACGTTCTTCCTTTTTCAGCGCCTGAACAGCCCGTTCGCCGAGCCATTCAAATTCTCCCTCTGGACGCGCCGCCGGACGCCGTATCTGCTGGCTGACCTGCCCGGCCGCCCGTTCGGCAAAGACCAGGCTTTCCAGCAGTGAGTTGCTGGCCAGGCGGTTTTTACCATGCACGCCGTTGCAGCTCGTTTCACCAACGGCGTATAATCCGTCCATCGTCGTCTTGCTGAAAGAGTCGACGTGGATGCCGCCCATGAAGTAATGCTGGGCCGGTACGACGGGAATCCAGTCCTTCGTTACGTCGAAGCCCTCTTCCAGGCATTTCTGATAGATATTGGGGAAATGGCGGAAAATCGTGTCTTTTCCGAGGACCGTCATGTCCAGCCATACGTAGGGCATGCCGTCTTTGGCCATTTGCTTGCGGATTTCCGCCGTCATCACGTCGCGGGGCAGCACCTCGCTGGCAAACCGCCGGCCGTCCTTGCCGTACAGCCTGGCCCCCTCGCCGCGGACAGATTCGGAAATCAAAAAGCTTCGGCCGGGATGAGTCGTATACAGCGACGTCGGGTGAATCTGCACGTAGTCGATATGCTCCAGAGCGATGCCGTGCCGGCGGGCAATGGCAATGGCGTCGCCCGTCAGGTGGGGAAAATTCGTAGACCTTTCGTACAATCCGCCTACGCCGCCGCTGGCTAATATCGTCTTGGCAGCTTCAATGGCCATGTATCCGCCTGCTTCATCCCGGGCGATAATGCCGAGACACCGGTTATCCTTGGCTACCAAATCGATCATCGTCGTATATTCCAGAATCGTCACATTCGGCAGGCCGCGCACGGCGGCCAGCAGCTTGCTGGTAATTTCTTTCCCCGTCACGTCTTCATGGTAAAGAATCCGCGCTTTGGAATGACATCCTTCCCGCGTGTAATCCAGCTGCCCGTCCTTCATGGCGAAATCCACGCCCCAGCGGATAAGCTGGTCGATGACGCTGCGCGAGGAACGAATCATGATGTCGACAGACTCGCGCCGGTTTTCATAATGGCCGGCTTTCAGCGTATCTTCCATGAAGCTGTCATAATCGTCTTCGTCGCGCAGCACGCAGATGCCGCCCTGAGCCAAATAGGAATCGCTGTTTTCTGTCTGGTCTTTCGTAATCATCAGCACCTGCTTGTCCGTCGGCAGGTGGAGCGCCGCAAAGAGCCCGCTGGCGCCGGTCCCTACGATCAGCACGTCCGTATTTATTATCTTCATACCTATTCCCTCTTTATCAAATCGCCTTATTCAGCTAATTCCAGCATACGGTCCAGCGAACGAAGCGCTTTTTCCCGCACTTCGTCGGACACGGTAATTTCTCCCGTCCCGTCGCGCAGGCACTGCAGTACCTTTTCCAGCGTCACTTTCTTCATATCTTCGCAGACCCGGCCTTCCATGACGGAATAAAACGTCTTTTCCGGATACCGCTTCGTCAATTCGTACATAACGCCGTCCTCGGTCCCGATAATGAATTCGTCGGCTCCGGCTTTTCCGGCATACTCGATAATGCCGGCCGTACTGCCGATGTAATCAGCTAAGGCCAAAACTTCTTCCGGGCATTCGGGATGAACCAAAAACAGGGCCTTGGGATGCTGTTCCTTGCAGGCCCGTACGACGTCCGGGCGGACGCCGTTGTGCCGGGGACAGTAGCCGTCATTGCACAGGATATGCTTTTCCGGAACCTGCGTGCTCACGTAATGCCCCAGGTTTTTATCGGGAATAAAGAATATATTGCGCTGCGGCAGCTTTTTGACGATGTGCACCGCATTGGACGACGTAACGCACACGTCGCTGTGCGTCTTAATCTCCGCCGTGGAGTTCACGTAGCATACGACAGCCAGGTCGTCGTACTGCCGGCGCATGTCTTCTACGGCCTTCGCCGTGACCATGTGCGCCATAGGGCAATCGGCCGTGCTGTCCGGCATGAGGACCCGTTTCTGCGGATTGAGGATTTTTGCGCTTTCTCCCATGAAACGTACGCCGGCGAACACGATCGTCTGGGCGTCAGTCTCTTTTGCCTTCTTGCTCAAGTAAAAAGAATCGCCGACGTAATCGGCGACGCGCTGTACGTCGTCGGGCACGTAGTAGTGAGCCAATATGACGGCGCGTCGCTCCTCTTTCAGCCGGGCAATTTCCTTTTCAATCAATTCCATTGCAATCCCCTTTCTCTTCATCGTTTACCTGCTATTATAGCATCAAGCATTTACAGCTGACAAGACAATGGGCGATATTTCTTTTGCCGTAAAACAGAAGGCATATTCAGCATAGTTTTATGACATTTTGATATGTTAACCGCGGACATATCTTGCCCGATAGCTCTGGAGGTCGCATTTTTACGTATATTTTACGATAATAGAAAATACTTATAGTATCTCCGTCCTTATTTCCATTTGGAAAACTGCGTTTACAAGGCGGAAAAAACAGTATATAATGAGCTGTACTAAACTAACGGGTGGAAATTCATGGCTAATACATTAGGAAAACATTTACTGATAGACTTTTACAACTGCAAGGCAGAACTAACGACGAGCGACGAGCTGCAGAATCTGGTAAAAAAGGCCTTCGAGCCTGTCGGCATGCCTATTGAGGGCATCACGCTGTACCATGACGACGCGGAGGAGCTCGTCTGTATCGGCGTGTCGAAAAACGCCCATCTCTGCATCCACATTTATCCCCAGCTGGCTTACGTCGCCGTCGACATTTACAGCTTCAACAACGACCTCAACGCCAGCCACGTCATGAGCACGCTGAAGGTCATCTTAGGCTCCGACCGCATCAAAGCTACGAGCATCCGCCGCGGCGACTTCGGCTCGCTCCGCGACATGCGGCCTGCCCGCAAATCGAAGATTACGACGGTCCGCCGCATGAAGAATACGGGCTCTCGCATCAAAAAAACGAGCGCCAGGATGTTTAATATCCTGCGCCATCCGCAAAAAATGCGCCGTTCCCGGCGCATAAAAAAGAAGTAATATAGTATTGAAGAAAGGTTTTGTCCGTCATGTACATGGTATCGCTGAAACAGGCCGCCGGCATCGGGATAGAGGAAATGAATTCCCTCGACACGATTACGGCGGAGCTGCTCAAATTCATACAACTGAAGAACCAACGGCTGTATATGCACTCCCTTCAGGTTGCCAACTACAGCGTCAGCATCGCCGCCAAGCTGGCTCTTCCCAAAAGTGAAATTGAGCAGATCAAGCACGCAGCCCTTCTGCACGACGTCGGCCTTCTCTTCGTTTCCAATACGCTGCTGGCAAAAATCCCCTATCTCAACCGCCGGGAAAACGCCCAGTACAAGCGCCACGCCGCGGCGGGCGGCAACATGCTGGAAAACATTCCCTGCTGTCAGGATATCGTGCCGTATATCCGCTATCACCACGAACGGTGGGACGGCTCGGGATTTCCCAAGCACCTGCGCGGGGCCAATATTCCCTTCGGCGCCCGCATCATCGCGGTCGCAGACTATTACGACCGCATCATCAACCCGTCGACAGAGCTCTGGGCCAAGACGAAGCAGCAGGCCGTCCGCGAAATGTTCAGCGCTTCAGGCATTCTCTTCGACCCGGAAGTCGTCAAGGCATTTATTGAAACGTTAGGTCAATTATAAGGTGCCGCTGGCAACGACGAACCCCGTCACGCTGGCAGCGCCTTTTTTGTGCAGCGCGTAGGCGCAGGCTTCCATCGTCGTCCCCGTCGTATAAATGTCGTCGACCAACAGAATATGCTTTCCCCGTACCTCAAACGAGCCTTTGACTTCAAAGGCTCGTTTTACGTTGTCAGCACGGTCCGCCTTGTCCAGATGCCACTGGGCCTGAGTCGAACGGACGCGTTGCAGGCCGTCTTTCCATGGCCAGCGCCGTTCCGCCCAGGAGCGGAACAATACTTCCGACTGGTTGAACCCCCGCTTGCGCTCTTTTTCTGGAACCAGGGGCACCGGCACGACGCAGTCGATATGCCCCAGCCGCTCCGGCCAGGGAAACTGCGTCAGCAGCTCTTCCGCAGCCTGTTCGTAGCGCACGGCCCCGTCATATTTAAGCCGCTGCAGCATCGTCCGGACAGGCCCGCGGTAATCGCACAGGCAGTAACAGGCGGTCAGGCGGCTTTCCCGTTTCCGCGCGAGCCGGCGCGGACGCCAGACTGCCCCGAAACAGGAAGAGCACCATTGGCCATGACGGCTTACGGCAGCGCCGCAGCCAGGACAGCGCGGCGGATACAACAGGTTCAGCAGCCATTCCTTCAGCATATTTCTTCCTCCCTCAGCCGCTGAGCCAGCAAGGTAAAACGCCGGCTCGTCCGCACGTTTTGAACGGCCGTGCGCAGGGCCGCTTTCGTACCGACAAGGATGACCTTGCCCTTGGCCCTCGTAACCGCCGTATACAGCAAGTTCCGCTGCAGCATGATGCCATGGCTGTTGACGAGCGTCATGATAACCGTATGGTACTCGCTCCCCTGGCTCTTATGAACCGTTATGGCATAGGCCAGGGTAATTTCATCGATTTCCTGCCCTTCGTACTTGATGTCCTGCTCCGGATAGCGCACGTACACGATGTCGTCCTGCACGGCAAAAATCTCACCGATGTCGCCGTTAAATACGCCCTTGTCATAGTTGTTCTGCTTCTGCATGACCTTATCGCCTGTACGGAAGGTCACCTTTCCCGCCTTATGCTCGCCTTTTCCTTTTTGGGGCCCGTTGACGGCGGACTGGATGACGGCGTTTAAGTTGTCGACGCCGCAGGGATTTTTATACATCGGCGACAGCACCTGTACGGCGAACTTGTCGCCGGCCTCCGCCGTTTCTGCCGCGTACAGCCGGCAGATCACGTCCGCTCCCTGCTCTTCCCGTTCAATTTCCACAAAGCGGAATTCCTCGTCTTCATTGACTACGGGCAGGCGGCCGCCGTTGATGAGATGGGCGTTCGTCACGATGCGGCCCCCTTCTTTTTGGCGGAAAATCGTCTGCAGCCGCACGACGGGGAGTATTTCGGACTGAATAATATCGTGAAGGACGGCGCCGGCTCCGACCGACGGCAGCTGATCGGCGTCGCCGACGAGGATGCACCGGCAGCGCGGGCTCAGTGCCTGCAGCAAGTGATACAGCATTTCCATATCCAGCATGGAAACTTCGTCGACGATGACCAAATCGGCGGGCAGCTGCTTCGTTTCGTTGTATTCGAAGACCTGTCGGCCGCCGGCAAAGCCTTCCGGCACGAGAAGGCGGTGAATCGTCTTAGCCTTGCGCTCCGTCGTTTCGGCCAGGCGCTTCGCCGCCCGCCCCGTAGGCGCGCACAAGACGATGCGCAGCCCTTCCTGCTCGGCCAGGCGGATGATTGCCTGCACGACCGTCGTCTTGCCGGTCCCCGGGCCGCCGGTAATGACCAGCATTCCCGACTGCAGGGATTGGGATACGGCTTCGCGCTGCCCCTCGGCCAGCTGGAACTGGCACGACTCCTGCCAGCGGTCTAAAAACAATTCCACATGCCGCCGCGGCTTAGGCGGCGTATACGCGGCCATTTCCCGTATCCGCTCGGCAACGCCCCGTTCTTCTTCATAGGCCTGCAGCGTATACACATAGGTCTCGCCGCCGTAGTCATCGGCACAAAGCTGCCCCATGGCGAGCGCTTCAGTCAGCACATCCCGCAGCATCAGCTGTTCCGCCCGCAAGATGAGGGACGCCCGGTAGACGAGCTCCCTATCGGGAATACATACGTGGCCGTTCTGTGTCATGTCTTGAAGGACATACGTCAAGCCCGCCGCCAGCCGCTCCGGCGACTGCGGGTCCATGCCGTACGCCAAGGCAATCTGGTCGGCCGTTTTAAAGCCGATGCCGTCTATTTCGGCAATCATGCGGTACGGCTCCTCTGTCAGAACATACAGGGCTTCTTCGCCGTATTTCTGCACGAGCCGCGCCGCATAGCGCCCCGACACGCCGTGGGTCTCCAAATCCAAGGCCAGGTCGTTGACCTGCTTTTCTTCATAAAACGATTCAGTAATGACGGCCAGCTTTTTCGCGCCGATGCCTTCGATTTCCAGCAGGCGTTTTGGTTCCTTTTCCAGGACGGCCATCGTCTGGCTGCCGAAGGCCGATACGATACGGCGAGCCAGAGACGGCCCGATGCCCTTGACGGCGCCCGACGCCAAAAACCGCTCGATGCCGTCGGCCGTATCGGGAATGAGGCGCTTCCACGCCGACGCCGCCATTTGGCGGCCATACTTTTTATGCTGGGTCCACCGGCCCATGATTTCTATGCGGTCTCCAACCAGCGGCTTCGGGCCGTTTCCCGTAACCGTCAGCAGGGACTCGTCGTCTTCGCGCCGAATGCGGAAGACTATATAATCCGAATCGGGGGCCTCAAACAAAACGCGTTCTACCGCCCCCTGCACCGTTTCCATATCTGCCATATTTATAACTTCATATACTCCCGTTCATAGTTTTTGCTTTCATCCATAATGCATTGATAAATCTTCTGCAAGTACGGAGCCAATTCCTTATACTGCGCCATGGCGGCAATCTTGTCGAGGACCTGCCGCTCCCGCCGCGGGTCGAATATTTCCATGTGATTTGCCTTTTTATACGCGGCTACCTTCGCCACTACCTGCATGCGCTGCTCCAGCAAATTCGTCAGCTCTTTGTCCAGCCTGTCGATTTCCTTCCGGCATTCTTCCAAATTCATAAGTGTCTCCTTCTACGCAAATAAATGGTACATATGTACTTATTATACGATATATGTCATACCCTGGCTAGGCGGAAATAGGCAGCAAAAAACCTGAAGCAGCGCAGCGCTGCCTCAGGCAGATAAAATACGTATGACGCGTCTCTATTCATTTCCAGCCAACGTCAGCAGCAGCTGAAACCGTTGGTCCGTCCGCCGTTGAATCGCCGCGATTGCTTCGTCGCTGAGGGCTTTAAACTTGCCGATGGATTTGACGAAGTCGGTTACGGGCAGGGGATGGGCCGGCTTGACGTTTACAGTCAGCTTACCGTCAGCCATTTCCCACAGAGGAAACAGATTGGATTCTACGGCCCGGCGAGCCACTGTAATACTCAGGTGGCTGCCATACCCCCAGCCCGTCGGGCAGGGAGAGAAAATATGCAGGTAGGCGAAGCCCTTCTTGCTGGCCGCCAGCCCCTTCTGGATTTTTTCCACCATGTCCTTCATGTGGGACGGCGAGGCCGTAGCGCAGTATTCGATCTGATGCATGGCCATGATGAGGGGCACGTACTTCTGCTGCTGTTCCTTGCCGCTGATTTTGCTGCCCAAAGGCGTCGTCGACGTGCGGGACCCCAGCGTCGTCGTCGAACTGCGCTGATAGCCCGTATTCATGTAGCCTTCGTTATCGTAGCAGACGTACAGCATCTTTTCGCCCCGTTCCGCCGCCGCCGACAAGCTCTGGAACCCGCAGTCGGCCGTCGCGCCGTCTCCCGCGACGGCGACGATGTTGACGTCGCTCCGCCCCTTCCGCTCGTACATGCGCGATAAGCCGCTTAAAAAGGCCGCCGTATTGTCCAAAAGAGTAATGTGAACCGGCGTTTTCTGCCCGTTGGCATACTTCCAGCCGACGACGCCGGCGCCGGCCATACATCCCGGCGGAATCGCTATAATCGTATTTTTTCCGGCAATCTGCATGACCCGCCGCAGAATCAGCTCGCCGCCGCAGCCCTGGCAGGCCGACATGCCCGGCGTAATCTGATCGGGGGCTTCTTTCAGCAAAGATATATAGTTCATAAACGATCCCTCCTTAGTCCTTCAGCAGCCACTTGACGGGCCGTTCGCCATTTTCTTCTTTATGAGTTTCTAATTCATCTATAAGTCCTGAGATTTCCGTTAAAGAAATGTCAGCGCCGCCTAAGCCGCCGATAGCCGAGAAATGACAGTACGACGCGCCCTGATCGGCAAGGGCCGCCTTGACTTCCATGTGCATCGGCCCCTGGCTCCAGCCGAAGGATACGCTTCTGTCGAGAACGCAGAAGGCTTTCTTGCCCAGCAGGGCTTTGGCGATGCGTTTTCCCGGGAAGGGCCTCGTGAAGCGCAGGCGAATGAGGCCGACTTTGACGCCCTTTTCGCGGGCCATGTCGACGGCGTCCTTCGCCGTGCCGCTCATGCCGGCAATGGTAATCAAAACGACGTCGGCGTCGTCGAGTCGGTATTCTTCAATCGCGCCGCCGTAAGACCGGCCGAAGGCGGCGGCAAATTTCGCGTCTACCTCTTCCAGCACGGTTAGGGCCCGTTCCATCGCATCCAAATGGCTCTTTCTGTATTTCATCAGCAGCGGGCCGGCCGTCAGCGGGTCCAGGGCCAGCGGCTTGTCGGGATTTAAAATAGGATTCCAATCGGCGCTGTAATGCGGCAAGAAGGCGTCGACGTCTTCCTGAGCGGGCAGTTCCGCCCCTTCCGTCAGATGGGAGCTGTAAAAGCCGTCGTAGCACACGTTAATAGGCAATAAGACCCGCGGATCTTCGGCCAGCATGTAGCCCTGAATGATCATGTCGATGATTTCCTGATTGCTCTCGCAGAATACCTGCATCCAGCCGGCCTCGCGGACGGACATGGCGTCCTGCTGGCCGCTCCACACCGTTTCTGGCGACGTCATTTCCCGCGTCGCCAAGGCCATGACCATGGGCAGGCGCAGCGTAGCCTGCCGCATATAGGGTTCGAACATCAGCGCCAGCCCCTGGGCGCTCGTAGCCGTAAAGACCCGTCCCCCTCCGGCAGACGCGCCCTGGACGGCGCTCATGGCCGAGTGCTCGCTTTCTACCTGAATCATCGTCGAATCCAGCCTGCCGTCGTATATCATCGCGGCTAAATGTTCGACTACCTTCGACTGCGGCGTAATCGGATAGGCCGCTACCAAATCGGGACGGCACAAGGCCGCCGCTTCCGCCGCCGCGTCGTTCCCCGTCAATACTACCTTTCTGCTCATCGTCTAGCAGCCTCCTTCCGGTACCATCTCAATCGCCCCGCGCGGGCATTCCTGGGCGCAGATGCCGCATCCCTTGCAGTAGTCATAGGTAATTTCGTACGTATTATCTTCACGGCCGACGATGGCGTTCACCGGACAGTACGTCAGGCACATGCCGCATTCCACGCATTGTTCCTTATCCATGACCGGGCGGAATACGCGCCACGACGCCGTATCCAAAATGTACATCCCCGTATCGCCGACTGGCGTAATATGCTGGCGTTCGCTCATAGTTTCTCCCCCTTACTTGTATTCCGCAGCGCTGTCGTAAGCCCGGACAGCTGCTTCCTTATTCTCTGCGCCAAAGGTATGCTCAATCTTATCCAACAGCGTATCCTTATCCACCAAGCCTGTCGCCTTGGCAAAAGCGCCGAGCATGGCCGTATTCGGCATGTTGCGGCCTAACAGGCCTTCCGAAATTCCCGCGGCGTCGACGAGCCATACGCTGCCGGCCTGAGGCGGAAGGGGCAGCTCTTCCCGTGTTTTAGTCGTATTGAGAATCACCATACCGCCTGCTTTCAAGCCGTCGAAGGTCTCCGGCGCCGACACGAGGGAATCGTCAAATATAATCAAGATATCCGGCTCATAGACCTGCATACGGCGGCGAATCGGACTGTGAGACAAGCGCAGATACCCAAATACCGGCGATCCCTTCCGTTCTACGCCGAAAAAGGGAATAGCCTGTCCGTACAGCCCTTCGGCTACGGCCGCTTCCACGACGAGCTGCGACGCTTTGACCACGCCCTGGCCGCCGCGGCCCTGCAAACGAATTTCCTTCATAGTTTCATCTCCTCGCTTATTCATATAAAGATACTTTAGTTTCTTTATGTGAACTTTATATTTCTATATTAGAATGATTAAAGTTATGTGTCAATGAAAAATATGATATATGAGAAAGCGATATTTTCCGCCTCTTTATGATGTGCCCGCGTCATATCTATAGGTCTCTTACGGTGAGTATGCTATAATAAAAATGATTTATACATTGTACATAAAAACTACCCCCGCAAAGGATACTGTATATGAAAGAAGACGCCTCGAATAAAGAAAAATATATACTCACCTCTGTAGACAATACGCTGTCTCTCCTAAATCTCTTCTTCGACTATGAAGAACTCAGCGTAAACGACGCGGCCAAGCTGCTGGGCCTCAGCCGCAGCACAGTGTTCCGTTTCATGGTCACCTTGGAAAACCGCGGCTTTTTATCGAAGACCGACCACGCCACCTATCGTCTGGGCCTCAACATGTTTTCCCTAGGCATGCTGGCCTATAACCGCATGGAGCTGGCTGCACTCATCCATCCCTACCTGCAGGACATCGCCCGGCAGACGGGAGAAACGAGTCATTTAGGCATTGTCGACGACGGCATTCACATCATGTTCATCGACCGCGCCTTAGGCACGTCGCAGCTGAAAATGGAAACGGCCCTGGGCTATCGTCAGCTCGCTCACCACACGGCATCGGGCAAGGCGATTTTAGGATTTCAGTCCGACCAGGTCATACGAGAATATATAAAAAGAGTCAGCTTCCAAAAGCTGACCCCTGCGTCTCTCGGCGATGCCGGCGAGCTCCTCCACCTTCTCGACCAGGTAAAAAGAGAGGGCTACGCCTGCGACAACGAAGAAAGCGAACTCGGCCTGACCTGTTTTGCCGTCCCTATCGTCGACGCAACAGGACGAGCTGTCGCCTCCATCAGCATTTCCGGCCCGACGACGCGCATGAAAACGCATAAAAAATCGCATATTGTCCTGTTGAAACATACGGTTGACGAATTGTCCAGGACATTGCGTTAAATGCCTGCTCCAGCGTATTTTATTTTCAAATTTGGTATAAACCCTGATGAAACCTTTAATTGTCAACAAGAAAAACATTCGCTATAATATACAGGTAAGTTTTTTTTTACTATAGTAATACTATAAAAAAGGTTGTGATTGAATGAAAGAAGAACAACAACAGCTGCGCCGTAGCTTAAAAGCCCGCCATCTGAATATGATCGCCATCGGCGGCGCTATCGGCACAGGCCTGTTTGTCGCCGGCGGCGAGACCGTCAGCACAGCCGGTCCGGGCGGTGCCCTCGTTGCCTATTCCCTCATCGGCGTCATGGTATATTTCCTTATGACCAGCTTAGGGGAAATGGCAGCGTACCTGCCGGTCAGCGGCTCCTTTGAAACGTATGCCAACCGCTACGTCGATAAATCCTTAGGATTTGCCTTGGGTTGGAACTATTGGTTCAACTGGGCTATTACCGTCGCAGCCGAACTGGTTGCCGGCGCCCTGATTATGAAATACTGGTTTCCCGATGTCCCGGCAGCTGTATGGAGCGGCATTTTCCTGATTATCTTATTTGTCCTTAATTATCTTTCGACCCGCTCGTACGGTGAAAGCGAATTTATCTTTGCTGGTATCAAAGTTCTGACAGTATTAATTTTCCTCTGCGCCGGCGCCTTCCTCATTCTGGGACTCGGGCCCGAGCCGTCGCCGGGATTCGTAAACTGGACGGTCGGCGATGCGCCCTTCGTCGGCGGATTTACCGCCATGCTGAGCATCTTCATGGTTGCCGGCTTCTCCTTCCAGGGAACGGAAATGATCGGTATCGCTGCCGGCGAAAGTGAAAATCCGGAAAAAAACGTTCCCCGTGCCGTTCACTCTATTTTCTGGCGTATTTTGTTATTCTATTTAGGAGCCTTCGTCGTCATTGGGTTCCTCATTCCCTATACGGACCCGAATCTTCTCAATTCGAGCGTAGAAAATATTTCTATCAGCCCCTTTACGCTGGTATTTGAACGCTTCGGCCTGGCTGCCGCCGCCTCGATTATGAACGCTGTTATTTTAACAGCCGTATTATCTGCCGGCAACTCCGGCCTGTACGTCTCGACGCGTATGCTCTACGCCATGGCCCAGACCGGCCAGGCACCAAAATGTTTCCTCAAGCTGAATAAGCGCGGCGTTCCGTCGTATGCGCTGTTCGCAACGGTTATCTTTGGCCTGGCAGCCTTCCTTACGTCGCTCATCGGCGAAGGCAAGGCCTACGACTGGCTCGTCAACATCAGCGGCATGGCCGGCTTTATTACCTGGATCGGCATCGCTATTTGCCATTACCGCTTCCGCCGCGCCTACGTGGCCCAAGGCAAGGATTTAAAGGAATTGCCCTACAGAGCAACCTTCTTCCCCTTCGGCCCCCTGCTGGCCCTGCTCATGTGCATCATCGTTACGGCCGGTCAGAACTACTCGGCCTTTACGGGAGCAGAAATTGACTGGTACGGCGCCAGTGTCGCCTACATCGGCATTCCCGTCTTCCTCGCCGTATACCTGTATCACAAGGTAAAACACCATACGAATATTATTCCGCTGGACGAAGTAGACTTGTCCCGCCATAAATAAGACAAACAAAAAAAGGCACGCGAACGTTATATATGATTCGCGTGCCTTCTTTTTTTCCTACAGCATCTGTCCGGCATGTACATCGCCCCCTGCATGAGCTGCAGCCATCTTAGCTCTCTTCTCCGCGTTGTGCTTGCCGAACCAGTGGATGCGGCATTCGCGGCTGCAGAAAATCCGCCGCCGGTCCAGCGGGTCCGTAACGAGGACATGCTTTCCGCATTCCCGACAGGAAAACTTGCGGTATACCGTGACGGCCTTTACTTTCTTCGAATGTTTCCAGTACAGCTTTTCGCAATGCTGGGAGCAAAACTTCATCCTGCCGTCCGAATGATCCCGTACTCTGACGATGGTACCGCATTTCAGACAGCGGAATTCACGAATTACCGGAGCCGTAGCCGGAGCGGCGGCCCGGATATCGTTGACGCCATGACGGTTGGCATACCGCCGGCATTCGGCGCTGCAGTATTTCTGAATAGATCGCCGCGGCGTAAATTCTTTCCCGCAAATTACACAATTCATCGCTTCACTTCCTCGCTCTCTCGTCATACGCCGTCGGCGACATGCCGCATCGTCAACTACCAGCGTACGTTTTAATATATTTATAATTTACATTAATGGTTTCATAATATTTTTTAATATATAACTACATTATATAGAGAGTGCCCGGAAAAATCAATTGGTTTTGATAAAATAAATACAAATTCTTCAAAAGCCGTTTTTTTCAGGCGAATTTACAATACAAGTGCAACACCTATAAAAAATGACACATAGGTTTCTGATATAATAATGCTACCAAACAAAATCTATATCTCGGAGGAAACCTATGTGCCACTATCATCATCTTACTCTATCTGAACGAGAAAATCTACTCTTTTTTCGCGCGCAGTCCTATTCTATCTCTCGAATTGCGGCGGCCCTCGGCCGAGATAAATCCACGATCTCACGGGAACTACGCAGAAATACAGTGAACGGCAAGTATCTGCCCATCACCGCACAACAACAGTATGCCCGCCGCCGTAAGGCATGCAAGCCTCACAAGCGGTTAGAGAATGCCGAGCTATTCGCATTGGTTAAAAATCTCTTCCTGGTGCATCATTGGTCCCCAGAAGAAATTGCCGGACGCTTGCAGCTGGAACATCAGAAGGCACTCCTTAGCTATGCAACGATTTACCGCGCCATATATGCCGGTATGTTTGATGAAACGTCGTCCTCCCATGGGTCCCGCGGTGCGGTCCGCCGCTTGCGGCATCATGGAAAATCCCGGCATACCCGGCAATATCAGGAACGACGGGGTTCTATTCCCATCTCTCACGATATTTCGGAACGGCCAGCAGGAGCCGCTAACCGCTCCCGGCGAGGACATTGGGAATGTGATACCATAGCAGGAAAGACAGGAAAAGCCTGTCTGGTTACGTTGGTAGATAGAAAGAGCCGGTATCTGGTAGGAGGCAAAGCAGCCAAAAAGACAGCACAAGCCGTCAATACGGTATTGCTTCAGGTACTGCAAGGGCAACCTGTAAAAAGCCTTACGCCGGACAGAGGAAAAGAGTTCGCCCATCATGCCGCTGTCACGGAGGCCTTGAACGGCGTGCCGTTTTATTTCCCGCCGCCGCATCAGCCCTGGCAGCGGGGAAGCAACGAAAATACCAATGGCCTAGTCCGAGAGTATTTCCCGAAAGGGACGGACATCACACTCGTTCCAGAAGCCTATGTGCAAGCTGTTTTTGCAGAACTAAATCGCCGTCCCCGAAAATGTTTAGGATACAAAACGCCATACGAAGTACATTACTCTAAAAAGTTGCACTTAGCTTGACAATTCGCCCATTATAAACGAAAAGCCCCGCCTGTACAAATGCAGGCGGGGCCTTCCGCATAGGCTTCGGCTTATTTTACCGTAATTAATTCGTAGTCTCTTACGCCAAGGCCGATTTTTTCAGCATGGCGCAGCGTAGCTTCCCAGTTGATATCCGGATGAACGTCGAGGAAATGGTCGTGGTGGCATTCCCAATCGGGTTTCGCCAGATTATCGGACAGCTGGCTGTTCGGCAGCGGCGTGGCCTTTAAGCAGGCGTCGACGCAGGCCTGGTCGAGGGCAACCGGGTCGAAGGAAGCGAACATGCCAATATTCGGCAATACGGGCGCATCGTTTTCACCATGGCAGTCGCAGTTCGGCGAAATGTCCATGACCAGGTTGATATGGAAGCACGGGCGGTCCTGGCAGACGGCCTGAGCATATTCGGCCATCTTGTAATCCAGTTTTTCACTGGCGTCCCACTGCACCGTGTGAATGGCGTCGAAGGCGCAGGCGCCGATGCAGCGGCCGCAGCCCTTGCACAAATCTTCGTGAATATGGGCGATGTTGTCTTCGTATGTAATCGCATCGGAACCGCATTCGGATGCGCAGCGGCGGCAGCCCTTGCACTTCTTGGCCTTGACAGCCGGCTTGCCCGACGAATGCTGTTCCATCTTACCGGCGCGGCTGCCGCAGCCCATGCCGATGTTTTTAACGGCGCCGCCGAAGCCGGTCATTTCATGGCCTTTAAAGTGAGCCAGGCTGATAAATACGTCGGCGTCCATAATAGCCCGGCCAATCTTGGCGTTCTGTACGTATTCGCCGTTTTTAACGGGAATTTCCACTTCATCCGTACCGCGCAGGCCGTCGCCGATGATAATCTGACAGCCCGTCGTAATCGTATTATAGCCGTTCAGGTTGGCACAGTCCAAATGTTCCAACGCATGCTTACGGCTGCCGGGATACAAGGTATTGCAGTCCGTCAGGAAGGGCTTGCCGCCTAATTCTTTAACCAAATCGGCGACGGCTTTGACGTACTGCGGGCGAATCGACGCCAGACAGCCCAATTCGCCGAAATGCATTTTGATGGCAACAAATTTTCCTTCAAAGTCAATTGTTTCGATGCCGGCTTTCTTGCACAGCTTCTGCAGCTTCATCAGATTATTTGTACCTACTTTACAGCGAAAATCCGTAAAATATACTTTTGCTTTTTCCATAACCTACCTCCCGATAAACTCATTCTCATAAACATCTTCATTGTATCACATGAAGTACGCTCTAAGTCAAGGAGAAGAAAATTATAAAATAAGCGTCCCCTAAGGGGACGCTCTTTTCATATCTTAGTGGTGGAACAACCGCAAGCCGGTCATTGCCATAGCAATATTGTATTTGTCACATGTTTCGATGACATTGTCGTCGCGGATAGAGCCGCCGGCCTGAGCGATGTAATCGACGCCGCTGCGGTGGGCCCGTTCTACGTTATCACCAAAGGGGAAGAAAGCGTCGCTGCCTAGCGCTACGCCGTGGAGCTGACCGATCCAGGCTTTCTTTTCTTCTCTCGTAAGGGGTTCCGGCTTCTGAGTAAACAGATTCTGCCATACACCGTCGGCCAGTACGTCTTCGTAGTCATCGGAAATATAGACGTCGATAGCGTTGTCGCGATCCGGGCGGCGCACGTCATCGCGGAACGGCAGGGCCAATACCTTCGGATTCTGGCGAAGCCACCAGATATCGGCCTTATTGCCGGCCAGGCGCGTGCAGTGAACGCGGGACTGCTGGCCTGCGCCGACGCCGATGGTCATGCCGTCCTTGACGTAGCAGACCGAGTTGGACTGCGTATATTTCAGGGTAATCAGCGCTACGAGCAAATCGCGCTGCGCCGCTTCGGGGATGTCTTTATTTTTCGTCGGGCGGTTCTGGAACAAGTCGGCCGTAATCTTGGCGTTATTGCGTTCCTGTTCAAAGGTAATGCCGTACACATCCTTCGATTCGACAGGCTGGGGAACGTAATCGGGGTCGATCTTCAGCACGCAGTAGTTGCCCTTTTTCTTCGTCTTGAGAATAGCCAGGGCTTCGTCCGTATATCCCGGAGCCACGACGCCGTCGGATACTTCCCGTTTCAGCAGCGTCGCCGTTTCAGCGTCGCAAATATCCGACAAGGCGACAAAATCGCCATAGGAGCTCATGCGGTCTGCGCCGCGGGCGCAGGCATAGGCCGAAGCGAGGGGAGATAATTTCAAATCGTCTACATAATAGATTTTTTTCAGCGTATCGCTCATGTCGGTCGCGACGGCAGCACCAGCTGGGCTGACATGCTTAAAGGACGCCGCGGCGGGAAGGCCTATCGCTTCCTTCAATTCCTTGACCAGCTGATAGCTGTTGAAGGCGTCGAGCAGATTGATATAGCCCGGACGGCCGTTCATGACTTCAAAGGGCAGTTCGCTGCCGTCTTTCATGTATACTCTTGCCGATGATTGATTCGGATTGCAGCCGTATTTCAATTGCAATTCTTTCATTAGTATTACCTCCTGAAAATAAGAAATTTCCTGGCAAAAATAAAAATACCGACACTTCTGGAACCTTCGCCCAGACGGTCGGCTGTAATGAACCATGCTCCCCGTGGTAGCTCCACTTCCGTCAGTCACATGCTTCTGTTTCATTATACAAGGCGCAGCCGCCCTGTGTCAATGGGAAACCGACAAGGGCGGAACCTTTTAGCGATATGCTCGCTCGACTTATAATTTCGTCTTATAATAGGACTGGCTGGTATACAATGCCGCTACGGGATTATGGCCCGTCACGCGGTCCTTGACGACCAGCGTCGTCGTCAGGGCTTCGGAATATTTGTAAAATAAGCTGTCGTGGCCGACGCACAAGCCCATGACGATATTCATATCCGTATGCTTGGCATTGAGCATCTTGGCCTGGAGGATGGGATTGCAGGCGTTGACGCCGACGGCGTTGCATTTTTCATCAATTCCCAGCTCTACCTTGGGAACGGCACCGGCCTTGCAGGCCATTCCGAAGACTTCAAAGCCGTGCTTGCGCAGAATCCCTGCCAGCATCCGCGTTTCCTGTATCAGGCCGACGCAGGTCGCAATGCCGATTTTATGGAAATTCATGCGTTTGGCAAATTCAATCGTCTCTTGGACGCGGCACCACTTCAAATAACCGTCGCATTCGACGCCAGCCGCCGTTTGCATGACCTTACGATTGTCTTCTTCCTCATACAGAGCCAGAGCTTCCCGTTTCACCTCTTGATTCATATGCGTCGTCACGCAGAAATCGGGATATTCCTTGTTCATGACGTTGCAGTTCACTACGCCGCAGTCGGCGCAGGAAAGGGTTCGTTCTGCCATTGTCTTCACAACCTTTCCGTTTACTATACTATTTCATAATCAAATATAACAGCATTCCGTTGAGGCACACCCAGGGAATCCAGGCGATAATCCCCATAAAATGCATAAAGCCTTTTCCCTTGCCGCCTTTATAGGCCAAGCCGGCCGCAACAATCCCAACAAACAAGCTGACCAGATAATAGACGGCGCTCCACGCCAAGGTATAAAAGAGAAAGGCCAGAACCGCCGGCGTACCGACGCTGCGCGCTATCGAACTGATGCGCAGCATAATCGGGTTTTGCAGCGCATAGGCCGGGTCCGCGCTGAGTTTGCAGTATTTATAATTCCAAAAATATAACAAGCCCGTTACCAATCCGCAAAGTATAAGCTGTATCATCGAACGACTCCTTTTATATAATCCATCAGTCTGCGCTTCAGCGGCTGAGCGCAATCCGCTCCATATCTTCTGGGACATACACGGAACCACCGTAATAGGCCTTCGCTTCTTCCGTGTACAGCCTCTTCCGGCTGCTGCCGGTCTTTTCTTCCGTATGGTACAGCACCAAACGCGCCGCGCCGAGAGCGGCCGCCGTTTCCGCCGCGTCCTTGACGGTGCTGTGGTTCTTCTCATAGGGCCGGAAAGCTTCCCTATGCTCGTATAAGCAAAAGGCCTCGGCCAGCAGCCAATCCGTTCCTTCGGCGTACTGCCGGCAGCGCTCGTTATACGGCTCGTCGCCCAAGCAGGTCAGCCTCATGCCATCGGGGAAGGTCAACAGGTATCCGAATTGCTTGGCCTTGGTCGAGCAGATATCGAAGGCCGTAAGGGACAGGCCGAGAAACGTTACAGTGTCGCCGTCTGCCACTTCGTGAATGCAGATATCCTTGCCAATGCAGGCAAAATCCTTCTTCTTAAACATCATTTCTGCCATAGACAGCAGCATCTGCTTCACTACGTCGTGACAATAAATATGAAACTGCCCGTCATATGCGCCGGAGCTCATCAGCGATGCGATCTTGCGCATGACCCAGAGGACGCCCATGATATGGTCCGTATGGCCGTGGGTCACAAACATATAATGCAAATCCGCATAGGCAACGCCACCGTCCTCCAACCGCCGGAAAATGCCGTTTCCGCCGCCGGCGTCGGTTAAAAACCATTGTCCCTCAGCCGTACGCACGGCAAAGCACGTGTTATACCGGCGCACAGCCATCGCATTTCCCGTTCCCAACATCAATAATTCTGTACCTGACACGCTATCTCCCCTTCTATCGCGGTACGACGCCGCGAACTGTAATTTTCAAAATCTCAAAGGACATGCCCGTCGTATATTCTATATCCTGCTGCAGTCCCTTTTTGATAGTGCTCATGAGTTTTTTCAGATTTTCTCCGTAATATACCGTTACGACTAAAAATACGGCCAGTCCGTTCCCTTCCGATTCGCGGTTCTTATCGATCCGCAGGCGGTTGACCTTTGCCAATCCGTCTATCTGCCGCAGGCGGTGGATAATCAGATGCTCCAGCATCTCGTTGGAAAAGGTCAATTTCCCATAATAGCTGAAAACGGGACGTACGACAGAATGCTCGAAATCCGGAGCCTTTTGGTTCCGCCGGGTCAGCAGGGAATGGATGGGAGCCAGCAAATACCCGCGGAAGCGCGGCTTGAGCTCCATCGTCGGCACGGGAATGATGTGCTTTCCCTCGTTGATGCGAATCGTCCGGGCCTTTTCAATTTCGACGGGACACGACACGTCTTCTATGCGAATGTACGAGTCCGCTTCGGGCAGCCCCAAGGCTTCGCAGATTCGGTGTATCATATGCTTCGACGTTCCTAAAATGAGGAGCTGGTCCGGCTGCAGCTCGTCCAGCGCGTCTTTTACGCTTTGGGCGTGCTCCTGCTGCAGAAAGATCGCCCGGCGGACGGCTTTCATGCGGTTCGTTTCTTCCTTGGCCGAGCGGCCGGCAACGATGCGGTTTTGATAAATCAGCAGGCCGTCGTCAATGATACAGGAAATATGATGGTCGTACGCCACGTCCAGGGCGTGATGACTTTTTCCCGTACCGCTGGCTCCGATAAATCCGATGACTTTCATAGCGTTCACCTATTTCTTCTTATATTGCAGCAAAGGCTCTACACGCTCCGTATCAAAGGAGAATATGCCGACCTGCTCCGGATAGCGCCCCGTCGTGCCGTGGAAATCCGAGCCGCCGCCGACATACCAGCCCTTTTCCTCGGCGACGGCTAAAAATTCTTCATAGCGCCCCCGATTCTTCGGATGATATACCTCGATGCCGTCGAAGGAATGCGTCAGTACGTGGGGCAGCGCCGCGTGAAGCAGCCCCGGATGCGCCAGCACGGCCAAACCGCCGGCCTGATGGATCAGCTCGATGCATTCGTCAATCGACTTGCGGCGATAGGGCACGTAGGCCGGGCCGCCGCGGTATAATATCGCAGCAAAGACGGCCGTCACGTCGGGAAAGTACCCCTTCGCCACGAGCATACGCGCGATGTGGGGCCGGCCGATAGTGCCGCCGCGAGCTAATACGCCTTCGATTTGCTCCCTGTCGAGGACATAGCCTAAGGACTCACAGCGCTCGACGATTTCCATGGCCCGCATCTGACGGCGCAGCTTAAACTGCGCGCAGTACTCCTGCAGGGCAGCATTTTCCGTATCGAGGTAATAGCCCAGAACGTGGACGTCCTCGCCGTCATAATCGGAGCTCATTTCCATCGCCGGAATGAGGCGGACGCCAGGGTTCAGCCGGCACCCCGTCGTATAGGCATCAATCGTGTCGTGGTCGGAAATAGCCATGACATCCAGCCCGGCCTGGACAGCCAGATTCGTCAGCTCCTCGGGAGTATACACGCCGTCGGAGCAGGTCGTATGCATGTGCAAATCGACTTTCACTTGGCTCCTCCTTTCAATAATTCCAAAATGGACTTGACGCCCACGCCGGTCGCGCCGAAGAAGCCCGTTTCATCCTTCTTCTCACAAAAGGCCGTACCGGCAATATCCAGGTGAATCCACGGAATATCGGGATGAACAAACTGCTTGATGAACAAGCCCGCCGTAATCGCGCCGCCGTCGCGGCCGCCCGTATTCTTGAGGTCTGCCACGTCGCTTTTGAGGAGGTCTTCATATTCCCGGTCAGCCGGAAGCTGCCATACCTTTTCGTGAACCGCCGCGGCTACGTCGAAGAAACGGTTCATCCATTCCTGATGGTTGCCGATCATGCCGGAACGCACCGTTCCCAAGGCCGTTACGCAGGCACCGGTCAGGGTAGCCAGATCGATGAGCTTCGTCGCTCCCAGCTCCTGAGCATAGGACACGGCGTCGGCCAGGATCAGGCGGCCTTCAGCATCGGTATTTTTGATTTCCACCGTCTTGCCGCCGTACATCGTCAATATATCGTCGACGTGGTAAGCCATACCCGACGGGATATTTTCCACCAGCGGAATCACAGCGACGACGTTGACGGGATATTTCAGCAGCATGAGGGCCCGTATGACACCGACAGCAGCAGCCGCGCCGGCCATGTCGTCCTTCATGAATTCCTGATTGGCCTGGCTCTTGATGGATAAGCCGCCGCTGTCGTAGGTCACGCCCTTGCCGACGATACCCAGCATGTCCTTGCTGTCCGGGTCGCCCTTATAGGTTATCGTCATGAGCTGCGGCGGGTTCATGCTGCCCTTGCCGACAGCGACGATACCGCCCATCTTCCGCTTTTCCAGCGCCCATTTATTGAGCATCTCGACGGTAATATTGTCGCCCTTGACGACGGCCGATACGATTTCCGAAAATCGCCGCGGCGTCAGCTCATTCGGCGGCATGTTGACCAAATTACGGGCCATGTATACGCCTTCGTATATGGCGGAATACATATAGCACATCGTATTGAAGGCCTTGATTTCCAAGCTCGACGTAACCAGGTTGATGCTGCGGACGGTCCGCCCCTTCGCATCGCTCTTATAATGCAGAAATTCGTAGTTCCGATATAATAAGCCGTCGATTAAGGCGCCGATATCCATTTCCAGCGTGTCGACCATGACGGCCAGCTCCGACACGCCTTCGGCCATCGCCGCGGCCATGAGGCGCTTCGCCGTCAGAAAATCTTCATACGTAGCGTACCGTATGGGTTTCTTATGCAATCCAATCAAGAAATAGGTCTTACTCCGGCCTTCCGTCAGGCAGTGAAACACGCGCAGGGACGTATAATGCATGACGTCTTCATGCGCTTCCACATAGGCCCGAATCAGTTCCCCGTCTTCCTTAGGAATGCGGGATAAAGCCAGCATCCGCGTATCGACGCCGATCGCCACGACGTCCATACTGCCGTTACTGTTGCAAGTAATCATGATATATCTCTCCTCAATCCATCATATAGCCGTCCGTATGATTTTATTATAAACATTATATATACAGATTCATTATACCGTCCTGCCGCCTGTAAAATCAAGAATAGAGCATTTTCTGCAAAAAAAATACCTATGCAGTGATGTTCTGCATAGGTAGTATGTGGTGGACCGTCAGGGGATCGAACCCTGGACACCCTGATTAAGAGTCAGGTGCTCTGCCAGCTGAGCTAACGGTCCATGTCATTTCTTTCTCCAAAGGACGTTTTATATATTACACCATCTGATAAGAAAATGCAAGCCTTTTTTCAAAATTTGTCAAAAAATTTTTCTCACATCCAAATGCCTCTCCGCTTTTGACCAAAAAAATCTCCGGCTGCGCGCCGGAGACTTTTTTTCAAGGCTATGTCAGATTATTTGCCGCAGTATGCGATAACTTCGACTTCTACGAGAGCGCCCTTCGGGAGTTCAGCGACTTCTACGCAGGAACGAGCCGGCAACGTTTTGTTGAAATATTTAGCATATACTTCGTTAACAGCGCCGAAGAAGCTGATGTTAGCCAAGTATACCGTCGTTTTAACGACATCGTCATAGGAAAGGCCAGCGGCTTCCAAGATAGCGCCGACGTTTTTCATGCTCTGTTCAGCCTGAGCCGTAACGCCGCCTGCTACGATTTTGCCCGTTTCCGGAACGAGGGGAACCTGACCGGATGCGAAGAGGAAATCACCGGCTTTGATAGCCTGGGAGTACGGGCCTACTGCGCCCGGAGCGTTTGTCGTGCTAATAACTTCTACTGCCATGATGATACAACATCTCCTTTTGATTTATTACTGTGAGTATTCTATATTATATCTTACTTTGTCCGTTTTGACTAGACAGTAAAATAAATATATCTGTCATAATTTAAATCCAATTAAAGCAAGTATCATACAGAAGGAAGCACGCAGACGCATGCTTCCTTTTAGTATGAATTAGTGTTTTGCTTTTAAGGTGCCGTCTTCATTATATTCGTTCTTACGATATCCAGCCAGGAAATATCCGGCCGTAACGATGATCATGAAGGTCCAGCCGGCGATGAGGGACATACGCGTATCGGGGTTGACCCACATGCCGATGGTAACGAGAACGAGGAAGATAAGGCAGAAATAGTTAGCGTACGGGAAGAGCGGCGATTTGAACGGGTGTTCAGCCATCGCTTTTTCACCCCAGCGTTTGCGGAAGTTCTTCTGCGAGTAAGCCAGTACGAACCAGGCAACCATGCCGGGGAATACGCTGGCGCTGTAGATGTACAGGAACAGCTTGGAATCCGGAATGAGGTAGTTCAAAACAACGCCGAAGAGCAGGCAGGCCAAGGTGACCATGATGCCGTGCTGCGGTACGCCGTGAGAGGACAATTTGCCGAAGAATTTCGGAGCCTGGCCGTTTTCAGCCAAAGTGTACAACATACGGCCGGAGCTGTAAATACCGCTGTTGCAGCCGGACAATGCAGCCGTCAGTACGACGAAGTTGATGATGCCGGCGGCGGAGGTAACGCCTACTTTAGCGAAGGTCGTTACGAAGGGGCTGCCGAGCATGCCCAGTTCATCCCAAGGATACAAGGTGATGACGACGAAGATAGCGCCGATGTAGAAGATAAGAATACGCCAAACGATGTTTTTCGTAGCTTTGCGCAGCGTTTCTTTCGGGTTCTGCGCTTCCCCGGCCGTTATCCCGACGAGTTCGACGCCCTGGAAGGCTGCCGCGACGACGCACATTGCGCTGATCATGCCGCCGAAGCCGTTGGGGAAGAAGCCGCCGTGAGACCAGAGGTTGGAGAAACCGAGGGGTACGCCGTTGTTGCCGAAGCCGAACAGGATAATCATCGCGCCGACGACGAGCATGACGACGATAGTCGTAACTTTGATAATAGCAAACCAGAATTCGAATTCACCGTAGTATTTAACGGCAGCCATGTTGGCCAAGGTTACGATGAGCATGCCGCCTAAGGCCGATATCCACTGGGGAACGTCGGGGAACCAGAAGTGAACGTAAATGCCTACGGCCGTTACTTCCGAAAGACCTACCGTAACCCACAGGAACCAGTAGCACCACGCCGTCAAGTAACCGGCAAAGGGACAGATATACTTATGACCATACGTAGCGAAGGAACCCGTTACCGGTTCCAGATAGAGCATTTCGCCCATGATACGCATGATGAAGAACATAACCAAACCTGCCAATGCATAGCAGAGCAATACGGACGGACCGGCAGTCTGAATCGTGCTGGCCGAGCCCATGAACAGGCCGACGCCAATCGTACCGCCCAGGGCGATCATTTCCACGTGGCGGGGTTTTAACCCACGCTCTAATTTGCTGTTGTCTTCCATGATAAAGTCCTCCTTTTAGGGCTTATTTCAACGTAACGTGATAGTGGTTGTCTTTCAGCGTTTCAAACAATGTTTCTACATGTTTTTCGTTAGCCGTTTCCAGTTCGCACGAAACTGCCGTGTAGCCCATGCCGATGTTGTGCTGGCTGCGTTCATGCGTGATGGAGAGGATGTTTGCGTTGGAATTGGAAATGATGGAAATCAATTTAACCAATTCGCCCGGCTGGTCGGGAATGACCGTTTCGAAGAAGACTTTGCGCCACGAACGGAGCAGGCCGCTGTTGATGACGCGGGACATTCTGTTGACGTCGATGTTGCCGCCGCTGACCAGAGCCGCTACCTTCTTGTTGCGGATGCCGGAAACCTTGCCGTTCATGAGAGCTGCAACCGGTACGGCGCCGGCGCCTTCTGCAACGGTCTTAACGCGTTCGATGAGCCAGAGGATTGCTGCGGCAATTTCCGTTTCGTCGACTGTTACGATGTCGTCGACATATTTCTGGCAGATTTCATAGGTCAAGTCGCCCGGCGTTTTTACCGTAATGCCGTCAGCTAAGCTTGCTTTGCCGTCGACAGTCAAAATCTGACCTTTTTCAATAGATTCTTTCATGGAAGGCATGTTAGCCGTCTGTACGCCGATAATCTTGATTTTCGGGTTGATGTTTTTAGCTGCGACAGCCAGGCCGGAAATCAATCCGCCGCCGCCGATAGGAGCTACAATGACGTCGATATCGGGAATTTCGTCGAGAATTTCCAGGGAAATCGTGCCCTGTCCAGCAATAACCTGAGGATCGTTGAAGGGATGTACGAAGGTGTAGCCGTATTTTTCCGTCAATTCTACGGCTTTCGCAGCAGCTTCGTCGAAGAAATCGCCGTGGAGAACGACGTTTGCGCCGTAACCGCGCGTAGCAGCTACTTTCATCAACGGAGCATGTTTAGGCATGCAGATCGTCGACTGGCAGCCGTATACGCTGGCAGCTAATGCAACGCCCTGTGCATGGTTGCCTGCCGATGCGGCGATAACGCCTTTTTCACGTTCTTCCGGCGTCAAGGAAGCCACTTTGTTATACGCGCCTCTCAGCTTGAAAGAACCGGTGCGCTGTAAGTTTTCCAATTTCAGCCATACGTCGCAGCCAGCAACTTCGCTGACAGAGGTCGCATAGGACAAGCTAGTCTTCTGGGCAACGCCTTTCAACCGTTCCTGCGCTTCCTTGACCATCGCAAGGGTAACTCGTTCTTCACTCATAATTATTCCTCCTAAATATATAAAGACATGAGATATGCATAAGGCTCATTACATCTATCCGAAATGAGCAATTCGCTTTTTACATCTTCACTATACCTTTTTTTCTGTCCACTGTCAACAGATTTGTTCCATTTTTAACATTCTCAAAATATGCTCGTTATTGCTTTATTATCTTACGTTTCAAGGCCTATATTCGTTATTTTAAGGTATATACTGTTTAAAATTTAAAAGTTTTTACACTTTCTCTCAGTTTTGTGTCTCTTTCAAAAATACACATAAATGTGCCTACGGGATATATGTCATATTCGTACACATACTTATGCTCCCATGTATTTTCATTATATTCCATTATTTTCATCAACATAGCGCCTCTATTTTGCCGTTTTTAGAAAATTATTATCATATTAATGGGGCATATATTGCTGAATGACTCTTCAATACAGCCGCATGGCAGAGATAAAATATTCAAAAAATCTTCATATACATTACGTTCTGGAAATATCTTCTTATGAAACGGCGAGCCGATAAAACCAAATTCTTAAGGGCGCCATCCCATTACGTTGAAAAATAAGGGCTGTACGGCAAAACAGCTGCCGCAGGCTATTGTATTTTTTCAAAATAAGTGTATAATTATTTCATGTTCTAAAAAAGGGGTGTATGAACTATGTTGATAAACAAAAAGTGGATTACTGCGGCGCTGCTGGTCACGACAACGGCAGCAGCCCTTACCGGCTGCGGAGGCAGCGAAACGGCAACGCATTCCGACAAGCCGCTGATCGTCGGCACGGAGCCTTCCTTTCCGCCTTTCGAAATGACGGAAAACGACACCTACGTCGGATTTGATATCGACTTGGCCAACGCCATCGGCGAAAAACTCGGCCGCAAAGTGGAAATCAAGACCATGGGCTTCGACGCCCTGATTCCGGCCCTGAAGAGCGGCCAAATCGACCTCATCGCCTCGGCCATGTCCGCAACGGAAGAGCGCAAAAAGCAGGTAGACTTTACAGATCCCTATTATATCGGCGGCTCCGTCATCGTCGTCCGTAAGGACAACACCGACATCCGCGGCTGGGATGACATTACCGGCAAAACCGTCGCCGTCCAGGCAGGATCCAAGCCGGCGGACTTCGCTGAAAAGCAGGGAGCCCTGCTGAAGCAGTTCGACGCCAACTACCAATGCCTGCAGGAATTGCAGGTAGGAGCCAGCGAAGCGGCGGCCCTCGATAAAGCCGTAGCCTTGTACTATATTTCCAAAGGCGGCCTCTCCGATCTCAAAGTCGTCGGCGAACCGAAGAAATTAGCCGGCTCCGCTATGGCAATCAACAAAGGCAATGAAAAAGAACTGAAAGAAATCAACGCCGCGCTGCAAGCGATGAAAAAAGACGGCACCTATACGAAGCTGTATCAAAAATGGTTCGGCGTAGAACCGACGCCCGAAGAATTACAGTAACCCGACATGCAGAAGCCCGTACGTCAAGAGTTTTCTTCCTCGACGTACGGGCTTTTAGCTTTCAAAAACAACCGGTCCGGCCTTGCTATTTTCTTCTCTGGCTGGTACGATGAAATCAGAATATATCCAATCCAAAATATGCCATAGGGAGGAACGAGGGCCATGCAGTACAGATCCACTTACGCATCCTATCCCGAATCGTTAGCAGCTCTCTTTCAGCATGAAAAAGACGACATCGACCTCTTTTGCCGGCAAACGGGCGTGACGTGCCGCTGTAAGCTGGGATTTATCATCATAAAAACTGCCGCGGAATCGTGGGTTCTCCATCAATCCGCCCTGGACGACACGATTCTCTTGTATCACAAAAATACGCAGGATATACCGGCTCGGCCCAAGGCGGCTGTATATGAGCAGTACGCCCGCTACCATATTCAAGATTTCTACGTCGAATCGATTTGCTACGCCCTGGGTTACGTATATCTGCACGAGCTGTGCACGTCGAGAAAGGAAATCCCCTTCGAGCAGCTGCCGCCGGTCATGCAGGATTTCCTGACCTACACGAAGCGCCGCATGGAAAGGCCGGACCGGCATATGCGCCGCCATAAACGGCGCGCCCTGCTCAAACAGCAAAAGAAAGCGGAAAAAGCCAGGGACGCCCAGCGAATCGAAGAACTGATTGCCAGCCTGTTTCCCGATTCGGTCTGACGCACTGCGTTTTGCATACCCCGGCATATACACAGCCTGCAGCATATCCTATAGTAAAGGTAATCTTATGAACAGGAGAGATATCTCATGAAAAACATTTTATTCATCAATGCCTGCCCCCGCCCTCAATCCCGTACTCTTGCATTGGCTCAGGAAGTATTGAAAAAAGTATCCGGAACGGTAACGGAAATCAATCTGTATCAAGAACCCCTTCGCCCCCTTGACTGGGAACAGCTGAAAGAAAGAGACGCCCTTATCGCCTCTCATACGATGTCGTCGTCAATGTTCGACTACGCCCATCAGTTTGCCGCAGCAGACGACATCGTCATTGCCGCCCCCTATTGGGACTTGGCCTTCCCTTCTATCCTGCGCGTATACTTTGAGCAGATTACCGTATTGGGCATCACTTTCACGTATTCTCCAGAAGGAATTCCCGTCGGCCTGTGCCGGGCCGGCCGCATTCTCTACGTGACGACAGCCGGCGGCCCCATCGGACCATACAACCTAGGCTACGACTACGTAAAATCCCTGACCACGCTTTACTACGGCATTCCGCAAGTCCTCTGCTTTACGGCGGAAAATCTGGATATCGTCGGCGCCGATGTGCAAGGCATTATGGAACAAGCTATCGAAAACATAAAAAACAGCCCCATTTAATACGCTGCATCCTAATACAAAACTCTCCTCGTGAACTGATAACCCGCTTCACGAGGAGAGTTTTTCTATCATCATTTAGTTTTTTTACCATCCGGCACGCGCTTTATGTATTTTGCAGGAACAGCCTTCGTCAGCCATACGCCGTTGACGGACAGGTAAAATATATAGCCGTCCGCCGCCATGGCGTTCGTATCGATTTGATATACAACAGGCCGACCATGCCTGCGGCCTACGGTGACAGCCGTTTCATAATTAGCCGATAAATGCACGTACAGACGCGACTTGGAAATCAACCCCTGCCCGTCGATAGCCGCCGCATATTTCTCGCCGGTCCCATGCCATAATACGCTGGGCGGCCGCTTCTGCTCCAATTCCACGTCGACGGAAACAGAATGGCCCTGATTGGCCCGAATCAACGTCTTGTCTTCATTAAAAGAATATCTCCCTTTACTATCAGTCCGCACGATGTCTTCCAGCATTTCCCTCGTAAAAGGCTGCCGCTTCGCAATACCGGCAACCAATGCATCGACCTCAGCCCATCCATGATCGTCCAGAGAAATACCGATGACTTCCGGCTTGTGCCGTAAAATTAAAGCGATGAATTTACTTGTATTACGTTTCATACCGTCCTCGTTTCAATATACATACCATAAATCAAAATACTCGTAAGCTATGCTGATTCTCAGATCTATAGGGTATTTTAAAATATTCCATTACCTTTTTGAAATAATCCTGCGCCGTCAGACACGTATCCCGCAAAAAGCCTTTCTCATGATCCCATTCCTGCAGCCCTCGATAATAAAACAACTTTAATTCTTCTGTAATAATAAACGGCACAATATGATTCCTCAAGCATTCGCTTAACATCAGCAGGCGGCCAACTCGCCCGTTGCCGTCTTGAAATGGGTGGATGCGTTCAAAACGGACGTGAAATTCCAGTATATCGTCTAAATCTTTGGCTTTTGACGCGCCATACGTATGCAGCAACTTCTTAATCTCGCCCTCCACCTCCTGAGGCGCTGCCGTAGGATTTCCGCCGACTTCATTAGGAAATTTTTTGTATTCCCCTACGGCAAACCAGTCTTTGCTGGCATCAGTCGTTCCCGTCTTCAGCGTCCTGTGCAAGACTTTAATAAACCGCTCGGATAAACCTAATGAGGCATGGTCTATAACCATATCTATACAGCGGAAGTGGTTAACCGTTTCAACGATGTCATCTACGCGTATGGCCTGTCCGGCAGGGCCAATAGTTTTCGTTTCAAAAATATATCTCGTCTGTTCATGAGTCATCCGGCTGCCTTCTATGTGGTTCGAATTATAGGTCATATCAATTTGCAGCTTATGATATATGCCGCCCGGCATCTGGCTTTCCTTCTCACGCCGCAATATTTGCAGCAGCGATTTCGGATAACTATCTGCACGCTTCTTCCGTTTCGGTTTTTCTGCCGATATGGGAATATTCCAAGTTTTCCCCGTCAAAAAAGCGCCCCTCACGCGGCCGGCAGCGCAGTAATTTCGAACAGACCGCTCTGATATTCCCCAGCGTGCTGCCGTTTCTTTTACCGACATATATTCCATAGCCCAATCCTCCCTACTACATGCAACGTACCACAATTATATGCCAATATCGGCAATATATCAATAATTCTAATAAATTTAATTATTCGTAAAATTGCCGATGGTAGTGTCAAGTATTTTTCGCAAAATGGTTTGCAGGCCCTGATATGAGTGAAGTCACCCAGCAATGGAGGTATCCTCCAGAGCCGCCTGTAGGTGCTTCATGTTCATGTACTTCTTGTTGCCCCACTGGGTACCGGCCACATGGCGCAGCCGGGCACAGACCAGCATGAGGGCGGAGTTGCCGTCCGGGAAGCTGCCCACCACACGGGTACGGCGGCGGATCTCCCGGTTAAGCCGTTCCATGACGTTATTAGTACGGATACGGGTCCAATGTTCACAGGGAAAATCGCAGTAAGTCAGCGTTTCCTCAATGCCATCCTCCACCTTCTTGGCAGCCTCTTTCAGTTTCATGGAACGCAGTTCTTCTACCACGGCCCGGGCTTTCTCACGGGCAGCTTTCTTGCTCTCCTGCGCATGGATCGCTTTGAGCATTTTGGCCACCAGCTTCACCTTGGAACGAGGCGTTACAGAGAAGATATTGCGGTAAAAGTGTACAGTACACCGCTGGTACTTGGCCTCTGGAAACACTTCTCCTACAGCTTCCAGCATACCCAGGCACTTGTCGCCAACTACCAGTTTAACTCCATCCAGGCCCCGGCCTCGCAGCCATTGAAAGAAGCTGACCCAGCTAGCCTTGTCCTCCTTCATGCCCTCGGCAGCCCCAAGAACCTCACGGTATCCATCTTCATTTACCGCAATCGCTACCAGAATGGCCACATTCTCAAACTCTCCGCCCCAGTTGCGACGCAAGTAGATGCCGTCCACATAGACATACGGGTAATGCCCTCCCTGTAAGGGGCGGTTACGCCAATCCTCAATGTGGACATATGCCTTCTTATTCAGTTCACTGATGGTTGAGGGCGACACTTTGCTGCCCCACAGCGCCTCTGTAATGTCTTCCACACGCCGGACGGATACACCGGCCAGATACATCTCGATGAGGGCTTCTTCTACGCTGCTTTCACGGCGGCGATACCGTTCAATAATGGCGGTCTCAAAGGAGATCCCTTTGAGCTTGGGTACCTTGAGGGTAACGTCCCCGGAAGTGGTAGTGAGGCTGCGCCTGTAGTGGCCGCTGCGATAGCCCTGACGCTTCTCATTGCGCTCGTATCGGGCCGCCTGAGTCAGTTTCTCCGCCTCGGCCTCCAGCAGTTCGTTGAGTGTTTCTTCTACGCTGCCACGCACAAGATCCTTGAGCTGTCCCTTGATTACTTCCTCGTTAAGCTGTACAATCTTTTCAGACATGGTTTGCTTGCTCCTTTCAGAATGGTGTGTCGCGACTTCATTCTACCAGAGTTCTGCAAGCCATGTCTCTTTTTATTTTTGCGAAACTTATTGTACCTTATCTTGCCGATGCATGATACATACATAGACATGAGCCAACTGATATATGCAAAAACAAAAAAACAGCAAACCGCGCAAATACACGGTCTGCTGGCTGTATATCTATTATCGCATTATTCCCACCCTATCTTTTCTTTATTTCGTCAAATTCAAATAGCTTGACCATGCGCTTTTTTCCTACATTCTTTTCGTAAAAATATATCTTTTTCTACTGGTTTCATCATATAATGGTACATTTTTAGTACACCTACCCACTTCAGGTAATCTAAAAAAGTATTTTCAAGTACATGGATAAATATCTATTCAATATTATATTTATAACGCAAGTATTACTAATAAAAATTGTCCCTGTTTTCTTTCTTACATTACTAATTCACTATTATTTTTGTCTACGTTAAGGAATACGAATGTTGTGGGTCTCTGAGCCGGCCATTTTGTTTAATGATCCCCAAATCGCTTAAATGCTTCAGCCTTTTTAGAATCGTTCCACGGCTTTTTTTTTGTCTGCTCTTCTAGCTCCTTCCGGCTAACTGCTCTTCTGCTTCCCATATAAACTAATATTTCTCGCTCTAAATCATCTAACTGTTCCCATATATCATTACCTATATTTCCTATGGCCTGCTCTTTTTGCCGAATTTTCCGCATTACAATATTATTTTTTAGTGTCAGCTTGACTGCCTGCTGTCCCGGTTCTGAATATTTCGGGTCATCTAAGAAAAACGCTTCCATATCGCTATAAATACGTTTGACACCTTCATTCAGCTCCCGAACATAGCCAAATTCCGTTAAAACTCGTGATATTTTAGGATTTAGAGCATATCTTGTATGCCTAATATTTTCTACTGTAACGATATTTGGCAACCTTCCCGGACTCTTGATTTCCAAGCGGTCATCATACATAGATACTAAAATATAATCGCCAGCTAAGGCATATTCGCGATGAACGATAGCATTGACAATGCCTTCAAGCCAGGCAAATTCAGGATATTCAGGTACGATTTTAAAGGTTCCTGTTTTCGTATCAAGGGCTGTAAATTCCTGTAGCTGCGTCGCAATATATTCCTTCGCAATATCAACCAACTTCAAAATACAGTGATCCATACTTTTATCTTTCACGATGTTAATTTGCGTCCCTGCTTTAGCCGTATTCCCTTCATAGCGTACAAACCGAACACGACAATTAGGATAAAACTGCATGATATTTTCCGCAAATAACAAAACGGCTGCATTCGTCAGTTTATCTTGTCCTTCAACTGTTTTCATCAAGCCGCGAGCTTTTAATACTTGTTCCATCGGCAAATGCTCAGCATTTAGAATATGCTTATATTGTGTCAAAAGCCCTTGATCCAAGTCATTGACAGTAGCATCCATCATACATTCATCTTCAAATCTTCGCGTGTTTTACTGTATTCCAAATTCCGTAAATCCAAACCTTCAACTTCTTTTGTCCGATCTCCAATGCGTAACCAAGTTTCATCCTTGCGAGTTTGAATAATTTGCTCTTGAGGAGGAAAAATATGGATAAGAAGTAATTTATCTTGCAATCCCTTTCCATTCACTACGTCCAAGTATTCATATTCATTTTTAGGCATCGGTTTACAGTAATCTTTAGCCGCGTTAATAAAATCATTTAAACGATCCGCCCCTGCCGCTAAAACGCCTTCAATTTCCAATATCTTATCATTTATGCCAATGACAATAGTTCCACCTTCCGCATTAGCAAAAGCAGAAATCAACGGAGCTAAGTCTGACGGTTTTATTTTAGCCGATTTTCGATCAAAATATTTATTTTCAGGTTCACGAACCATATAATCCAGTGTCAATATAGGGTTTATTTTAGATTTTACCATGCCATACTCTCCGTGAAAAATTTTCCCTTATGGGATTTTTTTGATCTAACAAAATGATGGACAATTTTCTGAAACACTCTGTCGCCATTTTTACATATTACATGCTACAAACCAAAAGACGTATTACCTAGTAATTTATCAAAGCAAATGATTAATTTGCCAAATTAAAATTTTGCCTTATCATAAGGATACTACTATATCATTCTCCATGTAAATCCTATATTAATGATACCTATCAAATCTATAATTTGAAATGTTCTAACTTGCCATTTACTTACCACTACTTACCATCGCTTACCAATTTATAATTCAGCCCAAAATGGGCTTCCCAATTGCTATGCTCTCCATTACAATACAATTATTCTGATATTTTAGATAGTTTTGGCTACTTCAGCCGATTAAATTATATATGCAAAACATTCAAACTTACCATTACTTACCAATTTCTTGTTCAACTATCGTTTATACCCCCTCTCTCCATTATTTACCTGAAAAAGTAGTCATGCGAGGCAACGCAACGTCATCTCGCATGATTTCAAGGGGAACTTCATTTCTCATAAATCAAATAATCTCCATAGCTTCGTTTCCAGTGTGCCATTCTTTATCCGATCATTATTTAACTATAAGTTGCTGTCGCCATCCAGCTTATTTTTATTCCTTTCCTAACCTCTCTAATCGCGAAATAATATTTTCACATGTCTGATCCTTTTTTTTGATATGTTTCTGTAAAGCTGCTGAAATACGATGGCATAACCAAATCGCTGAACTCGTTAGCACCGGCGTAGCTACAATATTAGATTTTTTATTTTGCGTGTTAATTTGAAATAAGGATTGTCCTTCTTTATAGTTAAATGTATCTGGCAAATCTATAATATATGGCTTACGATAATTTTCCTCTAATTCTTTTATCGCATCTTGGAAATTCTCTACATGTTCTTTTCTCTTTTTTTGAAGAATTCCTATTGCCACATTTCTGACTAATTCTCTTTGCAATACGGCTAGCTCTTTATTCGTCTGTTGTATGCGTTCATACCTTTGATATAGCCGAGTTTCATCTTCAGCTATCTTTTGCAGCTCTTCTGTTGCCTTTTTTATATCTTCCTCACTCAATGGCTCATCAGCTACTGTTATGTCAGCAAGCTCACCATATGAAGTGATTAACCTTGCCCCATTTGTCGTAGAAACAACATATCCTACTATACTCCAAGTGTCAATAGGAATTACAATTTTTTGCACATATCTAATATAGTTTTGAAGCTTTTTCGTCATAAAACATAAGAGTTTATCTATCGTCGAATTTCCCCAAGTAAGAAAGGGCAATTCAGAACTCATATGATCTCGTTGCATAGTACCTCGTACTTCACACCATTGATCTGTAGCAGGAATATAAAACTCATACTTCTCTTCATCTTCTACATGGGCACCTAAACTTTTTAAATAACACGATTTTATAAGTGCATCCCATAAATCAGATAGTGTAGCAGGAAAATGCTTCTGCATCATAAATTGATGTTCTTTTTCATAAATTTCATATTGCTGTGTCGCAGAAAGTTCCATCTTAGCAGTTGCTTCTTGCTTTTCTTTAAGACGTTTTTTAGCTCGCTTTGTCAATTCTTCCAACGTAAGCGAATGATTTTGCAATTGCCTGAATTCATTAGGTTCAATTGGTAGCATTGATATTTGTTGTGTTCCAACAACACTATTGGCTTCATGTAATCTTTCAGTTAGCCGGCCATAAACAATTTCTTCCGTACTTCCCAAGTAGCACATATTTAACACTTTTACTACATCATGTGTTTGTCCAATACGATCAATTCGGCCAATCCGTTGCTCAATTTTCATGGGATTCCAGCCTAAATCAAAATTAATCAATAAATCTGCTGTTTGCAAATTTAATCCTTCAGCCGCAGCATCTGTACACAATAATACATCAATGTATCCCTTCAAGAATAAATGCTTAATGGCTTCTCGAGTTACTCTTACATAGGCATTTTTATCTTCATCAAAATAACATGTTTCCATACCTGAAAAGACACCTACATGAAGACCAGGAGCACGAGTATCCAAATATTGTTTTATGCTGGAAAGACTATCAAAAAACCTTGTGAAAATTACAGTCTGCAACATGCGATTATGGGAACCAACAATACGCCGACCTTCTAAAATTTGCAATAACCGCTCTATTTTTGAAGGCGTTTCAGATATAGACTGTAGCTGTGTCAACATATTACATAAGCATCCTTTTTCCCATTCTAAATCTGCTTTAGAACGATCTTTTAATAACATGTCGATAGTAATATCCGCAAAGTCATTTTCACTTGTATCTTCATCCGTTTCTATATCTGCTAAATAATCATCCAATTCATCTTGCGAGATAAATGTTTTTCCTTCAACTTGCAACGAATCTCTTACACGCTTTAGCCGTCTTTCCAGTGTTTTTTGAATCGCATATAAACTCGATGCAAAGCGTAACTGCAAGAAATTTAATAAAAATATCATCATTTGTCCTGATTTGGAATTATTTTTACGTATTTGTTGCGACAATCCGGCACAATACTTTTCTAAAGCATCGTAAAATTCCTGTTCTTTAAGGGAAAATTCAATGCTTGCCAACGGTAATATACGTCGCCTTGCTAAATTACTAGTCAACTGACCATGTTTTTTGTATTCTTCTAATAACTTTCTAGTATGACGCATCATGACACGGGATAATGGTGAAGCAGAAAAAAATGGCTTTACTAAAAAGTTTCTGTCGCTTGATAAACGTAGGCCATTATATGCCAAACTTTCTAAAGGACGCTTATTACGTGAATCGATAACTGTTTTTTCTAATATGTTCATTAAATAAGGATCGCTACTTTTCAGTTCATCAAAACTTCGCCCTAATATACGCCATTCTTCATTAGTTAAATTCGATGTATCAAATTTCTTCTGTATTAGTTTCCCTAAAAGCTCAAAATACGTTTCTGTTAAATATGGATCATATTGAAAGGGACCGACACGGCCAGTAAGTTTCAATAAATCATATACTTCGATAGTATCAATTTGCATTGGCGTCGCCGTTGCCATCCAGAGACTTTTCGTTTTTTTATGGAGGAGACTATCAATACATGTATATAAATGACCATATTTAGGTTCTTCAGTATATCCTTTTTGAGGATTGGAACGACGTGCATAATGAGCCTCATCAATCAACGTAATGTCCCATCCATTCGCTCTCTCAAGCATTTCCTGCCGTTCTTTTCTACTGAGCAATCCAGTAGATACAATATTCAACTGGGGACTATACAAAGTATCATCTAGTATCTCTTCTTCAGGCTGCAAATACTGATGCATAATACCACCAGTGGGTTTAGATAAGCTACGGGCAAAACGCAACATGGCTTTTTCAGAAAGTTCACGTTGCCATTGTTCTGTTAAACTGGCTGGAGCAGCAATTAATACATTTTTTACTCTACCAGATAATACTAGACTTCGGATTGCTAAAGCCGCTTCAATTGTTTTTCCTAACCCAACTTCATCACACAGTAAATACGAATACGGCCAGCTTTCTATTAAACGCCGGCTTACCATTTCCTGATGAGGCCACGGTTTGACCGGTGCTGAATACATGCCAATATAGATTCCTCCCGGCATTTTGGGAGCGTTATGTAATACAGCAAAACGAAGGAGTTCTTCTACGGTAGGTTCTGGAATGGCATCTTGAAAACGATCTTGCGATACAGAAAGGACAGTCCCATCAATTTCTGTTGGTTTACTCCGTAACGTGCGTAATTTTACCAATCGTTTTTTAACAGCTTGTGGAAGAGGTATAACAACCATATGGGGATTACGATTATGCCATAGCAACTCGAACTCATCGGCAGACATATCAACGCGCTGCCGTTCCCTATTTCCTTCCCAGTCACAATTAACGTCGATATTTTCCGCATTTAGCACCAGTGCCGTCCTAGATTCATTCAACGAGCCAGAACCGCGAAGCCGATTCCCTTCTGCATCCTTCATAATAAACCATTTTTCATGTACATATCCATCTTCTGTAGAATCAACAGAAATAGCTTCTCCGGTTTTACTGTTTTTACGAAATGCAACTCGTACTTCTAGTCGCTCTTCCGCTACCATTCGTGCTAACAGAGAAACGCCATTTACTACCTCTTCCGGCCATTGTTCAACATGTTCCAATTGAGCTAATAGCCAAACAGTCATTCGTTCATGACTTCCTGCTAAAATGGCCTGTACATCTTCAACAGCCATATCTGCTCCCACTATTAACCTCATTTTCCCGCCATGCTGTAAAAAGGCCGTGTACCCTTCAGATGCTGCGGCTAGTGACGTAGAACGAAAGTATCCTGCCATACGGTCATATTGTACTGCCCGCTGCAACGCAGGAATATAAAAATCATGAAGGATATCAACAGGCTTTCCACCTCTTATTTGACTCGTACTATAGGTAAGTTCCCACTGATAGTTTTTAAAAGTTTCCACGTCACCAACCTCACAATCTGCCACTGTTATTTCAAATCAAATATCATTCGCTGTGCCTCTTTGCGCAACGCTTCTTTGCCACAATTTTCGGCCCATACTTTCAACATCGCTAAGAGAATTGCCTCTTTACCAGCAGCATATTTTTGCATGTATGCCCGTGCAACAGGCGCATCTCCTTCTCTATATTTGCATATCATTCCCTGCATAATATCCCATTCTTGCTGCGGATTTTCCAACCGCCGCCGATTTCGTTCTTCTGGCAATACAAGTCGCAATTTACTTCCCTTTTTGACTAATGGTGCATAATACCCTTCTTCATCATCGCCACTTTGTCTTCTGCCACTGCGTTCATCATTAATGCCGATCATAGCCTCTTCATTGCTATATCCGCCACTTCGAGTTTCTAGCCGTATATTCAAGGAGCGAGATAAACTCAACGCGTCATCATATGGGAAATATTCTGTACCATAAATGCCTAATAAAGTCAACGTAATTCCAGCTTCTGAATGTAAATCATTGACCGTTAATTGACCATTTGTTATATGCGTCATTTGATATTGAGCTACGACAGCACTAGCTTCACGCATGGCTTGTATTGGAGTAACTTCATCATCTCCGTCGATAACCGGCCAATTTTCTGACAATACTTTTAAAGCACTGCCATAACTAGCCACCATCTCATCAACAGCATTTAAATGCAATACAGAAAATTGCTGCAAACTTTTTGCTACAGCTTGCCGAATTTCTTGCCGCACTCCTGTCCCGCCAAAGCCATTCCAAACTGCCGGTTCACGTTCCGTCATAATCCGTTTTCGGCAAGCTAAAAATATAGAACTAGCAGCTGCCGCTAAATCTTTTTGGTTTAAAGCTGCTGCAAATTCAGAATCTACAGGAAAAGAAGAAGAAATAATCCATCCATTTTCAATTAACGCCCGCGTCAACGTTTCCCAAGCGGCTTGTGTTTTGTGAGTAAACATCATTGTTAATATGCCATTATCTTTTAATACTCGCCGACATTCAGCGAATATCTCACTCATTCGTTGTTCATAAGCCATATTAGCATTGGCAGCCGAGCCATCGCGAACCGGATTCGCAACGGCTTCATCGCGCTTATTCGTTAGCCGTCGATTAAATACTTCTGGATATATGGCCCTAAATGTTCGTTTCTCCCAAACATAAAAATAATCGGATAACTCAGCATACTGCACGTTATTATAATACGGCGGATCGACACAAATAATATCTACACTTCTATCTTGTACAGCCATATTAGCTGCAGAGCCATGCAATATGGTAGCCGGTTTTGCCTGACTTCCCTTCAGCAATTTGCAAATACCTGCATAGGCATCTATTACTTGATTCATTCCCCAAGCTAATCCCGAATTAGGTCCTGTATAAATGAGTTCACCGAACGTCCATTTTAATGAAAAATCATGCCTACTAAAAGTTCCAGATACACTTCCTCGTTGCGTAATCCATCGAGTCTGTCTGCTATTATAATCTATGCACTTATCAATCATATATTGCAAATAATGAATAATAGCGTTTCCTTTTTCCGTACCTTCATGATTCCAAATCTCGGGCATCATATCATGTAAGGTTTCCATGGCAGTTACGTGGCCTACTAATTGCCGCGGCGTAAACATGTCACACCAATGAGTAACCCCTACTTTTAATAATTCAACAGTTTTATGACCTTCCGGTATCTTTTCAGTAGGAATTAAATCCATGTCTTCCCAATGACTCCAGTTATCTTTAAGGGCTTGCTCTGCTCTTTTCAGCGCTGCAAAATCATCAGCTGTCGGTTCACGGAAAAAAGTAACTTTTTCCGTGCGAATTTCGCCTTTATGCGCACCTGACGCGTAACGCATAATATTGCCTTGCTTATCTTTTTTAGGTTGTATTCTAACAGCAACAACACAGTATAATTTATCTGCCCATGTACCGTATTCAGACTCACCACGAGCCTGACGTTTAATTTCTTCGCTTTCAATCGCTTGTCCACAATGAATACAACGCCCGACACCATTCTTTACAGTCCCCTCTTCAGGATTTTCTCCATGAGGGCCTTTTCCATTTTGTAAACGCACTGGAATCCATCGAACGGTTTTATGACCAGGTAATCCTTCAATTTTGGGGAGTACCATCCAACCATCTTTTTTCTTCGATAAAGCAAATGAATTTAATAATGGTGCCCGTTCCCCACAATGAGGACACGTTACTTCGCGACAATATAAGTATGACAAATCATGAATTGAATCTTCACGCATTACTTGAAAAAATTCCTTCATTTTTTCTGAAACGCGCATAATCATTTTTTCACTATATGACTTCAGTTCACTAATTAAATCAGCTTTCAAAACTACCGGATATTTTAGACTAGCATATTCAATACCTGTAGCCACTGGATTTAAATCATTTGCAATAACTTTACAGCCTAATCGCATTGCCTCAAAGGGAATGGAACCTCCCCCCGCCGTCGGATCTAATACAGTATAGTTAGGGTAATACTTTATTGCACAATTCGTATAAGCTCTATCATATCCATATAAGTTCGGCAAACGAATACCACTAGCACTAAAAATATTAAGTACTTCATTGAACCAAGCCGGATCAGCTGCCACTTCTATTGCTTTAAATGTTTGCAATTTATCTATTTCTGAAATATCAATACATTGAGCTCTTTCTTGCAATTTTTCAATAGCTTCAACGTGTCGAAATTCTGGATTAACAGAAAAAAGTGAATCTAAAGCTTCACTTAATTGTCCACGAATTTTGTTGTCGTTAGTAAAAATTCGTTCCAACTCCCTAGACCATTTAAGACTACTTCCATTTTCTTCAATAAATGCTTTTGGTATATCTACTGTCGTCCCGTTAAGATGTAATTGATATTTTCTAATTCCCAATTCTTTCAAAAACATTTCCGTATCAGTGCTGGCAGGTAAAATACTTCCCAAAATAGCGGCGCGGCTTGGAGTCAACGGTCTGCGAGCCCACCACACATGAAGACGATGAGTCGGGGGTGCCGTTCCCGTATCGCGTTCTCTTTTTGTTTCCGCTCCCACTTGTTGACAAGGAAAATTTCCCTCAATCAACTTTTCTTCATATTCCATACAAAATCCCTCACTTTCGTAGTCTTTCTAATAAGGTCTGTATTTCTTTTTCATCATTTTGTCGACCAGCCAACATAAGGCGCAATCCGGCCTTAGCCCATTCTATACTTCGCTTGCCATAGGTAGGAACGCTGACTTTTGTTAGCCAATACAACGTCTCTTCTCTACTAAATCGCTCAATTCGCCAAGCCATAAGTTCCAATCTATCCTGCCGCCGAACTTGTGGATGAAGCTTTGCCAATAACGCCAGCTTCGCCCCGATCGTCTCATTAAGAGGTATATTTCCTCGAAAAATAATCGTATCATCAATCAAATCCTGAAGCCCCAGTGGTCTTCCTGCCGTATCATACACTTGAGTCAGCATCACGCGAATTGCCTGTTTACAAGCTCGTAAACTTGTGTTATAAATTCGCCCATAGTCACGTAATTTGGCTGTATTCCGTTCTGTCGTATAGCGTTCGCAAAGTTCCAGCACTGGCCCTGTAAACTCCTTCCGCATCGTAACTCGCATAATCCACGGCGCTGTTTTTAGTAACGGACTCATCTCGTGTACAATACGACGTTGTTTTTGCGTTAATTCCGGCATAATATGCTCCTTACATCTTTAATTGTTTAATCAATTCATCTGAATCATCAGTAGTATCATCTAACTCAATCTCTGCATCTGTGCTATCTGACAACTTAGCCACGTGAGTAAGTATTGCAAAAAATTCATCTAATTCTTTAATATCCCTAGGTGTTAAATTTCCAAAATCTACTCGCAAGGTAGCTCCACTTGGCAATTGTAGCCCCCCAAAACTTAAATATTTTATATTGGTTTTCGCTTTTCCCCGTGTATACCAACTGCTTAATTTATTTAACAGAGGGTATATTTTTTTTGCTGTATCCTTCGCACTAATCCCAGACAGCAATGTATTCGCAGTAAATGTGGTTGACCACCCGCGTTCACTTACAGCATCTTTTGTAATAATGACATCGGTTGACTCAAAATCATTGAAAGATATGTCATACGAATCAATAAATTCTGGACGTTCGGTTTGCCCAGCTTGCCCATTATACACGCTATATGCTGACGTATTTACCATTTCTCGCAGACAACCTTTTACTTGATTTTCTCCAACGTTATTATACTTTGTCTGCACTGCACTAATCAATGACCCAACAGTAGCATCCCCATTAGATTGAAGGATTTCTTCAAGCGCTGTTTTGACTTTTTCACTAGGTACTTTATCTTTATCTAGCCATCCCCGAATTTTTGCTTTTTCAACTGGCATAAGTGAATACCCATCATTAAATAGACTAATGTCTAAACTAACTGTTTTTTCTTGTGTATATATTTCTTCTGGCTGCGTTTCCTCGGCATGTTGGCTCATCTTATAAATAACCCAGCAACCTTTTTTCACTCCTTCTCTTACTATTTTTTCTAATATGTTCTTTTGGGGAAGCATAGGCCACGAGCGGTTTGTACGTAAAAATTGCAATACATCCCGTACTTTAATATGGTCTTTTGTACGGAAGAAAAACTGTTGTGCCAAAGATTGTAATTCCGATGTCTTAAATTCTTCTGTATCCGAAAGAATCTGTCCTTCAGTTCGCAAAATATTCACAATTTGCGTTAAAAACGCTGCGCCTCTTTCTGTTGATGTTCCTCGCAACTCACTATGTTCGATGTTATTTCCTTTGGCAAAATATACACTATTATATAAATTAGATACTTCTGAAACTAATCCCAATTCTCTATCTCTTTTCCGTTCTATAAACTCGGGATCATTCAGTTGGCTCGGATTAATACCGAATGATTGTGGGTTAGCCTGCAATTTTTGCATAGCTATCACTTGTCTCGCAATGACCTCCACATTATTTTTATTCGCCCTAATACTATTACCATTTTCAAACAAATCCATCTCATTACCATTTGTCAATACATGAGAGGTTTTGGGTATCAACATGACCATCATATTCTGATATGTTCGAGGAAGATTAGGCCCTTTAGTTTCATAAAAAACCATTGGATCAATCTCTTCTACATCTAAGCTAACTACAGCTACCGTTAACCGTTCTTGATTATCTGGAATATCTTGTGGTAGATGTACGTCATGCTCAATATGAAATATCGAGTCATCTTGTATCATAGGACTAACAATACTTTTTAATTTATTATGAACTTCTCCAGAACTAACATTTTGCCTAATTCTGGCTAATACGCTATTAATAGTTGGGTCTTGATGAGCAAAATATTTCCCATCTTCACATCGAAGATAAAAAGCATCCTGCGTAATAGCGTCTAATGCAGTTTTAACTTGTGTAGGCGTCAACCTTGGAGAACTAGTCATAAAAACAGCATCTCGCTGATTAATTCCAAATACTTTAGATCGTTTTCCTTCGGCTCTTCCTACTAAACTATTTAAAAATACGGTTTTCCAAGTCAACTCGTACATCGGTATACCATCGGGATGAGGATTTCTTTCATCTGCTAATTGTGCTTGACTTTTCCCACCGACAAGATTTTTCGTTTCAATACTACCAATATCTGTATTCAAGACATTGCGTAAATCAGAACTTCCCGTTTTCCCTAAAATTTCATCAACAATGGCTGGCTTTCGTAAATCAATGTCACTAGCATGAATTAAATATACAGGAAGTTTATTTTCCCAAATCGCACGCACAGTTAATGCTAATACGCGAAGAACACCACGAGTTCCCTGAAAGTTTTCTGCCAGCGCTAACTTTTGATTTAAAAAGTCTACTAATTTAGGATGGAACGGATAGTTTTCTAAAATTCGTTGCTGAAAATTTACGTTATTTGCTTCTTCTGGCAATAACGTCATATTTCTTTGATAAAGCTCTGTATAGGCTTGCATAACGCCATGTGCGGCCTCGCTATCAATAGATTCAAATAAACGTTTTCCTAATACACGAGAAATTTCACTCGCTTGCACAGGCGTAACAACTGTCGCTTCCCGACTGACAACGCTCATTACACTTTTATTGGCGCGTTCTGCAAAAGCGACGGCTTCATCTCCGGACAATTCTTTTTCCCTAATTTCGTTTAATTTTTCTGTTAGTGCTTTTGTTTGTTTAGAAAAAGCATCAGCAGCGCTTGCCAACGTAACGATAACAGAGATACCCGTATGTGTTTTCGCATAATTATTTAGAGACATCAAAAACGCACTAAGCTGATCAGCACCTTTACTAGGCAACGCAGCTTCTAAACGTGCTGCATATTGAGCTAATTCATCCAACATAATAATAATTTTTTTGTTACCTAATACTTTATCAAAAAAGGGCTTTCCAGGAGAAGCCATAGATTCTGCTTCACCTTGAACTTCCGTATATAATGTTTCTCCACCTATTTGATATGCCATCTCTCCCCATATAGTATAGGGAATCAATTGTTCACCCTTAACTTTCTGAACAGATAAATTATCTCCTGCAATACCAACAACAATAACACTTCCTGGTTCAGGTAAATATTTTTCATTCACTATATCCCGTGTAACATTTTTTAGTTCTTTACCCTTATATGCAATATGTACACAAGCAATAAGTGTATGCGTTTTGCCACCTCCAAAAGACGTTTCCAATCGGTAAATAGCAGGCACTGACGAATCGCCACTAATGCGCCTAAAAACACTACCTACAGTTTGCCTCAATCCATCTGTAGGATAAGTAGCTTCTCGAAAAAACATTTCAGCATCAGTATACAAACTATCAATATAATCATTGCCAGTATGGTGATAGTACTGAATAACCGGATCTAGTGAAGCTGTAAATATTTCCGGATTAAATGTTCCTTGTTTGATACTTTTTCTTGGCACACATGCTTCTAATACATTCTTCATTTTTATTCCCCATTCCAATTAATATATCAGACCATAGATTTACTTTTACAATTAATTTTTATAATGCTTAGGATATTTGTCAGTAATTTTATATGCTTCTAAAACAAATTCTTCAAATTCTGCTAACCATTTTACGTTCTCTGCATGCAAGGAAGAAATTCACTATGGCATACAGACGCCGAATCAAGTAGCAGAACATGAGGAGCTGACCCAACAAATAAAAGCCATACAAGAGCAGCTACAGCCACAAGTAGAAGCACTAGGGAAAACGATGACACCTACGATGGACACCTTGTTATATAGTATACGGGGGACGTTTAAGTTTGTAGACGACATGAGAGCAGAACAAAAACATGCCAAAAAGAAAATACAACGGTATTTGCTCATAGGTATACTTATGTTGACAGTACTTCAAGCCTTTTGCTTTACTTCGCTTCGTGACGAATTGGCAAATCACACGCAAGCTCTCCTGATGATACATGATACACTGAGCAGAAATGCTGCGTATTGGTATGATGCTGCCAATCACCAACTTTATGTCAGAAATCGAAGTACTGCCGAACAATAACAGGAAGGAGAAAATATAATGGCTACATTTTAGGACAAAAATCGAAATACTTGGGGCATCTCCTTCTACTATACTGATTGGACAAGCCAACGAAACCGCAAAAAAAGATAGGGTTCAAGACACGCCGAGACGCCTTGACTTTTGAAGAATCCTTCAAGTTCAAGGCTTCAGGCTCTACCATGATGACGTTTGGCGAACTTTATGAATTGTACATGGAAGATGCTAAAGTACGACTGAAGCCAACGACATACTGCAACAAAGAATATATTATCAGTCTCAAGGTTCTTCCATTCTTCAAGGATCTCCCACTTGCTTCTATCACACCGGCAACAATCCGTAAATGGCAGAATCAGCTTTTTAGTACGACATACGCGCGCGAAAAAAGCCAGTTACACTATACACAGACTTATCTCAAAACAATTAACAATCAAGTATCTGCAATTTTCAATTTTGCCGTAAAATACTATCACTTGCCGCAAAATCCAGCGTGTCTCTGCGGATCTATCGGAAAAAAACGGTCTGATCGAATAAGTTTCTGGACTCTCGATGAATTTCGCGCCTTTATTGTGGTTTATAAGGATGATATTTTATATTATACTATTTTTATGATGCTTTTCTGGACAGGCATGCGCGAAGGCAAATTACTGGCTCTTACAGCAGCTGATTTTAATTTCAGCACCCAAACAATTAGTACCACTAAAAGTTATTCTCGCCTAAACGGGCAAGACTTGATTCAAAAGCCCAAAACATCAAAAAGTATCCGTACGATTACGATTCCCCCTTTTCTCTGTTCGATTGTCCAAACTTACATGAATTCTATCTATAGACTACACAAACATGACCGCCTATTCCCTATTACTAAACATAGCATTTTGCGTTATTTGCACAACGGCAGTCAAAAAGCCGGCGTCAAAAAATAAGAGTTCATGACCTGCGCCCATTCACATGCTTCCTTTCTTGTCAATCAAGGCTTTTCCCCATTGGTCATCAAAAAACGCCTAGGACACGACAATATTGAAATAACTTTGAATACGTATTCGCATCTTTATCCATCTCAACAAACAAAACTTCTGGATGTGATGGAAAAATTAGGTAAAATGTCAGTTCCAAAAAAGCAAAAACAGGAAATTTGGTACACCGATATGAAAAAGAAACTCCATAAGCCGCTATTTTAAGCGTTTTATGGAGTTTAATGCTATTATTCCCACTCAATCGTCGCGGGCGGTTTACTCGTAATATCGTACACGATGCGGTTGATGTGGTCTACTTCGTTTACGATGCGGCTGGAGATTTTATCCAGGACGTCGTAGGGGATTCTGGCCCAGTCGGCAGTCATGAAATCCGTCGTCGTAACGCCGCGGAGGGCTAAGGTATAGTCGTAGGTACGGAAGTCGCCCATAACGCCGACGGTACGGTTGCTCGTGAGGACAGCAAAGTACTGATTAATGGAGCGCTGCAGTCCGGCGTTGGCAATTTCTTCGCGGAAGATCGCATCGGCATCGCGGAGGATAGCGAGTTTTTCCTTCGTGATTTCGCCCATGACGCGGATAGCCAGGCCCGGTCCCGGGAAGGGCTGACGCCATACGAGGTAATCGGGAAGGCCCAGTTCTTCGCCCAGTTCGCGGACTTCGTCCTTAAAGAGGTTGCGCAGCGGTTCGATAAGGCCTTTGAAATCGACGACTGCCGGCAGGCCGCCTACGTTGTGGTGGCTCTTGATGACAGCGGCGTCGCCGGCGCCCGATTCGATGACGTCGGGGTAGATCGTGCCCTGAGCCAGGAAATCGACGGCGCCGATTTTACGGCCTTCGTCTTCAAATACACGGATAAATTCTTCGCCGATAATCTTGCGCTTCCGTTCCGGTTCACTGACACCGGCCAGCTTCGACAGGAAGCGTTCCGACGCGTCGACGCGGATAAAATTCATGCCCGAGCCTTGGAACGCCGCTTCGACTTCGTCGCCTTCGTTTTTGCGCATGAGGCCGTGGTCGACAAAGATACAAGTCAGCTGGCTGCCTACGGCCTTAGAAATAAGAGCCGCCGCAACGGAGCTGTCTACGCCGCCCGACAGAGCTAGCACGACCTTGCCGTCGCCGACGGTCTGCTTGATCGTTTCTATGGCCGTCTTAGCATAGTTAGCCATCGTCCAGGTGCCGGTACAGCCGCAGACTTCAAAGAGGAAATTGTGAAGCATTTCCTTGCCGTGTTCCGAATGGAGCACTTCCGGATGGTACTGCATGGCATAAAGCTTTTTCGCCGGATTCTGCATAGCCGCTACGGGGCAGTTATCCGTATAGGCGACGATTTCAAAGCCTTCGGGAATGTCCGATACATAGTCCGTATGGCTCATCCATACGATTTCCTTTTCCTGCAGGCCTTTAAACAACGGGGAAGACGTGTTGACGGTAACCGGCGTCTTGCCGAATTCGCGCATTTCCGCAGACTGCACCTTGCCGCCCAGGGTCTGAGCCATAAACTGCATGCCGTAGCACAGGCCGAGGACAGGGATTCCCAAGTGAAATACTTCTTCTTCAATCTTCGGCGCATTGTCCTCATACACGCTGGCCGGGCCGCCTGTAAAGATAATGCCTTGAGGCTGCATTTCCTTTATTTTTGCCAGAGCCTTCTGATACGGGTATACTTCGCAGTACACGTGGTTTTCACGGACGCGGCGCGCAATAAGCTGATTATACTGACCGCCAAAATCGACAACAATAACGAGTTCTTTGTTATCCATTTCTTCCTCCTCATTTACGATAAAATCTCCCAAGCTGCAGTGCAGTCATGGTTTTATGATTCTGTTATTATATCATGAATGGACGCGCAGAAAAAGAGGCAATCAGAGAAGATACGTCAAAAAAGCAGTCCGGCAGAGCATCTCCTGTCTGCCGGACTGCTTTTTGCGTATCTCCGATATTACTTACTTATTTTCTTCCGAAGCGCCGTATTCCTTGTACAATTCATCCAAAATATTATACCGCGTGACAATTCCCACGACGCGGCGGCCGTCTACGATGGGAATGACCTTCAAATGTTCCGCTACCATGACGCCGGCCAGCTGTTCTACATCGGCGTCGGGAGCCGCGATGATGACGTTCTTGGTCATCATTTCCTTTGCCGTGCAGGCCATCAGCTTTTTAAAGCCCTTGTCGTACTCGCTGATGCCGTTGTAATAAATGCTGGCTCCCAGTAAGTTGACATAGTGAGGAACGTGAGGCTTGATTTTTTTGTACAGCAAATCTGCGTCGGTAATGATGCCGATAAGCTGCTCTTCTTCGTCTACGATAGGAATCGCCGCCACCTTATTTTTTACAAACATGTGAACCAAACTGAAGACGGACGTAGACGGACTTGCCGTCACAAAATTCTTTTCCATGATATCAGACGCAGTACGTTCTTCCATAAGCTCAACCCCTTTTTCCGATGTAATGCCAACCATATCCTAGCTTACAAATCGAGTATGTATAAATGCTATATGATATATCGTATATAATAAGTATTACACATACGCAAGGGAAATTCCTGCTTGACAAGGAAATTTTTTACTCGCCTTTACCAATGATATGGCTCATGGCGCTGAATTTTGACAGCCCGATAAATTTGCTCCAGCAAGATCATGCGGATCATCTGGTGGGTCAGCGTAATCCGCCCGAAGGATATGCGGCTGTCGGCGCGGCGGCGCACGCCGTCGGACAAGCCGAAGGGGCCGCCGATGATGAAGGTCAGCTCGCTGCATCCGTGGAGGGCTATTTCGGAGAATTTCGCCGCCATGTCTTCCGACGAAATCAGCGTCCCCTGCACGTCCAGCACGAATACGTACGATCCCTGGCGGACGTGGCGCAGCATTTTTTCCCCTTCCTTTTCCAATACCTGCCGCTTTTGGGCTTCCGAGGGATTATCGGGCATCTTTTCTTCCGGCAGCACCGTAATTTCTACCTGCCCGTACGGCCGCAACCGCTTGAGAAATTCATCGATGCCCGCCGTCAGGTACTTCTCTTTTATTTTTCCAATGGTAATAATATGATATTTCATCAGCTTTCTTCATTCTCCGGGCTTGCCTGCAAAACGACCGTCGCCGTCTGTTCCGATTGGCCGCGCATGTAGGTAATGGAAACAGACTCGCCGACCTGGCAGCTGTCCAGCACATTCTGCAGTACTGTAAAATCTTTGACTCTCGTGCCGTTAATCGACAGGATGATGTCGCCGCGGCCAATGTCGGCCTGATCCAGCGGGCCGCCGGCCACTACTTTATAGACGAAAATTCCTTCTACGTCGATTTTCATGCCGAAGCGGGCTGCCATCTGCTGATCCAGCCCATACAAGCCGAGATAGGGCCGGACGACCTTGCCGTTTTTAATCAGCGCGTCGAGGATCGGCCGGGCCGCATTGATGGGAATGGCAAAGCCCAGGCCCTCTACGCCTTCCTTGGAAATCTTCGCGCTGTTGATGCCGATGACCTTGCCGTCGGCGTCGACCAGCGCTCCGCCTGAATTGCCCGGGTTAATGGCCGCGTCGGTCTGAATCAGCTTCATGCTCTGTCCTTCGGCGCCCAGGGTCCGGTTCATCGAGCTGATGACGCCGGCCGTAACGGTTCCCTGAAATTCCAATCCCAAGGGATTGCCGATGGCGATGGCCGGCTCACCGACCTGCAGGGCGTCGCTGTCGCCGAATTCTGCGACGGGCAGGTTATCCACATTGATCTTGACAACGGCCAAGTCGGTCTTTTCATCGCGGCCGATGACTGTGCCCTCCGTACTCTGCCCGTCGGCCAGCGATACGATGACGGTCTTGCTGTTGCCTACGACGTGCTGATTCGTAGCAATATAGCCGGCTTTATCAAAAATAATGCCGGAGCCGACGCCTTCGCCGACCAGGACGCGGCGGTTGAAAATATCGCGGTCATAGACCTTCGTCGTAATGCCGACGACAGCAGGCGACGCCTTTTTAGCCGCCCGTACGACGGCCGTATTGCGGGCGTCGGAAATATCGCCGGACGGGGCCGGCTCGGCCAGCTGCTCTATCGTTCCCTGGTACGTGCGGTTAGGCGCGAAGAAAACGTCGTGAATTTTAAATCCGCCGGCGACACCGACGGCAATCAGTATGATCCCTACGGCGGCGGTTAGCATGTGTTTGCGCTGCATCAGGCATTACCTCCTTCTTGAAAGCGGACATGGCCGTTTTGACAGGCCAGGCGCAGCAATATATCCTGTCCGACGACGCGGCCGCCCCGGCTGAGCACGGTCCGTACCGTGTGCAGGGACAGGGCGGGCGTATTATTTTTTTCACTGCGATGCGCCAGCAGTACCTTCATCAGCCCTTTCAAGGGGATACGGGCCAGAAATTCCGCCGCATCGCGGTTGGACAGATGGCCCCACCGGCTCAAGATGCGGTTCTGCAAGGCGTAGGGATAAGGCCCGTTTTTCAGCATTTCCTCATCGTGATTGGCTTCTAAAATCAAGATATCCGAATAGGCCGCTGCCAGCTCCACGTCATGGCTGATATATCCCAAGTCCGTAGCCAGGGTAATCTTGCTGTCGCCGTGATAAATCGTATAGCCTACGGGGCGGGCTGCGTCGTGGGAAATCAAAAACGGCACGATTTGTATTTCTTTCAAGCCCACGCGGCGAGGCAGGCGGACAAACCGGCCGGCATATTCGCCGGCTTTTCTGCCCAGGCAGCTCCACGTCTCCCGCGTCGTATACACGGGAATATCCGTCTTTTTCAGCAGCGTCGCCAGGCCGTTTACGTGGTCGGCATGCTCGTGGGTAATAAAGACGGCGTCCAGCTCGGACAGGGAGCATCCATACGCTTTTAATCCCTTTTCGATGCGGCGGCAGCTGATGCCTGCGTCGATAAGTATTTTCGTATGGCCGCAGCGGATAAACGCGGCGTTTCCCTTGCTCCCGCTGGCCAGCATGCTGACTAAGCAGTCTCTGTGGCGCGCTTCACCGCCCATGACCGGAATATCCTCCCGCTGCCCTTCCGCCGGCAGGACGGCGCATCCGGCCCGCTGCCTGGCCCGCCCGATTGACGCGGCCAGCTGTTCCAAGCGAAGCTCGCTTTCCGTCATAGATTTCCCCCCTTGTAGTCCTTCTCTTCGTGCTATTATAGCATAGGTTTGGCAAAAAAAAACCATCGTATCGGAATTTCTCCTTAACGATGGCGTATTTGGTGGGCCTAGGTGGACTTGAACCACCGACCTCACGCTTATCAGGCGTGCGCTCTAACCAGCTGAGCTATAGGCCCATGACGTATTTAGTATACCATACAGTTGTCAAATGTCAAGATAATGGTGGGCCTAGGTGGACTTGAACCACCGACCTCACGCTTATCAGGCGTGCGCTCTAACCAGCTGAGCTATAGGCCCATATCTTTGTGACTTGCTTAGTATACCACATTTCACCGAAGTGTCAAGATTTTTCCGCAAATTCTTTTAAAATTTCTGTTTCCTTATGGATTTCCCCCTTGCCGGCACGTTTTGCTGGCAAGGGGGAAAACAAATTAACGTCTCGTCTTAGGCATAGCTTTCTATCAAGGTCTTGAAGGCCGCGAAGGAGCGCCTGATCATATCGGGGTCTACGCAGTAGGAAATGCGGACGTAACCGGGGCAGCCGAAGCTGTCGGCCGGTACGATGAGCAGGTTGAGCTTCTTGGCCTTTTCGGAAAAGGCGTTGGCGTCGGGTTCCGGCGATTTGACAAACAAGTAGAACGCGCCGCTGGGATAGACGCATTCGTAGCCCATCTCCTTCAGCCCGTTGTACAGCAGCTTGCGGTTTTCGTCGTATATATTCATATCCGACAGCTTGCCCATGCATTTCAGCACGACGTCCTGAAACAGATGAGGCGCGCAGACGAAGCCCATCGCCCGGCCGGCGCCGCACACCGCCGTATACACGGCCTTAGCGTCGGCGGCGCAGTCCGGCACGAGGATGTATCCGATGCGTTCGCCCGGCAGCGACAAGGACTTGCTGTAGGAATAGCAGATGATCGTATTGGCGTAGAATTTCGGCACGTACAGAATCGGCAGGCCGTCGTAAATGATTTCGCGGTACGGTTCGTCGGAAATCAAATAAATGGAATGGCCTATATCGGCCGATTTTTTCGTCAGCAAGGCTGCCAGCTTCGTATACGTATCGGCCGAATACACCGTGCCGGCCGGATTGTTCGGCGAGTTGACAATAATCGCCCGCGTATGAGGCGTAATGGCCTGTTCCATCGCTTCCAATGAAATCTGGAAATGCTCCGTATCAGGAGGCAGCACGACCTCTTTCGCTCCGGCGTTATGAATGAAGACAGTATATTCCGGAAAAAACGGAGCCACGACGATTACCTCGTCTTCCGGACTTTCGACGAGGGCTTTCAGCGTGACCGTCAGGGACGCCGCCGCGCCGCAGGTCATATAAAAATTATCGGCCGAAACGCCGGCGTCGTAGGTTTGATTCATGTAGTCGGCCAGGCCGCGGCGTACCGCCAAATCGCCGGCAGCAGCCGTATAGCCGTGCACGTCGACGGACTGGCGGGTCGCGACGATTTCTTCAATCGCTTCCTTGACGCACGCCGGAGCCGGAACCGTCGGATTTCCAATGCTGAAGTCAAAGACGTTTTCCCTGCCGACGACGGCCGCCTGTTCCTGCCCGTAGGCAAACAAATCGCGGATGACCGAAGCCTGCGAGCCCAAGGCGTACATTTCTTTTGATGGCATAATCATCAACCCCTTTTTCGTAATGGTTTTATTATACCACAACTCGTGAGTGTATACGGCAACGTATCGTAAAAAATTAGGCGTACGAGGCGAGAGTCCGTAAACTATTTCAAAGAAACGCAAAAATTTTCTTCTCTGCGATTTGAAAAGGCCTGCGTCTTGTGGCATAATAAGATGTTCCAACATATATTATCATCAGGAGGTCTCTATATGAAGAAATTGAACCCTTACGTGTATTTATTTACGATGGGTCATTTTTCCGTAGACTGGTCGCAAGGCGCTATCCCCGCCCTGCTGCCGTATTTTATCGCAACGTATAATCTCAGCTATCAGGACGCGGCGACGCTCATCTTCGCCAACATGCTGTTATCCTCTATTTCCCAGCCCATTTTCGGCTATTATTCCGATAAGATATCCAAGCCCTGGTTCGTCCCTCTCGGGCCGGTCCTCTGCGGCATCTGCATTACCCTGCTGGGAATTACGGACAATTACTGGCTCATCTTCCTCTGCTCCATGTTCTGCGGCTTCGGCTCTTCTATTTACCATCCCGAAGCGGCGCGCATGGTCAATAAGATTTCCGGCCCCTTAAAAGGCCAGGCTATGGGAAGCTTTTCCGTCGGCGGCAACGCCGGCTTTGCCGTCGGCCCCATCGTTGCCGGCTTCTGCGCCTATACCTTCCACATTTATGGATTGGTCATTTTCGGCCTTATCAACTTCATCATCGCTGCGCTGATTTATCATTTCATGCCGAAGGTGCTCCATCAGGTAAGCGACGCCGACATCGCCGAAACAAAAGCCCATCCGAACGAAGAAAAGCACAACGACTGGCGCTCGTTCAGCAAGCTTACCGTCGTCATCTTCGTCCGTTCCATCGGCTTTACTCTCTGCAATACCTTTATTCCGATCTATTGGATTCACGTCCTGCAGGCTTCGCCGTCCCAAGGCAGCTTCGCCTTGTCCATACTGTTTTTCATGGGCGTAGTCATCACCTTTATCGGCGGCATTTTGGCCGACCGCTTCGGCTTTATCCGCATCATGCGGGGTTCCTTCCTCATCATGGTACCGGCCATGTTCTTCTTCGTCAACAGCACCGATTTATGGCTGTCGACGCTGCTCCTCATACCCGTGGCCTTCTCCCTCTTCGCCCCATACAGCCCTATCGTCATTTTGGGGCAAACCTTCTTGGGCAAAAATGTCGGCTTCGCCTCCGGCGTCACCCTGGGCCTGAGCACGACGATGGGCGGCCTCTTCTCTCCCCTCGTCGGCTGGGGAGCCGACACATGGGGCCTGACCTCAGCCTTGCAGGTATTATGGGTCTGCGCTCTCATCGGCGCTATCTTCACCTTCCTCGTTCCCACGCCGGAGCAATGGAAGCAAAACGGCATGAAGTAAGGAAAAACGATGCCAGATACAGCAAAGCCCCTCGACGCTATCCAACGCGCCGAGGGGCTCTTTTAAATATGCAGACGGCAAGCTGTCAAGCTTTCAGCTGCTTAACAAACCAGGCATAGGCCGCACAGAGAATCACTGCCGTGACGGCCCAGCTGACGGGAAATACCATCATGAGCGTCGCAAAATCAGGTTCCCAGGCAAAGACGGTATACACCCAGGTCACGCGGGTGCCGCAGATGCCGAAGAGGGTAATCAGCGCCGGTATGAGCGAGCTGCCGTAGCCGCGCATCGCTCCGGACACCACTTCGATGACGGCGTTGATAAATTCCAGGCCGGCCACGTATTTCAGGCGGATAAAGCCCAAGGCGACGACCGTACTGTCGTCGCTGAAAATATGCAGCAAGGGCACGCCGAACAGGATCAGCAGGGCGCAAATACAGGCCGTCAGCAGCAGGTCCTGAAACAGGCACCACTTCATCGCCTGTTTGCACCGTCTTATGTTCCGGGCCCCGTAATTCTGGCTGACGAAGGTCGTGCAGACCTGTCCGAAGGCGTTGATCAGGAAGAAGGTAAAGATTTCCAGGTTGAAGGCCGCTGCCGAGGCCGCCATGACGTCGGGGCCCAATTCATTGATAGCCGACTGGATGCAGAGATTGGACAAGGCGAAGACCATGCCCTGCATCCCTGCAGGCAGGCCGATGCGCAGCATAGGAAGGAGAATCCGTTTATCCACATGAAACTCCGTCAGGCGGACGCGGATTTCCGTCTGGCTGCGGCACAGGAAATAAAACAGCATGGCCGAACTCAGGGCCGTCGCGACGATCGTGCCGATTGCCACGCCTTCAACGGACATGTCCAGAACGAGGATGAAGAATAAATTCAGGAAAAATTTAGTAATGCCCGACGCAATCAGGCAATACAGGGGCGTGCGCGTATCGCCCTGGCTGCGGAAAATCGACGATTCGAAATTATACAGCAAGATAAACGGCATGGCCAGCCAAAAAACGCGCAGATACAAGACGGCCAGATCGAAAATTTCTTCCGGCACCGATAAGAGGCGCAGCAGCGGCTCGACCAGGAGCTCGCCTGCGATGGCCATGGCGACGCCGCATCCCAGGGCGACGAGGATAGCCGTATGGACGGCGGCGTGGACGCCGTGGATATTCTTCTTGCCGATAAAGCGGGCGATGATGACGTTCGCTCCCAGCGATATGCCGATAAACAGGCTCAGCACCATGCCGATGATTGGGCTGTTGCTGCCGACGGCCGCCATGGCCTCCTTGCCGACAAACTGGCCGAGCATGGCGATGTCGGCGGCGTTGAACAGCTGCTGCATGATGCCCGTAAAGGCGAAAGGCAAGGCCACGACGAGGATCTTATCCCACAGCGAGCCTTCGAGCATGTTGACGCTTCTCGTATTGTTCTTTCTATTCATATTGCCGCACACCTGACCTTACGGATGAAACAGAGCCCTCCGCAGCACACCGCTATGCCCGCAGATGCTTGACAAACCATTGATACGCTGCGATGAGAATGACTGCCGAGACGCCCCAGCTGATAGGAAAGACCATCATCAGCGTTTCAAAATCAGGCTCCCAGGAAAAGACCGTGTATACCCAGGCAATGCGGGTGCCGCAGATGCCGAACAGCGTGATGAGAGCCGGTATGAGCGAGCTGCCGTAGCCGCGCATGGCCCCGGAAAATACGTCGATAAGCGACTCGATGACCTCCAGGCAGCCGACGTAGGTCACCCGTATCATGCCGTAAGCAATGACGGCGGCGTCGCTGTTGAAAATACTTAAAATCGGTATGCCGAAGGCGTACACGAAAGCGCCGCAGGCTACACCGATGATAATATCCTGCACAAGGCACCATTTCAGCACCTGCTTGCACCGGTCCAGCTTGCGGGCGCCGTAATTCTGGCTGACAAAGGTCGTACAGACCTGTCCGAAGGCGTTGACGATGAAAAAGATGAAAATTTCTACGTTGAACGCCGCCGCTGAGGCGGCCATGACGTCGGGCCCTAAGCCGTTGATCGCCGACTGGATGCACAGATTCGACAAGGCGAAGACCATGCCCTGCACGCCTGCCGGCAGGCCGATACGCAGCATGGGCATGAGTATCCGCTTATCTACGTGGAAATCCTGCAAATGGACGCGGATATCCGTCGTGCTGCGGCACAGGAAATAAAAGAGCAGTCCCGAACTGATCGTACTGGCAACGACTGTGCCGATGGCCACGCCTTCGACAGACATGTCGAGGACGAGGATAAAAAAGAGATTCAAAAAGAATTTAACTACGCCGGAAACGATCAGGCAGTACAAGGGCGTCCGCGTATCTCCCTGGCTGCGGAAAATCGACGATTCGAAGTTATACAGCAGGATGACCGGCATGCCTAAGAGAAAAATCCGCAGGTACAGCACGGACATGTCGAAAATTTCATCGGGCACCGACAAGGCCCGCAGCAGGGGAGCCGCCGCGATTTCCCCCAGAATCGTCATGACTACGCCGCTTCCCAGGGCGACGAGTATGGCCGTGTGGACAGCAGCATGGACGCCGTGGATATTTTTCTTGCCGATAAACCGGGCGATGACGACGTTTGCCCCCAGGGACACGCCGATAAACAAACTCAGCACCATGGCGATAATCGGGCTGTTGCTGCCGACGGCCGCCATAGCCTCCTTTCCGACAAACTGGCCGAGCATGGCGATGTCGGCGGCGTTAAACAGCTGCTGCATAATACCCGTAAAGGCGAAGGGCAAGGCTACGATGAGGATTTTATCCCACAGCGAGCCTTCCAGCATATTCACTTTTCTTGTTCGTTTTTCTTGTTTGATTTGTTCCATATCAACTTAATTATGCACATTAAAGTATACTCTCGTCAATACAAAAATGACCGGCAGACGTTGCATTTTCTGTCTGCCGGTCGTTCTTATGCGGTTAATAAATGATTTACGCTTCCAGCCCCAGGCGGTACAAGCGGTTGGCGTTGTCGAAAAAGACGGCCTGCCAGTACTGCTCGGGAATAAAGGCTTTGACAAAGGCGACGTAATCGCCTAAATTGGCCAACGGCCAGTCCGTGCCGAACATAACGCTGTCGTAGCGGTTCAAATAGCACAGCCAGTCGCGCAGCATCGAAATATATCCTTCCTTGGCCTTCAAAAAGCCGTTCATGTCATGAATCTTTCCTTCAAGCAGCCCCGACAAGTCGACGGCGACGTTGCGGTTCTTTTCCAGCACGGCGATGGCGTCCTGCAGGAATGGGTTGCCGATATGGCACATGACGAACTGCACGTCTGGGTGCTTGACGGCCGCTTCATCGAGCGTCAGGGGATGGCTGTATTTGAGCAGGGCGTTGGCCGTCGCCGTAAGGCCCGTGTGAACGGCTACGGGCTTGTCGTATCGTTTCGCCAGCTCGTATACGGGGTCGTATACGGAATCATAAATATAGACGTGGTTATACCCCGGGTAGAGCTTGATGCCGCAGCACTGCTTCCGCTTCAGGTTTTCCTCAAGCAGCGGGAGGGATTCCTCGATATGATCGTTGCAGCCGCTGCTGTCCAAGCCGATGCAGTAGCTCATGAATTCGGGATAGACGTGCCCCTCCGGGTCCAGCGTCCCGTTGCCCATGACTACGCCGTGAACGTAATGATATTGGGCATAGGCCTGCCGCAGGTGCTCGGCTGAGTTGACGTGGCCTGCCGCCAGGGCCAGCTCATTAAATCCCTTGAAATCGCGGAAATGGAAATGACTATCGATAATTTTCAATGTATTGCCCTTCATCGTCTGCGCTCCCTACTCGGCTGTGATCGTTTCCAGAGCAATGCGGATCATGTCGTCAAAGGACGTCTGCCGTTCTTCTGCCGTGCAGGCTTCCTTGGTCAGCAAATGATCGCTTACGGTAAACAAGCCCAAGACCTGAACGCCGTATTTCGCCGCCAGCACGTATAGCCCTGCCGTTTCCATTTCCACAGCCATGATGCCGTACGCCGTCAATTTGTCATTATCGATTTCATCATCATAAAACCGGTCTACTGAGACGATATTGCCGACGCGGACGGGGATGTTCTGCCGCGCCGCCGCGTCGTAGGCCTTCCGGAGCAGCTCGAAATCTGCCAGAGGCGCGTAATTGATGGACGGGCCGAAGATGTTGCGTATAATAGACGAATCCGTCGTAGCCCCCTGGGCGATGACGACGTCGCGCAGCCGGATATCCTCGCGCATCGCGCCGCAGGTACCGACGCGGATCAGCTTTTTGACGCCGTAATCACGCATGAGCTCCGTCGCGTATATGGAAATAGAAGGAATCCCCATCCCCGTGCCCTGGACGGAAACGGCGTGCCCCTTATAGGTTCCCGTATATCCAAGCATATTGCGGACCCGGTTGTAGCAGACGGCGCCGTCTAAAAAATGCTCCGCTATATACTGAGCCCGCAGCGGGTCGCCGGGAAGCAGGATATTCTCGGCAATATCGCCTGTCTTGGCTTCAATGTGCAAACTCATAACAAGGACCTCCTCTGTACAGCCCTATCGCTGTTAGTCTATAATCGAATATCGTCTCTATTATATCACAATTACAAAGAGCTCGTCATAGATAATAGACGTCCTTTATCAATTTTTCCGCTTTCATTTTTAGGCAAATTCGCTGTTTCAATAAAACGGTCCGGAACCTCCTGAGGCAGCAGCCGTCGCCGCAGCGCCGCTATGCAACGCGTTTTATCCTGTTTCCATACATCGGATGAAGAAATATAAGCGATGAGCTCGTCTCTGTGAGGCCGGCGCAGGACGACGACGGCCCCCTCTGCGTCGGGAATGCATTCCCGCAGCGCCCTTTCCACTTTATAGGCCGATATACTGACGCCGTTAACCCGGCAGATATCGTCGCTGCGGCCAAGGTAATGGAGCAGGCCGTCGTCTATATATCCCCGGTCATGGGTCGCGTAGGGCATGGAAAGCCCCAACACATGGCCTGCCGTGGAGACGGTAATTTCCTGCGTGTCCTCCTGCATGGCGATATGAACCCCTGCGAAGGGCCGGCCTACGAGGGTGTCGTCATCGGTCATGTCCTCATCCCTGATGTAAGTGATATAGTTCAATTCGCTGGAACCGTAGTACAAGACAATCTCTGCCATCGGAAAGACTTGCTTCAGCTGACCAGCCTGCCGTTTTCCCAAGGCCTGGGAACCGCTGATCATGTGCGTCACCGTATCGGCATCACAGCCGGAGGCTTTCATCTGCTTCATCAAGAGAAACAGCTTCGCCGGAATCATATATAACGCGTTGACCCGGTACGTTTCTATCATCGTCAGCCACTGCTTAGGATGGAAGCCGTCGGCTCCTATGACAGTGCCTCCGGCGGAAAATACGCCGAGATACATGTTTAAGTTCCCCGTAAAGGCCAAGCTCCCCTGGCAAAACATGACCGTGTTTTTATCGACGCCGAATACGCCGTTCTGCGCGGGAAAAAAGGATGCCCAGCTGTCATAGGTCCGCCACCACAGCTTCGGCCGGCCTGACGATCCGGACGTCATCACACCCATACAGGCAGCTTCCGGCGGGACTTGCGAACAATCATGTCGGCCGTATCTTGTCTGCGGAGCGATGACCGGTACCCAGTTCGTGCCGGCGTAAGCCAAAAACTGAATCAGTTGTTCGGCAATCGTATCGGCATAAATCCACTGGCAGGCGCGTTCTCCGCCGACGGCATCCCGCAGCGCCTGAGCCCGGCGCGCCAGCTGGCCGTAGGTATACCGGCAGGTTTCCGTAACGAGGGCCGTTTTTTCAGCGTCCTGTTCTTTAATAAGCGATAAGTAATCCATAGTCTACACTCTTTCTATAATCATAGCCTTGCCCAGGCCGCCGGCGCCGGCAATACTGCAGCAGCCCAGCGCGCCGTCCCGGGCCCGCAGCCCTTCGATAGCGTGCAGGAGCAGCACGGCGCCAGTCGCCCCGTAAGGATGGCCGTATGCCAAGGCTCCGCCGAAGGGATTGTAAGCCGCCACGCAGCGTGGAAACTGGCGGGCAAATAATTCGCCAATCAGGGCGAAAGCCTCATTGATTTCAAAAATATCTATGTCTTCGCCGCGCAAACCGCATCGTGTCAGCACGGCTTCTGCGGCCTGCACCGCTCCGACGGGACTCAGCAGCGGGTCTGTGCCGCAGGAGACGACGCCGCGTATTTTAACGGCCGGCTGCAGTCCATACCGGCGGGCGTACGCAGGAGAACACACGATCACAAAGGCTGCACCGTCGTTGGTGAGGCAGGCATTGGCCGCTGTAATCACTGTTCCATCGGGCAATACCGGCTTCAAACGCCGCAGCAGCTGCGGACGCATGGCTGGGCGAATGCCTTCATCCCGCGCGCCGCCCCATACAGGGGCAATGCACGGCTGAAACACGCCTTCCCGCACGGCCTCTCCGGCCAGAGCATGGCTGCGAAGGACCCAGGCATCCAGCATCTCCCGCGTAATATGGAATTGTTCCGCCGTGTATTCGGCGCAGCGGAGCATAGAGTCTTCGCTCCATACCTGCGGGCTGAATTGCGCCGTCATGTACCAGTCCCCATCGCCGCGGTAGGCCGGATGATTGGGATGACAGCTTCGCCGCGGCTGGGTAGACGCGCTGTCAAAGCCGCCGGCCAGAATACATTCCGCCTGTCCCGAAGCCACCTTTGCCGCCGCGATGGCAATGCTTTCCAGGCCGCTGCAGCACTGCATGTCGACGGTCACGGCCGGTACGGATACATCCAATCCCGCTTCCAGCGCGGCCAGCCGGGTAATGTTGCCGCCGCAGCCTACGCTGTTGCCGCCGATGATTTCGTCGATGCGGACCAGCCCGTATGCGCAGATCACTTCCTGCAAAACGGCTGCGCCCAGCTTCTCTGCCGGCACATGGCGGTACATGCCGTTATACACGCCGATGTAGCTGCGCAGGCCGCCGATAATATACACGTCGTTCATCGCATCGCACCCAGGATCTTATACAAGGGCCGGACCAAAGCCGCCGCCCCCAGGCACTTGACGATATCCAAGGGGATAAAGGGGAGCACGCCGCTGAGCACGGCCGCCTCCCATGTCATGCCAGTGATGAGCTTCAGCTGGATGCATCCCAGCACGTCGATGACCGGCAGGCCGATGCAGACGCCGACAAGGGCGAAGCGCTTGAAATTGTACTCCTTCCCCTTCAGCCAGGCAATGAGCGTCACGGCGACGACATACCCCCAAATATAGCCGCCTGTAGGGCCGAACATTTTTCCCGGGCCGGACGCGCCGCCCGTAAACACGGGGATGCCGATAAGGCCGATGCAGACGTACGCCAGCATCGCGGCACAGGCCTGCTTCGGCGGCAGCAGATAGGCCACCAAATTGACGACCAGCGTCTGCAGCGATATAGGCGACATAGAAAAGGGCAGAGGAATAATCATATACGCTGATACGCAGTTCATGGCGATGAGCAGGGCCAGCCGCGTCAGCGTTCCGGCATCATATGTTGTTGATTTCATCATGTACACGCTCCTTATAGGATAATCGTTCTATCGTATTGACCAGGCGGCCGCCGACATAGCCTTCCATACCGCCAGCCGTCTCCACGAGGCAGAGCTCTTCGCCGGCATATACGGGCTTTCGGAATTTGCAGCGCCAGCGAAGGTCGTCCTCATCCATCGACGACAGCAGCCGTTCCAGAAAGCACAATCCGGGGACGACGGCCCCCTTTCCTCGGTGTATTTCGTTGGCATCGCCGCTGACGGCCAGGTAATCCTGTATTTCCTCATCAGAAAAAACATGACGCCACAGGACTTCGCCGTCAGGAGCACCATCGGCCTCGGCCGATACAATCTCCCGGGAAAGGCTGAGCGGCTTGACCAGCAATACCGTCAGCGACTGACGGCACCTTCCTCCTTCATCCCATCCCAGCACTTGCAGCACGGCCCGCCGCTCCGTCTTCCGGCAGACCTCCAGCGAAATCGAACGAACCTCTCCTTCCAGGCACAGCGAGGCTTCTGCCAGAAACCAGCCGGAAAAATCATAGCGTTTACAGGCAGCCAGCTGCTGAATCAGCTGCATCATCGGCATCCCTTCCTTCTGTTCAATATGTATGGGATTATAGCAATTTCATTTATCAGTGTCAACTATATAAATTATTTTAAGTTAACAATAAATTGAACTATCGTTATTTATTTCACATAACAAACTATACGCTTTGAGCAATATGCTCTTATTACCTTATCTATAATTAAAACATTATAATAAATATATTTCTTCAGTTTATTCATGTATTATGCGTTTTTTAGCTGTATCATATTCAAATATGAGTATTTAATATAAGCAAACGCTTTTTTCCTCTTGCATTTATTTGTGAAAAAATGTACTATATGTATAACGAGATTGTGAAATTTAGAACTCATCTTTCCCGTTATACCAATGATGTTCCAAAATTTGCTATAGGCTGTGACGCCATATCAGCCGTAGCAGTGTTTCAGGTCATCATTAATTATTTTTCGATTATGAATCATAGCAAACAAAAATATATGTATAAGGTATTATTTTTTGTAATAACTTTGTATACCCTCTTGCATTTATGTTGAAAAGTTTGTTATGATTATAATAACAATATATCATTCATACTGATGATACATTTGCAACATGTATGTCTTATCCGGACATACTATTACATTCAAACCATAAGGAGTGATTTTCTGTGAAAGAAGTAGTAATCGTAAGTGCTTGCCGTACAGCTATTGGTAAATTTGGCGGTTCCCTGAAAGACGTTCCTGCAGCAGATTTGGGCGCTATCGTTATCGAAGAAGCCATCAAACGCGCAGGCATCGACAAAGCTATCGTTGACGAAGTCGTTATGGGCAACGTTCTCCAGGCTGCTCAGGGCCAGAACCCTGCTCGTCAGGCTATGATCAAAGCAGGTCTCCCCGTTGAAACGCCGGCTATGACGATCAACAAAGTCTGCGGTTCCGGTCTCCGCTGCGTATCCCTCGCCGCTCAGATGATTAAAGCCGGCGACGCCGACGTTATCGTAGCAGGCGGTATGGAAAACATGTCCGCAGCTCCGTACGCTATTCCTAAAGCTCGTTATGGCTACCGTATGGGCAACGGCGTATTGGTCGACACGATGATCAAAGACGGCTTGTGGGACGCTTTCAACGATTACCACATGGGCATCACGGCTGAAAACGTAGCTGAACAGTTCGGCGTTTCCCGTGAAGATCAGGACGCTTTGGGCGCTCGTTCCCAGCAGAAAGCTTGCGAAGCTATTAAGAGCGGCGCATTCAAGGATCAGATCGTTCCTGTCGTCATCCATGGCAAAAAAGGCGACACTGTTTTCGATACAGACGAATTCCCGCGTGAAGGCACGACGGTTGAAAGCCTCGCTAAATTAAAACCGGCCTTCAAAAAAGGCGGCACCGTAACGGCTGGCAACGCATCCGGCATCAACGACGGCGCAGCTGCATTCGTCGTAATGTCTGCTGAAAAAGCTGCTGAACTCGGCCTCAAACCGATGGCTAAAGTCGTAAGCTACGCTTCCGCAGGCGTTGATCCTTCCATCATGGGTATCGGACCTGTTCCTTCTTCCCGCAAAGCTTTGGAAAAAGCCGGCCTCACAGCTGACGATCTCTCCCTCGTAGAAGCTAACGAAGCGTTCGCAGCACAGTCCGTATACGTTGTTCGCGAACTCGGCCTCGACATGAGCAAAGTCAACATCCACGGCGGCGCTATCGCTCTCGGCCATCCGATCGGAGCTTCCGGCGCTCGTATCCTCGTTACGCTGCTCTACGGCTTGAAAGAAGTCGGCGGCAAATACGGCTTGGCTACCCTCTGCATCGGCGGCGGCCAGGGCACGGCTTGCATCGTAGAAAACATCGACTAATTTCAATTGATATTGTCGTAACTAAACGCATGGGCATCTTTGTCCATGCGTTTTTTTGCACTTCTGACAATGTAAAAAATGGGAAAGTTTTTTACTATATCTTTACGGTATATAACGTTCTCTATACGTACTATTTTCATATAATTATTTTTCAAAAACTATTTTATTTTCTTCACAAAAATGATAGAATGAACTAGCCAAAATAAATAGTTGTTCATACTAAAATTTTACAATGAAAGAAGGACTGATAATGAAAACTACACGTCGTAAAATGTCTTTGGTTCAGCTGACCTTCGTCACTGCAGCCAATATGTTGGGGGCAGGCATCATCATGCTGCCGACCAAACTTGCTGAAGTCGGTACGATTTCCATTATTTCGTGGTTAATTACGGCTCTCGGCTCGCTCGCCCTGGCTATGACTTTCGCCCGATGCGGCATGTTTACTACGAAGCCTGGCGGAATGGGCGGTTATTCCGAATACGCCTTCGGGCGAATAGGACATTTTATGGCAAATTATGCCTATGCAGTTTCCATCGTCATTGCAAACGTGGCTATCGCCATTTCTGCCGTAGGATATGGCGCCGGGTTCTTAGGAACCTCCTTTACGCCGCTGCAAACATGTTTATATACAATCGCCTTGCTCTGGATCGCGGCCGCGTTAAATTTCAGCGGCTCCCGCTATTCGGGCAAGCTCAGCACGATAACGATCTGGGGCGCGATTATTCCCGTCCTGGGCATCTCGCTCATCGGTTGGTACTGGTTTGAACCGTCTACGTGGATTTCTTCGTGGAATCCGAACGACGTTGGGTTCATCGACGCCGTCGGCAATTCCATTGCCCTGACCCTCTGGTCTTTCCTGGGTCTGGAATCGGCTGCCGTCAACATGGACGCCGTAGAAAATCCGCAGCGTTCCGTTCCCATCGCAACCTTCGTCAGCACCTTGGGCGTAGCGTTTATCTATGTCGCCTCGACGAACGTCATTGCCGGCATCGTTCCCAATGCGGAAATCCTGAGCTCCAGCGCCCCCTTCGGCCTGGCCTTTTCGTACATGCTCGGCTCTACGGCCGGCAAGGTCGTCATGGGCCTGATGGTCTTCTCCTGCGCCGGCTCGCTCCTGTCGTGGCAGTTTACCCTGGCCCGCGTCTTTAAGACCAGCGCCCAGCGGGGCTTGTTCCCGAAGGTATTCGCCAAGGTCACCAACGCCGACGTTCCGGTCAAAGGCATGATCCTCATCCTGGCTATGCAAAGCTGCCTGGCCCTGATGACCATCAGCCCGACGCTGGCCAAACAGTTCGAGCTCCTGGCAAACCTGGCCGTCGTGACAAACGTTATTCCTTACATCTTCTGCGCTTTCGCATTGAAATCTATCTTGGAAAAAGAACAGATTTCCAATGCCGTCTGCAACAGAAATACGTCTATTTTCCTGTCCGGCGTATCTATTATTTACTGCATTTACGCCCTGACGACGACAGACGCTGTAACCTTCTTCAGCGGCTGTCTGGCAGCCTTCATCGGCTGGATGATTTACATGGTCCGTTTCAATATCCTGAAACAGCCCTTGCCGCTGCAAAATAAATAAACACGTGCAAAAGAGCCGATCCTTGCGGATCGGCTCTTTTTATATCAGTCGTAATTACTTTATGAATTTATACACAGCCATGACGAACACGTTTCCAACGGCGACAGAGGCGACGACCAAACAGCTTTCTACGACAAACGGCGTAATGAATACGAGAAAATTATTTTGCACGACAGGCATGCATTGGAAAATAAGGGAGCTGAAAATTTGCAGGCGGCTGTCGAAGATGATCGAATTCGATCCCAGCCAGACAGCCGTCATCACGACGATGCGCAAGCACTGAATAATCCGTTCCTTTCCCGGCAGGCCCTTTGACGGAAAAAAATAAAAGGCGAACACGGCGATGACGCATATGCCCATAGCGATAAATCCAAAGCCCATGATGCCCATCACGCCGACGACCAGGCTGGTCGTTACTTCGCCGTCGCCGACAGACGGAAACAGGAGCATGCCCATGACAGCGCAAGGCAGAGGCAGGCTATATAAAATCGTATCCAGAAATTCGGAAAACCAGTAGACCCGGCGGCGCTTCAGCCACCAATCCACGCCCCAGGCAGCCAGAGACTGCAGCGTCAGGGTCCCCACCATCCATGCGAAAAAGGAGGCGACCCGCAAGGCGTATTCCTGCCAAAACGGATACGCCATGAGGCCGTTGAGAATGGCGACGGCAACGCACAGGGCGACGATGCCGCCGTATAGTATTGCACCTACGGACGCATATTGCGACGTTCCCGTCCCCTTCATCTGGCGGCGGCGCACCGTAATGGGCAGGCTCAGCGAAGCCAAAATGAACACCAGGACCGACAGGGATACGAACAGGCCCTTATCGGACGCAAAGGCGCCGAAGGGAATGGGGACTGTCCAAAGAGCCAGCCGCAGAACAGCCCGCACGCGATCTGTCACAGACGCCGTCATAGGCTCCCTCCCTTCGCCGTATCCGACCCGGTCAGGCAGGCCAGGCCATAGGCCAGCAGCAGCGTGACGCATACCTTTCCGTACATGCCGACGATGAATACGATATCCCGTCCAACAGTCGGCCATTCCCAAAAGGACGACGATTTCCAGATATCGCCCATACAGGCGCTGAAAACGGCAAAGGCCGCGGCGACAGCCAGCCACATGACGACAAAGGCAGCCCGGCTTATCTTCCGCTGTTCCGGGCCGAACCGCGCTTCGGCGCTGCCTAAATAAGCCCAGGGAACCAGGAAGGACAAGACCGTATAGCTCACCAGGGCCACGACGGCGCTGGAGCCGTTATGTATCGTATACGCCCCGATGGGAATCGGGATAATAAAAAAACACATGAACACGCACTGACGAATTACATCGCAACAGCCACTCATTTCTTTTCTGTACCTCCATTACAGGAACTCTCTTGCTTAATAATTAAGTATACCACATACAGGGCATACATGGGTAGTCGTTATGGCCGGCCGGCGCAATCTTCTATTGCGAAAAAGACGGCTCTTGTGTACAATAGATAATAATTACGCAAATATTTACATAGAAAGGTATTTACACGATCATGTCCAAAACATTCCAATCCTTAGGCATTACGCCGGAGCTTTGCGAACTGCTGCGCAAGCAGGGCATCCGTGAGGCCACGGCCATACAGGAACAGGCGATCCCGCCTGTATTTAAAGGGCGCGACATACTGGCCCAGGCCCAGACCGGCACGGGCAAAACCTACGCCTTCCTCCTGCCGTCATTGCAGCAGGTCAAGCCGAACGTCCATATGGAGCAGGTCCTTATCATCGCGCCGACGCGCGAGCTGGCCCGGCAGATTGCCGAAGTAGCCGACGCCCTAGCCCCGGCTCTCGGCGTCGACGTCCTCAGCCTCATCGGCGGCAAGACGATCGAAAACCAGCTGCAGAAGCTGCACCGCCATCCCCATGTCATCATCGGCACGCCGGGCCGCCTCCTGGACCATTGCCGCCGCAATTCCCTCGATTTAAGCGGCGTCGGCCGGGTCGTCGTCGACGAAGCGGACCAAATGCTGCAGTCGGGATTTTTAGAAGACGTCGACATCCTCATCAGCATGACGCCCAAGCGCCGTCAGCTCCTGTTTTTCTCCGCCACCATACCGGACAAAATCAGGGGTCTGGCTAAAAAACACATGCAGAATCCCCTGTCGCTCCGCGTATTAGAAGGCGAAACCATCGCTCTGGAGCAAATTGAACAGCGCATCTACATGACCAGCGAGGACAAAAAATTCGGCATGCTGTGCCAGATGCTGCAGGAAATGAATCCCTACCTGGCCGTCGTATTCTGCAATACTAAAGAGCGGACAGCCCAGCTGGCCGGTCAGCTCATCGCCGCCGGCTTCAATATCGGCGAACTCCACGGCGACATGTCCCAAGGCCGCCGCACCCAGGTGCTGCGCGATTTCGCCCGGGCTAAGACGCAGATTCTCGTCGCGACGGATATCGCCGCCCGCGGCATCGACATCGAAGGCATTACGCACGTATTCAACTACGACGTCCCCCGCGACGTAGATTATTATATCCACCGCATCGGCCGGACAGGCCGGGCCGGCAACGAAGGCTTGTCCGTCATGTTCGCCACCGGCTCTGACGAAGACTGGGTTCGCCGCATCGAACACAGCATTCACGCCACGATTACCAAATATACGACGAGCGGCAAAATCAAAGTCAAGGCCAGCGCGCAGCCTCCCAAAAAGAAAAAGGTATACAAGGACAAGCTGCCGGCCAGCACGTACCAGCCTACGAAAAGCAAGCGCCACAAAACGCTGCATAAGGGCGGAGACAACCGCCGCCGGCGGTAACATACAGTAAGGAGGTACTTGATATGAAAAAACAATTAGCCGTCGTCCTGGCCATTCTGACGCTGTTCGTCAGCGCCGGCTGTTCCCCGGCAGACACGCAGGACGCCAATAAGGCCCAGACCACGCAGGAACAGCAGGTCGATAAGGGCAAAGCTGAAAAAGCCACGATCGGCGAAGTCGCCGGCCTCGGCGATACGGCCCAGGATTGGGAAGCCGAATTCGGCCATCCCTACGCGCAAGGCGATACGCTGAAAGTATACAAGGGCGGCCTCTACGAAGTCGTATTTGAAAAGGACCGGGCCGTTACCATTACCTTGCCGGCTAAAGACGGCAAAGAACCGGCGACGGATACGCTCCTTCCCCGCGACGGCAAGAAGCAGTCGGAAAACAGCCAGCAAACGGGCGGCATGACCATGATCGTAGAAAAATGGCACAGCGACATGCTGGAAAAAGCGATCCCCGACACGAAGGGAACCTATACGGTCATGAAAAATAAAAACGGCAAAGAATATGACAGCATTATCGTCGACTGCACGCCTAATTTGAAAAAATAAATACAATCATACGAAAAAGGCTCCTCCCTAGTCCCATGCAGGCTATGGAGGAGCCCTTTTTCGTCAGTATAGGACGGCCTCGATAAGGCGCCTCGTGTATTCGCTTTGAGGACGGCAAACGACGTCGTCCATCCGTCCTTCTTCTACAATCCGGCCCTTGTCCATGACGATAAGCCGGTCGCAGCACTGCTGCGCTACGGCCAAATTGTGCGTAATAAACAGGAGCTGGAGACGCCCCTCGGCCTTTAGCTCCAGCAGCAGTTCAAGAATCTGCCGCTGGGCCATGACGTCCAAGGCGCTCGTCGCTTCGTCGCAAACAAGCAGCCGCGGCTGTGCCGCCAAGGCGCGGGCGATGGCCGCCCGCTGGCATTGGCCGCCGCTGACCTCATGAGGATACCAATCGGCGGCGGCAGCAGGCAATCCGCACCGTTCCAGCAGCGCTCTTACCCGTTCCCGCCGTTCGGCTTTGCCGACGCCGCCGTTCTTAAGACATTCTCCGACGCCGTCTCCCAGTGTCCGCCGCGGGTCAAAGGACGACCGAGGCGACTGAAATACCATTTGCACTTCTTTATACACCTGCCGCAGGGCCTTTCCCCTGGCCTCTGTAATATCGCAGCCTCTCAGCAAAATACGTCCTGACGTCACGTCGATAAAGCGGCATACCGCATTGGCGACGGTGCTCTTTCCCGACCCGGACGAACCGATCAGGCCGACGCTTTCGCCTTCTTCTATGCAAAAACTAACCCTATCCAACGCCCTGACCTGAGCGCCCTTTCTTCCTGAAAATACTTTCGTCACTTCTTGCAGTTCCAAAACAGTCATCGTCTGTCCCTCCGCAGCTTCGGCACGGCAGCCAGCAGCTCCTTCGTATACGCCTGGGCCGGCGAGGCCAGCACGTCTTTCGCCGGTCCGTATTCTATTATCTGACCGTCCTTTACGACCAGCACGTAATCGGCTACGCGGGAGACGACGCCCATGTCGTGCGTGACCAGCATAATCGCCGTACCGTACTGATCCCGCAAATACAGCAGCTCATCCAGTACCTGCTTCTGCGCGCAGACGTCGAGAGCGCTCGTCGGCTCGTCGGCCAGCAGCAGGGCCGGCTTCAGCAGCATGACCAAGACTAAGGCCGCGCGCTGATTCATGCCTCCTGACAGCTCAAAAGGATAGCTTTCCCATACGCGCCGGCCGTCTGAAAATCCCAAGCGCGCGAAAAGCTCCAAAGTCTGCCGCCGGACCTCTTCCTTCCCCATATCCAAATGGGCCGCCGCAGCCTCGCAGATTTGACTGCCTATGGTCCGCACCGGACACAGCGACGCCGCGGCATCCTGAAAGACCATGGCCATCTGTGCACCGCAAAGACGCTGCATCCCTTCGTCCGATAACGCCAGTATATCCTGTCCTTGAAACCAAATATGTCCCTGCGTCACGGCGCCTCCCGGGCCTAAGAGATTCATAGCGCTTTGCAGGAGGGTGCTCTTGCCGCTTCCGGACTCGCCGACAATCCCCAATATCTCTCCCGGCTGCAGCGAAAACGTCGCCTGCCGCACGACTGTCCGCCCGTCATAGCAGATGTCTACGTTGTCATAGGCGATGACCGCCTCTTTCATGTCCATTATCCTCACGTCTTATCTAAATCCGCCGTAATTTCATAAAAATCGCAGGGATGAGCCGCAAGGCCGACGACGCCCTTCCTGGCGATCATGCTCATCTTCAAATGGGAGCAAAATACATAGGCGTGGTCGTCCAGAATAGTCTGCGCCATCTGCGCGGCCAGCGCGCCCCGTTCATCGGGGTCAAAGGTCCCTTCCATCTTCCGGGCTAATTCTTCCAGGGCGTCGCTGTGATACCGGCCTGTATTGCTGTCCGACCCGTCGAGGCAGCAGTAGGTGAAGAAATACTGCGGGTCTCCCGACGGAGCCGTCACCATCGCGCTGGCATAGACGTCCCAGGCAGAGCGGTCCTTTTTCACGCGGTTGTGGTCAGCCGTACACTGTATATCCACGGCGACGCCAATCTGCTTCAGCGTCGCCTGAGCCGACTCGGCCAGCAACGGCAGTTCCTGACGGCTCGGATAGGTAAGCCAGCGTAAGGCTAATCTGCGTCCGTCCTTTTCCCGAACGCTGTCGCCGTCTTCATCCTTCCAGCCGGCGTCGTCCAATACGCGCCGGGCCCCTTCTAAGTCATAGGGCTCGGCCTTCGCCGCATCGCCGCCGAAGGCAAACGTACCGGGAAAGGGGCCGGCGGCAGGGTAGCCGTTTCCATGGAGCAAGGCGTCGACAAAGCCCTGCTTGTCAATGGCCATGGAAATCGCTTTGCGGACAGCTTCCTCCTGCATCAGAGGGCTGTCGAAATTCATCCAGACAAAGAAGGTGCGACTTGTAGCCGCGCTGCTGATCGTGTACTCGTCGTTTTGAAACAGGGGATAGCTGGCATAGGGCATGCCGTAGGCCGCGTCGATTTCTCCGGACTGCAGGGCCATAGTCAGCGTATCGCCGTCGGAAATAGTCCGTATCGTAATCGAATCCAGCTTGGGCTCGCCGTTCCAATAGGCATCATTTTTTACGAGGTCGACGTGGTCTCCGGACACGAGGGACACGGCCTTATACGGCCCCGTCGCCGTCACCATGCCGTCGCTGGTGATGCCGGCCTGCATGTCGATGATGCAGCCGTATGGGTCGGACAGATAATTGGGCAGGGCCGGCACGGGAACCGTCGTCCGAATCGTCAGCACCTGTCCGTCCGCTTCCATCGAGGCAATATGCAAATCGCCGGCCGCCCGCTTATGGACGGCAACCAAATGCTCCAGACATTCCTTGACGGCCTGGGCGTCTACGGGCCGGCCGCTGGTAAAGGTCACATTCCTGCGCAGGACAATCCGCCACGTCACGTCGTCGACAGGCTCATAGCTTTCTGCCAGCCACGGCTCAATTTCCATCGTATCGGAGTATCGGAACAGCGTCTCCCCTACGCCGTAGCGGATACAGGCCCAGCCGCTGTTGTCGTTGTGCGGATTGATGTCGGGCTCGTTGTTTTCAGGGTTAAAGGTCGTATCGCCCATGACAAAGGTTTTGCCAGCGGCGGAATGGTTCGCCTCTTCCGTACCGCCGCAGCCGGCCGCCGTCAGCAGCAGGAGCGCCGCTGCAATCCACGCTATAAACCGTTTTTTATTCATCCTCGCAAACCTCCCCATTACCGTCCCCGCTCTTTCGGGTCTATATAATCGCGCAGCGCATCGCCCCATAGATTCAATATAGCTACGGAAAGAAAAATAGCCGCTCCGGGAGACAGGACGACCCAGGGATAGGTCTGCAGCATGCTTCGTCCCGTACTCATCATGCTGCCCCATTCGGCGGCCGGCGGCTTGGCACCTAATCCCAAAAAGGACAGGGCCGCCAGCTCCATCATCATCGTACCGATGTCCAAAGCCGCCGTCACGACGATTGTTCCTAGGCAGTTCGGCAATATATGGCGGATCAGGATCTGCCGCGGCAGAGAACCGGCCATCTGAGCCGCTAAAATGAACTTCTGCTCTTTCAATGCCAAGGTCCGGCTTCGGACCAAGCGGGCGTACTTAGGCCAACTGACGGCTCCTAAGGCGACGACGGCATTGTGGATCCCGCCGTTCAAAACAGCCGCTATAGCCATGGCAAAAATTAAGCTGGGAAAGGCCAGGCAGACGTCGGCCAGGCGCATGCACAGGGCGTCCGCCTTCCCGCTGTAATATCCGCACAGCAGTCCGATACCCGTGCCGATAAAAGCAATCATGGCGACGAGAGCCAAGGCCGAAAAAATGCTGAGCTGCGCGCCGGCGAGAATCCGGGACAGCATATCGCGGCCGTACCGGTCGGTCCCCAGCCAGTGGTCCCAACTCGGCGCCTGAAGAACCGCGTCATACTGCTGGGCATACGGGTCGTAAGGGCATAGATGCGCGCCGAAGGCCGCGACGCACAGCAATGCGGCGGCGCAGAGTGAAAACAAGACAAGGCGCTGCTTCGGCGCCTTGCGAGAAACGAGAGCTTCTGATATCATCGACGACGTCCCTCTTTCCAGCCAATCTGCGGGTCCGCTATCCGATAGACGATATCAGTCAGCAAGTTGACGACGACGTATATGAAGGCCATCCATACGACATAGGCCTGAATCATAGGATAATCCCGGCCGTGAATCGCGTCGACGGCCAGCTTTCCCACGCCGTCCCACATGAAAATAGATTCTACAATGGCCGTCCCGCCCAGCAGGCTGCCGATGGAAAGAGCCAGCAGCGTCAGGATCGTGCCAAAGGAAGCCCGCAGGATACTGCACCGCAGCGTCCAGGAAAAGGGAATGCCTCTCGATTTCGCACCCAGCACATAGTCCTTGCCCATTTCTTCCAGCACGGCCGCCCGCACTTGCCGCAAATACTTGGCGGACATCGCAATAGCCAGCGTCGCCGTCGGCAGCGCCAGATGCTCCAAGCCTTCCCCCGAGGAAAGGACTGAGAACAGGGGAATCTGGACGGCAAACAGATACAGCAGCACCAAGGCCAGAAAAAAATTAGGCATGCTGTTGCCGCAAAAACTGAAAAAGCGGATGACGTAATCTACAGGCGAGTTGCGCCGGACTGCTGCCGCAATGCCCAGCGGGACAGAAACGGCGATTGTCACCAAGACGGACGACGCCGTGAGGAGCAGCGTCGCCGGCAATTTATCCATGAAGGTAGCAAAAACGTCGCGCCCTGTCATGAAGCTGACACCCATATTGCCGTGCAGCAGATTTCCCAGCCAAACGATATATTGCGTCAGAAACGGCCGGTCCAAGCCCAGCTGCGCCCGTTCAGCCGCGACGACTTCCGCAGCGACAGCTATGCCTGCCCGGTCATATTTTTGAACGACTGCATCGCTGCCGGCAATATGCATCATGGCAAAGGACAGAAAGGTAATTCCCAACAAAATCGGAATCAGCTGCAGAAGCCGTTTTATCACATACATCGTCATAACCGCTTCACAGCCTTTATCATAAACATGGGCGTCGAGCCGTTATTGATGCGTTCTTCCCGCGTCCATACCGTCTTCCATATATCCTCGTCGGCGACGGCGTCCATCCCCAAGCGCCGCAGAATATCTAAATCCCACTGCGGGCGCACGCATCCCGACAAGGGCGCTTTGCCGGCGATTGCTTCCATAGCCGGTATATCTGTCCCGTCCGTCTCGTCGGCAACGCCGCTCCGGCGGATATGCTCCCTGTCTTCCATATATCCCCGCCGCGCTTCCTCATCGTATAAATACCGATACCAATTGGCGTCGAAGTTCAGCAGCAGGCCGCCTCGTTTCAGGACGCGCCGCCACTCGCCATAGGCCTTGTCAGGGTGCGGAAGGTTCCACGTCAGGTTCCGCGTGACGACGACGTCGAAATACCCGTCGGCAAAGGCCAGCTGCTCCGCGTTCATGCGGCAAAACCGTATAGACCGGCCGAGCCGTCCGGCATTGTATCTCGCTTCTTCCAGCATAGACGCTGTATAGTCGACGGCCGTCACCTCATAGCCCCGTTCAGCCAGCAGAATGGCGAAAAATCCCGGCCCCGTGCCGACGTCCAGCACGCGGATTGATGAAGCACTCTCTTTACCGCAGGCCGCGTCTATGTGCTGCAGCAGCGTCCGTCTCCAGACGTCCCGCTGGCTTGAGCTCAGCTCGTTTTGATGGACTGCCGAATATCCCGGCGCGCGGTTTGTCCAATAGGCCATATTTTCTTGTTCATAGCTTTCATAAGCCGCCATAGTCATCCCTCGTCAAACATACGCCGCAATACAGAATATGGGCGTAGGATTATAAAATTCGTCTACGTCATGATATATGCGCTTCCAAACGGACAGATCCACGCGGACATCGCGGAATCCCGCCTCGGCCAATAACTCGCAATCCCGCTGCGGACGCAGCTCCGGCCTGCGCAGGACCGTCTTCATCCGTTCATAGTCAGCCAGCAGCGACGGCGCAATCCGTTGGTGCGCGTGGGCAGCCGGCAGCGGCATATCCGCCCTTTCATGGCAATAATCGGCATCAAAATTCAGCAGCAGGCCGCCGTCCTTCAGCACGCGCCGCCACGCCCTATAGGCCTTGCCCAAATTCGGAAGAGCCCAGGTCAGATTGCGCGAAATGACGACGTCAAAAGAAGCGTCGGGAAACTCGGGCCGTTCCGCATCCATGACGTAAAACGCCGACGGCACATGATATAGCGCCGCTTTCCGCTTCGCTTCGGCGATCATGTGCTCCGTCAGATCGATGCCGACGACGTCGTGCCCTTCCAGGGCCAGGATATTAGCAAAAAATCCTGTGCCCGTGCCGACGTCTAAGATGCGCAGCGGCGCGTCCATTGAAAAATACCGCTGAAACTCCTCTATCCACAGCCGCCGCTTCGGGCTTTGAAACTCCCGGCACCGCTGCGCCGAAAACTCGTCGACCCGCTGCGACCAATACGCTATCATTTCACGTTTAATCTCTTCCATCTGCCTAGCCTTTCTATACATCGTAATTTAAAGTAATTTTATTATACAAAAATATATATGGCCTTTTAAGCCCCCTATGGGGATAGAAATTACCGTACAGTCCATCCAATCCTTCATGACCATATGCTAATCGTTTATACTGCGCACAAAAAAACAGCTCATGCAAAATGCATGAGCTGTTCTGTGGTGACCCGGTAGGGATTCGAACCCTAGACCTACTGATTCGTAGTCAGTCACTCTATCCAGCTGAGCTACCGAGTCATATCTTAACGACTTATATAGTATAGTAAATTTTTTATTATTTGTCAATACGTTTTTTATGGTAAATTGCAAGTTGAATTTGAACAACCATAATCAGGAAACACACTCACTAGCATAAACTTCATCGAGGAATGCATCAAATAGCTCTGACGGCGTATGGTAGCCCAAAACACGCCGTGGGCGCTGGTTCAGCGTATCTGCCATGTTCAGGATATCCTCATCAGAGAACCGCTCCATGGACATGCCCTTTGGGATGAAATCCCTCAGCAGGCCATTGTGGCGTTCGTTCTGAGCCCGCTCCCATGAGCTGTACGGATGTGTAAAGTATATCTTAGTACCGAGGCTCTCGAACTGCGATAAGTTCTCAAACTCTGGACCGTTATCGGCCGTCATCGTCTTAAAGATCTGGCTGAAGTACTCTGCGCCATATCGCTCCTGCAACTGTGCAAGAGCAGCTTCAACGCCGGCGCAGGTACGTCCAGGAATTCGGATAGCGATGTAGTTGCGCGTAACCTTTTCAACAGCGGTGAAGACTACTGCTTCACGACCTGCGCGCCGACCAACGACCGTATCCACTTCCCAGTGGCCCATCTCGGTACCATCATCGACGACGGCAGGACGTTCCTCAATGGAGCGGCCCTTCATACGTTTGTTCTTACGCACCCATTTGCGGCGGCGTTTGTGCTTCAAGACCTGCGGTACCTCGAAGAGTGACAGTGGAAGTTTGTTAGCCCAAAGCATGTTGTAGAGCGTCTTGGTACAGGGAATCTGTTCCGGAGTAAATAGCTTATTTCGCCTAGCATAGCCAACGCAGGCATCCAGTGACCAGCGTTCCTGGCGGACTCGTTCCACCATCCATTGGATAAACAGCTCGCAGTCGTCATGATCGATTTTACAAGGCTTCCTGGAGTTCTTGCGATTCTCTGCATAAGCCTTCTGACCGCGCTTTGCCATATACTGAGGGGCACGACCGTGCTTGCTTTTCCGATCCGGCGTTCCACGCCGAAGTTCATAGAAAACAGTCGTATGAGCACATCCTACTGCAGCAGCGATGTTGCGAAGGGAAAGCCCCTGGCGATGCAGGGCCTGAATCATGCCACGTTCCTCCAAAGAAAGATGGCGGCCGGGTGTACGTACGTCCTCAATTGTGTTAGAATGGATGTGATCCATAGTGATTGCTCCTTTGTTGATGATTTCTCGCAAAACCATTTTAACATGAAGCTTCACTATGGATTTTTGTTTTTTTGATTACCTGTTCAAATTCATTTTACAATTAACCATACGTTTTTTATATAAAATGGGGAAAGAGCGGCGCTCCTTCCCCATTTGCTCCATCGTATTGATGATTTCCAGTTACATGACGCCGGCATCCTTCATCATCTGCGTTAAGAATTCTTTTACCTTCGGGCTGGCGTCTACCATAGGCAGGCGGAATGCGCCGGCCGGCAGGCCGAGCATGTTGCAGCAGGCCTTGATCGGCGTCGGGTTTACGGTGCAGAAGATACCCGTCATAACCGGCAGGTATTTCTGATGCAGTTCCATGGCCTTTTTGATGTCGCCGTCTTTATAGGCCTGAACCATTTCGTTCATCTCCTTGCCGATGATATGGGACGCAACGCTGATAACGCCGCAGCCGCCGACGGACAAAATTGGCAGGGTCAGATTATCTTCGCCGCTGTATACGTAGAAATCGTCGTCTGTATCGCGGGCAATCGTCGTAGCTGCGTTCAAATCGCCGCTGGCTTCCTTGATGCCGACGATATTCTTGAAGTCATGGGCCAGCTTGACGACCGTAGCCGCTTCAATCTTGCCGCCTGTACGGCCCGGTACATTGTAGATCAGAATCGGCATATCCGTCGCCTTCGCAAGGGCCGCAAAGTGGGCGTAGCAGCCGTCCTGATTCGGCTTGTTGTAATAGGGAACGATGGCCAGGAAGCAGTCTACTCCCGTCTTTTCCGCTTTTTTCATGAATTCGATCGTCTGCGCCGTATTGTTCGTGCCTACGTTGGCCATGACCATCACTTTATCGCCTACGGCGGCAGAGATGTCCGTAAAGAGCTTTAATTTTTCCTCTTCCGTCATCGTAGCGCCTTCGCCGGTCGTACCGGCTACGAGAATGCCGTCGGAGCCGTTTTCGCAGTAATACTGCGCTAATTTGACGGCGCCTTCGTAATTGACGGACCCGTCTTCATAAAACGGCGTAATCATAGCCGTGATAACGTTGCCAAATGTTAACATACCAATTCGCTCCTCTCTACTTTACCATATCATGAGCCAGCATGTATTCGGCGATCTGCAGGGCGTTCAGTGCGGCGCCCTTGCGGATTTGGTCGCCCGATACCCACAAGTTGACGGCTTTGGGATTGTACAGGTCCTTGCGGATGCGGCCTACGTAGCAGTCGTATTGTTCCGACGTATACATGGGCATGGGATATTCCATTTCGGCCGGATTGTCCTGTACCTGCGCGCCCGGGAAGGCGTCGATGGCCTTGCGGATCGCGTCGACAGTCAATTCATCCTGCGTTTCTACGTAAATGGATTCGGCATGGCTGCGGAAAACGGGAACGCGGACGGTCGTCGCCGTAATGGCGATGGTATCGTCGTGAAGCATCTTATGGGTTTCATTGACCATCTTCATTTCTTCCTTCGTATAATCGTTTTCCATGAATTTATCAATCTGCGGAATCAGGTTAAATGCGATGGGATAGTGCTTCGGCAAACTCTTGCTCGGCAGGATCTGCGGGTTCATGGCTTCGCCCTTGAGGTAGGCCTGCGTTTCTTCCTGCAGCTCGTCGATGCCTTCTTTGCCGGCGCCGGACACGGCCTGATAGGTGCTGACGATAATCTTTTTGATCGGCGACAAGTCGTGAATTGGCTTCAAAGCCATGAGCATGATAATCGTCGAGCAATTCGGATTGGCTATGATGCCCTTATGCCAAGCAATGTCTTCCGGATTGACTTCAGGAACGACGAGGGGCACGTCCGGATCCATGCGGAACGTGCTGGAATTATCGATGACGATACAGCCCCGTTTAGCAGCTTCAGGCCCTAGGGTCTTGCTGATAGAACCACCGGCAAACAAGCCGATATCTACGCCGTCGAAAGATTCGGGCTTCGCTTCTTCTATCGTGTATTCCTGACCGTTGACGGTCATCGTCTTGCCTGCCGAACGGGCCGACGCCAGCAGCTTCAGCTTGCTGTACGGAAAGTTTCGTTCTTCAATCAGGCGGATAAATTCTTGTCCAACTGCACCTGTGGCGCCTAAAATCGCTACTACCGGTTCTTTTGCCATACTAAAAACCCCTCCAACATCTTACGTCTTATAAATAATTTTCCAAGCCAAAGGTCAGGCCCGGCCGAGAGCTTACTTTCTTTACAGCCAAAATGACTCCGGGCATGAACGATTTGCGGTCGATAGAATCGTGACGGATCGTCAGCAGCTCGCCGTAGCCGCCGAACAGCACCTGCTGATGGGCTACGTAACCGGGAAGGCGGACGCTGTGAATGGGAATGTCGTCCACTTTTGCGCCGCGGGCGCCGTCCAGGCTTTCATGCGTCTTATCCGGAGCCTGCTGGGCATTGGCAGCCTTACGGGCCGCGTCGATTTTATTAGCCGTCATGATGGCCGTGCCGGATGGAGCGTCCAGCTTATTATTATGGTGAAGTTCGATGATTTCTACATCCGGCAAATAAGGAGCCACTTCTTCCGACAGCTTCATCATCAAAACGGCGCCGATAGAAAAGTTCGGCGCAATGAAAATGCTCGTCTTGCGCTGTTCTGCCAAGGCGGCCAATTCGCCGCGCTGTTCTGCCGTCAGGCCCGTCGTGCCGACGACCATATTGACGCCGTGTTCAATGCATGTCTTGGCGTTTTCAAAGATAACCTTAGGTGTCGTAAAATCTACGACGACGTCGGGCTTAATGTCGTCCAGGGCCTGGCCTAAGCCTTCGCGGATAGCGATTCCCAGCGCGCCGACGCCAGCCAGTTCGCCGGCGTCTTTGCCGATATTCGTCACGCTGACGCCGCCGACAAATTCTAAATCCTTATCTTCATATACGGCTTTGACGACCTGGCTTCCCATGCGGCCGTCCGCGCCGTTTACCAATACGCGAATCATGTTTGTTCACCATCCTAATTTTACTTAATTAAAGATTACCATTAATATATACCTATTATGCAAATTCGTCAATAGAATCACTTTAAATCTTGTCGTCCCGCACTTGACGCACGATTTGCTTGGCCGCCTCGATGCTGGCCTCCGTCGCGTCGTCGCCGGCAAACATGCGGGCGATTTCCAAGACGTGGTCTTCTGCCGACAACGGGCGAACTTGCGAAACGGTCCGACCATCGGCTTCCCTTTTATAGATGAAGTAATGGTGATCGGCTATGGCCGCCGTCTGGGGCAGGTGGGTAATGCACAAGACCTGATTGTCTCGTCCCAGCCGCCGGATGTGCTCGGCTACCTTCAATCCCGTCTGCCCGCTGATGCCGACGTCGATTTCATCGAAGATCATCGTCTGCCCGCCGGCCGAGGCCGCGCTCGACTTCAGGGCTAGGGCAATACGGGAAATTTCGCCGCCCGAGGCGATTTTCGCCAGAGGCTGCATGGCTTCGCCCGTATTGGCCGAGAAATATAATTCGATGGAAGCCGCCCCGTCAGGAAGAATTTTTTCCATAGGCTCGATGTGAAAGGCGATGCGGCTGTTCGGCATGCCTAATTGATGAAGGGTCTCTTCCATGGCCTGACGAAAGGAGGCGTCCGCTTCCCGCCGCAGCAAAAGCAGCCGTTCGGCCTGTCGCCGCAGGCCCTGTTCCTGCCGCTTGATTTTAGCCTGAAGCTCCGCCAGCAGGCTTTCCGATTGGTCGAGCCGTTCGTATTCGCCCTTGGCTTTGGCCAAAAAGGCCAGTATTTCTTCAATCGTAAGGCCGTATTTCCGCTTGAGCTTGTCGATTGCCGCCAAGCGGGACTGCATAGCGTCGAGAGCCCGTTCGTCAAATTCAAAGGAATCGGCATACCGCATCAGGCCGTCGTGCACGTCTTCTACCTCATAGGACAGCGTTTCCACCTTAGACGCCAGGTCGTCAAAGGCCGTATCGTAGGCGGAGGCCTTTTCCAGGCAGCGATGTATCGTCTCCAGCTGTTCGACGATACCCTTCTGCCGTTCGCCCCCTTCCAGGCAAAATACAGCTTCCTTCAAGTTGTCTTTAATATGCTCGGCATGAGACGCGGCGCGCACCTTCTTTTCCAGCTCGTCGTCCTCGCCGATTTGCAGCTGGGCGCTTTCAATTTCCTTGATTTGAAAATCGAGAATGCTGGTCATGCGCGCCTTTTCGCCTTCGTCGTGCTGCAGCTTCCGCGCCTGCTGGCACAGGGAACGCCACGCGCCGTACATTTCGTCATACCGGCGCCGCTCCTGCTGCAGCTCCGGCGTCAGCGAATCCAGTATGCCGACGTGGTAGGCCGGGTCAAAGATGAGGCGGTTGTCGAACTGGCCGTGTATGTCGAGAAGGTATTCGCCAATGCGCTTGACGACGGCAGTCGGCACCAGCGTGCCGTTCACCAGCGTCGTACCCCTGCCGCTGCGGTAAAACTGCCGACAGATGACAAGCTGGCCATCGTCGCACTCGATGTGGTTTTCTTCCAGCAGATGGGCCAAATGTTCGTCTATTACAGAAAAAAAGAACGCGCCTTCAACACGAAAGGCGTCCGTGCCCTGCCGCACGAACGATGCTGAAGCGCGTTTTCCCGCCAACATGCCGATTGCATCGAGAAGAATAGATTTGCCGGCGCCGGTTTCGCCGGTAAAAATCGTAATGCCCTCGCCGAAAGAAAACTGCAGATCTTCTATTAACGCAAAATTATGTATGTGCAGCGATTGCAGCATAAGCGCCTCATTCTTTCATCAGCGACACGATTAATTTTACCAGCTGCGGCACCGTTTCCGCGTTGTTCGTAATGATGAGAATCGTATCGTCGCCGGCTAAGGTCCCGATAATGCTTTCCCATTTCGCGTGGTCGATAGCCGAAGCCACCATGCTGGCCGAGCCCGGCAGCGTATGAACGACGATTTGGTTAAAGGCCGAGTCGACGCGGACGATAGAATCCTGGAACAGGCGGGCCATGCGGTTTTTGGACATGAGCATGTTCTGTTCCGGCGACAGGGCGTACCGATAATGGCCGTCACTGGTCGGAACCTTGATGAGCATGAGTTCTTTAATATCGCGCGACACCGTCGCCTGCGTGACCTCAATCCCTTCTTCCTGCAGGGCTTTTGCCAGCTCTTCCTGCGTTTCAATCGGACGGGACTGCACTATTTCCTTTATCTTCGTATAGCGAAATCGTTTCATGTTAGCTTACCCTCTTTTCTGTACAATATATAAAACAGGCGGACAATGTATTTGGTTGATTGGCTGCCACAGGGACACGTCAAATTCCCGCTGCGGCACGGATTGGAGAAAACGGCGAAGAGCCTTTTCCTCCTGAGCCCCGGCCTCGGTGCCGGGATAGGCCGCTATCATAATTATCCCATTTATCGCAATTTTATGCAAGCATATTTTTATAGCTTTTATCGTCGTTTCACTTTTCGTATGAATCCCATGGTCCCCCGAAGGCAAATATCCCAGGTTAAACACGGCGATATCAATGGGCTCGGCAATGTGCCCGACCAAGTCGTCGTGAGACCCCTGACGATATACGACGGTCTTATGGGACAAGCCCAGGCTGTCCAGCCGCTCTTTCGTCCTGGCGACAGCGCAGTCCTGGATATCAAAGGCATACAAGACGGCGTCGTCCTTCATCAAAGAGGCCAAAAAAGCCGTGTCGTGCCCGTTGCCGCAGGTCATATCGACGAGGACCTGCGCCTCCGACACGTAGGGCTGCAGCAGCATGTGGGACATAGCTACGACATTTTTAAACGGATATACTTTCATTTACTCATTTCCCATCATCTTTTTAAACAAATTGCCGTAAAAATAGCTTTGGTTAAACCGCACGATGTTCAGCACGTCATCGGATTTTTTGACGTGAAGCACAGCGGAGCGCAGCAGCTCCTGGTCCATCATGCCGTCGACGGAAATGCGGACGCTGTTGCGGCTGTTGTCGACGGTAAAGCTGAGCTCGTCCCTGTCGCTTAGCACCAGCGGCACTTTCAGCAGCAGGTGCGGGCAGATGGGCGTCACCATGATGCACTTGACCTGGGGGGAGACGATGGGGCCGCCGCTGGAAAAGGTATAGCCCGTGCTGCCCGTCGCCGTCGACACGACGAGGCCGTCGCCGGGAAACTGCTGGATAAACTGCCCGTTAATGCTCATGTCGACGCGGATCAGCTTGCCTACGTTGCCGTGGCCGATGACAATATCGTTCAGCGCCGGCGGCAGATGCTGACATGTGCCGTCTTCGTAGCACAAATCAGCCTGAAGCATCATGCGCTCCTCCATGAAATACCGGCCGGCGATGAGGTCTGCAATCCGCTGCTCCAAGGTACTTGTCTCCACTTCGTACAAAAAGCCCAGGGAGCCCAGGTTGACGCCGCAGATCGGCACGCCGGCCTCGGCAAACTGCTTCGACATTTTCAGAATCGTGCCGTCGCCGCCGAGCACCATAGCCACGTCGATGGATTCGTATATTTTTTTCTGCGGCCGCAAATGAGACGCGCCGATATGGCGGTACAGCGCCTGCCGGCTTTCGCCGACATAGGCCGGCAAGTAGTATTCGACGCCCTGGTCCTCGCAAATCGCGATGATCTGCCGGACGATATCGGCGCTCTCTCGTTTTACCAGATTGGGAAATATGCCAATGCGCATACGCTATCACCTACATTTCATGAGAACGGGTTACGATGTCTTCGATTACATCGTCGCTTATTTCATTGCGGACGGCCCCTTCTTTTTTGCTGTACAGCAAATATTCGATATTGCCGTCGGCCCCTTTGATCGGTGAAAAGGTCAGGGCCAGGGGCGATATGCCGCAGGCTGCAATGCCGTCGGTCACGCGGCGGATGACGTCGCGGTGCACGCCGCTGTCCCGGACGATGCCGCCCTTGCCGACATGCTCGCGCCCCGCTTCAAATTGGGGCTTGATCAGTGTGACCATGGAGCCTCCGTCAGCCAGCAGCGGCGCGACGGCCGACATGATCTTGAGCAGGGAAATAAACGACACGTCGATGGAAATAAAATCGACGGGCTCGCCGATGTCTTCTACCGTGACGTTGCGTATATTAGTCCGCTCCATATTGACGACCCGTTCGTCCGTGCGCAGTTTCCAGGCCAGCTGGCCGTACCCCACGTCGACGGCGAATACCTTAGCCGCCCCGTTCTGCAGGGCGCAGTCCGTAAACCCGCCTGTCGACGCGCCGATATCCATCATCGTCACGCCCGTCAGGTCGATAGGAAAGGTTTCCATCGCTTTTTCCAGCTTCAATCCGCCTCTGCCGACGTAGGGAATGGGATTGCCCTTCACCGCTACTTCGGCGTCGACGGAAATCTTCGTTCCCGCCTTGTCGACGCGCTGATTTTTAACGAATACGAGGCCTGCCATAATAGCAGCCTTTGCCTTTTCCCGGCTTTCCGCCAGCCCTCGTTCGACGAGCAGCACGTCGAGCCGTTCTTTTTGCTGCATACTTTCCTCTCCTTACTTCGTACGGACGAGCATATACGACACGAGGTCCCGCAGGAACCAAGCCTTCGGTCCCAGCGGTTCTACGGCGGCCGTCGCTTTTTCCGCCGCTTCCTCCGCCATGCGCCGCGCTTCGTCTAATGAAAAAATCGTAACATACGTAGCCTTGTCGTTTTTTGCATCGCTGCCGACAGGTTTCCCCAGCGAAGCTTCGTCGCCGACGACATCGAGAATGTCGTCGGTAATCTGGAAGGTCAGGCCCATGTAAAAGGCGTATGTATCCAGAGCTTTTTTCTGCGCTTCGCCGGCATCGCCCAGTACAGCTGCCAATTCAATCGCCGCTTTAAAAATGATGCCGGTTTTAGAATAGTGGAGAAGCTCTAAGCCTTCGCGGCCGATGGACGTATTGCCTTCCGACGCCAGATCAAAGGCCTGGCCGCCTACCATGCCGGCCGGTCCGGCCGCATGGGCAAAGATGGCGATGCACCGCGCCAATTTAGCCGCGTCGATATGGGTCTGCGCCGCCATGAGCTCGAAGGCATAGGTAAGCAGGCCGTCGCCGGCCAAAATCGCCGTGCCTTCGCCGAACACGACGTGATTCGTCGGCTTGCCACGCCGCAGGTCGTCGTCGTCCATGGCCGGCAAGTCGTCGTGGATGAGCGAATAGGAATGAACGCATTCCAAAGCGCAGGCCAGATCTATATACGGTTCCGAATCCTTGCCCAAGGCTTCCAGCGTAGCCAGAAGCAATATCGGCCGGATGCGCTTTCCGCCGGCCAGGAGGCTGTAATTCATCGCCTTATACAGCTGGGAAAACTGCGGCACGTCCGTCTGGAGCAGCGTTTTCAGCCGGCTGTCTATGCGGCCTTTCTGTTCCTTCATATAGTCTGCAAAATTCATAAGCCTAACGTCCCTTCTTCCAAGGTTTTGTCTGACCCATCGTCCTCTTCGGCCCGTTCGTGAATATCTGCCAGGGCCTGAGCCCGTTGTTTGGCATATTCCAGCGCGCTTTCGCAAGCTTCGGAAAGCTTGATGGCCTTTTCATATAAGTCCAGCGATTCCTTAAGCGTCAAGTCTGGCGAATCCAGGGCCTTGACCACTTCTTCCAGCTTTTCATAATTCGCTTCAAAATTCTTTAGTTTATCCGTCGTTCTTGCCATATATGTCTACCTCTTTGATTTCCGTCGTAATTGCGCCGTCTACCAGCTGTATCCGCAGCGGACACTCTTTGTCCAGCCGGCGGATATCCGCGACGATGCGTCCCTGCTGCTCCAGCTGCCCGTATCCGCGGCGCACGAGAGCCGCCGGGTTCAGGGCCTGCAGCGCAGCCTGCAGGCCGGCCATGCGCCCGCCTTTTTCAGCTAAAATCACGTCGAGACGGCGGCTCCCCGTCTGCACCATCTGGCGGATGCGGTCTCGTTTTTCCGTCAAAAAGGCGCCGTACCGCCTCGGCTGCATGCGGGCGGCCAGGTTGGCCGTATCGCGGCGCCGCCCTTCAATCGCGTCCATCAGCATGTCCCAGGCCTGACGGCTCATGGCCGCCAAGTCCAGCTCGATTTCCTCTACGTCGGGAAAAGCCAGTTCGGCCGCATGCGTCGGCGTCGCCGCCCGGATGTCCGCCGCGTAATCGGCCAGCGTCGTATCCGTCTCATGGCCAATAGCCGTAATGACCGGCACCGCCGAGCCGTAAATAGCCTTGACGACGGCGGGACTGTTGAAGCACCACAGATCTTCCATGGAACCGCCGCCGCGCGCCAGAATGAGGACATCCAAATCCCTGCGCGTTCCGGCTTTTGCCACGGCGGCTGCAATTTTTTCTTCGGCTCCTGCGCCCTGCACAGGAATGGGAAACAGGCGGATATCCACGTAGGGATTGCGTTCGGCGGCTATCTTGCGGATATCGTGAAGCACGGCGCCCGTACGCGACGTCAGCACGCCTACAGTCCAGGGAAAGCGGGGAATCGCCTGTTTGTGGGCGGCGTCGAAATACCCGTCCCGCTCCAGTTCATTCTTTATCCGTTCGTATTCGGCCTGCAGCGAGCCTATGCCCTGCGAAAAGAGGCGCTCGATGATAAACGACAACGCGCCGCCTTTTTCGTATACGTTGACCGAGCCGATGACGACGACATGATCGCCTTCGCGGATGCCGTCCATCATCCTCCCGGCACGATTGCGGAATAAGATGGCCCTGATCGAGCAGGCGTCGTCGTGGAGATTCATGTAGTAATGGCCGTTGGACGCCCGCTTCAGGCCGATGATATTCCCTTCCATCGCTACGCTTTGGAGGCGAAAGTCTTTTTGTATATCGTCCTTGATACGCCGGACGACGTCTGTCACTGAGGCATACTTCATTTGCTCTTCCTTTCCTGCCAGGCAGCCCAAAAGGCCGCGCCGGAACCGTTGTCCGCGCTAAAGCCGGCCGGAGCCAGCAGCAGCCTGACATGACGGCGGCGGCAGTAAGCCGCCAATTCGCCCTGCAAATAGGCGTTCGACATGACGCCGCCTACGGCGACGAGAGACTGCATGTCCTCCTTGTCGTCCAGCATGCGGCGCAGGCCGTCCCAGACCGTAGCCAGCGTCCAGCTGCATATTTCGGCAGCCGTGCCGCTGCGCCCGGCAATACGCCGCTGCCCCTGCGATTCCGGACCGGAAAAACTGATTTCTCCCTGCCGGCACCACACGTGCGACGGCTTAGCCGGAACTGCCGCAGTCTGAGCCATTTTATCCACATGAACGCCAGCCGGGAAGGGCAGGCCCAGGGCGACGCCGATGCGGTCGATGAACTGACCGGCGCTGATGTCGCTCGTGCCGCCGACCCGTTCGATATCGAGTCCCATTGCATCGGGAACAGCTTTGAGCAAATCCGTCGTGCCGCCGGACAGATGAAGGCCGTAAAAGGCCTCCTGCCCTATGGAGCCAGTCGCGCGCAGCGCCGCCAGCAAGTGGTTTTCCTGATGGCTGAGAGTATACAGCGGGACGCGGAGAACGGCAGCCAGAGAACGGCCGTAGCCCAATCCAGCTAAAAAGGCCGGCATATATGAATCTTCACGCCGCCGCGGCTTATCCGTGACGCCGACAGCGCGAATCACGCAGGACTCCAGCTGCGGCGCAAGCCGTTCGAACAGCACGGGCAGGTTCCGCATATGCTGATATACCATGTTCGACTGGGATAAGCCGCGCCCGCCCTGGGGCACGGTCAAAATAATCCGTTCGTCGGCAACGACGTCGAAATGCGAGTCGACTACGCACAGCGACGTCGTATAGCAGCTCGTGTCGATGCCCAAAAACGCGTCCATTACGACCGGGACCTCACATAGGCGCCCAAAATGCCGTTGATGAATTTAGCCGCTTTTTCGCCGCTGTATTCTTTGGCCAGCAAGATCGCCTCGTTCAGCACGATGGACGGAGCCGTTTCCTCCTTGGGGTATACGAGCTCGCACAAGGCCAGCCGCATGATGTTTTTATCAGTATGATTCATGCGGGATACGTTCCAGCCTTTGGCAAAAGACTGAATGACGCCGTCCAGCTCTTCCTTATGAGCCGTAACCGTCTGCACGAGATAGTCGCAATAGGCACCTTCGTCGCCGCCGTCGCTAAGTTCCGCCGCGCTATCGGCTGCATCGTCAGGCGCCGCGCCGTCTTCTTCAAAAATTTCTTTTTCTTTATATTGTATGTCGTTTTCGCCGTGGAATTCGCGGGAAAACAAAAGTTCCAGCGCCTGCTGGCGCGCTTTATGTCTGCTCACGCTAACCTCCTGTATGGTTTTGGCCCTCATGGGGACTCATGACTACGTCTTCAATCGTGACGTGGACCTCTAAGTGTTTAGGATCAGCCATCACCGTAAGGGCCTTGGCGACGTTCTGCTGCACCGTCAGGGCCAGCGTCCGCAGCTGTGCGCCGTAATAGGCCTGAATGTGCACGTCTGCCGCGACGATGCCGTCCAGATATTTGACGACGATGCCGCGGCCTTTTTTTCCGGCCACGCCTTTGGTGCCCAAGGCCGCCGTCGCCGCAATCTTAGCCAGCGCGCTTTCGCTGATCGTATAGGCAAAACTATCGCTATGCTCCGTCATGACTGCCGCTCCTTTCCGCCCCGTCTCCCTCGCCGTCGGAAAACGCGATATCCTGAACGACGACATGGACGGCCGTCACGCTGCATCCAGCCGAGGATTCTACAGCGTCCTTGACCTTCTTCTGCACTGCCAGGGCAATATCGGGAATCCGATACCCATACTGCACGACAAGGCGCACCGTCAGCTCGACCTCCCGGCCGTCGATGACCGCGTCTACGCCCTGGGCCAGGCTGGTCCGCCCGATTTTCCGGGCCGCCGTTTCCGCAATAGACGCGCCCAGCGAAGCTACGCCGCTGACGGCAGCTGCCGTTTGGGACGCCAGTACGGAAATCGCCCGCTGTGAAATATGTACGCTTCCTAACGCATTCGTTTCCGTCGTTTCCATGATGACCACCATTGATAAAATTCACAAAAAGCGATGAGAAACTCATCGCTTTTCCAGTGTCCGTATGCTTATGCTCTGCCGATATAGTCGCCCGTTCTCGTATCGATCTGGAGAACTTCGCCTTCGTTGATGAAGAGAGGCACTTTAACGACATATCCTGTTTCCAATTTAGCCGGTTTGCTGCCGCCCGTAGCCGTATCGCCGCGGACGCCCGGATCGGTTTCAACGACCTTGAGTTCGACGGCTGCCGGCAAGTCGATGCCGATTACCTTGCCTTTAAACTGCATAACCGTAACCGTCATGTCTTCTTTCAGGAAGTTTACGGCGTTGCCGAGGTTGTCCTTGTTCAGTTCGATCTGTTCGTACGTTTCGTTGTCCATGAAGCAGTACATGCCGTCGTTTTCATAGAGGTACTGCATCTGGCGGCGGTCTACGCGGCCGTCCTGGACTTTTTCGCCGGCGTTCCATGTACGTTCGATAACGGCGCCCGTTTCGAGGTTTTTAATCTTAGCGCGGACAAAGGCTGCGCCCTTACCGGGTTTTACATGCTGGAATTCGACGACCTGCCATACCTGGCCGTCAATTTCAATCGTTACGCCTGGTCTGAAATCATTACTTGTAATCATAATTTACTCCTCCTATAACAGCTCCATCAATTCTTTTGATGTCTTAGTTAGTATTTCACAGCCATCAGCTGTAACGGCAACGGAATCCTCTATGCGGACGCCGTATTTGCCTTCTATGTACAGTCCCGGTTCAACCGTGACTATCATATTCTCCTGCAGCGTGCCGGCCGCACGCGGCGAAAGCACGGGCTGTTCGTGGATCTCCAGCCCCGTCCCATGGCCCAAGGCATGGGTGAAGTATTGGTCTGCGCCCCGTTCGGAAAAATACTGGCGGACAGCCGCGTCGATGTCGCGGCAGGACGCTCCCACCCGGACGGCGCCTAATCCCAACAATTGGCCTTCCAATACGGTTTGATAAAACTCTTTCTGCTCCGGCGATGCCTTGCCGACGACGACGGTGCGGGTCATGTCGGAATGATAGCCTTCCCATACGGCGCCGAAGTCAAAGGTAACGAAATCGCCGGCTTCAACGACCTTGCCGCTCGCCGTGCCGTGGGGCATAGCCGACCGGCGGCCTGAAGCCACGATGGTCGCGAAGGATCGTTCTTCCGAGCCGAGAAGAAGCATAGCGCTTTCCAGCCGCGCCGCCAATTCCCGTTCCGTCACGCCGGGACGGATATAGGGCAGCAGCTGGGCAAAGGCCTGATCGGCAATCTCGCTGGCCCGGCGCGTCGCCGTCAGCTCATAGGGCTCCTTTACCGCCCGCAGCTGTGATAAATCCTGAGCCGAGAAACAGCATTCTTCCAAGCCCGATGAAATGGCTTCGTAAAGCGAATGGGTCAAGAAGTCCCGTTCATACAGAACGGCTTGTACGCCCATACCGTTCAGGGAATCGCAGATGGAACCGGCCAGCTTTCCCTCGTGATTTTTCACGGCATACCATTGGCCGGACTGCAGCGCCGCCTGCTCCGTGTATCGGGAGTCGGTCCACAGCACGGCGTCGGACAAGCTGACGACCAGCGCGCCTTCGCCGCCCGTAAAGCCGCTGAAGTACCGAAGGTTTTCCGGCTGCAATATGATTATACCGTCGGCAGTATGTTCATGCAGAAACTGCCGCAGGCGAGAAATCCGTTCTTCCATCACAATCATCCCCCACCGTATTTGGATTACATTTTATGATACCATATTACAGGCCATTTGAACAGGTTATTTATTCATAAAGGGGAATTCTCTTTCCTCTTCCTTCAGGGGACGAAATTCGCCGGGGCGCAGCGTTTCGTCGAGGCGCAGCCCGCCGATAGTATGGCGGCACAGCGCGCGGACGCTGAGGCCGACGGCGGCGCACATGCGCTTTACCTGATGGAATTTCCCTTCCTGAACCGTCACCTCGACGGTCTGCTCCTCTATTTTTCTCGCCCGCGCCGGCAGGCACTGCAGCCCGTCGGCCAGCACGATACCGCCTTGAAAGACATCGTCTATATCGTCGGGAATAGAGCCGTCGACTTCGGCGATATATATCTTATCGATATGCTTTTTCGGCGCCGTAATGCAGTGAGCCCACACGCCGTCGTTCGTCAGCAGCAGCAGCCCCGTCGTATCCTTGTCCAGACGTCCGACGGGAAATAATCCGGCCCCCTGGTATTGCTGAGGCAGCAAATCGAGAACCGTGCGGCTGCAGCGGTCCTCCGTAGCCGACAAGACACCGGCAGGCTTGTTCATCATCAGATAATAGAACGCTTCGTATACGACGGGTGTTCCGTCTACGGAAATCTGGTCTCCTTCGGGATCGACCTTCGCCGCACTGTCGCGGCAGCACTGGCCGTTGACGAAGACGTGCCCGCCCTTGCACAGCTCTTTCAGCTGGCGGCGCGTTCCCCAGCCGCAGTGGCCCAGGAGCTTGTCAAGACGCATTGATTTTGCCATATGCCATCCTTTCCGCTCACAAGCTGGGCATGCTGGCCCACTGGGCCTGATAGCCCGCCATGCCTTCCAGATGCTGCGTGCAGTTCATGAGAGTCATGACGTTCTTGTCGCCGTGGTATTCAATGATATTAAAGGCCGTATTGTACTGCTGGAAACACCAGATGCGGCTCATTTCCAAGCCCAGCAGGCCGAAGATCAGGCAGCGGATAGACGCGCCGTGCGACGCGATGAGCACCGTGTCGCCGTCCTTATGGCGGCTCAGCAGTTCCTTCGTCTTAGCCGTAATCCGCCGCTCTACTTCACAGAACGATTCGCCGCCCCGCGCCCGCAGCGTGCCGTTGGAGTCGTAAAAGGCCTCGATTTCGCCGGGCCACATCTGGATAATTTCCTTGTACGTATGGCCTTCCCATACGCCGAAATCAATTTCCTTCAGTTCGTCGTAGGAATACACAGGCAGGCCGTGAGGTTCGGCGACGATTTCCGCCGTTCGGCGGGCCCGCTGCAGCGTGCTGCTGTATATGCCGCTGAAGGGGACGTCCTTCAAAAAACGGCTCAGGCACTGCGCCTGCTCGATGCCGCGGGCGTTGAGCGGCACGTCCGTAGAACCCTGATACCACTGCTGCACATTGCCGTCCGTTTCGCCGTGGCGCACTACATATAACTTTATCATGATGTTCCTCCTACCGTTTCATGTCCTTGGCGACAGCCTGAGGCCGTCCCTTTCCATTATATCCAAATACACGCCGTCTGAACAGCTCCGGATGCAAGAAAGGCCAGACCCAGCAGCAGCATTTCGCTTAATTCGATGACGGCGCCGTACGTATCGCCCGTCACGCCGCCCAGCCGCCGGGCGATATACGTATTCAATCCCAGCGAAATCAGCATCGCCGCGCCTAACAGCAGGAAATAGCCCCAGCCGGCGACTGCCAGCGGCAGCAAGGCACACAGGAAGGCTTTAACCAGGGCGCGGCGGGGCGCATATTGGACGAAGGCCTGTCCCAATCCCTGCTGGCGGACATAGGGAAATTGAAAGATCCCGATGAGCACGCCGAAACGGGCCGCCGTCGGCACGGCCAGCAGCGCGGCGCAGACCGACGGCTGCGGCAGATTCGCCAGAAAGCAGACCTTCAGGGCCATGCAGGAAACAAAGACGACGACGCCGTTCGAGCCGACACAGCTGTCCTTGAGTATTTCCAGCATGCGCTCGCGGCTCCGCCCGGAAAACAGCCCGTCAGCCGTATCCATGAGGCCGTCGGCATGAAGGCCTCCCGTGACAAACAGCCAGCACAGTACCAGGAGAACAGCCGTATAGGGCTGGGAAAACCACAGGGATATGCCGGCATAGGCCAAGCAAAGGACTGCACCGATAACGGTCCCTACGAGGGGGAAAAATATGACCGAACGGCCAAAGTCCGCCTCCGTCCAGACAGTCTGGGTCACGACGTGGATGCGCGATAAAAACTGCAGGGCAATAAAAAAAGATTTCATCGGCAGCCTCCCGGCGGAATGGACGCTCTCAGCCGCGTGATCTCTACGGGAATGCCGCAGACGGTCCAGTACACCTCGTCGGCCTGCCCGGCGGCATATTGGTTGACCTTGCCGACGACGTCCCGGTACAGGCGGCTTATGTGGCTCATCGGCACGATGCCGCATCCCAGCTCGTTGGTCACGAAAATCACCGTCTTATCCTCCGTCTGCCGGACGGCCCCGACGATATTCTCCATCTCCTGCAGCGCCCCCTGCAGTATCTCTTCGTCCCCGGCCGTTTCATGAGCAAACAGATAATTAGAAAGATACAGCGTCAGGCAGTCGACGAGGACGGCGTCGGCCTGCTCCAATACGGCAGGAAACGCCGCACTCAGGCCGGAGGATATCTCCAGCGTCTGCCAGTCTTCCGGACGACGGCGGCGGTGCTCGGCAACTCGCTCCTTCATTTCTTCATCTAATATCTGGGCCGTCGCGACATAGGCCTTGCGGCCGGAGCAGGACGCCAGATATTCTTCGGCAAACAGGCTCTTGCCGCTGCGCGCGCCGCCTGTCACGACAATCAGCTTCGATTTCATAGCTGCCTCCCCTCATAAAAATCGGGCGTGCCGCAGACACGCCCTTCCATACTAAGGCTCTTACTTTTTAATTTCCGTATATAAGTGGAACAGTTCCGGCAGGATGATCTTTTCCATGCCTACTTTAATCAAGCTGGGCAGGCCGGGCAGGCAAAATACCATGCACTGATGAACCAGGCCGGCCGTCGAGCGGTAGGCCATGGCCTGCACGCCGCAGACGCGGCGATAGGCGAAATACGTAAGCATTTCGGAAAATCCGGGAATTTTCTTTTCAAAGAGAGGCTCTATCGCCTCCAGCGTCACGTCCCGCTTGGCAATGCCCGTGCCGCCGCTCGTAATGACGACGTCGACGCTGCACACCCATTCGTGGATATGACGGGTAATATCCTCTTTATTATCTTTTACGATAGCGTAATCGACGACCTGATGCCCCCGGTTTGTCAGAGCCGACTGAATCATCAGGCCGTTTGTATCATCCGAAAAAGTCCGGCTATTGCTGATAGTCAAAATAGCCGCACGCAAAGGACGTTCTTCAAGTTTCTTTCCCAACGTAATCCCTCCTTACAGTTATACATGCCAATCAGACCTTATCACGAACGAAAACAAATCGACATGCTCTTACTATAGTATTAATTCGACCTTCAGAAGACAAATTCCTACCGGGGATTTTTAAAAAATTTACGTCTTCCTGCCTATTCTGCCGCTCCGCCTGTTGTAAATTTTTTCCTTTTTCGTATAATAAAAGGGTACCTTGTTATGGAAAGGAGCGTTTCGTTTGCTAAAGAAAATAACCGCGTTATTGGCCGTCTTTCTCATGGCCGGCACAGCCCTGGCGGCGGCCATGTTTTTCGACGACAATCCCCGCTATATCCAGGTAGGCCATGACGACACGACGGAATCCTACGTCGACATGAACTCCATCCAGTCTATCCGCTATGACCCGCCGTATTATATCATCAAGGCCACCGTCGTGACGTACGATTATACGACGAACGTCGCTTCAGGATATGAAAACAAGTTTTTCTACAACTTTAAAGCTCAGACCGTCAAAGCGCAAACGCTGTCGACGCTGCTGTACGATGACAAAGGCCTGCCGACCAAGCAGATCATACTGCCCGACCCGGCCGTAAACGCCTGCGACCGCTATTCCGTAAACGGCAAGGCTGCCGACAACGCCTTCTTTACCTGCTACAGCATGACATTTTATCACACCTTTACTAAACAGCCCCCATCTTCAACGAAAAGGAATGAATAGCCATGGATTCACTGCTTCACACCGGCGGCACCTTGCTCACGATTCTCTTCATCGCCGCCGTCCTCTACTCCCTGCTTTCGTCGTTTCGCAAAAAGCGAAAAAAAGCGGCCCGGCAAAAGGACCTGGAAACAAAACAGCACGTACAGGTAGAAAACCTGCACCAATACGACGTCCAGCCGCAGAAGGGCTACTACGCCTATCCCATCGACGCCTCCGACGCCCTTCGCCGCTATCCCCAGCAGTTTACGGCCCTGTCCTTGGTCCTGGCCAACGAGCAGCCCTACTCAGTCTGCCTCATCGGCTTCGCCGAGTTTGAAAAGGGCCAGCTGAAAAACACCCACTATTTTTACGTCCGCCCGCCGGAAAACGACATTACCAATAAAAAATATCCTGAACTGACTTGGGATGTTCTCCGCAAAGCCGACGAATTCGGCGAATACTGGGAAGCCGGCATGAAAGACTACTTCGTCGGCCGCACCCTCGTCGCCCACAACGCGTCCTTCGTCATGGGCTGCATCGCTCACGCGCTGAAAATATACGGCATCGACGCGCCGTGCCTGCGCTTTATCGACACGATGGAAGTAGCCAAGACATTATACCATTTCCCGTCTAATAAGCTGACAGCGATCAGCGAGGAAATGAACATTGAAATGGACGAACAAAACGCCCTCAGCGCCGCCATGGCCGCCGGCCAGTTCCTTATCAAGGCCAAGCAGGACTATCCCCTGTATTTGCCGAACATCCATTTCGCCTACGGCATGCCGACGCAGGACGAACGGCTCGCCGCCGTCGTCGCCGCCGTCGAACGGGAAGAATGCACGGCCGAAGAAATCTTCGCCCCGAACCCGGCCGACATGGACGTCATTCAGACCTTGCTGGATAAAAAATACATCGAGCACGGAGACAAGGAAGGGACGTATTACGCGACAGACGCCGGCCTCGACTTCTCCGAATCGCTGCCCTGACAACCAACGCACACGTATATACTGACATATAAAAAAGATGAGACTGCCTGCAGCGCAGTCTCATCTTTTTTGTATGTCTTTATTTTCGTCCCAATTTGTATATCGTCAGGGCCTTCCACACATCGCCTTTTCTCAAAATGGGCTGGGGAAATTCCGGATGCTCCAGCGCATTGGGATAATACTGCGCTTCCAGGCAGAAGCCGCTGCGGCGGTCAAAGACTGCGCCGCCCTTCCCCAAGGGCGTGCCGTCGAGGTAATTGCCCGTATAAAACTGCACGCCAGGCTGGCTCGTATAGGCCGTCAGCGTAATGCCTGTCCGATTGCCTACGGCATGGGCCATGGGATATACCGTGCCATAGGGCGTAGGCACGGCCTGGGATTCATCGCGGCGGACAATCCAGTTATGGTCGTAGCCGTGGGCCTGGCGGAGCTGGACGTAGTCGTCGTCGATATGGCGGCCAATGGGCGTCAGCTCCCGCAAATCCATCGGCGTGCCCGCGACGGCGACGATGTTGCCGTTCGGCAGGGATTCGGCATCGCTTTCCGTGAAGAAATCGCTGAACAGCTGGATTTCCTGGTCGAGGACGGAACCGCTGCCGCAGCCGTTCAGGTTGAAATAGGTATGGTTCGTCAGGTTGCATACCGTATCGGCGTCGCTGACAGCTTCGTAGCGGATGGTAACAGCGTCGTCGTCCGTCAAATCATACCAGACAGCGACCTGAAGGGCGCCGGGATAATTCCCTTCTCCGTCGGGACTCGTATAGGTCAGTTTCAGCCCTTCTGCCGTTTCTTCGGCTTGCCAGAGCTTTTTATTGAAGCCGGTCAGGGTGCCGCCGTGCAGGTGATTGCGGCCGTTATTGCACTCCAGCTGATAGTCTTTGCCGCCGATGTGCAGACGGCCCCGGGCGATGCGGTTGCCGCAGCGGCCGATGAGAGCTCCGATATATTTGTCTTCGTTCACATAGGTTTCGACGTCGTCATAGCCCAGGACGACATCGACCTCAGCCCCGTCGGCGTCCTTCGTCCGCAGAGCCTGGACATGGCCGCCGTACGTGCAGATGGACAGGGCTGTGCCGTTGGCGTTGGTCAAGGTATAGAGAAAGACGGGCCGGCCATCGGCCAGGCAGCCGAAATCTTTTTTAGAAATAACACTCATGTCATTCACTCCTCTTTTGACTTTTTGCGCACTTGTTCACGCGCACACCTTGTGTTAAAATAGGGAAAACAAAATTAGTGTACATTATATATTTACATCATTCGTAATTCCCAGGAGGGAAATATATGGTAACGATAAAACAAATCGCCGATCTCTGCGGCGTATCCCGCGGCACCGTAGACCGCGTCTTAAACAACCGCGGCAACGTCAAGCCGGAAAAGCGCGAATTAATCCTAGAAATGGCCAAGAAGCTCCACTACAGGCCCAACCCTGCCGGCAAGGCCCTGGCGGCGCAGAAGAGCAATCCCGTCGTCGCCGTCGTCCTGCCCTCCAAGAGCATCCGCTTCTTTGACGACATCATCGACGCCCTGGAAAAGGCGGCCCGAAAATACGAGTCCTACGGCATGCGCACGGTCTGGCACACCGTACGGGGTTACGACGTAGAAGAACAGTGCCATATCCTCGATCAGATCAAGGGGCAGATCAACGCCCTCATCATCAATCCCATCAACGATCCGAAAATAGCGGCCAAGCTGAACGAGCTCATCGCCGCCGGCATCTTCGTCGTCACGATCAATAACGACATCGAGCAGGCCAGCACCCACTACTATGTAGGCAGCGACTACGTAAACGGCGGCCGCACCATCGGCGCGCTGCTGAAGATGTTTTCCCCCGGCCCCTGCCACATCGGCGTCGTCCTGGGCTCGCTGAAGATCTTAGGCCACCGCCACCGCCTGCAGGGCCTCAAGGAAATACTGGGCGGCGATCCCCAGTATGAAATTACGGCCCTCATCGAAGACAACGACGACGATATTTCATCGTACGACGCGACGAAAAACCTGCTGCACCAGCATCCGGACATCAATGTCCTCCTCATCTTGTCCTCCGGCGGCTCCTACGGCACCTGCCGGGCAGCCCTGGCCAGCCCCCGCAAGGACGACCTGCTCATCCTCGTCTTCGACACCATCCCGACGACGCGGGAAATGATGAAGGCCGGCGACATCAAGGCCGCCATCTACCAGCACCCCCACCAGCAGGGCCAAAAGGCGATGCAGCTCGTCTTCGATTACCTGGTCAACGGCATCGTTCCCGACCGGGAAAGGTATATCATGAACAACGAAATACGCATTGCAGAAAACATGTAATCTTATAAAAAAGAGAGGCTTTCGCGAGCCTCTCTTTTTTATTGATGTAACACTATAAGCTGACGATTAGCAGATTTCTACTAAGTCCAGGTCGAACATGACGGCCAGGTCGTGGATTTGTTCTTCCGTCAGGCGGAAGCTCAATACGGTATGGTGGCCGCCGCCGGCGTGAATCCAAGCCGTAGCGCCTTTCTTCAAGCCGACCTTCGGCGTCCAGAGCTGTTTTGCCACAGGAAGGTGGGGCGTTTCCGCTTCGGGCTTGCGGCACGTTACGGGGTAGCTGATAAGGCGGAAGCCGCCGCGGAAATCGGCTACCGTCAAGTTGACGGCATCGCCTTCCGAACCGGTGAAGACGAGGCGGGCCGGGTCTTCTTTATCGCCGATATCCAGGGGATGCACTTCGATGCGCGGCTTGTCGCTGGCAATGGTCGGGTCGACTTCCAGCATGTGCGCACCCAAAATTGCTTCGTGGCCTTTGCGCAGGTCCAGCGTATAGTCTTCCATGAATACGGTGCGGTCGTTGTGCGCCATGATCTTCAGCAGGCGCGTCAGGGCGGCCGTCTTCCAGTCGCCTTCAGCGGCGAAGCCGTAGCCTTCCTTCATGAGCAGCTGCGCAGCCAGGCCCGGGAGCTGTTCCATGCCGCAGAGATCCTGGAAGTTCGTGCAGAACGCCGTATAGCCGCCTTTATCCAGGAAGCGCTTGATGCCCAGATATTCCTTGATTTGCACGCGGACGTTGTGTTCAAATTTTTCCGGCGTGTTGTCGCCTACGACCATCGTATATTCTTCTTTCAGCTGGTCGTATACGGCCTGTACGTCTTCGTCGCTAACGCTGTTAATAACCGGCACGAGGTCGCCGACAGGCCAGTAGTCGACGGTCCAGCCCAGGCGAATCTGCGCTTCTACCTTGTCGCCTTCCGTGACGGCTACGTCGCGCATCGTATCGCCAAAGCGGCATACCTTGATGTTGAAGCTTTCGTTGTAGGCAACGGCGACGTCCTGCCATTTGGCGATTTCATCCTGTACGTCTTCGTCTTCCCAGTAGCCGTATACGACTTTGTTCTTCAGATTCAGGCGGGCGTTGATGTAGCCGTATTCGCGGTCGCCGTGCGCGCTCTGGTTGAGGTTCATGTAATCGAAGTCGATCGTATCGTAGGGGATGTTGTTCAAATACTGCGTTGCCAGGTGGAGAAGCGGTTTCTGTAGGAGCATGGTGCCGCGAATCCAATTTTTCGCCGGCGAGAACGTATGCATCCAGGTAATGACGCCGGCTACGTTGTCGTTGTAGTTTACGTCCTTCATGAACTGCGTAATGCCGTCGGCCGTCGTCATGACGCCTTTGTATACGACCTTGTAGGGCAGCTTGCCGCTGGCGTTGAGCTTGTTGACCATATCTTCCGTATCGCGGTCTACGTTGCGGAGCTGTTCTTCGCCGTACAGATACTGGCTGCCGGCGACAAACCAAAATTCATAATCTTTTACTTGTAACATGGAAGGTTCCTCCTTATATATGTGAATACTAATGCTAAATGATCTTATTTTTTCTGCCCGTAATAGGCGTTGGCCCCGTGCTTGCGGTAGTAATGCTTATCCAGCAGGTACTGGGGCACGCGAATGTCGGCGCGCGTGAGCTGGAGCGCGTGGTAGTTCATTTCGGCGACGACTTCCAGAATCTTAGCCGTCTCTACGGCCTTCGCCGCCGTCGGTCCCCACGTAAAGGGCCCATGCTGTTTTACCAGTACGGCCGGAACGGCGTCGGGGTCGATGCCCCGTTCGGCAAAGGTGCGGACGATGACCTTGCCCGTATTTTCTTCATAGGCGCTTTCGATTTCTTCCTTTGTCAGCGCGTCGGTCACGGGCACGTCGCCGTAAAACGTATCGGCATGAGTCGTGCCCATAGCTTCGAGGTCTACGCCGGCCTGGGCGAAGGATACGGCCCAGGGAGAATGGGCGTGGACGATGCCGCCGATATTGGGAAAGGCCTTGTACAATACGGCGTGCGTCATCGTATCGCTCGACGGGTTTAAGTCCCCTTCGACGACCTTGCCGTCCAAATCTACGACGACCATATCGGCAGGCGATAATTTTTCATATTCTACGCCCGACGGCTTGATGACGAACAGGCCCTGTTCCCGGTCGATTCCCGACACGTTGCCCCACGTAAAGGTGACGAGCTCCAATTTCGGCAGGCGCATATTCGCTTCATAGACCTGCTGCTTCAATTCTTCTAACATACTATATCCCTCCCGGCAGGATTACTCTGCCAACGTGCGGCCCGCTTCGGCTTCGACAGCCAGGGCCCGCTTATAGTTTTCAATAAAGGCGTTGCAGCCTTCTACGCCTTCGGCGTTCGGCGTCAAGGTGACGCTCTTCGGATGGCGGAATACCCGTTCATCGAGGAAGTCGGCCAAGGTTTCGCCGTCCTGACGGACTTCCATGTATACGGCCAGTACGGCCATGCCCCACGGGCCGCCTTCGCCAGCCGTATCCATAATGGTAATCGGCATGTTGAGGGCGTCGGCCAATACCTGCTGGCCGATGACCGGCGTCTTGAACAGGCCGCCCTGGGCAATCATGACGTCCGTTTCAATGCCTTCTTCCTGAACCAGGATATCCATGCCTATTTTCAGCGGCGCAAAGGCTGCGTACAGCTGGGCCAGCATGAAGTTCGGCAAGGTAAAGCGGCTGTGCGGCGTACGGACGAACAGTGGCCGGCCATTGTCGATGCGCGTTACGTTTTCGCCCGACAAATAGCTGTAGTTGACCAGTCCTCCCGCATCCTTGTCGGCCGTGCCGGCCAGGTTGAACAGCGTTTCATACAGCTTGTCCGGCCCGATCGCCAGTCCCGTCGCCGCGGCAAACTGTCCGAACAGGTCGACCCAGGCGTTGATGTCCGACGAGCAGTTATTCGTATGTACCATGGCGACAGGAGCCCCGTCAGGCGTCGTGACGACGTCAATATCTTCATGGACGCCCTGCAGCGGCCGGTCCAATACGTTCATGGAAAAGGCCGACGTGCCGACGGAAATGTTGCCGGTCCGTTTGCGGACGCTGTTCGTGCTGACCATGCCCGTACCGGCGTCGCCTTCAGGCGGAGCCATATGGCTGCCCTGTTCCAGACGGCCTGCCGGATCGAGGAGGCGCGCCCCTTCTTCCGTCAAAGTACCGGCACCTTCCCCGGCCCGCAGCACTCTCGGCAGGAGGTCGGCTAGCTTCCACGAATAGGGCCTTACCGCTTCCAATTCGTCGAACAGGGACAGCATCTTCGCGTCGTACGTGCCAGTCCTTTCATCAACTGGGAACATTCCCGACGCGTCGCCGATGCCCAGGACTTTTTCGCCGCACAGCTTCCAGTGGACGTATCCGGCCAAGGTCGTCAGGAAGGCAATCTGCGGCACATGGTCTTCGCCGTTCAGGATAGCCTGATACAAATGAGCGATGCTCCAGCGCTGGGGAATATTGAAATGGAAGGTTTCCGTCAGCGCCTTAGCGGCCTGGCCGGTAATATTATTTCTCCACGTGCGGAAGGGAACGAGCAGTTCCCCCTGGGCATCGAAGGCCAGGTAGCCGTGCATCATGGCGCTGACGCCGATAGAGCCGATGCGCGTCAGCGGCACGTGGTAGCGGCTCTGCACGTCGGCCGCCAGCTGGGCATAGCAGGCCTGAATCCCCTTCCATACTTCATCCAGCGAATAGGTCCACACGCCGTCGCGCAGGGCGTTTTCCCAGCCGTAGCTGCCCGAAGCAATGGTCTGGCAGTCGTAATTGACGAGAACCGCTTTAATGCGGGTCGAGCCGAGTTCAATCCCTAAGGCCGTTTCGCCGGTTTTAATGTTCGCTGCAACCTTTAATAAATCCATGAGACAAGTCCTTTCTCCCGTAACGGAATACATTAATTATCTTCTCTTCGTTCCCTGCGCTTCGATTTCTTCCAGCGTGTGGCCGCGCGTTTCGGGGACGCATTTCGTCACGAAGCATACGCCGAGCATGCAGATGACGCCGAAGATAGCGAAGACGATTTCCTGCGGCATCGAAGCCGTCATGATGGGGAACAACAAGCCGACCAGGAAGGAGCCGATCCAGTTGAAGGACGAAGCCATGCCGGACGCCCGGCCGCGGATGGCCAGCGGGAAGATTTCACCGACGATAACCCAGGTCAGCGGGGCCCATGTGAAGGAATAAAAGGCAACGTAAATGCACAGGAAGAATACGATCATCATCGGGTTCGTGTCCGGCATGATGCTGTTGATGATAGCCGGCAGGATAAAGGACAGGCCCATAATCGTGCCGCCGACTTTCAGCAGCGTGCGGCGGTTGAACTTATCGGCAATGACCAGGAAGACGAGGGAGCCCAAAACGAGAAGAACGCCCTGAATAATCGGCCACATGAGCTGCGAGCTGGCGGCATGTCCTGTCGCCGTTTCGACGATCAGGGGAATGTAATAGAAAATCGCGTTGGCCCCCTGGAATTGCTGGAATGCGGCGACGCCGATACCGGCGACGACCAAGTACTGGTATTTGCCGCTGAACAACATTCCCCAGGAGCTGTTTTGCGCAGCATGGGCTTCGGCGGCGACGGTTTCCTGAATTTGTTTCAATTCCGGTTCTACTTCGTCGCTGGGACGGATATAGCTCAGCGTACGGCGGGCTGCATCCAATAAGTTATGACGGACGAGAAAACGCGGCGATTCGGGAAGGCGAAGGACGCCGAAGAACAGGATAATAGCCGGAACGGCAGCTAAGCCGAGCATTAAGCGCCAAGCGTACATTTCAGGCAAATCCTTCAGCAAATAGTCGACGATGTACGATAGCAGCATGCCCGATACGATCATCGTCTGGTTGATGCCGGACAAGCGGCCCCGCAGATGAGCCGGAGCCATTTCCGACATATAAGCCGGCACGAGAGCCGACGCGGCGCCAACGGCCAAGCCAAGTAAAATACGAACGCCGATCAGGTAATATTGGCCGTTGTCCGGAGCAATCCCCGACAAGACAGAGCCGACGACGAAAATCAGCGCAGAAATCAAAATCATCTTGCGGCGGCCCAATTTATCGGACAGCTGACCTGCCAGCGCGCCGCCGAAAATAGCGCCGAACATGACGGCCGACGTAATCCAGCCGATGATGCTGGCATTGCCGTGCAGCCCCCAGTCGTCCTGCAGGAAGGGCAGCGCCCCGGTCATAACGCCGATGTCGTACCCAAACAAAATACCGCCAAAAGAGCCGAAAAAGTAAATAAAAGAGCTGGATATCTTTTTATTATCTTTTTCCGCTGTGCTCGTGTTCATTTCTTCATTCCTCCACTCAGCAATACGTACAATTAAAATATGTTTTTTTCTTACTTTTTATAAATTGTGTTCGAACACAGTTTTGTTATGTATATCCTATCCCTTTGTAAACCTTTTGTCAATAGTGTTCACGAGCACATTTTCTCATAAGACGGCGCCAATCGCACAGGACAGCGCATTGTTAACCATAACCAGTAGGAGGAATCCCCCTATTTTACGCCGTCTTTCACGACTTGCAGTTTACGCATTCTTTACGCGGCGCCGGCAAAAAAATGTATTGTTCAGGCTCTGCGCCCAAAACGCCGGCACTTTTCCCTGCCTATCCGTTGACAAAGCCCTGCAACCGTGATAGAATTTCTATTGTTATATTTTATTAAATTTTTATATGAGGTGATGTAGAAAATGGCAACGAGGAGAGAAGCACGTTTTAAGCAATGTCGCCGGTTCGGACTCAATGTGTACGGACATCCTAAGGCATTAAAACGTGTGAAGAAAGAACAGCGTCAGAAAAAGATGTCTGAATACGGCACACAGTTACTGGAAAAACAGAAGCTTCGCGCATACTACAATTTGCTCGAACGCCAGTTTGTCCGGTATTATGATAAAGCCAAGAAGATGGAAGGCGTTACTGGCGAAAACATGCTGAAATTGTTGGAATGCCGTTTGGATAACCTGGTATACCGTATCGGTTTTGCAAACTCCATTCGTCAGGCCCGCCAGATGGTCAACCACGGCCACATCTTGGTAAACGGCAAACGTTGCGACATTCCGTCGGCACACGTAAAAGTAGGTTCCGTTATCACGCTGAAGGAAGCTTCCCGCGCTAACGAAATGTACAAAAAATCCTTCCAGGAATTGAAAACCTTCGATGTTCCCTACATCGAAAAGAACTTCGACGGCTTCGAAGGCACGCTGACACGTATGCCCGAACGCTCCGAAATTCCTGTAGAAATCAACGAAACACTCATCGTCGAATTGTACTCCAAGTAGGACTACGATTTCCGGGCATTTCAACAGATTCAAAAATCACAAAAATGCAGCAAAAAAGCGGATTTCCCAAATATGGGATTTCCGCTTTTTTCTCGTTTTTTCAACTTTTTTTGCCTGTTTTTTGCCTCTGCTCCCCAACTCCTACACGTCTTCCTTTTTGCTGTATGAGCTTCATCACCGTTAGCATTCGGCCCGGCCGTTACTCTTTACTTAATTTCGTATTTTAAATATACGGGGCGTGCATCTTTGTGAGTGTCTGCCGCATAGGCAGCTTAGAAAAACACTCGGGGTAATTGCCTCTTATTTTACCTATTTTTCGTTTATGCCCATAAATTACTAATCTTATGGGCATAAACTATTGATTTTATGCCCATAAAGTGTTATAATAATTATATAGAAAAACTACTTAAGACGGCTACCGGCAATGGAAGGCTGTAAAGGAGGAATTAAAATGAGAAAATTTTATAAGGTTTTCGGCAGAAATAGCCATGGTGACGACGTATATCTTGGCTGGGTAGATGAAAGTTTACACCCAGTACGATGGGATATTCTTGGTTTTGACAAGGTTATGGATGACTTAGGTTGTGAGGAAATCCCTGACCCTGTCGATGAGGATATGGTTTCTGCCGAGGGGAAAAAGTTCTTTGCTGTCGAAGTTTATAGCGAAGAAATGCCCCCGGAAGAAGTCGACCAGCTGGTCGACGATTAGTAAGTATTCAAGCGGCAGAAATGCCGCTTTTTTTGTTATTTTTATAGGAGGAATCAATATGGGAAAAGTCAAGAAAATTTATATGAACGAGCCGTTAGAACTGCTTGCTGAGCAAACAAAGGCCGACAGCCGTCGAAATGGCGGCTTTAGCCGCGCGCTGGGGCTGATCGTCAACAGCTATCAAATTTTGATGACGCTCTCACCTCTCCCGGAGTTTTCCGACGGAGAAAAAGAAGTCCTATATAATATTCTTTGGGGCTCGAAAGTCACCGCTTCAAAAATCAAGGACTTGCATTTAGATGTGTTGGATTACTTTGGGTGCTCTACAGATAATGAGTTATACAAAAAAATTGAGGCTTTGAATATCGTCCAGCGTGTCCGCCTGGTAAATGAATTGTTATATGGCCTCGACACAAGTATTGACTACGAAATTAACAGCAAAGAATACAGCGAAATTACTGCCGAGGAGGAAGAACAATGAATAAAATCAATTTCATTGGAATCATATCCGCTACGAACTGCAACCCGAACGGCGATCCGCTGTTAGGTAATCGCCCCCGGACAGATTACGACGGCTACGGAGAAATTACGGACGTTTGCATAAAGAGAAAAATCCGTAATCGGCTGCAACTTGCCGGGGAACGAATTTTATTGCAGACCCATGACCGTATTGACGACGGATGTATCAATGTAAAGGAACGTGCAAACCTTCCGGAAGTTCGTAAATTACTAAGCAAGAAAAAAGAAACAGACGCAATATCCGTTCTCTGTCGTGAGTTTTTTGATGTCCGAGCCTTCGGCATGGTATTTTCCATGCTCCCCTTTAAAAGCACCTTGATTTCTGGGGTTAAAGGCCCTGTTACTATGTCCATGGGGCGCTCTTTGGATATTGTGACTATTCGTGATATTCAGATTACGCGGTCAGGCAATATCACGAGCGAAGAAGGCCGCGGCCCGGAAACCTACGGCATGTCCCTTCCTAAGATAGATTATGGTGCGTATATGTTCTTTGGCGGTATTACGCCAGTCATTGCTCAAAAAACCGGCTTTTCTGACGAGGACGCGGAAAAATTAAAAGCGGCCATGCTGGATATGTTCCAGACCGACGCATCCATCGCCCGCCCGGACGGAAGCATGTGCGTTCCCCTTCTCTACTGGATTAAGCATGAATCCAGCTTAGGAGTTTGTAACCCTGTATTAATAAAAAAGGCTATCAAGATAGCCAAAAAGGACGGGATTGACTCCCCGCGCCGCTGGGAAGATTACGAAGTAGATGATCATGAACTCTTTAAGATTCCAAAATTGACAATCGAAAAATATACCTTGTAAAATACGCAAAAAAAAAAGAAGGCGCGTACCGGGAACTATCTATTCCCCGGTACGCGCCTTCTTTTTGTCTGCACTGTTTTATGTAGGATAATCGTATGCTGCCGAATGGCAGCGGTGTCGCCGGTTACTGCTGCGACAAGGCAGCGGTTTCCGCTTCGTCCGCCTTATCCAACACCTTGACGATGACTTTCTTTGCAAAAGACCAGATCAATTTAATACCGCCGTTGATCAGCAGCTTATTCCTGATTTTGACCCATGTCGACGCGGAAGCGTCGGCTTCGGCGGTCTGCTCGGCCGCAAAGTCGGCGATGGCGTCGTCGACGGCCGGGATGATGCTGTTTACAACGACATCTTTAATCTGGCCCTTGAATTCCCCCAGAATATCCAATACAACCTCTTTGATGATATCTTTCAAGTCTTCCCCGTTCATAATTTATCCAGCTCCTTTTCGATGCGATTGACGACGGATTTGTTGGCGCCGTCCAGTAAATTGATGTAGGCCTGATTCCGGGCCTTGACCCATGCTGATTCCGTGCTGCCGATTTCAGCAATCAGCCGGGCCTGCAATTCCTTCTTTCGGTCGTCCAGTTTTGACTTGATTAAGGACGACACAAGAGACTTTAACAAGCTCATGATCGCGGTGCTCACCCCCTTTCATTGTCTGCGGCAGATAAAAGGGATCACCTCCTCATTTAAACGTCTTTCAAAAGGCCCTGCGCGCGGTAGAAATTCGCATTCCCTCGCAGCTCATCGCCGCCGCTCCAGCGGGGCGAACCTTCACGCAGGACGAGCAAGTCCCAGCGTTCGACGGTCGCATCCGGGCCGTACGGATCATGGCACCACAGACCGTCCTTGTTGTCGGCAGCTTCGGCGTGCGTCATGACGCGCTGTAAATCAATCGTCAAATCCAACGCGTCGGCCAATACGCAGACAACCTGCGCAATGGCGTTCAGCTGGGCCTCTGTCGGCGGATATGCCCCCAAACGGTACTCGTCGACGGCATCTAAGGCGCAGCATAACGTGATAGCGACGCTGCCAGTATTCCGCATGTACGTTGCTTCCTTTATCATGGCCAAGTTGTCCGTCGTGACCCAGACGCGGCCGTCGCCGTCAATATTGACGTGATAATCCGCAAACTTGGTGTAGTAATCTCCGCCGGTCCAATGGCAATACAGTTTGACATCGCGGCCCATGTTTCGCGCTGCCGTCCACAAATCATTGTAGGCTGCCCTGGCCATGTTTTTTAGTTCCTGTAAAGTTACCTCGCGCATCATATTACATCACAATCCCCTTCACTGCTTTTTCTTCGCTACCAAACAAATAAACGCACCAGTCTTCGGCCAGCAAATCCGTCTGACTTGCCAGCCATGGCACCACTTCGCCGGTAGCTGTCTTCATGGCGATAAATCCGCCATACAGCACCTTTCCACCTTCTCCGGCCAAGTGCTTACCTGCGTCTGTTTTTGGCTCATGATAGGCCGACGGAACATAATAAATGAACATTCCTTTTCCATTCCAGCCTATCCGGCTAACCTTGCCGCCAGATTTTAATACTTCCAGTGCCGCACTGAAATCTAAGCATCCTTCATACATCATCATTTCCGCTCTCCCTTCTCTTCCTTTTCGCTGGCGAGCTGTTCAAGCGTCTCTCTCAATTTTTTCGGGATAGGAAGCCCGGCCTTCCCGGCATTTTCCAGTATGGACAGGCCTTCGTTTGCAATGAAGAACCATACGACAAACGGCTGCGTCAATGTCGACTGACCCAGGGCCATATCCAGCTCGTGAGACAAGGCTACAAGGCAAAGAATGACCATCTTTTTGCAAAATCCGGCGAATCCCTTCTTGCTGTTGAGCTTCATATTGGGATTAATATAAGCCGCTGCTATGCCGGTAATGTAGTCTATGGCCATGATGACGACCAGTGCCTCGTGAATATCGCTCCATCCCGTAAAATGCGTAATCAATGCTCCCGCCGCCGACGCCACCGCCCCCCATTCTATTTCTGTCTGGACTGGAATCAGGCTCCGCATCCAGCCGAGCAGGGCCGTCATCATGTCGCAACCTTATTATCAGTTCTATCCCCTTCAGTAGCACTATTGGGCTCCGGAAGCGGCTGGGAACGAGGACATTCCGGATTTGTGCAGAGCTCATACAAAAGCCCTTCTTGTTGTTTCATTGGGCGTCCACACAAAAAGCATTTTTTGGTTGTTTCCATTACAGCTCACTCCTTTTCTGAACATATTCAGCTTGTAAAGCCTGCCGTTCCTGCCGTAGCTGATCGGCGTACTCTTCGTCTTGATCCACCGTAGCCGCGACAATAATTGACGATTTATTTTCATCTAACTTTGCAGCATATTCATTATCCAACGCAGATAGCTTTGCCGCTTGCGCCTCTTCCGGCGTAGGAACATATGGCGGTTTAGGGATATATGTTCCATCATTTTGGCGGATATACGGCTGATTATCAGCGTTATTTCCTAATAAATTCATATAATCCGCCGTGCTGACCTCAATAAATCCCTGTTCTTTATATTTGGCAATATCTGTCTCACTCATAAATGCAGCGTCGTGCGTTTCTCCACTATTGCCGTCCGCATCAAACTTAATTAAATAATCTGCTTTTGCCATGTTGTCTCCTCCTGTGTAATATGGGGGTAAAAAGGTGGTAATGGTATGAGAAAACCAAATGGATATGGAAGCATCAAAAAATTATCCGGCAACCGGCGGCGGCCGTTTGTTTTTGTAGTGACCGAAAACGGCAGGCAACGACCGATTGAATACTTTTGCACTCAGATAGAAGCAGAGATCTACGCCGCCGACTACAATAAAATACATCGTAATCACTCCCTCCCAGGTCATAAAATGACATTCGCTGAATTGTATTACCGCTGGCTGCCGGCTCATATTGACGATACTTCGCCCGCAGATAGTACTATCTGCGGCTATAAAAACGCCTTTGCCCATTGCCAACCGCTACATGCCCAGATATTTACAGACATCAAGTATGTGGATTATCAACGTGTCATCGATACCATGCGCCGGCACGGCTTGTCATACAGTAGCGTCAAAAAAGTTCGCTCGCTGATCAGCCTTGTGTCAAAATATGCGGCCAAAATTGAAGCCGCAGATAAAAACTATGCCGAGTTGCTTACTCTCGGAAAAAATAAGCCTGTCCGGCCGCATAAAGTTTTCAGCCGTCAAAAAATAAACCGACTATGGACACACGCTGATGCGTCCGGCGTCGATACGGTGCTTATTCTCATGTACACCGGCATGCGTTGCAGCGAGATGCTTAATTTAGACAAGTCCGACGTCAACCTGCGTCAACAATACATACGTATTACAAAAAGCAAGACTGCTGCGGGGCTGCGTATCATCCCCATCCATAGCCGTATACTGCCGCTTGTGCAGGCCCGTATGATATTGCCAGGGCAGACGCTTATCGCCGACGCAGACGGGCAGCCGTACAACTATGGCCGGTACAGTACTGTTTGGGGGCATGTTATGTCACTGATCCACGCCAGCGGACACACGACGCATGACTGCCGCCACACTGTCGCAACCCTGCTAGATAATGCAGGTGCCAACGAAAACGCAAAGCGTCGAATCCTCGGACATGCAGACGGCGATATTACTGACCGAGTGTACACGCATAAAGGACTACGACAACTACGAAAAGCCATACAATTACTTAAATAGTTGTTACTCTTGCGTTGCGGATTTACAGATATACCGCATGTAAGCTTATATTCTCAATATCTAACAGCCGTTACTGTTGATACTAAAAAATACAGCCGTATCAGCTGATATTTTCGATTTTTTATCATGATAATATCAGCTCATATAGCTGTATTTTCTTATTCTCATTATTTCTAAATTTATTGACAATATGACAATTTTTATAGGCCTCGTCCCCCCTTTTTTATCCACTCTACAGTGGGGATTACTTAATAACGATACAACTAGGAAATTTAATTTTCCTGTTTCTGTAACTCCAACAAAAACAGTCGTGTCAATAGATACTTTTTACGCAACATCACAGCTAATCGAGCTTACATCAACATATGTAGAATGGAGATGCTATCAAGATAAATTTGATGCGCCGGCATCATCTCAATTTTCTGTCCGTATTATCATTATTAGTCATTAGACAGTGGGGATTCGCTTATGTTAATACGGAAATATTACCACCATTAACAGTGGCAACATTTCCACTTTTCGGGACAACATGTTTTTATACTGGTCAGAATAATTTATACGCAAGCACATTCGGATATAACAATGGAAGGATAACAATAGTATGCGAAGCCAGTTATTCCGGAGCTCAAGGGTTTTGGCTTATTCTTTGCAAATAGCTATCCATCGGCAAACAATGTTTCCGGGCGAGACTGCATAATTGTATGTCATATTTTGCCACACGGTAATAGTTTTTCCGCCTGTTAATTCGCCACCTAACGAAAACGCCCCTTCGCCGCTATCAGATACAGATACCACTTGCATGAAATCCTGGTAATGCGACTACTACACTTACTACGTTTGCAAGAGTCGCAGTTCCCCACTGTACGCTACAGTGGGGATTCTCGACTTCAACGGCAACGGGAGTGCATGTTGATTTTCCGATTAAATTTCAAACCGTGCTTTATGGCATTCAAGAATCACACCGTGCCGATTTAAGAGATGACCAAAAGACCGCAGTTATTGCTGGCGCAGATTTGACTGGATTTGGATTATACAACAGCGGTACAACGGGATACGGCTTTAACTGGTTAGCTATTGGTCGTTAGACAGTGGGAATTGGCCACATATGCTAGCTTAGTCGCTACGGCAACATTCCCGATTTCTTTTTCAAATACAGATTATATCGGAATTGCAACCGGCGTGCTGGAAGATGATTCGCAAGCGTATATTCGCGGCATACTGAGAACTCATAAAACAACAAGTAGCTGTTTATTTAGGGCATCCGAAACAGGCGGGCCGGCAGCAGAGTATGTTGTTATCGGCCGATGATAATATACATCACAAAAGCAGTGTCATTGCTGTTATTTGTCAAAAACTTAACTTGTGTTAACGACGATGCATAATCTTGGGATGATATTATCACTGTATTTGTGACTGTTCCTTGATGCATCGCGAAAGCTACTTTAAAAGTAGACAATGCAAGTGGCAGGGTTCTAACAGTATTACAGCTTCCCGTTCCCCACTGTACAATTAGGCCGCCGAAGTTCGGGCCGAATTGGATATACCCATTTTGCGCCATTAGTCCACTGATACCGAGCTTTGCATTCGTGAATTTGCTGCCGCTCCATTGCACATCGGATCCGCTCGCGAGATTACTAACCAGTGTGGCCAGTGTTGCAAGGCTTATATCCGGGGCATCATACCAGTTCCCTTTCCCAGTCACATCCCGAAATCTTCTCCCGAGCCCCGATAAGAGATTGACAAGCGTATCAGTGTCTTTTGTCGGTGTGAGTAAGTCATTCATTGTTAGCGTCAATTTTGAGTGAGCTGAAGGATTATCGTTATGTTCAGTAAGTGATTCACTCGATGCCGAGTTATCATATAAATATTTCATCTTCTGGTCTGCATTATTCATCCACGCATCAAATATTCCGCGATCTGGCGGTTGACTTCCGATAAAATTCAATCCTTCTAAATAATTTCCATCCGTAATAACATACGGGTCTAAGGGCGAGTTTTGAGCCCATATTTTAGAAAAATCGGGCGTTCCTGGCATATTATCACTCCTAACCTAAGTTAATTTCATCCGCAAAGATTCCTTGTTCAAATCCTTTTGCGTTGCGTTGATCTATGAATCCAAAATAATTTTCGTAGTCAAACATAATCGCCCGTTCAAGACCGACTCCCCCGGCGCGAACAACTAGATCAACAGCTCTAGCTAAGGCGATGTCATTTACATCCAGCTTCTTTCCGATGCCAAGCATAATTTTAGCGTTTCCTATTTCCGTTAAAGTGACGTATGGAGCTTCAAAAATTCGCTGAATACTATTTATCGTATCCTCCGCCGTACCGCTGGCCACATCCTTGAAAACTTTTAACCAAAGTATTTTTCGATATTCCGGATCGCTCAAATTAACGCTTTGAAGCCATGTTTCGCCCCTATCTCTGAAGCGGCCTTGCTCAAATCCTAAGGCATTTTCTTGTCCTTGAAATCCAAAAAAGGCTATTTGAATGGCTTCCGAAACTTGTCTCGGTTGATTAACAAGAGTTCCTATTCCATCCAACTGAACACCTTCCCCGGTATCAATCCAGCGATCATTCCGGAGAGCATCGAAAGCCTGTTCCAGCTCATCTAGTTCCTCTCCAATGGCTTCAAGTAAAGCATATATAACTGCTTTATCTTGAAACTGTCCGATGAGATGACTTTTCATATTGTCAGCTCTACTCATCTTGCTTCGTCACCTCTATTCGCGACGCATCAAACACCGCAATCTGGCGCTCATTGATTTCGATATTATTTGTTGTGTATGATCCAGCAACATCGCCAGTACAAGCTGTTAAGCTGATATATCCAACGCCTGTTGTTGCTGAAAAAATAGCTGAAAAATAGCGTTGCAAAATAACATCTTGCCCCACTTCTTGTTCATTTCCCTTGTCCAAAATAGCCTGTGCAATTTCATCAATGCCGGCCGTCGGGAAGGTTTCATCAGGATTTTCTCCGATAACCACTTTTATCCAAACTTTAATCTGTTCCGGTCGATTAAAGTGCATTGTGTGCGCTATCCCTTGCGAATCAACGGCAACACCGCTTTCCTCTCCCCACGTGTCAATTCCGCCAGCCTTTCGATTCCATATCTGTTGAGCAATAGCATCATTTAATCCGCCATCCACTACAGCTTCTATAGAGTGCGGCGGTCGCCCGTCGTCATCTTCTGTATCTGTGTTATTTTCATAGACTCGGCAGGTAGTGACGCCCTCGACATTGGAATAGACTGCTGCGGCGATCGAATCCGTCATAGCTGAAGCCCGGTCATATAAAGAAGAACTCCAGCGCTGCCGCAGGCTGATGTCGGATTCCGCATCCCTCCCGACGGTAGCTGCGACATTATTTGCCACACTATGCCATCCAGCATAGGTCGTAAGAATTTGAGTAATTGTGTTGAGCGCTGGATCGATAGCGCCGGCTGTAGAGCACTGGAAGTGAACTGGCGATCCGATTTCAATAATAGATATGCCAGTTGCGGCTATAGAAAAAGTATTTTTCTGGTCGGCCATGGCCAGCGTCATGGTATCGTTGGCAATAGTAAAGGATTTATCTGTAAAACTAAACTGCGATGACAATCCGACCAATACCGTAGCTTTATCATCGCCGCTTTTTGCCGTATAAGATTTTTGCACTCCGTCGATCGTCAGTGTGTACTGCGCTCCTTCAGACACGTCAGACGCTATCTGAATGGACGCATAAGACGCTTTCCCTGAGTCTATGTAAATATTATTATCTACACAAGTCCAAACCGTTGCATTGGCATCTGAGGCCGAAATTTGAGCCCCATACGGAATAAGCGTCCCATTATCGCCGTAACAAGTGGCTATGAGCGAACTTCGCTCCGCATCGATGAGCGTAATTCCGGCCAAGGCTGCCGCATTGGACAAGGAAACGCCTTCCGCCGTGTTGGGGTACATTGCGTTATAGACGTTCTGGGCCAATTCCCACAGGTCGGCCAACTCATAGGCATATATGCCGTGAAGTTGGCCAAAAATAGAATTACTGCCCGTCTGGATTTCCATTCCTAACTTGTCCGCGACACGCTTATTCAGGCTGTCGAGTATCTCTGGCAGCCGTTTCCGCTTAAACCCTTCTGGGGTAAGTCCGTATTTAGTTTCGGCCATAGCCGAGCAGCTCCTTTCGTTTTACTAATCCGTATATTGTTTCTGCCTCATATTCTACTGCCAACGTCCGGGAAAAGTTATTCATGGCAAGCGTCATCGATTTTACGGACGATACCCCTTCGACGCTGCTGATTTTCTCCATGAGGATTTGCCGGATATGGTTTTCGTTCGGATTTTTGACGAGTATGTACTCTAAATAAGGTACGCCGTCCCGCGTGTCCAAAAACCATTCCCCGAGCCATTCCCGCAGCGTAATCAATATCTGCTGCGCGACCCGTTCGGCGTGATCGATGAGCACGAGGTCGCCGTTCTGGATGACTAAGTCGCCGGTATTGACGTTCATCGCTATATCATAGGCCATGATCTGCCACCCCTTTCTACTCCGGCGGGCCCGTTTTGCTGCCGCCGGATTCGACGCCGCCGTGCGTATGGCCCGTCAACGAAATGCCGTTCACGACTAAATCGCCGCCGGAAAACGAAAAATTCGTTCCGTCGGCCAACGTGCCGGAGAAGCCGCCGCTTCCCAGCAACACCAGCGAGCCGCCGTTAAACAGACAGACGTCGGACGCATGGGACACATTCGACGGGGCCGCCCCGCTGTACAGCCCAGGAATACACATAGCGTCATTCATGTCGTGCTTTCGTGTGTCGTCGCTGTCGCCGCCGCTCAGGTAATCATCCAGCTGCGATTCGGCGAAAATGAGCAGACAGCCGTCGCCCGCCCGCAAGGGGAAGGTCACGCCGGAACTGCCGCCGCAGCCCATGGGGAACTGTACCGGCACGTTATGAATGACGGGATAGTCGAAGGAACGGCCGTCGTCGAGCTTGTACTTTCCGAAGGGCTGCACCTGCGCCCGGTTTGTTCCCGGACTGTAAGACACAATCTTGCCGGGAAGCGCCGTATGTACGGCGGCCAGCTTGTTATCTGTCCATCCTTCGACGATTTCCTTGATTTGATTCGGCCCTTGATTACTGTTGTTCATCGGTATACGTCAGCCTTTCTATGAGATTCATTTCGCTGATCCAGTCGCCGCCGTGGGTGTCGCCCTGATGTTTGACCGATTCGACGCGGAACCAGCCCGTAATGATGCGGCTTTCGACCTTAACCGCATCTCCCGGCGTGACCGTCGGGGCCAGAAGCGTCTTGATTTTCCATCCTGATTGCTTTTCCGGCTTTTCCTTTTTAGCCTTTTGCCGTCGACGACGCTTTGGTGTTTCCTTATCCGGCTTAGGGCTTGCTCTGATGATTCGTTCTGGAGAACCAATTAATCCGCTATCCGATGCAAAGACTAGTCCACGATTCGTAAATACGCCGCCGTTCATAATGACTTGTAATGTGTCATTTTGAACACTCCACGAGCAGCCGGAATGATAGCAAATGCCGTCCAATGCTTCGCGTGCCGTGCCGACGAATGAATACCCGTTGATGAACGTACCGAACTGCACGCCTTCGCCCAGCACCAGCGGCACCCCCATTGCGTTAGCGATTGTCTGCAATATTCTGTTCCCAGAAGTGCCCGGCGCAAAGGAAAGAGAAAAGGCCGTGTCACGAATCGCTACGTTGCCGTCGGCCAGAGTGAGCTTCGTTTCCACATCCTTATCGTTTTCTTTCGTCTCGCTCTGTGTAACCGTGCCGACAAATAGCCGAACAGGACCGGTATTATCCTTGTAGCCCGCCCAAATTTCGACTTTGCGGTCAGCAACTTCTATTCGGTTTCGCGAATCTTCCGACAGATTGTACAAGGATAAGGCACTCTTATTGGTTTCTTTGGTGATGTCTTTTTCCACAGCAAATTGGATGCGAAGCGTATTCGCATATTCCAAATTGATTTCCGGGAATACGACTTTATACTGTCGATGCCATAATGTCATTGAGTTCCGCCTCCGGTATATAGACCATAGACGCCTTGCCGGTGATGAAATCGGTTCGTCCGATTTTCTCGTTGCCTGTAACCGGCGACGTAATGACAGCCACGAATTCACCGCCAGGAAGTCCGGCATGACGGCGATATTGATGCAGGAGCGGGAAATTCGGTACAAGTGCAATACCGCGAACGATATCCGTATTTTGACTATCGCGTACGTCCATACTCCATGACTGTGAATGATCATTCCAAGCAAAATGCAAATTGAATTGGACTGTATCGATAATAACCGATTCATAAAAATCGTTAGCGTCGGTCATTGAAATCGTAATCATTAGTAAAATGTCCCTGCCTTCCCGATAGACTGATACACAGAATAAGCTGCCATATATGCCGTCGCTTCCGATCCGGTAGCCATGGCCCCGAGCTGGCCGAAATCTATATTGTCCGTATTGATTCCCAGAATCCCGCCGCCCGCGCTTCCGGCCGAGGCGTCGACCGTTTGCAGGCCCGTCCCGATTTCCGTCTGGGCCGCGGCCCCGCCGTCTTTTTCCGTCGTTCCGGCTTTTCCGGCCGCATCATTAGCAGCATACTCTTCCGGCACGTCTTCTGTCCGCTGCACTACGCGGCGGACGTGCGTAAATTCCAGCTGGCAGCGGTAGCAATAGCCATTTTCGACATTACGGGGAAGCGGAGCAGATGTCATGACCATGTCTGTATAAATAGCATCCACTAACGTAATCGTTACCGGCTCGCCTTTCTGGTAAATCTGCATCAGCATGTTCGTAACGGCATTCAGCGTTCGCCCGCCTAAGAAACTATTGCCCCAAGTAACCGGCGTTGGCGTAAATACGACATCCATAGACAGCCGCATAGGCTTTCTGACGACATGGTCAGCGATGGGGAAGCCGTCTTCGACGGGATATTCCGTTACTTCGCTATCGAAATTCGTTTCCCGGGACATGACAACGTCGACGGTCAGATAGTCGCCGATTTTTGCCGGTTGTGTCGGCTTCGGCATGATTCCGGCGGTGCTGGACACGAAGCCGCTGCCGCCCAGCAAGCTATTAAGACTCGGCATATACAACCCTCCTTTCTGTTATCAGAACCCCGGCATGAATCCCGGAAGACCATCATATGCAGACTGTACTGCGTCTCCCAGTTGTGAGGAATCCGTCAAATTATATTGATTGTCCTGATGAATATTGGTGCTTATTATCTGACGCGAGAAAGATTCTGCTGCACTTCCTGCCGCGTCGAACTGAGCTTTCAAGCCGATAAATTCCAATACTTTATTGACGACAGCGGAAAGCCAATCGTATAAAGTGCGAACAGCACTTGCCACAGTGTTAATCAAATCCCCTAAGTCGCGAAATACTCTGGATCCGATAGTAAATAGGGAGGTTATAGCGCCCACCAGAGCATAACCTAAAATCGTAGCAATCCCTTGTAATACAGGTTTTAACGTCTCAAAGGCTTCTTTCCACTCATCAACGCCTTGCTTAAGCATCTGCAATCCGGGCTCAAATGCTTGCATAATTGGTTCCCAATGCTCTTTTATTGCGTCGATTGCGGGCGTAAAAATATCGTTGATGTATTGGCCAGCAATGCCCAATGCTTCAACGATTTTATTCAGCCCGGCCGCTACCTGCGCCAATGCCGGATTTTCGGCGACGGTCTGCTCGTATTCAATTTTATTTCTTGCCGTTTCCTCCGGTGTCCGCCCTTCTATGGGGCCGCTCATGATGGTGAGCAAGGCGTCGCCCTTATCGACGACATCGCTGATTTGCTGGCCTAGTTGCGAAAATACCTTTGACCGGTTTTCGATGTACCAGACAAACCGCCGCCATAAATTACTGGATTTCTTCATTGCCTGTCCAATAGTGGTAGGCATTTTCTTGAACTGCGCATCAATGGCGTCCCCGCTGGCGAGAATTGCATTTATAACGACCTCACTGGTAAGTTCGCCCTGGGCACCCATTTCTTTCAAATCGCCGACTGTGACCCCTAGTGATTTGGACATCTGTTGCATCAGCGTGAAGGCATTTTCGCGCAATGAGCTCAATTCATCGCCTTGCAGCTGACCGGAGCCGAGGGCCTGCCCTAACTGCAAGATCGTCGCGCTGGCCTGTTCCGCCGACGCACCGCCGACGGTCAAAGACTTCGAGACAATATCCGTCAGCCGGGCCGCTTCTGCGGCTCCCATGCCGTACTGCTCAACGGAGCTGGCGACCTTAAAATACAAGTCGCCAATATCGCTCAGTCCTTGCCGGTTCTTCTGGCTCATCGTATAGAGCTGATTTTCAACGGCAGCCCGTTCCCGCTCGTCGTCGTACAATGTGCGAAGGCGGCCATCCAAGTTCATCATCTCATCGGCTGTATCAATGATGGCACTGGTTGCAAATGCCCCGGCGATGGCCGTCGCCAGCAAGTTAAATTTTCCGATCAGGGCCGACGCCTGATTATTGACCGTTCCCAAGCCTTGACTAAATCCCTTTAGATTTAGATTGACGTTGCTGTTCCGGCGCAGCCGGGCCAAGGCATAATTGACGTTGTTCACGGCCCGGGCGGCCATTTGTGAGGCAGGGCCCGCCCGCAGGAAAGCCCGGCTCAGAGAATCCCCGGCAAAGGTGGCGCTTTGGGCCATTCGCCGCATATTCGCCTTCGTCCCATTGATTGCTGCTTCTGCCCGGTGCTGGCTGCCCCGGTTAAGCTCATATGAAATTCTGATGAGTAATTCCCTTACCGCCGACGCGGCCATGGCTGTCCACCTCCTTTGGGCATTTTCTTCGTCATATTCCAGTATTCAATATCGGATACCATCGTCAGATAGTCATTCATACTGACGAGTTCGGCCAGTGTGACCCGGCCTTCTTTCACGTCCCGGAATGTCGTCATTCCTTCTCGGATCGCTCTCCAGATAAAGAGGGTTGAACCGAAATAGCGTTCAACGCGTCCCGGAACATCGACCGGATCGCGCCCCAAATCTCGAGGAACCCAACCGGGATGCTGGAGAGCTTCGAAAAATCCGCGTAATTCACCGCGGCGACCTGACACATCAGCACCATCATGTCGATAGGCCGACCAGAAAAGACCTCATTGGCAACGGATTCCGTAAATTTCACAAAATCGCCGTTTCCTTTCTTCACGTAAACGTATTCCGGGTCAAGCAGCAGTTTTGCTATCCGGAGCAATTCGTCCCCGTTCAGCTGACGCGCAAGGGCCGTAACCCCGCCGGTCGCAATGTTGGCCAATAGTGCAAAATCCGACGTATGTTTATCGTTCGCCGGTGATTTTCTTATTGCATCAAAGCCACCATCCAGCAGAGGAGCGGCCACTTTCAGCAGATCGCCCGATACCTTCATGGCATAAAACGGGTCAAATTGCCGGATATTGAAGGTATACTCGCCTTGTTTATACTCTTTGATTTCTCCACCGCTATACATTAGTCATTACCTCCGATAATTGGGTCTGTTACGGCCCCTGTATTTAGTGTCCAGCTCTGGGAATCAATCTGACGTCCCTTTCCGGCTTCCGGGAAATTTTGAACCCATGCCTCGTCGGCAAAAAACAACGTTGAGCCGGACAAGTCTTTGATCATAAGCGGCTTCTTGCCGCCGCCGTTATCGCGATCCTGATTATAGGCATTCGAAAGGTAATCGTTGCTCTTACTCGTCGACGCCAAGGATAATTCCACCTCAAAACAGTGATTCGGGTCAACGCTGCGCCCGACTTCGCCGTCGGCGCCAACGTAGATTGTCATGCCATCGCCCAGCGGGCGGATCGTAATCATGTCATCTTCAGAAAATCCCGTAATTTGCTGTCCGCCAAAAATGACGAGCAATTTCTTTGGGTCATACGTTAATACGCTCATGTTTGCTCACTTCCTTCCCTTATGCAACTTCAATCAGATTTTCATAGGTCAGGTTGCCCGTAATATTGACAACGTGAATAGCGCCGGCCAAACGTGCCGTAAATTTGACGTCGTTCAAAATGCGAAGGGCTTTTTGATTCGGCGAAATCGTCGAAGCCAACGGAACTGAAACCGTAAAGCCAAGGTTTTTATTCTCGGATTCGTCATATTCCGTCGGCGCAATGCCGCCGCGGGTCTGTCCCAACGTCAGCGCCGAACGGACAGCCGCCTCAACGGCCGCAATGCCGGCGTCGGTATACGGAACCTTGTCGCGGTTAATCAGTAAATTAAAAACATTGACTTTGATTTCCTCGGCCAGCCAGTCGCGAAAGCGAATGACGTCAATCCATTCACCGGCGGCGACTTTACCATTCTGGGTGATAGAGATGTTCCGGAACGCCTCGAAGGTATTCCCGTTTTTTCCCTGCACGGCAAGCGCTTCCGTTTCGCTCAGGCCGTCCGTCGTAATGCTGGAAAGCTGCTTATTGGCCCATGTTTCCCCGCCCGGGTCAATGGCAAAGCAGCGGGCCATAATAGCGCATTCCGGATATTCTGTAGCCGCCAATGCGTGATAGAACCAGAATGTCCGGTAATAGTTTTTCGCCTTCAGCTGACTGCCGATGTCCGTTGTAACCTCGCTGTTTTTAGCTCCATCAGCTGCCGTCGCCGTCCCGAACAGCTTTTCATTCGCCTCGGCCCATTCAGCCATGGCCAAAATGTCCTCATCAGCGCGAGACGCCAAGGCGACGCCGTAGAAATCGCTGTCAGATGTCACAATTTTGGCCATAGATAACGTGATACTTTCTGTCGTGTCATCCATAGCCGTTTGTAAATTGCTTGTGACCTTTACAGAAAAAGCCGTTCCGGGATTCTTTGCTTCCAAATGCAGCTGCGTTAACGACGGCTCATCGGCTTGTGAATCATTATCTATCAGAACAGAATCACTATCGCCTGTAATCGCCTGTAAAATCCCTTTCAAAATATCGGATTCACTTCCGGAACTGTTGGTGTAGGTGTATTCCTTATCTCGGATTGTTCCATCCGAAAGCACATTGGATACGGTAAGCGTGTAAGTGCTAGCTGCGCCCAGTTGAGCGACACTTAGGGTGAAACCGTCTACCTGTTGGCGGCCGACTTTGACCTGCGCCGGCGAAGGCGTCTGCGCGAAGGCGTCGGACACCATATGATACAAGGCGTCTTCCGCAGAAAAACCATCCTCAATCATTTGATTTGGGTCTGTGTAAGTGCTGACGCGCGTCAGTCCATACATATGCGGGCCGACGCACAATAAAGTGCTGAACCCCTCCGTAGAGATGCCGGTCGTATTCAGCGATATTTGCACATTGACAATTCTGTCAATATTAGCCATTTGAATTTTCTCCTTTCACAGTTAAATCAATCTTCATTTTTGGGGTTGATGTTGGTTCGGTAAGTGTGCCATCGATTTCCACGGTTTCAATGTAACCGACGTCATCCGTCATTTCCGACATGTACCGGACGCTCAGGTCAACCGCGGCCCGGTGTTCCCAGGCGACGGCGCCGAGCGTGAAGGATACGTCCTGTACTGGCCCGGCATTAAAAAAAGCCACCCGGGCAGCCTGACATCGGTCTGCTACGGTTGGCTTTTCAAGGCCCCGAACCATTCTTTCCAGTGTTTCAAGGGGATTTTGTTTTTGATTGTCGGTAAACTGTACTTCGAGCATCGCCGAGGTCGGAACGACAATGGTCATAATACCGGGCGTATCCGTCGGCCGCAGCTCTTCGGCCGCTTCCCGCTGCGCATTGTACAGGCGCAGCATAGCATACGCTTTCATGGGCCGCGGCATGTTGTTTTGATTGGCCCAGATGACGGACGGCTTGGGAATGTTCAGCAGTTCGGCGATAAGGTCATGAACAAATCGTCTCTGGTCATTTATCATCCGGCATCACCTCCTGCGCGATGGCCTTGTAGTGGCTGATAACGCCGCTCTGGTACGGGTCGCACTGGATGACCTGAAACCGGCTGCCCTGCCAGAGTATCGTATCGGCCTCCCATGGCCCGGAATCTTCCGTATTTGCCCATCCTGCCTCTTTCGCAGGGTGTAGAGGGGTGTTGGTATAGGCCTTGATGTAACGGACGTTTCTGGCCCCGTCTGCGGCAATTTGCGTGTATTCGTTGGCATTGAGCGGCTGCACGGAGGCAAAAATCGTCAGTTCCTGCTCCGTTCCCGGGACATAATAGCCGTCGTCGCCGACGGAGCCCACGGCCCGGCGCAAAATCTTAACAGGTTTGCGGAATCCCATCGTGGTATCATCCTCTCTTGATGCGAAAATCAACACTGTTCCGCAGGCGGCCGGTGTCGATGAGCGGGCGACTGGATTTTTTCCGGGCGATCGTCGCCGGTGAGTTGGGGGCAAAGTCGCCGCGCGTGAAGATAGCTTGAATATCCCCCTTGGCCTGAGTTCCGAGCAGTTCGAGTGCCTGCTCAGCGGACATGCCGTTAAGAATGAGCGTGACAAGCCGTTCCGCTGTGTCGCCCCATTTATCCATATTGGCGTCGGCCGCCTGATGCATGAACGGCCGGGCCGGAATATGAATCGTCGTCTTATTGGGGCTCAGATGAATGCCGATGGTGTGCAGATACCCCCGCATCCGCGGCGTAACCGGAATATCGACGCCGTACTCATTCCAATAGGCCACATCGGCCACTTTGGTCTTGCCGTCCTTTTCGGTTCCAGCGTTGGCAAATACGCCGGCTTCTACGCTCTTCCCGTCCAGCTGTTCCAGATCGCCGATAATCTCTTTGTACCCCAGGTCAACGTCAATGACTTTTGTCATGCTTCATCACCCCATCCGCGTCATGACCGGCACGATGCACATGCTGCGAAGCGTTAAAAATTGCAGACCATACACGGTCTTTTTGAGCAGGGAATCCATGTCGTCTCCCGAAGAAGACGACGCCATTCCGCCATAAGAGCGCTGCAAATCGCCCTCCCGTTCCGAGACAAGAGCGCCGGATGTCAGCGACGTCGCCGCCCCGGCGTTTTCGTCGTTGGCAATCAGGGTCTGCAAGGTAAACTGATGGGCCGCCAACAAGGCGACGGCCCGATCATACATCTTGCCAAACCGTTTCTTGCTCAGAATATCGCCGACAAGATCCAGCATTCCCTGCACTTCGTCGTCGGAAATTTGCTGAAATTCCGGGGCGATTTTTCGGAATATCTCAAGCTGCGTCATGACTACTCATCCGCTTCAGCGGCCTTGATAAGATCGAGAATGTCGGCTTTTTTCAAGCCGTTGGGAATCTCAATGCCTTTCTGCGCAGCATATTCTTTGAGGTGCTCTACCGTCATATCTTCCAACGCTTCGGCAGCTTTCTTTGCTTCTTCCCCGCTGATGATGTGAATGTCGCCCTTGTCAATCAAGGACTTGATGCGGGGATAGAGCTTCAGAAACGCGTCTTTATCCGCCTCGACTTCTTGCGGCACCTCCGGCACCAGCCGATACTCCCCGGCGAAGATGACGCGGGCCGTTTTGTTCATAAGAATCATCATGATAGTTTCCCCCTTTCCTTAGCAGCCTTCGGCCTTAACAAAAGCGAACGGCATCGTTACCGTAACGCCGGCCGTGGATGCAACGCAGTTAATGACATATTCCAAATTGCGGTATTCGACAGGCAACTGGTCGAAGCGAATCGGAATTTCGAACTTGATGTACGTCGGGTCAAAGTATCCGGCAATCATGACGTCTTTGCCGCTTTCGCCTGCGCCTTTCAGCTCGCCGACGCGCATGATGCGGGTGATTTCCGGATGCGCCTGTCGGAAGAAATTAAGGTACGTCGTTTCGGTGTAGCTCAGGCGCGTTGTGGCCAGATACGAGTATACGGACGGCGGAAGCAGCAGCGTATTCGCCTGTTCGACGTCGTTCGTCGCTTCCGGGATAGATTCGATAAAATCGTTCAGGTCGCGGAAGACCTGCTCTTCGGTCTTATCCTTTAATTTCGTAGAGCTGCTATCGCCGCCGTCGGCCGGAAGGGTAAATTCCGAAATATTCGGGTTATCCAAAAAGCCGACAATCTTATGGGCGGCGTCGCCGTGCCATGCGATCGAGTTCAGCTTGTAATCTACGGCATATCTGGCAATCCGTCCTCTTTCAGCGGACAAGCTGATACCGGCAAACTGCGCATTCTGTACTTCGCGGTAATTGTAGCCGTAGGCGTCGCCGAGCATTTTGACCGTAACGGCTGATTCCTGGGCGAGCAAGTCAACGCGCGGAAGGTCGTCCGCCCAGTTGCTAATGATTTCGGCCACGCCGACGCTGTCATAGACGCGCTGCAATGCCGTTTCTGCGCCAACGGGAATATCCGTCGTAACGGGAAATACATCAAAGGAATTCAGCGCGGCCTTCTTGACGCGCAAGACCTGCGCACGAATATGCGTAAGCTGTCGAGCCAGAAAGACGCTACCGTCAGCATCGAAGTTGCCCGTATGCACGATAGCGTTATAATCGCGGTCATCGTAGCGAATGTTGTTGTCTGTAGGCATGTTGGTATCCTCCTGTAAAAAAATTAAGCGCCTGCCGTGTATGTTCCGGTAATAGGCGCTGTAGATTCGTCTGATAATGTGAGCGTGCCGGAAATCGTTGCACCGCTCACGTTGATTTCACATTTGGTAATCGTCGGGGCGTCTTTGCCAGCGGTACCCGCCGGGCCTTGTGCGCCGGTATCCCCCTTCGGGCCTTCCGGTCCTTGTAGGCCTGTTTCTCCCTGCGGCCCCGGCGTCAATTCAATATTGGCAATCCCGTCCTCAATATGATTCATGTCGGCAGCGGTGATTGTGTTGCCAGTTTCCCATTTCTTTGGTTCGTATGCCATGCGTTAACACCCCCATTTCAACCTACTATCGCCGAACCAACGACGGCAGAGCCGACGATATTATTGGTATCCGGCGTTACTCCCCCGCCGTCACGGTAATGGCTGCGGCGTTGCGAATACGGACGCGCACGACGTCATTTGCTTCGCCGGACGTCAGGAACATGTTGCCCGACGGCGTCGTTTCCGTACCTTTGACAAATCCCTTCGTTGTGTTGTAGGCTACGGGGTCGCCTGCGGCCACATCGCCGCCAGCTGTTACCCATACGTCGCCGCTGGTCAAAATCGACAGGGAATAGCCGTCCGGGAAGTACGCTTCCGTATCGCTTTCGGGCGGCTCTTTGTGGATGTGAAGGGCAATGCCAATCGGCTTACCCGATGCGGCGGCCTTCTTGGCCTGATGTTCCGGGTCTGTGCCGCGGACTACGGGCTCGCCGGGATTGACGCCGCCTTCGCAGGCAAACGAATCGACGACGTCGGCCGTCGTATTGGCCTTCATGCCAGGGAATCCCGGCGCCATGCCCTGCTGATACCACGTAAAGGGTTTCTGTTGTGCCATGATAAATTACCTCCTGTCCTTTCCTATACCGGTTTGCTCCATGCGTTCGCTTCGTCTTCGCGGAGCTTGGCCATAGCAGCATTGACGTCGTACTCGTCTACATGGTCCTCTTTCTGCTTGCCCTGGCTGCCATCCCCACGAAGAACCGTCTGTCTCTGCCGGGCCATGCCGTCCTGCCGTTTCTGCTGGCTCTGTTTGGCCATGTCGAACATTGCGTCGATGTAATCGTCGCTCTTGCCGTCCATGTTGACGGAATCGCCGTGAACGGCCTTGATGACGGCCTTTTTGATGTCGGCGTTGCTCATCGTGTCGGCCTTATCGATGTTGTGATTCTTGGCAACCTCCAGCATGTCGACGCGTTCCTTTACGGCGGCGGTGAATTCCTTGTCTTTCTGCTCCATGGCGTCCTTGTGGGCTTTCTTTTCCTTATCTAAGTCGCTGATGGCCGCGTCATACTTGGCCTGGAGCTTATCCATTGCGGTTTTCGAATCATTTCGTTCCTGCAACAGCTTTTCAATATATACTTTGACTTCCGGGGCGGCGTCGTATTCGATACCGCTGTCGGTTCTTACTTTTGTCATATTCATCTGGGTGTCTCCTCCTTCGTCTTCTTCGTCGATTTGGTCGCCGTCCATGTTAAGCCGGGCAACTCCGGCCCTGCCCTTGGCTACGACGGCGACGTGATTGTAGCGGATATTGCGCTGCACGGCGTCGTAATGCTGGCCGTCGGGCGTCGTGCCGGGCGTCTCGTCAAGGTCGAGCTTGTAGCCGCAGGACAGTTCCCGGGCATTCGTCGGCAGGTTGTAGATGACCATGTCGGCCACGATGTTGTTGCCATCCTGCCGACCGGCCGACAACACGGAACCGATCGGCTGTACGGCGGCCGCATTGGCTGCGGACACCATGGCTTTATGGCCTACTGTGACCGGCTTACCCAACAGGCTATTTAGGCTGTCGGCATTAAACGCCTCTTCCGGCGGCCGGTATTCTATCCGCTTCGTGCCGTCGTGGTTGTAGTACGTCATGAGGCCCGTACGGCCAATAACAGGCGTATCACGGATAAAGCCCTCGTCGGTCTTCGTTGCCTTTAGTTCAAATCTGTCATACCTTAGCACCTGTTCTCACCCCCTTTCATGGCATAAAAAAAGAGCAATATGAATTTTCTTCACATTGCTCTAAGCAGTACCTATTTAATTATCGGAAACCCTTCCCAATTTTAGTCAATCATATCCTCCAGTGGAACGGGGTCAAAAAATCCCATTTCATAGCCATCTTTGCCACTTTCCAAACATTTCTGGGCTACATTCATACACCATTCCGCCCCGTTGCGTTTTAAATACGGAATAGTAGGAAACGATCCAAATTTCTTATCATAAACTCGCAGCACTTTGTCCAATTGCTTCCAATCCACAGTTTATTCCTCCTTAAGAATATCTAATGCCGCCTGATACCCGTTAGGTAAATATTTTTTTACATATTCTAACTCTTGCCCTCCATTTGTCACAGCACTTAAAATATTAGCCCATGCTTCACTGGCTGCATCGTAAATCCGACATTGTTCTTTCACTTTCGTCAGATTTTTAGCATCAAGTCCCATATCCTTATAAACTTTTTTCAATTTATTATGTAATTTGTATTGCTTAATTAATTTGTATATTCGATTATAATAATTTTCGCCATGTCCCCATCCAATACGCCGGTCAATAAAAAATCCATCATACGCATCTTGTACTCCGGCGCTGGCGTCATGGGGCCTAAGCTCGTCACATATTTCTTCATATGATTTTTTGCGTAATTCTTCTTTATCCAGCCTTAACGCTTTTAAAAATTCATCACTAAAACTTGCTTTATGCGGAAATCGGCCATTCAAAAAAATGCCAACCCAAGGCTCGTCGGAAGCTAATTCATGTTTGATAGTTTCTATTTCTGTAAAATGAATTTTTGAATTTGAAATTTGGCGATCAAAGAAATGGCTATACTCATGTGCCAGCGTAGAATATTTATTTATGCCACTTTCTATATATTCATCTTGTTCGAAACTATATTCTAATGTGTTTGAACTAGGGCTATATACACCACCATATTGCTTTCTAACAATGCCATCTATCTTATCCGCATATTTTAAATACAATGAACGTACTACCTCATTATTTGCGACTGTGTCCAAATATTCATTATACTCAACCTCTGGCATCGTCGCTTGAAGCTTTGAAGTGCTCTTACGAAGCTTTTCTTTTATATTTATTATACCTGATGTTGAGCTGTTTGTGGAAGTGTTGACGTTTTGATAACTCCCTTTTTTCGGAAGAATCGGTATGTTTCCCAAATCAATGACCGGCAGGGCTACGCACCGGCACCGGATAGGATAGCCTGGGTGCCCGTCTGGCGGCGGGTTTGACCATTTATATATCTTTCCCTGCCGCGGCCGGTGTGAAGGCCGTACGCGGGAATCTAGGGCCGTTTCCCATTGATATTCGGAAATCCCAGCGCGTTCTTGCCGGTACTGCGTTAGTCTGCCGTTGAGTTTCCCTACTTGGTCAACGCCGATCAGCGTCGCCCGGTTTACTTCTACGCCGGCAATATCCCGAATATCTTTGATGAGGTACTTTGTCAGGTCGCCCATGCTGACGTTGGCAATGATGCGTTCCATCATCTTGTCCTCAATGCGACGCATGGTATCGGCGTCAATGCTCTTGATGAGGGCTAAATTTTGGCGTACCCATGCCATTTTTAGAGTTGAGATGTCATCGTCAAGCGTAGCGTCCGCTCGGTACCGGCCCGCGCTGTCAGCGTGCGATATTTGCGATACCGGCACGCGCAGCGGGAACCCAAACAGGCTTTTCGTCAGAGCGTTGAATTCGCTGGCATTGTAGCGGTTCACGGCATCGAACATGTTGTTCATGGCCCGCGTGAGGTCGTCGGCGCTCTCCATGTCCCGCTCGATACGGTCGAGAAGTACGGAAATCTGCGCGCTGACGCTTTCCATCAGGCTGTCGTCGTCCGTTCTGACGGCGTACTGGGCCACAATGTCGATGATTTCCTGCCGGTGCTCGTCAATAACAGCAAATTTGCGCTTGACGTAGGCGACAAGCTGCTTTGCGTACTGCCGTTCTAAGCTCATGGGATAGCGCCATTTCCGTTTCGCTACGACTTTCATTATTCGTCATTCCCTTCCGTGTTGGGCTGCGGCTGTCCCGGTTCAAGGCCCAGCCGGGAATTTTGAATCGTATCGTCAAGGCTGCGGTCGAGCTCATAGTCGCCGTTCTTTTCCAGCGTGTCGCGCATTTCCGAGCCATCCAGCGCGTTCATGTCGTAGTAGGTCTTGGCCGTTGCGGCTTCGCGCTCTTTGGTCTGGGCCTTCACATATTCCGTGTCGGCCTGTTCCTTTTCTGTCGGCTGCCAGAGCGGGTTAAACTCAAGCGTATACTTATCCGGCAGGTTCAGGCCGTAGTCGCTGCACTGGCCCAGCAAATCAATGAGGCGTGACAGCTGTGGCTTGAGCGTTCGTTTCTGGATGCGGCGAACCATATTGTAATAGTTCTCGAAATCCGCCTTCCCGGTACTATTAAGCCCTCCGGGAGAAACTCCAAATAATACGGTAACAGGAATTTCTGTAACGGCGGAAATAGCCGTCTGGAACTGGTCTATGATGTTCGTGACGCCGCCTATGGCCATATTTTCCAGCCGATAGTCGTCTTCATTGTCCAGCGCGATAGTGTTCATCATGTGCCGGGCCATGTCGATGAGCTGTAAGCGCTTCATTACCTGCTGTTCGCCGTCGTCCGTCGCCAGCTTCCCAGCCAACCCATTGAGTTTCATGACGCCCTGCGACAAGCGCGACAGAGCCATCAAGGCCAACGATAAGGCGCTGTCATACCGCATGAGGTCATTGAACATTTTTTCGTAGACCTTCGCGCCCCAGTCTGCCCGCTGCCGCCGCTGCTCTCTTGGGAGTACACCACCACGAAACATGAGCAAGCGGCTTTCGTGCACGGTGAAGCGTCCGCCGTAGTAGCCGGTCACATTGTAAAATTCCGGCCGCCCGTACAACTGGCTGCGCGGGTCGCTGTACAGCATGGCGTCGCTGGTCGTAATGTCCGGCGCCTCGATGACGACAAGCCGCTCAATGCTTCGCAAGGCCGATTCGTTCAGCGGTTCGCTTAGCTCAGCCGTTCCGTCATCGGCCATCATCAAAACCGCGCTGCCGCCGTACAGGCGATCCCAGGAAAGGGCTTCCGAAAATCGCTGTTCCCATTCTAAGTCCTCCATGACGGACAACACCGCTTTTGTCTGCTCTTCCATTTCTGCCTCGCCGTCTTTCAGCGTGAACCCTTCCTTTACGGCTTCGTCGGCCGGGGCTGTAATGATTTTCTGGGCAATGCCGTTATACGTGAACATATCGGCACATTCCCAGTCTGTCATCATCCGCGAAGGCGTGTATATGTAATTTGAAAATGGGTCGCGGCCATGCGTACCGTGCCCGATAAAGGCATTGAAAAAGCCATCAAACCGCTCTGCCATTATTTTTTGTCCTCCTTTTACGATGTCAGCGCCGACCAGTCAGACGTCGACGCTACGGCGTTAAACGCATCGCTGGCCGCATCCACTTGGTCGTCGTGCAGGGCCACAGGAAAGCCTTCCATTTCGTTCAAAAACTCTTTATTCCAGTCTCCTTCAAGCAGCAAGACATTTCCCTGCTGCCATTGGGCGGCCAGCGGCTCGGCCCGTGTTTCCTTGTCTCCGCTGACTGGATGCGTAATGATAGAGTAGCCCGCCAGCTCGCGAACGTAGCTTAACGCCTGCTCTTTCCCGGCCTGCCCGGGGTCTTGCGGTATATAAATCTTGTCGTTGTGGTACAGGCCGCGGTCAATAATGGCCGTCGTCTTGATGAGCTTGCGAACGCTCGACGCATTGGCTGCCCGGCGAATGACATCGAGAAAAATAAATTGTCCGCTCCTCAGCCGTGCGCACAGCGCCCCGGCCGTGCGGTCGGGGTCTTTATGCTCCGGCGTAATTTCCGTTGCGGCCAAATCCCACGCCCTGGCGATTGAAATAATCTTATCTGGTATCGACTTGACAATCTGCACCTGCGAGGCCTTGAAGAACATGCCGCCGGTCGGCCGGATCTTCCAGTTCCCACGCAGAAGCCGTTCCTTTTCGACTTCCGGCAAGGCGTTCAAGCTGGCAAGATATTCCGGGTTCGCTTTCAATAAGATTTTGTTATCATAGATGGACGACGAGATGAAGGAAACGCTCTTCACGGCGTCTTTGCCGTATGTCGCTTCCAGTTCTTCTCGGCTGCTTGACCAGATGATTTCCCCGCCTATACGGACAAAATACCGTAGTTTTCCGGAACGTTCCGGAATAGCGTAGCCGGTACGCTGGTCAATCCACCATGAAATAAAGTCGGCAACCCAGCTGTCGGCGTCAGGGTTGCACGTCGCCCGGATATAAGGACGCACGCCGCAAGTCGATCGGTTACGGGACATCATATAAAAGAATTGCCCTTCCGTAAAATGCGTCAGCTCATCGAAGGCTATCAACGGGATCTGCGAGCCCTGCCAGCTGTGGACATCCTTTTCGTATTGCAAATGCCGGAAGCTTATTTTTGCCCCGCTCGGGAATATGGCCGTTGGCGCAGGTACTCTCTTAAAATGAGCTCCCAGTGGGACATATATCCCCAGCGCCGTATCAAATAAACCGCCTTCGGCTGTAATCTGCGTGGACTGACGCCGGAAAATAACAGCCCCAAAATTCGGATTTCCGATATGCCGCAGACATTCAAGCAGCAAAGCGTACGATTTTCCGCCGCCGGCAGACTAAGACCCGCCATATATTGCAATGTCAGCCGGACAAGCAAGAAATAATTCTTGCGGCCCTGGTTGTGGTCGTAATATTGGCAAGTTAATCACCCCCAGCTACATAGAAAAACCGATAACCCTTTGCAAGCGGATATTTATTTTGTAAGCTCTGTTTTATTTGTTTTCTATCAATAGATAACTTTCGTGAAGCCTCACGAATAGACGTAAAACGAGATACAATGCCATTTTTTACAGCCAGTACACCTATTTTTCTCTTTTCATTTGCTTCATGTAACTGTTGAGATGAACTGTCAAATCTGCCATTCTGTATAGCATGTATAGTGTTTTCCCTCGCTGTTACATACTCCAAATTTTCTGTATTATTGTTTTTCTTATTTAAATCTTTATGGTTTACCTGTTTTCCATCACCGTTGCCAATGAAGCTGTCCGCTACCAAACGATGTATTGCATAAAACCTTTTCTTACCTTTTTTTGTCAATCCTATTTGCAGGTACCCCCTGCAATCTTTCGGTATTAACTCTTTTATTCTCCCCTCGCGGTGATAATTCAAGCTCCTGACTTTTCCAGTATTACTTATCTGGTATTTTCCCTGATACCCTTTTATGTCTCTCCATTCTTCAACCACATTATTCACCTCCATATATGGCAATATCCGCGGGGCAGGATAAAAATACTTCTTGTGGCCCCGGCTGCGGTCTAAGTATTGTCATCTCTATCGCCCCGCTTGTTATCCGGCAAATAGATTTGCACATGAACCTGCTCTTCCGTTTCGATGGGCTGCCCTACTATGCCGCCGACTTCGACGCGATCCATATCCTTTTGCCCCAGCCATTGTTTTCCTAAAAAGATAGCCATGGACGCATTCTTTTGGGCCAGCCGGAACTGGGCCCGGCGCAAGGCAATTTTCCCATTCCGCCGCTTTTCGGCGAAAACTTGGGAGAAACCGGCTCCGTACGTGCGCCTGCACCACCGTTGCAACGTCTTAGGCGTGGTGTTGAAGAACGAACATATTTCTTCCTGCGTGCATTGCAGCTCGCACAGCTTTTCAAATTCGCTCTTATCAATTTCCGTCAACGGTCTGCCTGTTTTTGCCGCCATGCCGATTCCTCCTTTCTGTGTAATTCAGGCAATAAAAAAAGCTCATCTCATCGATGAGCTGATAACTATTAAACTTGGCAGGACGGGCCCGATTCGAACGAGCATTCACGGTTTTGGAGACCGTTGTTCTACCATTGAACTACCCCCCTGTATGGCGGATGGTGCAGGATTCGAACCTGCGGCGCGTGCTGCTTGGCACGTGCTTCATTTTAGCAAAATGCTGCCTTTAACCTCTCGGCCAACCATCCAAATTTCCACGCTCTTAGTATAGCACAAGTTTTGCGTCATGTCCTGCCGAAAAGTGATACAAAATCGTACAAAAACGCCGAAATCTGTCGAAAACTGCTCATATTCTGCCGATTTCTGTCGAAAATCGCCTCTCAAGCATTGTTATTCACAAATTATCCACAAATTCAGTACTAAAATACGGTTTTACTACTGCTTAAATGTCCGCCTCCAAGAAGACGAGCTCCGTTTGTACCGGCATGGCCTTAGGGCCAAACATCATACTCGCCAGCGTTTCTATGATCTTCGGCAGCCGACGGCGGCAGTAGCCTTCACTCACGGCGTTGTCGCTTGCGATCATTCGCCACGATTCATTATAAATCATGCGCCGGGTTACGATGTCCCGGTCGGTATCGTTCAACGCGTCCAGCGAGCGGCTCAATCGATTTAGGACGGGCTCTATCTTCGCGATGTCCTTCTTGAGCCGCTGAATTTTCGCCTCGATTTCTTCCTTCTTCATGTATTCCCGTTCTTCTTGGCTGATATTTTCCCCGCCGCCTCCTCCGCCGGAAGGGGATAATACGGGAACCTTGGGCGCGGCCGTCATGGCAAGCTGCTGCTCGTAGTCGGCAATATCCGCCTTGACGTTTTCGACGTAGGTCTTGAATCGGTTATATCGTGCTAAATACTGCCGAACGACGACCGTATAATCATTGTGATGCATTGTTATCCCCTCCGTAATTTGAAATCAACAGATTCCGCTGGTCCGTCTTTTATCAATCCAATCATTAATCCAATATAAGCCTAAAGTGCATAACTTTTCCATGCGTACCATTAAAATAATGACGTACATTGATTATTAATGCGAGTCTTATGTACCGGATTAAATTCTTCAAATCGTTTAGTTGACATGAAAATTATTTTATTGTTTACCCATCTTTGAAGATGTTTGATGATTTTCGGTGCATGCTGCTTATCATAGACCATGACATACGGATCGTAGTCAAGCTCTCGTAATTTATATATCCTATCGAGATCTTGACTTATTGTTGTATTGAAGTTGGTCAAAACATATACGCCCAATTTGCGACGATCTTTTCCAAAATATGGTCTATATTTTTTTAGTTGTTCATATGTAAATAAGTCGGGATAATTATCCCAGGCGAAGTGTATTCTTTTAAATTTAACTTTTTGAAATAATTTAGCTTTTTCGGTGGTCATAAGCCGTATATCTACTCCTTGCGTAAAATCAACATATGCTCGGCTATCGATAAGCTGCTGCATCAGCTCGTCAAACTGCTCGCACGCAGTGATGTTAGGGTCAAGCAACTTAATTTCTCGTTGACCGCTCCAAAACTCGCTTAGATCCGCAACTTTAACACTTTTCCTGCCTTCCTTTTTTCCAACGATGCAGAAATTGCACCCCCGAGGGCATCCGCGTGTCAAAAATCCATACGCGGCGTTGTCAATGCCGTACAATTCATAATCCGGGTACATATGCTCTATGTCTTCAGGCAACTTATTATCTAACCCGTAGCCAGTGCCGCCTTTAACAATATTATCAGCTTGCCACAATGTCATGCAATCAGACGTGAAATCAAATACTTTTGCTTGATACACTACGTCATACCGACTTAACGGCGCAGCCCATTCTACATAATCACCACGTTTTTTATGCCACGCAGATATTTTCATGAGTGGCAAATTAGGAAAATGGTGGCTATCTACATCACATAACCCAATTTTCATAGCTCATCCTATCATAAAATACGTCCCCACCACAGCATGATACTCGTCATGTCTTCCAACGCCCTCTCCCTTTACGATTTTTTCGTAATGCTTCACGGAACGCTTCTTCGGCAGCTGTCTTCCGTTGACTTGAACAAATTCGCTCGTTATTGCATTTCTTCACGCGTTGGCCAAACTCGTCATACATCCAGTGCCATTCGCAAGCGTCCAAAAGCCGACCGCAAAACGCGCATCGGCTTCGGGATCTTTTTTGGTTTTGTTGGCTCTGATTCGTATTCTCTTGTGTCAGCTTCGTCCATGAAGGAAATGTCTTCGGCCTACGCCGGCGGTTCTTCCTCATCGTTTAGCCATTCCTTCGGCGGCTTCGGGATGGGCGCCCAGCAAGTTACTTCTTCAACATCCACCTCCACGCCGTGGGGCTCCAAATCATGTGTAATAAAAAGAGAGTATCCGCCGGGTTGGTAAGATTCTAAATGTGCAATATAAAACGCCCCATCTTGACAAATCAACACATTATCAGAATACTTTCCGCCCGGAAATGGATATTTCGCCTCTGGCAACTCATCTTGCGGTCGAATCCACTTCATGTTAATCATCCTCCTTCGGTAATGGTGGCAAGGGTGCCCAGTAGGATGCGGTTTCATCAACAATTCCTAAATTATCTGGTGTCCATACACCATTGCCGTTATAACATCCGGTTACAATGCCATACTCTTCGATATATAGTAGAACTCTCTCATATCTTCGAGGCAATTCATCCTGCGGTCGAATCCATTTCACGCTATGCATCCTCCTGTATCGGCTCCGATATTGGCGCCCAGTATGGCACATCGTAAACGTCTTTAATCGTGTCGTCATCTAAATCCCAAGAATATTTCGTTTCAGCATCCCATTTCATAATAGTGGTCACTTTCATGACTCCTCTGTACCACACGAGAACGGAATCCGAATAGTGATAATATCCTTGCGGGCCGCCAGCATGCTTTAATTCCGGAAGTCTATCTCTGGTTTTGATCCATTGCGTGGGGGTGTCTTCCCTTGAAGTATCGGGCACAGCTTCTATACGAAATTTTGCGTCAGGATTGAGTTTTTGATAAAGTCTAAGGGATGCGACGGCCCTAAGATAGGTGTTAGTACGCATAACCGGTATAATATTTGTTTGTCCCCATCTTTCTCTCAATTCGATAAGTTGGTATCCCTTGATTTTCATACGATTTCCTCCACTTCAATTTCAATCCGCGGCCGGTCGCTGTAAAACTTTCCGGCCTCAATCTGTACGATACAGCTGTCATCTTTGACGACAAATCCATTTAATGCGTCGAGAACACCCTTGACGTAGTTGTCCGTATCAGGCCTGCTCGTCGGTCGAAGGATATTCCCCAGGGCAGCCTCTTTCTTTTTCCGGCTCCATGACTGGGGGATGCCTCGGAAGATGTGAAGCTTTAACCGGCTGGCCGCCTCTATTGCCGTAAATCCTCTATAAAATAACGGCTGCGCTTCCAGCTGGATCAGCTGCTTGTAGTTCCTCGATTTCTTCGGGTCAATAGCCTGCACATGTCCGTTGATGGTCGAGAAGCGGGGCCGCCCCTGCGGAACGGGCTCGCCGAAGACCGTCATTTTGACGATGGTTTTGCCGTTGACCTGCTCCCATGTAGCACTCATTTTTCTTTACCCCTCCATTGCTCAATCGGTTTCATTGGTTTCGTCCTCCTGCTTTAAACTCAGCCTTAAGCTTAGCCCATAGCTGTTGAGCATCTCCTCTATGTACCATGGAGCCTCCGGCAAATCCATCCAAGCAACAACGTCTTTCGTCGGGAACTCCATCGTTTCTGTCGCCCATATCTTAGTACTATAGTATCTTGCTAAATATATTCCACAAAAATTACTATCATCTGTCGGGAATGGGTCTTTTTCAGGATCCGCAATATGACGCACGATAATAATAACTTCCCGGCTGATTCCATATATACTCATTTCCGGAAGTTTACCCGGAAGCATTTGCCATCCTCTTATTTTCTTCTTAGCCTTCTCGGATGAAGGATACGCAAACACTGGGCAGCTATATCGCGGATTCCCCTTCTCTTTTAGGTATGTTGTTTGGCCTAATGGGCATTCGCGACAATCCGCTCCAGCATGACAAAATGACGATAGCGCTTTAAGATGCATTTCCATTTGCTCGTATGGATCAACTCTCATCATTTTGAATGGATTTATCGGTTCTGTTAACTTCATTGTTTCATCCCTCTCAGTTGTGTTGCTATATACTCGCCGTAACTCATCCCGGCAGCCCGCGCAGCCGCTTCCAGCTCCCCAAGGCGGCTCATTTGCCCCGGCTTTCGCCGCTTGACGGGCTCTTTTTTCGGCCTGCGGGGCATAACAATCAAATCCTCTCTCTTAATTCGGGCATTTTGCTGGTATAAGGTGGTCAGCAGCTTGTAACACTCGCCGTCACAGCTCGCTTTCTTTAATCCGGCGCCGCGGGTTCGTTTCGGCAGCGGAGCCCCGCAAATGACGCAATGCGTCTTGATGGGGTATCCTGCTTTTGCCCACTCGTCCAAGAATTTGAAATACTTGTCCCTGCACGTATTGCAGTATTTTTGAGCGTACGAAGATCCGTAGACCTTGAAGTCGTTCCCGCAAATTGCACAGGTCTTTTTCCAAAGTTTGCCCATTGTAATTCTCTCCCTTCATTTTGCGGATGCCCGCAAGATATTCAAAATAGCTCTGTTTGCCCTGATAGACTGAATTTTCTTGAAAGCTTCGTTACTACTTTTTGCCCCCATGCTTCCACACGCTGCCGCCTTATCTCAAACATTGCCCCGTCCTTGCACATATAGTTGTTGTCCACTTTCGGCGGGGTCTGGATGTAGTATTCTTCTGGCACAGGCTCATTCAGCGCTTCGCATATTTCCAGCAACTGGCATTTATCGTAAATGATATGGTTCCTTATGAGATTCATGTTCACGCCGTCCGCATAAAACGGGTCATTGCAGCCATGATCTTTGATATATTCCCAGTGCTCAAATTCAATCGTCATCCGTTTTATGATGCTTCTTTTATCTTGAAGCAACTCTTTCTTTTCTCTCTCAGTCATAGCTATTTGTACACTTTCCCCGTCCTGACGTTCTTCAGGACAATGCGTTCCACTAATTCAAACCCAGCCGCCGCGAAGGCCATTTTGGCAATGCGAAGGGCGTCGTCCATTCGCCGGGCGTCCGCCGCGTCGGCCTCGGCCTGCAACTTCTTGATGGCGTCGTACGGCGTCGGGTCTTTATAGTGCTCATGATTTCGCTTGTTCATGGAGTATTACCCCCTGTCAGCCGGGGCGGCGTGGTACCGCCCGGCTGGTTCATGTTCATTTTTTCTTTCAGCATCCGCACGGCCCCGGCAATTTTCTTCTGGTTCCCGCCCTGTATAATGGCCCGGCGAAATTCCTTTTTCTCAGCCCGGCGGGCTAAATTCTGCTCGTAGGCCCGGCGGAACTGGGCCCGCAGGATCGGCGTATCTTCGACGGGTGTCATGCAAATCTCCTGCCATCCCAGGCTGTCGACCGTTTCCATGAGCGCCTCGCTGTCAAACTCCGGCCGGTTATAGTAACCGACGCTATGTATGGCCCGCTGCACCTGTCCCCATGCCTCGTCAGCGTCCAGCTCCGCCGTACCGCACGCCAGCCCTTCCAGTGTGGCCGCTGCGCTTCGGATTTCTGCTATGGTCGGCAAGAACTTAGAATCGTTGATAAGCTTTCGAACCGCCGTTTCCAGAATAGCGGGGGGAATGTCGACGAGCATTTCGACGTAAAATTTTAGTTGATCCTTACTGAGTTCCCGGCTGTATGCCAGTTGCAGGAAGGATATTGCCTTTAACGTCTCGGCTTTAGCTATTTCCATCGATTCCATTGTTCTTCGCCTCCTGTTCGTATTCTTCGAGCAAATCCATGACGTCAGAAATGGCCTGCTGTTTCCCGTTTTTTTGCTGGCTGGGGTGTGAGTGCTGAGGTTTAAAGGTCTTCTCGTCGTCATAGCCTTCGCTGTCCCAACGCCGCAGAATGCCGATAATGTAGCCCAGATTCCGCTTGTTCCGCATGACGGCTCTTTCGATGGCCTTGCATACCCACTCGTCCCCATAATGGTCTATCAAGTCCAGAAGCCTATCTTTCTCAATCTCTGAACTGATGGGATGAATATTATTAGCGTAGATTCGGAAGGCCTCATATGGCGTTGTCGCCGGATCCTTTACTACGTCTACTTTCCTTTCCTTTCCTCTACTTTCTTCTACTTTACTTTGTTTCGAAATGTCTGCATTTTGGTTCGAAATGTCTGCATTTTGGTTCGAAATGTCTACATGATGTCGGCATTTTTTCTCGGAATGGTAGCACGAAGTAGACCGGCGAATTTGCAAATTTTTGAAGTCCGATGGATCGACCAATAATAGGCGTTCATCAACCTCTATTTTTTTGCGCCGTTCGCAGGCTTTAAAGTATCTTTGCTGTATGCCGTGCGATGTCAAAACGCCGAACGAGTTAAGAAGGGCCTTATCAAAAAAGCCGCGCTTAGCCAATTCATCCACAATTCCGTTCACTAAGTCAGGGGTAAATCCGTTGCCCGCAACTTTCGCAAATAGATATGGTGCGTCTTCATCCCACTTTAAGAAGTACCCGTTACGATAAATTCGCGTCAGCAAACGTATCGCACATACTTCGCCTTTAATTCCAAATCGAGCGGATACATACTGTATCTTCTCGTCATCGAAAAAGTCGACATCAAAAGAGAAAAAGTCTAGTCCTCTTTTCATATGATGTCCTTTCGCCCCATGGCGGGATAGTAAATATTAGGTGTCGTCTAGTTAAAAGAAGCTTTTCCGGGGCCGTCTGAAGCCGCCGCGATCCGTTCGCTGCGTGCTGTTTCCGTGTGCACGCCGGAAGCGGGAACCATTTCGTCGGCGCCGCCAGAAAGGTCATCGTCTTCCTCATCCTCAAACAGGCTCATCTGGGCCCGCTTGCCGGTAATGTACATATATGCCTCGGACAATACTTTGCGGATCTTATCGGCCGTCCCCGCGGGGAAGGCGTTGGTAACGGTGTCAGAATTTTCGTCGGTCATTTCAACCAGCATTGGCGTATTCAGGGCTGAATAACTGTTGTACTGTTCGATGTAGATCTTGGCCGAAATAGTAGCTTGCAGTGCTCCGTTCTTGGTCGTCTTGACCGATACAGCATACGGAATTACTCTTTCGGCAACATCCTGCGAAAATTCAAAGATTTCTGTAAAATCTGGTCTCAATGCTTCGAAGGCTTCGGCAAACTCCGGCCGGGGCGGCTCGGAATAGGTCGCCTTGATTTCGGCCGTGCTGCCGTTGACGTTATTTTCAAAATTAACAACTACCTTATCCGACGAAGACAGGTATTTGACCGATTTGATGTTCATTCCTTGTAATACTTCACTCATGATTTATTCCTCCTCTTGCGTCTTTTCATCCCAATACGTTGCCTGCATGTCTGCAAAGTGCAGGAGCAGGGCCAGCGGATACTTTTCAAAGGCGGCGCTCACGGCGTTCATGCCGGCGTAGCCTTGCGCCCGGGCGTCGGAGAATCCCATATGCCAGTTGATGGCCATGATTTCCTCGTTTGTCAACGGCATGAACCGCTGGATCAGCATGACCGACTTTTCGCCGTGGCCTGCCGGGAATTGGTCTTGAATCGTGTAAAAAGGTACCTTTTCCCAACGTCCCGTTTCTTCATTCTTTCGGTTCCGCATTTCGACGCCGTAAAAATTGGCCTTGCACACGTCATGGAACAGCGACACGATGGCAATAGATACCTTGTTCCCAATGTTGTATGTCCGGCATAACTGAATGAGGCGCTGGCATACGTGAATGCTGTGCATCGCTAGGCCGCCCGCATACGCACCATGAAAGCGCGTGCTTGCCGGAGCCGTAAAGAAATCCGTTTCGTTTTCCAGCCAGAACAGCAAGTCTGAAATTCCTTTGCGTTCAATGCGCTGATCTACAATCTGCCCAAAAGCATCCTTAATGTTTTCCCAAGATTCTTTTTCTGTCATGTCAATTCTCTCCCTTTCCCAATACTGCCAGTGCCGGAAGGCGGCTCCCTTCCGGCGGCTGACGCTGTTATGTTAAATTTTCGATTTGCTTTAAGATTTCGTGAACTTCGTCCTCCGTTTGATAGCCGAGAACGTCGTTCGTAATCGGGGTATCGTAGCAAGGTTCTCCTTCATAAAGGATCATCACCTCAAACGTCTTCTCGCCGTCCCCGTAAGCCCCCGGACCGCCGCCAATAATAGATGCCCCATACTTATTGGGAAATTGGATTCTCCACATCCTCCGCATCGCCAGGTCAGCATAGGGCCGCAGGTCGATGAATTCGGTTTTATAATTTAGCTCGTACCCAAACTTAGTTACGGTCATCGTGGCGTCCTCCTAAATGTTCAGCGAGTCTTCCAGAATTCGATCGTCCTCGCTCATAGGCTGCTCCTGTAATACTTCGCCGGTCGTCATGTCGACGGCAGGTTCTTCTTTAGGTTCCGGTTGGCTCGTTGGCGTCGCTTGTTCCGTAACGGCTTCCGCTTCAGTGTCAATATAATCGGTTTCGTCCTTTACATCGACCATATCTTTCGCCAGCGTCGACTTGATCGTGCCATCCGAATTCATCGCCCGAACGAATTCGGTTTTAAGCGGCGCGTATTTCAGGCATTTTTTAAGTACGGTTTTCTTCGCCATTTCATCAAAATTACGAGACCAAGGACTATAGGAACTGTTGAAGCTCTGGCTGTATTTCTTAGCGTGATTCCGAATATCATCAACACTCATAACTTCGAATCCATATCCGCCGTCTTTCGTATGGAATACGGCGTAATATGCAACGACAGCGCCGCGATCCTTCATAGCCGGTTTATGCCGCAATTTTGCTTCAAGCCCTAATTCATATTCAAATTCATCGTTTTCATATACTTCATGAGCTTGAATATCCTTTACCTGGCCGCTTCGATAGGCTAAATCAATCAGACCCTTATAGCCTAATTGGAACTGGCATTCCATTGTTCCCTTATTTTTATAAGGAATCAGGTACGCCTGTCCTAGCGGAGTATTAGGCTCTACGCCCAGCTGCGCCGCCTGCATCATAGCCCCTAAAAAGCTGTTTGGCGTACATTCTATAAGCTTTGGCGTCGTACTCATTGCGGACAACACCATTCGAGTAAACCGTTCGCCCGTAAGTACGGACGGCAATGCTGCTTCAATTTGCGGTTTCATGGATTTTATTAAATCCATCATGTGTTTCTTCGGCGACGTTACCGCCGCATTTTTTTGGGTGGCGGCCAGTCCGCCCTTTGTTGTTGCCATGTCTGTTCCTCCTTATAAGCCGATCATTTTCGCCAACTCGCGAAAATGATCAGCCCGCCTTCTTATCCGAAAATCTTAGATTCTATTTCCTTGTCAATGTCGTCCTTCTCTTCCGTCGTTACGGTCTTCTTAGGCCGTCCCGCCCGTTTTTTTTGAGAAGGTATTTCACTAACAACATTCTCTTTGATATCTGTCCCGGAGACTTCCCGGAACAGTGCCATGATTTCGTCCGGCTCGCCGGACATGTTGATGATGACCTTCATTGTGACCTCCTAAGCCCGGAGCCTCCGCGACGGCTTTCCCTGTTTTGTGACCTGCGCATAGATTTCCGGGAAATCCTTTTTCAATTTTTTACTATCAACGGTAATTCGGCCGTCCTGCCATTTCCAAGTGATTTTCTGGTCGCCGATGAAGCCGATTTCATAATCGCCCATCATGGCGCACAGCTTGTTCTCCTGCTCCTGAATGGCAGCCTTGACGTCCTTTTCTTGCTGCTTGAAATTATGAAGGAGCTGCAAGATGTCCGCCGCTTCGCTCGGCAATTCGATCGGGTCGGATTTGTTTCCGGCAAACTGCTTTTCAATGGCCTTTGCCGTCGATTCGCTGCCGTCAATATCCGGCATGACGCCTTCTTTGACATTCTTCAGCCAGAATTCCGCCTCGGCCTCGTACAAGGCCTTGATGTCGTCGTCGTGCCGTGGAACGGCCTTATAGTCGAAGCTGTTGCCGCCGATCAGGACGGCGATATACCAGACAGGAAGGCCCGTCGTCATCATGTAATGCTGGCACTGCCAGTAATAGCTATCCGGCAAGTTATCCTCTTTCCAGTCCTTGACCGAAAAAGCGTTCGTGCACTTGCATTCCAGCCCGGCCTTTTCGCCGACGATCAGCCGGTCAACGTTGGCCAACATCCACGGGTCTTTGATATTCTGCATCATGCCCGCCCGGCGAATCTTCTTCCCGGTGAGCTCGGCGAAGCGATCGGCTACGGGGGCCTCTAAGACCGTGCCCCAGTAGACCGATTCTTTCCCGGAAATGTCCTCCGGCTCCGCTTGCCCGGTCTTTTCCAGCCAGAGCTGATATTTGCTTTTCCACGGGTTCATGCCCATGATAGCGCCGGCGTCGGAGCCGCCGATCCCAAGGTTTCTCGTCTGACGCCAGACGTCGCGGTCTTTCATCTGTTCGACCATCATGATCAATTTAGCATCCACCGTTAATTCTCCTCTCTCTTGATAATTTCCATAATCCGGCGTAATACCGTGTCCTCATCGAGCCCGGACTCTTTTGTCTCGAGATCGACCTTGCCGCCGCTCATCATTGCAAGCGACCACGTCGGAGTTTCGCCCTTCTTCGCCGGGTCCTGACTGACGTAGAACTGGAATTTAGATTTCGTCAGCCGCGGCAGCGGATGAAGGTAGAAGGCTCTCCGGCCATATCCACCGTCAAAAGCGATTAACATCATGCGGCTGGTAACGTCGCCGAGCCGTCGGCTTTTGTTGAATGAAGCAATAAATTCTTTCAAATCCTTACTCTTCGTTATCATTCGAAAAATTCTCTCCTTTCGTCGCTTTCGCAGTTGTGATATAATGACTACGAAAACGTTTTCAAAAGTTAATTCTCTCTGAAAGCCCTGCGGTTGCCCCCGCGGGGCTTTTTCCTTTTCTCGGACTAAATTTCATGGCCGTAACGCTGGCCATGAGATTGTCGAGTTCCGACCAGCAACGTTCATAGTCCCGCTGCTCGTCGCGGCTGACGACGTTGTCGCAGCATATTTCTTCCAAGCGGTCATACATCTTGACCGCTTTTTTGATGGCCACGCGGATCTGCATGACCCCGGAAGCGATACCGCTGACGTTCGTAATCTGCGGCAATAATGCCCGGCCGACTTCCGATTCCTGCGACAAATACGCATACCCCAGGTACGGAGCCCGGTACACCTGCATCATGCGGGCAACGATGTCGTCGGCCGGAATGCGGCCCGCTTCATAGTGGGCGATCGTCCGAAGGGCGACGCCGATTCGTTCGGCCGCGGCCTCCTGCGTCAGCCCTGCGTTATGCCGGGCCTGAATGGCCAATCGTGTGAATACGGAACTCATAGACTTTCACCCCCTTTTCCGTAAACTAAAATTGTGGCCGCCGTTTTTTAGTAGCGGTATATGACGAGCTGCTGCCCCGGCTGTATCACGCCGTCGGTATTCAGGCCGTTGTCCTGCATGATCTGCCAGTACGCTTCGCGCAGATCGACGTCTTCCGTGGCGAACCGCTCGGCAATGCTCCAAAGCGTGTCTCCGGCCTGCACCGTGTAGACCGCGGGCGGCGTCGTAACTTGCTGAGTTGCCGCCCAACCGGCCAGCATACCGACGGCCAAGGTGGCCGCCAGCGTGACAGCCATGCGCTTTTTCCAGCTTACCGGCTTAACTTGCTGGTAACTTGCTGCGTCGTGGCAAGTAATGCCTTGCCAATCATGCCGTTCATGGGTTTTCATGCTCCTTCCCTCCCTTCGTCGCTGCCGATTGGCAGCGTACCCAACGCCATGGCCGAGATTCGCGAAAGCCGCAGCTTGAGGGCGGCGACCTCGGCCTTGAGTTCCTTGTTCTCGTTTTCCAGCCGCCGCCATGCAAACGGCGACCGCTGTTCATAGTCCGGGCCAAGTTCCAACAGTTCAAAAACCTCTTTGGCCCGGTACATGCAGCCGGGAATGCTGTTCAGCTTCTTGAGCCGTCCGTCTTGCTCCATTCGCCAGATTGACGTCGGCCCGCATTGGAAAAGCTTCATAAGGTCTTCCCGGCTGTACGCCAGCTTTTCCATAACTACCTCCTAAAATAACCACGCCCGGCCCTGCTTGAGCACGTCGCACAGCATCGCAGGGATGTTGTCCCCGGCAACGTTGCACAGAAGGAAATTATTTTCCTCGTCGTTTCCAGCTTCGGTGATCTTGACCGTGTTGCCGTCATTGATGAGCTGGAACTTAAAGAACTTGTCATCAAAAGTCAGGGCCACGGTCAAAAGATTCAATGCCTCCTGTTTGTGGGCGTTATCCCGCTCTCGCATTTCCTGTAATTCCTGAAGGCTTATCATGTTATCGGCCCCCCTTTTTTCTTATTTTCGTCATCATATAAATTGTTTCCCAAGCGAAAACTTTCGAAACGAATCAATAAATTTAAGCTATCCAAAAACTGCTGATACTGCCGATACAGATCTTTGTAATACGGCAAATCGTCATCGTTGCTCCGACCTTCAGGATTGGGAACGAAAATATTTTCTTCTATTTGTTTTTGAATCTCTAACAGCTTCGCAAGCCGTTCTTTTGTAGCTTCGGTTTTGTAACTCATGTAATTCTCTCCTTCCGCTCAATTCAGTATCTTTTCAAGATACCTCGTCGGCATAAAAAATATCTTCAATGCTTTTTCCTAAAATTTCAGATACTTTTCGAGCCTCGGCTAAAGTAAATCTTGTCTGCCCCAGTTCTTTTTTGCTGTAAGCTGATTTCGTCTCTAACCCCATGTATTCAGCCATTTGTTCGCAAGTGATTCCGGCTTCAGTTCTAAGTCTTCGCAAGTTTTCGAACAATTTTCTCACCTCCCCTCAATGTATCTTTTGAAGATACTTGTATTATACACGCCAGCATGTTTCTTGTCAAGATACTAAACAGGAAAAGTATCTGCTTTTGATACCTCTATTGAGTATCTTAAATAGATACTATAAGATATAAACAGAGGTGAGTCTATGAACAGGATACGAGAATTGAGAAATAATAAAGGAATAACACAGACTGAATTGGGAAAAATCCTATCGGTTCAGAAAGCGGCGGTTTCCAAGTATGAATTAGGGCTGACTACGCCTAGCCCGGAAATATTAAAAAAGATGTCTGAATATTTTAATGTTTCTATTGACTATTTGTTAGGCAATGACCGTCAAACCGCATCCCCGCCTGCTGAGAAAATGCCTAAGGACATGAAGAAATACCTTGAACAGTCCGAGGTCATCTTCGACGGCGACGTCTACCATCTGGATGACGAAGGACGGGACATGGTCCGGCAGGCGTTGAAGATGGCCTTTCTGGCCGCGAAAGAAGCGAATAAGCGGAAAAAGAAATAGGAGTGCTGCCGCTATGGGGAAAAATATCAGGGTACGGGTCAATAATCTTGTCCGGCGCTGCGGAACGGCCAACCCTTTTCAGATTGCGCAGACGCTGCGCATCCCTGTAAGGTATGCACCCTTGCCGCCGAATATCCGCGGATTTCTGACTAAGCCGGTCCGCCGGAAAATTATCGTTTTGAATGAGAATTTAGATGAACGTGAACAGTATATCGTCGTCGCTCATGAGCTGGGACATGCTCTCATGCACTGCGGCACGGGCTACGCCTTCCACGCCGACACCGCGAACTACTGCCGGTCGGCCAACGAGTACGAGGCGAACCTATTCGCCCTGTATCTGCTATCCCACAGCTACGACATCGACGAGCGGCTGTTGCAGGCCGTCCCGCGGAACCGGGAGTTGTTCACGTATCAAGAAGCGCATCAGCTGTTGTGCCGGTGCGTAGAACCTGATTAGGAGGGATTTTATGAAATGGTATGAAAAGAAGTGGTTCATGTGGGCAGCATTAGTATTCTTCGCACCTCTGGGATGGTTTCTATTATATTGTCACCGGCATGAATTCACAAAAAAGCAGTTGTACGCTATTGCCGGGATAAGCGCCGTATGGTTTATCTTCGCTGTAGGCGATCCGTTACTCAATCCGCCAAAAGATACGATGACCGCCAGCCAAAAAGCTGACCGAGCAAACGAGCAGGCAGAAAAAGAAGTTGCAAAGCAAATGCCAAAAGAAAAGCCTGTTACATGGAATACTTCGGATGAGGATGCCATGACAAACGGAAATGTTGGAACTGCGGCCGCCCTTATTAAAAAGACCCCGGATATTGCAAATAAAACTCAAGCAGCTTCACCGGCTGATGTGTATAAAGCCCCCTGGGATTACTACGGCAAACCGATTGCTCTTTCCGCCCATGTCAATAGTATCAGCGAATTTCCGCCTGATTCAGATTTAGGAAAAATGTTCGGCGGCGAAAAAGTATCCCAAATCAATATGTATGCAGACGATAACATCATTATTCAGGCAATTATTATTGGAAACACCGATGCTATTCAAAAAGGAACCACGGGAACCGTATACGGATATGTTACTGGTAGAACCAAAATGAAAAACCAATTAGGCGGAGACATTAATCCGCTGATTATCGTTGGTAGGGTTTAAGCAGTTGTTGCACTTTCTGCAACAACTGCCGGAAACCGCAGCCGTAAATGCAGAATCATCTAATTTTCTGCATTTAATTCTGCATTTGTCTGCATTTGAACAATTCAGGATTTCTTACCGGTTCAGATTGTAAAAATGGCCGTTTTTACCATTTCATTCACGGAACTATGTAAAAATCAGCATTTTTTACATATAATACGCAAAAATCCCCTGCCCGTTTTGCAGGCAGGGGAAAATTTAGACGCCAATAGGCGAACACTTGTTTTATTTTTCTGGGCGAATTTACAATACAAGTGCAACACCTATAAAAAATGACACATAGGTTTCTGATATAATAATGCTACCAAACAAAATCTATATCTCGGAGGAAACCTATGTGCCACTATCATCATCTTACTCTATCTGAACGAGAAAATCTACTCTTTTTTCGCGCGCAGTCCTATTCTATCTCTCGAATTGCGGCGGCCCTCGGCCGAGATAAATCCACGATCTCACGGGAACTACGCAGAAATACAGTGAACGGCAAGTATCTGCCCATCACCGCACAACAACAGTATGCCCGCCGCCGTAAGGCATGCAAGCCTCACAAGCGGTTAGAGAATGCCGAGCTATTCGCATTGGTTAAAAATCTCTTCCTGGTGCATCATTGGTCCCCAGAAGAAATTGCCGGACGCTTGCAGCTGGAACATCAGAAGGCACTCCTTAGCTATGCAACGATTTACCGCGCCATATATGCCGGTATGTTTGATGAAACGTCGTCCTCCCATGGGTCCCGCGGTGCGGTCCGCCGCTTGCGGCATCATGGAAAATCCCGGCATACCCGGCAATATCAGGAACGACGGGGTTCTATTCCCATCTCTCACGATATTTCGGAACGGCCAGCAGGAGCCGCTAACCGCTCCCGGCGAGGACATTGGGAATGTGATACCATAGCAGGAAAGACAGGAAAAGCCTGTCTGGTTACGTTGGTAGATAGAAAGAGCCGGTATCTGGTAGGAGGCAAAGCAGCCAAAAAGACAGCACAAGCCGTCAATACGGTATTGCTTCAGGTACTGCAAGGGCAACCTGTAAAAAGCCTTACGCCGGACAGAGGAAAAGAGTTCGCCCATCATGCCGCTGTCACGGAGGCCTTGAACGGCGTGCCGTTTTATTTCCCGCCGCCGCATCAGCCCTGGCAGCGGGGAAGCAACGAAAATACCAATGGCCTAGTCCGAGAGTATTTCCCGAAAGGGACGGACATCACACTCGTTCCAGAAGCCTATGTGCAAGCTGTTTTTGCAGAACTAAATCGCCGTCCCCGAAAATGTTTAGGATACAAAACGCCATACGAAGTACATTACTCTAAAAAGTTGCACTTAGCTTGACAATTCGCCCTGGCAAAAAACTACCGCCGCACAGGGAGAATGCGGCGGCCGTCATAAAAATGCTGTTCATGCTTCTATTATATATAGTCAGGATTCGTTTTGCAAGGAGGTGAATGTCATGAATGATATGATTCCCCATGCTTTCCATTATCGGAAAAAATCTACCGGCTGGCAGGTTATCCTGTCGTATAAGGCTGACGGAAAATGGAAACAGAAGTCAAAGCAGGGCTTCTCACAGAAAAGCCTTGCCAAAGCTGCCGGGGAAAAGCTATTAAAAAAAATAGCGGAAAACTATGTCCCGACACCCGCCGACCCTCTTATGCAAAATATCACATTGAAACAATTTTGGGCCATTTACCAAATAGATAAGAAAAAGCAGCTTTCGGATGGATCTATAGATGTTTATGAAAACGCAATATCTGCCTTTTCGGATTTATGTAATATTCCTTTACCAGACCTTACACGGGCTTATATCCAAACTTGCGTAAATGAATCCAAGCTTTCCGCATCCACTGTTGAGCTATACATGAGCAAATTCAAAGTAATGATCCGCCACGCGATCACATTTTACGAATTATTGAGAAAGTCTCCTATGGACGGAATCATTTACCCAGAAATCAATGAAGAAGAAATCCAGACGATTTCCACCAAGGAATTCAATTGCTTATATGCATACTTGCATGAAAATCAGTACATGCTTTCTGTGATGGCTGCGGTGGGATATTATGCCGGACTGCGTTATGGCGAAATTGCCGGGCTGACATGGGCCTCCATTGACTTAGACAAAAAGGAATTAAAGGTTATCCGCCAATTTAAAAGATTTCGGACAGCTGAAAAGACATACGAATATAAGTTAGGGAAACTAAAGACGTCGAATTCTAAAAGGACGATTCCTATGCCTATCACGCTGCAAAGAATCCTGACAGAATATAAAGAAGCGAAATTCCCAGTAGCCCCGGATGGGCGAATCTTTTATTGGCGAATTGTCAAGCTAAGTGCAACTTTTTAGAGTAATGTACTTCGTATGGCGTTTTGTATCCTAAACATTTTCGGGGACGGCGATTTAGTTCTGCAAAAACAGCTTGCACATAGGCTTCTGGAACGAGTGTGATGTCCGTCCCTTTCGGGAAATACTCTCGGACTAGGCCATTGGTATTTTCGTTGCTTCCCCGCTGCCAGGGCTGATGCGGCGGCGGGAAATAAAACGGCACGCCGTTCAAGGCCTCCGTGACAGCGGCATGATGGGCGAACTCTTTTCCTCTGTCCGGCGTAAGGCTTTTTACAGGTTGCCCTTGCAGTACCTGAAGCAATACCGTATTGACGGCTTGTGCTGTCTTTTTGGCTGCTTTGCCTCCTACCAGATACCGGCTCTTTCTATCTACCAACGTAACCAGACAGGCTTTTCCTGTCTTTCCTGCTATGGTATCACATTCCCAATGTCCTCGCCGGGAGCGGTTAGCGGCTCCTGCTGGCCGTTCCGAAATATCGTGAGAGATGGGAATAGAACCCCGTCGTTCCTGATATTGCCGGGTATGCCGGGATTTTCCATGATGCCGCAAGCGGCGGACCGCACCGCGGGACCCATGGGAGGACGACGTTTCATCAAACATACCGGCATATATGGCGCGGTAAATCGTTGCATAGCTAAGGAGTGCCTTCTGATGTTCCAGCTGCAAGCGTCCGGCAATTTCTTCTGGGACCAATGATGCACCAGGAAGAGATTTTTAACCAATGCGAATAGCTCGGCATTCTCTAACCGCTTGTGAGGCTTGCATGCCTTACGGCGGCGGGCATACTGTTGTTGTGCGGTGATGGGCAGATACTTGCCGTTCACTGTATTTCTGCGTAGTTCCCGTGAGATCGTGGATTTATCTCGGCCGAGGGCCGCCGCAATTCGAGAGATAGAATAGGACTGCGCGCGAAAAAAGAGTAGATTTTCTCGTTCAGATAGAGTAAGATGATGATAGTGGCACATAGGTTTCCTCCGAGATATAGATTTTGTTTGGTAGCATTATTATATCAGAAACCTATGTGTCATTTTTTATAGGTGTTGCACTTGTATTGTAAATTCGCCTTTAAAAAACAGCGAGACAAATATCATAAACCATCACATAAAGAAAGTCCTTCCGGATACATCGATTCATGTCTTACGGCATACGTATGCAACTACATTGCTGGCGAGGGGCGTTGACATAAAAACGGTCGCCGCATTGTTAGGGGATACCGTCGAAACGGTCATCAAAAAGTATGTCCATTACAGTGAAGAAATGCGCCGAAATGCTGCGCAAAACATCCAAAATATTTTTGATCTGGAATAATTTTTGCCCGCTTTTTGCCTCTTTCTCATAAAATGGCTTATTTTAGCGGGTTCTAGGCTCATCGTCGAATTGTACTCCAAATAATAACGAGCACAATAGCACAAAACCAAAACAAGGAACCCTGTTATATGCAGGCTTCCTTGTTTTTTTATTGCTCATCAAGTCTTCTAAAAGCAAATGAAATAAATTTTTTGCCTCATTTTTGCCCCGCCCTTGACGGCCATATGATTTCGCCTGCAATGCAAAAGACCTGCCGGAGACAAGAGTATCTCCTCACGGCAGGTCTTTTGCATGTTTCATATTGAGATAAGAGTATAGTAAATTGAGTTAGCAGCTAAATTATATTACCATCCAAAGGGGAAAATGAGGAACCACAGGCTGCCGGCAATGAATACGAACAGCCAGAGCATGAACGTAAACGGCAGGATTTCCTGGAAGCGAAGGCGGAAGGCCGCCAGGTAGGCGATGGCCCAGAAGGGCTGAATCAGGTTGGCCATCTGCGCGCCCGTGCCGTAGGCGTTGATAACCTGCGAAACGGGAACGCCCAGGTGCTGAGCCGCCGGAACCAAGTACGGCGCTTCGATGACGAATTTAGACCCTGCCGACGGGACGAAGAAGTCCATGATGCCGGTGTAAATGAATACGATCCACGGATAGGTCCCCGGCGTCGCGATGGAGATAAACAGCTCCGTAATTTCGTCGGCCAAGCCGGAGAAAGTAATCAGACCGAAAATGCCGGCGTACAAGGGGAACTGGATGATGACGCCGTATACAGTCGTCGCCCCTTCTTTTACCGATTCGATATAGCTGTGCGGCGAATCGTGGAACAATAAGCCTAAGCCAAAAAGGGCGAAGTTGATCGTGTTCAGGTTGATCTTGCTGACGCCTTCTGTAATGACGTGGTCGCCGAACCAGATGAGAATCAACAAAGCAATGAGAGTGTTCAACACGCGGGACCGTTCCCACCGTTCAGCCGGCGTCAATTTCTTCGACGCGTCGACTTTTTCCGGTTCTGCCGTAAATTCCTTGTACAGTTCGTCGCTGATTTCTACGGCCTTTTCCTTCTTAGGCATGAGCAGGTAGTATACGACGGGCAAAGCCAGTAATTCCAATACGAGGAAGGTCATCATGTACGGAGACAGGGACGTCTGGCTGATCGGCACGATGCCGCCCATGATCTTTTCCATAAAGTTGCCCGGCGTCGCTGACAGCAGCGGCGCAGCCTGGGAGATGCCGTTAGCCATGATATTCATGCTTGTATAGGCCATGGCGACGATAAAAGCATAATGGAAGCCTTGGCCTCGTTTGCGGATAGCGATTTCCTTGCCCATGATAATCGTAGCCATGAGGCCGACGCCCCAGTGGAGCCAGGAAATAACGCCGGTAATCAGGGCGAACAGAGCGATGGTGCCGCCGCGCGTCTTCGGCCAGTCAATCAAGCGGACGATGCCTTTGCGGATTGGCTTTGCATTAGCAATAACGAAGCCGCTGATCATCATCAAGCACATCTGCATGGAAAAGCTTAATAATTCCCAGAATCCTTTTGCATAATCTTCAACCAATCCCCACGGCGTCGAGTCCGTAAAAATCAGTGCCAGTACGAAGACGAATACGGTCAGCCCCAATACGAATACCATGGAGTCCGGAATATAGTTTAAGCTGAATTCTATAAACTTATCGGTAATCGTCTTCTTCTGTGCGTTTTGCGAATTTGCTTGCGCCATAATAAGCCTCCTTTATATAATCCGGTATGGCGGGAACCTCATTCTACTTCTTCATACGCCCCGTCGTCTTTCGTTCGTGCCCCTTCTCCCTCCAGCACGCCGCCGGCATGGCAGTCAGGGCAGGTCCCGAAGGCGTCGCCGAATTCCGGAATCAAATCGATAGCGTATTTAAATTTTTTGCCGCATTGCGGACAACGATAATACATAAAACAAGGTCCCCACGTCATACCTGTCACGCTCCTATTATTTTAAACTCAAGATTTCACGGGCTTCATCCGGCGTCGCGACTTCCTTGCCGTATTCTTCAATAAGGCGGCGCGCCCGTTCTACAAACTGGCGGTTGCTTTCAGCCAGCACGCCCTTAGCATACATGACGTTGTCTTCCATGCCAACGCGGAGATGGCCGCCCAAGGCGATGGTGGCGTACATGATTTCCATGGCGCTGTGGCCTACGCCGAAGGAAGACCAGGTAGAGCCCGGGCACAGGGTATCCATCGTTTCCTTCATGAAGACGAGATTCTTAACCGAGCCGGGGATGCCGTTGGCGCAGCCCATGCACAATTCAAAATGAAGCGGCGCTTTCAATACGCTTTTTTGATATAGTAGGCGGCGTTGGCGATCATACCCGGGTCGAAGGCTTCGATTTCCGGCTTGATGTTCAGTTCCTGCATGAGCAGTCCTAAATCTTCCAGGAATTTCGGCGGATTGAGGAACAAGCCGCTGTTCATCCAGTTCATGGAGCCGCAGTCGTACGACGCCATTTCCGGCTTTAATTCCTTCAAATGGAGCTGGCGCGTTTCTTCCGTCGCGTGGAGGTCGCCCGACGTCGTAAGGTTCAGGACGATGTCGCAGTCGGGATATTTGGTCTTGATGGTCTGTACGGTTTCGCGGAATTTATCGGCGCTCATAGTGCCGTTGCCTTCGTCGTCGCGCATGTGAAGGTGAGCGACGGCGGCGCCGGCCTGCCAGCACTGATAGACGTCGTCAGCAATTTCCTGCGGCGTCAGGGGAACGTTCGGATTGTTTTCTTTCTTGGGCCATGCGCCCGTTACAGCTGCGGTGATGATAACTTTGTTTTTCAAATTGCTCATGATAGGTTTCCTCCTTAACATACGATCTTATTCTTTGTCTTTTTTATAAAGCATGTGAATTAAATAGTCGTTCAGCCCCTTGCGTTCTGCTGCGATGGATTCGTCGTCCCATTTGAAGAAGCCTTCGCCGCTCTTGAAGCCCATCTTGTTTTCTTCCTTCATCTTGACCAGCAGGGGCGACGGCGTCGTGTCACTGCACAGATATTTCAAGATGTATTCGTGAATGTTGTAGGTCAAGTCCGTGCCGACCAAATCGGAGTTAACCAACGGCGGCAGCTGGGGCAGGCGGAGGCCGAAGCTGTATTTAACGGCTTTATCGACCGTTTCGGCGTCGGCAATCCCCTGTTCGACGATATAAATCGCTTTTCTCTCCACAGGGCGTGCTGCATGCGGTTGGCAATGAAGCCCGGCACGTCGCGCTGGCAGATAACCGGCTTTTTGCCTACTTTTTCCAAAATGTCGTATACCTGCTGGGCTACTTCGTCAGACGAGCCGTTGGCTTTGACGACTTCTACCAGGGGAATCAGCGTTGCCGGATTCCAGAAATGGGTGCCGACGAAGCGTTCTTTGTGCTTGACGCGGGCGCTGATTTCCGTCGGGCTCATGACGGACGTATTGGTGCAGAAAATCGTGTCGGGACGGCACATGATTTCCAGCTTTTCGAAGACCGATTGCTTCAATTCCATGTTTTCAAATACGGCTTCGACGACTAAATCCGTCTTCTGGCACAATTCAGGGCTCAAATCCGTCGTAAAGCTGATGCGGCTCAGCTGCTGTTCTGCCGTGTCGGCATCGACGATGCCCTGATCGACAAAGGACATCATTTCCTTGCGGACCTGGCCGAGAACATCGTTGTCGGCGATATCATATAAAACGATGGAATATTCCGGATTGCGGGAAAATACCTGGGCGATGCCCCGGCCCATCAAGCCGGCGCCGTACACTAAAATCTGTTTTACTTCCATAATGCGTATTGCCTCCTTGAATTTCGATTTGAAAATATATACGAAATTTTCATGCCATATATAAAGAGGCGCAAAACAGCCATTTTTCCATCGTTACAGTGTAAAATGCCTTTACACTCCATTTACACTGTAAAAGCCCTTTACACTTTTCACGCAAGCAAAAGCCAGTACCGGCAGATGATACAGGTACTGGCTTTTTCATTTCGTCACTCAAATTTTCGTTTGTCTATGCCGTATTCCTTGACGCGCTTATACAACGTTGGACGGCTCATCCCCAACTCCTTCGCCGCATGGGACATGTTACCCTTATGTCTCCTGAGCGTTTCTTCTATTTGCTCTCGATTCGCAATTGTTGTCGAATTAATAATTCGCTGACCAATCATACCCCCCCCCCCTCCTATAAGGGTTATGTCACGGGGAATATCTTTAAGAACGACTACATTCGTTTTACACAAGATAACGGCCCGCTCCATCACGTTTTCCAGTTCCCGTATATTGCCGGGCCACCGGTAGGCGTGAAAGGCCCGCAAGACGTCTTCCGATATGTCGGCGACGTGCTTGTCGTAAATCTTATTATAGACCGTCAGGAAATAGCGGGCGATTTCCTCTATGTCCCGGCCCCGTTCCCGCAGCGGCGGCAAGGGGATGGTAAACACGTTGAGGCGGTAGTATAAATCTTCGCGGAAGGTATGGTTTTCAATGCACTTGCGCAGGTCCTTGTTCGTAGCCGACACGATGCGGACGTCGATCTGTGTGGGCTTCGCGCCGCCGATGCGGGTTACCGTCTGCGTCTGCAGCACGCGCAGCAGCGTCACCTGGACGTCGTAGGGCATGTCGCCGATTTCGTCTAAAAACAAGGTGCCGCCGTTGGCCAGCTCAAACTTGCCCGGATGCCCTTTCTTGTCGGCGCCGGTAAAGGCGCCCTTTTCATAGCCGAAGAGCTCGCTTTCTATGAGGGTCCGCGGGATAGCGCCGCAGTTAATCGCCACAAAGGGACCATTCCGCCGGCTGCTGGCATTATGAATGGACTGGGCAAACAATTCCTTCCCCGTCCCGCTCTCGCCGGTAATCAAGATAGATGGATTATGGGCTGCCCCCAGCTCGGCAATGGTTTTCACCTGCCGGATCGCGTCGGACGAGCCGATAATGTCATCGAAGCTGAACGTCGGCTCGGCATAGATCATCTTGGTCGCATTCAGATGGGCTTCGGTCTGCTTCGACAGAGTAATAATATATTCCTGTTCCTTTTCGCCAATATTGATGCGGCGGATGTAGCAGTACAGCAAATAGTTCCGTTTATGGACAAAATCGGGGCAGCCCGAGCTGACCAGCTCGTAGCAGTACGTTTCGCCGTTCTTCGTATTGGCGGCGATTTTATCCATAGACAGCTTCGAGTCAAAATACGGGCAGACGTTCGTCCCCGGCACATCCTTCAAGTCCTTCTTGATTCCCAGCAATTTCACAGCGCCTTCATTGATGACCTTGACCGTTCCCTCTTCATTACAGTAAATGATACCCGTCTTAATGCTGTCCAGCGTCGTATATAGCCGGGAGTTTACTTTTTTCAGGGATTGACTCATGGCGTACAGGCGCTTCGTCGCTTTTTCCAATGCATACTGCTTGGAAATGGCTTCCGCCGCGATGACGGCCAATCCCAGCGTATGCAGATGGGAATACCACCAATGGCCCGATACGGCGATAAAGCCTAAAATCTCCTTCGTCTCTGGGTCGACGATAGGGCAGGCGCCGCCGGCCAGGTTGTCGTCGATAGACGAGGCGTGTTCCGTCGACACGATAATGAAGGGCTTTTTGTAGGTAAAGACCAGGTGAAACAACCCTCCATAGGGAACGTCGCTCCCCCGGTTGGAGCCTTCGATAAGTCCCGTCGCCGCCAGTTCCTTCAGCATCGTATCCGAGCCGACCAGCTTTAAGATGACGCCGTCGCGATCCAATAGGGTAATCCAAAAGGTATCGTTCTGTAAAAACGTATACAACCGCTCCATATACGGCACGGCAATAGCCAGCAGCTCTTCCTCCTTCTGCGTGCGCAGGTACAAGTCCGTCACGACGGGCTTTTTGAAATCCGGCGTGCGGTAGCCTCTGTCGTAGGATACCTTCCAGCCGTGTAAAATTTCTTCCCGCACGTCTGTAATGCCGTCAAAGCTGCCGCTGGCAAAAAATTTCGCCCGCATGTTGCCGACATGGAGAATATGCTGCGGGTTAAATAGATTTTTTATATCTAGTTTTGTCAACTGTATCGTCACGCTCCTCTATCCGACAAATTACCGTTATCTCATATACAATATTATACCATTCCTTTCGGCTATTGACTGCATTTTTGCCCTTCATACCGCCAAATAGGAGTCCAATTTCATGAAATGAACTTTCACATGACAAAAAACGCCCCGATAGAAAATCATGTCTTCACGATTTCCTATCGGGGCGCTGCGTATGCATTTATTGATTCCAAAACATTAGTCGGCGCTGATGACTTTACCGGGGTTTAAAATCCAGTTGGGGTCGATAGCCCGTTTAATGGACTTCATGAGTTCCAGCTCTACCGGGTCGGTGTATTTTTCCATGTAGTCGAGACGCTTAAAGCCGATGCCGTGTTCGCCGGACAAGCGGCCGCCTAAGCCGTATACGTATTTATAGGCGACGTCGCGGAATTCTTCCAGCTGTTTTTCCCATTCCTCATCGCTCATATCGCATTTTAGGATTTGGAAATGGAGGTTGCCGTCGCCGGCGTGAGCCAGGCAGAATACGCGGAAGTCGTATTTCTTGCTTTCTTCGACTAAGGACTGTATGCAGTCGGCAATCTTCGTGACCGGTACGACCAAATCTTCCGACGTGGCGACCTTGGAGAACACCCGCGTGCTTTCCAGGCAGTTGCGGCGAACTGTCCACACTCTGTCGTCGGCTTCTACGACGTCCGTTGCGCCGCAGGCTTCGCAAATGGCCGCCAATTTTTCCATCTTGTCGTCCAGTTCGTCTTCATTGAACGTTTCAATCGAAATGATATCGTAGTAACCGTCTTCATAATGAGGCAGGCGCAGATCGCTGTAATCGCTGGCGCTGCGGACGAAGTTGTTGTCCATAAATTCGACGGACGTCGGATTGAGGCCGGCTTTGATCAAGTTCGGCACCAGAGCCGTGGCTTTGCCCAGGTCGGTAAAGACGGCCAATACGTCAAGGCGGTACGGGCACAGGGGGACGAGCTTCAGCGTCGCCTTCGTAATGATGCCCAGCGTGCCTTCCGAGCCGATGACCAGCTGGTCGAGGCAGAAGCCTGTCGAGCACTTTTTCAGCGGCGCGCCGAGGTTGGCGATCTTGCCGTTCGGCAGGACGACTTCAATGGCGTATACCTGATGACGGGTCGTGCCATAGCGCACAGCTTTGTTGCCGCCGGCGTTGGTAGCCAGGTTGCCGCCGATGAGGCAGCTGTCGGAGCTGCACGGGTCGCCGGCGTACAGCAGGCCTTTAGATTTAGCCAAATTTTGAATGTCGATCGTACGCACGCCCGCTTCGACAACCATGTACATGCCTTCTTCGTTGACTTCCAAAATGCGGTTCATCCGTTCCATCAGCAGGACGATGCCATGGTATACCGGCACGGCGCCGCAGCTGACGCTGGTGCCGGCGCTTCGCGGCGTAACGGGAACGTTGTACTTGTTGGCGATCTTGACGATTTCGGCCACTTCTTCCGTATTAGCCGGCAGCACGACGACTTCAGGCGTGCGCCAATACGACGGAGCCAGGCTTTCATCAGATTTATACACGTCTAATACGTCGGGCGCCGTTTTGACGTATTTTTCCCCGACGACGTCCTGAAGCGCCTTGACGACTTCTGCTGTAACTGGATTGTATTGTTTCATAACTAACTGCATCCCCTTTTTTACGATATACTGCAACTTCCGTTTCTGCAGCTGCAACAAATTAGTTGAATACGCTTATTATAATACAGGCCATTTCATTTGTCTTGCCTTGCCCAGAAAAAGATTATACAGTTTTATCATTCCTAACCATGAGCTTTATGCATAAATTATGAGTAAAACGTATAACCCGAAGCAGCTTGCTTCGGGTCAGCCCGTCTGTCTTATTTCTGCAGTACCGGGAAGGTAGCCGACGCGTGTCCCATAACGGTCACCATATAGTCGTCCTTCCCTTCCCGCTTCAATTCTTCCTGCGCCATAGCCCAGGCTTCTTCCAGCGTCGCCGCCGGAATCTGGCCGCTCTGGCGGATGATATCAAAGTTTTCCGGCCGGGTAACGACATATACCTGCTTCATGGAATTGATGATGCACCGCGATTTAAAGGCTACGAAAGCGGGAATCGAAAAATCGGCGCGCAAATCCCGTTCAAATTCTTCCATGTTGCTGCGGAAAAACCAATTCGTAAAAATAGCCGGTTCCTTAATGTCCGGGCAATCTAAGGTGAAAATCATAATGCCGCCGGGCTTCGTCGCAAAGACGGAGTTCATATGGGCCTTCATGCTCTGATACAGGTTCATATCCTTAGGATATCCGCCGGCCGAACCGATCGTGACGTCCGACAACTCCTGAATCGGCACGCTGGCAATGCGCAGTAAGTCTTCACAGCCCTTTTTCCACGCTTCATGCCAATGGCCGCCTACGACTTCGTATAACTCTCCGTCAGCCGTAAACACCGTATTGACCAGATAGGCCGGGTTCAGCATTTCCGCCGCCTGACGCATGTCGTCATGGAGGGGGTTGTGTTCCAGCAGGCTCGTTTCGCACAACGGGTTGCAGCCGCCGCCAACGTCTTCCGTCAAGGCCATGGCGTGATTGCGCATGATCGTGTCGTATCCGGCAATACCGGGCAGCACGGCCTTTCGGCCGCCGCCGAATCCAGCCATGGGATGGAAGGACACGGAGCCGGTCAAAATAACCTTATCGGCCTTAACTGCTTCGGCGTTGATATATACGTCGTTTCCATAGGTCGTCGTGCCGATGCAGGTCAAGGCCTCGTCGTTGCGGCAGTCGTGGTTGACGATGCGCAGGCGTTTCGCCATCTCCTGGCCGCAGACGATGGCGTCTTCTTCCGGCGTATGAGCCCGATGGGTACCCTGGGCTGTAATGACGGTGATCTGCTCATCCTTTACGCCGATGGAGTTCAATTCCTCCACGATAACTGGCAGCATGACATCCGTATGGACCAGGCGGGTAATATCGCTGACGATGATGGCCACGGTATCGCCGGCCTGGATGATGTCGCGCAGGGGCGCGCTGCCTACAGGCTGGCGCAGAGCCTGACGTACTGCGGCCTGTTCATCGGCGGCGACGGTTACGTCGTTGCCGTGCAGGTCGTATAACATATGGCTTTCTTCCAACGAAACGGTTTGTGTCCCTTTGCCGCAGGGAAGCGAAAAAGTTTTCATGCACATATCCCCCTTATATAACAATAATTAACTAGCTTTCCTCATATATCTGTAAATAAATTCCATCGTCCCATGTATAACGCGACTAAGGAGCGCACCAGAAGCAGTATGAATAAGACGATGGTCAGCACGCACAAAAAATGTTCGTACTCGTCCATATTTTTCTCTTTATTTCTGACCAAGCTGACAAAATGCACAAACGAATGCAACATACTATCGCCCTCTTTACCGGCCTCGGCCGTTACGAATGAGGAAACAATTCATGAATCTGACGAGCCGACTCTTCGTCCTGACTGATGCCCTTGAGCAGGGTCTTTTCCGAATTTTCCATATGCTTCTTTGCTACCTTGCGGGCCATGGCGCTGTTATGGTTGGCAATGTTTTCCACCATCTGCCGGTGTTCTTCCCACGTAGCCGCCAGGCGGCCCGGATAATGCATGGATATGGAGCGGAAGCGGAGCATCTGCTCTCTCAGATTATGCAGGATGTCGACGAGGCGCTGATTCCGGCTGGCCTGATACAGGACGTCATGAAAGCGGACGTCAGCGTCGACGATCTTATCAAAGTCGTCGTGAGCCATGTATTCGTTGATTTCCACCAATATCCGCTCCAGCCGCTCCAGCTCATCCGGCGTAATGCGCTCGGCGGCCAGGCCGGCGGCCAGCTCTTCCAAAGCGCCGCGGATTTCAAAAACCTGGGAAATATCCTTCAGCGAAATATCGGCCACATAGGTACCGCGCCGGGGCACCATGACGACAAACCCTTCCTGCTCCAATTTGCGGATGGCTTCGCGGATCGGCGTCCTGCTCACGCCCAGCTCCTCGGCCAGGCGAATTTCCATCAACCGCTCGCCAGGCTTCAGCACGCCGTCCTTAATCGCCTGGCGCAGCACGTCGCTGACGACATCGCGCAACGGTCTATATACGTCTAACTGAATGGGCTCTAATTTATATCCCGTCGTTTTCTTCATATGGCTCGCCATTTCCTTCCACTAACGAACTTATATATACATCAATTCCCCGGTCTTTCGCCTCTGCCGCAACGGCCCTGTATATGTCGTCAGCCGATGCCGACGGCGGCACCAGGGCAAATACGGTGGGCCCGCTGCCGGCCATGAGAGGCCGCAGGCCCTGACGGCGCAGCATGGCCCGGCACGATTCTATCATCGGCACGTCGGGAATGACCAGTTCTTCAAAGGTGTTGCCCATATGGGCTTCCAGCCCTTCAAAATCGGCGGCTTCTACAGCCTTCGCCGCCTCATCCACAGCTATGCCCTGCAAACGGGGCGTCGTGTCGAATAAGGAATAGGCTTTCCCCGTGTAGACCGGCACAGGCGGATGCGCGATGAGGACAGGCCGCGGCGGCAGAGGCGGCAGCGGCGTCAATATCTCGCCGATGCCCCTGCCTCGCATCGTCCCGCCGCAGATGCAAAAGGGAACATCGGCGCCGATAGACGCGCCGATGCGGCACAGCTCCTCCGTCGTCAGGCCCAGCCGCCACAGGCGATTGAGCCCCCGCAGCACAGCTGCGCAGTCCGTGCTGCCGCCGGCCAGCCCTGCCGCGACGGGAATGTTCTTTTCGATATGAATGCGAACGCCTTTCGGGCCGCGGCGGTACGGAAGCAGCGCTTTATAAGCTTTATACGCTAAATTCGTCTCGTCGCAGGCCAGCGCTGAATTCGAACAGGTCAGCAAAAATTCATCTGCCTCTTCCAAGCGGATTACGTCATGCAGGCCGATAGATTGAAATATCGTATCGATATCGTGGTATCCATCGTCCCGCCGGCCTGTAATCGCCAGGGCCAAATTAATTTTTCCGCAGCCTATCTCTTCTATCATTCCCAGCTCTCCATTTCGAATGAAAAATCTGCAATCCGTATTGAATAAAAAAATTCCTATGTTATAATGTGAGACAACAACGGCAAACAGCCCTTGTTATCCATTGCCACTGTACATACTGATGCAGCGGCGTTACTTTTAATTATACCGTTTTTTTCTTTATTTTACAATTCTTTCCGCATTTTTACAGGAGCAAAGAGCATGAAAACAACACAGGACACATCGCTGAAACAATTGGCAATTCCCTACATTGCCTCCTTCATCGGCTGTCTCATCGTAACCGTCGGTATGAATGCATTTTTCATCCCCCATCACCTGCTCAGCAGCGGCATCGGCGGCGTAGCCATCATGTTTTACTTCGCCGTAGGCCTGCCTGTCGGCGTAGGTATTTTCGCCCTCAACATACCGATTATGATCGCCTGCTACAAATTCATGGGGCGGCAGTATACTATCCTCAGTATCGTCGGCACGGCCATCTTCTCCGTACTGGCCGACGCAACGGCCTTCCTTTCGACGTGGGATATCGTCAAGGATCCGATGATTTCCAGCATCACCGGCGGCCTGGTATCAGGACTGGGATTCGGCATTTTATACAAATACAACGGCAACAGCGGCGGCCTGGACGTCGTCGGAGCCATCGTAAAGAAATACTATTCCCTGGAAATGGGCAACGTCGTCATGGTCATCAACTCCCTCATCCTCGTCGCCGCCGCCTACATGTTTTCCCTGGAAATGGCCGTTCTCACCTTCGTCAGCACCTATATTACGGCCTTCATTACCAACAAGGTCGTCATCGGCCTGAAGCAGCGGAAATCGGTCTTTATCATTTCCAACCATGCGGAAGAAATCGCCAACCTGCTCATGCGCTACATCGGCCACGGCGCGACGTACCTGTACGGCCAGGGAGCTTATACCATGCAGGATAAACGCATTATCTACGCCGTCATCAAGCTGACGGAAATCGCCAAGATCAAGGAACTGGTCAACAAAATCGACCCTGGAGCCTTCATGATCATCAGCGACGCCTCGGAAGTCGTCGGCCGCGGCTTTACAGGGCCGTCCGTAAAATACCACGATTCGCCGGGCGACGCTCTGAAAATGCCGCGAACCAAGAAAAATATGCCGCCGGAATATTAATTCCGGTTCCCTGCGCTGTCTGCCGCACCGTACGGCAGGCAGCGATTTTTTTATTCCGCTCAGCTATTTTCGGTCAGGCAGCAAAAGTTTATCGAAACAGAGTAAGAACGATTTATACAGGAGGAAAAACACAATCCCTGTATCTGCCCAAGCATTCGGCAAACCATCATAGAGACGACAAACTGCCCGTATTGTCCGAAGCCCTGGTCTTGCCGCAGCCTCGCACTGCACAGCGCACAGCCTAGGCCCTCGCCACCGCTCCGGCGGCAATACATAACATAATATAAGCCGTATATAAGCTGTCAGGACGAGCTATGCCAAGCAAAGATGTACCTATTCCCTATATCTTTATGCCGCGCTATATCTCAATGCAAAGGGATACCTTCATCAGGCAGCGAGACATAGGCGGCGGATATCGAGCAGATATCAAAAAAACAGGAACCTGCCGAAGCAGATTCCTGTTTTTGCTTATGCAAGTATGTGCTTAGTGAACGAACATGCTCAAGCCGAAATACGCGCAGATACCAGCTACTACGATGTAGATAACGAAGTATTTCGCGATGCTCTGCATGATGACGTTGGCCTGAATGCTCTGACGCAGGCTGTCCGCTTCGCCGCTTTCCACTTTCTTTTCAGAAATGTAAGCTTCCAGTGCCGGAGCAACAGCGCCGATGCCGATAGCGATACTCTGCGGGGAGAACATCTTGCCGATGCCTGCGCCTGCGGAGTTCGTAGCTGCGAGCCACATAGCCAAGCCCGTGTCGCCGGGAACCATCTGCGCGGCAGCCGCCGTCTGCAGGGGCCCGAAGAGGACGTTGGCGTTCGTGCCGGAACCGGTGATGAATGCGCCGAGAGCGCCTACGAGAGGAGCAAAGGCCGGATACATGGAACCCGTCGCAGCGACGAGAGCGCCGGCGATTTCAGCGGTCATGCCGCTGTACGTCATCAATTTAGCCGTCATAACGACGCAGATAATCGTAACGTACGTAAATTTCAGGCCTTTGAACGTATCGCCCAAAACGCCGAGCATTTTGCCAAAGCTTGCTTTCTGATAAGCACCGCCGAGGAATGCCGAAAGGAAGATCATGATGCCAGGCGTAGCAACCCATACAAAGGTATACGGAGAAGCGCCGGGACCAGCATAAATCTGAACAGACGTCTTAAATGCGCTGAGCGGGCCGTTGATGAACGGGAAGAACTTAGACGTAATGATCAACAAGACAAAGATCAAAATGAAAGGCATCGTTGCGCTGATACCTTCGCTGGAAGAAATCTGACGAACTTCAGCTTCGACGCGGTATTCCGGATCGTCGGTCTTGAAGATCTTCGCGCAGACGACGATGGAGCCCATGATAATAGCCGACGGAACGATAACGGACAGTTCAGGACCCATAGCCATGTTGATGAGCAATTCCGGAACGGACAGGGCCAAGCCGGAAATCAGGGTCGGCAGGAATACGCCTTTCAGGGCTTTCGGGCCGCCGCCCATGATCATAACTACGAAGAACGGGCTTAACGTATTAAGAATAAAGAGCTGAATTGCAATGAACTGGCCCAAGCCAACGGAATCAAGGTGGGTCAACGTTGCCAACGTCGTCGTCGGAATAGCGATAGACCCGAACGTCGTCGGAACGGAGTTAGCAACTAAGCAGGCCAAAATAGATTTCAAAGGATGGAAGCCAAGGCCAACCATCATAGCGGCAGGAATAGCAACAGCCGTACCGAAACCAGCCATGCCTTCCATGAAGGCGCCGAAGCCCCAGGCCAAGAGGAGGGACAGGATACGCATATCCGAGCTTACGGACGTCAGCATCGTCTTAATCGTTTCCATAGCCCCGGTGCGAACGACGAGGTTATAGGTAAAAATAGCTGACGTGATAACTAACAAGATAGGCCAAATAGCCAAGGCAACGCCTTCCAACGCGCCTGTTGCCATGATGCCGGCTTCCTTACCGAAGGGCACGACGGCGACGATGAATGAAATAATTGCTGCAACCCCACAGGCTTTCCATGCCGGTACTTTTAAAATGGATAAGGCAACGATAAGCCATAACAGCGGCAGTACTGCCAAAAATACCATCATAATCCAAATTCACCCTTTCATACATAAAAACAGAAAACATTACGAATGCCGCATACTCCAACAGCATTCAGCATACAATATTACTCTTCGCTCCTTTCCTTTTAGTATTTTAAAGAATAACCTTTGTTATTATTATAATGCATGTATTGAATAATGCAACATACTATTTAATTATTGCAAGCAAAAAAATTTACTATTCCTTTCACTCATCTATTTATCCATATCATCTTAATATTTTTAACTTTTTTATTTCATATCTTATTATTTTCTCAATCTTTTCGCAAAGCGAACTATTTCTTCCTCTTTTAGTTATCTCTAATTCGATATAAGCATACTAATTTATTCCACTTTTCTATTTGTTATTATTTAGCAGTATCATTTTAATTATGCTTTTTTTACATATGTCCTTGACTAATGCTCTTTGTCACTTCGGCCAATTTCTCTCTATCCCAGAAAATCCTGCAAACAGACAATACAAAACTGAAAAAGTATGGTATAATAGGATGCAATCCGGAAGTTCTTTCAAAACATACGGAAAAGACTATACCAAGGAGGATGTATCATGGCAGAAATTACAAAAGATACGGGCATCATCGAAGCGGTTCAGAAATATCCCCAGATTCTCGAAGTATTCCAGCAATACGGTCTGGGCTGCGTCGGCTGCATGGCCGCCCACTTTGAAACGATCGGCCAAGGCGCCGGCGCCCACGGCATCGACGTAGACGCTCTCATCGCCGATCTCAACGAATGCATCGCAGCGAAGGGCTAATATCTTTCACATCATACACAGTAAAAAATAGGCCGCAGGCAGCGCATCAAAGCGTTGTCCTGCGGCTTATTTCATGCGGAACGGCGGTATAGACGCCGTTTTATTTTACTTTGACAAAGCGAAAATCCTGATCTGCCTTCGGATACTTCGCCTTATCCACTTCGCTCATGAAATCCTTCAGCGGGCGGGCGTAGGTCTTCATCGTATCCTGCAGCGCTTTATAGATGACGAACTTTTCACCTGTTTCCGTATGCTCTGCAATCGTAATGATTTCGTACATATTATTTTTAAAATGACGCCATATTTCATGGGCCTGCGGTAAATCTCTCATGAGTCTGAACCCCTCCTGCGCATATCTGATGTTCCTGCCGAATCTCATGTCCGGCATATTTTCTAAATCTGCCGTATCATTATACCATATTTCCATTAAAATGTCGTAAGCTCGTCGAAAATTTTTTCTGCGTAGGTATCGGTCATGCCGGCGATATAATCGATGCAGGCCAGCCGGTAGTCTTTTTCATCGTCGGCGATGCGGTACATCACAGCGTTTCCGAAGGCGTTGCCGAATTTATCCCGGCTGGCTACGGCCCGGCCAATATCGGAATACTTCTTCATGCGCTCCAAAAAATGTTTTCCTAAGGTGGGATAGTCCTGGCGCAGCCGTTCCAGTTCCCGCAGCGTATTGCTACCGGCATAGCAGGCCTTCAAAATGCCGTAAATCGATTCCAGAATCAGCCTGGCGTAGGCATGGTATACTTCCAGACGCTTGCTACGGTAAATGTACTCGTAGTTGAACTTCATGACGTCGTCCATGAGCTTCAGATGGGACTCTGAAAGTACCAGCCCCTTCTCCGGCGTGCTTTCCCGGCAGATATCTGTAATCAGGGGATACATGATCGACGTATTGGTCAGGGACTGGAGATGGGCGTGAAGCTGCTCGTTCAGCCGCTGCTTCAACTCGGCCAGGGGCTTGCCGTCTTCCGTCAGGATGCGCAGGCGCACGGCGTCTTCAATATCTCTGCCCAGATAGGCGATTTTATCGGCAATTTTGACGACGCAGCCTTCCCAGGTATAGGGCTCGTATTCGTTGGGACGGGTAATCGACTCCAGAGGGACGACGTATTCCCGGGGACGCAGCACCGTCTGCCGCACTTCGCCGCAGTGATTGATAATGCCGTCGCGGACGGCGTAGGTCAGCATCATGTTTTTCATTTTCCCGGCTGGGTCCAGCAGCGTTTCCATATCGTCGACGACGCGGAGGCCCTGCCGTTCGTGCCAAAACGTCTCGCCCAGCTCGGCCTGGCTGATGCGGCTCAATACCCGTTCGCCCAAATGGCCGAAAGGCGCGTGGCCCAGGTCGTGGCCGTTGGCAATGGCGCTGATGAGCTCCGTATTCAGCCCCAAATACCGGCCGATGGTACCGCTTACGGACGCGACGTGATTGACGTGCTCAATGCGCGTGCAGATATGGTCGTTTTTCGTCGTAAAAAACACCTGGGTCTTGTGCTTGAGGCGGCTGTAGGCCGTCGAATGAAGAATACGCGTATAATCGCGGCCAAATTCCGTGCGGAAATCTCCTTCCCGACGATACAGGCTGCCTTTACGGCTGATGGCAATCTGCCAGTTCGGATGATGCTCGTCCATGCGTACAGAAGCAAAGGCCTTTTCCATCGTTTCACTCCTTTCTTGAAGCTGCAGCCGGATTCCAGAAAGCTTTATAGCTTCCGCAATTCCCGGATAGAAGCCTGGGCCTGTTCAACATCGATGCGGTCGCTTTCCTTTTCGGCTACGTCCACGCCCAGGCGCTGCTTGGCCTCCTTTTTAATCAGCTTGTACAGGCCGGCGGGAAAATCGGGAACAGTCGTCGTGACGCCGCGGGGAAAGACGGCTTCTTTTTCCAGGGTGTAGCCTTCGGGATAGCGCCGCGACGCCCGGGGATGATACATGTCCAGATACAAGTAGTCGACGACCTTTCCGCTGACGTTGACCAGCTCAAATTTGTCGACGCGGCCGATCGTTTCAACCTTGTGAAAAAACACCATCGAGCCAGTGCTGCGCAGGCGGAGGCGCGACAAGTAGGTCATTTCGCCGAAGGGGCCGTTGACGGGTATGGGATTGCCCATATCGTGGCCAAACCGGCCGCTGCCCTGGGAAAGGACGTCGCAGTCTTCTCCTCCTTCTACTTCTGCTTTTAATGCCGGCGGCAGCGTTTCGTTCTGCAGCTGCGCCGAGTTAAACAATTTCAGCGCGTCGTCGTACATCTTTTCGCTGCGCGTCCTGTTTATATCTGATTTTACCAAAGCGTCAAAAAATCCCATGCTGATAAATTCCTCCTATATTACCGCTTATGGTGTTTATTATAGTATGCTTCTCCCCGTCTGTCGAGCTCGCCCCATATGAAAAATCACCTGCCGCGCGTACGTGCGGGCAGGTGAAAGGGCACATGGATTAAATATTGATTTCGTTCTTTTCTCGGTAAATAACCCAGTTGGCAATATTGTTGGCATGGTCGGCCATGCGTTCAATATATTTGACGATCAGCACGTAGGTGACGTACTGCTTGGAATTCTGGGAATCCTTGTTCATCTGTTCGGAAATTTCTTCCATCAGATGGGTAAAGGCTACGTCGACGACGCCGTCCTTATCCTTCATCAGCTCGGCCTGAGCGCTGTCCTTGCCCTTGTAGAAATCGAGGACGTCGCTGACCATGGACGACATGACGCCGTACATTTCCCGCAGTCCCGGCGGCGGCGCGATGGGATGGCCCGTATCGGCCAGCAAATGGACGTACCGGCAAATATCTGCGCAGTGGTCGGCAATGCGTTCCAAGTCGGACAAAATCTTCAGCGTGGCCATGAGACTGCGCCAATCGGCGGCTACAGGACTCTGGGTCATGCTAATGGTCAAGTCCATGCGCATGCATTCCCGTACCTTTTCGTCGATTTCCGTATCGCCGTTATACACTTCGTCGGCCAATTCGACATCAAAGGTTTCCAAGACCTTCCAGGTCTTATCGATGGCGGCCTCGATGCTGAGTCCCAGAGCAGACAGCTCTTGGTTCAGCTCCTTCATAGAATTTTCATATGTTTGTAACATGCTTAACCCCCTATTAGCCGAAGCGGCCCGTGATGTATTCTTCTGTTTTCGGATTCGACGGATTGGTAAACATGTCGACCGTGTTGTTGTATTCGATCAATTCGCCCAGGAGGAAGAAGGCCGTCTTGTCGGAAATACGGCGGGCCTGCTGCATGCTGTGCGTTACGATGACGATGGTATATTTTTCCTTCAATTCCAGCGCCAGGTCTTCGATCTTCTGCGTAGAAATCGGGTCCAGGGCCGACGTCGGTTCGTCCATGAGGATAACCGACGGATTGGCTGCCAGGGTACGGGCGATGCACAGACGCTGCTGCTGGCCGCCGGACAAGCCTAAGGCGCTCTTATGGAGACGGTCCTTCATTTCGTCCCAGCAAGCAGCGGCGCGCAGGCTCTTTTCTACGATCTCTTCGAGCTGCTTTTTGTTGTTGATGCCTTGGATGCGCGGGCCGTACGCGACGTTTTCAAAGACGCTCTTCGGGAACGGCGTCGGCTGCTGGAATACCATGCCTACGCGGTACCGCAGGGCCAGGGGATCGACTTCCTTGAAAATATCCTTGCCTTCAAAGAGGACCTTGCCCGTAATGCGGCAGCCTTCTACCCAGTCGTTCATGCGGTTCAGCGTCTTGAGGAACGTCGATTTTCCGCAGCCCGACGGCCCGATGAAGGCCGTAATTTCGTTTTTATTTATCTTCATGGAAATATCCTTCAGCGCCTGCGTCTGGTCATAGAATAAATCCAGTCCCGTTACGTCAAAGGTTGCTTCCGTCAATTTCGCGCTTTCTTTTTCCAACTCACGAGTAGCTGCAGCATCCTGCGAAGCTTCTTTCTGCTGCGCCGCGCCGTAACCGGACAAGGTTGTCGTCAATTCTGCCATTATTTATTTCCTCCCATTTTCTTATCAATACGCCAACTCATATACCGCGCAGCCAGGCTGAACGATACGACGAGAATCATCAAAATAGCCGAAGACGCGGCGGCCTGCTGAGCCGCGTCGGCATGGAGCGCTTCCGTCCGCAGAGCCCAGATATGCAGGGCCAGGGTTTCGCCGGGGCGGAAGGGGTTCAGGGGACAAGACGTAGACGTAATATCCCAGTTGGACCAGTTAATGTCCGTCGACATGCCGGCAGTAAACATCAGCGCGGCGGCTTCGCCGAATCCGCGGCCGGCAGCCATGATAAGGCCGGTCATGATGCGGGGGAAGCAAGCCGGCAGCAATACCCGCCAGATCGTCTGCCAATGGGACGCGCCCAGGCCGAGGCTGCCCTGACGGTAGCTGTCAGGCAAATTGCGCAGGGCGTCTTCCGTTACGGACGTGACGAGGGGCAGCGTCAGGATCGATACGGCCAGGGAGCCGGCGAAGAGGTTCCACTGCGAACCGGTCATGACGATAAACACCAAGTAGCCGAACAAGCCGACGACGATAGACGGCAGCGAAGCCAGCGTTTCGACAGCCATTCGAACCCAGTGGGTAATGCGGCCTTTTTTCGCATATTCGGCCAGGTAAATACCGGCGGGAATGCCCGTAATGGTACTGGCAATCAGCGCCAGGAACACTAAGTACAAGGTATTGAAGAACATGTTGCCCATGCCGCTTCCCGTAAAGGACAGCATTTCCGGCGTCATGCCGCTGAAGCCCTCGACGATGACAAAGCCGACGAAAGCCACGAGCAGTACGACGGCAAAGCCGGCGCCGCACAGAAACAGGCTGGTCATGATGTTGTCCATTCTCTTTTTGGACTGTACGCTAATCATATATTTATTTGCCTCCTTTTAAGCTGGAAGCTGCATTGAGCTGATGAATCAGGAAAATAAACAGGAAGGACAAGAGGAACAGGATGAGGGCCATCGTCCACAAGGCCGCGCTGTATTCGCCGCCTTCCATAGCCCCGCCCATGTCGGCGGAAATGGCCGTCGTCAAGGTGCTGGCCGGCAGGAACAGCGACGTCGGGAAGACCTTCATCTGGCCGATAACCATGGCTACTGCCAGGGCTTCGCCAAGGGCGCGGGCCAGGCCGAGGATGATGCCGGTAAAAATGCCGCCCTTAGCCGCAGGAAGCACGACGTGAGCGATGGTTTCCCACCGCGTAGCGCCGAGGCCGTACGACGCTTCGCGCCAGGCCTTCGGCACCGCCGCCATGGCGTCGGCCGCCATGGTCGTAATCGTCGGGAAAATCATGATAGCCAGCACAATGCCCGCCGCCAATACGGAAAACCCGAAGGGCATGGGGAAGATGCTGCGCAGGAAGGGAATCAGTACCGTCATGCCTACAAAGCCGTAGACAACGGAGGGAATCCCCGTAAACAATTCGATAGCCGGCTGAATCAGGCGGCGCGTCCGGGGAGACGCAATTTCCGTCATGAAGATCGCCGACGAAATACTTAAAGGCAGGGTAATAATCAGCGCCAACAAACAGGTCACGAGCGATCCGGCCATGAATTTCGCCGCACCGACCTGACCGCCGCCTTCTGCCGTATCGCTCGGATTCCATTCGCCGGAGAATAAGAACTCGCCGACGCCATGTCCAAACAGGAAAAAGGTATCTGTACCCTTTATAAAGAGAAAGGCCCCAATGAGAAACGGCACCAGTGCCATACCGATGCCGCATACTGTAATGAAGGTCCGGGCTGCTTTCTCGCTTCGGTGGGCTCTAGAGACCGCCGCTTCGATTGCATTCATTACATTCCCTCCGTGTGATTAGTGAACTTCTTTTGTCTGCATCTTGGAGCTTACGCCGTAGCCAAGTTCTTCAATGCGCTTGCCGTATTCGTCGCCCATAATGTATTCAAGGAAGGCTTTAACGGCAGCTTTCGGTTCTTTGCTCGTGTAGATGTGTTCGTAGCCCCATACGGCATATTTACCGCTGTATGTATTTTCCAGCGTCGGTTCTACGCCGTCGATGGACAGAACATCTACGCTCTTATCATTGATGAGGTACGGAAGCGCTACGTAGCCGATCGCACCAGGATTCTGAGCTACGCTCTGGATGAGGATACCGGAGTTATCCGTTTCGAGGGATTTGTTGTCTGCTTCTTCTGCACCGTTGATCGCGTACTGTTTAAAGAGAGCTCGCGTACCGGAAGTTTTCGGACGAGTTACGAGGACGATCGGTTTGTCCGGGCCGCCGACATCTTTCCAGTTTGTAACTTTAGCCGTGAAGATATCCTGAAGCTGCTGACGAGTCAGGTTCTTAACGCCTACGTCTTTATTGACGATGGTAGCGACAGTCATAACGCATACTTTATGGTCTACGAGCTTTTCAGCTTTCGCTTTGTCGAGTTTCGTTTCAGCCGGTACGTCGGAGTTGCCCATGTCTACGGAGCCGTCGGAAACCTGTTTCAGGCCCGTGCCGGAACCGCCGGCGTTTAAGGTAATCGTTACGTCTTTGTTATTAGCTTTGAACTTTTCCGCAGCATCTTTTACCAAAGGAAGCAATGCAGAAGAACCAGAACCAGTAATGCTGCCAGATACAGCCGCCGTATTCGAGCTGCTTTCGCTCTTCTGTTCGCCGCCGCAGCCGGCTGCGCTGACAACCATCATTGCCGCTAATGCAGCAAGAACTAACTTTCTCAATTTCATATTAAGATCCTCTCCTTTTGTCAAGTACAAGTTTATGAGTGCTTCTTGCTTGATACGTACTTATCCTAACAAAGGTATGTAAGGTTACAATGTAGACAATGTAAAGTTTTGTAAAATTTACAAAAGCAGACATCTTTTGCAAAACAGGCAACCTAATAGAGAATTCTGGCCAGTAAAAAAGCGCCCGAAAGGGCGCTCTTTCATTCAATATCGTATTCTATTTCTTCTCTAGTCTTCTTTATTACAGGCAGCGTCGACGCGGCGTAGGGCATGAGGGCTATGGTGTAGTCCTCTTTTCCTTCCTCCGCCAAGATAGCTTTTGCCGCCTGCCAGGCTTCTTCCAGCGATTCAACGGGAATTTGGCCGCTTCGCTTCATGATGTCAAAGTTTTTGCGCTCCGTAACGACAAACACTGCCCGCATGGACTCGATGATTTCCTGCGTCTTATAGGCGGAAAAGGCGCCAATGGTGAAGTGCTGCCGCAGGGCCTGTTCGGCTGCGGATGTATCGCTCTGGCCGAAGGCTTCGGCAAACTCCGGCGGTTCGCTTATATCGGGGCATTCCATCACTAAAATCATGATGCCGCCGGGCTTCGTCGCAAAGACGGCGTTCATATGGGCCTTCGTGGCCTGATAGAAATTGATATCCTTCGGATAGCCTCCGGCCGAAGCAATCGTCACGTCCGCCTTTTGCGGAATCGCAACGCTGTCGGCAGCCAGCAGCTCCCGACAGCCCTCCCGCCAATCCGTCAGCCAATGGCCTGCCACGACGTCGATGACCGCGCCGTCAGCGCCCAGCACTGTATTGATCATAAAATCGGGATCTATAAACGATGCCCCTTCCACCATGTCTTCATGCATGGGGTTGCCCTCCAGCCGGGCCGCGTCGCAGCACCGATTCAGCCCGCCGATCTCTTCCGAATTCAAAGCCAGGGCGTGGTTCCGCATGATCGTGTCGTATCCGGCCAAGCCGGGCAGGACGGCCTTTCTCCCGCCGCTGAAGCCGGCCATGTCGTGAAAAGAAATGCCTCCGGTGAGAATAATCTTATCGGCTTCCGCCGCCAACCGATTCAGATATACGACATTGCCCTCCGCCGTCGTTCCGACGTAAGCCAGCTGCTTCTTGTCCCGGCAGTCATGCTGCACGACGCGCAGTCTGCCTGCCCAAGAGCCGCAGATCTCCGTCAGCTCCCGCTTTGTCGCCAGCCGGTGCGTCCCCAAGGCGACGAGCAGCGTAATCTGCTCGTCCGCCATGCCGATGTCATGGAGCTCGCTGATGACGGCGTCCAGCATCTGCGGCGTATATACCCTCCGCGTTCCGTCGCTGACGACGATGACGACCTTTTCATACGGCGCGACGCGTTCTGATAGTGCGTCCTTCGGATATACCCTGCGCAGCGCCTTCTGCACTGCCTTTGTCACGTCCGCTACAGGCGCCGCCCCAGTTCCCTTCAGCTCGTACGCTACATGGTCTTCCGGCAATACGACGGTTTGAACTCCACGTCCATATGGAAACGTATATTGTTTCATGTATTTCTCCTTATAAATTGCCTGACGGCAAATGAATGATGATTTCAGTCCCGTGATTTTCCTTGCTGCGGAGCGTAATCGTGCCGTTATGGTATTCAGCAATATGCTTGACAATAGACAGGCCCAGTCCGCTGCCGCTTATCTTCCGGGAACGGCTCGTGTCAGCCCGGTAAAAGCGCTCGAACACGCGCTTCTGCTTGTCTTCGGGAATGCCGATCCCCGTATCCTTAACGGCAAAGTCGATATGGTCTCCGCGCTTCCGCACCGACACGTATACATGGCCGCCGGGAAGATTGTACTTGACCGCATTGTCGATGAGATTCATAGCCATTTCCCGCAGCAGTCCCTTATCCCCCAGTACCGTCGCCTGCTCCAGCGTACAGTGAACGGTCACTTTCTTTTCCACCAGCATCGGTTCCATAAATTCGACGATATCCCTTATAATTTCCGGCAGGCACACCGGTTCGCGATGAACCTTTTCCCGATTTTCCTCGATGCGGGTCAGGTGCATGATTTCTTCAATCATGGCCAACAGCCGCTTCGCCTCCTTGCGGATAAGCGAGCCGAAATGGACGACGTCGGCGTCGCTTTTAAACAAGCCTGCCGACAGCACTTCGGCAAACCCGCTGATAGAGGTCAGCGGCGTTTTGAGCTCATGGGACACGTTGGACGTAAATTCGCGGCGCAGCTGTTCCCGATGCTCCTGCTCGGTAATATCATCAATGATAAACAGCACGCCGTAAAATTCTTCATCCTGGTACACCGACTGTACCGTCAATAAATACAGCGACGCGTCTCTGCTGATTTTCCGCTCCAATACGTCGGGAAGATTGGTATGTCCGTGTATTTCATCCCACGGCGCCTCTGCAAAAAACGGCTCCAGCGGCTGTCCGACTAAGGCCGAGACGTCCTTTTTCTGCAGGATATCGCCGGCGCAGCGGTTCATTCCCAGGATGCGGTACGTATCGTCCGTCAAGATGACGCCTTCCTGTAAATTTTCCATCATGAGCCGCACGATGTTGCGCTGCTGTTCCAAGCTGTGAATCAGTTGGTTCAGGGCCTGGCTCTGGTCGATAATTTTATCTACCAGCGGCCGCAGCTCAGCGTCGACATGGTACGAAGCGGGAACGGAAATGCCATTGGGATCTCCAATTTGCCGCATGAGCAATACGGTGCGGCGCAGCGGATTCAAAAGGCTGGCCGTCAGCATGCGGGAGGCCTTGATGCAGGCTACGGCCGCGCAAAGGAGCAGCAGAACCACAACCGGCAGCAGCGACAGGAAATGGGAATAAATAGATTCCCGTTCCATGCTGAGGCGCAGGATCGTCCCGTCCGGCATTTGTTCCGCCATATAATATAAGTCCCGCGACAAGGTATGGGACTTGCGGACAGCCGTGCCGTAGGCCTCGTTCAGCGCCTCCTGTACTTCCGGCCGGTCGAGATGATTTTCCATCTGCCACTTGTCATACTTCGATTCAAAGCGAATAGTTCCGTCCGGATTGATCCACGTAATGCGCAGGCTGCCTTCGCATCCATCGGCAATTCCCTGCAGGTAAGCTTCCATGTCGTCGTTCTTTTGAATCGTATTCGAAATGACGTTCATGACGACGTGCATTTCTTCCGCAGCCTGGCGCTGCACAGCCTGCCAAAAGAACCATCCTGAAATCAGGACGGTAATGGCCATGCAGGCGAACCCCATGGCAAGAAGGCTGACGTATATTTTCTTTCTCATACGTTTCCGCCAATCACATACCCGACGCCGCGTACAGTGCGGATAATGTGCCCTCCGTCGCCCAGTTTTTGCCGCAAGCTCTTGATATGCATGTCGATAGTGCGGCTTTCGCCTTCATACGTAAATCCCCATACGGCTTCCATAATTTGTTCGCGTTTCAGCACGATGTCTATATTGACCAAAAGATACCGCAGCAGTTCGAATTCCTTGACCGTCAAATGGCATGGCTCGCCGTTGACAGTGACGACGTGTTTTTCGCCGTCGAGGGATACGGGACCGAAAGAATACATGTTGCTTTCCCGTCGCTGCGGCTTGCTGCGGCGCAGGACGGACCGTATGCGGGATATCAGCTCGACGATGCCGAAGGGCTTGCAGACGTAATCGTCGGCGCCGCCGTCCAGCCCGCGGACGATGTCGTATTCGCTGGTCTTTGCCGTCAGCATGATGACCGGAAGAGATCGGAGCTGCGTGTCTTTTCGAATTTTATCCAATATTTCCGTGCCGCTTTCTCCGGGAAGCATGATGTCCAGCAGCACCAGAGCCGGTACGCGCTGCTGCACAGCCTTCCAGAATTCCTTGCCGTCGGCAAAGGTTTCTACTTCAAAATCCTGGCTGCGCAAGGCGTACCCTACGAGTTCACGTATATTTTCATCATCTTCGACACAATAAATCAACGCCATGTTCTCACATCCTAATCTGCATATAATGGTATTCTATTCTTTATATTATACATGCAAAGCATCGTTTTCCTCATAGGTTTTCTGTAAAATATAGGTAAAAAAGAACTGCGGCGTCACGCTCTGTCCGCCGCAGTTTATACATCTGCTAAAATCTGAAATCCTTGGGTATCACGTAAATATCCCATTCATCATCTTCATCATTATTACTATCTTTATACGTAATAATCGCTGTGAAAGAATGGAGATCCCGCACCCAGGTATAGTTGCGGTCCGAAATATCCCCGCTGTCTAAATTCTTAGCTAAAGAGAAAATAATCGTATCGCGAGGCGTCAAAATATACCCGACAGAAAACCCTTTCTGCCGAGGATCGTCTATCGTATCAAAGCGATACGGCGTAAATCCGCTGACGTTGTGCTTTTTATACCAAAGGCTGGTCCACAAGCGGTCGTTGATGCTCTGGCTGAACACGACGCCCCAGTACGGATCGCGACGTTCCGCATCCCTTACAGAATACCAGTCCCTGCGGTATCCTGAATAGAATCGAATATTAGCCCGTTTCCACAGCGGCAGGGGACGATGGGTAATCTCCGCGCGGAAGCCCCGATGGGAACCCGTTTCCTGCCCGTCTTCCGACCAGCGGCCCCAGCTGGCAGATCCATCGATATAGATACCTGTATCGCCTAAGTAAAGGCGGGGCATAAAGTATTCCAATTCAGGCCACTTCGTCGCCCAGATATTATCGTCGTTATCGCTGCTTTCTTCCGAACCGTAGCCAAAGGCAAAGGTACCAAACTTCGTATATTTTTCAACTTTAGCCGTAGGTTTAAACCCATTCTTAGAAGTCAAAGCATAGCGCATATTAAAAGCTAAATCGCCGCTTTGGTTCAAGGGGATATTCGCATGACCCCGCACGCCGAATCCATCGTCGCTATTATATGTCGGCCGCGGCAATAGCGTAAACAACCACGAATTTCGGTTATCTTCTTCGTCTAACCGTCCTTCATAGTGTCCGTATGTCAGCAAGCAGACGTGCTTAAACCATAGCTTTGTATTTTCAGCCGTAAATTTTTCTCCGGGATAAATGCGGATATCATCGCCGGTAATATAGTAGTCCGGCGTCTTAGCCACGGCGTGAGGCGTCGTAATCAAGCCGTGCTTGACGTAGCCGACGCCGTCGACCATTTCCGCCCCCGTACCGCGGATATACGTGCCCGGCCCGATAAAGCCTTCAATCGTATCCATGCTGGCATCGCCGTCTTTGCTGTTATAAATGATGCCTGTCCCGGAAAGGGCATTCTCACTGGTAAGGTATACGGCTGGTCCCGGCGTATGGTACAACTGATTATTCGTACTGCCTTCAATATAGCTGGTATGCAGCTCGTCCATTCCCTGCTGCAAGTCGACGTTGCCGCGGCCCTGAATATACCCATCTGCGCTGCGTACAACCAGGGAATCAGCCGTCATATGGACAGGCTGCTGCGGCAATACGATATCATACGCTTCCGACGCCGCGTCGAGATCAATGGGAACGATCTCCCCTGCGCCGTCCTGTCCGTCAATGCGGGCCACTTCTGCCATCGTTTCCTGCCCGGTCTTAGAAACATCGCCGCTCCCGTCTGCCGCCCATATGGAAAACGGAAGAAGCGCAGCCAAAATAGAGGCTGTCCACGTTTTATTCATGTACGTCACCTGTCACCTGTTCGTCTGAAGGAGTAATCGTTACTACGACTTCTTCAGATTCGTCGTTTTGATCCTCTGCTTCGCTGTCGCCGCCTAATTCTACCGGCGTCACGTCGCCGTAATATCCCGTTTCATGGGTCGGCTCCGTCGTTTCTGCGTCAGGATATGCCGGCACGACGACGCCGCTGGCAGCCATATCGGCAGTCCGCATGTCATCGGGAGTACCTACTGCTCTAAATCCCATCACTTCGGTATTATCCTTCGCTTCTGCAAGCATTTCCGTACCGACGGGAATATCTACGTCATTGCCATGAACGAATAAGCCGCCTACCAGGCCGACCGGTCCCAGGATAATGGCTCCAGCAGCCGACGCGCCGACGGCTCCGGCCGTCCGTTTATATTCTTCTTTTGTCTTTTCGCCGATAATCAGCGGAACCGGCGTGTTGTCAGCGGCCCGCACGGTATGATAGGTAATTTCAATCTTTCCGTCTTTGCCAAACATGCCCGATTTTCTGGCGTTGGTAATCGTCCCTTCGGCTTCCATGCCGCGGGGAATGGCGACGACATCGCCTACGACGACGTCTTCGCTAACGGCAAAGTGCACCGTATCGCCTTCCTGAGCCGTTTTGGAGTTCAGGGCTTCCAAATTTTTCATTTTGACAATCGTTCCGGCAGGAATCGTAACCGACTGAGACACGTATTTCGTATCTCCCAGCAGGGCCTGGCGCAGGGACAGTACGCGGCCTTTTAATGCGCCCGTAATCACCTTGCCGTCGATGCCTTCTTCCAAGGCGTCGACACGGACCAAAATCGGTTCCTCCGTTACCTGACCGGAATACTGCCACTGCATGAGATTGACTGCCGCTACTAACGACAGGTCCGATCCGGAATTTCCATATACGTCTTTATACAAAGCATTGGTTTTCTCCTGCAGGCTGCCCGACACGGTGGACTGTCCGTTCAGCAGCTTATCCAGAGCCGCCACGCGTTCGTTGAGCGAGCCCGTCTGCGTCGTGCCGTACACAGTCGTTTCCACTTTATCCGCTTTTTCCAAAATTGTATAATCAGCTGCGCCGGCCGTCATAGCACCGCATAAAGCCATGACCGCCAGCAGGCAGGAAACTTTTTTCTTCCACATGCTTCATTCCTCCTTGTCGTACCCAGCCGCATATAATGACTGTTCGTAGAAAAGCCTTCCCGGCATATGATACATAAGAATACTTATATATCATTATATAAAAATAAGGCTTAAAAAGCAACAATTTGCCCTTATCTGCGCAAGCTCATTCTCCCTCTCTCATAAAAAATTAACAAAAAATATACAAAATAGACCTTGCTTTTACTTCTGCCGTCTGTTATAATAACAGCATAACAAATAACCCTTATTTGTTAATAGCATTTAATATTCAATTTCAATTTAATATTAAATTCATTCTATTTTCAGGAGGTTATGAACATGAAAAAATTTGTTTGCGGTATCTGCGGTTATGTATATGAAGGTATGGAAGCTCCGGAAAAATGTCCTCAGTGCGGCGCTCCGAAAGAAAAATTCACGGAAATGGTTGCCGGCGTAAAAGAATACGCTGACGAACATAGAGTCGGCGTCGCTAAAGGCGTAGACGAAAGAATCATCGAAGGCTTGCAGCTCAACTTCACGGGCGAATGCTCCGAAGTCGGTATGTACCTCGCTATGAGCCGCGTTGCTGACCGTCAGGGCTATCCGGAAGTTGCCGAAGCTTACAAACGCATTGCATTTGAAGAAGCTGAACACGCAGCTAAATTTGCCGAACTCCTTGGCGAAGTCGTAACAGACGACACGAAGACCAACCTCGAACTCCGCGCTGCCGCAGAACAGGGCGCTTGCGCTGGCAAAAAAGAATTGGCTACGTTGGCAAAACAGCTCAACCTCGACGCTATCCATGACACGGTTCATGAAATGGCAAAAGACGAAGCTCGCCATGGCCGCGTATTCGACGGCTTGCTTGCCCGTTACTTTGCAAAATAAGATTTCCCTTGCAATTGGACGACCTGCATCAATTGATGCAGGTCGTTTTTTATATAGGTTCATAGTATAATATTTGTAACGAAATCTATCTGAAGGAGGCGGTTTTCATGAAACGACTACTCTCATCGCTATGCATCCCCATTGCCTTAGCCCTGCTGTGCGTCCCCGTTCAGGCCGAAGATTACGAACATTGGAGCGATGCAGCCTATGAATTTCACAACGTGCGCCGCATCTACATCGACGAACTGCAAACGCCGCCGGACGCCATTTCCAGCACGATGAAAGCCCGCCGGCTCAAGGAGTATTTCTTCGAACAAGCAAAAGAGCTGGACGATTGGACCGTGGTCATGCCGACCCTTCCGCCGCCCGTGCCGCCGTCTCCCCTGGCAGCGCCGCCGGAACCAGCAGAACTGCCGAAGCAGACAGAAGCCAGTTCTGCCGAGCTGCACCATGTTTCCTCCAGCGATCCGGCAGCTGGTCTTCCCGATTCGCCTCCTGCCGCAGTATCTGAAACCGAACCGACGCCGCCAGCTCCCGCGCCAATTGCAGCCGAGCCTGCAGAGCCGCCCCAGGCTCCAACAGACGCCATCCCGCTGGAAGCTGCCGATTCCGACCTCTACGTCAAGGCAACCGTCACGACCTATTATGTCGGAACAGGATTGATACCCGCCCATATGGAATGGGAATCGTATATGATCCGCGACGTGGCCTACGACAGGCGAGGACGGCCCCACTGGTTTTCCCGCCGCATCAGTTATCCCGTATACGTGCCGAACACCTACGTCCCCCTGGCAACGGTAGGCGTTCAATTTATCGTATACGACGTAAAAACGGGAAAAGCCGTGTCGATGAGCGAAGATAACCGCACACGCGGCTCATCGCAGGATCTATACGGCGTGTATAAGCGCATCGTCGACAGATTCTACAAAAATTTGAAAAAGGATTTAAAAGAATAGGCCATAACCGCACATACCGTATGAAACAGCGCGCAGGATTCCCCTTCTCCTGCGCGCTGTTTTGCTGCCAGTACAGCGGTCTTTATTTCGCTTTTCTATCATTCAAATACAATTCAATCGTATGGGACAATTCATGAGCCACGGCATCTTCCTCAAATAAAATGCTGTCGGCGCCGGCCTGCTTCAGCAAGGCCTCGTCGTTTAAAAAGCGCGAACGGGCAAAGATTTTTATGGTCGCGCTGCAGTTTCGCGCCGCCATAGCCGCTGCCGCAGCCCCTGCTACGTCGGGAATCGTGATGATAAAGCAGTCGGCCTGCTCCGCGCCGGCGGCCTTCAAGACCTCTTCCCGTGACACGTCGCCGTACATAGCCAGCTTTCCCTGTTCATTCAACAGGGAAACGGTTTTAAGATTCATATCGACGACGACGGGCTCCATGCCGCGCCGTTCCAACAAGGCCGCAGCCCGCCGCCCCGTAGGACCATATCCGGCGATAATCGCCCTGGGCCGTTCCGTCTTTTCGCTGCGAACTCGCTCTGCATATACGCTGCCCAGCGAAGCCGCTTTAGATTCCATGCGGAACGTAAGCCAGCGCCAAAGCTTCGGCTGCTTCCTGGCCCATGCCTCGGCCTCGGTCATGCGGCCCATAAAAAATGGATTGGCGGCGATAGAAATCATGGCGCAGACGATGAGGACGCTGAAAATATCCCGGGAAATCAGCTGCAGCGAATACCCCGTCTGAGCCAAGATGAAAGAAAATTCACCGACCTGAGCCAGGCTGGCCGCGACGGTAAAGGCAGTCGTCGGAGAGTAGCCCAAGACGGCAACGACTATGACGGTCACCAACGGCTTGATCAGGACGACGATGAGCAAGGAAACGATAACGACGACAGGCCGTTCAATAAGAAACTGCGGATCGAACAACATGCCGACAGAAAGGAAAAACAAAATGGCAAAAGCGTCGCGCAAGGGAATCAGCTCCGCGCCGGCCTGATGGCTCACATGGCTCTTTCCGACAACCATGCCTCCCAAAAAGGCCCCCAAGGCAAAGGAAGCGTTAAAAATATAGGCTGCGCCTACGGCCGTGAGAAAGGCTACGGCCAGTACCGTCAGGGTAAACAACTCCTGCGAACGAGTCTGCACCACCTGTTTCAGCATCCACGGCATACAGCGTCCGCCGATGACGATGACCAAGCCCCACAGCATTGCCAGTTTGATAACGGCCAGGGCGACTGCCCATATCAGCATCGTCAGGGAAATGCCTGCGCCCGACGCCAGCGACGGGCCGACTGCCGGCAGCAGCACCAGCATGAGCACGGTAAAAATATCTTCTACGACCAGCCATCCGACGGCAACGGTACCGTGTATCGTCGGCAGCTTGCCGCTGTCAGTCAGAACGCGCAGCAAGACGACCGTACTGGCTACGGATAACCCGAGGCCGAGAAACAATCCTTCCACAAAGGAGTAGCCTAAGGCCATGGCCGCCGCGATGCCGCACAGGGTAGCCGACAGACTTTGCAGAATCGCGCCGGGAATGGCCACGCCTTTCACCTTCAGCAAATCGTCCATATGGAAATGCAGTCCCACGCCGAACATAAGCAAAATAATACCGACTTCGGCTAAATTATTGGTAAGATCCTGGTCGGCGACAAATCCCGGCATGTTCGGGCCGATCAAAAAGCCCGCCGCTAAATAGCCTACGATAGGCGACAACCCGATTCTTCGTGCTATATATCCAAAAAGCAAAGCCAATCCAAATCCGATGGCTAAAATTTCCAGCAAATGATATGCATGCACTGACATCACCTCTTTTTAATTATAAATAATGATTCTTTGTTCTCATTATACTAAAAAGAAGGCTCCGTGTACACGCCTTTGCTATGCGCTATTGATAAGACAATATGCTGATTTAGCCAGATATGCAGAAAACGGTATGCACCGACGTACTGCATACCGTTTTCGATTTCATCACATATTCATTTTTCACTTACGTTCCGGACTCACCTGCTGCGGCGATGCTTTTTCTGCCACCAGATAAACCCATATACGGCCGCTACGGCTACGAGAAGAATCAGCAGACGACCCCAATGCTCCTGTATGCGCAGCAAATCATGGCCCAGCCATACCTCTACGACGACGGCAGGAATTTTGCCGAGGGCATTGGCGATAAAGTGATCCCTGTACGAAATATGGCTCAAGGCGCTGAAGGCCGTGACGACCACATTAGGCGAATAGGGAATCGCCCGGCCGACCATAATCGTCCGGATACAGCTGTAGGAATCGAGCTTTTCCAGCATATTGCTCCGGCAAATGACCTTTTTAGCCTGATTGCGCAGCAGCGTCCTCGTCAGGCGAAAGCTGATTTCGATGCCGATGACTTCTCCGACCCAGGAAATCAAAATCCCCGGAACCAGACCAAATATGATGCCGTTGACCGTCAAAAAGGGGATAGAGGGAATACCGATGGCGTTGACGAAAGCAATCATAAACACGCTTACGCCGATAGCCGCGTAGCCAAACGACGCGATATAATCCGTCAGGCCATCCAGGTCGCCGCGTATCATCAGCCACCACATCGTGGAATAAAAGTCCGGCAGCATAACTTGGATAAGCCATAAAATGAGGACGACTCCTGCCACCCCGCCGATGCGGAGAGTCCATCCTAATGCTTTATCTGTCATACAAATATTATCCTCATATAAAAATTTAAATCAGCGTACCTTTTATTATATCATAATCTTCGTCATCTTGGCACGATGTAATCTTGACTTTTTCCACTTTTCCCATATTTTGACTCATCATGATAAAATCTTCCAACTTTTCCATCGCCAGTCCGCTGTCGATGAGCTGAGCCGCCCGCTTTACGCCGGCTTCCAAGGTCAAGGCGCTGCCGCCTACGTACAGCCCCGCGCCGGCGTTGAGGAGAACCGCCGTCCGGCAGGCTCCCTTTTCGCCCCGCAGGACGCGCCGGGCAATCGCCGCGTTTTCCTTCGGCGTCCCGCCGCGCAGTTCGTACCGTTCGCACGACGGCAAGGCAAATTGTTCCGGCCAAATTTCATAGGTGCGGAAATCCTGGCCGGAAAATTCGCAAATCAGCGTGCGGCCGGCGGCGGAAATTTCATCAGATCCGTCCCGTCCGTAGACGACCATGCCGTGTTCCACGCCCAATCGTGACAATACGCGGGCCATCGGCTCTACCAGGTCCGGCGTATTGACGCCCAAAATCTCGCGGCTGGCCCGGGCCGGATTGATGAGGGGCCGCAGCACGTCGAAAATCGTCTGAACGCCGAGCTGCTCCCGTACCTTGTCGATGCGCTTCATCATATAGTAGTAATACCGCGTGTAAAAATAACAAATCCCAATCTGCTTCAGCATTTCCAGACAGCTGGCCGGGCTAAGAAAAATATTGACTCCCAAGGCTTCCAGCATATCGGCCGAGCCGCTCCGGGACTTCTTCGCCCGGTTGCCGTGCTTGGCCACCCGGACGCCGCCGGCAGCGACGACGATAGCGGAAGTCGTCGATATGTTGAACGTCTTGGCCCGATCGCCGCCGGTGCCGACGATATCAAATAAATCGGGCCGGCATTCCACTCGCAGGCTGTGAGCCCGCATCGCTTCGGCAAAGGCCGTCAATTCCGCCTCCGACGCGCCCTTTGTCGCCAGCGCAGCCAGGACAGCGCCGACCTGTACGTCAGAAATCGTCCCGTTCATCATGCTGTCCATGACGTACATGCATTCCCGCGCTGTCAAAGGCTGCCGTTTCGTAATCTTCTTCAATACGTTCGTCAACATATCCGACACCCCCTGTATACAAACCTAAAGGAGTTCCTCTTCATATTATATATTATACCATATTATATCTATAATACATATAAAATAAGATAAAAGGCCGATATACTTTAAATATTTCTGACTTTTATACATCTTGTACCAATCTAACGTCGAATCATTATTATCTTTCCTGCGAACACAAATAGAGCTGCCGCATGAAAACTTTTTTTCTTCGCACGGCAGCCCTTGCAATATAATTGAGCAAATAACAGGAGCGTATATTTAAACGCATTCTGGTAAGTAATTTATATTAAATTTTACGGTTTTATCCCCTTTTATTTATACTTTTACCAGCCTTTCTCTCACAAGTTCTGCAAAAAACTCTGCCCCTGTTACCAAAATATCATCATTATAATCAAAACAAGAATTGTGAAGTGGAATCGCCTCTTCTCCATCTCTTTTGCTTCCCAAAAATACAAAGCAGCCCGGCACATTCTGTATAAAGTGCCCAAAATCCTCGGAGCCCATTGTCGGGGGACAATTTTCTATTACATGTTCTTCTCCGACTACAGCTTTAGCCGCCTTTACTACATATTGAACATTATCTTTCCAGTTGAATGTGGGTGCAAACTCATGGGTATAGGTAAATTCACACTCTAAACCATTCATTTCACAGATATGTTTACAAATAGCTTCCATGCGTTTTTCAATAAGCTGCGACATCTCCGGTGTAAAACTTCTTGTATCTCCGCGGATAATAACATTAGATGGTATAGCGTTATGCGCTCCGTCCGACTCTATTTCCGTACAAGATATAACAGCCGTCTCTGTAGGTGTTACATTTCTAGATACAATCGTCTGTAAAGCGCAGATAATTTCTGCGGCAGTTACCAATGGATCCTTTACGATTTCCGGAGCAGATGCGTGACCGCCTTTTCCTTTGAGCGTAATGATAAAATTATCCTCGCTAGCCTGGATGCCGCCTTCTCGCACGGCTATTGTCCCAGCCGGATATTGAGGCATGTTGTGGAGGCCATACATTTCGTCCATAGGAAATCTTTCAAAAAGGCCGTCTTCAATCATCGCTCTTGATCCCCGGCCAGGTTCTTCCGCCGGTTGGAATACAAAGCGCACGGTTCCGGAAAAATCTTTGCGCTCGGAAAGAATCTTAGCCGCCCCAAGAAGGGTAGCCGTATGGCCGTCATGGCCGCAAGCATGCATTCGATTCGGCGTCTGCGATGCATATGGAAGATTCGATGTCTCTTGCAGGCAGATGCAGTCCATATCGGCCCGCAGCCCAACAACACGTTCCCCGTTTCCTACTTTCAGCGTCCCTACTACCCCAGTTTTTCCTATCCCGGTTTCGACTTCAATTCCCATACTCCGCAACGTTTCAGCAACAAACGCCGCTGTACCAGCTTCTTCAAAGGCACATTCAGGATGCGCATGAAGATAATGTCTCCATTCAATTAACTGTACTTTTAATTCATTCACCTTAAAACGCCCCTTCTTATCTGCATCGTTCTTTAATATCAACTGCATAGTCCCATACGGGCTGTTTTCCCTTTGCAACCTGCATCGTATAGTCTTTTAATACGTACTGGACATATTTTCTCATTCTTAATAACGTGTATACGTTGAAAAATACCAAAAACGCTACGCTGAAATCAACGAGGTTCCAAAGAGTCGTTAACGGAAGAACAGCTCCTACCATTACCAAAATTAGGGCAAGCACCTGGTATCCTCTTACCACACCGTTAACGGAATCCCCTTTTCCTTTAAACAGATAACGGATGCCCACTTCCCCGTAAAACAAATCTGCAAGCAACGTAGTAAAACAGAACAAGAATGTAACTAATACGACGAAATAGCTTCCAAAGGCTCCAAGTATATCAGCAAATGCGAACTGTACCAGATTCACGCCGTCCTGCCCTGTGCCCAGTCCCCCTGTCAGAAGAATGGCAAACCCAGTACATGTACAGATTACAATCGTCGTCAAGAAGGTACCAAACATGGCGGAAAATCCTTTGTTCGCCGGATGCAGTACCTTGGCGGAGGCATGCATAAACGCGGCGGCGCCGTTACCTGCGTCGTTAGAGAACAGCCCTCTGGCAACGCCGTTTCTCACAGCTTCCTTAATAGTATATCCAACGGCCCCGCCGCCTGCTGCTTCCATTGAAAACGCCGATTGCAAAATAGTTTCAAACATCGCCGGTACTTCGGTAATATGTGTAACGACAATAATCACTGTAATTGCCAGATACCCTACCGCCATAAAGGTAACGATTAGCGAAGCGGCATCCGTAATTCTCTTTACCCCGCCTAATATAATGACAGCCGCCACAGCCGTCACGATAATGCCGGGAAGCCACGCAGGAATATCTGCTACCCCTATCACGGAAGCAGCGATGGAATTATTTTGGAGCATAGCAATGCAGATACCGATTGCAAACACCGTTGTAAGCGCGTAAGCTATTGCGAGTGGCCTGCACCCTAAGCCTTTGGTCATGTAGTAGGGCGCACCGCCGTAGAAGTTGCCGTTCTTATCTTTTTCATGGAACAGTTGCCCTAAGGTTGCTTCACTAAAGCTTAAAACCATGCCAAAGACTGCCGTAATCCACATCCAGAATAATGCTCCCGGGCCGCCGGCTACCAAAGCGCTGGCTACGCCGACAAGGCTCCCTGTTCCTACCTGGCCGCCGACTGCGCCGCAGAGGGCGGCAAAACCAGAAACAGATCCGTCGTCAGACCGCAACGTACTTTTCAGCGAAGCTGCAATATGCTTTGCGCACCGAATCTGCGGTACCTTTAACGTGATCGTATACAACAAACCTGTACCGAGCAGAATCACTGCCAGCACTCCGCCCCACATAAAATTGTTAAATGCAATTATAAACGACATGGCGCGTCCTCCTTTCTACACATTACGTTCTGTATTTTCGTTACGATACCATCCGTCCCATACAATATGCCGATAGTTTTCCTTATCGGTATCTCCTTCCGTGCTGAGGCACAGCACGACGGAATCCTGTCCCAGCCCCAATTCTTTCCGGAAGCTTTCGAGTTTTGGATCATTCATCAGATTATATACAAGTCCGGATGTAACCGCTCCGCTTTCTCCTGAAATAATTCTTTCATCTCCTGCTAAAGGATTCCCCAAAACTCTCATGCCGTCAGCGGCTACGTAGTCAGGGCAAGAGAAGAAATAATCTACACGATGCTTCAGTATTTCCCAACCCACCGTACAAACTTCGCCACAACAGAGGCCAGCCATAATAGAATCCAGATCTCCATCCACTTTATGGAGTGTTCCGTCGTTCGCATTGGCAGTTTTGAATAAACAATTTGCTTTATCCGGTTCTACAATGATAATTTTTGGGGCCTTTTCTCCATAATAATTGCTAAAAAATCCAGTTACTGCGCCCGCCATCGCACCTACGCCAGCTTGGAGAAAAATATGCGTCGGTATGTTGTCGCCCATCTGCTGAACAGCTTCCCAAGCCATCGTCATGTATCCCTGCATAATCCAAGTAGGAATTTTTTCATAGCCTTCCCACGCGGTATCCTGCACAAGTATCCACCCATTCTTTTGTGCCTGCTCGCTTACAAAACGTACTGTGTTATCATAATTTAAATCTGTAATCTCCGCTTCCGCTCCTTGCCTGCGTATGTTCTCCAATCGTTCTCTAGCAGAACCTTTCGGCATATATACAACTGCTTTCTGAGACAGATTTTTTGCAGCCCAAGCAACGCCTCTTCCATGATTTCCATCCGTCGCAGTTACAAACGTAAACGTACCTGCCGGCACCTTTGAAACATCTTCTAGCCCCATTCCCGTCTTTTCTGCCATTACTTTAGCCAAGGCATAACTCCCTCCCAGGCCTTTGAAAGCATTGAGACCAAAGCGCCTGCTTTCATCCTTGACATATAGTCCTGATATATTCAATACTTTGGATAGATTTTTCAAATGGTTAATTGTAAAATGAATTTGAACAGGTAATCAAAAAACAAAAATCCATAGTGAAGCTTCATGTTAAAATGGTTTTGCGAGAAATCATCAACAAAGGAGCAATCACTATGGATCACATCCATTCTAACACAATTGAGGACGTACGTACACCCGGCCGCCATCTTTCTTTGGAGGAACGTGGCATGATTCAGGCCCTGCATCGCCAGGGGCTTTCCCTTCGCAACATCGCTGCTGCAGTAGGATGTGCTCATACGACTGTTATCTATGAACTTCGGCGTGGAACGCCGGATCGGAAAAGCAAGCACGGTCGTGCCCCTCAGTATATGGCAAAGCGCGGTCAGAAGGCTTATGCAGAGAATCGCAAGAGCTCCAGGAAGCCTTGTAAAATCGATCATGACGACTGCGAGCTGTTTATCCAATGGATGGTGGAACGAGTCCGCCAGGAACGCTGGTCACTGGATGCCTGCGTTGGCTATGCTAGGCGAAATAAGCTATTTACTCCGGAACAGATTCCCTGTACCAAGACGCTCTACAACATGCTTTGGGCTAACAAACTTCCACTGTCACTCTTCGAGGTACCGCAGGTCTTGAAGCACAAACGCCGCCGCAAATGGGTGCGTAAGAACAAACGTATGAAGGGTCGCTCCATTGAGGAACGTCCTGCCGTCGTCGATGATGGTACCGAGATGGGCCACTGGGAAGTGGATACGGTCGTTGGTCGGCGCGCAGGTCGTGAAGAAGTAGTCTTCACCGCTGTTGAAAAGGTTACGCGCAACTACATCGCTATCCGAATTCCTGGACGTACCTGCGCCGGCGTTGAAGCTGCTCTTGCACAGTTGCAGGAGCGATATGGCGCAGAGTACTTCAGCCAGATCTTTAAGACGATGACGGCCGATAACGGTCCAGAGTTTGAGAACTTATCGCAGTTCGAGAACCTCGGTACCAAGATATACTTTACACATCCGTACAGCTCATGGGAGCGGGCTCAGAACGAACGCCACAATGGCCTGCTGAGGGATTTCATCCCAAAGGGCATGTCCATGGAGCGGTTCTCTGATGAGGATATCCTGAACATGGCAGATACGCTGAACCAGCGCCCACGGCGTGTTTTGGGCTACCATACGCCGTCAGAGCTATTTGATGCATTCCTCGATGAAGTTTATGCTAGTGAGTGTGTTTCCTGATTATGGTTGTTCAAATTCAACTTGCAATTTACCGTTCAAATTCAACTTGCAATTTACCAGATTTTTCAAATGCCTCAAAGGAGTAGCTTCATACCCGTGTAAACTCCTGTGAAAGGCAACTGCTTTTTCTGCTTCTTGTACCGAAAATAAGGCGTCGCATATTCCTGCCTTTTTATCGGAAGAAAAAGGGATCATTCGTACACTCATAGTAATATACCTCCTGTTATTCTGTAATATTTTTCCCTTTTGTTATGACATAAGTGTATCATATACATTCCAAATAATTCTATCAGATTTTAATTTGTTTTTATCACATTTTTATGTTTTTCACCTTGCTATTACTAAAATTATGCTATACTTTCAGTAACATGGATCATTTTTTAACCCAGAATGCAGGTGAAAAATAATGAATGAATCTTTACCAAAATCCAGCAGCGGAAATATCGACGGCGTAATTTTGATGAACAAGAAAGACCTAAAAGAACAACTGCAGTTCTTTTCTGATGAATTTCATATTTCCATGTATACGCAAACTTATATTCACACCAAAGGCGACCATATTCCTTTTCATTGGCACGACCAGCTTCAAATAACATGGGTATATGAAGGAACATTGGAATACTGCGTGAATGGAGACAGCTTCCATCTTTCTGACGACAAACTTTTATTAGTCAATAGCCAGCTTATGCACAGCTCAAAAACCATACGGCAGGATGCGAAAACCCTCTGCATCAATTTTAGCCTGGAGGTCTTTCATCCAATGATTTTAAAACATTACATTGTGCCCTTTCTAGAGAGTAAGGGATTTTCCTATATTCTGCTGCCGTTAAAACCTTACCAGTCAGATACCTTAAAGCGTTTCTTGGACTGGACAAAATCGCCTTCCAGCTATTTTTTGATTATGAATTTTCTTTCGCAAATCTTCGAAAATGTTCTCAGAGATCATAATCCCAAAGACTCTCCGCCAAACTACGAAGAAATAGAAATGTTTCATAACGCATTAAATTATATATATGAACATTACGCGGAGCCGTTGACATTACAGCAGATAGCGGCGCAAATTATGACAAATAATAGCCGGATTTCCCTGTTATTCAAAAAATACACTCATATGTCTCCAGTTAAATTTTTAAACAAATATCGCCTTTATATCGCAAAAGACATGATTCTCCATACGGATAAACCGATTTCCGAAATCAGCGAAACTGTAGGCTATAATCAGCTCAGCTATTTTATTCAAAAATTTCGGGAAAGCTATGGATTTTCTCCTTTAAAATATAGGAATAAATATGCCTTAAAACCAGATAGGGAAGAAAAATTTTAAAAATATGATAAAATTTATTTTAAGTTAAATTTTGAGTGGGTATTTTAATTTTATCCCTTAAATAGGAAGACTTCAATTTCTTTCTGAAGCTCTGATCGACCAGCCTTTCACACTGCTGCACCTATTGTTTGATATATAGCCATTCGTTGTCTTTCACATATGTGCAAATAATAGTCAACACTGGATATCTATCCATAGTTGGCTATTTTTTATATGCAGATTCCCCCCTAGTAAGTCGAAGTTGCAAATTTAACCGGAAGAGCCTACAAAAAACTCGGCAGGAAACCGCTGCTCCTGCCGAGTTTATACGCTATATCTATTTGTTAATATAATTTCCACAAGGTCTTATGAATTGCCGCCCACAGCGTTTTAAAAGACAAATATAATATCAACGTTGTACCAAACAGCAGTAGAAAGATTGCCAATGCTTGCGTCCATAAAGCCGGATGGTCTACGCTGTAGTGAAGGACGCCGTTGGCAAAGGCCATTGTAGGGAAGCTGCTAGCCCACCATCCCATGCGAAAGGGCGACGTCCGCATGACGTGCAGCACCTTAGCCGCTACAGGGAAAAAAATGAAAATGCCCGCATTAATGAACAAAGCAGTAAAATTATCGGGGCTAAAAGTCTGGGAATAGGTAATATACCCCATGCCAAAGGGTGCCATGAGTATCATAAGGCTCGGCTGGGCCGCATCAGACAATGTCTTGCCAAACACGCTGTGGGCAAATAAAAGAGCGATAACGGGAATTCCTGTCACTAAGCCTATAGCCACGCAGAATACAGAAATATCATGATAGCCCGGATTCTGCAGGATGTTGCCGGCAATGGGAATCGTAATCGGCCCCAGCACGGCCAAAAGCCACGCCGGCGTAACCGAATCGACACTCTGACGGTCATACAGCCAGTGTTTCAGCAAAATCCAGCTGAACACCATGATGATGAACAATCCGGCATACCAAAAAAAGCTGGCAAGTCCATGATGATACGGTGCCAGCACAGCCGCCAGCAATACAGTTGAAACGTTAAACGTGCCAAAAAAATTTACCCTCGTCGGGCTGTTCCATTCCGCCCGGACTGCCGCCGCATCGACGCGCAGTTTATGAAAATATCGGATGAAAATCAGCACGTAGAGCACCAAGGCGCAGGCGCCGAAAAATTCTCCGATCCAGGCCGGCGCGCCCCACAGCTGATGAGCCATGCGCCAACCGAAGCACATGCCGCAGTACCCCATTGACGCGGCAAAGGTAGAAATAGACATGAAGTGGACAAAGCCTATCTTGCGAATCCGTCCCCGCGCGTCGGGTTCAATGATTTCAATATGCTGTGCCATATCCGCCAGCCTCTCTCCTCTCTGTTATATGTTGAAAACCTATGTCCGACTGTTAATTGCGGACATAGGTTATATACGCTGCGCTTTTAACTGTGTCAGCACGGACTGCAGCCGTTCCTCGCTGTAAAATACTTCTTCCAGGCAAAGGCCTTGGGCAGGTGCCGTCGCGCCCAGCTTCGTCCGGTCCTTTCCTTCCAGGATGCGCCGGAACTCGTCAGGCGTCAGCCGGTGGAGGCCTAAATCGACGAGGCCGCCGGCGATGTTTCGCACCATGTGATACAAAAATCCGTCGCCTACGACGTGAATGCGCAGCAAATGCCCCTGCTCTTCCAGGTCAATGGCGTACATCGTCTTGACGGGATTCATAGGCGTCGTATTCTGTCCTTCAAAGGCCGAAAAATCATGGGTTCCCAGCAAGATCTCCGCGCCGGCCATCATCGCCTGCCGGTCCAGGGGCTTGCGGATAAACCAGGCGTACCGCAGCTGAAAGGGGTCGTGCATGCGGCGGTTTACGATAGAATAGCAGTAATGCTTTCCTTTATTGTCGTGACGCACGCTGAATGCATCGGGCATTTCCTCTGCCGACAGCACGGCAATTTCCCGGGGCAAATACCCTTTCATGGCATAGGGAATCTTCTCGGTCGGAATCGTCCCTTCGCCGTAGAAGTTGACGACCTGCCCGCGGGCATGGACGCCGGCGTCGGTACGGGCTGCGCCGTAAATCGTAATAGGCGACTGGAAAATCGCCGATAAGGCCTGCTCGACGCATAATTGTATGGACGCAGCGTTGGTCTGACGCTGAAATCCGTGAAAATCCGTGCCGTCGTAGGCAATAATCAGACGAATATTTTTTTTCATAGGAACCACCGCATCGCAGCCAGTATGAAGGTGACGACGAGGACGGCCGTCATCGCCACGGCATCGCGGTACGTATAGGCCAGCTCGTTCATCCGCGTCCGCCCTTCGCCGCCGCGATAGCAGCGCGCTTCCATCGCTGTCGCCAGATCTTCGGCGCGGCGAAAAGCGCTGACGAACAGCGGTACCAGCAAGGGTATCATGTTCTTCCCCCGCTGCCACAGGCTGCCGCTGGTAAAATTGGCGCCGCGGGCCGTCTGGGCTTTCATGATGCGGTCCGTTTCTTCCAGCAGCGTCGGAATGAAGCGCAGGGCAATGGTCATCATCATGGCCAGCTCATGGGCCGGCACGCCGACGCGTTTGAAAGGGTTCAGCAAATGCTCGATGCCGTCAGTCAGGACGATAGGCGACGTCGTATACGTAAGAAGGGAAGAAAAGACGATCAAGTAGACGAGGCGGGCCGTCATCAGGCAGCCCTGATACACGCCTTCCTGCGTAATATGAAGAATGCCGTACTGCCAGAGCACTTCCCCCGGCGTGGAAAAGACGTGGATGCTCATGGTAAAAATGATGATAATCCACAGCGGCTTCAGCGACTTGGCAATCAATTTAATCGGCAGGTGGGATATGGCGAAGTTCAATACGACAAAGGCCGTCACGACGCCGTACGACGCCAGGGAGTCGGCAAAAAAGATGGCGACGATAAAAATGAGGGTCCCCAGGATTTTAGCCCGCGGGTCCAGCTTATGCAGGAAGGACGTGCCGGGAAAATACTGGCCCAGCGTAATATCAGTGAGCATGGTTCATCCTCCTTATGCAGTCGTATACGGCGGCGACTCCTTCGTCGACGCTGTGAACCCTGTCGCTGATATCGAAGCCTTTGGACTGCAAATACTGCAGTACTTCCGTAACGGGCGGCACGGACACGCCGGCGTCATGAAGGGTCTGTTGCCGATGGGAAAAGATATCGAGAGGTTCGCCGTCGAGGACGATATTGCCGTGCGACAAGACGAGCAGCCGCGTTGCCATCTGGGAAATATCTTCCATATTATGAGATACTAAAATGACAGTAATATTTTTTTCCTTATGCCAGCGCTGTATTTCAGAAAAGATTTCCCGGCGGCCGACAGGGTCCAGCCCGGCGGACGGTTCGTCGAGAATGAGGTACTTCGGATGGATGGCGATAACGCCGGCAATGGCGACGCGCCGCATTTGTCCCCCGCTCAGCCGGAAGGGAGAGCGGTCGGCATAGGTGTCGTAATCGAGGCCGACGAATTCCATCGCTTCCCGTACCCGCTCTTCAATTTCGTCTTCGCTCAGGCCAAAATTCCGCGGTCCGAAGGCGATGTCCTTGGCAATCGTTTCTTCAAACAGCTGGTATTCCGGATACTGAAACACCATGCCTACTTTATGGCGGATCGCCATGACTTCCTTCGTCTTTTTCGAAATATCCGTACCGTCTACAGTCACGACGCCCTTTGTCGGATGAATCAGCCCGTTCAGCAGCTGGACGAAGGTCGACTTGCCCGACCCCGTATGGCCGATGATGCCGACGAACTCACCTTCGTGAATTTCTACGGACGTTTCGTGCAGCGCCGTCCGTTCAAAGGGCGAACCTACACCGTAGGTATAGGTCACCGTATCTAACTTAATCGACATAACGCTTCTCCTAGTTCTTCTTTGGTAATAATATCGCCGGGCAGGTCAATTCCTTTTTCCCGCAGACGCGCGGCGATTTCGGCCGCTACGGGAACGTCGAGACCCATGGCTTTCAGCTCGTCGACGTGGCTGAAAACGCTGCGCGGCGCGCCGTCCATTTTGACCTCGCCCTGATTGACGACGACGACCCGGTCGGCCTGCACCGCCTCTTCCATGAAGTGCGTAATAATAATGACCGTAATGCCTTCGGCGTTGAGCTGGCGGATCGTCTCCATGACTTCGCGCCGGCCGACGGGGTCCAGCATCGCCGTCGGTTCGTCCAGCACGATGCAGTGGGACTGCATCGCCAAAATACCGGCGATGGCTATGCGCTGCTTCTGTCCGCCGCTCAAAAGATGGGGGCCGTGTTTGGCGTAAATCGTCATATTGACCCGTTTCAGAGCGTCGCTGACGCGCTGCTTGATTTCCTCCGACGGCACGCCCAGATTTTCCGGGCCGAAGGCTACGTCCTCTTCTACGACGGCGGCGACGATCTGGTTATCCGGATTTTGGAAAACCATGCCTACCTCCTGCCGTATATCCCACACATTGTCGGGATCGTCTGTCCGCAGCCCGCATACTTCGCACGCGCCGCCCGTCGGCGTCAGCAGCACGTTGAAATGCTTTGCCAGCGTCGACTTGCCCGAGCCGTTCGTGCCGATGACAGCGACAAATTCCCCCGGTTCGATCGTCAAGGATATATCTTTTACGGCGTAGACCGTCTTGCCTTCTTCATCTTGATACGCATGGCTCATATGGTCCAGCTTTATCATAGGTATGCTCATGACCTATCTCCTCAATAAAAATATATTCCCGAATATTATACAGTGTTTCGCCATAATTGTAAAACTGCAACGCACGGCCAAAGGTAAACCTAACCGACCAGGCTGCCGATCTGATATACGGCGAAGGTAATAATCCAGGCGACAAAAATCTGAAAGGCTACGGAAAAGGCCGTCCATTTCCAGCTCTGCGACTCCGCATGTATCGTGGCAATCGTAGCCGCGCAGGGAACGTACAGCAGGGAAAACAGCATCATGCAGTAGCCGTTGAGAGCCGTAAACCCGCTCTGTCCCAGCGTCGCCGCCAAGGCGGCCAGGGCGGCCGTCGAGTTGATATTCAGGCCGTCAAACAAGACGGCAAAGCTCGATACGACGACTTCCTTCGCCGAAATGCCGGCGATGAGCGCCACCGTAATCTGCCAATATCCCAGCCCGATAGGAGCGAAAAAGGGCGTCAGGCCCCGGCCGATCAAAGCTCCGAAGCTGTTGGCCATATCGCCGTATCCGCTCGGGCCAAAGTTCAAAATAAACCACATGATAATCGACGCGGCGAAGATAATCGTGCCGGCACGGCTGAGGTAATCCTTTACCTTCTCCCATACGTAAATTGCCACGGTCCGGCTGCTGGGCCGCTTGTACTCAGGCAGCTCGATGAGCAGCGCGTTGTCCGACGTGTCTTTGCGTATCACATTGATCGCCAGCAGCGATACCAGAGCGACGACGATGCCGATGATGTACATGGAATAGGCCGCCAGCATGGCGTGATTCGGAAAAAACATGCCGGAAAATAAAATGTAAATCGGCAGTCTGGCGCTGCACGACATGAACGGCGTAACCAACATCGTCCGATAGCGGTCTTCCTTATTTTCTAGAGCCCGCGAAGCCATAATAGCCGGCACGCTGCAGCCAAAGCCCAGTATCATTGGAATGAACGCCCGTCCCGACAGCCCCATCTTGTTCATAATATCGTTCATAATATAAGCTACCCGGGACATGTAGCCGCTATCCTCCAAAAGGGCCAGGGCAAAGAACAAAATACAAATATTCGGCAAAAACGTCAAGATGCCGCCGACGCCGGCAATGATGCCGTCGCACACCAGGGAGACGACCATGTCGCCCGCCCCGGCCGCAGCCAAAATCCCCCCTGCACCCTGCGACAAGAAGTCGATCGCTTCTTCAAAGTACCCCTTCAGCATATCGCCAATGAAGAAGGTCAGGAAGAAGACGACAGCCATGATGCAGAGAAATACGGGGATACTGAGCCAGTTGCTCGTCAGTATCTTGTCGGCATAATCCGTCGCTGCCGCTCGGGCCGCCCGGTTGACGACGACTTCCTGTATGATTTCTTCTATAAAATTATATTTTTCGTTGATAATATCCGTTTCATAGCTGCGGTCTATGACATGGGCCGGATCGTCGACGGGAAAATTCTTCGTCACTTCCGGGTCCATTTCCAGCAGCTTCAAGGCATGCCAGCGGTGATTGTAAATATCAGGATACCGTTTGTGCAGCATGCTCCGCACCGCGTCGATCTTATCCTCCAGGGCGTCGCTGTACACCATGGCAAACTCGTCGTGATGGTTGTGGCGGTGCTTCGTTTCATCGGAATGATTGTGAATCAGCCGGTCCGGCCGCACGTGGCCGCGATGGTGGACCGCCGCGTGCAGCAGCACGCTCAGGCCCCGCCGCTTCAAGGCCGACACGGGAATGACCGGCACGCCCAGCATTTCCGGCAAGCGGTGCAGGTCGATTTCCATACCTCGCTTTTCCACGATATCCATCATGTTCAGGGCGACGACGACAGGCTTGCCCAATTCCAGAAGCTGCAGCGTCAAATACAGATTCCGCTCCAGCGCCGATGCGTCTACGACGTCGACGATGACGTCGACCTGGTCGCTTAAAATAAAATTACGGGAAACCTGCTCTTCCATCGTATACGACGTCAGGCTGTACGTCCCCGGCAGGTCGACCAGGTGGATGTGGACGCCGTGGGAATCGATGGCTCCTTCTACTTTTTCTACAGTAACGCCCGGCCAGTTTGCCACTTTCAAATTGGCTCCTGTATAGGCGTTAAACAACGTCGTCTTTCCGCAATTCGGATTGCCGATAAAGGCGACGGTCATTTCTGACGGTTTCTGTTTCATACTGCTCACGGTACGAAGCGGATCCGTTTGTCCTTCCATTTCCGCCTTCATACGCTTCAACTCCTTACTTCGATATGTGATGAAATCCCCTTGCCGAGGGCCAGGCGCGTACTGCGCATCTGGATGATCATCGTGCCGGCGTTTTTATTGTTGAGAACCGACACCTTCGTTCCTTTAATCATCCCCAGCGCCTGAAGGCGCCGTTCCATGTTCTGCGGCAAATGCAGGGCTTCCACGATATACGTATCTCCTACGATTCCATGATCCAAAGTCATTGTCTCATCCCCCTAACGAGCCCGTTCTGGTCCGTAAGCGTTGTCGCCAGACGTCCCCTTCACGGTAAAAAAGCCCAAATAGGATACGGCCATAATCGACTGAGCCGCCATCGCCGCCGTATCCATGCCGGCAATCGGCAGGATGTAGCTGGCGAGATAACAGGCAAAGGGTATGATAAACAAGGCTCCCTGCTTGTTCATGTCGTGACAGCGGCGCATCCCTAAGGACAGCTGCGACCAAATGACTGGAATCGAAAGCAGCACGAAAATGATGGCGAACACAGCGGCGTAATCCATGCGGTTGATCAGCACGGCTTCGGCGAAGCGGCTGTACAAAATAGCCGAAAACATGAGCTGGGCAAACATGAGGACCAGCGTCCTCATGATAAAGGAACGGCGCGGCAGGCGGCCTGTAAAGACGAAATACTTCGCCTTCAGCTCTGCCAGGCTGCGGAAACTCAGCGTACTGCTGTCGCTGCCCGGGCCGACAGGCATGGACAATCCGCGGTGAATGCGGGCCGCCGGACCGGAGCGCTTCTTCAATTGTATCTTTTTATGTTTTGCCATAGGTATTCCCTCCGATAAGACCTTTTTCCATTTTTTACTACGTACCAATGGTATCATATTCTTGGCCTCGACTCAATTCATTTTCTGCAAATTATGGTATAATACACTTGCACCGATACAATGAAAAAGGAGGAGCTTCATGAAAAAAGGAGTATACCATAAAGACAAATATACATTCAGCGGAATGCTGAGCGACGAAGCCTTGTGGACCTTCGAATTCTTCAGCAAATCGTTGGCCGATACCCTGTCTGATTACCTGGACGTCATGGAGGAAAACCATCTCTGCATTCCTGCCGACGACGCGGACGAGCTGTTCGACATGCTGGAAGATATCAGCGCCGACCTGCGGGACGACTATCATGCAGACTGCCTGCAATTAGGCCGGTTCAGAAAAAACATACTGGCCTTCTACGACCTGGCCTTTTCTCTTTGCAGCGACCTGGAAGACGATCTGTCCGACGCGCCCCTCGAAGCCGTCTATTACAGCCAAGTATTCGTCCAAGGCCTCAAGCACTTCCTGCCGGTCATGCTGCAAAGCCTGCTCATGGACCTGCCGGAAAGTCAAAAACTACAGCAATTTATAGAGCAAATACAACGAGACTTCTCCGGACTCGCTCCTTTGGACATCCACGGAAGCCGTTTAAATTAACCTGCCCAGGAGGAAACATCTATCATGACAACATATACCTTTACCGGCTTGACCGGTTCGGACGGTTTGCTGACCTTTAATTTTTTCTGTGAATCCCTTGTCGGCGCCCTTCATACGCTCCATCACGTCCTGGAAGACAACGGCGCGGAAATGCCGGAAAAAGCGGCGGGCCTTCCGAAAGCTCTGGCCGATATGGGCTCCCATCTTCTGGAGGACTACGGGAAAAACGAGCTCCATTTAGACCGCTTCAAGCAAGAGCTGCTCGATTTTTACGACCTAGCCTTCACCGTAAACGACGAGCTGGCGCCGATGATTTTAAAAGGCGACGACGGACTGCAGTATTATTATTACGTATACATGCAGGGCGTCAACCTCTTTTTCCCAAACATATTGGAAAGCATCCTCCGCGACCTGCCAGAAGAAACGGATCCGCAGCCCTTTATCGCCGATATTTCCCGCAGCTTCGCCGTTCTTTCATCGCCGCAGGCATAACTGCAAAAAAAGCGCCTTGCGGCGCTTTTTCTATTTCAAGATGAAGAAATACACGAACGATACGACGGCGACTAAAAACCGGTAGCAGGCAAAGGACGTAAGGGTCGACTTATTGAGAAATTTCAGGAACCACAATACGGAAATATACGCTACGATAAAGGCCGTCACAAAGCCTATGGCAATCATGACCAAATCGCCGCTGTCCAATACGGACCAGCTCTTCAGCAAATCGTAAAAGCAGGCGATGATCATGACCGGCACGGCAATGATAAAGGAAAAATCTGCTGCTGCCTTCCGGCTCAGCCCCAGAAATAAGCCGCCGGCAATGGTCGAGCCGGAGCGGGAAAAGCCGGGCCACAAGGCGAACATCTGAAAGGCGCCGACTAAAAATGCCTGCAAGATGGTCATCTTTTCCACATCGTCGCACAACACGCGTATCTTCGCCCGTTCGGCCAGCAGCATGAACACGCCGCCGATAACCAGGCCGATAATGACGGTGCCGACGGAAAAGAGATACGTTTTGATCACTCCATGGGCAAAGTAGCCGATGATCATGACCGGCACGATGCCCGCTCCCACGTGAGCCAGCGTCAGCCCCGTATCGTTGCGCCGCCAATTCTGCGGGTGCAGCATATCCCAGCAGCGGTACTGCCGCAGCATGCGGATAAACTTTTCTTTATAAATCACCAGAACCGACAAAATAGCGCCGAGCTGAATAAATACTTCAAATACGCTGGCCCTCGGCCCCGTAAATCCCAGCCAGTCGCCGACGAGAATCATGTGACCCGTCGAAGAAATAGGCAGGTATTCCGTTACCCCTTCGACGATCCCCAAGATGACGGCAATCATATAGTCACCCATCGTTATCTGCTCCTTTTATTGAAATCAAACAAACACTTTTGTCATTATACCATGCCGTACCAGAGAAAAAAAGAGCAAAATAAAACGCCGCAGAATCAACAGGCTCTGCGGCGTTTTACGCACGTACGGGGAAATCAGTCGAGGGACATTACATGTTTCGGATCTTCGATTGTAAATTTAGCATACTTGGGATCGCCGTTGTGTTCGAAATACAACGTGTTGCCTTCCAAGCTGCCGCGCCAGCTGACGATAATCGGGCATTCCTTGCTCAAGTCCTTCAGCATCTGAACCGGATTGAGGTTCAAAATCGGGGCGAACAGGAATTCTACGTTATCGATCATGACAACGCGGGCGTTGAGGCGGTGAATCGCCGTCGAAATGAGGGAAATAGCTTTTTCCGGACGGTCGGCCCGAGGAATTTCCAAGAATTCGTCGTCGAAGAGCTCGCGGGCTTCGCAAATCTTCCAGCCATCCTGGAACGTCAGTTCACGGATGAGCTTGCTCTTGCCGGAGCCGGGACCGCCGATAAGGATAAGCAGCTTTTCATCTTCCTGAGCAATGTACTTCCACCGTTTTAAAACATCTGCATCTGTAACCATGAAAATCACCTTCATCTGCTAGTATTAGTTATATTTATTATACTGGATGTCAGTCATATAAGTAAAGCATTTTTGCTATTTTATTTGTATATACTTGAAGAATCGTCCCGCGCCGCCGTCAGGACTGTAGGCCGTAACGGGCCATAGGGTCCTGCAGATTCTGAATAGGCGCGCTGATCAGCAGCACATCTTCCACATACCGGCTGGCGTGGTTGACGACGAAGACCAGGGAAACGCCCTTCTGGAAGGGGCTGTCGTAGTAATAGGCGTCGACGGATTTCTCCGCTTCCGGCCCAACTTCGACCCGGTCGGGCCGTCCGTACAGTGACAATACCGTTGAAACATGGTAGCCCAGCGTCGCGCCGCGGCTCGTATAGGCGTTGTTGGTCAGCAGAAAGACCTTCTGCACCATGTTCCGGCGGTCTACTTCGACACCGTAATCGCCATAGAGCCAGAAATTGTTGCTGTCCCGTTTGACCAGGTTATTCCACATGTTGTATTTATTAGCCTGGAAGGGCTGGTTCAAGCTGAATCCCATGAGCGTAAAATCCCGTTCCGACCATTTATTCTGCGCCGGCAGGGCTTCACCGCGGCTGTAGGGCGGACGCGGCGGCATGAGGGCCACCCGCTCGATTTTCCGATTGGCGACGGCAAAAATCATGGCGCTGTCCCTGGCGGGATTTTCATACACAAAGTAATAAATATTGGCGTCGGCATCGCGCAAGACGTTGGAGGGAATCCCCATCTGGCGGACCAGTACCTCCGCAGGCATTTTCAGGCGCAGGCCCCTGCCGAAGACGGCGTCTTTCCCGCTGGTCAGGAACACTGATTCGACGCCGATACGGACGCCTTCCCGTTCTTCTCCCGTTTCTTTCAGAATATCGGCCGTGTCGTTGCGGCTGCGAACCCGCATGGCAATATCCTTGCCGTCATACTGCATCGTCGTATAATGGGCGCTGCGGGCATACTTCGTCGGGCTGCCGTACAGGCTTCGGACCTTGCGCAAGCTGTCGCCGCAGTGTATGCCGCCGACGTGAAAATCGCCGGCATGCAGGACGCTGGGAACGGCAATATCCATAGCCCCGATTTCCTCTTTGGTCAATACCTTGCCGTTGGAAATCGGTTTCTTCTTGTCTTTTTTATCAGCCTCTTCACCTTCCCCTGCCGCCGCAACTTGTGCCGCAGCGCCGGTATGGCTCTGGACTGCCGGAAGGGCAGGTTCAGACTGGGCGGGACTGCCGTCGGCAGAAACGGCCCCGACGGGCAGACAGGACGCGCACAACAGGCAAAAAACAGCGAGTATCAAGTTCTTTTTTCCGTTCATCGTCTTCCTCCTCATGGGGCTTTTGCAAAAAACACCCTTCGACACGATGGTTCAAAGGGTGTTTCCTAATTATTTCTGTTCCGGACGGCTAAGCGGGAACAACAGTACGTCGCGAATGGACGCGCTGTTGGTAAGGAACATGACCAAGCGGTCGATACCGATACCCAGGCCTCCTGTCGGCGGCAAACCGTATTCCAGAGCGCGGCAGTAGTCTTCATCCATCTGATGAGCTTCGTCGTCGCCCCGTTCGCGTTCCTTCATCTGTTCGACAAAACGGTTGCGCTGGTCGATAGGATCGTTCAATTCGCCGAAGCCGTTGGCCAGCTCGCGGCCGTAAATAAAGCCTTCAAAACGATAGGTCAGCAAGGGATTATCCGGGTCCTGCTTGCTCAGCGGCGAAATTTCCAGCGGGTGGTTCGTAATGATCGTCGGCTGAATCAGGTTTTCTTCTACGTAATCCTCAAAGCAGCCGTTGATAATCTTGCCGATGCCGTCGTATTCGCCGTATTCGACATGCAGCTTGTCGGCAATAGCCCGCGCTTCTTCTACGGTCTTGACGTCCGTGAAATCTTCGCCGGTATATTTTTTGACGGCTTCAATCATGGTCATTCTGTCCCAAGGCGGCGTCAGGTCAATTTCCTTGTCGATATAGGTAATCTTCATCGTGCCGTACAGCTTCATGGCCAGCTGAGATACCATTTCTTCCGTAATCTTGATGACGTCTTCCAAATCGCCGTAGGCCTGGTACAATTCTACCGTCGTAAATTCCGGGTTGTGACGCGTGTCGATGCCTTCGTTGCGGAAGCAGCGGTTCATTTCATACACCCGTTCCAAACCGCCGACGAGCAGGCGCTTTAAGTGCAGTTCCGGCGCAATGCGCAGGTAAATATCCATATCGAGGGCGTTGTGATGGGTCTTGAAGGGACGGGCAGCCGCACCGCCAGCAATCGTGTGCAGCATCGGCGTTTCTACTTCCAAAAAGCCCCGTTCGTCCAAATACTGACGAATGCCCTTGATAATCTGGGAACGTTTAATAAACGTGTCTTTTACTTCCGGGTTGACGATCAGGTCCAAATACCGCTGGCGATAGCGCGTTTCCTTATCCGTCAGGCCGTGGAATTTTTCCGGCAGCGGACGGAGAGACTTGGACAACAGCGTCCATTTTTCAACGCGAACCGTCGTTTCGCCCGTATGGGTCGTGAAAACAGCCCCTTCGACGCCGACGATATCGCCGATGTCCAGCAGTTTGAACAAGGTATACGATTCTTCACCCAAAATATCCTTGCGGAAATACAGCTGGATTTCGCCGCTGATATCGCGAAGGACGCAGAAGGCCGTCTTGCCGTGACGGCGGATCGCCATGAGGCGGCCGGCAATGCGGACGACCGTTTCGTCTTTTTCCAGGGCTTCTGCCTGGTCCTTCAATTCCTGGGCATGGTGATCCCAGTCGAATTTTTGACCGAAGGGATAGACGCCGGCATCGATAAAGCTCTGCATCTTTTCGCGGCGCACCTTCATTTGGTCGTTTAATTTTTCTTCTTCTATGACAAGATTTTCTTTCTGCATTTCATCGGACATGACAATTCCTCCTATAGGCTTTTTTATTCCGCCGTAAACGGCAAAATCCGGTATTTCAATTCGCCTGCCGGCGCTTTGACCGTGACGACGACGGGATTCGCTTCGTTGATCGGCTGTCCCAAAATCGCCTTGCCTACGGGAGATTCATTGGAAATTCTATTGTTGAACGGATCGGCTTCCGCCGTGCCGACGACGGTATATTCAAAACGGTCGCCCGTTTCTACGTCTTCCAGAATCACTTTAGAGCCCAGGCGCACCTTCGCGCTGCTGTCGTCAGATTCCTGAATGATTTTTGCTGTACGGATTTTATTTTCCAATTCGGAAATGCGGCCTTCGACAAAAGCCTGTTCATTTTTAGCGTCATCATATTCAGAGTTTTCGCTCAAGTCGCCCAAAGCGATCGCTTCCTGAATACGTTTGGAAACTTTAATGCGGCGAACTGATTTCAGCTCGTTTAATTCTTCCTTTAATTGTTCCAGACCTTCTTGCGTAATCAGCGTTTCATTTGTCATATTAGTACTCCTTTTCCCTATGACGGCAAATAGAAATAGTGTCAAGACACCTTGGCACTATTTCCACCTTTCTATTTTACGATAACTTTAATTATATGCGTATCTGTTATGTATGTCAACCAAAAAGCAAGCAGCCCCCTCCCCCGGTGCTACTCCATCGCAGCCGCATCTTCCATCATCGTATGGATGCAGTCCCTGAAGGCCTGAGCCGTGGCGGCCCGATTGATGCGTTCGCGCAGGGCCGCCGAGCCGTACATGCCCTTCGTGTACCACGAGGCGTGGGCCCGCATTTCCCGCACGCCGATATATTCGCCCTTGTAGGCCAGCAGGGCTTCAAAGTGCTCCAGAATTTGCTCGTACCGTTCCATCGGCGACGGCGGCGGCAGGATTTCACCCGTATCCATATAGCGGTATATCTGCGGGAAAATCCACGGATTCCCCTGGGCGCCCCGGCCGACCATGACGGCGGCGCAGCCCGTCGCCTCAAACATGTGCACCGCCGACGGGCCGTCTACGATGTCGCCGTTACCGATGACCGGGATAGAGACGGCTTCTACGACCTGCCGTATCTTGTCCAAATCGGCGCGGCCGCTGTAAAACTGCTCCCGCGTCCGGCCGTGGACGGTAATGGCCGCCGCGCCGGCAGCTTCCGCCCGCTGAGCCAATTCGACGGCTGTAAAGGAATCGTCGTCCCATCCGGTACGCATTTTTACGGTGACGGGAATCGACACGGCCTTTACGACAGCGGCGATGACCTGTTCCGCCTTGGGCAAATCCTTCATCAGGGCAGAACCTTCGCCGTTTTTGACGATCTTTTTGACGGGACAGCCCATGTTGATATCGACAATATCTGCGCCAGCCTGTTCAACGGCTACCGCCGCCTGGGCCATGACGACGGGATCGGCTCCGAATATCTGCATCGACAGGGGATGCTCCCGCTCGTCGATATACAGCAGTTCTTCTGTATGCTTGTTTTTATAGCGTATCCCCTGAGAGCTGACCATTTCCGTGCAGACCAAAGCCGCGCCATAGCGGCGGGCAATGACGCGGTACGGCAAATCGCATACGCCGGCCATAGGCGCCAGGATGACCGGCCATTCGAGCCGGACCGGGCCGATGGCAAAGGGCTTAGCAATTTCGTTCATAAATAATTCTCAGTCCTTCCAACGTCAGCATCGGTTCTACGACGTCGATGGCCTTCGTTTCCGGCGCAAGGACGACGGCAAAGCCGCCTGTCGCGACGACCTTGGCGTTGCCGCCCAATTCCCTGCGCATGTGATTGACAATGCCTTCGATCTGGCCGATGTAGCCGTAGTACACGCCGGCCTGCATGCTTTCCACCGTATTGCGGCAAATGACTTTTTCCGTCCGGCGGATTTCAATACGCGGCAGCTTGGCCGTGCGCTGCACCAGGGCGTCCGTCGAAATACCGATGCCCGGGCAGATAGAGCCGCCGAGGTAGTTGCCCTTCTTATCGACGGCGCAGAAGGTCGTAGCCGTACCGAAGTCGATGATGATGACCGGGCCGCCGTATTTCGCGTAAGCCGCCACGGCATTGACGATGCGGTCGGCGCCTACCTCGCGGGGATTGTCGTATTTAATATCCATGCCCGTCTTCACGCCCGGCCCGATGATGAGCGGCACCAAGCCGAAGTAGCGCTGGCACATGCGTTCCAGCGTCGGCATCACCGGCGGCACGACAGACGAAATGATGATCGAATCGATATCTTCCGAATTCACGTCGTTCAAGTAAAAGAGGTCGCGAATCAGCACGCCGTATTCGTCCGTCGTGCGCAGCTTGTTCGTCGAAATGCGCCAATGGTCCAGCAGTTCCTTTCCCTTGAATACACCGAGAACAATATTTGTATTTCCTACATCAATGACTAATAACATACGCTGTACTCTCCCTGCCCTAAATGAAATAATATACGGTTACTATAATAACAAAGTTTTTCTTCCTTGGATAGGTCTTGCCGTCTATTTTCCCGAAGAAAAAGCGGCATGGCGCAGCCCGTTCTGTACTGCGTATGCCGCTCTATCCTATTCGATTGCCGCCGTCCGGTCAGACGGGGCGAACCCGCACGTCGCCGGCCAGCACCCGTTCCATGCCGTTTGCCGTCTCGACCATCAGGTTGCCGTTTTCGTCCAGCGTCACGGCCTTTCCCGTAAACGACCGGTCCGACGCCGAGACTTCTACGTCCCGTCCCAGCATGCAGGACAAGACCTTCCATTCTTCCAAAATCGGCGCGAAGCCCTGCTCGCCTGCCACGTCGTAGTATCGTTCCAGTTCGCGCAGCACGTCCTGCAGCAATTCCACCCGCTGTACGGGCACGTTTTCTATGGCGAAGCTCGTCACGGTCTTTTTCAGCTCCCGCGGCAGCGCTTTTTTGCCGAGGGCCGTGTTAATGCCGATACCCATGACGACGTAGTTGATCTTTTCTACGGACGCGTTCAGCTCCGTCAAGATCCCGACCAGCTTCTTGTCGCCGACCAGAATATCGTTGGGCCACTTGATGCCGCAGTGAATGAGGCCGGCCCGGCGCAGCACCTTGGTCAGGGCCACGGCGGCGACCAGCGTCAGCTTAGAAACCTCCATAGGCGGAAAGGTAGGCCGCAAAATAAGGGAAAACCAAATCCCCTGAGCGAAGGGCGAAATGAAAGAACGATCCAGCCGTCCTCTCCCGCCGGTCTGTTCTTCGGCGACGACGATCGTCCCTTCGTCAGCGCCCTGGTCGGCCAGTCGTTTGGCCACCGTATTCGTCGAATCCACCTTTTCAAAATACACGATCTTTTTTCCAAACAGGCCGGTCTTCAGCCCGTTGGCAATCTGCTCCGGCCGCAGCAGCTCCGGCGCTTCTTTCAAACAATAGCCTTTTTTCGTATACGATTCAATGACGTATCCCCGCTGTTTTAAGACGCGGATATGTTTCCAAACGGCTGTACGGGAAATCCCAAATAATTCGGAAATTTTTTGTCCGGATACGAAAGTCCCCTGATTCTCCATCAAATAATCCAGGATATCCTGTCTCATTCTTTTTCACTCCTAATACTAACGATACGATGCCGACATAGATATAGCTGACATACCTATATCTTTGGGCATACAGAAATTGTAGCATAAAAGAAATCCCTGTCAATATCAAGAAAAAGTAATATAAATCATTACATATTTTATGTATCTGCCAGAAACTTTCTCCGTCACATAAAAAAGCTGCGACAGTGCCGCAGCTTTTTCATTTAGTTTTTGTCTTCTGATACGGTATTGCCCCACGGGCTGACTTCTACATGAGGCTTCTGCCCTTCCGCCGGTTCGGCACCTTCGGCGCTTTCGCCGTCGCCTTCCGGCTTAGGCGCTTCCAGCGAACCATATTTAATCAGATTTTCTACCTGTTCGTGATTAATCGTTTCGATTTCCAGCAGCGCTTCTGCCATGCTATGAAGAGCCTTGATGTTTTCCTTCAGCATGCGCAGTACGTCCGCATAGGCCTCGGTAACGATATCGTGCATTTCCTTGTCGATCAGTTCGGCTACGCCTTCGCCGTAATTGCGGTCGTGGCCCAAGCTCTTGCCCAGGAACACCTGGTCCTGCTGTTCGCCGAAGACCATCGGCCCCAGCTTGGAGCTCATGCCCAGGCGGGTAATCATCTGGCGGACGATGCGGGTAACGCTCTGCAAGTCGCCCGACGCGCCGCTGCTGATTTCATTGAAGACGATTTCTTCGGCAGCCCGGCCGCCCAAGGCGACGCGGATCTGCGCCAGATAATACGATTTCGTCTCATAGGACCGTTCTTCATTCGGCAGCATCATCGTATAGCCGCCGGCGCGGCCGCGGGGAATAATCGTGACCTTATGGACCGGGTCGGAGTTCGGCTGCAGCAAATAAGCGATCAGGGCGTGGCCCGATTCGTGAACGGCCGTCAGGCGCTTTTCCTTGTCGCTGATGACATGGCTGCGCCGTTCCGGGCCGAAGCATACCTTTTCGCTGGCTTCTTCCAGTTCGGCCATGTTGATGACTTTTTTATCGGCGCGAGCCGCCAGCAGCGCCGCTTCGTTCAGCAGGTTGCCCAAATCGGCGCCGGTAAAGCCCGGCGTCTTCTTGGCGATAATATCCAAATCGACGTCCTTGCCGAGAGGCTTGCCTTTTGCGTGCACTTCCAGGATAGCCCGGCGGCCCCGCAGGTCCGGACGGTCGACGGTGATCTGCCGGTCAAAACGGCCGGGACGCAGCAGCGCCGGGTCGAGGATATCGGGACGGTTCGTCGCGGCGATCGTAATGATGCCTTCGTTGGCGCCGAAGCCGTCCATTTCTACGAGCAGCTGGTTCAGCGTCTGTTCGCGTTCGTCGTGACCGCCGCCGAGGCCTGCGCCGCGCTGGCGGCCTACGGCGTCGATTTCGTCGATGAAGACGATGCACGGCGCGTTTTTCTTAGCCTGGGAGAAAAGGTCGCGCACGCGGGACGCGCCGACGCCGACGAACATTTCTACGAAGTCGGAGCCGCTGATGCTGAAAAAGGGAACGCCTGCTTCGCCGGCAACGGCCCGGGCCAGCAGGGTTTTCCCGGTGCCCGGAGGCCCGAAGAGCAGCACGCCCTTGGGAATCTTGGCGCCGATGTTGTTGTATTTGCCGGGATTGCGGAGAAATTCGACGATTTCCGCCAATTCTTCCTTCGCTTCGTCTTCGCCGGCAACATCTTTAAAGGATACCTTGATTTTTCCTTCGCCGTGCATCTTCGCATGGCTCTTGCCGAAATTCATCACCCGGCCGCCGCCGCCCTGGGTCTGCTGCATGATGAAAAACCACACGCCGATGAGAATCAAAATCGGCAGGATAGAGCTCAGCAGGCTCATCCACCACGAGGGCTGTTCAGGCGGCTTGGCGATGACGTTGACCTCCGCGTCGCGCAGGGCCGGCATCATAGCCGCGTCCGTCGGGGCGTATGATGTAAAAGACGTGCCGTCCTTCAGCTGACCGACGATGGCGTGGTCGTCCGTGATCTGGACTGCGTCTACCTTTTTCTGCTGAACCTGATTCATGAAATTCGTATAGGAAATTTCCGATTTATCAGCTTTATTTGTCGTAAACGCATCGATGATAGAAACGGCAACGATGATAATCAGTAAGTATAAACTTACATTACGCACAAATTTGCTCAAGATACTACTCCTTTCAAAGTAATCTATCATTAAGTAATGTCATGCAACCAATACAATATCTATATTACCATACTTCGGACAATGCAACAACAGCTTTTCCCGCAAAACAAGACGGTAATAGTGTATGTTTATTTCGTATAAATTTCTTCCTTCAATATGCCGATATAAGGCAAATTCCGATAAGAGCTGTCATAATCCAGGCCGTAGCCGACGACGAAGGCGTCGGGAATTTCAAAGCCGTTGTAATCGACGTGGATGTCGACCTGCCGGCGCGACGGCTTGCTCAGCAAGGTAGCCAGCTTGACCGAATTAGCGCCGCGGTCTTTCAAATAGGGCACGAGATAGCTCAGCGTAATGCCCGTATCGATGATATCCTCGACGATGAGGATATCCTTTCCGGCGACGTCGTTGTCCATGTCCTTGCGAATCGTAACCGCGCCGGACGACGTGGCCGACGAGCCGTAGCTGGAACAGCTCATGAAGTCAAATTTTACGGGAACCTGAATCTGGCGGGCCAAATCCGTATAGAACACGACGGCGCCTTTCAAAATGCCGCACAGCAAAATCGTCTTGCCGGCGTAATCGGCCGTTATCTGCGCGCCCATTTCCCGCACTCGCTTCTGTATTTGTTCTTCTGTAAATAATATTTCTTTTACGTCTTGATGCATATCGTATATCCTCCCCCGGAATGACAAAGTATATATAACGACGCAGGCTTCCCTGCGATGCTTTCTTTTTCATGATTTCGTTCTGCGCCGGCCCTTTATGCCCTGCGACACTACGACGCACAAATCGGATTTCGTCGTATAGGCCGTAACGCGGCCCGTCTGGAACTGCTTGCCCGCGCCTTTGCAGGCCAGCTCCCGCATCGTTTCTACGTAATGAAAGGGTATATCCCGCTCCGTCCCCGTCGCGTTCCGGCACAGCAGGCGCACGAGGCGGCGCTGCAGGGCTACGGGCTGGCTGAGAAACCATTTCTTTTCCACGCCGGCCCCGCCTTCGCACGGCTTGACGTGAGCCTCGTACAGTCGGCTCGCCCATTGGGCCATGCAGTCGTCTTCCGCCTGGGCAATCTGCGCCAGCCGGTTTAAATCGCCGACGATGGACGGATTATACTGCCGCAGCGCCGGCAGCAGTTCCAGGCGGATGCGGTTGCGCGTAAACTGGGCAGAGTCGTTCGTCTCATCGTGACGCGGCATCAGATTCCGCTCTTTGACATAGGCGTCGATATCTCCGCGCGTTATACTCAGGAGCGGGCGGATGACGTCGCCGGTTTGCGGCCGCATTGCGCCCAATCCGGTCAGTCCGCTGCCGCGCAGCAAGTGCAGCAGCACCGTTTCCGCCTGGTCGTCCTGATGATGGGCTACGGCAATCGCCGCGGCCCCCAGACGGTCCTTTTCTTCGCGAAGCAGGCGATACCGCTCTCTCCTGCCGACAGCTTCCAGCGACGCGTGCTCCTGCGCCGCCAACGTCGGCACGTCTGCCCGGCGGCAGATAAATGGACAGGCCCGCTTCTCCGCTTCCTGCCGTACAAACCGGACCTCCTCGTCAGCGGCATCCCGAATGCCATGATGGACGTAGCATACGGCGAGGCGCAAGTTATAGTCCGGCCGCAGCCGGGCTAATATATCCAGCAGCGCCAGTGAGTCGGGCCCGCCGGAGCAGGCGATCAGAACCGTCTCTCCCGGCTGAAACAGCGAATGCTGCCGGCAGTATGCTTCTACAGTTTCAACGACGTTCATAGACCGCTCCCGCCGCTTCCGCGCCAAGCGGCATCGTGGAAGGAATGGCGGTAAAAGACGCCTTCCATCAAATCGCTTTCGCTGATGCGAATGCAGCCAAAGCCATAGTGCTGCAAAAAGGAGCGGGCGACGGCCAGCCCGGCGACGATGATGTCGCTGCGCTTAGGCTGCAGTCCCGCCACATGGCAGCGGCCTTCTGGGCCCATGCGACGCAGTCTGTCCAGGTGATAGGACAGGCGGTCCAGCGGCACGACGCATCCTTCGATGCGGGACGGATCGTATTCCGTCAGTTCCAGCTCCATCGCCGCCAGCGTCGTCAGCGTTCCGCCTACGCCGATGAGGGATGCCGAAGGCTCTATGGGCGCAGGCAGCCATTGCCGGCTGCAATAGGCTTCCAAAGCGGCCAGCTCCCCTTCTTCCATCTGATTTTTTTTCGTCAGGCGCACGGCGCCCAAGGGATAGCTGTGAGACCAGGCGACGACGCCGTCCCGGCCGACGGCCACTTCGCTGCTGCCGCCGCCGATATCCAGGACGACGGCCTCCTTGCCGGCTTCAACGCCGGCTGCCGCCCCGCAGAAGCTGAGAGCCGCTTCCTCCAGGCCGGAAATGCAGCGGCAGTGCCAGCCAAAACGGGCCCGTATTTCCGCCAAAAAGGCTTGGCCGTCTGCGGCTTCGCGCACTGCGCTGGTCGCGACGGCACAGACGGGAACGGATCCTAACCGGGCCTGCCATCGGGCCATGGCCGCAAGGGAGGCCTCAATCCCTTCCGGCGATAAATGCCTTGTCTCTTCTATCTGATAGCCGAGGCGAGTCGTTTCCAATTCTTTCGCCGAAAACTTCCAGCGATCATCTTCCCAGCGCCCCGTCATCAGGCGCAGGGAATTGGAGCCGATATCGACAACGGCAAATTCCTTATCCTTCATCTGTCATGTACCTCGTTCTAAACTCGGACAGCCCTTTCCAGTCGGTAAAACAAAAAGAGCATTCCAAGACAGGAATACTCTTTATTCGTCCTTATGATTACCGATATACGAAATCAATCGGCACGGCGAGCGCCGCGGCCGCCGCGTTTTGATTCGGTATTGCGTTTCAAATCCATCTGGCGTTCGTCACTTTCCTTCAGGAATTTACTAAGCCGGTCCTCGAAAGACAACGATGTAGAAGAGCGGCGATTCGAGTCAAAATTGTTGTGCTGGCGGAATTCATGTCTTGGACGGAACTCTTTCTTTTCCGGAGCCGGCTGGGTCTGTTTAATAGACAGGCCGATTTTTCCCTTATCGTCGACAGACAAAACTTTGACGTTTACTTTGTCCTGAACTTTCAAGAAATCGTGCACATCTTTTACATACTCATTAGCAACTTCAGAAATGTGGACCAAGCCCACCTTCTTGTCAGGAAGCTCTACAAAAGCGCCAAATTTTGTAATCCCTGTCACGGTGCCTTCCAATACACTGCCTACTTCGATTGTCATGTTACCTTATATTCCTCCTTGTATGCTTCAGCTTTGCTGATAACACGTATAACGCTATTATACTCATAAACGGCGAAAAATTCAATCGCAAAATAATGTAAATTCCTAAGGCGGAACGCCTCGTCAGCGCCTGTAGGGGATTTCTCCCGGCTCGGCCAGTCCGAACTGTTCCCGCGCCTGTTTTTCTACGGCATCGGGGGAAATAAGCTGTTCTTTCCGGTCCTTCAGCCGCTGGTTTTCTTCCGTCAAGGCCTGCTCCTGCTGCAGCGTCCGCTTCATGTCCTCGTGGATCTGCCACATCTGATACATGCGCAGGCACAGGAAGACTCCTCCGACCAGCAGTATGAGAAGGACGATGCCCTTGTACAGCGTCATCCCCTTCTTTTTTTTCGTACGCCGCCGGCGCACCGTCCCGGTACGTCGGAGCCGCCCATCCCGTTTTTCCGTCATGATTCTGCTCCTTTAATATAGGCACTGCAACACGCATGCTATAAGTATACCTTCATTTTCACTTAAGATAAAGTTTTTTCTCGATTTAATACGGCCCACTTTCGCAAACGCCGCTGATATTATATAATAGAACGTAAACTATGAAGAAACAGAGGTCTTTGCTCATGAGATATGAACCGATTACTCCTGAAATTTTAAAAAAACTGCAGGCTGCCGTCGGCCCTAAAAACGTCACGACAGATCCGGATAAAATGCAGCCCTACTCCCACGACGAAGTGACCGACCCGGCGTACCACCACATGCCCGAAGCCGTCGTCTTTGCCGAAACGGCCGAGCAGGTCGCCGCTGTCGTCCAGCTGGCCAACGACTATCATTTTCCCGTCGTGCCCCGCGGGGCCGGTACAGGGCTAGCCTGCGGCGCCGTGCCTATTTACGGCGGCATCGTCCTGTCCCTGGAAAAAATGAACCGCATTCTGGAAATTAACGAAGACGCCTTATACGCCGTCGTAGAACCGGGCGTCCGCACGTCGGACCTGCAGGACGCAGCCGAAGCCAAGGGTCTGTTCTACGCCGGCGACCCCTGCAGCGGCGACTCCTGCTTTATCGGCGGCAATATCGCCACCAACGCCGGCGGCAACCGGGCTGTCAAATACGGTACGACGCGCCATCAGGTATACGACGTGGAAATCGTCAATCCGACGGGCCGCATCGTCCAGCTCGGCGCACGCCTGCAGAAGCAATCGACAGGCTACTGCCTCGAGCAGCTGGTCATCGGCTCGGAAGGCACGCTGGGCATCATCACCAAGGCGACGGTCAAGCTCCTGCCGAAGCCTAAATACGCCCTCGATCTGCTGGCCGTTTTCGATTCGCCGGAACAAGCCATCGGCGCCGTCGGAGCCATTTTAAAGCAAGGCATCGTCCCGACCTGCGTCGAATACATGGACAATATTACGATCCGATCGGTAGAAAAATATCTCCATGAAAAGCTGCAGGGCAGCGATTCGGGCAATTACCTCATCGTCGAAGTCGAAGGCATCCATGACGACGACCTGGACGACAAGGCCGTCGCCTTAGACGAGCTCTGCACGCAACACGGCGCGTCGTCGGTCCTCGTCGCCGACCACAATAAAATCTGGCAGGCCCGCAAGGCCTTTGCCGAGGCAGTCCGCGCCGAAAGTCTCATCGTCAGCAAAGAAGACGTCGTCGTCCCCGTCGACCAGGAACCGCTCCTGCTGGCGGAAATTCTCCGCCTGGCCGGCAAATACGGCCTGATCACCCGCATTGCCAGCCACGCCGGCGACGGCAACATCCATCTCAACATCTTAAAGCCCGACGATACGCCCTACGAAGACTGGGCCCGCCGGGTCGAACAAAACCAGCAGGAGCTGTACGCCTTCATCTACGCCCACGGCGGCCGCTTATCGGGCGAGCACGGCATCGGCTTTAAGCGGAAGCATTTGATGGAAGAATTTACCAATCCCGACGAGCTGGCCATGATGAAAGCTATCAAAAAAGCCCTGGACCCCAACAATATCCTCAATCCGGGCAAAATATTCGACATAGAATAGGCCTGTCCCAGCCCGGCCGGCCGCGGCGGCTCTTGCCAAGGATAGCCATTCTGTGTATAATGATTCATGTAGTCATATATCTTCAGGGCAGGGTGAAATTCCCGATCGGCGGTATAGTCCGCGAACGCTACGGCGTAGGAGCCATGTGCTCGTGATTTGGTGCGATTCCAAAACCGACAGTATAGTCTGGATGGAAGAAGATACGATGGAGCTGCCTCCGCGCAGCTTGTGTTGTGTTGACCAAAAAGCCCTGACGCTGCTGGACAGACCGTCAGGGCTTTATCATATTCAGGAGGTTTTATTGTGGCAAAGGAAAACAGAAAATTCAATACCGTAGAAGAAGCAATCGAAGAATTGCAAGCCGGGCATATCATCATCGTCACCGACGACCCGGATAGAGAAAATGAAGGCGACTTTATCTGCGCCGCCCAGTACTGCACGACAGAAAACATGAACTTTATGGCAACGCACGGCAAGGGCCTCATCTGCATGCCCATGAGCATTGAATACGCCCGCAAGCTCGGCTTGCCGCCGATGGTAAGCGACAATATGGACAATCACGAAACGGCCTTCACCGTCTCCATCGACCACGTCGATACGACGACGGGCATTTCCGCCGTAGAACGGGCGCTGACGGCCCGCAAATGCACGGAAGAAACGGCCCGTCCCGAAGACTTCCGCCGTCCCGGCCATAACTTCCCCTTAATCGCCAAGCGCGGCGGAGTCCTGGCCCGCAACGGCCATACGGAAGCGACGGTCGACCTCATGCGCCTCGCCGGCCTGAAGCAAGTCGGCTTGTGCTGCGAAATCATGGCCGACGACGGCACGATGATGCAGACGCCGCAGCTATGGGAATTGGCCGACAAGTACAATTTAAAATTCATCACCATTCACGACCTGCAGAACTACTGCCGCCGTCACGACAAGCACGTCGTCCGCGAAGCCGTCGCTAAGATGCCGACGAAATTCGGCGAATTCAAAATTTACGGCTACGTCAACGACCTGACGGGCGAACACCACGTCGCCCTCGTCAAAGGCGACATCGGCGACGGTAAAAACCTGCTCTGCCGCGTCCACTCCGAATGCCTGACCGGCGACGTATTCGGCTCGTGCCGCTGCGACTGCGGCGAACAGCTGGCCGCTGCCATGACCCAGATCAACGCCGAAGGCCGGGGCATTCTCCTCTACATGCGCCAGGAAGGCCGGGGCATCGGCCTCATCAACAAGCTGAAGGCCTACGTCCTCCAGGAACAGGGCTATGACACCGTAGAAGCCAATGAAAAGCTGGGCTTTGCGCCAGACCTGCGCGAATATTGGATTGGCGCTCAGATTCTGCAGGATTTAGGAGCCAAAGAACTGCGCCTGCTGACGAACAACCCGGAAAAAATCTACGGCCTCGAAGGCTTCGGCGTAGAAATCGTAGAACGCGTGCCGATTGAAATGAAACCCCAGGAATTCGACGAATTCTATTTGGAAACGAAAAAGCATAAGATGGGACATATTCTTCCCCACCTGCGCTGATACAGCGTAATTATCTAAGAAAAAGAGCAGCATGCAGATTCTGAATAACCATCGGAATTCTGCTGCTGCTCTTTTTGGCTTATACCTGCGGTTCTTTCAAAATAAATTTATCTTTGTAATAGTCAATCAGCCCATCTTTTTTCATCCGGCTCAGCTCTGCCGACATGGCGCTCCGGTCGACAGAGAGAAAATCGGCCAGCTGCTGCCGGTTAAAGGGCAGCGTAAACGACGAAGATTCCTGCCGCAGCGCTTCTTCCGACAAATAGAACATGAGCTTCTGCCGCGTCGACCGTTGTGACATATACCGTATTTTCTGCGTAAGCTGCATATTGCGCCGTGCCATGATAGCCAGAAGATTCAAAGCCACACGTTCCTGCGCTTTCGTTAAAACCTGGCCTGCATGAATAATGCTGTTTACGTTGATGAACATAACTTCCGTATCGTCTAAGGCAACAACATCTACTGTCGACTTTACATCAGAAAGACACGCAAAGGCTTCGCCAAATAAACTGCCGGGGCGAACTTGGGATAAGATGTTGCGGTTGCCCCAGTAATCTTCCTGCAGGATGTGCACCGTGCCGGATAAGACAATGCCGATTTGCTCAATTGTATCTCCTGCATAGAAAATAAAATTCCCTTTTTTGTATTTCTTTTTATATATGTCCATCGCATCCAGTAGTTTGCCAATATCTTCTGTCCCGATGTGAGCAAACAACTCAGAATGTTGAATGACTGGTAAAAAATATTGCAATTTCATTCACCTCGTTGCAAAAACAACAGATTTTTCCTGCCCTGTATAGTATACTTTCACCATAAGGCAGCACACTACATGCCCATGCTATTTACGTATATAAAACCACTGGAGGAATACATTATGATTAGAAGAATTATTCAAATTGATGAAGAAAAATGCAATGGCTGCGGTGCCTGCGCAGCAGCCTGCCACGAAGGGGCCATCGCCATGGTAGACGGAAAAGCACGCCTCATGCGCGACGATTACTGTGACGGACTAGGCGACTGCCTGCCCCACTGCCCGACGAACGCCATTACCTTTGTAGAGCGCGAAGCCGCTCCCTATGACGAAGCCGCCGTAAAGGCTAATATGAAAGCCAATGGTCTGAAACATACTGGCGGATGTCCCGGCAGCCAGTCCCGCGTACTTTCTCACGGCTGCCCCGGACAGGCAGCCATGTCTCTTCAGACGACTGCCGCCGAACTTCCCAACACGCCGGCAGTCGCACAATCGCAGCTGCGCCAATGGCCCGTACAAATCAAACTCGTACCGATCAAAGCAGACTATTTCGACGGAGCCCATCTGCTCATCGCAGCGGACTGCACGGCCTATGCTTACGCCCGGTTCCATGAAGATTTCATTCGCAATAAAATTACGATTGTCGGCTGCCCTAAGCTGGACAGTATTGACTATTCCGAAAAATTGACTGAAATCATCAAACAAAATGATATCAAAGATGTCACCATTGTCCGCATGGAGGTTCCCTGCTGCGGCGGCTTGGAAATGGCTGCCAAAAAAGCACTCCAGCAAAGCGGAAAATTCATTCCCTGGCAGGTAAAGACCATTACGATTGACGGCCGCATCAAGGAAGATTAATGTCCTGGCCTAAAACGATTCCCCATCTTTCATATTGTAAAAAAAGAAGCTTATCTTTCATAGGATAAGCTTCTTTTTTATGGAGAGAAAATTCGTACCGTCTTATACGTTCCATTCTTCTTTCAGCGTAGACAAGCACATAAAGGTCTGAGACGACGAAACCGTCGGGATTTCGTTTAGCTCTTCCATAAGGAATTTTTCTAAATCATCAGGAGTTTTTACCAGCACTTTCAATAGGTAATCAAAGGCCCCCACAACGTGATGACACTCCAAGACCTGAGGGAACTGAACGACCTTTTCCCGGAATTCTTCGACGTCGCCGGACCGTTCCATATTAACCATAATAAAAGCCGTGACGTTGTATCCCGTCTTACGGCGGCTGATTTTTGCGCCATATCCTTCAATGATACCGGCGTGTTCCATTTTTCTGATTCGTTCTGCTACAGCCGGTATGGACAAACCGACAACTTTGCTGATTTCCGTAGCAGAAGCTTTTCCGTTTCGCTTCAAAATTGTCAAAATTTTGTCATCAATGTGATCCATATGTCGTTACCATCCTCTACAAATATTTATAGTTATATTATCTTACATTTTGAAGAAAAAGTAAATATTATTCAAGAAAATACTTCCGTTCCGCTTAAAATTTTACATGTAGGGGATAGTTATTCAGCTATACGAAAGTCGGCGTTCATGTCGGAAAAACGGCTGCGGAACCCGTCGGTCATGTAAATCGTTCCATCGTTTCCCGTAATTTCGCATTCTACGCCGTCCATGCCGTCGATAAAGGCCAGTCCCTTCTGTGGGCCTAACACAAAGACGACCGTCGTCAAGATATCGCTGAGCATTCCCGCATGCTCTACGTCTCCGTCGATGACGATAGAGTCGCTCATGACGCCCGAATCGGCTGGATATCCCGTGACGGGATCAAAAATATGGTGATACCGCTTTCCATCCTGAATGAAGTACCGTTCGTAATCGCCAGACGTCGACAAGGCCTGGTTTTCTATGCTCACGATGCCAAGGTATTCGCCGTTCGTATCCGAACGGGGGTGCTTCATACCGATGTTCCAGGCTTTGCCCTTGCTCGTCTTGCCGACGGCGTACATAGAGCTGGCGCCCATGTTTATCAGTCCGCTTTCAATATGATGGGCTTCGTAAATCTTGCGGACCTCATCGACGGCATAGCCTTTGGCGACGCCGCCCAGGTCGATGGACATACCGGCCTTGGCCAGCATGACGCTGTGGTCTTCCGGACGAAGGAGGATATCCTTATAGTTAACGCGCTGCATCGCTTCGGCCAGCTCTCCCGCTTCCGGAACGTGCTGATGTTCCGTCCCAATCTGCCAGAGATTGGTAATAATGCCGACGGTAATATCCCACTCGCCGCTGCTCCGTTCTGAAAAGCCCTTGGCAAAGGAAATCATCTCGTATACCGCCGGGTCTACCTGCACGTAATGGGAGCCGGCGGCAGCGTTGATCTTGCTCACGTCGCTGTCGGGATTTTGCGAGCTCGCCAGGGCGTCCAGCCGCGCGATGCGGGCAAAGCTTTCATCTACGGCTTCCTGTGCTTCTTTCCCAGTCGCTCGCAGAGAAACGGTCGTATCCATGGCAATACCGCTCCTATCATAAGAAGACTCCGGATGCAGAGAGCATCCGGAGCAACTCATCACGACCAGGAAAGCGGCAGTAAGAATATATCTTGCCCTGCGTTTCCAGTTCATCATATTAACCTATCTTTTCTTCTGCTTTTACGTCAGCCAGCAAGGAAGCAATCGCCTTCGTCGGGCATTTTGCTACGCACGTAGCTTCTTCGCAGTTATGGCAGATTTCCGGATTGACGACAGCCAAATGGTCGACAACCTTAACGCCGCCTTCATGAGCGCAGTTCTTCACGCACAGACCGCAGCCGATACAAGCAGCCGAGCAGTCCTTACGAGCTACAGCGCCCATTTCCTTGGACGAGCAGCTGACGGAAACCTTCGCGCTGATCGGCAGCAATTCAATGACGTGGTTCGGACAAATGCTGGCGCATTTACCGCAGCCGGTGCACAGCTGCTTATTAACCTTCGGAAGACCGTCTTCGCCCATGGTCATAGCGCCGAAGGGGCAGGCCTTTACGCAGTTGCCGAAACCGAGACAGCCGTATTTGCAGAATTTCGGACCCTGCTGTACGATTTTAGCGGCAGCGCAGTCATGAACGCCTTTGTATTCATAGGCCAATTTCGCGATGCCGTTGCCGCCGCGGCAGCGGATGTGAGCGTATTTCGGTTCCGTAGCTTCGGCAACCTTACCGGTCAGCTGGGCGACGATAGCTGCAACTTCAGCTTTACCGGGAACGCAAAGGTTAGGCGGAACATCGGGATCAAGAACGACAGCTTCTGCGTATTTAGCGCAGCCAGGGAATCCGCAGGCGCCGCACTGGCCTTTCGGCAATGCTTCTTCAACTTCGCCGATAAGCGGATTTTCTTCCATGGCGAACTTCTTATCTGCAAATGCAAGGACAAAGCCGAACACTACGCCGATGCAAGTCAGAATAACGACTGCCATGATTGCAATCTCAGTGTAATTCATAATAAATATTCCAACTCCTTTGCGTAATTAAATCATACCGGAGAAACCAAGGAAGGCCAACGAAAGCATACCGGCAACGATGAAGGCAATCGGAGTGCCTTTGAGCGAATGGGGTACGTCGGCGAAATCCAGTTTTTCACGGGCGCTGGCCATGAGGACGAGGGCGAGCGCAAAGCCTAAGCCGGAACCAATAGCAAATACGAGGTTTTCGAGGAAGTCGTAGTTGCTGGTAATGCTGATAACCGGTACGGACAATACGATACAGTTCGTAGCGATCAGCATGAGGTAAATGCCCCACATGTTATACAGCGTCGGGGACATCTTTTTAATGACGATTTCCAACAGCTGTACGAAGCTTGCGATCAAGATAACGAAAGAAATCGTACGAAGGAACGTCAGATCAAACGGAACTAATACATAGTTGTACAAAAGCCAAGCGAGAACCGTACTCATCGTCAAGACGGATGTTACGGCAAAGCCCATGCCTACAGAAGCGTTGAGGTTTTTGGATACGCCGAAGAAGATACATAGGCCGAGGAACTTCGTCAATACGAAGTTATTGATCAATACAGCGCCGACAAACAGCGTAAAGTATTCGCCCATTATCCTTCACTCCCTTTCAGTTGTCTTGCTCTTTCGCGGGATTCATTCCAGATCTTAATGCCGGCCATCATGAAGCCGATGAGCATGAATGCTCCAGGCGGCAGAGCCAAAATCAGAGCAGGCTGGTATTCCGGCCCGAACATCGGAGTGCCGAGCAGCGTACCGTTGCCGAAGAGTTCACGAACGACGGAAATGCAGATCATAGCGATGGTAAAGCCGACGCCCATGCCCATGCCGTCGAGGAAGGAAACGACGATGCCGTTCTTCGAAGCAATCGATTCAGCGCGTGCCAGGATGATAGCAAATACGACGACCAAGTCGAGGTATACGCCGAGGGCCTGGTACAAGTCCGGAGCAAACGCCTGAAGGAACAGCTGTACGCACGTTACGATCGTAGCGATACAGGTAATGTATACAGGTACGCGGACCTTTTTGTTAATGGTCTTACGAATAATAGATACGACTACGTTGTTGGACGTAATAACAAACCATACTGTCAAACCCATGGTCAAACCGTTTACTACGCTCGTCGTAACGGCAAGGCCCGGGCACAAGCTCAAGGCTAATACGAAATACGGGTTTTCTTCAATAATGCCTCTGCTAAATACTTTCCAAAGACTCATTATTTATTGCCTCCCTTCGTTGCGCCGGCAGCGGGCTGGGAAGAAGCGCTCTGGCCGCTCAAAGCAGCTGCTTTTTCAATCGCTTCTTTTACGCCTGCAGAGAAAGCGCGGGAAGAAATCGTAGCACCGGTCAAAGCCTGAATTTTATTCGGCTGATTCGGTTCTTTCGTTACTTCCAGGCCGTCGATTTTCTTGCCTTTGAACTGATCTTTAAACGGAGATTTCGCGCCTTTGTCGCCCAGGCCCGGCGTTTCGTTTGCAGCAAGAACGGTGTAATCGATAACGGTGCCGTCGGCAGATACAGCCGTCAGCATTTTAATCGGGCCGCCGTATCCTTTCGGAGCCGTCGGAATGATGTAAGCTACAGTTTTGCCGCCTTTTTCAGCGATAAACGTATCAGCTTCGCCCTGTACGGGAACGAATTTATCAGCGTCCGCAACCAAGGCTTTCATGGAATCCTGTTTCATCTGTTCTGCTTTGTCGGCTGCAATCGGGCCGGTGATGAAGAAGACGACGCCGATGATGCAACCCGAAACTAAACAGGTCAGAATAAGATTCAATGCAACCTTAATGATGCTGTTTCCATGATTGTCTGTCATGTTATTTTGCCCCCTTTGTTTTAACTTCACCAAAGACGGTCGGTTTTACAAGGCGGTCGATAAGCGGCGTCAATGCGTTCATCAGGAGGATGGAATAGCAAACGCCTTCAGGATAACCGCCGAAGAGACGAATCAATACGGTAATAAGACCTGCGCCTAAAGCGAAGATGATTTGGCCTTTCAAGGTAATCGGAGCCGTTACCATATCCGTTGCCATGAAGAACGCGCCGATGATAAGGCCGCCGGCCATCATCTGGAACAACGCAACGTTGGGGCCGTAAGCAACGCACATGAGAACGCCGACAGTAGCGATCATGACGACAGGAACCTGCCAGTTGACATAGCCCTTATAAATGAGGTACAAGCCGCCGAGGATCAGGAGAACCGTAGAGGTTTCGCCCAAAGAACCATTGCGCGTACCGATGAACAGGCTCTGGTAAATCGTGCCCCAGTCGTTCGTGCCGAACAGCTGGAACAGGGCGTCCGTGCCGCCGTGCTTGAATACGTTCAGCGGCGTAGCGCCGGCAACGCCGTCAACGACCGTGCCGTTGAGCTGCGTCCACGTCGTCATAGCGACAGGCCAGGAAACCATCAAGCCTGCACGGCCGACGTGAGCCGGGTTGAAGAGGTTATGACCAAGGCCGCCCATGGACTGCTTGCAGACGACGATAGCCAGGAAGGAGCCGATGATGCTCATCCACCAGGGAAGGCTCGGCGGGCAGCACATAGCCAGCAAGAGGCCGGTGATAACAGCGGAACCATCTTTAATGGTTACCTTTCTGTGCATACCTTTTTCCCATAAAAATTCGAAAACAACTGCGGAAACAATGGCTACTACGATATTGACGAGGGCATTGACGCCAAAGTAGTAAACGCCAAACGCAGCGGCAGGCACGAGGGCGGCAACGACGCTCCACATAATTTTAGGGACCGTTTCGTTACAGCGAACATGCGGCGAAGATGATACAGTAAGTTTTAATTCCTGCATGTCTTTAGCATCCTTTCCTATAGTTTGTCCTTTAGCTTCTGGACTCATGATATCCCTTCTTCCATTAGATCTTAAGCCTTCTGTGCCTTAGCCTGAGCGGCTGCCTGAATGGCTTTGCACTGAGCTTTTGCATTGCGGATATACTGGACGATGTTGCGTTTTGCCGGGCAAGTGTATACGCAGCTGCCGCATTCGACGCAGTTCATGACACCGTATTCCATGCACTTATCCCATGCCTGGCAAGAAGCGAAGATGCTCAGCTGGCTCGGAACCAAACCCATCGGACAGGCGGTGACGCAGCGGCCGCAGCGGATGCACGATTCTTCTTCGCCGACCTGGCATTTTTCCGGAGACAAGGCGAGGATACCGGAAGCGCCTTTTGTAATAGGAACATCAAGCTGGTACTGGGCAAGACCCATCATCGGGCCGCCGGCAATAATGCGGTCCGGCTGCTGAGAAAAGCCGCCGCAGTAATCGATAGCTTCCTGGAAGGTCGTACCGATACGCAGGGACAGGTTCTTCGGTTCTTTGATGCAGTCGCCCGTAACCGTCGTCAAGCGTTCGATGAAGGGGATTTCGTGGCATACGGCGTCGGCAATCGCAATGACCGTACCGACGTTGCTTACGACGCAGCCGACGTTCATCGGCAATCCGCCCGGTTCGACCTGACGGCCCGTGCAGGCTTCAATCATCATTTTTTCAGCGCCCTGCGGGTATTTCGTCTTGCAGGTTACGACCGTAACTTCAGGGATATCCTTGAAAGCTTCCGTCATGTTCTTAATCGCTTCCGGCTTGTTGTCTTCAATGCCGATGAAGCCCTGTTTTACGCCGAGAGCCTTCATGCAGATCTGCACGCCCGTTACGAGTTTTTCCGTCGTTTCTTTTTCGACCATGGCGCGGTAGTCGCAGGTCAGATACGGTTCGCATTCGGCGCCGTTTACGATAAAGGTGTCGACAGGTTTGTTCGGCGTCAATTTTACATGAGCAGGGAACGTAGCGCCGCCGCAGCCTACTACGCCGGCCTTTTTAATCAATTCAACGATTTCCTTGCTATCGAGCTGCTTCCAGTCGTGTTCTGCCGGAAGACCTTCTACCCATTCGTCTTTGCCGTCTGCCTCAATAACGACAGCCATGCATTTGACCATCATATTATGCGGCATCGGAGCTACCTTGACGACTTTACCGGACGTAGAAGCGTGGATGTCAGCATGCAGGAAGGCATCGCTGGTCCCAATAACCTGGCCTTTTTTTACCAGGTCGCCAACCTTGACTGTCGGAGTACAAGGAGCACCAAAATGCTGGCTCATAGGGATGACTACTTGATCCGGTACTGCCGGGGTTTCAATGGCTTTATCCTTAGCGTAGATTTTGCCATCATCAGGATGAACCCCACCTCTTTTAAAGGTATTCAACATCAAAAATCACCTCATTAATATATAATGAAAATAATAAAAACATGAAGCAACTATTTCGGATACGCGGCGCCCCAGCTGCGCTGCAGCCTGCGCGCGCCTGTTCCTGCCGACTGCGCCGCCGTACAGGCCGCTGCCGCCGCAGTGCTGCCGGCCAGATTCCGACGACACTACGCCGCATGTCCAAGGGTGCTCCCTTCACGCGTTTTCGTACCCGCCCTGCAAAGGCATTTGATACAAGCATGCGTTGCAGCCGGTTTATCCCATCGTTTTCCTTCTGCATAAGCCGGCTGACTAGAAAAAATAAATCGAAAGAAAGTCCGCTTCATTTCCGAGACATACTTTCAATCGCCTATATTATATCATCATATATTCTAATATTCAATGTGAAAATTAGAGCAAAGACGGCGATTCTGGCGAATTTTTCGCATATATGTCATCCCCGATTGGCGGCAAAAGAAGGGCAAAAAATTCAATAAATATTCAAAACAGCAAATTTACGTGTTTTTTACAATTCGCACCAAAGGAGTGTCTTTTCCCTATTGGTACGCATTATTGCACATTTTGCATCCATGATATTTCATCATATTTATTATTCTTTTATCGTTTCATCTTATTAAAAATGGTAGTGTCAAGTATTTTTCGCAAAATGGTTTGCAGGCCCTGATATGAGTGAAGTCACCCAGCAATGGAGGTATCCTCCAGAGCCGCCTGTAGGTGCTTCATGTTCATGTACTTCTTGTTGCCCCACTGGGTACCGGCCACATGGCGCAGCCGGGCACAGACCAGCATGAGGGCGGAGTTGCCGTCCGGGAAGCTGCCCACCACACGGGTACGGCGGCGGATCTCCCGGTTAAGCCGTTCCATGACGTTATTAGTACGGATACGGGTCCAATGTTCACAGGGAAAATCGCAGTAAGTCAGCGTTTCCTCAATGCCATCCTCCACCTTCTTGGCAGCCTCTTTCAGTTTCATGGAACGCAGTTCTTCTACCACGGCCCGGGCTTTCTCACGGGCAGCTTTCTTGCTCTCCTGCGCATGGATCGCTTTGAGCATTTTGGCCACCAGCTTCACCTTGGAACGAGGCGTTACAGAGAAGATATTGCGGTAAAAGTGTACAGTACACCGCTGGTACTTGGCCTCTGGAAACACTTCTCCTACAGCTTCCAGCATACCCAGGCACTTGTCGCCAACTACCAGTTTAACTCCATCCAGGCCCCGGCCTCGCAGCCATTGAAAGAAGCTGACCCAGCTAGCCTTGTCCTCCTTCATGCCCTCGGCAGCCCCAAGAACCTCACGGTATCCATCTTCATTTACCGCAATCGCTACCAGAATGGCCACATTCTCAAACTCTCCGCCCCAGTTGCGACGCAAGTAGATGCCGTCCACATAGACATACGGGTAATGCCCTCCCTGTAAGGGGCGGTTACGCCAATCCTCAATGTGGACATATGCCTTCTTATTCAGTTCACTGATGGTTGAGGGCGACACTTTGCTGCCCCACAGCGCCTCTGTAATGTCTTCCACACGCCGGACGGATACACCGGCCAGATACATCTCGATGAGGGCTTCTTCTACGCTGCTTTCACGGCGGCGATACCGCTCAATAATGGCGGTCTCAAAGGAAATCCCTTTGAGCTTGGGTACCTTGAGGGTAACGTCCCCGGAAGTGGTAGTGAGGCTGCGCCTGTAGTGGCCGCTGCGATAGCCCTGACGCTTCTCATTGCGCTCGTATCGGGCCGCCTGAGTCAGTTTCTCTGCCTCGGCCTCCAGCAGCTCGTTGAGAGTCTCCTCTACGCTGCCACGCACAAGATCCTTGAGCTGTCCCTTGATTACTTCCTCGTTAAGCTGTACAATCTTTTCAGACATGGTTTGCTTGCTCCTTTCAGAATGGTGTGTCGCGACTTCATTCTACCAGAGTTCTGCAAGCCATGTCTCTTTTTATTTTTGCGAAACTTATTGTACCTTATCTTAAAAATAATTCCCATGACGATGTGTTCTTCTTGTCACATATATATCTTTCTGTTTTTCAGGAGCATATATAAAAAACAGAGGTTTTCCGCTGAAAAACCTCTGTTTTACAAAGTCAAAATTTATTTTTATTTCTTTAAATCCAACGCCGTCTTGATCAGGCCCTTGAACAAGGGATGGGCCTTCGTCGGACGGGATTTGAATTCCGGATGGAACTGGCAGCCGACGAACCAGGGATGATCCTTGATTTCGACGATTTCGACAAGGCGGTCGTCCGGCGACGTGCCCGAAATCACCAGGCCGGCTTCACTGAGCTCCGTTCTGTATTTATTGTTGAATTCCCAGCGATGGCGGTGGCGTTCGTAAATGAGGTGCTCGCCGTATACGTCGAAAGCCTTCGTATCCTCTTTCAGCTTGCAGGGATATACGCCTAAGCGCATCGTGCCGCCTTTGTCGGAAATATCGACCTGATCCGGCATGAGGTCGATGACGGGGAAGGCTGCGTCTTCGTTGAATTCCGAGGACGTAGCGCCCTTGAGGCCGCCGACGTGGCGGGCAAATTCCATGACGGCGCACTGCATGCCGAGGCACAAGCCCAGGAAGGGAATCTTGTGCTCGCGGGCATACTGGACGGCGCGGATTTTGCCTTCAATGCCGCGGTTGCCGAACCCGCCGGGAACGACGATGCCGTCGATGCCCTGGAATACGTCTTCCATCGAAACGGCCGGGTCTTCCAGCGATTCCGAATCAATCCAATGGATATTGATCTTGGACTTGTAGGCGATGCCGGCGTGGTTCAGGGCTTCGGCGACGCTCAGATAGGCGTCGTGAAGGGCGACGTACTTGCCGACGAGGGCGATGTCCAATTCGTTTTCCGTGTGGTAAATATCGTATACCATCTGCTTCCAGTCTTCCATGTCGCACGGTTTGTCCGGCAGGTCCAGTTTTTCCAGCACGATGCGGTCCATGCCTTCTTCCGCCAGGAGCAGCGGCACTTCGTAAATGCTGTTCAGCGTCTTGTTTTCAATCACGGCTTCCTTGTCGATGTCGCAGAACAAGGCCAGCTTTTCCTTCATATCGTCCGACAAGGGACGTTCCGTACGGCAGACGATGATGTCCGGCTGAATGCCGATGCCGCGCAGTTCCTTGACGCTGTGCTGGGTCGGCTTGGTCTTCAGTTCGCCGGCTGCGCCGATATACGGGACGAGGGTGACGTGGATGTACAGCACGTCGTTGCGGCCGACTTCCTTCTTAATCTGGCGGATAGCTTCCAGGAAGGGCAGGCTTTCGATATCGCCGACGGTGCCGCCGATTTCCGTAATGACGACGTCGGCGTTGTCGTCGTCGCCTACGCGGTACACGCGCTGTTTGATTTCATTGGTAATATGAGGGATAACCTGAACGGTATGGCCCAAATAATCGCCGCGCCGTTCTTTCTGCAGGACGGACCAGTAAATCTTGCCGGTCGTAACGTTGGAGTTCTTGCCTAAGCTGATGTCGATAAAGCGTTCGTAATGACCTAAATCCAAATCTGTTTCCGTGCCGTCGTCTGTGACGAATACTTCCCCATGCTGATATGGGCTCATCGTACCGGGGTCGACGTTGATATACGGGTCAAATTTCTGAATCGTAACCTTAAAGCCGCGATTTTTCAGCAGCCGGCCCAAGGCCGCCGCCGTAATGCCTTTCCCCAATGAAGAAACAACCCCGCCTGTGACAAATATGTATTTAGCCATAATTCCTCCCTGCTGAGCTTGCGCTCCTATGAATACTGATAACTATATGCTTGAAAAGTACGTAGTGTTTATTTTTATTATATTACATTTTTTCAGGCGCAGAAACCCCTAAAATAGCCAAACTGTTGGCAATCGTAATCCGCACGGCCGTAACCAGGGCCAGGCGCGCCTTTTCCAGTTCCTTGTCTTCCTGAATGATGCGGCAGTGATTGTAGAACGTATGGAACAAGCCGGCCAGCTCGTGGGCAAAGTGAGCGATGCGGTGCGGCGCCCGTTCGCGGGCAGCCCGCTGTATTTCTTCCGGGAAGGCCGCCATCTTTTTGATCAGTTCCAGTTCCTGTTCGTCCTTCAGTTTATCCCACTGCACGTCGGCCCAGTTCATATCCAGCGCGTCGCCAGCTTCCTGAACCTGGCGGTAGATACTGTAAATGCGGGCGTGGGCGTATTGGATGTAATATACGGGATTTTCGTTGCTGTGCGATTTCGCCAAGTCCAAGTCAAAGTCGAGCTGCGTGTCGAGAGAACGCATGATGAAGAAATACCGGGCCGCGTCGGCGCCGACTTCTTCGATGAGCTCGTTGAGGGTAATTGCCTGGCCCGTGCGCTTGGACATCTTGACCGGCTTGCCGTCGCGGAATAAGCTGACCATCTGCAGGAGCAGTATTTCCAGTTTTTCCGGGTCGTAGCCGAGGGCCGCCATCGCCGCCTTGACGCGGGCCACGTAGCCGTGGTGGTCTGCCCCCCAGATATTGATGAGGCTGCCAAAGCCCCGGTCGTATTTATTCTTGTGATAGGCGATATCGGCGGCCAGATAGGTCGGTACGCCGTTGTCGCGAATGACGACGCGGTCCTTGTCGTCGCCGTAATCCGTCGATTTCAGCCACAGGGCGCCGTCTTTTTCATACAGCTTGCCGCGCTGTTTCAGTACATCGCAGGCCCCATGAATCGCGTCGGGGTGAAGGGTCCGTTCGCTGAACCAGTTGTCAAAATGGACATTGAAGGCAGCCAAATCCCGCTTTAAGGCTTTCAGCTTTTCAACATAGGCCCGGTCTTTAAACAATTCCAGCCGTTCCTCTTCGGGCATATTCAAGTAGGCGTCGCCGTCCTGGTCAATAATCGCCTGGGCCGTATCGATGATGTCGTGGCCGTGATAGCCGTTTTCCGGGATATCCGCTTCCCGTCCCAGCAGCTGCAAGTAGCGGGCATTGACCGAAGCGGCCAGGTTGTTCATCTGATTGCCTGCGTCGTTGATGTAATATTCTGCCTGCACGTTGCAGCCGGCGGCGCGCAGCAAGTTGACGAGGGCGCTGCCGTACGCTGCGCCGCGGCCGTGGCCGACGTGAAGAGGTCCTGTCGGATTGGCGCTGACATATTCGACCTGTACCGTGTCTTCTTCACGCAGCGGTGCTTTGCCGTACTCGGCTCCGGCGGCCAGTATATTTTTCAGCGTATCGTAAATGACGTCATGCTTTAAAAAGAAATTAATGAATCCGGCGCCGGCGATTTCCGCCCGGTCCAGCCAAGGGTAGTCCATCTGCGCGACGATGGCTTCGGCAATCATCTTCGGCGCGCGGCGGGCAATGCGGGCCGACTGCATGGCAATATTGGTAGCAAAATCGCCGAATTCCTTCTGCGGCGGAACTTCCAGGCTGATAGCCGGATAGTCGCCGGCAGGAAGAGTCCCTGCCGCAATCGCTTTGTCCAGAGCTTCAGCAATGCCCTGTTTCAATAATTCCTTCATTTCCATTACAGTTATCCTCCTGCACAGTAATCGTTAATTGCGTATAGTTTGAACCGACGCCTTCCAAATCGACATCGTAGCCGAGATGAATCGTGCCGACGCCTTCGCATAGCTGAACGTCACACTCATAGGTTCTGAATGTGACGTTCAATGCGCCGATAGGCGTTTCATACTTAGAATGCGAAACCTTTCCCTTGCGGTATTCCTGACGCTGGTGCACCTTTCCGAGACGCAGCAGCATGACCGCGCCGTCCGGCAGGACTTTGATAACCGTCGTCACGCCTTCCATATCGGTCAGCTCGCTTTCTTCGTACACGATGTACTGCGTGCGTTCTTTTTTATACGCCTTGCCTTCGGAAACGAGCTCGATAGCCAGCTCCTCTCCCTCTTCGTTGCGCTGAACGCTCTTTACCTTTACGATGACGGGCTTCATGCATTCCAACCTTTCTTATCATACTATCAATAATCCAATATTGCTATTATATAACAAGTGTCGGGAAAAAGAAATAGTTTATTTCGCGATTTACCGCGAATTCTCCCCGTCCCTGACTTCGATAATATAGGGCCAGTATTTTTTCGGCATGAACTGCCGGCGCAGCGGGTCGTTCCGCCGGTCGGCAATGGCGATGGTGCGGTAATATTGCTTCCACAAGGCGGCGAACTCTTCTTCCTGCTCCGACACGTCGACGCGCTGCAGTACCTTGGGAATGTCTACTAAGACAGCTTCACGGCGGTCGTAATATACGCCTATGCGCCGCCGCCTGTCGTGGATAACCCACTCTTCGCTGCCAAGGCGCTTCACAAAATGGGGAGCCATGACCGGCACGACGCAGCACGTCGGCGCCAGCGGGCAGTACAGCATGCCGCCCTTCAATTCCTGAAACCGCGCCAGCCCCAGCAGCTTATGCCGTTCATTTCCCGTCTTGCGGGCCCACTGGCGGACTTCCCATACAGCGGGCTCGCTCAGATGATGCAAAAACTCCCCCTTCAGCCGGAAGGCCTGCCGGATATACTGGAGCAGCTTCATCTCCCGCTGCGGCTGTTCCGCTAAAAAGGCGTAATACAGGAAATGGCACGTCTTTCCGCCGCACTGGGCCTGCAAACCGTCCAGGATGCGCTTCGCTTTCACGCCGTCTGCAGGCACATACTGCTGACGGCCAAACAAATCGCCCGCTCCGTCGCAGCATATGTCCTCCGTATGCTGCAGCCCGTCGTGCCAGGCGTCGAACACGGCGGACAGATAGCCGAAAAAGGACCCGTCGTATACATAGATCATGAGTTGACTCCTGCAAATAAATCCATCGGTTCATATCGCCCGGCCTGCTCCGCGTCCAAGAGGCGGCTGCGGATGTAGTCCGGCCGGTCCGACTCTCCGTAAAACCGTCCCCGGCAGGTGATGAAGTATTTGGCCCGTTTCAGGACGATGCCTAAGCGGCGCAGCGTATCGTAGGACAGCCACGCCGACCGGCGGGCCGCACAGATGCGCCGGGCCGACGTCACGCCGATGCCGGGAACGCGGAGCAGCATGTGATACGACGCCTTATTGATTTCTACGGGAAATATTTCGGGATGACGCAGGGCCCAGCAGGCCTTCGGGTCCAGATGAAGATCAAAGTCCGGCTCGGCGTCGGTCAGGATTTCATCGGCAGAAAACTGATAGTACCGCAGCAGCCAGTCGGCCTGATACAAGCGGTGCTCCCGCAGCAGGGGAGGCTGCGTCAGGGCCGGCAGGTTCGGGCCGGTCATAGCCGGCACATAGGCGGAATAATACACCCGCTTTAATTCGACCTGCTTGTACAGGGCCTCGCTGAGCCGCAAAATCGTCCGGTCGCTGTCCGGCGTCGCGCCGATGATGAGCTGCGTCGTCTGTCCTGCCGGCACAAAAGCCGGCGCTTTCCGGCTCGCCTTTCGATTCTCTTTTCGTTCGGCAATGCCGCTGCGGATTTCCCGCATGGGAAGGAGGATGTTTTCCTTTGTCTTCTGCGGCGCCAGCAATTTTAAGCCTGCCGAAGAGGGCAGCTCGATATTGACGCTCATGCGGTCTACGTATTTCCCCAATTCGCGGATGAGGCGCGGATCCGTTCCCGGAATGCCTTTCATATGAATATAGCCGTTGAAGTTCTTTTCTTCCCGCAGCGTCTTCGCCGTCCGAATCAGCAGCTCCGTCGTTTCGTCGGGCGAGCGGTACACGCCGGAGCTGAGAAATAATCCTTCAATATAATTGCGCCGATAAAACTCGACGGTCAGCTCGGCAATTTCCTCAGGCGACAGCATGGCCCGCTCCGTTTCATGGCTGCGGCGGTTTACGCAGTAGGCGCAGTCGTAAATGCAGTAATTCGTCATGAGGATTTTCAGCAGAGACACGCATCGCCCGTCGGCCGACCAGGTATGGCAGATGCCGCCGTACGCGCCGTTGCCGATTCCACCAGCTTTATTTTCCCGCCGGCTGCCGCTGGATGAACACGACACGTCGTATTTTGCAGCGTCGCTCAAAATCGTCAGCTTTTTCTGCATAACGTCCCATTTCATAAGCATTCCTCCCTGTTTACGTTATATCATACCACAAGACAGGCGACATTTCAAACATATGTTCCTAATATAAAACCGGCGCGTCCGCTCTGTTGCGAAACGCGCCGGTTTGCGGCGATTATAAATGGAGCCCTTCTTTTAATTGGGCAAAAATCTTTTCCTCTTCTTCTGTCAGTGAACGACCTAAATCAATGTGCAGCTCTTCGCCCTTGTTTTTAGCCTTTTCCTGCTCATGAGGGTCGCCGCTCTTGACGCTGTTGTCTCGGATAATCACCGTATTCACCTCCTGCGCGTCTTTAGAAAAAAAGGGCTAAACCGTATATGATTTAGCCCTTTAACCTTATGCGTTCTTACTCCACAACGAAAGACGCAGCGTTTGCATCTATCTTAAAGCAAGGATTTCGGTTCCGGATACGCTTTGATATCGTCGGCGACAGCTTTGGCAATTTCGTCGATGATGCCTTCCTGGTCGTCGCGGAGAGACGATTTCATGTCGAGGGTCGGTTCGAGAAGTTCGCAGTTCTTGAAGCGGTTCTGTACGTAGTCGACCATCGTGTTGTACGCGGCGGATGCCCAGCTGTGATTGCCGATAACGGCGATCTTGCGGTTCTGGAACATGAGGGTCTTCAAGTCGTGGAGGAAGTTTTCCATCGGCAGGAAGAGGTTCAGGTTGTACGTAGGAGCAGCCAGAACCAAGTGGCTGTATTCCCAGGCCTTCGCCGTAACGTAGGACGGGTGAATCTTGGCTACGTCGTACAGGCGGACGTCGCGGATGCCGAGCATGCTCAGCTTATGAGCCAATACGCAGGCAGCCCGTTCGGTGTTGCCGTAAATGGACGAGAACGCGATGACGACGCCCTTCTTTTCCGGTACGTATTTTGCCCAGTGGAGATATTTTTCAATGATGTACTGAATCGTTTCCGGAGTGCGGAATACGACGCCGTGAAGCGGGCAGATGACTTCGATAGGAATGCCGGCGGCTTTCTGCAGGACTTTTACGACCTGCGGGCCGAATTTGCCGACGATGTTGACGTAGTAACGGCGGGCCGAATCGAGGTAATTTTCTTCAAAATCGACCTGGTCGGCGTATACATTGCCTACAGTGCCGAACATACCGAAAGCGTCGGCGCTGAACAATACCTTATCCGTAATATCGTAGGACATGATAACTTCCGGCCAGTGAACCATCGGCGCTTTGACAAACGTGAGGACGTGCTTGCCCAGTTTGAGCTGGTCTCCTTCCTTGACTTCTACATAGCGGCTCGGCATGGGTTTGCGGAAGAACTGTTCGAACAGCTTAAAGGTCTGAGCCTGAGCGACAATTTTTGCTTCCGGATGTTTTTCCAGCAGCGCGACGGCAGAGCTGGCATGGTCCGGTTCCATATGCTGCAAAATGAAATAATCCAATTTGCGGCCTTTGAGCAAATATTCTACGTCTTCAATGAATTCGTCGCGGCAGCTCTTGTCCATCGCGTCGACAACGCAGGTCATTTCGTCGTCGATGAAATAGGAGTTGTACGTAACGCCTTCGGGAATCGGGAAAATCCGTTCAAAAATTTCGGTGCGGAAATCGTTGCACCCCATCCAATAAATGCCATTTTTAATTTCTTCTACGCAATGCATAGCAGACTACCTCCTTATGTACATAGTAAAACACTTGTAAATCGCTGATATAAAAATCTTGTTACATATGTATCATATCACGTTTTACACTAATAGAAAATATCTTTAAAGAAAAAATATTGATTATTTAGGTTTCTTTTCCGATTCCGATTTCCCCGCATCGGACCCGCCCTTTCGTTCCTGCGGCGCGCCGCTGTCAGAAGACGCTTCTTCCTGCCGTTCGCTTTCTTCGTTCTTTGCCCTTTCGTCGGACGGCGAATCCTTGTCTTTAGAAGCCATAGCGTCGGCTCGCTGCTGTTCCTCCGATACGCCGCGGCGTTCCGTCTGGGAAACGGCCGGTTCGTCGCCGATGGAGTTCGCTTCCGATACGAGGCGGTCTACAAGCTGCTGCAGCACGTCCTGATCGGCCTGAGACAGCTCTTTGCTGCTGAACAGCATTTCCTGTGCCTGTTCAGCCAGGACCGACGCCTGGGACCGTGCTTCGCGCTGGCTGATACGGCCCGAATGATAGTTGCGGTTCAGCTCGCGGAGGGCACTGGAAATTTCGGCAGTCTTCGTGCGGATGCGGGCGGCGGCCAATTCGCCGCTGCGCTGTTTCTGCGCGTCGGCGTCGTGAATCTTCTTGTCTTCTTCGCGGCTTTCCAGCAGTTCTTCCTGCTGCTGTTCCGATACGCGTTCCAATGACGCCGCCGTCACATGGGTGCCGACGTAATACTCGTACCCCATATAAGCCAGGATCGCGATGGGAAGGCACAGCAGCATCATTTCGATACGCCGCAGGTGGGCTGCCTGCTTCCAGCTGATGACGTTGCGGCGGCGATGCTCGATAATGAGGACGACGCCGACGATGACGACGATCAGGAACAACGCTATATAGATGAATAATTTATGCCAGACCGTCGCCTGCAGCTGTATTTGAAAGGGCTCCGACGCGTTGAGGCTCCACATATACGTGCTGCCCTGCTCGTCAGCCGTCGTGCTGTTGCCCTCTACCTCCGTGCCCGACGGGAAGGACACGATGTATTCCAGGTCTGCGCCGTTTTCTTCCATCGCCATGCCCAGCCGCAGGTGTTCCAGGCTGTTTTCATCGAAGGTGTAATCAATGTAGTACGTCGAGCAAATCAGCCCGTCGTGGGTCTTATGGATGATGCGGTCGACAGAGCTTTTATTCGCTCCTTCTTTCGTTACGGTCTTCATGGCCCGGAAGCCCTCGCCGTTGCTGTTGTTGTAATCCATGATCGTATAATTCCGCTTCTGGAATTCGTCGGCGTCGCTGCGCAGGGCCTTCTGCCCTTCCGCCGTTTCCGACACCTTCAGAACGTCCTGCGTCTCGCTGCCGTCGTCATGGATAATAGTCTGGGCGCGGAAGCCCGTCAGCAATACGAACGAAAGGGCCAGCAACAGCGTCGCGCCCAATTTCACATACGATTTCATAATAGCCTCTCCTTCTGTCCAAGCGGTTATTCTTCTGTCGGCGGCACCATGCCGGACTCTACGATGCTCGGCTTATTGAATACGGAAGCCGTCTTTTGTTTCTGCTCGTCTTCCTTCTTCGCCCGGGCTTCGGCCATAGCCGCGCCATTGCCGCACTCTTCCAAGGGAATACCGTTGACGAACACGCCCTCGATAACGCCCTGGCCCTTCTTCATTCGGACGCTGGCGACGACGTTATCTTTTTCGCTGATATTGTAGATCCCGTCGGCCAGCTCCGGCGCAATGCGGTATCGGTCGAAGGCGACCTTGAACTGGACTACGCCGTCCTGAAACGATACGACGACAGCGTCCATATAATCCCCGCCGATTCCCGGCTTTTCCGCCGACGCTCCTTCTACCTTCATCAGGCCGCTGGCGTCATGGGAAATATGGACGTATATTTTTTCGCCTTCTTCCGGAGCCGACTCGTCCATCCACGCAGTCGTGTCTTCCGGGAATACGACGCGCACGTAATCCGTGCCGAAGGATGATTCTTCCAGCCTCGGCAGGCATCGCCACTGGTACGGGATGCCGTCTACGCTGATGTTATGCCAGCGCCATCCTATATAAGACAATACTCCCAGCTGGACGAGGACGACGAGGAGGAAGACCATCCATTTATGCTTTCCGTCAGGAGAAAAGGTTCCTATTCCTTTCATTTCTTCGTGTCTCCTTCCTGCGACCACGGCGACCGCGAAAAATGTTTTTCCCGCTTAGCCGGACCGGCCATCGACTGCCACGGCGAAGAGGTTATCCGCTCTGCCGGCCGCGGCTCGTCTGCTTTCTTCCGCATGCGCCCTTCTTCCTTCATCGTCGGCAGGGCGATCGCGTCGGGACTGCGGAACACGGGCGGCACAAACTGCGACCGCGGCGCTTCCTTCGGCGTCACCGTTCCGGCCGGGCGATATCCCGTATCTTCCGGTTCCGGCGTCAGGTCTTCCAACGGCGGAAGATGAATATCCTTCATCCATTCAGCCAGCGTGTCGGCGTCGGCCGCCGCGTCCTTCGCCTCCTGGGGGGACTCGAATACCGGTGCTGATTCCCCTTCGTCGGTTTTCGCTGCTTCCGTCTCCCGGCGCACCGTCGCCGCCGTATGCTTTACGCGGGAGCGGCGGGCGGCCCGCAGTTCTGCGTTTTTCCGGCTGGACGCCGTGCGGCGGCGCTGGAAGAACACCAATCCCAAAATCGCCATGACGACCAGGGGCACGACAGGCGAAAAGGTCGTGGCGAAGACAAAGACCAGCATGAGGCAGGCCAGCATCACCGTGCCGAAGCGCGTATGATTGACATGGCCGCCCTTGACGCCCTGCATGATTTCATAAAAGCCCAGGAAGATCATGTAGGCCGCCGAAATGATGAGCGGTACGGACGAATAAAGGCCGCTGCGCACGATCAGCGTTTCCCCTAATAAGATGAAGGGGATAAAGGAATATATCACCGGCCCCCAAAGGCGCGTCTTGACGCCCCGGGCCAGCAGGGCGATGATCAGCAGAAACAGGAGGAACAAGATGGTCATCGTCGTCCAATGAAAGCCCTGAATATCGGCGACGCCGTACCAGGAGACGGGCATACAGGAAATAAGCAGCGACGCCGCCGCGGCAAAGCGCCCGAACCAGCGGAACGGAACGCCCCAGGACTTGCGGATATCGATGGAATACCCCGTCAGCATAATGACCGCCGCCAAAGCCGACAGCAGCAAAAAGGGAATGTACGCCGCATTGCGCGTAGCCAGTCCGAAGGCGGCGAACACTGTGACAGTGACCGTCCAGGAGAAAACAGATAATCGGACCTCGTCCTTCTGCTGCACCAGCAGGCGGTACATCGGAAGCGGCAGGACGACGAAGAGCCAGAAAAAGGCCGCTCCTCCCGGCGCGTTGATATACCCGCCCAGAGCCGCCCAAACCAGCACGGCAAAGCAATACACCACGACGGCCCCCACAGCTCGCAGCAGGTACGCCGCCGGCAGGCTCAGGACAGCGCAGGTGAAAATATAGGCCGGCGTATCCCAGCCCAGATAAAAGGTCTGTCCCGCCATGGCTATCGACACGAATACGGCCACGCACTGGGCTAAGGCGACGCCTTCTCCCAGCAGCGTCCCCTGACGATTTTGGAACAAGGCCAGGGCCACGCCGCTTTGCGAAAGGACCAGCAGGACGACAGCCAGGGCCATCCGCAGGGCGACGGAAATGTGATACCACACGTAAGCGGCGCCCCAGATCAAAGCGACGCCGAGAATAGAACAGGTCACGATGGCTAAGGCCGTATACACCAGGGCCGGCCAGCCCGTAACGCCCTGTCTCCGGCAGGACTGCCGTATGTTTTGTTCTGCCTCCGCAGAAATCCAACCTTTAGCGGCCCAATCGCTGATTTGCCGATTCAGCCACTCCGTATTATTTTTCCATATCATATATGCTGCCTCCCAGGCACGTAGTAGTCATAGTATCGCGCAGTCGTATTCCTGCGCATCATCAGTATATCACAAAATAGGCAAATCCCATACATGAAAAAAAGACTTTGTCCCGCCTTGCAAGGGACAAAGCCTTCTCTTATACCATTATTTTACAATCAGCACGGAGCATCCTGCACGAGTAACGACATAGCTGCTGACAGACCCGAGGAACAGCCCTTTCAAGGGCCCTAAGCCCCGGCTTCCCATGACGATCAAATCAAAGTCGCCGTCCTTCGCCGCTTCTACGATAGCCGGTCCCGGAGAACCGACGGCGAATACACTTTTGACGGGAACCGACTCCGGCACGGTCTTTGCAATACCGTCGAGAAATACCTGGCCTTCTTTTTCCATATCCTGAGGCAGGTGTTCTTTTACGTATTCCGTCGCCGTGGAAATTTGGTCGAAGTTTGCCAGCGGGGCGATATCATGAGCCACATAGGCCAACGTAATAGAAGCGCCGTAAGTCGTCGCGAGGTCAACGGCTTGTTCCAATGCCCGTTTGGCGTTGTCAGAACCATCAATCGGAACGAGGATCGAGTTGTACTTTGTCATATGAATCCCTCCTGTCGATTAGGTCTAGCAGGTCTTTATATTAAATAACTTCTATATACGTTGAGAAATTCCTTCTTTTTTATCGTCTTTCATCTTATGAAATTACGGAATGCAAAATACCCTTGTATCCGCCCAGTTCCCCGCTTATTTGACAATCAATACGGGGCAAACGGAATGCGTGACGACGTAGCTGCTGACAGATCCCATGAACAGACCTTTCAAAGGCCCTAAGCCGCGGCTTCCCATGACGATGAGGTCGGCGTTGTACTTTTTAGCGACAGACAATACGGCCGGTCCCGGAGAGCCGACTTCAAAGACGCTCTTGACTTCGATATTCTGCGGAATGACCTTCGCATAGTCGTCGAGAATGCTCTTGCCTTCTTCTTCCATGTCCAGAGCGACTTGTTCCGTCACGTATCCGCTGGCATTCGGAATTTGGTCGAAGTTAGAGATTACCGATACGATATTCGCCACATATACCAACGTAATCGTAGCTCCCAAGGCCGAAGCGATGACGACGGCATGTTCCAGCGCCCGCTTGGAGTTAACCGAGCCGTCCGTCGGAACGATGATGTTGTTATATTGTTTCATATGAATCCCTCCTGTCTTACCCTTTCTATATAGATAAATTCTCTATACGTCGCCAAAATCCTTCTTTTTCTTTACGAAAAAACAGATTTCTGCGAAAAAATCTGTCGCGCCCTGTCATTTCGGCATATAACATCGGCAAGTATCCCTGCTCATTGCGGCATGTTATACGTTATACTCATCTTTTCTAAAATTTAGTACATTCATTCTCCAACTTATGTTATAATTGTAAGTAATACATGGAAACGGCTTGTATTTCCAAAAGAAAGGCGGTTGTTACCGAAATGAAAACCTTATTCCGTCCCTTATGCCTTGCGCTGCTGCTCTGCCTGACGTCTGTTCCGGCAGCGTTCGCCAGCGAAGGCGGCGCTCACGCTATCGTCAGCGCCACCCTGCCGGCCTGGAGCATTATCCCCTTCGTCGGCATGCTCTTGTCCATCGCTATCTGCCCCCTCGTCAAGCCCCACTGGTGGGAAAAAAATATGCTTGCCGTGGCTATCGGCTGGTCCCTGGTCTTCCTCGTCCCCTTCGCCGCAGCCTACGGCATGGGCGAAGCGTTGTTCCGGCTCCTGGAATCAGTATTGATCGATTACGTTCCCTTTATCGTCCTCCTCTTCGGCCTGTTCGTCGTCGCCGGCGGCATCGCCGTCAAGGGGACCTTAGCAGGTACGCCCAAGATCAACGCCCTCCTCCTGCTCATCGGCACCGTCCTGGCCAGCTGGGTCGGCACGACCGGCGCAGCCATGCTCATGATCCGGCCGGTCATCAAGGCCAACGCCTGGCGGCAGAAAAAGGTCCACGTCATCGTATTCTTCATCTTCCTCGTCGCCAACATCGGCGGCTGCCTGACGCCCCTCGGCGACCCGCCCCTGTTCATGGGCTTCCAGCGCGGCGTCCCCTTTACCTGGACCTTCCATCTCCTGCCTATTTTATTGTTTAATATGGTCATCCTGTTCCTCGTCTTTTTCTTCCTCGATTCCCATTTGTACAAAAAGGAGCTGGCCGCCGGCCGTTCGCCCCAGGATAACCAGCCTGCTGAAAAAGAGCCGATCCGCGTTGAAGGCGCGCACAACATCGTCTTCATCGCCCTGATCATCGTCGGCGTCGTCGCCAACGGCGTCCTTCCTAAGGAATTCGCCTTCTTCGCCAACGGGGCGGGCATTCCCGTATACGATGAAATCGTCTTCCCCTATGCGACGGTAGTCGAAATCATCCTCATCCTGCTGGCGGCGTACTTATCCCTCAAGACGACGAAGACGGAAACGCGTCAGCTCAACGAATTTACCTACGCGCCCATCGCTGAAGTGGCGAAGCTGTTCATCGGCATCTTCATCACCATGATTCCGGCCCTGATCTTCCTGAAGACCCACGGCGCGGAACTGGGCTTGTCCGAACCGTGGCAGATGTTCTGGGCAACGGGGGCCCTGTCGTCCTTCCTGGACAACACGCCGACATATCTCGTCTTCCTCCAGACGGCGGGAGCCCTCGGCGCGACGCAGGGCATCGCGACTTCCGTCGGCACGGTATCCCAGCTCATGCTGGAAGCGATTTCCGCAGGTGCCGTATTTATGGGCGCCAATACGTATATCGGCAATGCGCCGAACTTTATGGTTAAATCCATTGCTGAAGAAAACAAAATCAAGATGCCCAGTTTCTTTGGATATATGGGTTGGTCCTGTGCCATTCTTATTCCGACCTTTATCCTCGATATGATCATTTTCTTCTGGTAAATGCAGATGTACTCATACAAAAAGAGAATCTGTCCGTGCGGACAGATTCTCTTTTTTATATAGAATATGTTTCTCTCTTATCCCTTTACGCGCTCCATCAAATAGGCAAGCTGGCGTTTTATTTCCTCATTGTCCTTCTGTACCTTCTTATACATTTCATTCAATTCGCTGTATGCCGCACTGAGCTTTTCTCCATCAGCCTGCATGCGTGCATTCTCTGCCTTAAGAGCCGTAATTTCATCCTGCATGACATATGCCGAACTAATAGGGCCTGCTTTGTACCGTTCCGGAATCACCTTCTTTTCATCATGACTTCCGAATTTATAGGTAACGCCGATATTGGCCATCGTATGAGCAGAACCGATGGTCGCGCCGAAATGGAACATCAGATCTTCATTTTTGTAATGAGCAATCCCCAGAGCCACCGACTGCTTGCCTCGATAGGTACCGGCAGCAGCCATGAGCTGTGTCGGTTCCAGCGGATCATACTGAATAGGCTTCAAGCCGGCTAATGCTGCCGATGCGGCACCTACATCGCCGATTTCATTGCGAAGATTGGATTCCATGCCATGAAGCTGCGACACGTTGACAGCATCGGTCGCATCTACGCCAGGGGCAACGTTTGTAATGCGATTCCCACCGTTATTGAGTCCGTCTGCTGTCAGGGAAACAGCAGATACTCGCCCAGACTCCGAAGCACCGACAATGACAACACCCGTTTCAGCTACATGCGTCTCCGTCCCATAAACAGGATTGCCGTCACTGTCCTGTAACACAGTGCCGTCCTGACGTTTCAGCGGATTAGCCCGAACCGTCAGGCCGCCGTCATCAATGACGGCGGCACGAACGACAGTGCCGTCCTGATCCGTTGCGGAAGAAGCAACGCCGCTCTGATTTATTTCCGTCTCATGCATATTGCCCTGATTGTCTTTGCCGCGGGCCGTAATCGTATCGCCTTGAATAGCTACCTCGTTTCCGCTGCCGTCAACGTGATAAATCTGATCCGAACCAAAGATACTCTTGCTGCCGCCACCAGGCCCATTTTCGTTATTTTGTACAATGATGCGGTCACCATCAATATGCATCGTATGATTTCCCGATGCATCAGATGTATGAATCTGGTTGCCGCTTATAGTCGTTTTGCTGCCATTCTTATCGGAAATCATTTCCGAACCGAGTATTGTAGTCTGATCTTTTTCCTTGCCGACAGTCAGCGAACTATTGGCAGTAATTGTATCAGAAGTAATGCCTTTCAGCCCTGTAAGCGTGTCAGCCAGTTCGATATTCAGCGTATCGCTGCCATCAGACACAACGCCGATATTTCCCGAAGTCAGCGTACCGCCGGCCCCGCCTTTAATGGCCAGCGTATCTCCAAGTTTGCGGGTAATAGGCGCACCGCTGTCACCTTTAAAGGTTAAAGGCTGCGTATTTACGGTGTTGGACAAATTGGTCGTCAATGCATTATACACGCTCTTTAAGTCACCGACATTTACAGCGTTAGTATCGACGGCCTTCGATAAATCATCAACTGCTTTTCCGTTCTCATCTGTCAGACCACTGGCAACATGCTGAATCTGGTTTCCACCATTATTCAAACCAGTTTCTGTCAGCGATACGGACTCATGACCGGCAGCAGTAATTACAATGCCGCCGCTGTTTGTTTCGGTCTGGTTGCCTTCAGCATCCCGAATAATGCTTCCGTCTGCAGAAGCCGTGTACGAACCTCCTTTTCCGTCTTCAAGGGATACTCCGCCTGCAGTAAGAGCAGTTTTCTCAACAATTTCGCTGCCCTGCTCGTCTTTAGTCGTCCGCGACGCCTCTACTCCTGTACCGCTGAGAACGGTCTTCGTTCCATTTTCACCAGTCGTCGTTACCGATGTCAGCCCTTTCAGGTCTTTAGCCAGTTCTACAACGAGTTCTTTGGTCTCGCCCTGAACGCTGACATATGTATTTTCATCCGTGCGCTTGGCAGTATCATCCATACCGCCTCTCACCGCAATGACACTCCCCAGATCCTGCCGTACAGTACCGTTGTTGCCCTTCAGACCAAACCCGCCTGTTTCACCAGTTCCGGTTCCAGCTTTTGCAATATATTCAATAGCTGCTTTTACATCGCCGATGTTGGCGCCATTAGTCAGCATCGGTGCAACCGTCTTTTCGGAAGCCGAGTCAAAGAAAGCCTCCCACGGGGTACTATCTGTTCTCGCACCGCTCCGGCGACCGCTGCCTACCTGAGTCAGCGTCGGTACATCACCTTCTCCGCGGCCAGCTGCTTCTGTCAGGCGAATATTGACAGGGGTACCTTCTGTTGCTCCGGAAGCAGAGCCATCCTTTATGCTGTTTTTCGTATAGAAGGTATCGCCAATGCGTACGAGTACCTGTCCGTCTGCATCGACATATTCCATAGGCAAGCCAGTCACGTCGACATGAAACGAGTATATTCCCTCATTATCGTTAATCTCTGATACAGCTGTATTGACGCCGTCTACGACATTAACGGTTTGATTTAAGAAAACCTTTTTCTTATTATTGCCGTTCGTATCCAATATAAAGCCATCATCAAGGGTGGCTACACGGTGAACCTTCAGCGCACTGTCTGTATATTGCAGGCGATCCATATACGGCTTGTCTTCATATATTCCAGTATTGTTATTCAGCGCACCATCTCCGCGGCTAACCAAAATATCGGCCTTGGGAACTTCTCCACCATTGCCGCTGCCTTGGAGAATAATATGCCCGGCGCCGTCCTCGTCTTTATTCAATACAGCGGCCGGACCGTCTTTACCGCCTCCGGCAATAGCTATGGATTCTGTTGTTTCCAATCCTTGTTCAGTCAACTTCGTATGGACTGTCGTCGTCGGATTGTCTCCCTGCGTTTCTGTCCGGATTACAACGCCATTTCCGTCAAGAATCGTCGTCTGACGCACAGACTGTCCGTCACTGCCAGATACGTCCTGGCTAGCCGACAGAGATGTTAAATCCTGCAGATTTTTAGCCATTTCCACGACCAAAATGTTTTTTCCCTGACGTTCCTGAACGCTGACATAGGTATTCACATCTGTACGCGCTTCACTGTCCGTCATACCGCCCTGAACAGCTATCGTATTTCCCAAATCCTGCATTACCGCCTTACTCCAGTCATTGCCGGTCAAGCCGAATCCTCCGCCAGCGCTGCCTGTCGTTAGCGAAGCAACAGCATTCTTCAAATCGCCTACATTGACGGCATTATTCCAAACGGGGTTATCGTCTGTCACTTCAGACAGCAATACAGAGCTGCCGTCTTTCGCCATAAGTCCGCTGCCCAGATTTTCAAGCTGCAGCGGATTCGTCCTGCTCCCGTCAGCACCGACTAAGGAAATGGCAGCTCGTATCTGATTCGGTGAGATAGCGTCAGCACCCGGTTTCGGAGAGCCGTTTTCGATATCTTCCTCCCGGTAATAGACATCGCCGATCTTCGTCAGCATGCTGCCCTTGTTGTCCGAAAATACCAGCGGCAGACCAGTTACATTAATTTGGAACGTATGAATTCCGCCCTTTGACGCAATAGGAGAAACCTTTGCATTGATTCCGTCTTTCAGCTGAACCGTATCATTCAGCTTGACAGAAACCGGACTATTTCCATTGGCCTGCAAGAACCATCCATCATCAAGCGTCGCCACTTGATGCGTCTTGCTGGCACTATCCGTATATTGAATCCGATCCATATACGATAGAGAGCTTTCACTGCCAGATCCTGTTCCTGTATCCTTTGCAGAGTCTGCGCCAGGCATCCCCTGCACGACAATCATATCCGCCTTAGGAGCGGTATTGTCCCCTGTGCTGCCGCCTGTCATGACGACATGTCCATTCGTTTCCACGCCAGATCCATTTACGACAGTTGTCCGTGTCGTACCGTCGTCTGACGTTTCCGTCGTCGTAATAGAATGAAGCCCCTTCAAATCAGAAGCCATTTTTATCGTCAGCGTTTCTTTGCCGTCAGATACAACGCCGATATTGCCGTTTGTTACCATAGCAGCTAATTCTTTCGCTTTCCCGGCTGCATCGGTTTTCGACAGCTCTATATCGCCTACTATGTTGATATTTTGACTCAATTTTCTAGGGAAGGTATTCGCTCCATTCTCTGATTCGTCAGCAGTTCCGGCATTGCCAGAGAAAAACAGAGGCGTGTCTGACATTTTTTTCAAGTCGCCGACTGTCGCCGCATAATGGCTTTTTTCAGCAGGAGAGTCATTCAGCGCCGCAATAAACGTATTGGTACCGAGGCCTATATCCCCCAATTCCGTGTTCTCCTTGACGCCGTTTCCCGTCACCGTCGTCTCAAACAGGCTTTCTATGCCGTTCAGCAGCGTCGGAGTATGGTTATTCGGATCAATAAGCACATTTTCTAACACAGCTTTATTCGGATTCGAAACAGGAACAACTGCCGCTTCAGAAACAGCTGCTTCATCAGGAGCCGCTACAGGGCGTGCATTAGCAGCAGGCTTGCCGTTGACCATATCGGATGTATTATACCAGTTCTGATCGCTTTCATAAAAGTTTTTTCCATCCTTTCCCAAATCGCTGTTGTTGTACCATTTGCCATTGACATAAGCCTTATCCTGAATATCAGCTTTCGCATACCATTTCCCGTCAGCTTGCCTTTCATTGACAGCGGCATCGGCTTTTGCATACCACTTGTTTTCTTCGGGAATATACGTTTTATCCTCTAACTCAGCTGTTTCATACCAGTAGTTATCCTCGGCTTTGACAACGGTATTGCCGTTTCGGGCCTGTGTATCCATAAACTGATCTACATGTACTTCATATACCGTATGCCCGTCTGCCGTCGTTTTCGCATGAATTTCAGCCATCCCCGGACTATTGCTTATCATCTGCCATTGCCCGTCTTTGCCCCGATGCCAATCGGTATCGCCCCGGAGCTCTATGCGACGCATATTAATAAAATCAACGAGATTATATGCATGAGTCGGGGCCTCTTTTGTGCCGCCGATTCCATATGCTCCATCGTCAAACACAACTTTTCCGTCCTCTGTAATCGTCGTATTGGGTCCAATTTGATCGGCCACGCTGGTTGCCAAATTACCGACAACATGACCTAACGCATACAACTGACTGCCGTTAACGGCATCTGACGATGTAGGCGACAGTAGTCCCGGCGCGACATTCTGAATACGTCTCGTAGCGACAATCGGAATTTTCACGGTTTTATCGACAATCTGTCCCGTCTCAGGATCCGTCACCTTAATCGTTTTTTGATCGTACCCGGTAACTTCACCGCCGACACTGACTACTCCGACAACATTCCTGGCTCCGGCAAAATCGTGAGACACGCGAATGATTTCAATTTGTCCGTCTTTATTTCTCCGATACGTATACACCACTTCATTAGTATATGAAGTATCTATTCCTCTAGTCGTATTCCCTTCATCAGCAACAGGAGTATAAGCAATCGTGCCGTCAGCCTGTATGATGCTCTTCCCGTCAGCATTCAAAAGGGGCTGAGCCGGCGTAACATTTTCAGGGTTAAAGGACACATACGCAGCCTTATTTCCCAGGAAAACTGAATTCAGCGTTGTTTCCGTAATGTTATTCCCTAATGCCACGACGTCATGGAGCGGAACATCATACCGCTTTGCCGCCAAGATTCGGTATCGCGCCGATTCCTCTGCCGTTAACCGTCGTTCATCGGCGATAAAATTGTCGCCCAACAGCTTATCTCGAAGAGCTTTAAATTCTGCCGCCGTCCCGATTGCCGTCACATTGGAAAGGGGCTGAACCTCTTGTTGATAAGCCATCCATAAATCCAAATTCTTTTTGGCAGCAGCAATAGCATCTTCATCGCGCTGCGCTCCGGATACGGCATTGGACTCGTCATACGCCTTCTGATACTTATCAATTTGCGCGGCTATTCCGTCTTTTCCGATAGCCTCAAAAGCCTCCTGCTTGTAAGCGGTCCACACCTGCAGTTTTGCAGCATCATTTTCCTTTTGAGCCTCCGCAATATTGGAAGCAATTACGCCTCCATTATCCAGTGTAGCTTTGGCCGTTGTCAGGGCATGCGCAATATCATCATCAGCCAAAACTCCCAAGGGAATGCTGCGGTTAATCGCAATGGCATTCGAATTTCCAAGAGACAAAGAATTCCGCGCCATCACGGCAGATCCCACTCCGACAGATGCAGAATTTACAGCATGTACCGTTCCATTGGCGCCAATCGCAATAGAGTTATCATGATCGGCAATACTGAAGCCGCCAAGCGCAATCGTACTGTCGCCCGTCGCCTGTCCCCGATAGCCAATGGATATGGCGTTATTCATCGTCGCCCTGCCTTCCGTGCCGATATTGATAGAATCGGTACCGCTGGACATCCCTTCTGTCCCAAAATTCAAGGCGTTTTCTGCTGCAGCCTTCCCAATTGAACCTATATTGATCCCATTTTTGCCGTCTACCGTTCCATTGTAGCCAAAATTCAAGCCGTACGCTCCAGAAACAGACGAATAGTCTCCCAAAGAAATACCGTAATCTACGTCTACGCTGAGGTTATTGCCGATTCCAAAGGCATTATCTCCAAGCACCTTGCTGTAGCTGCCCAATAAGATAGAACGTGCCCCGGAAACAAGATTAAACTGCGGCTCCGTTAGCGTCTCTGCCGTCCCATCCATATGAATTCTTTCCATTCCGCCAAAACCGAAGACTAATGAGTTCTTTCCAGTAACTTTTGCATACCCGCCCATAGCAATAGCGTCGTCTGCAGTCTTGTCGGCTCCGTCGCCTACAATAGCATGATCCCCAATAGCCAGTGCGCGGTCACCATGGACCTGTACGAAACGGCCTAAGCCGACAGCAGCCTCGCCTTCGACGAAAGAATATTTGCCTTCAAGCCATTTTTTGCGGAAATCAGACGCTAGTTTTGCTGCACTCAGTTTAGATTCAACTATATTACGACTCAAAGTGTCCGCAATAGTTCCAGCAAAATCATGCTCTGCGTCATAACCAATCCCATACGTCTTTTCAAGATAGATTGCAAGATCCTTTGTATTCTTATCAGTAATCGGGCTGTTCTTATCTTTCTGCTTCTCTATGGCTTCTAATACTCCCTCTTTGGCAGCAATATCTAATTTTGCCTGCTGTACTGCCATGTTTTCTGCTTCATATGCTTTCTGATTGGAAGCATCAAAAGGAGCTGCTCCAGAAGCAATCATAACTGCGCCATCGCCGCGTACCTGTCCGTATGAGCCTATACCGACGGCATTCTCACCGATAACGCGAAATCCTCCGGGGTCATCTGCAGATAAATACTCTCTGTATTTTTTTAAAGGTCTGCTCCTAGATCCTGCCAGGACATCCCCCGCAATGTTTGTCTTATCTACCAAGTCAAGCTTCCAATATTCGTCCGGCAGTACGCCATCAATCGGCGCCCCTTGACCAATAGCAATCGCACCATTGCTTAGAGCTTGCACGCCTTTCCCGACAGCAGTACTCGCCGTTCCTTTCGCATAGTTCATCTTCCCCAAAGCCACGCTTCCCTGGCTGGGTACGACAAGCGAGGTGCCGACAGCCACGCTGTCTGCAGTCTTCATATCGTGAATTGCCGTGGCTTTTAAAATCCAATACCCCTTAGCGTCTTGCGTAATTAAATCAGGATTAGGAACCCCAACCAAATTTCTCCGTCCCACAGATATGCTGGTATTTTCAAAGCCAATTGAATTTGAGCCAATAACAACGCTGTCTCGCGCTAATCCCAATGTATACATGGATTTGTTTGTTGGAACACTGCTCCCGATAACAATAGAGTCATATCCTGTGACCTGCGCAGCATAGCCAATAGCGACAGACCCATATCCTTGGGAACGAGCCTTTGAGCCAATGGCTACAGCGTAGTCATTATATGCGTTGGTATCATCGGGATCGACGACTGTAGATGCGCCAAATCCAAGAACAACAGTTTCCCGGCCAGATGACATTGCTCCATTACCAATTACAGTATTGTTATCACGATTCTTAGCCGTCCCAATTACGCTCTTTTTGTATTCATGGCTGGATTTCGGGCCTTCATAGTAATTGGTAATAACACGGGCATCATTGCCGATTACTATATTGCTTTCCCCATTTTTTTCATTTTTAGCGCTGTACCCGGCTCTAGTCGTTACTTCATCAAAGGCATCGTCATGTCCTACACGGGCATCTGTACCGATTAAAATAGATTTTTGAGAATTAGATGTATTCACAGTATGCGTAGTGCTGCTCGGATTCAGCAATATACTGTCTTTAACTGGGCCATTACCGGAGTCTGAAGGGATACTGCCATCTGAATTAAGAATGACGACACTATTAGAATTACTATCATAGACAACATTCGATGCTGCCGATGCATCATCAGCAGCCGTCGGAGCAGCAGAAATGCCGATGTTTGAAACAGCAGCTGCCATGGAGGCTAGCGCCGGACGCGGTTCAGCTGTTCCTTTTTTTACAACTGTAAAGTTCTGTGTATCTGGATTATAGGTAATCGTCATAAGAGAGCTGTCATATGTGCCGCCGCTTATAATAAAACGGCCGTCCACTTCCGTATCTCTGCCGTCATGGTGTATAAGCAGTTTCTTTGTCCCTTCATCATAGGAGACACTAACACCGTCCGAATCGAACAGCGTCTCATATGCTGCGTTGACTGGCCCTAGGGGATAAGACAGCATCAGCAGCACCGCAGCCGCAAGACTGCCTTTTTCAGCCCCTTTTATTACACTGCTTTTACATCTTCCGCAGCTGCGCGCCAGTTCAGAAACAACTTCATAACAGCATTTATTTCTATTAAATATGACTTTGAATAACCTATTCATTGCACCCTCCAATTTTAAATTTGAACATGGACGTTTTCCTGCCTGCGTCTATACCTTGGCAGGCTCAGGCATGTTCAGAATAACGTTAAATTTCAAAAAAAATAAAATCCATGACATAAAATGCAAAAAAACATTTGACACAATTTAAAATTTAATTGAACATTTTTCTATGCGCTTCAAAACTTTTCAATTACAGGAAACCTATTTTTACCATATATAATTGTTTTTATTAAGTATAACATATATTTATTACATCGAAAATATTTTTTATTAATATTCCTATTCTTCATACATGCCATATGGGAATTACACAAAAAAAGAGCAAGGATATACCCCTGATAAAGATATATCCTTGCTCTTCTTTATAAATGAATTTGCAGTACGCGCAAACAAAAATAACAAAAAACCGCCTCTTGAGAGACGGTTTTCCAACTGGTGATTCACCCGAGATTCGAACTCGGGACACCCTGATTAAAAGTCAGGTGCTCTACCGACTGAGCTAGTGAATCATGGCTGGCAGGGGTAGCTGGATTCGAACCAGCGCATAGCGGAGTCAAAGTCCGGTGCCTTACCACTTGGCTATACCCCTATGGGGCGAGTAAAGGGATTCGAACCCTTGCGTAACGGAGCCACAATCCGCCGTGTTGACCGCTTCACCATACCCGCCATATTGTAATCTGCGCGACAGCGCCCTTAGCTGCGCTATAAGCGCCGTCAACGTAGATTATAATATCATTTCACAGATGCAATGTCAATAGCAAAATTATATTTTTTATGTACTTTTTTCGCTTAGCGATCTTTTTCCCCATACAGGACGTCTTTTACGAAGTTCGGCAGTACGAAAGCGCTGCGCTGGATGCCTTCGTTGTAGTATTTCGTCGGGAAGGTGCGCTTGCGGTTCGGTTCCCATGTCAGGGGATCGTACTTCTTCGAGCCCATAGTAAAGCAGTGCATGCCCGTCGGATACAGGGGAATGAAGGCCGTGTACAGGCGCGTAATGGGGAAGATATCGGACACGCAGTCCTTGATTTCCCGCACGAGCTTGCTGTGCATAAAGGGAGATTCCGTCTGCTGTACAAACAAGCCGTCTTCCTTCAATGCCTTAAAGGTGTCTTTATAGAATTCATACGTAAACAAGCCTTCGCCGGGGCCGACCGGATCGGAGCAGTCAACGATGATGACGTCGTAGAAATCCTTCGCTTCGCGCATGAAGGCAATGCCGTCGCCGACCTTGACGGTCAGCTTCGGATTGTTTTCCCGCATGGCTTTGGAAATCGCCGGGAAAAACTGCTTCGACAGCTCAATGACCTTGCCGTCGATGTCGACCATCGTGACGTGTTCTACTTCGGGATGGCGCACGGCTTCACGAGCTGCGCCGCCGTCGCCGCCGCCGATGATGAGGACGTTTTTCGGATTGGGATGCAAAAACAGCGGGATATGGGTAATGCATTCGTGATAAATAAACTCGTCCTTGTCAGACGTCTGGAACACGCCGTCCAGCACGAGCATACGGCCGAATTCCTTCGAATCGGCTACGATAATATCCTGAAAATCAGATTTGCCTTCATATAAAATTTCCGATACTTCTGCGCTCAGGTCCAAGTACGGAGACTGATGTTCTGTCACAAATTTTTTCATGAGTACCTCCTATATTGTCTCTTAACTATATGTTATTGTAACACAAAAGAGTAAACAAAAGGAAGTAATTGTATACGTATCGCTCATAGGTGGAGGTAAAATTTTCATATGAATTCTCATTCCGGCACCTTACAGTTTTGACTCCATATGGTACAATATAGAGTAGACTTATATGCGCCGTATTCCTTTAAACGCGGCGCCTGCATCTATAGATTATCAGAAAGATCGGCTTTGCAGCCGATAAGGTGACTCACATGAAAAACATATTACATATAGGCATTGACATTGGTTCGACGACAGTAAAGATCGCCGTCCTCAACGACGCCAAGCAATGCCTGCACGCGTGCTATGTCCGCCACTACACGGACATTCGCCAAAAGGTGTGGGATTTGCTGCAAAATGCCTATGAGATTTTCGGTGACCAACAAATCACCATTGCCATTACAGGCTCCGGCGGCATCGCCCTGGCAGACTACCTGGGCATCGCCTTCGTTCAGGAAGTCATCGCCGGCACGAAGGCCGTCCGCACCTATTACCCCCAGTCGGACGTCATTATCGAGCTGGGCGGCGAAGACGCGAAGATTACCTATCTGACCGGCGGCAACGAACACCGCATGAACGGCAACTGCGCCGGCGGCACGGGCGCGTTCATCGACCAGATGGCCACGCTGCTCCACACCGACGCCAGCGGCTTAAACGCTCTGGCCGAAAAATCGGATACCCTGTATCCCATCGCCGCCCGCTGCGGCGTATTCGCCAAAACGGATATCCAGGCCCTCCTCAACGAAGGGGCCAGCAAGGAAAACGTCGCCGCGTCGGTCTTCCAGTCCATCGTCTTCCAGACGATTACAGGCCTGGCCTGCGGCCGTCCCATCAAGGGCACGGTCTGCTTCCTCGGCGGCCCGCTGACCTATTTGCCGCAGCTGCGCCGTCAGTTCGCCAAGACCCTTCATTTAGACGACGACCACGTCGTCGCGCCGGAAAACGCCCAGGTATACGTAGCCATCGGCGCGGCTCTGGGCAGCTTCGACGAAACGCCTGTATCCTTCATGAACCTCATGGGACAGCTGAAAAACGTCGACGAATCGTCTCTGGCAAAATCGGACCGCATCGATCCCCTCTTCGACAGCGAAGAAGAGCTGCGCGAATTTCAGCAGCGCCACTCGCAGCATACCGTCCCCTACGGCGACCTGGCCGCCTACAGCGGGCCGTGCTACCTGGGCCTCGACGCCGGCTCGACGACGATCAAGGCCGTCCTGCTGAGCGAAGACCTGAAAATCCTCTATACGCACTATCAGAATAACGAAGGCAGCCCGCTCATGGCCGCCAAAAAGATCATCGAAGAAGTGTACAGCCGCCTGCCCGACGGCGCGTTTATCGCCAAGACCGGCATTACGGGCTACGGCGAAGCCCTGCTGAAAGAAGCGCTGCACCTCGATATCGGCGAAGTCGAAACCATCGCCCACTATCAGGCGGCAGCCCATTTCTGCCCTGACGTCGATTTCATCCTCGACATCGGCGGGCAGGACATGAAATGCAGCCGCTTAAAGGACGGCCACATCGAGGACATCCTCCTCAACGAAGCCTGCTCGTCAGGCTGCGGCTCATTCCTCGACACCTTCGCCAAGTCGCTGAACCTGTCTATCGAAGAGTTTTCCAAGGCAGCCCTGATGGCCAAAAGCCCTATCGACCTGGGCTCGCGCTGCACCGTTTTCATGAATTCCAAGGTCAAGCAGGCCCAGAAGGAAGGAGCGACCCTCGCGGATATTTCCGCCGGCCTGTCCTACTCGGTCATCAAGAACGCCTTATATAAAGTAATAAAAGTAAAAGACCCGGAAAAGCTGGGCAAATACATCGTCGTCCAGGGCGGCACCTTCTACAACGACGCCGTGCTGCGGGCTTTTGAAAAGCTCCTGGGCCGCCAGGTCATCCGGCCGGCCATCGCCGGCCTCATGGGAGCCTTCGGCATGGGGCTTATCTGCCGCTCGTCCTACCATAGCGACCACGCCAAGACGACGCTGCTCAGCCGGCAGGATCTGGCCGGCCTATCCGTCGCCACGTCGATCCGCCACTGCGGCCTGTGCACGAATAACTGCCTGCTGACGGTCAACACCTTCAACGACGGCCGTTCCTTCATTACGGGCAACCGCTGCGAACGGGGCGCCGCCGGCTCGACGACAGCCCGCAAGAAAGCGCTGCCCAACATGTACAAGGTCAAGTACAATTTGCTGTTCAACCAGTACAAACCGCTGGAGCAGGGCCCCCGCGGCACCGTCGGCATTCCCCGCGTGCTGAACATGTACGAAGACTATCCCTTCTGGTTTACTTTCTTCACCAAGCTGGGCTACACCGTCGTCTTGTCCGACCCATCCTCCAAGGAACTGTTTGAAAAGGCCATGGACACGGTCCCCTCCGATTCGGCCTGCTATCCGGCCAAGCTCGTCCACGGCCACATCGAAAACCTGCTGGAAAAGGGCGTAGACCGCATTTTCTATCCCTGCATCCAAAACGGCCCCCAGGAAGGCAGCCGGGACAACAGCTTCAACTGCCCCATGGTCATGAGCTATCCCGAAGTCATCCGCCACAATATGGTGGAACGCCTGTCCGACACGAACACCCTCTATCTGTGCCCCTTCCTGCCGCTTCACGATAAAAAACGCATCGTACCGCGCCTGCAGGAAGAGCTGCGCGTATGGAATATCGGCAAGAAGGAAATCAAGGAAGCCGCCCTAGCCGCCTGGGATGAGGAAGAAGCGTATAAACAGAAATACCGCGACCTGACCAAGGCCACGCTGGAACGGCTGGCAAAAGACGGCGACAGGGCCATCGTCCTCTGCGGCCGTCCCTATCACATCGACCCGGAAATCAATCACGGCATCCCTGAGCTCATCAACAGCCTGGGCCTGGCCGTCCTGACGGAAGACGGCGTCGCTCCCCTGGGACACCTGCCGGAGGAACTGCGCGTCGTCGACCAGTGGTCCTACCATTCCCGCCTGTATCGGGCAGCGCAGTACATCGTCACGCAGCCCAATCTGGAATTGGTCGAACTCAACTCCTTCGGCTGCGGCCTCGACGCCATCGTCGCCGACCAGGTACAGGAAATCCTGGCTCAGGGCCATAAAATCCATACATTGCTGAAAATCGACGAAGGGTCCAACCTCGGCGCCATCCGCATCCGCCTGCGCTCCCTCTTGTTCGTCATGAATCACCGGAAACCGAGCACGGAAGCGACGGAACCCTATTTGTACCACAAGGCCTTGTTCACGGAGGCCGACAAGAAGACGAACGTCATTTTGGCTCCGTCTATGACGCCGATTCACTTCCCCATGTTCGAAGCGGCCTTCGCCCACGAAGGCTACCACATCGAGCTCCTGCCCCATCAGGGCCAGGAAGCCATCGACACGGGCCTGGCCTATATCCACAACGACGCCTGCTATCCGGCCATCATGTCCCTGGGGCAAATCATTACGGCCCTGAAATCGGGAAAATACGATCTGAAGCACACGTCGGTCATCATTTCCCAGACGGGCGGCTGCTGCCGGGCGACGAACTACATCGGCATGATCCGCAAAGCCCTGGCCGACGCCAACATGAGCGACGTAGCCATCATTTCCCTGAATACCAAGGGACTGAATCCTCAGCCGGGCTTCAAGCCTCATATCGGCTTCTGGCACCGCCTGGTCATGGCCATGGTATACGGCGACGCGCTGCAGCAGGTATTATACCGCACGCGGCCCTATGAAAAGGTAAAGGGCACGGCCGAAAGCCTGTTCAAAAAATGGCAGGAAAAATGCAAAGTCGACCTGATAAAAGCCGACGTCAAGACCTTCAAGAAAAACATCCGATCCATGATCGACGAATTCGACAACATCGACATGAGCGAAGAGATGAAGCCGCGCATCGGCCTGGTCGGCGAAATCTACGTCAAGTTCCATCCCATCGCCAACAACCACATCGTGCGCATGATCGAAGAAGAAGGCGGGGAAATCATCGTCTCCGGCCTGACGGATTTCTTCCTGTACGGCCTCCTCGACACCCAGTTCCGCCAGAAATACCTGTCGGGAAGCTGGATGTCGGCCCTGGCCAGCAAATCCATGGTGAAGCTCCTCGAATGGTACCGCAAGCCCTATTGCGAAGCCGTCGCCAAGAGCCGCCATTTCGACCCGGTCACGTCGATTTACGACATTGCCGACGAGGCGAAGGAATACTTATCCCTCGGCCACGTCGCCGGCGAAGGCTGGTTCCTGACCGGCGATATGATCGACCTCATCAAGCGGGGCGCGAAGAACATCGTCTGCCTCCAGCCCTGGGCCTGCCTGCCGAACCACGTAACGGGCAAGGGCATGATCAAAGCCCTGAAAGCGGCCTTCCCCGACACGAATATCGTCGCCATCGACTACGACCCCAGCGCCAGCTCGGTCAATCAGACAAACCGCCTGAAACTCATGCTGACGACGACCTTCGAAGGCATCCGCGAAACGGTCAGCACGACGGCCAAACCGGTAATCCCCTTCTTAAACGGCGTCCGCATTAACAGCACGCTGAACGCAGAAAAATGATATCTGAATTTCATGCCGGCAGGAATGATACGCCTGCCGGCATATGTTATCTCTTGCGCAAAAAAAAGCCCGTATGACAGATACTATACTCTGTCATACGGGCTTTGCCCTTCTCTATTTTATTTTTGCTGCATATCCTGCTTCCATTGTTTCAGCTTATCCTGGTCCTCTTTCGGGAGAGAGACGCCGCAGCAACCGCCGGTCGAACATCCGGCAAAGCCTTGGTACACGTCGGAAATCACGTTTTTTACTTGTTTCAACCGTTCTATTGTCATGGGAGACCCTCCTTTTATGTTTATAAGCTAAGGCTATGGTTACAGTATATCATATTTTTTCTTAATTTAAAATAATTATCTGTAAATATTTTATATTATTTATATCAATTCTGCATAGCCTCACTTCAGCACGACGGAGCCCGGCTCCAGCATGGCTTCCAGCTCCTGCCGCAGGGAATCCTCCGTTTCTACCCAATACCGCGGGTCGGTCAAAATCGTGCGGCGGCTGCCCATGAGGTGAAAGTATACCTTGACTTCGCCGTGATGCTTTTCCAATACGCCGCCCAGGCGCGTGCTCAAGTCGCTTCGTTCCAGATGGGCCGGTATCTTGATAAACAGCTTCGTCCCCTTTCCCGGCTGCCAGAGTGCGCCGGCCCGGCGGGCGGCTGCGGCCATGCTCACGGCGTGCCCCTCTGCCGGCTGGTCTCCTAAGGGTGCTAACATTTCGGCAATGAGTTGGATATCGTCGTCGTTAATATCGGCCCGGCCTTGAACGGAAACAGCCATATCGACGACGCAAAAATTCATATACTGGCTGAAAGCCTTGGGAAAGACGACGACGGGGATAGAGCCGGTGTAATCTTCAATCGTCAGGATAACCATCTGCTCGTTCCGCTTCGTCGTCACCTGCCGCCGTCCCGTCACCAGGCCGCCGATGCACAGCATTTTTCCGTCATACTGCCGGTTATCCTCGCCGAAGAGGACCGAAAGAGGCGTCATGGACTTCAGCACGTCTTCGTATTTTTCCAGGGGATGCCCGCTGAAATAGAAGCCGTCGTATTCCTTTTCCATAGCCAGCAGCATGTCCATGGGATATTCGGGAGCATTGGGATAGGCCAATTCCATCGCCGCAGTGTCGTTTCCGTCGTCGAACAAGCCCATCTGCCCCGATGCATCGTCCTTTTGCTTCTGCGCCCCGACGCTCATGGCCTCTTCCAGTACGGCGATGAGCTGCGACCGCGGCCGGCCGAAGGAATCCATAGATCCGCCTTTGATAAGGCTTTCCAGCATCTTGCGGTTTAGAATATGGTAATCGACGCGGCTGCAGAAATCGCTGAGCGACGTAAAGGGCCCGTCTTTTTCCCGGCTCGTGACGATAGCCTCGATGACGACGTCGCTGATGCTTTTGACTGCCGAAAGGCCGAAGCGTATGGCGCCGTTTTCGACGGAAAACATGGATACACTGGCGTTGACGTCCGGTGCCAGCACCTCGACGCCGTGACGGCGGCATTCCGAAATGTAATAGCTGATCTTGCGGATATCGTTGATAAAGCTGGTCATCGTCGCCGCCATGAATTCCGCCCGGTAGTGCGTCTTCAAATACGCCGTCTGCCAGGCGATGTAGGCGTAGGCCGCCGAGTGGGATTTATTGAAGCCGTAGCCGGCGAAGTATACCATGAGATCAAAGACCTTGTTGGCAATGTCGTCGGAAATGCCATTTTTCTGCGTCCCGGCCAAAAAGCTCTCCCGTTGGGCTTTCAGGATCGATTCCTTCTTCTTGCCCATGGCCCGACGCAGCAAATCTGCCTGTCCCAACGAGAAGCCGCCCATGACGGAAGCGATCTGCATGACCTGTTCCTGATACAGGATAACGCCGTACGTGTCCTTCAAAATCGGCTCCAGCAAGGGATGAAGATAGGTGATTTCCTTTTCGCCGTGACTGCCCTTAATGAAATCCTCTACCATGCCGCTGCCCAAGGGGCCCGGACGGTACAGGGCGACGAGGGGAATCATGTCTTCGAAATGCTTCGGCGCCAGTTCCTTGACCAGCGTCGTAATGCCCGACGATTCCATCTGGAACACGCCGGCCGTATCGCCCTCCGTCAGGAGTTTGCACGTCTCCTGATCGTCCAGGGGAATGGCGTCGATATCGATGTCGACGCCGTGCTGCTGCCGGATGAGCTTGACGGCGTCGCCAATGACGGTCAGCGTCCGCAGGCCCAGGAAGTCCATCTTAAGCAGGCCCAGCTCTTCGACCAGATCCTTGTCGTACTGGGTCGTCAAATATCCTTCCTTTGAATACTGCATAGGCACGTAATCGTCTACGGGCGCGGCGGAAATCACGACGCCCGCCGCATGGGTCGACGAGTGGCGTACCATTCCTTCGAGGGCGCGGCTCACTTCGACCATATGATGAATCGTACTGTTCGTCTCGTATTCCTGGCGGAATTCCTTGCTGATCTGCAGGGCCCTGTCGATGGTCAGGCCCAATTCCGTCGGCACGAGCTTCATAAAGCGGTTGACTTCGCCGAGGGGAATCGCCAGGGCCCGGCTGACGTCGCGCATGACTGCCCGGGCGGCCAAGGTTCCGAAGGTGATGATCAGCGCCACGTGCTCCTTGCCGTACTTGCGCGTTACGTAGTCGATGATGCGGCCGCGGTTTTCATAGCAGAAATCCATGTCGATATCGGGCATCGTCACTCGTTCCGGGTTGAGGAACCGTTCAAAGAGGAGGTCGTATTTCAGCGGGTCCAGCCCCGTAATCCCTAACAGATACGCTACGACGGAGCCCGCCGCCGAGCCGCGGCCCGGGCCGACGGGTATATCGTGGTCGCGGGCAAACTTGACATAGTCCCATACGATGAGGAAGTACGACGGAAAGCCCATCTTGTTGATGACGTCCAGCTCGTAATTCATGCGATCCCGCACTTCCGGCGTCACCGGGTCGTACCGCGTCGGCAAGGCATCTTCGCAGAGCTTGCGCAGGTACGACTCGTCCGTCTCCCCTTCGGGAACAGGGAATTTCGGCAAATGGCGTTCGTCAAAGGATATCTCCACATTGCACTTATCGGCGATTTCCAGCGTCGTATCCAGCGCTTCCGGCATATCGGGAAACAGCTCGGCCATTTCGTCGCCGCTCTTCATGTAAAACTCGTCGTTGGCAAAGCGGAAATGGTCCGGGTCTTCGAGGGTACTGCCTGTCGAAATGCATAATTTGACTTCCTGCGCCCCGGCATCTGACTTTTCAATGTAATGGAAATCGTTCGTCGCCACGACCTTCAATCCATATTCCTTCGACCAGCGCTTAAATACCTCGCGGACGATCTTTTCCTCCGCCAACCCGTGATTCTGCACTTCCAGATAGAAATCGTCCTTGCCGAAAATGCGCACCAGCCGCTCCAGCGTCTGCCGGGCCCCTTCTTCGTCGCGGTTGAGGATATTCTGCTGGATATGGCCCTCGATGCAGGCGCTCATGGCGATAAGCCCCTCATGGTACTGCTCCAGCAGGTCGTAGTCGACGCGGGGCTTGTGGTAATTGTTTTCCCCGTCGACAAAGCCCTTCGACACGATTTTGACCAGATTATGATAGCCCTTCAAATCCTTCGCCAGCAGGATCAGATGGCATAACCGTTCCTTCGTCTTCTTCTCGAAGCGGCTGCCCTTGGTCATATAGACCTCGCAGCCTAAAATCGGCTTGACGCCCTGCTTTACCGCTTCTTTATACAAATAGATGACGCCGTACATATTGCCGTGATCCGTAATCGCCACGGCGGGCATATTCAATTCTTTTGCCTTCTGAACCATGTCGGGAATGCGGCACAGCCCGTCGAACAAGCTGTACTGCGTATGGACATGCAAATGGACAAATGGCCTCATGACAACGCTCCTTATCGATAAGTTACATACTGCAATGCTGCGTATCTTTTATTATAGCATACCTGCCCCAGCAGCATAAGCCGGACGGAACACAAGCGCAAAAAAACTCCTGCCGCATGAGCAGCAGAAATAGGATCTGCGCTATGCGACAGGAGATAGGGTGAAATATCGCTAAGGTTTCATAGGACGTCCCGCTCACCGGGGCAAGGGCAATACCATATCGTACCACACGGCGCCGCCGTGCGTAGACTGGGATTTCCCATGGCATTCATAGCCGAACTGCTCGTAAAACGGGATAAGCCGTTCCTTGCAGGTCAGGATAATCTGCTTTTTACGGCGCGACTCCGCCTTTTCGATATAGGCCTTCATCAGCGCCGCGGCAAAGCCCTGATGCTGCTCCTGGGGAATCACGTCCAGACCGAACACCATGACGTTCGGCGCGTCGTCGTCGTGCAGCGCCGTCGATTCATACAAATCGTCGGTCAGCTCGTCCTTATTCGTCACGCAGCCGTTGATAAATCCAATAGGCCTTCCATCCTTTTCCGCAATGAGAAAGGAATAGGTAAAGGCTGCCAACCGCTGGCGGAAGCTCTCTTCCGTCGCAGCTTCTGCCGCAGGAAAGCATGCCGCTTCAATGGCCGTCACGGCCTTTAAATCTGTCGGCGCCGCAGGCCGAATTACTATATCCATACAATCCCCTTTCTATCCCCTGTATTTATTCCATCGGTTTGACGTAGATAGACGGTTTGCCGTCGGCAGGGTAGCCCATGGCATCGCCCAGCTCGTCGCCCGTCACCTTCAGGTCCGTATTGCGGCTCACAGTCACGCGGAACAGCTGCCCTTCCTTATAGTTCAGCTCTTTCCCTTTCAAAAATGCCGAAATCCACCACGGAGCAAACCACGTCGAGCTTTTCTTTCCCCGGCCCTTGATATAGCCGTTCAAGGGAACCGTCACGCCGTTCAGCGTTTTAATCGCCGCAATGGACAGCTCCAGCTTGCCGCCCATACCGAAGCCGCGGTTTCCCCTGCCCTTCAGCACCTTGCCGACACAGGTCGTACCGGCCGGAATGACGACGACGTCATTGACGACTACGTCTTCCAGGTTCTTCAGCTTAAAGGCCTTGCCCTCCTTGCTGGTCTTCGAGCTGATCGGCTCTTGCAGCGCCAGCATGAGCGGCGTACCCTTAGGAATATACACGTGGCCCAGTTCGACGCCATGATGGGTTTTCGGCCGTTTCGGGTCGTTATACTCATCTAATATAGCCTTCGTCCGTTCTTGAATATTCGGTTTTACTGCGGGCTCTTCGACAGGAAATTCCGCTCCTACGACGGGAGTCTTCACATCATGAAATTCCTCGCTGGCCTGAACTGCTCCGCCAGCCAGGCAACAACAGCAGCATACGGCAGCTAATACGCGTTTTACCTGCATGACCGTTTCCCCTTTCGCCAAACGATGCGTATTGCAAAAACAAGAAAAGCCTTCGTCCAACGCTCTGAACAAAGGCTTTTATGCTGGTCGGAACGGCGAGATTTGAACTCGCGACCTCTTCCACCCCAAGGAAGCGCGCTACCAAGCTGCGCCACGTCCCGTTAACAGACATTATTGTACCCGATTCCATAGGACTTGTCAAGTAATTGAATACATAAGATAGTGTAAAGTTGTTGTGGGAATTTTTTTGACAGGCCATTTTTGATGGTTCTCTTAACCTGTTAATATTACTACTATAGTTACGTTATAGACAGCATACAGCAACGTGCTGAACTAGCATTCCCGTTACGTTATATATTCTTCAACTTTTGTACACTAAAGTTTTCCCACAATTATTTTACGCTGTCATACATAAACATTTCCGCATGTATCAGCAGTCTTCGTTTTTTTTCTTGACGGCTCTTTCAATACTCAGTATAATGAAGGTGAAATAAAAAACGAGGCATTACACCGACAAACGGTTATAGCCCCTACATTAAGCAAGATTTAACCGCCTAAAGTTTGGACGCTATGGGCGGTTATTTCTTTTGTAAAAGTACCACTAAGAGAATCAAAAGTAATAGTGTTACGTTTGTCTCGTTCATGGGCATCACCCCCATTCATTCGAAATGGATAGGGGCGATATAACCGCCTGCCGTTGCGTGTGCAATGCCTACGGCAACATCATATACGAACATATGATGTCATGTCAATATAGTTTACTATCTAACGCAAAGATATACGCTGCAAGAAGCTCAGGTCTTAATCCTCCCAGCGGTCGTCGTCCCAATCGTCGTCATCGTCATCTTCCCAACGATCGTCATCCCAGTAGTCATCGTCGTCTTCCCAGCGGTCGTCGTCCCAGTCATCGTCGTCAAAGGACTCTAACGCCGGCATACCGCTCCCCCAAGCGGGCGATGGCCCCATCCCCAAAGGAGACGTCATGGCAAAGGAAAGATTGCCCATCAGAAAGCATACGGCGCACATCATTATAACTAACCAGCCCTTCATATTTCTTCACCTCTCTGTCGAAAAAAAAATAACAAATTGCGTTATACCGGCATGGTACAGCACATCTTGAATATCCCTTTCATCTCCTGTATATTACACATTGTACCATAAGAAAATACCAAAAAAGAAGAATTATGCAATTTTCAAATGTAAAATTACAGTAAAATAACATAACCTATTTCTTATTAAAAAGCCTCGGAGTCTTCATGAAGTGAACTGACCCCCAAATGTTAGACCAAAAATCTAACGATTGGAGGTCAGTTTTTTTATGGCGAAACACAGTTACGAATTTAAGAAGCAACTGGTATTAGAATACCTGGACAATCAGGGAAGCTATGCTTCCATTTCACAAAAACATGGCATGCCGGACAGTTACCAGTTAAGAAAATGGGTTGCTGCTTACAAAAAATTGGGGGATACCGGTTTAAAACGATCTCGATCCCGGAAAGAATACTCTTTCGAAGAAAAGCTTTCTGTGGTAGAGTCTTACTTAACAAGCGAACTCTCGTATCAGGAACTGGCTCTTCAAATGGGAATCAACAATCCGTCGCTACTTGTCAGATGGGTAAATGACTTTAAAATAGCTGGGCCGGATGCGTTAAGACCGCATAGGAAAGGCAGGAAGAAGACATTGAGTACATCGCAATCAAGAGAAACAGAAGCACAAGTTCAGCATACGGAGGTTGACACCCGCGCAGAGCACGTCAAGGAATTAGAGGATGAACTTCTCAAGCTCCGTATAGAGAATGCAGTTTTAAAAGAACTGAGGAGACTGCGGTTAGAGGACGAAGCAAAACGGAGAGGGTTGCGAACGTCATCTTCAGTCTCCGAGGACAATTCAAACTAAAAGATCTCCTCTCCTACACCGGCATGGCAAAGTCAACCTACATGTACTGGCAGAAACGCGTTGGCCGCGAAAATCCGGACAAAGAATTAGAAGATACCATACAGGAACTTTGCAAACAGCATACCACCTATGGCTATCGGCGAATCACGGGTGAGCTTACCAATCAGGGATGGTGCGTGAATAAGAAGAAGGTGCAGCGCATCATGCAAAAGCTAAGCCTTCAGGTCACTTGTTTTACGCGAAAGAGTCGCAGATACAGCTCTTACAAAGGTAAGGTGGGAACCATCGCTCCCAATAGAATACGCCGTCGCTTCCACACGACGGTTCCCCATCAGAAAATCACAACAGATACGACAGAATTTAAATACTATGAAGTGGATGCCCAAGGGCATCTGACGCAGCATAAGCTGTATCTGGATCCCTTTATGGATATGTTCAATGGAGAAATCATCAGCTATAGAATAGGGAACCGTCCTTCGGCCGAAAATATATTAGAAGCACAGGCGGAAGCGATCCGCATCACGGCGGATTGCCCCTATCGCCGAACCTTCCATTCCGACCAGGGTTGGGCATACCAAATGAAGGCGTACGTCCGTAAGCTCAAGCAAGAGCGGATTTTTCAAAGCATGTCCCGGAAAGGCAACTGTCTGGATAATGCCGTGATGGAGAACTTCTTCGGCCTACTGAAACAGGAAATGTACTATGGTGTCGTGTACTATAGTTACGAAGAATTGAAATCAGCCATCGAACAGTATATCAAATACTATAACGAACAAAGAATCAAAGAAAAACTAGGCGACTATGTGAAGCTTTTTCTGTAAATAACTGCCAGGTATAGGTCTTCTATGATACAATCTAAATCATAGGAGGCTTAGTATCATGGCAAGAGAAAAGAAACCGGTACATAAGGTCATTATGACCGAAGGAAAACGCAGCATTATTCAACAACTGTTTCAAGAATATGACATTCAATCCGCAGAAGATATTCAGGAAGCACTGAAAGACCTGCTGGGCGGTACCATCAAAGAAATGATGGAAACCGAGATGGACGAACACCTTGGCTATCAGAAATCCCAGCGGTCTGACAGCGAGGATTACCGCAATGGGTATAAGAGAAAGCGGGTCAACAGCCGGTATGGTACCGTAGATATCCAGGTACCGCAGGACCGCAACTCCACGTTCGAACCGCAGGTGGTCCGTAAACGGCAAAAAGATATCTCTTCTATCGACCAGAAAATTATCTCCATGTATGCCAAGGGAATGACGACCCGGCAAATTTCAGAAACGTTAGAGGATATCTATGGATTTGAGGCTTCCGAAGGCTTCATTTCCGATGTAACCGATAAAATCCTGCCTCAAATTGAAGACTGGCAGAAACGCCCGCTGTCGGAAGTGTATCCTGTCCTCTATATTGATGCCATTCATTATTCTGTCCGGGATAACGGAGTGATCCGGAAGCTGGCAGCCTACGTCATTCTGGGAATCAACATAGACGGACAAAAAGAAGTTCTGACGATTCAGGTCGGAGACAATGAGAGCGCAAAATATTGGCTTTCCGTGCTGAATGAATTGAAAAATCGCGGGGTAAAAGATATCCTGATTCTCTGTGCCGATGGCCTGAGCGGGATCAAAGAAGCCATCGCCGCAGCCTATCCTAACACGGAATACCAGCGCTGCATCGTACATCAGGTACGAAACACGCTGAAATATGTAGCAGACAAGGATCGTAAGCCTTTTGCCAATGATTTAAAGACTATTTATCAGGCTCCGTCTGAAGAACAGGCTTTGGAATCTCTGGAAAGGGTAACCAAAACATGGTCTGTAAAATATCCGAATTCCATGAAAAGTTGGAAGCAAAACTGGGATGCCATCTGCCCAATTTTCAAGTTTTCCATGAACGTAAGAAAAGTGATTTACACGACCAATGCCATCGAATCCCTGAATTCCACCTACCGGAAGCTGAACCGTCAGAGAAGCGTATTTCCAAGCGATACAGCGCTTTTAAAAGCCCTGTATCTGGCGACGTTTGAAGCCACCAAAAAATGGACCATGCCAATCCGAAACTGGGGACAGGTGTATGGGGAACTGAGCATAATGTACGAAGGCCGACTCCCAGAGTAACGCATAGCTGGCAAAAGCAGGCGAAAATCCTGTCTGTACTTGACATGTTCAGCATGTGTTGTTATATATAAACCATGAGCTGAAAGTTCTCAAATTCGCTTTCAGCTTACCGAGTATCATAGAAGATCTATGTTTACAGAGATTTTTTCACAGGCTCAACTAGGCTGGAAGAGTCCTGTCCAATACAGGCTTTCCTTGTCCGCAGCATAAAAAAGTAACGAGATAGCAAAAACTACCTCGTTACTAAAGTCTAACTTTTTGGGGTCACATCAAAGCTCCGAGGCTTTTGTATATTATTTACCATTCATCACTATCGCCGTCATCGTATTCATCGACAGAATAGCCATCGTCATGAGCCGCATCCAATTCGTCACGCCGCTCTCCCTGCCCATCGGCATAGCCGATTTTAAAATCTTCTGAGCCGTAATCCGGCCACTCGTCCCACAAGCCCATGCAGGCATCTTCATAGCCCTTCGCATACCCTGCATCGTATTCCTCATAGGTCGCATGTGACACCGCACTGCCGCAAATCCAGACGCATAAACATACTACCATCAGTATCAATAGCTTCATATGCTGCACCTTCTTTATTTAATACACCCCATCGCCGCAAGGACAAGACGCAATATGGTCGTTCAGCACGCCGGCGGCCTGCAAAAAGGAATACATAATCACCGGCCCGACGAAGGACGCGCCCCGCTTCTTTAAATCCTTGCTGATGCGCTCCGACAATTCCGACTGAGCCGGCATGTCTCCCTGATCGTTCCAAGCGTTGCGAATCTGCTTCCCTTCCGTAAAATGCCAGACATAAGCATCGAAGGAATCGAACTCCTGCTGAATCTCCTGTACGACGCGGGCATTCTTCCGCACCGAAGCAATTTTCAGGCGATTGCGAATCACATCGCCATGAAGACGAATCTCCTCCAGCTCGCCGTCAGTCAGCGCCGCGCAGGCCGGTATAGAAAAATTCCGAAACGCCTTACGATACCCCTCGCGCCGCTTCAAAATCGTCAGCCACGACAATCCAGCCTGCGCCCCTTCGAGGCACAGCAGCTCAAACAACATCGTATCGTCATGACAAGGCACGCCCCATTCCGTATCGTGATACTCCCGCAGCAACGGGTCGCCTAAGGCCCATGGGCAAATTGAATTCATGAGAAACTCCTTTTAAATATCTTCATTAAAGAAATCGTAATCTATTCGCTTTATTTCATACGACTCAATAACAGAAACACCAAGGTTATACTCTATCATCAAATTAGTCAAGCGAACGCCGTCGATGAGTACGATTTTTGTATTAAGCTGTTTTTTAGCATATTCATAAGCTCCAGAAGAAAATTTTGCCGTCGTAATAAATACGCCTTTTGTTGCGCCCTGTCCAACGAGAGCTCCTAAAAATTTTTGAATTTCCGGACGACTGACAACTGTATCTGTATTCCATTTTTTAGCTTGAATATAGATAGAATCAAATCCAAACTTGTCTGCCGTCACGATACCGTCAATCCCTTCATCACCAGATTTTTTAGTTACGGCATTGGCATTTAGCTGCATGGAACCATACCCCATTTTAATTAATAGCCGAACTACTAAACTCTCGAAATCTGATGAAGAAATCTTCATAATTTCCGTTAATAATTCATCCGCCAATGAGTGATTTATTTGCTTAATTGCATTTTCCAATATTTCTTGCGGGCTCTTAGTTATTTCTTCATCATTGGTATTGTCATTACTTACTACTATATTTTGCGTTGTATCGTTACTGATAAATGCATTAAATGAGTCAAATCGCCGTAAATATTCTACTGTAATATTCTCTACGCCTTGTTGATAAGCCTCTTTTCCACGCTGGGTCAGGCAATATGTTGACCTTACTGGATTCTCAATGAGCCCGGCTTTTTTCAAATATGTTTTCGCCCAACCTACGCGATTTGCCAATACAGACTGACGCCCCGTAGGTAATCGGCGTTGCCGTTCCTCTTCAGTAAGTTGAAATGCATTGGCGCAAAATGTTATTAATTCTTTTGTCGTATGCCTATTTCCATCACTCAAGCACGTTATGATAGTCGGCATAAATTCATTATATTTCGGTATTGCCATACGTTTCACTCCACATACCTGTATTTACTTAAAAATCCGTATTATCTGTCCATAACTCGCACTGCAACATAACAGTTTTCACAGCATCTTCTCTGCCTTCCGGCGGATATCCATATTTTTTCAGGAGACGTTTTACCATCTTTCGCATGCTAGCTCTTGCGCTTTCTTTTTTCTGCCAATCAATGGTTCGATTTTTCCGTAAAAGTTCTGTCAGCTCTTTCGTGAGAGCAATTAATTGATCGTGCTCATAAAAATCTTTTATCGCTTGCGGCTTAGTCAACGCATCATAAAACGCCATTTCATCGGCATTTAAATGTAATTCTTCCCCTTCCTTCTGCGCATTTTGTATGTTTCTAGCTAAATTTAACAACTCTTGTATTACTTCTTCATTAGTCAGCATACCGTTTAAATATCTTCGCATCGTACCCTGAATAATCTCGGAAAATTTTTCTGATTTTACCACATTCGTTTTACGATATACAGATACTTGTTCAGAAATCAAGCGTTTCAATAATTCAACCGCTAAATTTTTCTCTTTCATCTTTCCTACTTCTTCCAAAAATTTAGGGTCAAATAATGAAAACTCCGTATCTATATCTGAAAAAAGATTTATGACGCCGTCGCTTTTTATACTTTCTTTCAGCAAAGCATTTATTTTATTATTTAATTCAGGAAGAGTAATCTTTTCCCCTGTTCCTCTCGCGGCCAAACGCACAAGCATTACACGAACGGCTTCAAAATATGCCGCTTCCAAGCGCATCTTCTTATCGACAAGGCTACTGCACAAAGACAATGCCTGTTTTAATAATAAAGCTTCCTTTATATAAACATATTGCACTCGTTCTTTTTCTGGTACATCACTCTCTTTTTGACTTTTACCTAAGATAAAATTCACTCCGCCTGTAATCGCTTTTGCTTTTTCCAAATCATCGCCGGTCATGAACATTAAATAATTAAAGCCATGGAAGAAATCTCTGCATACAGATAATTTTTCAAGAAATCGCGGATATGCTACTTTGCTAATATCCGTATTACCGTAATTTTTTCTATCTCGTACCGTATAATCATTCATCGCCTGTTTCAAGGCCGATGCAATCCCTACGTAATCAACAATTAAGCCGCCTTCTTTATCTTTGAACACTCGATTCACACGAGCAATCGCCTGCATAAGGTTATGCCCTTTCATGGGTTTGTATATATACATTGTTGCTAAAGACGGCACATCAAATCCAGTAAGCCACATATCGACGACGATAGCAATTTTCATAGAAGAATCATCATCTTTAAACCGTTTTGCCAGCTCATCTCTATACGATTTATTTCCAATAACGTCCCGCCACTCTTCAGGATCATTATTTCCTTGTGTCATGACTACATGCACTTTTTCTTTCCAGTCCGGCCTCATGGCTAATATTTGCCGGTATATCTTCATAGCAATAGGTCGAGAATAAGCGACTATCATCGCTTTCCCAGTCAATAACTGTGCGCGATTCTCTTCATAATGGGTAATCATATCGCTGACCAGAGAATGTATTGTTTGATCAGCCCCTAATATAGCGTCCATTTGACTTAATTCTTTTTTACTTCTTTCTACTACATAAGGGGACGCCGTTTCCGCTACCCTATCGTATTCATCATCAATCATTTTTAAAATCTTCTCATCTAAATTTAGATGAATGACGCGGCTTTCGTAATAAACAGGCCTGGTCGCCCCATCTTCTACGGCTTGGGTCATATCGTAAACATCGATATAATCGCCAAAAACTTCGCGCGTATTTCTATCTTTCGCCGATATCGGTGTACCGGTAAAGCCAATATATGTAGCGTTCGGTAAATTATCCCGAATAATTCTAGCGGTTCCAATAATTGTTTTGGCAATGATCTTTCCCGTATCATCTTGACGGGCAATCACTTTTTCATTCAATCCATACTGTCCGCGATGAGCTTCGTCTACCATGACAATGATATTTTTTCGCTCAGAAAGGGCGCTTCCGCTTTCTGTAAATTTCTGCATAGTCGTAAAAATAATACCGTTAGCTTGCCTGTCTTTGAGCAAAGTTTTCAAGTCATCTCTACTTGTTGCCTGTGCAGGAGTCTGTCGCAGAAAACGCCGGCACCGAATAAATTGACTATATAATTGATCGTCAAGATCATTACGGTCAGTAATAACTACAATCGTCGGGCTATTCAACGCGTTCTGCAAATACTGGGCATAAAAAACCATAGACAACGATTTCCCGCTTCCCTGAGTATGCCAAAATACGCCGCCTTTCCCATCTGTTGCCACGGCTTTTTTAGTAGATTCAATAGCTTTTTTTACAGCAAAATATTGATGATATCCCGCTAAAATTTTAAACGTTTTCTTTTCTTCTTCATCTTCATTAAAACAAATAAAATTCTGTATAACATCCAGCAATCGATTTTTTTCAAACATCCCTTCAAAGAATACTTCAAAGGACACATACTGCGTATTCGTATAATTACCGTCGATGGTTTTCCATTCCATAAAACGCTCTTCATCAGACGTAATCGTTCCCGCTTTTGATACGGTCATATCACTCATGACACAGATAGCGTTGTACACAAATAAAGACGGAATTTCATGCATATAATTGCGCAGCTGCCGATATGCCGCCGACGCGTCGGTTTCTTCCCTTGTCGGGGATTTTAATTCAATGACTACCAAAGGCAATCCATTGATAAATAATATGACGTCGATTCTTTTTGTAGAATACTCTACGACAGTCCATTGATTAGCAACAACAAAATCGTTATTAGCAGGATGTTCAAAATCAAGGAGAGTAACTAACGTAGATATTTCTTCTCCGTCGGCAAAATATGTCACAGGAACACCATTTTGCAAATAATTCATAAAAAGAATATTCTTTTGCAGTAAAGTACCATTTTCAATGTTCCTAACTTTAGTAACAGCCTCATGTATAGCACACTCTGGTAAGTGACGATTAATCCGCCGCAATGCAGGCCATAAGCTATCTTCATAAAAAGGAGACTCGTATTCCCGCTCTACCTCTGGCCCATAGACATACGTATACCCTAGCTGTCCGCTTAGTAATTGCAGCACTGCATTTTCATAGTTCGATTCCGTATAATATCCTGCCATGGCCCTCACTCCTGCATTTCTTAGGTTAAAATAAAGTCTCTATAAAATATGTTTTCTATACTAAATGCATAATATCCTACTAAAATAAGAGAAAAACGATAATTTACAGCAGCAAGCCGTTGCGATTTTTAGATCATGGTTTGTTGATTATATTCCATTCGGGGGCACTGCACCGGACAAATGGGAGAATGTCACTTTAGAAGACATTACATCACTGTTAAGTCGAGGTATAACTCCAAAATATGCGGATGATACCGACCAAATTGTAATTAATCAGAAGTGCATTCGCAATCACATGATTGATCTTTCTTTTGCGCGAGCCCATAGGCCGAAAGTCATCAATGATAAGTGGCTTCGATTTGGAGATTTGCTAATTAACTCAACTGGCAATGGCACTTTGGGGAGAGCAGCGCAGGTTTGGTTTCAGCCGCATAATCTTACTGTTGATTCTCATGTTACGATTGTCCGGCCAGCAACAGAAAGTATGATTTTCTATATTGGGTTGTGGGGAACCCAACATGAAAAAGAAATTGAATCGCTTCATATAGGAAGCACTGGTCAGACAGAGTTGCCCAGAGATCGCGTAAAGGCGCTCGAACTCCTTTTGCCTGATAAGGAGACTTTGGATTGCTTTAATGCTCTCATTGCACCCATGGCGGCTGCCATTGTCTCGAATCAGGAAGAAAACAACAGGCTTGCATCTATTCGAGATGAGCTCCTTCCAAAGTTAATGTCAGGCAAAATTGATGTCTCCGCTATCCAGCTCTAAGCCGCTAAATTATCGTTTATTGCAGCGTTTATCTTAATTCTTTTATCAATATTAAATAAAATCATTCCAACTTTTCGTTGTTTACTTATATTTATTGGAAAATTAATTATAATTTCTTCCTGCAATCTTTTTCGATTAATTTCTGTTTGTCCTGTAGACCCTTCTGCCAATGACTCTATTTGTTTTTGTTGTGCTTTAATAGCATACCCATAGTATAACGGATCTATTTCTTTCGTAGGCCTTAATAAAATCATATGACCATCAAACGTAGTAGTAGCCGGAATTTGCCAAACTTGAGCTACACGACCAGCTGTCCCAGTACCAGTAGAGTTAATAAGCACGTCTCCAGGTTTCAATAGTTTTTCTTCAGAAACTTTCCTTAAAGATTTATCATGTAAACGCGCCTCTTTATATGATATTTGAAAATTACGATTGCATCGTTGATTTAATACCTTAATCGTATTTTCTGTCTCATTCTCAGTATATTTAGGAGCAATTCCTTTTGTCATAAATTCGGTGACTTCTCCTAACGGCTTTAAAATTCTCTTTGCCTTTTCCATATTTCTTTACCCTTTCTACCCAATATACTTTCTATGTGCTAACTTTACATTCTGTTGTTTCACCATAGCATAATGCAGCGTCGTATCAATTTTCTGATGTCCTAGCAAGTGTTGTACTTGCTCTATGGGCATCCCTTTATCAATAGCCGTCGTCGCAAAGGTACGCCGGAATTTATGAGGATGCACCTTTGTAAGGCGTATTCGTTGTCCTAATCGTCTCAAGCAGGCTTCTACACCGCCGATCATAAGGCGATTATGAGGTATTTTCAAAGACACAAATAATGCAGGATTTGTGTCTGTCCGACTTTGCAAATAATTTTGCAAATGAATTTTCGTCCTTGCGTCAAAATATACTAACCGTTCTTTATTTCCCTTTCCGCAAACGACACATTCCCGTTCATTAAAATCTATATCGTCCCGATTCAGCAACACTAACTCGCCTACACGCATTCCCGACGATGCCAATAAATCGACAAGAGCTAAATCCCGTAGATTCGTACAGTTATCACGCATAAGCTCCAGCGCTTCATCGCTATACGTGTCTTTGACAATTTTTGCCGTTTTCACCTTATGAATCCGTCGGATAGGGCTTTTAATTATATAATCTTCGTCTTCCAGCCACGAAAAAAAGCTTGATAAAATACGGCGAATATTGTCAATCGTAACCTTGCTGGAGCCTCTCTCCACTTGATACGTAATCAAATAGTTCCGCAAATCTTCTGTCGTTATTTGCTGCGCCGTTTTGCCGATAGTTTCCAGCATAACGTCAATCGTCTTACTATAATATGTCAATGTTTTTTCCGAACATCCTTCAATACGTTTAGCGGAAACAAATAACTCTACGGTATTGCATTCGTCTACTGCCGCTCTTATTTCTTCTGTATTGACGGTTACTCCGTAAAATGCTTGATCCAATACGATTTTTAGCTGAAGTAATTGTTCGTTATTAAGATAGGGCAACATCTTCTGCTGAATCTCGCAAATCAGTTGTTCTTTCATCGCCATTTCTCCTTTCAGTAATAAGAGAACGACGAGCAGCGGCAGTTCTTTTACTAATTCTCTCACCGCTGTTGAGAGATTTTTTACATCAAAACCACTTATTATGCATTTTTTCTAAAAACTCTTTAGTAATAGGTAGTCCAGAACTTTCTCCAATAACAGCATCCACACCGTAATAAGGGCATATAGCTGTACCTATACCATAATCATCTGCATACCTAGTAATTTCAATGGGAGAAAAAATTTTTAAACAGTGGTAACAGCCACATATACTGTCATGTAAAAGATACGGCTTATTTTGAAATGCATATTTATGGGCATTTGAAAGATCTAGTTCACTATTTTCTGATTTCACTTCAAACTCCTTTTATGTCACGTAAGATTAACGATAATTTAGCGGCTTAGAGCTGGATGTCAGAGACATCCAGCTCGCCGGACATCAATCGAGGAAGAAGGGTATCTCGCAGTGATGACAGATAAATATTTTCCTTTTGATTTTCAAGAATCACCGAAAATAAAGGAGAAACTGTTTTATCAAATTTTCTCATAGAAGCAACCGTTGGAATCATCACCTGGATTTTTCCAAACTGTGCCTTATTAAGATTTACAATAGTGCTACCGCCTTGTCCCAATTTATTTATAACTTCTGAAAGCGTTCGCATCAACAGATATATGTAATACGGGGAATAATCATCTTTGGGGATTATAGAGTTTATCTGCTGGTTTGTCTGACTTTCGGATGCCACAAGCGAGACAAGACCTGCTGTACCAATACAGCTAACGCAAATGGAATTTTTAGGCAAAGTCTTTTTGGGTTGAGAATTTGCTCCATACATTGACAGGTATCGTTCTGTTGTCATGACATAAATTTTTCCGTGCATATCAGGAATCGTAATAAACGGAATTTCTGATCCATAATACTCGGAGATCTTCGTTGATGGCGTTTTACCACATACAATTTCTTTTGCAAGATCGTCAACGGTACCAATAATCCAATCGGAAGGCATTATTCCATCATATGGATCAAAATCAACAAAACATGACTTGTATAGAGCCTGTGCTTGTTGCTGTAAATTATCGTTTATGTTTTTCTTTACATTTATTGTTTCATCAATAGATCTCAAAAACTTACCTATTCTCTTTTGTTTTTCTAAATCAGGCAAATCTATTGCAAGTTCTTCAATATCTGAAGGTCTAATTGCAGGATACGTTGAAGTACTTTGTTCTGCAATATTTTGTAAATACTCTATAACTTGCGCTTGTGTAAGAAAATAATAAATAAAATAGGGATCAGCTATATTTTCATTCACAGTAATTACAGCAAATCCTGTTGAAACCAGAAAATTTTCTTTTTCTGATTGAATGATTCCATAATGTTGTTGATTTGGTCTTACCATTGAATACAGAATGTCATTTTTACTCACTTTGCGTTTTGCCCGACTTGGTATTTTTTCCCATTCCGTATTATATCTCTTTACTTCATTAATTTGACCTTTATTAATATTTTGAGTATCAAGGTAATAAATTACTGACCACTTTTCCTTAACAGAATATGTTCTTTTATTTATTTCACAAACATCTTTTAATCGCAAAATATTATCTCCTTATTTTTTATACTACAGTCTATTCATGAAAATCATATATCATATCCAATCGCTCCTAATTGTTTCTTAATCTCTTCCTCTAATCTATGGGATTCTTTAAATAGTCCAGACAATTCTGTCGTAAGACGCGCCATTTTTTCTTCAAACGGTTCTGTATCTTCTTCCAGCTCTTTAATGCCTACATACCGTCCAGGCGTCAAAATATAATCTTGCTTCGCAATATCCTCCGTCGTTACGACAGCACAAAATCCCTTTTCATCCTCCAACGTACCGTCGACAAAGGCATGATACGTATTGGCAATCTTTTTGATATCCTTGGCATCATCCAATTCCCGAAGTTTTCTTGTAACTAAGCTCCCCATATCTCTGGCATCGATAAACAGGGTTTTTCCTTTTTGTTTCTTGTTTTTAGATAGAAACCATAAAGATACGGGAATCTGCGTCGTATAAAACAGCTGTCCCGGCATGGCGACTATACAATCTACTAAGTCGTCTTCAATGATCCGTTTCCGGATTTCTCCTTCGCCGCCAGATTGAGAGGATAACGAGCCGTTTGCCAATACCATACCGATACGGCCGTTAGGCGCTAAATGCCAAATCATGTGCTGAAGCCAGGCAAAGTTAGCGTTTCCTGCCGGCGGCACGCCGTATTTCCAGCGAACGTCGTCACGCAACTTATCAACGCCCCAATCGGAAAGATTAAAGGGAGGATTTGCCATTATAAAATCCGCTTTTAACTGCGGGTGGCAGTCGTTAAAAAACGTATCTGCACTAAATCTTCCTAAATCCGCTTCGATGCCGCGAATAGCTAAATTCATCTGCGCCATTTTCCATGTCGTCGGATTGGAATCCTGTCCGTAGACAGATATTTTATTAATATTCCCGCCATGGTTTTCGATAAATTTTGCCGATTGGACAAACATGCCGCCCGAACCACAGCAAGGATCGTACACGCGTCCATTGAACGGCTGTAATACTTCAACCAACGTTTTTACCACGCAAGCGGGGGTATAAAATTCCCCTGCCAATTTGCCTTCTTGCTCTGCAAACTTTGCTAAGCAATATTCATACGTTCTGCCTAAAATATCTTTTTCACTTCCAGAATCTACCATTTTTACATTGGAAAATAAATCTACTACATCGCCCAGACGCCGTTTATCCAATTCAGGACGGGCAAAATTCTTAGGCAATATACCTTTTAACTTCTTATTCTCTTTTTCTATGCTTTTCATAGCTTCGTCTATAACGACGCCGATTGTTTCCTTGTGGGCTGCCGCAGAAATGACGTTCCAACGAGCGTTTTCAGGAACAAAGAAGATATTTTCCGAAATATATTCATCCCTGTCTTCTTCGAATCCCGCACCTTCTTCGACCAATTCATTATATTTTTTCTCAAAACAATCAGAAATGTATTTCAAAAAAATAAGTCCTAATACGACAGATTTATATTCCGACGCGTCAATATTACCGCGCAGTACACAAGCTGCATTCCAAATTTTTTCTTCAAATCCAATATTTACGCTATTTTTATTAGCCATAGTCATTCCTCTTTCATTTCAAATTATACATTCTGGTAATCCATGATACTTATAGTATACACATTATTCCTTTTTAATGCATTAGTTTCTCGCATAACACATATATCTATACAAATATTCTTACATTTTCTATAATAAAATCAACGATTGTAAAGGACGGAGCTATCTATGAAAGAAAAATACTACTACATCGGCGAGGTGTCGTCTCTTCTCGATATTTCTACGCAGACCTTGCGGTATTACGACAAAATAGGTCTTTGCCGGCTGGCGAAGGTCAACGAGCAAAACGGCTATCGCCAGTATACGTACGACCAAATTCATTACATTGAGCGCATTAAGTACCTGCAAAAGCTGGGCCTGCCCCTGACGGAAATCCGCATAGCATTAGACGGCGGAGGCACGGAACATCTGACGAAGCTACTAACGCAACACAAAGAAGCTCTGCAAAGAAAAATCGAAGCGCTGCAGGACACGGTCGATACGATAGATTGGTACGTATCGTATTACAACTATCTGAAGGAAAATGCTTTTCCCGATATTCCCTTCAAAAAGACCTTTGAAACTCGCTATGTTCTCGCTGCGCCGATTTATCCGGGAGAGCCAATATACGGCGCGGCGGGCTACAGGCTGACGGAGGCACAGAGCAAGACACCCTTCAATCAGCTTCCCATGCTCCGCCAAAACGGCTACATTCTGGACTTCCATCGGCTGCTGCAGAACGAAATATCCGCCTTGTATTACTTCATGTACATCAAAGAAAAGCCGGCCTTTTCCCATCCCTATATCCGGGAAATACCGGGCGGGGACTATTTCTGCTTCCGCGTAAAGCTTTTGTCGGAAACTTGCAGCAATACTTGGTTCAAAACGTATTTTGAAGGCAGCCCGTCTTCCCACCTGGTCGTCGCCGACGAATATGAAGACAACTTTTATGAAATTCAGCATTGTACCTACGAGGTGCAGGTGCGCATCGCGCCATAAGCAGCCAGCCCCGCCTATCCGACAGCATAGTCAGGTAGACGGGGCTGGTTCAATATAAGTACTAGGTCTCAGGCTGCGCCGGCGGGATGCGTTCGATCGTAAAGCCGATGAAGCCGATAATAATGGAGATAATAGGCGTCAAATAGCACGAGAAGGCAAAGGGCGCATAGGACAAGGTCGCGACGCCCAGCGTAGCCGCCATGAAGGCGCCGCAGTTACTCCACGGCACGAGGGGGCTGACGGTGCAGCCGGAATTGACGACGCAGCGGGACAGATTCTTCGGAGCTAGGCCCTTTTCGGCGTAGCGATCCTTATACATGCTGCCCGTCACGATGACCGACAGATACTGACTTCCCATAAGCATTTCGGCGATGACGCCGGTCAGCACGGTCGCGCAAATGAGTCCGCCTACGCCCTTGGCGATGGTCAGAACCTTATCCAGCAGCAGGGGCAGCATACCCGACTTCTGGATGATGCCGCCGAAGCCCATGGCTACGAGGACCAGGGCGATGATAGAGCCCATGCTGACCATGCCGCCGCGGCTCAGCAGGCTGTCGATGACTTCCGAGCCGGAGTGGGATTCGTAGCCGGAAAAAGCCACGCTGATGACGTCGGACAGGCTGGCGCCTTGTATGCCCATAGCCAGCAGGGCCGCAATAAAGGCGCTGATGAACAGGCCGGGAATAGCCGGCATTTTCTTGATGACCGACACGATGACGACGAGAGGCGGAATGAGCATGATGGGATTGATGACGAAGATACGGGATAATCCGTTCAAAATTGCGTCGATGCCTTCGTTGTCAATGCTTGCGCCGCCGTATTGAAAGCCCAGGACGGCATAGAGGACCAAGGTGATGATAAAGCTGGGCACGAGGGGATAGACGACGTGCTTGATGTGCTCGAAGAGCTGGGCCCCGCTGATAGCCGCGCCGAGGTTGGTCGTATCGGACAGGGGCGACATCTTATCGCCGAAATAGGCTCCGGCGACGACGGTCCCGGCGACCATTTCCAAGGGGATATTCATGGCCTGACCGATACCGACCAGGGCAATGCCGACGGTACCGGCAGTGCTCCACGAGCTCCCCGTGGCAAAGGCTACGATAGACGTGAGGACGTAGGACATAGCCAGAAATACCGTAGGCGAAATGATGAGCAGGCCGTAGTAGATCATCGTCGGCACGACGCCCGATATAATCCAGGTACCGATCAAGATCCCGACGATGAGCAGGATGACCAAAGCCTGCAGGCCGTCGGACATGGTTTCGAGCATAAATTTTTCAATATCGTCCCATTTGTACCCAGCCTTTAAGGCTACGAGACAGGCAATGGCCGTCGAAAAGACCAGGGGGATATGGGGGCCTGCGCCCAGAAAATTCAGGGCGATGACTAAGCTGATAATCAGCGTAATGATGGGAATGAGGGCCAGGCCGACAGTCATATTTCGATACGTTGACATAGTAATTCCTCCTCGCCGCCTTATTTTTCAAAGACGCTCAGCGCCTGCGTAAAGTCGGCAATCAAATCCTGGACGTCTTCCAGGCCGACGGACACCCGCATCAAGCCGTCTGTAATACCCATTTTCAAGCGTATGTCCCTGGGAACGGACGCATGGGACGACAAGATGGGGTAGGACAGGGTCGTCGCGTAGCCGCCCAGGGTCATGGCGTATTTGGCAATGTGCAGGCGGCGCATGAAGGCGTTGATTTTTTCCCGGTCTTCGGGCATTTCAAAGCTGAGCATGGCGCCGTATCCCTTGGCAAACAAGCGCTTGGCAATATCATGCTGGGGATGGGTCGGCAGGCTGGGATGGTTGACCTTCAGCACGCAGGGATGCTCGTCGAGGGCTTTCGCCAAGGCTTCGGCGTTTTTCAGCTGCCGTTCCATGCGCAGGTCCAGGGTCCGCAGGCTCCGTTCGCATAAATAGGACGAAAACGGGTCGAGAGTGCATCCCAGGAGGGCCTGCAGCTTGCAGGCCTTGTCGACGATATCCTTCGACGCCGTAGCCGAGCCGCCGACGATGTCGCTGTGACCGTTCATAAATTTGGTCAGGCTGTTGATCGTCACGTCTGCGCCGAAATCGATGGGCTTGATGACCGTCGACGTCGTAAACGTATTGTCTACGACGAGCTTAGCGCCGCAGTCGTGGGCGATGCGGGCCACGGCCTCTACGTCTACGACGGCCATGGTCGGATTGGAAATGACTTCCGTATAGACGATCTTCGTGTTTGCCTGCACGGCCTTCCGTACAGCTTCTATATCGGTAAAGTCAACGCACGTCGATTCGATGCCGTACCGCTTGATGACGTCCAGAATTTCCAGCGTTTCGCCGTACAAATTGCTGTTGGCCAGGATGTGGTCGCCGGCGTCGGCTAGGGACAGGAGCGTCGTCGTAATCGCTCCCATGCCGGAACTGCAGATCATGGACGCTTCACCGCCTTCCAGATAGCTGACCAGTTCGGTCAAGGCATTGCGGTTCGGATTCCTGATACGGTTATATGTGTAGCCTTTGACAGCGTAGTATTCGTTTAATTCGTCCAAGTCGGCTCCGCCGCGGAAAGCCGTCGTCAAGTAAATGGGCAGGACTTCCGGCGTGCTCAGCGTCCCTTTTACTTCCGCTCCCTGCATGATAATTTCCGTGCCTCTGTTCATGTTTCGTTCCATGTCAATTCTTCCTGACAACTAGATGGTATACACCTGTAATGACTGCATTCTTTGCTATGACCGTATCATACCATTGAAGCGGAGCATAATGTCAATATATTTCGGCAAAAAAATATAGGAAAATGTAATGCCGTCTATGCTAAAAGGACAACGGAGTCGGACAAAGGGAAAGAAACTGTTTCTCTTCCATGTACATGAGAAAAGAGACGTACCGAAGATTATACTGGACAATAAGCTTTTCAGCGCAGAAGATAAAAACACCTGACAATCGACTCGTCAGGTGTTTCCCATAGCATATGTAATTATCCCTGCGTCGCGGCACTGCGTTTCTGCATGTCGCGGCGTTTTTTGAAAAACGGCAGGGCTACTTCCGGGAAGATGGCGTAGCCTAAGACGTCTTCCGGCGCGGCGTCGGGGAAGCCTTCGTCGGCCAGGGCCTGCTTGGCTTTTTCCAATTCTGGTTCTAAATCGTCAGCCGGACGATGCGTAATAACCGGTTCGTCGCCGATGCACATCTTGCGGAATTCTTCCGTGATTTCACCGGGAACGCGGCCATACTTGCCGCGGACGATGTCCCGCACTTCGTTGGTCACGATTTTATAGCGGCCGTACAGGACGTTGAGCGCGGCGGCCGAGCCGGTAATCTGGCTCGTCGGCGTAACGAGGGGCGGATAGCCCAAATCGCGGCGCACGTTCGGCATTTCCGCCAGCACTTCGTCAAAGCGGTCTTCCGCGCCCTGCCCTTTGAGCTGGTTGTACAGGTTCGTCAGCATGCCGCCGGGAATCTGGTACTTGCGGACAGCCGGATTGATCTGGCTGGGCATGGTCAAGTTGAATTCGTCGGCCAGCTCCTTGCGGACCTGCTTGAAGTGCTCTGTCAGAGGCCAGAGCCGTTCGACGTCGATGCCCGTATCGTAAATCGTGTTCTTCAGGGACATGACGACCGACTCTGTCGGCGGTTGGCTCGTCACTTCGCCAAAGGGCGACAAGGCCGTGTCGATAATATCTACGCCGGCTTCGATAGCCTTCATATAGGTCATTTCACCGAAGCCGCAGGTGCAGTGCGTGTGCAGCTCAATCGGTATGGACAGGTGCTTTTTCAGCATGCGCACAAGATTGTACGCGTCATAGGGGGACAACAGACCCGACATGTCCTTGATACACAGGGAGTCGACGCCCATACGCTGCAGCTCCAAAGCGCCCTTCGTAAAGGATTCCATAGTGTGAATCGGGCTGATCGTATAGACGATAGCGCCCTGAACGTGGACGGACTTCGTGTCCTTCGCAGCACGGATAGCCGATTCCATGTTGCGGGAATCGTTGAGAGCGTCGAAGACGCGGATGATGTCAATGCCGTTGTCTACGGCTCTGTTGACGAATTCATACACGACGTCGTCGGCGTAATGGCGGTATCCTAAGATGTTTTGGCCGCGGAGCAGCATTTGCAGGGGCGTTTTTTTGACGTATTTTTTAATCGTCCGCAGCCGTTCCCACGGGTCTTCGTCCAAAAAGCGCATGCACGTGTCGAAGGTCGCGCCGCCCCAGCATTCCAAGGCGCCGTACCCTACTTCGTCCATCGCTTCCAATACGGGCTGCATCTGGCTCAGGCGCATGCGCGTCGCCGCGATGGACTGATGACCGTCCCGCAGTACCGTTTCCGTTATTTTTACTCTAGCCATATCACTATCCTCCGTTTAGTAATCTCTATGTACTATCGGCTTGTTTCAAGCCTGTGCGTATGCAGTTTAGCATATAATTATAATTGCAATTACTTTTTATTATACCATATTTTACCAAGAAAATCAGAAAAATTTCTTCGGCGGCAATCTAAAAAAGTCATTCTCCTGCCAGTATACGGCTGTATTTATTCTCATAATGTGGTACACTTATACTATACAATCATGGCGTCGACAGGGGTGTTATTCCAACTGCCATTATCCATACTTACAGCGAAAGGGGTTTTATTATGACAACATGCGCACGTATTATTACCGCCTATTTCAGCCCGACGAACACGACGAAAACCGTCTGCGAAACCATTGCCCAGGAGCTGAGCCGCACGCTGGGCATTCCCCACGAAAGCCGCAGCTTCACCTTACCGGGCGAACGAACGGAACCACTTGTATTTCCTGAAGGCTCATTGGTCATCCTCGGCATGCCGGTCTACGCCGGCCGCGTGCCCAACTTCATGCTGAAATACCTGGCGCAGACAGAAGGAAACGGCTCCATGGGCCTTCCCATCGTCGTATACGGCAACCGCAACTACGACGACGCCCTCATCGAGCTCCGCGATATCATGGAAAAAGCTCACATTCACACCGTCGCCGGCGGCGCGTTCATCGGCGAGCATTCCTTCTCCCGCACTCTCGGCCAGGGCCGTCCCGACAGCCAGGACCTCAACAAGGCCCGCAGCTTCGCCCAGGTCGTAGCCAGCACGATTTCCAACGACAGATACCGCACGCCCGTGCCGGTCAAGGGCAACGTCCCCTATCGGCCGTATATGGTGCCGCAGAAGGCCGACGGCTCCCATAAGACCATTACCAAGGTCTTCCCGAAGGTCAGCGACGCCTGCACCAACTGCGGCGTCTGCGTCAGCGTCTGTCCCCTCGGTTCCATTGCGCCGGACTGCCATACGTACACGACGTTCTGCGTCAAATGCTGCGCCTGCGTCAAGGCCTGCCCCGTCGGCGCGCGCTACTACGACGACGAAACGTATTTGTTCCATAAGAAAGATTTAGAAGAAACGTACGCCCGCCGTGCTGAGCCGGAAACATTTATTTAATATCATATACTGCTACTGCGCAAGCCCAAATAGGGCGGCGGCACGCTCGCAAGCGGCCACCGCCCTATTTTTTTCTGCCTGTCAGCCAAATTGTCCCGTAATATACCGCTTCGTTTCTTCTTGCGTCGGATTGGCGAAAAGCCGCGCCGTTTCATCAAATTCGACGAGCCTGCCGTTGAGGAAAAAGCCTGTATAGTCGGAAATACGCTTGGCCTGTTCCATATTGTGCGTCACAATGACGATAGTGTACTGTTTCTTTAGCGAAAGAAGCACGTTTTCAATTTTCATGGTGGAAATCGGGTCCAGCGCTGATGTCGGTTCGTCAAGAAGCAACACGTCCGGCTCAACGGCCAAGGCTCTGGCTATTGCCAGGCGCTGCCGCTGCCCGCCGGACAAGCTCGGCCCAGCCGTATGTAGCCGACTGCCGACTTCCTCGCCCATGGCCGCCAGCTTCAAGCAGTTCCGCACGATAGTATCCAGTGCCGTCTTATCCCGCACGCCGTGGATTCTTGGCCCGTAAGCGATATTATCGTATACGCTTTTGGATAAGGCAATGGGCTGCTGAAAAACCATGCCGACCTTTTTCCGCAACGCCGTCAGGCTGACAGCAGAATCGTATACCTCTTCTCCGTCCAGTCGAACGGAGCCTTCGACGCGCGCGCCTTTAATATAGTCGTTCATGCGGTTCAGCGTCCGCAAAAACGTCGACTTACCACATCCCGACGGGCCAATCAGCGCCGTAATCGCATGAGCATAGACGGGCATCGTCACGTCGAACAGGGCTTGCTTTTGTCCATAATATAAGTTTACACAGTCGGTCTGCATAGCCGGGCATCGTTCCATGTTCATCGCCTCCTTACGCTTCCGGACGGAATCGGCGTATTATCCGGTTCGCCGCCAAATTCAGCACTAATACTAAAACTAGCAAGACGACGGCAATGCCGAAAGCTTTATCGTATTCAGCATTTTGCATAAAAATATACATTTGTATGGTCAGCGTCCCGCCAGGCTGGAAAATTTTTTCTACTATATCCTTAGGCAGGAAATACCCGCTTCCGGCTGTAAACAGCAGCGCCGCCGACTCGCCGGCAATGCGTCCCAGCGCTAGTACCAAGCCCGTGACAATCCCCGGCATGGCGCTAGGCAGGATAATCGTCCGTATCATGTACCATTTAGACGCGCCTAAACCCAACGCGCCCATGCGATACGCCTCCGGCACAGCTTTCAGCGCTTCCTGCGTCGTCCGCGTAATGAGAGGCAGCAGCATGAGCGTCAGGGTCAGGGAACCCGTCAAAATTGAATAGCGAAGCCCCAAGGTCATGCCGAAAAAGAGGAGCCCAAACATACCGAAAATGATAGAGGGAATACCGGCCAGCGTTTCCGTCGTAAACTCAATAATCTCTACGACCTTTCCCCGCTTCGCGTATTCATTGATATATATTGCCGCGCCGACACCCAGCGGCATCGCGATCAGCAAGGTACAAATGATGACGTAGACCGTATTGATCATATTGCCCAGTATTCCCGTCGTACCTTTAGCTGCGCTTGTCGCCGTCGTCAAAAAGGTCCAAGAAATCATCGTGCTTCCCTTTGCAAAAATATAAGCCGCCATACCGGCCAGAAGACATAAACAAAAGAGAGCCGACAAATAAATACAGCCCGTTAAAAGATATTCCGTCGCCGGACGGCGGCGTTCGTATATGCTCCCGTTCATCTTATTCCCCTCTTTTCAGCACTTTAGTCAGCACGACGTTGATTGTCATGATAAATATAAATAGTACCAAGCCGATCGTAAACAAGACTTCGCGGTGCAGTCCCGATGCATAGCCCATTTCCGATACAATAGCCGTCGTCAGGAAACGGACAGAATTAAACGGCAACGGCGCGTGCACAGCGCTGCCCGACACGAGGCTGATAGCCATGGCTTCGCCAATTGCCCGGCCGGTACCCAAAACGACGGCCGTAATGATGCCCGACTTAGCCGCCGGCAGCAGCACATGAAAAATCGTCTGGATTTCCGTAGCCCCCAAAGCTCGCGACACGTTGCGTATGTCCTGCGGCACGCTGCGCAAGGATACTTCGCTTATATTGATGACCGTCGGCAAAATCATGATAGCCAATACCAGTATGGCTGACAGCAAATTGGCTCCGCCTGTAAACTGATGATCTGGCTGCCCACGGAATATATATTGTTCCAATTCGTACATCAGCGGGTTGAGCACCATCAGTCCCATGAGGCCGAATATGACTGATGGAATAGCCGCCAGCACGCCGACGGCGTTGCGTATCGCTTCCGCCAGCCGCGAAGAGGCCATTTCCGAGATGAATACGGCCGTCAGCACGCCGACAGGCACGGCCAGTAAAACGGCCGCTCCGGTCCCGATAAGGGACGTTAAAATAACATAAAAAATACCAAATTGAGCCGGATGTCCTTTCGGCTCCCACGCCGTACCAAACAAGACGTCTGCAATGCCAATATCGTACAGCGCCGGTATGCCGCTCGCGACCATGTAAGCCGCTATGGAACAGACGACTAAGACAGCAAAAAATCCGCAGGCCGTAACGATACAGGCTGCAGCCCGTTCGGAAATATTTCGGCGCGCAGGAATGCCCTGGGCAGGGCGGGACAGGCTTTCCATAATGGACCACTCCTTTTCTATTTTTGAATAAATATTCAAGCATTGCCTTCTGGGACCACGTCCCGACAAATTCTGTCCCTCACTATACAGGAAATGTTTTCTTGCCGTCTATCTCATTTCTGTACAATTTATGTAATCTTTTTGTAAAGATATGCTATATATTGTTTAATATAAGACGCGATACGCCGTCATGGCCCAAGTTCTTGCAAAAGGCAACAAAGGCGGCAAAGCAGGCATCTTGCCGTTTATCCTGATGGTATGCCAAGACAAAATCACGGGTAAACAGGCGTTCTGCCATATGAATTTCGCCAAGAATCCCTTGGCTTAGCTCCGACTGCACCAAATACTTCGATACCAAGGCGATTCCAACGCCATGCATGACGGCTTGCTTGACCGACCCCGGATTATTGCAGCGCCAACGTTTTTTCAGATGGAGATTGTAATCGGCAAAGGTCTGTTCCAATATGATTTCCGTACCGCTGCCTTTTTCCCGCACGACGAAACTTTCTTCTGCCAAATCACTAAGGGAGGACGTCGTCCCCGCTTTTTCATGGTCGGGCCGGCAAATAATCGTCATGTCGTCGCGAAGCAGCGGAACATACGCTAAATATGGCGACAATGTAGCGGCTTGGAGAATGGACGCATCCAACTTGGCAGTAAGAAGCTTTTTCTCCAAGGCTTTGCTGTTGTTGATTTCTACGTCGAAAACTACGTCTCGCTCGGCTGCGAACTTCTGCGTCAGCGGATATATCAAACAATCTCCGATAGTCGTCGACGCGCCTAATCGCAGCGTATGGCAAAGCGCGCCGTCACCGACAGCCTTTTCAAGCTGTTCCATACACTGCAGCACTTGCTGAGCCTGATACAGTAGTATGTGCCCGGCATCGGTCAAGTACAGCTTATGATTCAAACGTTCAAATAAAACGACGCCGCATTCCTTTTCCAAAGCGCTTACTGCCTGGCTGACGGAAGATTGGGAAATCATCAGACTTCCAGCGGCTTTGCTCATGCTCATATATTCGCATACAGCAGCAAATATCTCCAAATTTCGAATCGTCATGGCAAATCTCCTTTACGATAAGTATTTACTTATTATAATATCATATTTTTCATATTTTCAAATTCTCGCAGTCTGTGATACGCTAGAACTGCAAGTAACGGTCTTGCAATTTGACAACGACATTGCAAAGGAGTATACCTATGTCTCACAAAATGATGATTCTCGTAATCGACGGCTGCGCACCGGAGTATTTGACGCCTGAAACAGCGCCGGCGCTGTACGCCTTAGCTGCCGAAACAGGCTTTGTCAAAATCGTGCAGAGTCAAATGCCTTCGGTGACGAACGTCAACCACGCCTGTATTCTTTCCGGGCGCACGCCTGCCGATACGCACGTCGTAGGCAATTATTACTATCGCCCCGAAATAGGGGAAGAAGGGTTTATTGAAGAACGAGGCTTTATGAAGGCGAAAACCATCTTGCAGGCTTACCGGGACGTCGGCAAGACGACGGCCTTATTTGCCGTAAAAGGGAAAGTTCTCGGCGTATACGGAGACGGCGCAACGTACGGACTGAGCGCGCAGACGCCTGACGCTGGCTTGATGAAAGCCCTCGGCCTCACCGCTCCCCCGCCCATCGATGCGGCCGAAAGTACGAAATGGATTTTAGAAGCCGCCTTGTCCTGCATTCAAACGTATTCTCCTGATTTCATGTATTGTACGAATAACGACTATATATTCCATCATTTCGCGCCCGACACAAAAGAAGCGAAGCAACAGATTGCCTATGTAGACGAATACATTCGCCGTATTCACGAACTCGAACCGGGCCGGCAAATTTACGTTACGGCGGATCACGGCATGAATCAAAAGACAACAATTCTCAACGCCCAGCGCCTCGCCGACGACGCCGGCCTCCATCTGTACTGCCTGCCGCCCCTTAAAGATCGCTATATTGAAAATCACATATACCAAGAAGGCGGCATTGTCTATGTATTTTTAAAGGACAAAGAAGAAACCAAAGCCTTCCTCGCGCTGGCAGAACAAACGCCGGAAATCGAAAGGGTCATGACGGCCCGCGACGCGGCAGCTACCTATCAGCTTCCTGCCGAAGACATCGGCGACTACGTCCTCTTTGCCGCCCCGGACTGCGCCTTTGGAGAAATCGACGGCATACGGCTTCACACGACAAAATCGCGCACCCACGGCTCGCTGTACGAGTGCAGCATCCCCCTCGTCGCCATCCACCCCGAAGCGTCACCGGAACAATACGTTTACAGCAAAGATATCGCCGCTATCGCTATGGCGTCTTTATAAATACATTGTATTCAACGAAAGGATCTCATCATGATACGAAAACTGCTTCCCCTCTTCTGCTGCGCTCTCCTCATCTTCAGCTTATCTGGTTGCGGAGGCACTGAAAAAACCTTATCTGGTCATATTCAAGTCGTAGGCAGCACCTCGATGGAACCGCTCTGCTCCCTTGTTTCCGAATCGTATATGGAAAAGGAACAGGGCATCTCCGTATCCAACGAATACGTCGGCTCGACTGCCGGTATTGAAGCCCTTCTCGCCGGAAACGCCGACATCGGCACGTCGTCGCGCAATCTGACACAGCAAGAAAAAAATCAGGGCATCGTAGAAAATATCGTCGCCAAAGACGGCATCGACATCATCATTAATCGCAACGTAACCGGCGTCACAGCCCTTACGTCCGAACAAATACGCAGTCTCTTTACCGGCGAAATTACAAACTGGAAAGACCTCGGCGGCCCTGATATGCCGGTCATCGTTATCGGCCAAGAAGCCGGCTCCGGCACGAGAGCGCCTTTTGAAGAAATGCTGAAGCTCGAAGGAATTTGCCGGTACTCTAATGAATTATCCGGTTCCGGCCCCGTTCTGGCCCGCGTAGCCGAAACGAACGGAGCTGTCGGATATTGTTCTATGGCACTGGCCGACAATTCTGTAACCCATATCATCGTCGACGGCATAGCTCCGACAAAGGAAAATATACAAAACGGCTCCTATCCCTTAAGCAAAGCCATGGTCATGGCAACGAAGGGCGCGATTGCCAACCAGTCGCCAGAGGTACAAAGCTTCTTTGACTTCATATATTCCGCCGAAGGCCAGGCATTAATTCAAAAAGTCAATCTCATTCCCATGCCTAAAAACTAAATATATTCTATCTTCTCCACAGACAAAACAATCCGTCGCCTTATACAGCGACGGATTGTTTCGTTATTTCGTATATATAGTTCCTGTATTGACGTCTATCTGCCATGCGGCATTTCGGCACGTCACGCCTATCGTTCCTTCAGGCAACGCTGCGTCTTCTTTCCACTGGATAGGCACTGCATAGCACATCTTTGCCTGTTTTACGGTGCTGCCGCCGTACCCCCGCACGCGGGACGTATCACGACGGTTATAGGAAACGACAACGGAATCCTGCCGGACCGCCTCGTCCAACAGGCGAAACAGCAATATTCTATACCGCCGCGTATCGACCATTTCACCCATAGCCGGCGCATAGGCCCCGGCTAATACCTGAGCCGGGTCGTCCAGGTCTTCCGTCGCCTGCAGGCCCGTGCGGATGCACTGGATGCCCGCTTCGACAAAGGCCTGCTTCATATAAGCAGCCCGCAAAACCCCTTCGTGAACGGACAAGGGCGTATAGTCCCCCTGCCGGTACATATCGGCCAGCTCCGTATCGGCAATGACGACGACAGGATAGATGCGGGCTATATCGGGCTGTAAGCGGCAAATCGCCGCCGTCGTGTCCTGCAGGCTGTTCCAATCTTCTCCGGGAAGGCCCGGCATGAGCTGATGGCCGACAGTAAATCCGTGCTCCCGCAGCAGCGCCGTCGCCGTTACGACGTCCTGAGCCGTATGACCCCGCTTGGCCCTGGCCAATACGGCGTCATCCATAGATTGAACGCCTAATTCGACAGTCGACAGACCGTACCGTTTTAAACGGCTCAATATTTCTTCGTCAATGCAGTCGGGCCGCGTCGAACAGCGAATCGCCTGTATACGGCCCTGCTGCAGCGCTTCATAAGCCGGCGCCAGCAGCTCTTCCTGCAAGGCCATCGGAATAGCCGTAAAGCTGCCGCCGTAAAAGGCGACCTCCCAATGTCGTTTTTCAGCCGCGCTTGTCACGTATTCTTTGATCGTCCGGGCCACGGCATTGCCGTCGGGCACGCCGCGCCGCCCTGTAATGCGCCACTGGTTGCAGAATACGCAGCGGTACGGACAGCCGATATGAGGAATAAAAATAGGAATAATCGATGTTTTCACCATAATACCTCAAATAAAAAAAGGATGGGCTGAGCCGCATCCTTTTATATTGCATGTAATCGTTTCAGAGCTTCGTGAGCGGCATGCTGTTCCGCATCCTTTTTGGTCTTGCCGGAGCCTTCGCCGAGAACCTTGCCGGCTACGATGACCTCCATGTAAAAGGTCTTGTCGTGGTCGGGGCCTTCTTCCCGGCACAGGGCGTATGTGATTTTCTGCTCGCCGTCGCGCTGGACGAATTCCTGGAACAGCGTCTTGTAATCTTTTCCGTAATCGCCGCTGGCAACGAGGGATAAATAATCTTTTAACTGATGCAGAATAAATTTGCGCGCTTCTTCATAAGACGAATCAATGTAAATCGCGCCGACGACGGCTTCAAATGCGTCTGCCAGTATGCTGGCCCGCTTGCGGCCGCCTGACGCCAATTCTCCTTTTCCCAGAAGAATGTAGTCCCCCATGTTGAAGGTAGCGCATACGGCAGCCAGCGGCGCTTCGCTGACGACGCTGGCCCGCGCTTTCGATAATTCGCCTTCCGGCATGTGGGGATATTGCAGGAAAAGATATTCGCCGACTACCAAGTCGAGAATCGCATCTCCCAAAAATTCCAGCCGTTCATTGTAATAACCGTGTTTTGCCTTATTTTCATTGGCATAGGATGAGTGTGTCAGAGCCTGGTCCAAAATCAACAGATTATGAAAAGAGGAAAGTCCTAAAACGTCAATGAATTTTTCTAACTGCTTTTTTCTACCTGTATCCATTCACATGATCTTCTCTAATCTATTTTGTATTCCGCTTGCCAACGCTTAGTCGACGTATTTTCTAAACAGCAGCGTTGCGTTGTGGCCGCCGAACCCGAAGGAGTTGGAAATCGCTACGTTGACGTCGGCGTCTACGGCTTCGTTCGGCACGTAATTCAAGCCGAATTCTTTCAGTTCGTCGTCGACTTCCGCCAAGTTAATCGTCGGATGTACCTTGCCCGTTTCAATCGTCAAAGCGCAGACGATGGCTTCGACGGCGCCGGCTGCGCCGAGGAGATGACCCGTCATGGACTTCGTCGAGCTCATGAGGAGGGCTTTGGCGTGATCGCCGAATACGCGGGAAACGGCTTTCGTTTCGTTCAAGTCGTTCAAATGTGTCGACGTGCCGTGAGCGTTGACGTAGTCGACGTCGTTCGGCAGGAGACCGGCGTCCTTAATAGCCAATTCTATGCACTTGGACTGCTGGATGCCGTCCGGACCGGGAGCCGTAATGTGATATGCGTCGGCGTTGCTGCCATAACCGCTGATTTCGCAGTAAATGTGGGCGCCGCGCTTCTTAGCGTGTTCTAATTCTTCCAGTACGACAATGCCTGCGCCTTCGCCCATGACGAAGCCGTCGCGGTCTTTGTCAAAGGGACGGGATGCATGAGCCGGATCGTCGTTGCGCGTGCTCAGAGCCTTCATCGCGGCAAAGCCCGCTACAGCGCCGGGAGATACGGCAGCTTCCGTACCGCCGGCTACGGCTGCGTCCAGTTCGCCGCGCTGAATCATGCGGAAGGCGTCGCCGATGGAGTTAGCGCCTGTCGCGCAGGCCGTTACGACGCTGGCGCAATGGCCCTTCAGGCCGAAGGTAATGGAAACCTGGCCGGACGCCATGTTGGCGATCATCTTCGGTACGACAAAGGGATTGACGCGGGACGGTCCCTTGGCAAACAAGCCCTTATACAGGTTATGGAGAGTTTCCATGCCGCCGATGCCCGTGCCGACGATCGTACCGATGCGGTCGCGGTCTTCTTCATCCAAATTCATCTTAGAATCTTCGAGAGCCAATTTGGCGGCCGCTACGGCGTACTGCGTAGACGGGTCCATGTGGCGAGCTTCCTTCTTATCAATGCCGAAGGCAGCAGGATCAAAATCTTTGACTTCGCCGGCAATGCGCGCGCCGTATTCAGTCGCGTCAAAATGAGTGATAGGACCGATTCCATTTTTGCCGCTGAGCAGCGCGTTCCAAAATTCATCCTTACCCATGCCTACGGGGGAAATGACGCCGACGCCTGTAATCACTACACGTTTTTCCAATATTTTCACCTCATCATCAAAAATCAAACCGTGAATCAATCGGGAATTTCATCCATTTCACGTTTAAGATATGCAAATATGTCTTTTACCGGCAGAATGTCATGGATTTCCTGCATTCTCCTGCCGGAGAACACCAAGCCCGTTTCGACGTCGCCCTGCTGCGCTCTCGTGAGGGCGCGGATAATGCAGTACTTATGGCTGCATTTTTTCAGACACTGATCGCAGTGATCCGGCGCCGGCGCCGTACCGAGAAGAATTCGTTCGGAAAAGGGCGTCCGGATTGCCTGCCCCGGAAGGCCGACTGGACTATGCACCAATATAAAATCTTCAGGGCTATTGGCCCGCAGATATACCTTTTTCAATTCGTCAGCGCCGTTGGATTCCACGCTGGCGGCAAACCGGCTTCCCATCTGAACGCCGTCGGCGCCCAAACGCAGCATTTCGGCAATGTCTTCACCGTGAAGAACGCCGCCTGCGCCGATGACGGGAATGTCGACAGCTTTCCGCACTTCCGGCACGATGAGCCGGCTCGAGCGGTTGGTTCCCAGATGCCCGCCTGCTTCTGCCCCCTCTACGACGACGGCAGCAGCACCCAGGGTTTGGGATATTTTAGCTAGTTTAGCAGAAGATACGATGGGCACAATAGGCGTGCCGCTGTCTTTTCCCCAGGCGAACATATCCCGGGAAAAGCCTGCTCCTGCTACAACCAGGTCTATTCCTTCTTCAATTGCAGTGGTCACGATCCCTTTGAATTCGCGGGCCGCGACCATTACGTTTATGCCTATGATTCCAGTTGGAGCCAGTTTTCTGGCTAAGCGTATTTCATACCTTAATTCATCAAAGGGCATGCCAGAAGCCGCAATAAGGCCAATACCGCCTTCGTTGGCTACTGCTGCGGCCAATCGGGCTGTGGACAATCGAATTGCCATGCCGCCCTGGACGATTGGCACCTTTGCTACGAGCTTACCTATTCTTAATTCTGGCAGCTTCACTCTGTTTTCCTCCAATCAAGACACCGTCAGGGGAAGCGCCATGGCTTCCCCATCCGGCCCTATTGCGTACTTACGCTTTCTTTTCCTTTTCGATGTAATCAACTGTATCTTTGACAGTTTTGATTTTTTCCGCAACATCATCAGGGATTTCGATGTTGAATTCTTCTTCGAAAGCCATGATCAATTCAACGATATCCAAGGAATCAGCGCCCAAATCATCGATGTAAGCAGCGTCCATTTTGACTTCTTTTTCGTCAACGCCGAGCTGTTCAACAACGATGCTCTTTACTTTTTCAAAAGTAGCTTCTTCGCTCATTTCCAATTCACCCCCTTTCAGTGGAATATATGTCTTACATTACCATGCCGCCGTCTACGTTTAAGACCTGGCCGGTAATATAGCTTGCGTTGTCAGAGGCGAGGAACACGACGGCCTTCGCCACTTCTTCCGGCTGGGCGACGCGGCCCAAGGGAATCGATTTGAGCATGTCTTCTTTTACGGCGTCGCTCAATACCGCCGTCATGTCCGTATCGATGCAGCCCGGAGCTACGGCGTTGACGCGGATGCCCCGCGAAGCCAGTTCCTTGGCTACGGATTTCGTAAAGCCGATCATGCCGGCTTTCGCCGCTGCGTAGTTTGCCTGGCCGGCGTTGCCCGTCTGTCCGACGACGGACGTAATATTGATGATTGCGCCGCTGCGCTGCTTCATCATCAGCTTCGTTACGGCCTTCGTGCAATGGAACACGCCCGTCAGGTTCGTATCCAGCACGGCCTGCCAGTCGCCTTCCTTCATGCGCATGAGGAGGCCGTCGCGGGTAATGCCGGCGTTGTTGACCAAGATGTCGACGGAGCCGAACTGTTCCTTTACGGCGTTTATCATATCGGAAACGGCCGCGTCGTCGGCGACGTCGCACTGCATTGCGACGGCTTCGCCGCCTTGTTCTTTGATGAGGGACAGCGTTTCTTCAGCTGCTGCCGCATTGCCGGCGTATATAACGGCTACCTTTGCGCCTTCGGCGGCGAGGGAGACGGCAATAGCCCGGCCGATACCGCGGGAACCACCCGTAACGACGGCAGTTTTATCTGTTAAGAGCATTTTATCTAACCCCCTGGAAAAATTCAAGTGTTTTCTGTAAGGAAGGTATATCTTCTACGTTTTCGCTGTGAATCGCCCGGTCGATCTTGCGGTTAAAGCCGCAGAGCGTCTTGCCGGGGCCGACTTCTACGAAGGCTTCGGCGCCGAAGGCCTGCATGGTCTTCGTGCAGTCGATCCAGAGCACGGGGCTGGCCGCCTGCTTGACCAGGGAAGCCTTAATATCGGCCGCAGCCGTTTCGATCTGGCCGTTTACGTTGGCGACGACGGGAATCTTGGCGTCGGAAATCGTAATCGTGTCGAGCACTTCTGCCAAACGTTTCGCCGCCGGCTCCATGAGCGTGCTGTGGAAAGGCGCACTGACGTGGAGGAGGACTGCCCGCTTCGCTCCGGCTGCTTTCAATTCGTCTACAGCCGTTTCGACGGCCTTCGTGCTGCCGGCGATGACGATCTGGCCGGGGCAGTTGAAGTTAACGGCCTGTACTACGCCGCCCTGTTCGGAAATATGGGCGCAAATGTCCTTAATCTTATCTTCAGCTAAGCCCATGATAGCCGCCATGCTTCCTTCTCCCAGGGGCACGGCTTCCTGCATGAACTGGCCGCGGAGCCGTACAGTCCGCACGGCGTCGGCAAAGGAAAGGGCGCCGGCCGCTACGAGAGCCGAATATTCGCCCAAGCTGTGGCCTGCGGCGATGTCCGGCGTCACGCCTTCCTGTTCCAATACGCGGCAGCAGGCAGTGCTGGCCGTCAGGATCGCCGGCTGTGTATTATAAGTCTTCATCAATTCTTCATCAGGGCCTTCAAAGCACAGCTTCGTCAAAGAAAATCCTAATGCGTCGTCGGCTTCTTCAAAAAGCTCCCGCACGACGGCGTACGATTCGTACAAATCCTTGACCATGCCGACTTTCTGCGCGCCCTGTCCGGGGAATACAAATGCTTTTTTCATACTATCACCTCGTCGTCCTTATTTCGCATACCATTTCATTGCCAATCCGGCCCACGTAAGACCGGCGCCGAACCCTGCCAGCACGACGATGTCGCCGTGTTTCATGAGTCCCTGGCGGTTCGCTTCGTCAAGGGCGATGGGAATGGATGCTCCTGACGTATTGGCATATTTATCTATGTTGACAAACACCTTTTCCATCGGCAGGTGAAGCCGTTTGGCCGCTGACGTAATAATGCGGATATTGGCCTGATGAGGCACGAGAAGGTCGATGTCTTCATGAGACAAGCCAGCCCGTTCCAAGGCCTTTTCCGCCGTCTTTCCCATGACCTTGACGGCAAACTTGTACACTTCCTTGCCGTCCATCTTGATATACGTCAGGTGCTTTTCCCGCGCTTCGTCCGTCGGCAGGATAGCGACGCCGCTGGACGGGATATTCAGGTACTGGCCGCCGTTGCCGTCGGCCCCCATGTCGGCACCTAAAATGCCGTAGCCCTGTTCTACAGGCCCTAATACGGCTGCACCAGCTCCGTCGCCGAACAATACGCAGGTGTTGCGGTCCGTCATATCCATAAAACGGCTGAGGATTTCCGCGCCGATGACCAGGATGTACTTGCACATGCCGCTTTCAATGTACTGGGACGCCGTAATCGCTCCGTAGGCAAAGCCCGAGCAGGCGGCGTATAAGTCGAAAACGGCGGCGTTGACGGCGCCGAGGTTCTTCTGCACGATGCAGGCCGTCGACGGAATCGTCATATCCGGCGTCAGCGTGCAAACGATAATCATATCCAGCTGTTCCGCCGTGATGCCGGCCATTTCCATGGCCTGCCTGGCGGCGATAGTACACATATCGGACGTGTTGACGCCTTCCGGCGCAAAGTGCCGTTCGCGGATGCCCGTCCGCTCCCGAATCCATTCGTCTGACGTGTCTACGATTTTTTCTAAATCGGCATTCGTCACGACTCTATCGGGAACGTAATGGCCTGTCCCCAATATGCCGGCCGGATTAGTTTTCACTATCATACTGTTCTACCTCTTCTTCCTCTATACTTTTGCGAATATGGCCTACTACGTCCTGCTGCGCCAATTCTCCCGCTACGCGGATGGCGTTTTTGATCGCCTTGGCTTTAGAGCTTCCATGGCAGATAATAAAGCTTCCGTCTACGCCGAGAAGAGGCGCACCGCCGTACTCTGTGAAATCAAGACGTTTTTTTAAGGTTCGGAGGGCCGGATATACGGCCAGAGCTCCTAATTTAGCAATAAATCCGCTGCTCTTGATCGTATCCTTCACCAAGCGGATGATAAACATGGCCATGCCTTCGCCAAATTTCAAAATGACGTTGCCTACGAAGCCGTCGCAGACGACGACATCGACAGTCCCTTTCGGAATATCACGGCCTTCTACGTTGCCGTAAAAGGAAATGGTCTTCAGTTTTTCCAGCAGCGGATACGTCGCCTGGGCCAACTCGTTCCCCTTCGACGCTTCCTCGCCGATATTCAGCAGGCCGACGGTGGGCTTGTCTACGCCCAAAATGTATTTCGCATAGTGCGAGCCCATAATGGCTCCTTCCACCAAGTGCTTCGGCTTGCTGTTGGCGTTTGCGCCCGAATCGAGAAGGACGGTAATGCCCTTCTTCGAAGGAATCGGCGTCGCAATGCAGGGCCGTTCAATGCCCTTAATGCGGCCCAATCCCAGGAGAGCTGCCGTAACGGCGGCTCCTGTACTGCCGGGAGCTACGACGGCGTCGCAGGCGCCGTCCTTTACCAGCTGTGTCGCCACGACAATCGACGCGTCCTTCTTTTTGCGGATTGCCTGAGCCGGATGTTCTCCCATATCGATGACCTGGCTGGCGTGAACGATGGACAAATGCGAATTGTCCTTCGCGCCGTACCGGTTTAATACTTCTTTTATTTTATTAGTATCCCCTACTAAGACGACGTCCAGGCTATACGATTTGACAGCCTCAATCGCGCCCAGCACCACTTCTTCCGGTGCATAATCGCCGCCCATAGCGTCTACAGCTATTTTCATACTTACGCTCCATCATTCCAAAGATTCTATGATAAACTTTGTGCGAAATACTTCCTTCGCATTTTTCCGTATTTTCACCCATACATAGTATTTCTGATCGCGGCGGCGAATCACTTCTGCTACGGCGACGAGCTTGTCGCCTACAGTAACAGGCTGTTTGTATTTGATATTAGCTACGGCCGTAATGGCCACAGGCAGGTGCAACACGGCCTGGGCCAGCGAATTGGCCTGAGCATACAAGCATTGGGAGCGCACGATATGCGCTTCATCGACCATATCTTCCGTCGCTGTCATAATGGAAATCGCGCTCTGTCCAACGGTGCATTCCACGAGTTCGCCTACAAAGCCTGCATTCTTCTGCCGGGGCTGGGCCGCTTCCGCCTTCTGCTTGATGCGGATGCGCATTTCCGGAATCCCCAACGCCATGCGGTCCAAGCGGATAGTAGCTACGCTGACGGAAAATTCCTCCGCCAGTTCTTCGTCGTTCACGAAGGGGTCTTCTTCTATTCGCTTGCGCAGCAGGGCATGCCGCTTATCTCTTGCTATACGAACCATTTCATCACCTTTAAGCAATTTATGACCAAGTACTAATAGTACATACAACTAGAGATTATATAATGTTTCCTGAAGATTTGCAAGCAAAAACAAAAAGTATGCTTTCTCAGCATTCATATAATGGAACTGTCGAAAGCATACTCTTCACTCCTTTTTAGTATTTATCAAAATCCAATTCGTTCAAAACGTCGCGCAGTTTTTCCAATTCTTCCTTCGTCAGCGTAATGCCTTTCGTCATGGCCTGGTAGTCCGGGTCCCACGAGCGAAGGTCGAATTTCGGCGCGCGGTTGTTCCAGCTGATATAAGTCAGCTCCTTGCGCCAGCCGTCTTTATTTTCCGACAACGTACCGCATACGTCTTCAATGTTAAAATTCAATTGTGCCATTGTATACCCTCCTAAAGACAAAACTTCATGTCTCTGATTACTTTTGTTTACAAAAAACAAACATCAGCTACTATAATAGCAAATTTAACGCATCTGTCAATTATTAGTATACAATGAGTTATTCCATATCACAATCGTTTTGCATAACTATTTCTTTGTTATGTCAGATTGATATACCGGCGCCGCCCTTAATGATGGGGTGTCCGCCGTTTGAACAGGCCGCCGTGGGCTTCGCTGATATCAAAAATAGATACGAAGGAATTGGGGTCGATCTTGCGGACGGCGTCCTTCACCTTCGTTATTTCCAGACGCGACACGACGCAGTACAATATCTTCGTCGTTTCCCTCTTGTAAGCCCCTTCGCCGTTGAGCAGCGTCACGGCGCGGCCCATATCCTGGGTCATACAGCGGGCCATTTCGTCGTACCGCGACGTCACGATGAGCAGCCCCTTCATTTCGTCGAGGCCGTTCGTCACGATATCGATCATCTTATAAGCGATGAAATAGGCTACCAGGGAGTACATGGCGCTGTCCCAGGAAAAGACGAAGCCCGAGCTTCCTAAGATGAACAGATTGAAGAACATGATGATTTCGCCTACGGAAAAGGGCGTTTTTTTATCGGCAATAATCGCCAGTATTTCCGTACCGTCGAGGGAGCCGCCCCAGCGAATAATCAGGCCTACGCCGAGGCCGATGATGATGCCGCCGTAAATCGTCGACAGAAAGGGGTCCGTCGTCACCGGCGTATGGTGAATGAACTTGCTCCACCCGGACAGGCAGAGTACGGAAAATAAGGATTGTATCGTAAATACGACGCCGATTTTCTTATAGCCGATGATAAAAAAGGGAATGTTCAGCGCGACGATAAACACGCTGAAGCTGACGCCGGTCAGCTCGGCAGCCATCAGGGCCAGGCCGACGACGCCGCCGTCGATAACGTGGTTGGGCACCAGAAAAATATCCAGGCCGACGGTGTATATAAAAGCGCCGAGGGCTAATCCAACGGCGCGGAATGCATATCCTGTCATATCATTCTATTCCCCCTTGCCTATGAATGTAACGGAGACCGATAATCCAGGCCACGAAATCGTCGACCGGCTCGGGCGGATACTGCAGCGACAGCGGCACGAAGCGCCGCCATCCCCGGCGGGGCGTATACTTGAAATACATAGCCCGGCCTTCGACAGTCGTATTTTTCTCGTCGACGAGAGAAAAGGTCACGGCAGGAGCCTGCCGCCGTATCCACTCCTCGGCGACGGGCTGCAGACGCTTGTGGTTAGTTCCGTCGCCCATGACGATATGGGTAAAGCGATACTGCGCATAAGCCCCAGTCAGATAGGCTTCCAGTTCTCCCGTCGGGATAATTTTTTTCTCCGCCAGGCTCCCGTCGCCGCCCAGCACGGCGACGCCCGTCTTTTCCGAGCCCGGATCAATTGCAGCTATCATTCGAATCTCCTCTTACTCCTTGCTTATTGAATCGGCTCAACGATGATGTCGATGCCCAGAGGTCCTGCCGTATACGTGTCATTCAGCGTGACGGCCCGCAAGACGATGTGTTCGCCGCTGAGCCCCTTAATGCGGGAAATGGTATCGAACATTTCCGTCGCCGACAATGCGCCGACGTTGCCGCTCAGCGGGTCGGGCAGCACGCCCTTTGCCTTCGCCTGCAAGTTTACGTCATGCAGAAAACGCATAACCTGTAATTCCGGATTATGAGCCGTTTCGCTTTCGTTCAGCTCCGTTTCATATACGACGTCGCCTTTATGATAAATGAGGTTGTTGTCGTGCATATCAATATGAACCAGCGCCGGTTCGCCGACCATGATATTGCCCGCCGCGATGAGGCGAATCAGCTTTTTGCCGCCGGCTCCCCCCTGCTGCAGGGCGCTGATGGCCGCGTTGAATTCGTCAGGCGCAATGTATACCAAAACGGCGTTTTCATCGGTAATGCCCAAATACCGGCAAATCATGGCGTTGGTCTGCTGCATGGCCCGGCTCAATTCTTCCCGCGTCGTCTTGCCGTCCTGGCCGCTGCTGAGCACGACGCTGGACAAGACTTCCCCTACGCGGAACATGACGGTTCCCTCGCGGATATTAGTCATCGTTTCATTGAGGATACGGATGCGCTTGTCGAGCACCTCGATAGTGCTGACCATGCGTTCCTTCGTTTCTTCCAGTACGGCCAGGTCATGCTGCGCCGCATCCCGGTCCGCTACGGCCTTGTCTTTATCCTGCAGGGCTTTATCCATGGCGACCTGTATGACCGACAGCTGACGGGCCTTGTCGTCCCGAGCTGCCTGAGCCTGCTGCAAATCAAGCTGCGTCAGCCGGATTTCCTCGTTTTTCCCGTCCAGCTGCTCCTGCTGCAGCTGCAGCAATTCTTCGTTTGAGGCGATGAGGCGGTTTTTTTCATCCAGCTCTTTTCCCAAATCGCCGGCCTGCTTCAGCAGCTGGTTTCGCTGTGTTTCCAGCGCTTCGTTCTGCATCCGGAGCTGCTGCATTCCAAACAAGGCGATGCGCACGTTTTCTGACAATACGGACATGACGCCCAGCGTAACGGCGGCAATGCTGATGCCGGTCAGGATCGTGACGAGGATAGACGTATATTTAGGCCGAAGGCCGAATAATTTAATTTTCCGCTTGCCGACGCGCGAACCGATCTTATCGCCTAAATAGGCGATAATACCGCCCATAATAGCCAGCACGAACAGCATAATCCATCCGTATTCCATACAGCACCTCCTTGTATAATATTATCATATAACATAATACGCATTCTGTCATTCCCTATTTTTATAAGAAATGTCCATATAAAAAACGGGTTAGCAGCGCGGCTGCCTAATAGGACCGAGCTGCTAACCGTTTATTTCGACTTGCGGTATACGAGAACCGCGCCGGTAATGCCGCAGATGATATCGGGAAGGAACGCGGCCAGATACGGCGGTATCCGTCCGCCGTTGCCAAGGGCGTTCCCCAGCGTCATGATCGTGTAGTAAATAAAGATGACGACGACGCTGATGCCGAAGCCGATAGACGAGCTGCCGCGCTGCTTCTGCATGCCCAGGGGCGCGCCGACGATGGCGCATACCAGGCTGGCCAGGGGCAGGGCGAAGCGGTTGTACATTTCTACCTTCATCTTATTGGTATTGACGGCGTTTTCATCGAGAATCTGAATCTGTTCTCTCAGTTCGCGTATCGTCATTTCATCGGGGTCTTTCTGAGACGCGTTGATACGGTCCGGCTTCTGCACGATAGGCAGGGCCTGATGATCGAAGGTCATCGTCCGTTCTACGCCGTCTCCGCCGGAAAGGTCGTAAATGATGCCGTCGTGCATGACCCATTTCGCGCCGTTCCAATCGGCCCATTCGGCCTTTTCCACCCGCACGAGCGTATCGTTTTCAAATTCCTGCACTGTAAGGTCCGTCAGCATCTTCGTTTCCGAATTATACTGGCGGGCGTACATCAGGCTGGAAATGTTGGCGCCTTTGACGTTTTTGAGGACGATGTGGTCCTGCGTCGCCGGCGCGACGTTATGCTTGACTTCTTCGTTGATAATCGTGTTGTAGGCGTTGTTGGCCCGAGGCACGACGTATTCGTTGAAAATGGTCGTGCCGATGGAAATGAAAAAGGCAACGATGAAAATAGGCATAGCCAGGCGGGCGAAGTTCTGGCCTCCCGACCGCATGACGATGAGCTCGCTGGAGCTCGACAGCCGGCCAAAGGCCATCAGCGATCCCAGGAGGACCGACATGGGGAAGGTCACGACGATGATCGACGGCATAGCCAGCACTAAAATGCGGAAAGCCGCCCAAGCCGACGCGCCGTACGTATTGATCAGGTTGGCAATACGGTACAGCGTCCCCGTCCCGATGAACACGGCCGTAAAGGCACAGACGCCGAACAAAAACGGGCTGATAAATTCTTTTAATATATACTTATCTAATATTCGCATTCTGTCTCCCTGCCTGTTACATTCTGAAGTCGTCGCCTAAATAGAACTTCCTTGCCACCGGGTCGTTGGCAATCATTTCCGGATTGCCTTCCAAAAGAATGCGACCTTCGCTTAAAATATAGGCTTTATCTACGATGCTCAGCGTTTCTCTGACGTTATGGTCCGTAATGAGGACGCCCATGCCGCGATTTTTCAGGTGGCTGATAATCCCCTGAATATCGTTGACCGCCAAGGGGTCGATGCCGGCGAAGGGTTCGTCCAACAAAATAAAGGCCGGGTCCATGACCAGGCACCGGGCGATTTCCACACGGCGCCGTTCGCCGCCGGACAGCTGGATCCCCAAACGCTTGCGCAGCTTGATGATAGAAAATTCCTCCATCAGCGCTTCCGCTTTCCGGCGCTGCTCCCGCTTGCTCAGCTTCGTCGTCTCCAGCATAGCCAGCAGGTTGTCTTCGACAGTGAGCTTGCGGAAAATCGACGCTTCCTGGGGCAGATAGCCGATGCCGTAGGCTGCCCGCTTATGGATGGGCAGACCCGTAATATCCTGATTGCCGATGCAGATCGAGCCTTCGTCGGGATGCTCAATGCCGACAATCATGTAAAAGGTCGTCGTCTTGCCGGCGCCGTTCGGTCCCAGCAAGCCGACGATTTCCCCTTGGTTCACCTGGATGCTGACGCCGGCGACAGCGCGCTTTTCCTTATACATTTTTACCAAATTATGTGTTTGAATCAGCATACATTGCTCCTTGCGCCGCCGCTTATTCGCTGCCCGGTATGATGACGACGGTCGACCGGCTCATGGCCTGGGCGGAATTATCGGCCAAGCGGATCATGATGTTGTCGCCTGTCAGCGAATTGCCGTTCTGTACGGCGTTGACGTCTCCCGTCAGATGGACGACGCCGTCGTTCTTGCCCGGCGTCTGGGTGTACACGGCTTTCGTCGCATCGGCTACGAGATTGTCTGCCGGCGATTCGATATGGACGTCGCCCTGCCCTACGGCCTTGATTTCTTTAAACCAAGCGTCGATGCGGTCGGCCCACAGCCGGGAGCCCTGGGCTTCCAGATAGCCGTTGCCCGTTACGATGCCGTAATCTTTATCCAAATAGTATTCGACCTTATCGCCGTTTACTTTCTTATCCTGATAAATACCGCGCACGTCTCCTGTCGCAATGACGTAATTGCGGTTCGTCGAATGCAGCTTGTCTGCCGTCAAATGCATGTCCGGCTGCTGCACGACGACGTTCCCTTCCAAGTCGGCTTCTGCCGTCTTCAAGTTGTATACGGCCTTGTCGCCGTTCATCGTCGCCTTGTCACGCACGATGACGACGTTGCCCGTCGCTGTCGCCACCTGGGTCTTGCCGTTGTATTCCAGCTTGTCAGCCGTCACGGATACGGACGGATTGTCCGCGGCCCAAAGACCTGCAGCAGGGATGCTCATGAGTCCCAACAGGGCTAAAGCAAGCATTTTTTTCTGTAATTTCTTCATCATAGCTTATTCTCCCTTGGTTACCTGCGCATGGCCGGTCAGCGTTACCTTATCCATACTGGTAGTCGTTTCAAACGCATCGGCGCGGAGGCTCGTGTTGTCGTGACGGTTCATGACGACCTTGCCGCCCTTTACCATATGCGTATTCATATTATAATACACACTGCCTTCAGTCTGCAATGTATCATTCCGATTTGTCGCCGCACTGACCGGCGGTTTGATTTCAATCGTATGCTTCTTGCGGTCTACAACGCCATTCGGCGATGTAATCGTCATTTCCGTGCCGTCTTCTTCATCGACGAGCAGGGCTTTAGGATTTGTAAAATACATGATTTCCGTCTGGGGATCGATCATAATCTTATCGGCTGTCAGCTTCCAGACGAGCTTGCCGTTTTTATTTTCCACCAGCTCGGAGCCTTCGAATTCGACGAGGTTGTCCGTCTTCACCTCAGGCTGCGCCACGGGCTCTTCCATCAGCGAGTACAATAAGGCGGCAAAGGCGATGACACATGCCGCGCCGATAAGTTTTCCTTTATTCTGCTTGAGTTGTGTTATCGTCACTGCCGTCTGCCTCCGCTCCTTGGTGCAACGCTATAATTTCTTCCGGCGCCGTGCTCCAGCGGTGCTGGAACCACAGCCATTCCGTCGGGTGATCTTTGATAAACTGTTCCGTCAGCACGGCCATCTTCCGGGTCAGCCGGGCGATATCTTCGTCCTTATTCCCCGTATCTTCATAATACATGACCTCGCCGATGACGACGCGGTGACGGTGGTGTTCGTCGTGAATCGCAAAAATCGGCAGGATAGGCGATCGGAATTTACGGGCGAACTGCGCCGGTCCCCGCGGCGTCGACGACATCTTCCCCAAAAAGGGCTGGGGAACGCCGTAAAATCCGCCGTCCTGATCGGCCAAAAATCCCAATATTTTTTTGCGCTTCAAGGCCCGCGCGGCGATGATCATTTCATTCCCGCCGCGGGCAAATACTTCCAGTCCCATCATTTCGCGATTTTCATTGAGGAGCCGCGTCACCTGGTCGTTCGGCTGCTTTTTGACGATAGTCGTCGTCGGGTAGCCGTACAGGGCCAGCGACGCGCCCATCCATTCCCAGTTACCGATGTGGCCGGTCAGCACGATGACGCCTTTGTTTTCTTTCAGCGCCGCGTCCAGCCGTTCCGGATGCTCCAGCGTAACATACTGGGAAATATTATCTTTATTCAGCTTCGGCGTGTAGAGAATTTCCATCAGCGACTGGCCCAAATTCTGAAACAGGCCGTGCATGATCTGTTCCGCCGCGCCCCTATCGCATTCCATGCCGCGCATGATGTGGAAAATTCCGCGCTCGTACTGTTTTTTCAATCGCTTTCCTATAACCGGGCCCAAGGTTCGCCCCAAAGAAATAACGGCTGGATACGGAAGACAGCACAGCAACTTGCCTAATCCCCGCGCAGCGTGATACTGCCAATCCTTAAACACAATACAGACGCTCCTTTCTACTATTGAATCACTGCTGCCATGCCGCTCATATAGCGGCTGAGGACACTGTCCCACTGGTGCTGCTGTTTTAAAATATATTCGACCCACTCGCGCAGCGCGCCGTGGCCGCCGGCATAGGCCGATACAAAGGAGGCCGCCTCGCGCACCTCCGCGCAGCCGTCGGCCGGCGAAGCGCCGCATCCGGCTTTCGCCACGACGGCCAGGTCGTTCAAATCGTCGCCCATATAGGCGGCTTCCCCCATCGATATGCCCAGGTCCTGACAAAGCTGGGAAAAAGCGGCCAGCTTGTCCGACGTATTCTGCATCACGTAGTCGATATGCAAATCCTCGGCCCGCCGCTCGACCATAGGCGAACGGCGTCCCGTAATAATAGCCGTTTTAAGACCTGCCGCCCGGGCCAGGGAAATCCCCATGCCGTCGCGGGCGGAAAAGCCCTTCATGGCGTCGCCGCCGGGGCCGTAATAAATCGTACCGTCCGTCAGCACTCCGTCTACGTCGAAGGCCAACAATTTAATTTCCCTCCAGCCGTCCATCAGACGACTCCCTGCCGCAGCAAATCCGTCAGGTGAACCATGCCGACGGCCTTGCCGTCGCCGTCGACGACGGGCAGTACCGTAATCGGACGAGGCTGGTTCTTTTCCATGATATGAAGGGCTTCGGCAGCCAGCTTATCGCTCGTAATCTGACGGGGATTTTTAGTCATCATGGCGTCGACAGGCCACTGGAGGAAGTTAGATCCCGTTTCCAGGCCGCGGCGAACGTCGCCGTCTGTAACGAGACCGACAAGGCGGCCTTCTTCGTCGACGACCGACACGGCGCCCAATCCCTTTTCCGTCATCATGAACAAGGCGTCCTGCACGATGCTGTCTTCGGAAATGACCGGATTGTCATTGCCCTTGTGCATGACGTTTTCAACGGTCATGAGCAGCTTGCGGCCGAGAGCTCCGCCGGGATGATAAATGGCAAACTGATTTTTCGTAAAGTGATGACACGACAGCAGGACGATAGCCAGGGCGTCGCCGAGGGCTAAGGCCACCGTCGTGCTCGTCGTCGGCGCCAAGCCCAGGGGGCAGGCTTCCTTTTCGACGGATGCGTCGAGGATGACGTCGGAATTTTTAGCCAGCGTCGAGTTGTGATTGCCTACGACGGCGATGATTTTAGCGCCGATTCGTTTCAGCGACGGCAGGATATTCAAAATTTCCACGGTTTCGCCGCTGTTGGAAAAGGCCAGGACGACGTCGTCTCCCGTCACCATGCCCAAGTCGCCGTGAATGCCTTCGGCCGGGTGGAGGAAAATAGACGGCGTGCCCGTGCTCGACAGCGTCGCCGATACCTTGCGGGCGATATGGCCCGATTTTCCCATGCCGGTTACAATGGTGCGGCCTTTCGATTCCATAATCATATGCACGGCATTGACGAAGTTTTGATCCAGCGTAGGAATGAGATTTTCAATGCCTTTTGCTTCTTGCTGGAGTACGTCTCTTGCTTCTGCTAATATATCCATCGTGATGTCACCTCTGTATATTATTTCGCCGTACTGACGCTTCTGCGGGTAATGTCGTTGATGGCGATCATATCGCGCAGCACGCCTTCTACTTGCGACAAGTATAACATATTCGGGCCGTCGCATAAAGCTTCGGCAGGATTATCGTGCACTTCCATGAATACGCCGTCGATGCCCGAACCGGCCGCCGCTCTGGCCAGGTTGCCGATGTACTGGCGAAGGCCTGCCGATTTCGTGCCGGCGCCGCCGGGCAGCTGGACGCTGTGCGTCGCGTCGAACACGACGGGATAGCCGAAGCTGCGCATAATGGGGAAACTGCGCATGTCGACGACGAGGTTATGGTATCCCAGGCAGAATCCCCGTTCTGTCAGCATGATATTTTCATTGCCCATATAGGTGATCTTGTCGACGACGTTTTTCATGTCTTCCGGGGCCATGAACTGGCCTTTTTTTACGTTGACGCACTTGCCCGTCTTCGCCGCCGCTTCCAGAAGGTCCGTCTGCCGGCAGAGGAAAGCGGGAATCTGCAGGATATCCAGCACCTCTGCCGCTGGCTCTACCTGCTCGATGGAGTGGACGTCGCTGACGACGGGCACGCCTAATTCTTCTTTAATATACTTCAAGGTGCGCAGCCCTTCCGTCAGTCCCGGGCCGCGGAAGGACGTGTAGGACGAGCGGTTCGCCTTATCAAAGGAGGCCTTGAAGATATACGTGACCCCCAGGGATTCGCAGATCCGCTTCATTTCCCGGCCGATATTCAGCACCCGTTCCGTTTCTTCCAGCACGCAGGGGCCGGCCATGACGAAGAGCTTTCCGTCTCCGCCGACAGTCTGATTTCCTACGGCTACGCGTTTTACTTGTTCCATCATATGCGTTATTCTCCCTTTTGCGCGAAGTATGCGCGGATGTGTTCTAAATCTTCCGGCGTATCGATGCCGATAAACGTATGGTTTGTCTTGATTACCTTTATCTTATATCCATTTTCCAGAACCCGCAACTGTTCCAGCGATTCCACTTTTTCCGCCGGCGTCTGTTCCATAGCGGCGTACTGCAGCAGGAAATCGCGGCGGTAGGCGTAAATGCCGATGTGCTTATACGGGCGTATCGTATCGTCAAAGGCGTTGCGCGGATAGGGAATCAGGGATCTGGAAAAGTACATGGCTTCGTCTTTCTGATTCATGACGACCTTGACGGCGCTCGGCTCATTGTACTCTTCTTCTGCCAGCGGCGAGGCGACCGTAGCCATGGACAGGGACGGGTCTTCTTCAAAGACGGCACACAAGGCGTCGATGACGTCGGGCGCAATGAGAGGCTCGTCGCCCTGGACGTTGACGATGACATCGGCGTCAGGGAAATGAGCTACCGCCTCGGCCAGGCGGTCCGTGCCGTTGGCGTGGTCTTCCCGCGTCATGACGGCATGGCCGCCGAAGGAGACGACTGTGTCGTACACTTTCGGATTATCGACGGCGACGACGACTTGTTCCAGCTTCGCCGCCTTCGCCGCTTGTTCATATACGCGCTGCACCATAGGCTTGCCGGCAATATCGGCCAGCGGCTTGCCCGGCAGGCGCGTCGAGGCGTAGCGGGATGGGATGATGCATACAAATTTCATAACCTAACCTCCTATTACGTGGCGTAATACCTTATCTATCTGTTCTCCGCCCCTTGTAACTTCCAGCGCGATGCCCAGGACGTACAGGGGCAGATCGTATTGTCTGATCCATTCCGGATTGAGCTTTACGGCGTCCTTTTCCGTCGTAATCAGCACGGCGCCTGCGGCGTCTGCCGCCTTTTTCATCGCCGCCATGTCGTCGGTTCCATAGTGATGGTGGTCGTCGTAACGCAGGGCCTGAACGACGTCATATCCAAAAGAGCGAATCGTCTGCTCAAAGGACGCCGGGTTTCCCAGGGCCGATACGGCGACGGCCTTCGTTCCCTTAGGAAGAGCCTGGCAGTTTTCCCGCCCCTTCATGCCGTTCCAGTCGCTGAAGGATATGCACCACTTAGCCCGATGGACCGATTCTGCAATGGGCGCGTCGGGATTATAGGCCTGCAGCGCGCCGTACACGGCGTCGATGGCTTCCCGCGACGCCTGGTCGCATTTCGTAATGAGAAACAGGCCGGCCCGATTCAGGTGCTCCATGGGCTCGCGCAGAATCCCCCGCGGCAATACCTTGCCGTTGCCGAAGGGATTGGTTGCGTCGACGAGGACGATATCCAAGTCCCGATGCAGCTGCCAGTGCTGAAAGCCGTCGTCCAGCAGCAAGACCTGCGAGCCGAACTGCTCGATAGCCATTTGTCCGCTCCGTCGGCGTTCCCGTCCGATGACGACGGGAATCCCCGGCAGGCTGCGGGCCATGAGGCACGCTTCGTCGCCGCCTTCCGCCGCCGACAGCAGCACCTGCCGTCCGTCGGACATGACCGCCCCGTCGTGTTCCTTCTGAGAGCGGTATCCCCGGTTGAGCAGGGCTACGCGGTATCCTTCCCGCTGCAGCCGCTGGGCCAGCATACAGGCAGCCGGCGTCTTTCCCGTCCCGCCGACGGTAATGTTGCCGAGGCTGATGACGACGGCGTCCAGCCGGACCTGCCGTTCCGGATGGTCCGCATAGGAACGGTATTTTTTCTCGACGCCCTTCCGGTACAGGACGGCGGCACGCTCCAGCGCGCCCAGCACCAGCCCGTCCCAGCAATGGGAGGACGAGCCGTTCATCAAATCGAGAAAGTACGCGGCAAGTTTCGTGCGCAATGCCATATGCTCATCTCCGATGCTTACTTCTTGTCTACTTCATAATGTCCGTATACTTCGTCCAGCAGCCGCTGCAGCTCGTCGAGGTTCTTCTTGGTCGCCCCTTGATTTTCTTCGACGATTTCCAGGCAGTGGCGCTTCATTTCTTCCGCCTTTTCAGGGTGAATCAGTATATCCAGACAGGTATCAATAAACTCTTCTTCATTCCGCACCATGACGCAGGCGCCGCGGCTGCTGAGAAGATCGAAAATTTCTACGAAATTAAACATGTTCGGCCCGACGACAATCGGCTTGCCGTGCGCCGCCGGCTCCAGGATATTATGGCCGCCGATATGGGCCAGGCTGCCGCCGACGAAGATCAAATCGCCCAGGCTGTACACCCGGCCCAGCTCGCCGATCGTATCGAGGAGGACGCCGTCGTATGGGCCGGCAATTTGCTTTCCCGCTACCATGTCGCTGCGTTTGACCATCGTCACGCCGTGCTTGACGCCTTCGTCGTAAATGAGGTCGGCCTGATGAATGTAGCGCGGCGCTATGATGAGCTTCGCTCCGGGGAAATGGTTCCGTATATTGCAGAACGCCTTGTATACCGACACGTTTTCCCCCTTATGGGTGCTGCCGGCAATCATGATGGGATAGGTGTTTTCGTCGAATCCCAGCTCCTTGAGGTAGCGCTTCTTTTCTTCATCCGTCACGATGCCGTAGGTCTGGTCGTACTTCGTATTGCCCGTGACGATGACCTTATTGGGGTCGGCGCCGATGTCAATGATATATTGGGCGTCGATGCGGCTCTGCATGCAGAACACGTAAATCGTCGACAAGACGCGGCGCGTAAAGAAGGTAATCATGCGGTACCGGCTGGAGCTGCGGCGGCTGATGCGCCCGTTCATCATCATGACGGGAATATTCTTGCGGGCCGCGATGCGCAGGAAGTTCGGCCAGATTTCCGTCTCGACAAGGACGATGGCCCGCGGCTTGACGATGGTCAAAATGCGGTCCGTCAGGTACGGCAGGTCCAGAGGGAAATATAAAATCCCGTCGGCGCCCTTGATAATCTGATGGGCCATGCGGAATCCCGTCGCCGTGACGACGGACACGATGATGACCTCGTTCGGATGGGTCTTGCGCATTTCCCGCACGATAGGGCTGGCCGCTACGATTTCTCCGACCGACGCGGCGTGCACCCAGATGGCGTGGCGGTTCGATATTTTTTCTTTTAAATCATCCGGCAGAAACCCGATGCTCTGTTTGATGCGCTGATAAAAGCCTTCTTCGCGAATCAGGCGGTAAATGAGCATGGGAATCAGCGTCGCCCAATACACCAGCAGCAGTACGTTGTACAGCCAATACATGGATTGGGCTCTCATATTTGTCTTCATGAATCTTATCCTTCTGCGTTATCTTTAAACTGCACGGCATACAAGTTCGCATACAAGCCCTTTTTAGCCAGCAGCTCTTCATGGGTTCCTTCTTCGGCAATATGGCCGTGGTCGATGACGACGATATGGTCGGCGTCGCGCACCGTGCTCAGGCGATGGGCGATGACGACGGCCGTCCGGCCTTCCATTAGGCGGTCCAGAGCGGCCTGCACGATCTTTTCGCTTTCCGTATCGAGGGCCGACGTCGCTTCGTCGAGGATGAGAATCCGCGGATTCTTCAAGATAGCCCGGGCAATGGCGATGCGCTGGCGCTGGCCGCCGGACAAGGCGCTGCCCCGGTCGCCGACGATGGATTCATAGCCGTGAGGCAGGCTCATGATGAAGTCATGGGCGTTGGCCGCCTTGGCAGCCGCTACGATTTCGTCGTCGCTGGCGTCCAGCCGGCCGTAGAGGATATTTTCCCGGACCGTCGCGTTGAACAGCATTGTCTCCTGCGGCACCAAGCCGATTTGCTGGCGCAGTGAGGAAAAGGTCACGTCGCGGACGTCGACGCCGTCGATGGTCAGGCGGCCGCTCGTCACGTCATAGAAACGAGGCAGCAAGTTGGCCACCGTCGATTTCCCGGCGCCGCTGGGCCCGACGAGGGCTACTATTTGGCCGGGCTTGACGGACAGGTTGAAATCCGTAAGGGCCGGATGCTCCGCGTCATAGGCAAAGGAAATGTGGTCGAATTCGATGTGGCCCTGTACGGGCGGCAATTCGACGGCGCCTTCCTTTTCTTTGACGTCCGGTTCCGTGTCGAGGGTCTCAAATACCCGGTCGGCAGCGGCCAGGGACCGCTGGATATCGCCGTATATTTCGCTGATGCGCCGCACGGGATTGGCCAGGTTGATGGCGTAAATCAGGAAGGCGATGAGCTCGCCGGCCGTCATATCGCCGTCGATGACGCTCATGCCGCCGTACCAGATAATCCCCGTAATGGCGATGGCTGCAAAAAACTGAATGAACGGCGTCAGCATAGCCGTCAGCCGCGTCGTCTTCATGAGGGCCCAGAAGTTGTTGTCGTTCTGCTTGACGAACCGTTTGATTTCAAAGGCCTCGCGGTTAAAGGAACGGATAATGCGGATGCCGGAAATGGCCTCTTCCAAAAGGGCCGTAATATCGGCCATCTTGCCCTGCACTTCGTGGCCGGCCCGGCGCAATCGCTTGCCGAATACGTTGATTGTCACGACGACGAGGGGCACGATGACCAGGGTCAGCAGGGTCAGCTTCCAGTTCAGCACCAGCATCGAAACGAGGGAGCCGATGAGGATGACCGATTCCTGCACGAAGGATATCAGGTTGCCGGCAATGGCCGTCTGCAGCGCCGTGACATCGTTCGTCAGGTTGCTCATGATATTCCCGGTCTTGCGGCGGTCAAAATACGACAGCGATAAAATCTGCAGATGACGGTACAGCTTCTCCCGTATGTCGTTTACGATTCGCTGCCCGACGAAGCTCATGAGGTAGCGTTCGCCGAAATAGAAAAAGCCGCGCAGGAGGAACAATACCAAAATACTGATGACGATGAGGTTGAGCGTATAAATATCCTTATTCGCCAATACCTTATCGATAACGTCTTTAATCAGCCACGGCACGACGACGTTGCTCGCGCCGGAAAAGGCCATACAAATAACGGCTACGACGAGGCGTTTTTTATACGGCGTAATAAACCTCAACAAACGTTTATAGCTTTGCCAGCTGTTATATTGCTTCATTCGGATGGTTCTCCTTAGCAAAATGTAATATCGTCCGGGCGATGCGGCGTACGGAGCCGGCTTCGCCCATGGTGCGGCCTACGTCGGCCATGGCGTCCCGCAGCTGTTCCCAGCGCCCGGCATCGTGCAATAACGGCGCGACGACACTGGCGATGCCCTCAGGCGTCACGTCGTCCTGCCACAGCTCCGGCATGATGCGCCGCCCCATGATGATATTGGGAAGGCCGATATTTTCTATGTGAACTAATACTTTCGACAGCCAGTACGTAAGGGGCGCCACGCGGTACACCAAAAGGGTAGGCACCTTCATGAGGGCCGTTTCCAGCGTCGCCGTCCCCGAGGCGGCAATAGCCGCCGTGCTGACCTGCATCATATCGTATACATGGGTATTCTCACCGATCGTGACGGGAACATCATGCTCCCCTATGATTGCTTCCAGCACCGACGTATCGATCGTCGAAGCCCGCGGCAAGAGGCACTGCACATCGGGCACCGTTTCCTGTATCTTCCGTACGCCTTCCAGCATGACCGGCAGCAATCCCCGCACTTCCTGCATCCGGCTGCCCGGCATGAGCAGTATCGTCTTCTTGCTGGCATCCAGGCCGAAAAAGGCCTCCGCTTCGCCGCGGCTCATAGACGGATGGACCGAGTCGAGAAGGGGATGGCCCGCATAGACGACGTTCGTCCCCATGGCCTTATACATGTCCGCCTCAAAGGGAAACAGGGAAATAGCCAAATCGGAATACTTGGCAATCGTATGACCCCGGCTCTTGTGCCAGGCCCAGATCGTCGGCAAGATGTAATAGACGACGGTAATGCCGGCAGCCTTGGCCTTCTTGATGAGCTGCATATTAAAGCCGGGATAATCGATGCAGACCAGCAAATCCGGTTTTTCTTCCTTCATCTTCCGGATGAGAAAATCGCGGAGACGGAAGAAAAAGGGAATCTTGCGCAGAATTTCGCCTACGCCGATAAATCCCAGATTTTTAATATCATATATGATGTTTACGCCGGCCTCTTCCATACGGGCTCCGCCCATGCCCAGCAATTCTACGCTGGGGTCCAGTTCCCGCAGGGCTTTCGCTAAGTTGGCGCCGTGCATATCGCCGGACGCTTCGCCGGCGGAAAACATGATTTTCATGAAAACTCCTCTGTCAGAACGTCTTATCTACGGCGCAGATGCACAAATCGTGGGCATTGGCCAGCTTCAAGACCTCTTCCTGTTCCACAAACAAGGTCCGCTCCGCTTCCATCGCCAGGACGGTGCAGCCGCTGTCCAGCATGGATTGAATGGTCTGCTTGCCTACGGCCGGCACGTCGAACCGCACGTCCTGATTCGGCTTGGCGACCTTTACGACGACCGATTTTCCCCGTCCCAGCTCGCCGCCGCGGCGGATGCAGGCGTCCGTGCCTTCAATGGCTTCGACAGCCATGACAGCCTTGTTTTTTACGACGACAGTCTGGCCGATATCCATGCCGCCCATGGCTTTCGCCGTGACGAAGCCAAAGCGGATATCGTCCTCTTCTTCCGGAGTGGGCCGGCGCTTCGTCAGCACGCCCGTCGGCGGCATGAGCGGCTTGAGGTACAGCGTCTGGTCGACGACTTCAATGCCGTCTTTTTCGATTTCTTCGACAATCGCCAGCATAATCGTATCATCCTTGCGGTTGCGGAGCTTTGCCAGCAGCTTAATAGCCCGCAAGTCAGGGAATTTCAGCCCCTTGAACAGGATTTCCTTCGTAACCTTGCCGATCATCGTGACCTTGGTCACGCCTTCCTTTTTCATGGTCTTAATGACCTTATCCAGCTTGGCCACGTTGATGGCGTAGTAAGCGTCGGCTTCTTGCTCCAACTCCGGCGCTACGCCGTCGACGACGGCGATGACTACAACTTCATGGCCCAGCATCTTGGCGGCGCGCATAAATTCTACAGGCAGCTGGCCTACGCCAGCGAACAATCCGACTTTTTCCATTGCGTATCACCCTTACAAATGAATAAAATATCCATTTTTATATTATACAAAAAAATGCGCCGTATGTCAGTAATACAGCACATATTACAAGAAAAAAAGGAGGCGAGAACGCATCTCCCTCCTTTTTCGTATCCGTCAGTCTTTCGTGCCCCGGCAAATGCCCCGATCAGCATTGCGGAGGAACCGGAGAAAATGTTCAACTTCTTCCGAGCTGTCCAGCTCCTGTTCCATTTCGGCAATCGCCTGGCCTAAGTTCAAGCCGGAACGGTAGAGCAGGCGGAAGGCCTTTTTCAGCTCGCGCCGCACGTTTTCAGGAATCCCCGCGCGCGACAGGCCTACGCTGTTCAGGCCGATGCAGCGCGCCGGCTGGCCGTCGGCGATGACGAAGGGCGGAATATCCTGCACGACTTTGGCTAAGCCGCCGATCATGCTGTTTCTGCCGATCTTGACGAATTGATGCACGCCGGCGATGCCGCCGATAACGACGCGGTCTTCTACGACGACGTGGCCGGCCAAGCCGGCGCAGTTGCTCATGATAACGTTATTGCCGATAATGCAGTTATGGGCGACATGGGTGCACGCCTGGAACAGGCAGTCGTTGCCGATCCGCGTTTCCTCTTCTTCGCCCGTAGCGCGGCTGACCGTTACGAATTCGCGGAATACGGAGCGGTCGCCGATGATGACATAGCTTTTTTCGCCTTTAAATTTCAAATCCTGCGGTTCCGAGCCGATGGACGCGCTGGGGAAGAACCGGCAGTTCTTGCCGATTCTCGTCCAACCGTCGATCGTAACATGAGCCATAATTTCCGTGCCGTCGCCGATGACGACGTTCGGGCCAATCACGGCATAAGGGCCAATTTTTACGCCGGCGCCGATCTGCGCCGCCGGATCTATAACAGCCGTTGGATGTATTATGCTTTGCCGCATAGTTTCTTTTTCCTCGGTCATTCAAGTCACTCCTCGCGTTCCTGCCGCCGCCACAGCAGGAGCTTGTTTAAATTAATCCCTCTCTACGGTATATAGTCGTATGTCAAAAAGAAAAATATGCCCTCTTTTTCACTTTAAAAACAGCACATTTTATTTACCTATCTCCCATTTTCGCCGTTTTTCTCTTACATCCGACAAAAATGCAATAAAATTATTTCTTGCTGTTCTGACCCGGCATGAGAGCGAATAAGTATTCGCCTTCGGCGCAAAGGGTGTCGCCTACGTGGCACTGCGCTTTTACCTTGCCCATGCGGCCTTTGATCTTTTCAATATCGGCGCGCATGATGACCTGATCGCCCGGATGGACGGGGTGACGGAAGCGCAGCTTGTCGATGCCCGTAAAATACGGAATCAGGCCGCGGTTTTCTTCCGGATAGAGCAGCGTGACGCCGCCGACCTGGGCCATGGCTTCCGCCAGCAGCACGCCCGGCATAACCGGCTGGCCCGGGAAGTGGCCCTGGAAAAACAGTTCGTTGAACGTCGCGTTCTTAATGCCGATAGCGTATTTCATCGGTTCCAGCTCAATGATGCGGTCTACGAGCAGCATAGGATAGCGATGAGGCAAAATTTCCATAATATCCGTTACTTCCAAAATCATATGAATTCCTCCTTAATCTAATTCTTCCGCAATTTTATTCGTCAGAAGACTGTTCAATTTATGGCTTGATTTTACGGCAATGATATGCCCCTTCAGGGGACGCCCGATCATTGCCATGTCTCCGATGATATCCAGCACCTTATGGCGTACCAGCTCGTCGTCGACGCGAGGTACCGACAGGCATTCCTCCTTGTCGTATACGACGACGTTTTCCAGGGTGCCGCCCTTGCCTAATCCCAGCTTCTTCATCATTTCCAGCTCTTCCGTAAAGGCGATGGTGCGGGCGTAGGCGATTTCCTTCACATAGGACTCCTTGGTGATTTCCGCGTCGAAAAACTGCACGCCCAGCAACGGATGGGGGTTGATGGACGTAAAGGTGATGCGGAAGCCGTCGTACGGCACGATGGCGATGAACTTATCGTCTTCCTGCACGAGATGCTGCCGGCGCACGACCAATTCCCGCCGCGGCTCGTCCAGCTCCTTCACGCCGGCCTGTTCGATAAGTTCGACGAAATTCAGGCTGCTGCCGTCCGCTACGGGCGGCTCTGCCGAATCCATTTCTATGATGCAGTTATCTATTTGCAATCCGTTCAACGCCGACAATACATGCTCTACCGTAAACACCTTCGCTTCGCCGTCTTCCAGCGTCGTCGCCCGCATCGTATTGGTCACATTGGACAAATGGGCCTTTACGGACGGACGGCCCGGCAAGTCGGTACGGATGAATACAATGCCTGTATTAGCCGGAGCAGGGCACAGCACCATGTGGACTTCCTCGGCCGCGTGCAGGCCGATACCGCTGTACGATACGGACTTCGCCAAGGTAGTTTGCGCCACATTAGACATAAATATGCCCTCCTTTCTCTTGTTAGAAATAACATAGTTTCCCATACTAAATTATTATACATTATTTACAGGGGACTTGCCAATACTCGCAGCCGCAGAAATCGCGCCGATCCGCCCTCGCTGCCCCACATTTCTGCCTCCGTATTGCCTCGTCCGGCCCGACTTATGGTATAATAAGGAATCATGGAGGTATTATGAAGAAAAAATTACTGCTCGTCTTTTTGCTGGCCTTCGCCGCCTGCAGCTCCTGGAATCTGATTGCCGACTTCATTTCCGGCCCGGATACGGGAGGCCGCACGGAACGTTCCGCGCCGGCAGCATTTATATCGTCCTGGCTGACGCCGCTGAAACCGCTGGAAGAAAAGGCTTACGTCTATCTCCACTTTGAAGAGGCCATGGATGCCAAGATGGCCCGTATTCCCATGTACGTGTCCATCAACATCGTACCGCAGTCCCTGCGCCAGGCCGTCATCGCCACGGAGGACCGGCGGTTTTACAGCCACGGGGCCATCGACCCTATCGGCATCATCCGCGCCGCCGCAGTCAACCTCTATTCCGGCGAAACCGTAGAAGGCGGCAGCACCATCAGCCAGCAGGTCGTCAAAAACGTATTCCTGTCCCACGAACGAACGCTGAGCCGCAAGGTGCAGGAAGTCATACTGGCCTTTCTGCTGGAGCACTACTACAGCAAGGACGACATATTGGAAATTTATCTGAATACGGCTTATTTTGGCGCCAACGCCACGGGCCTCTACGAAGCGTGCCGTACCTATTACGGCATCGGCCCCGACGAGCTGCGCCTGTCCCAGTCGTCTATGCTGGCCGGACTGCTGCAGGCTCCGACCTATTATAATCCCCTGGAACACTACGACGCCGCCCGCAAGCGGCAGCAAGTCGTCCTGGCTCTCATGGCCGAGCAAGGCTATATCTCTGCCAGCCAGGCCACGCAGGCCTATCGCGACGACCTGGGACTCAGCGGAGACGGCAGCGAAACAAATTAATCCAACATCAAAAGAGCCTGGCGCATCGGCGCCGGGCTCTCTTACGTTCCCGCAGGACGGTCAGTCTTCTTTTTTATTGGTCAAATAATAGGAAATGCGGCTCAGGCCGATGGACAGGTCTTCGCGGAATACGAAGATATTGTCCGGCACGGTGAGGCGCAGGGGCGCGAAGGAAAAAATCCCCTGAATGCCCGCTTCCACCATTTGGTCCGCCACCTGCTGCGCGACGGCGGCAGGCGTCGTAATGATGCCGATTTGAATGCCTTCCTTCCGGATGACGTCCTTCATGTCGGCAATAGGCGTGACGACGACGCCTCCGACGTTCTGTCCGATAATCCGGTGGTCGACGTCGAACAGGCCGGCCGTACGGAATCCCAGGCGTCCGAAGGTCTTATAGTTAGCCAAGGCCCAGCCCAGATGGCCGATGCCGGCAATGCCGATTTTCCAATGCTGCTGCAGCCCGATGATTTCCACGATCTGCTGACACAGCTCGCTGACGTAATACCCTACGCCTTTCTTTCCAAACGCGCCGAAACACGTCAAATCCTTGCGGATCTGTTCCGGCGTAATGCCCAGCCGTTCACCTAATTTCTCGGACGATATAATATCAATCCCTGCATCTTGCAATAACAATAAATCTCTGTAATACAAGGGCAATCTTTCGATGACGGCATCTGATATAGCCTTTTTTTGTCTCATAGAAAAATCCTCCCAAAATTCAATCTATTCTTTTCAGCTATAACACGCCATTATAATTCTTTATAACACCCATACGAATATTATATATCATTGTGAATTATTTCGCAAACTTTTTTTCTTATTTTTTTGAATATCAATGAACATATTAGAAAATATGCCGCATAGCAGCCAAAAAGTAAGTGAAATTTGGGTACTAAATAAATCATAATCTCCTAACCCGCATACGGCCTGCGATATGACGGCGGCGCTCATCGTCATGGCCGCGGCCCGGTCGAAATGGGACAAACCGCCGCGCCGCAAAACCTTCAGTCCGTACCACCCGCAGCCCAGGAAAAACCACAGGAAGAAGAAAAATCCTGCCAGCCCCGTCTCCGCCGCAATGTTGAAAAACATATTGTGAGCGTGATAAATCGTAATGCCGGCCTGCTGAATAAACTCGTTGTACACGGGATACATATACTTAAAAGCTCCCCAGCCGATGCCCAGGACGGGATGGTCTCCCAGCATTTCCAGAGCGCCGTTCCACATGTCCAGGCGCATGGATACAGACGTATCGGCTTCGCTGTACGAAAAAATCGACATAAGCCGGTTCGTTACGCCGCCGCGGTAAAACAGCAGTACCGGCGGCACGAGGAGAAACAGGGCCCACAGCCGCTTATCCCAGACAAAGCCGAAGAACAGCACCAGCGCCGCCGCGCTGAGCCATGCGCCGCGGGAATACGTCAGGATCAGGCACAGGGACAAGGCGGCAAATAAGCCGACGTACAGCCAGCGGTGCGACCGATGGCCGGTGCAGATCGTCATCGAAGCCGCAGCCCCCATGACCATGAGGAGAAAGGCCGACAGCAAGTTGGGATTGTACAGCGTCGAATACATGCGGCGCTGCAGGAGGGGAAAAGCCGAGTTATCGACCCACGCCGCCTCTCCCAGCGTCAGCATGTGGGCGTACTGGTACAAGCCGTACAGGCAGACCACTGCGGCGCTGACGAACAGCCCCGTCAGCAGCAGATGGCGCTCGGCCTGGCCGCGTACGAAGAAGATGACCAGCATATACAACAAGGCGTATTGCACGATGGTAAAGCAATAAAAGGCAAATCCCATCAGCCCGTGAGGCGAGCCGACGAGGGACAGCAGGGCCGCAAAACAAAAGCCTGCCGCCGGCACGAGCAAGGGAATGGACGGCGCCGGGCCGAATCCGTATTTCCAGCCGCAGAAGGCGGCAAAGACGACGGCCAGGGCCAGGCATATCTCCATGGCGATGAGATTGACCGGCATAAAAAAGACAGTCCCCAGAAGGGCATACACCACGCGGAGGCGTGCCCGTTCTGCGGGACTGCTCATCTTATATTGATTCATCACGGGGTTCATGATATCGCTCCTTTGCCTTGTATTATACTAAAAATAACACAAGGGGTCTAGAGCGCTCCGGCTGGGCCGGACAAAATCCTCCCCTTATTCCTGCCGGTAATGCTTCCGCAAATACCGCCGCACGTCGCCCTGGATATACAGGGAACCGACGATGCACAGGACCTCTCCGTCCTTCACGGAGGCAAAGGCCTTGTCCAGCCCGGCGTCCAGAGAGTCCGCCCAGTCGGCGCGGCACGGCAGCATAGCCGCCATCTGCCGCGGGTCCGCCGTCCGCGGCGTCGGAGCCGGCGCACAGACGACGTAATCGTCTTCATGGAACAATTCCTGCACCATGTGGGTGTAGTCCTTATCGGCCAGCACGGAAAAGAGAAATACTCTCTTCCGCGTGCCGAAGACATCGTCGTAGGTTTTGCAGAACGTATCTATGCCGGCCGGGTTGTGGGCTCCGTCGATGACGACGTCCACGCCGCCGCAGCGCAGCACCTGAAACCGTCCCGGCCATTGTACCTGCGACAGGCCTTGTTCCAAAGCCGTGCGGGTCAGCCGCTTTTCATGGCTGGCAATGAGCAGCAGGGCCATGACGGCGGCGGCGCAGTTAACGCGCTGGTGCTTGCCCACGAGGGGAATCGTCGCCGTAATATCGCGGCCGTACCGCTCTCTCACCGTCACCATCTGACCGACGGACGGATCGGCCGGCCCGGCGTTGCCTACGACGTCGAAGCTGCGGTCCAGAGCGTAGAGGCGGCTCTTCATTTCATAGGCCTTGCGGGCGATGACCGACAAGGCCGGTTCTTCCGCCGTCGTCACGACGGGCACGCCTTCCTTGATGGTGCCGGCCTTCTGGACGGCGATTTCTTCTATCGTATTGCCGCAGTACTTCATGTGGTCCATTGCCACGTTGGTAATGACCGACACTTCCGGCACGACGACGTTCGTCGAATCGAGAAGACCGCCTAAGCCCACCTCGACGACGGCGTATTCCACGCCGGCCTTAGCAAAGTGCCAGAACGCCGCCGCCGTAATCATTTCAAATTCCGTCGGCCGCTCCACGCCGTCGGCTACCATAGCTTCCACGGCCTGAGACACGACGGCTACGGCTTCGGCGAAGTCTGCCCGGCTGATGTCTTCCCCGTCGACGTGGATTCGCTCCGTATAGTCTTCCAGATGGGGCGACGTGTACCGGCCCGTCCGGATGCCGGCACAGCACAGGGCGCTGGCGATCATAGCCGTAACGGAACCCTTGCCATTCGTCCCCGTCACATGGACGGTCTTATATTTCATCTGGGGATTGTCCAGGCGCTTCAGGAGTTCCCGAATGCGCCCGAGCCCCATTTGGATGCCGAATTGGCTGGCATGTTCCAAATAATATATCGCTTCTTCGTAGGTCATACTATGCCTTCTTTTAGAGTTTTGCCAAATCTTCCAGACGCTTCGTGAGAGCGGCCATCTTTTCCGTATAATCGGCTAACTTGGCCTTTTCCTTTTCTACGACGTCTGCCGGCGCCTTGGCTAAGAAGCCCTGGTTGGACAGCTTTTTGTTGAGGCGTTCGATTTCTTTACCCATCTTTTCCTGTTCCTTATGGACGCGGGCCGTTTCTTTTTCGACGTCGATCAAATCCTTGAGCTGGAGGTATACTTCGATGCCCGGCACGACCGTTACGACGGCGTTTTCCGGCTTCGCTTCGCCCGGAGCCAGCAAGGTTACGTGGTCGGCGAAGGCCAGCGTATGGAAGTACGATTCGTAGGTCTTCAACGTCTTAGCCATATCGTCCGTCGCAGGAGCCATGATGACCGGAGCCTTCTTGCCCATAGGCACGTTCGATTCGGCGCGCATGTTGCGGATACCCTTGATAGCTTCCATGAGCGTATTCATCGTCGCGGCGTCGGCGGCGAAATCCCAGTGAGACTGCGCCTGGGGCCACGGCGCTACGATGAGGCTTTCCCCTTCGTGAGGCAGGTGCTGCCACAGGTGCTCCGTAACGAAGGGCATGAAGGGATGGAGCATTTCCAGCGTATGCGTCAGGACGTATACGAGGACGTACTGTACAGTCCGCTTGCTCCGTTCATCTTCGGATTTATACAGGCGCTGTTTCGCCAACTCGATGTACCAGTCGCAGTAGGAGTTCCAAATGAAGTTGTATACGGCGTCGGCAGCGTCGCCCAATTCGAAGTTGTCGAAATCAGCCGTCACCTTGCGGACCGTGTCGTTGAAGGAGGTCAAAATCCAGCGGTCGGCCAGGGTCAAATCCGATTCTTCGGGCACAAAGGTTTCGTCGTAATCCGTCAAGTTCATGATGACGAACTTGGAAGCGTTCCAAATCTTATTGGCAAAGTTGCGGTTTGCTTCGACCCGTTCCATGTAGAACCGCATGTCGTTGCCCGGCGTGTTGCCTGTCACGAGAGTAAAGCGCAAGGCGTCGGCGCCGTATTCTTCGCATACGCCCAAGGGATCGATGCCGTTGCCCAGGGACTTGCTCATCTTGCGGCCCTGGCTGTCGCGGACGAGGCCATGGATAAATACGTGGCGGAAGGGGACGTCCTTCATGAATTCGCACGTCGTAAACATCATGCGGGCGACCCAGAAGAAGATGATGTCGTAGCCCGTGACGAGGACGCTCGTCGGGAAGAACTGCTTAATATCTTCCGTCGTGTCGGGCCAGCCCATCGTCGAGAAGGGCCACAGGGCCGAGCTGAACCACGTATCGAGGACGTCCGGATCCTGATGGATGTGCTTGCTGTGGCAGTGCGGGCATTCCGTCAAGTCCGTGCGGCTGACCGACGTTTCACCGCAGTCGTCGCAGTACCAGGCCGGAATCTGATGGCCCCACCAGAGCTGACGGGAAATGCACCAGTCGTGAACGTCTTCCAGCCAGTGATTGTAGGTCTTGACGAAGCGGTCCGGCACAAACTGCGTTTCCTTATCGGCAACGGCTTTCAAGGCAGCCGTCGTGAGGGGCTTCATCTTGACGAACCACTGCTTCGTCGAGAACGGTTCAACCGTCGTCTTGCAGCGCGAGCAGTGGCCGACGGCGTGATTCAATTCTTCGACGTGATCCAGCAGGCCCAACTCTTCCAAATCGGCGACGACGGCCTTGCGGCAGTCTTCGCGGGTCATGCCTTCGTACTTCGCGCCGGCTTCGGCGTTCATCGTGCCGTCGAGGTTCATGATCATAATGGATTCCAGGTTGTGGCGCTGGCCCATTTCAAAGTCGTTCGGGTCGTGGGCCGGCGTAATCTTTACGGCGCCTGTCCCGAATCCGATGTCGACATAGTCGTCGGCAATGACTTCGACTTCGCGGTTTACGAGAGGGATGACGACCTTTTTGCCGATAAACTTCTTCATCCGTTCGTCTTCAGGGTTTACGGCGACGGCCGTATCGCCCATGATCGTTTCCGGGCGGGTCGTGGCGATCATGATGTAGTCGTCTTCGCCGACGACGGGGTATTTGACATACCACAAATGGCCCTGTACGTCCGAATGGTCGACTTCGATATCGCTCAAGGCCGTATGGCAGTGAGGGCACCAGTTCGTAATGCGCTGGCCCTGATAAATCAGGCCCTTTTCATAAAGAGACACGAATACTTCGCGGACGGCGCGGGCGCAGATATCGTCCATGGTAAAGCGCTTGCGGCTCCAGTCGCACGACGAGCCCAAACGGCGGACCTGCTGTTCAATACGATTGCCGTACTGTTCCTTCCAGGCCCATACGCGTTTCAAAAATTCTTCGCGGCCAATGTCGTAGCGAGTCTTGCCTTCTTCTTTAGCCAGCTGCTGTTCTACCTTTACCTGCGTCGCGATGCCGGCATGGTCCGTCCCCGGAATCCAGGCCACGTTATAGCCTTCCATGCGCTTAAACCGGACGAGAATATCCTGCAGTGTATTGTCCAGGGCATGGCCCATATGCAGCTGCCCCGTGACGTTCGGCGGCGGCATGACGATGCTGAAGGGCTTTCTCGACGGATCGGCGTCCTGATGAAAATACCCGTTTTGTTCCCAGAAATCATACCATTTCATTTCAATGTCGTTCGGCGAATACGTTCCTAAGCTTTCCTTGTTCCACTTCATTGCAAACCCTCCTGTAACCATAAAAAAGAGCGCCCCTTCGTCCTAAGCTCTCTTAGGACGAAAGAACGCTGTATCTTCCGCGGTACCACCTAAATTGCCCCGGCTCGGCCGAAGCCCCTTCATCATGCAAATAACGGCTGCAATCCGGGCAGGCCTTTCCTCCTGCCGGCTCACGGGTGACGCGCCGCCTTCGCTATGAATGCCTTCGCACCAATCCGGCACCTCTCTGCCATAGCGCCATGCAGCTTCTTCCGCTCATCGCTTTTGTGTTGATAAATATTCTAACAAGTTTGCAAAGTCTTGTCAATGATTTTGTATTTTTAGATAGTGTAAAGTTATTGTGGGAATTTTTTGGTTAATTGTAAAATGAATTTGAACAGGTAATCAAAAAAACAAAAATCCATAGTGAAGCTTCATGTTAAAATGGTTTTGCGAGAAATCATCAACAAAGGAGCAATCACTATGGATCACATCCATTCTAACACAATTGAGGACGTACGTACACCCGGCCGCCATCTTTCTTTGGAGGAACGTGGCATGATTCAGGCCCTGCATCGCCAGGGGCTTTCCCTTCGCAACATCGCTGCTGCAGTAGGATGTGCTCATACGACTGTTTTCTATGAACTTCGGCGTGGAACGCCGGATCGGAAAAGCAAGCACGGTCGTGCCCCTCAGTATATGGCAAAGCGCGGTCAGAAGGCTTATGCAGAGAATCGCAAGAACTCCAGGAAGCCTTGTAAAATCGATCATGACGACTGCGAGCTGTTTATCCAATGGATGGTGGAACGAGTCCGCCAGGAACGCTGGTCACTGGATGCCTGCGTTGGCTATGCTAGGCGAAATAAGCTATTTACTCCGGAACAGATTCCCTGTACCAAGACGCTCTACAACATGCTTTGGGCTAACAAACTTCCACTGTCACTCTTCGAGGTACCGCAGGTCTTGAAGCACAAACGCCGCCGCAAATGGGTGCGTAAGAACAAACGTATGAAGGGCCGCTCCATTGAGGAACGTCCTGCCGTCGTCGATGATGGTACCGAGATGGGCCACTGGGAAGTGGATACGGTCGTTGGTCGGCGCGCAGGTCGTGAAGCAGTAGTCTTCACCGCTGTTGAAAAGGTTACGCGCAACTACATCGCTATCCGAATTCCTGGACGTACCTGCGCCGGCGTTGAAGCTGCTCTTGCACAGTTGCAGGAGCGATATGGCGCAGAGTACTTCAGCCAGATCTTTAAGACGATGACGGCCGATAACGGTCCAGAGTTTGAGAACTTATCGCAGTTCGAGAGCCTCGGTACTAAGATATACTTTACACATCCGTACAGCTCATGGGAGCGGGCTCAGAACGAACGCCACAATGGCCTGCTGAGGGATTTCATCCCAAAGGGCATGTCCATGGAGCGGTTCTCTGATGAGGATATCCTGAACATGGCAGATACGCTGAACCAGCGCCCACGGCGTGTTTTGGGCTACCATACGCCGTCAGAGCTATTTGATGCATTCCTCGATGAAGTTTATGCTAGTGAGTGTGTTTCCTGATTATGGTTGTTCAAATTCAACTTGCAATTTACCGTGGGAATTTTTTGACAGGCCATTTTTGATAGTTCTTTTAACCTGTTAATATTACTACTATAGTTACGTTATAGACAGCATACAGCAACGTGCTGACACTAGCATTACCGTTACGCTATATATTCTTTACTTTGTGCATTAAAGTTTTCCCACAATTATTTTACGCTATCACATTTTTATCTGAATAATTATTTCAATGTAATTGATATTCCATGAGGTTTATCTGGATTCATTGCATCGGGTAACTCCTTTAAAGTTACATGCAAATCGGTATCCGCTGTAACCTTTGCTTGAAAATGAGTCCCTGCCGGAAATTCAACATTCTTACCTTTCATAAACAATCCTCCAACAAGACTTACTACAGCAGCAACTGCCACAGCTCCACCATCACTTCCTGCCTCTTTCATTGCACTATATTGAAGTGGTACTCGAACATTATTTATTGTATTTACAGAATTTATAGTAAATTCCAATTTTCCTGAACGCCCGAACATACCTGACTTTTTCGCTTTTGTGACAACGCCTTCTACCGGAGTACCAGCAGGAATAACAATGACATCATTAATAATGACATGATCTAATGTCTTAAGCGGAACAGGGTTCCCTTTTTTCATCGTTTTTGAAGAAATATTCTCTGTTAATTCTATGTTTAAAATTGTTTCAGCTGGAATATATGCATTTCCTTTTGGTATTCGCCTTAAAATTTCTTGCTCTTTCTGTCGTTCTGCTTCCATAACAGCCGATTTAAACGGCTTATAAGTACTATTTTCACTACTAAGTGAATTACTCATTGCTGAAACAATAGACGAATTAATTGCCGGTATTATCATTATTATTGCGCATAAACTACATGCTATTGCTTTTTTACCTAATGAAGTCATAAATAAACACTCTCCAAAACTATTTTACAAATACGATTTCAGTTACCTCATGCTGACATATTAGTTACTATGCTCTCTGCCAATTTCTCATTATATATCTTATCGTTTTTGCACATTTGTTATGCAGCACATTTTTAAAGTAAATACATTCTAAAAAATATTTTAAAATATTATTATTTTTATTTCACATCTTTTAACTGTAGTGTTCTAATTGTCTAACCAATACACTGGAATCAAATCTTAAAGCACATTTCATATTTCTTCCCTACAGATACATGAATAATCAATTCCATCAATCTTTATCAGAACGTTATTTGCAGAATATTGCCAAAGGAAAAATATTAAACAGAAGTCTCCTTTAAGGCTATTAAAATTACTACATCTTCCCCTGCTTAAACAAGGTAATCATTTCCATAGTCAGGCTGGCCTGTTCCGGGTCGTCCGGCAGGTCGTGCCGTTCCACCCATTGTGCCGTAGCCAGCTCGTTGTGGTCGACGCGCAGGGTTTCGTCGCCGTCCAGGTCGCAGAAAAAGCCGAATAAGAGGGTGTCGGTGAAGCACCAAGGCTGGCTCTTGTAGAAGCGGAGGTTCTTGACCTTGACGCCTACTTCCTCCATGACTTCGCGATGGACGGTCTGTTCGATTGTTTCTCCCACCTCGGCAAAGCCGGCGATGAGAGCGGCCCGCGTATATTCCCGGCCGGCGTAGGTCGATACAAGGAGCTTGTCTCCGTTGCGCACGGCAACGATGACAGCCGGGCAGATGCGCGGATAAATCATCGTATGGCAATGGCCGCAGTACACCATGCGCTCGACGTCGCTGTGGGCCATCGGACGGCCGCACTGGCCGCAGAAGCGATGGTTGCTGTACCAGTTGTGCAGGGACAGGCCGGCCACGCCGGCAAAGGCCTGAAAGCGGGGCCGGGCGGCGCGCATGAAGTTGATGGATATATAGGCAAAGCCCCTGCCTTCCGGAATATCTTCCAAGGCTAAAAAATAATTGATGTCGTCTTCACGGAACAGCCAGCGAAAGCGTTCTGCCGGCACATCGGCCAAATCGGCGTAGGTCGGATAGGAAAAGGACTTGTCCTCTCCTTCCAGCCGCACTAAGACGGTCCGGCCCCGATAGGCGAGAATCACGCCGTCGTCCTGGACGGGGACAGGGTTGTATTCCGTATGGTATTGATGAGGCGCTATGTCTTGTATCATGGGAGAATCTGCGCTCCCTCGTTCCAGCATTTCAAGATATGGCCTTCCGAGTCGATGCCCCGTATTTTGAACTCGTTCATCATAGCTTCCATAATCGCCTGTTCGTTCTGCACGGCGAAGGCGATGAGCGTCGAGCCGGAGCCGCTGATCGTCGCACCCAGGGCGCCGGCGTCTTCGGCTGCTTTCAGGACAGACTCTCCGCCGGGAATGAGGCCGATGCGGTACGGCACGTGGAGTTTATCCTGCAGGCCGTATTGCAGCCGGTCGTACTGCTTCGTAACGAGGGAGGAGACGAGGAAGCTGACGCGGCTCACGTTGAACACGGCGTCCTTATAGGCGATTTCCTTAGGCAGAACGGCACGGGCGTCTTCCGTAAAGACTTCCACGTCGGGAGATACGGTAATAAAGGATAAATCATCTCCGACAGGCACGACGTTGGTCATGGTCTTACCGCCGTCCATAATAGAAATTGTCAGGCCTCCCAGCAAGGCCGGCGCGACGTTGTCCGGATGACCTTCGATTTCCGTAGCTAGGGACAGCATGTCTTCCTTGCTCATCTTGGAGCCCGTCAAGGCGTCGCCGATGAGGATGCCGCCGATAATGGCCGACGAGCTGCTGCCCATGCCCCGTCCCGGCGGGATGCGGTTGACGAGCTTCACTGCGCCGCCTTTAGGCAGGGACTCGCCGTTGTACGCGGCGGCCCGTTCCATAGCCTGGCCGACCATATTATCGGCAAAGGTTTCGGGAATTTCACCCTTTCCCAAGCCTTCGATTTCTACGGAAATAAACTCTTTATCATCTTCTGTAAAATATATTTCGTTGAAATAGTTGAGAGCAATGCCGACGGCGTCGAATCCCGAGCCGAGATTCGCCGATGTGGCCGGCACCTGCACGTGCAGTGTTCTTGTCGTCATAATTATACCTCGATAACGCGGATCGCGTTGGCAATCTTGCGGACGCAGGCCAGGTCTTCAATTTCTTTCAAGGACTGGTTAACCAGGCCAGCCGCCGAGCTGTCGATCAAGATGACGATTTCGGCGATTTCCGTCGTCTCATCTTTCTGGATCAAAGAGCGGATACTGATTTTATGCTGCGCCAGGACAGCGGAAATGCTGGATAATACGCCGGGCGCATTGTCTACAACCATGCGCAGGTAATAAGGCGCGCAAATCGAGTCCTGCGGCTTCAGCTTCGGGTCGTGCCATACGAAATCGCGGCTGCCCGTAATGTTGATGTTGCAGTGGAGAATGACGTTCATAACGTCGCTGACGACGGCGCTGGCCGTCGGAAGGGACCCTGCGCCCTGACCATAGAACATGACGTCGCCTACGCAGTTGCCGCGGACGTATACGGCATTATACGCGCCGCCGACATTGGCCAGCGGGTGGCCCTTGCGGATAAAGGCCGGATGGACGTTCAAGGATATGCCGTCCCCATCCTGGCGGGCGATAGCCAGCAGCTTAATGACATAGCCCATTTCCCGGGCATGCTGAATGTCTTCCTGGGCGATGTTTTCAATCCCTTCGACGGATACGTCGTTGAAGGTAAGAGCCGAATGGAAGCCCAGCGTAGCCAATATGGCGATTTTACGTCCTGCATCGTAGCCGCTGACGTCGTTTGTCGGGTCTGCTTCAGCGTAGCCCTTTTCCTGAGCTTCCTTCAGCGCCGTTTCATAGGACATGCCCGTATCGGTCATATTCGACAAAATATAGTTTGTCGTGCCGTTCATGATGCCGATGATTTCTTCCATCGTATTGCTGTTGAGAGAGGAGTACATAGGCCGCACGATGGGAATCCCGCCGGCGACGCTGGCTTCAAACTGGAAGTCTACGTTGCATTCCTTAGCCATCTTCAGCAAAGGCATACCGTAATCGGCAATGAGGTCCTTGTTGGCGCTGACTACGCTCTTGCCTTTTTTGAAGCACTGCTCAATGCAGTCCTTGGCAAAATCGGCGCTGCCCATGACTTCAACGACAATCTCTATTTCGTCATCGTTGACGATATCGGCAAAGTCCGTCGTAAGCAAAATATCGTCAGGCAATTCCATCTGTTCATATTTCGGCATATCCCGAATCAAGACGCGCTTAATCGTAATTTCCGTATCGAGCTGTTCTTCAATCAGCGGGCCGTTCATGGCCAGCAAATCGATGACGCCTTTTCCAACGGTACCGCACCCCAATAATGCAATCGACACTTTTTTCATAATAATCCCCCTTCTGAATCTTGTCTATATTCTCACGCCTGGCCGATGATTTCTACCTTGCGGACGCCGGACAGATCTTCCAGCCGTTTAATCAAATCATCGACGGCAATGGTCATTTCCTTCGTTTCAATGGAAATGCTGACATCGGCAATACCCTGCAGCGGAATGCCCTGATTAATCGTCAGGATACTGCAGTTGCTTTCCGCTACGGCATTTAATATCTGCGACAACTCGCCTGGCTTGTCCAATACCATAAGAGAAATCGTCACGACGCGCCCTTGTGTTACATCATGGAAGGGAAAGACGTAATCCTTATACTTATAGTAGGCGCTGCGGCTCAAGTCCATAAGGCGCACCGCTTCGTTGATCGTCGTCTTCTGATTATGCTTTAAAAACTCTTTTACCCGAATCGTCTTCTTAATTGCTTCGGGAAGAATATCTTCTCGTACTAAGTAAAATTTGTAGTCTTTTTCTTCCTTCATGTCTGTTTCCTCCCTGCAAAATAGAAATACGTCTGCTGCAGCCCCTCAAGCAGCTTAGTCGCCGGACGCCAGCGCAGTGTCTGCTTCGCCAATGCATTATCCAGAGCCGAGCGGTAAATATCGCCGCTGCGGGCCTCTGCATAGGAAACGGGCACGGCTGTCTGGGAAAAATAAAACAGGATTTCCTTCAGCGCGTTAACCGTCGTTTCGATGTTGGTGCTGATATTATAGATTCCCGACGGCGCCGTTTCATCCATGGCGGCCATGTTGGCCCGGACGACGTCTTTGACATAAATAAAGTCGCGGGACTGGTCGCCGTCGCCGAATATGGTAATCTCCCGGCCTTCTGCAATAGCGTCGGAAAAGATATAGACGACGCCGCCTTCGCCGTGGCTGCCCTGCCGTTCGCCGTAGACGTTGGAGTAGCGCAGAATTGCGTAGGAAAGGCCGAACACGTCATGGTACATCTGAATATACTTTTCAGCCGTCACCTTCGTCAAACCATAAAAGGATGTTGGCTGAAGGGGCGCGTTTTCTGCCAGCGGCACCTGCACATTGTCCCCATATACGGCAGCCGAAGAAGAAAAGAGAAATTTTTTCACGCCAAACTGCCGGCATAGCTCCAATACATTCAGCAGCCCCATGATATTGAGTTCTGCATCCTCACGGGGGTGCTCCATCGAATAGGGCACCAAGGTCTGCGCTGCTTCATGAAAGACGATGTCAAAAGCACCGTTTGCAAAAATACGGGCCAGCTCGTCCTTCTGCAATATATCCATTTCATAAAATACGGCCTGGTCATGGACGTGTTCCCGGCAGCCGGTACTCAAGTTGTCTACTACGACGACATGATGGCCGGCTTCGACGAGACCGTCAACCAGATGAGAGCCAATAAATCCGGCTCCGCCTGTTACTAATATGTTCAATATATGTCACTCCCTGTACTGCATTTACGGCAGCTGGCCGTAATGGATTGGTTCTATATTCTGCTCTTTCATGAGCTGCCGTATGCGCGGCGAGATTAACGCATGAAATTCCTCTTCCCAATGATACCCCCAGGAAAAGGATTGGGAAAGAACGGCCGTGCTCCGCCCCGGATGCATCATGATTTCATGGACGCCGAAAGGCATATGCCGCAGAATATGCGCTAAGTTCGCCTCGGTCATATGGCCGCCATCGACCATGCCCCAAAAATAGTCCGTCGTCGTAAACCGAAGACGCTTGACATCGGACATGGCTTTTCTCGCCAAATACGTCAAACCGTCCCGCCCCATGACGCGGCCCGGACTCGCCGCCATGACTTTAAACGAATAGGATTCCTTCGGAATGCGGAGACGATGGAGGCCGTATTTTTTCATCAAAGCCTGCACGATCTTCCACACCGGCGGCAGCATATGCATGTGCTGATGGCTGTCGACGTGGGTAACGTTCAGGCCGGCGCTCATGATTTTTTCCATCTGCGCATCCAGCTCCCGATATACCTGCTCGAAGTCTATCCGGCCCGTCCACATGCGCTTTACGAGAGGGACGTAGCTTTCCGGCAGCAATCCGTTGTCGTCGACTAAGGTCGGAACTTCTTTCGGCGATAACACCGGCGGCAAGGCGCCGACAAGGCACAAATGAATGCCGACGCCAAGCCCGGGATATTGCCGCGCCAACGCGGCGGCCTCGTCAAAGGCCGGCCCCGACGCCAGAAGCGATGTGCTCAGCAGCAGTCCCTTTTCATGGGCCTCTATGACGGCCCTGTTTACTTCCGTATGAATGCCGAAATCATCGGCGTTGATAATTACTCTGTTCATCTCAGGTCACCGTAAAAAATCGAAATTTTTAAAATTCAATTTCCCTACGCTGGACAATTCACCGTCGCCGTAAGTCTTTCGGAAGGCGGCAATAGCCGAAGCGATGCCCATATAGGCTCCCTTGGGAAAGGTCATGCCGTACTGCTGAGCCAAACGGGCCATGGCGTCGACGAAAGCCTTCCGGGCCAGGATAGATGCCGCCGCGACGGCCGTATCCCGTTCGCCCTTCGTAACCTGGATGATTTGATGTGACGATGCTTCGTCTTGCAGCTCAGCTAAAACATATTCCTCTTTACCGAACTTATCGACTATTATACATGGACATTCGTATTTTGACAATAGTACACGTATGTTATGTCCATGTATACTGCCCAGGAGATGGTTCAAATTTTTTCGTCTTTGCTTAATGGCCTGGTACCGGGCGTTATATTCCTCCGGCATGAGAACGGAGACGACGCAGCGGTCTCCCAGCATCTCCCGTATCTCTGCAGCCAGACGGGCAATCGCATCGTCCGTCAGCATCTTGCTGTCGCAGACGCCGAGACGGCGGAGCGGCGCTTCTTCATCAGCCTGAATCAGGCAGGCCGCCGCGACCAGCGGTCCGAATACGTCGCCCTTCCCTGATTCGTCGCAGCCCATCCAGCAGGAAATTCCCTGCGGATGCAGTCCCTCTGCACTGTACAGCGGAGCTACAGCAGGATCCTCTGCCTTTTCTCCCGTCGCCAGAGCCGTTAAGGTCTGTTTCAGCGCTCCGTCTTTTCCCTGCACGACGACGGACAGGCCCTTTTTGCCGTAGTAAAAATTGACCGTCCCTTCGGCCGTACCCTGGGCGCAGACGACTTGATGCCCATAATTTATGTCCTTTTCCCGCACGCAGCGAATCTGCGCCGCAGCGAGCTTGCGTTTAAAATCTTCAACAATTGGTTGCAGTTTTACATCCATATAGTCTATACGCCTCTTCCTTCGCCTTTCGCTGCCATTCCTTCAGCGCCGTCCCGGTCCGCGCGGCAGCGGCACGGCAGTCGTCGTATTCGGCGGAAATATTCGTAACCTTTCCGTCGTAAGAGCTTATCTTGCAGCGAATCTGTTCGCCATCTATGCAGACCGTCTCGATTTCCCGGCTGCAAATCCTGCGCCGGACAGGAAAATAACGGATGCCGATGGACGTCGTTTCAGCAAATATAATGGCCGCAGCATTCTCTATCAGTTCCTCCGGGCACAATACGCACAGCATAGAGGCCATGCGGCATTTTTTCATCATCATGGGCATAGCCCACACGTCGTTGACGCCCAAGTCCAGCAGCTTTTGAAATACGTATTCCATGTTCTGCGGATTCATATCGTCAATATTGGCTTCTATTTGCCACAACGTTTCCATGACCTCACCTCATCCGATTGATCATATCGGCCATGCGGCCGGCGCCGAAACCGTTGTCGATATTGACGACGGACACGCCGGCGGCGCAGCTGTTCAGCATGGCCAGCAAAGCCGACAAGCCGTGAAAATTAGCGCCGTAGCCGATGCTCGTCGGCACGGCGACGACCGGTTTGTCTACGAGGCCGCCGACGACGCTGGCCAAGGCACCTTCCATACCAGCAACGACGACGCAGACGTTAGCCCGGCGGATCTCTTCGCTGCGATTCAGCAGGCGGTGCAGGCCGGCAACACCGACGTCGTAAATGCGCTCTACTTTATTTCCCATGATTTCCGCCGTCAACGCCGCTTCTTCGGCAACAGGAATATCGCTGGTACCGGCGGTGATGACGGCGATGACCCGGTCGCCGTTGACGACGGTTTTATCCTTAAACTGGTAGACCATGCGGGCCAGTTCGTCGTACTGCGCGTCGGGGATTTCCGGCGCAAGCTTGTCATACACGTCTTTGGAAGCCCGCGTGCCGATGACGTTATCATACTGCTTCATGAGAACGCGCAGAATCTGCACCGACTGTCCGACAGTCTTTCCGGCACAGTAGACGACCTCCGGAAAACCGCACCGCTTCTGGCGCTGTAAATCCAGATTAGCAAAACCCAAATTAAGAACAGACGGTTCATCATGCTGCAAAGCAGCTGTTGCTGCTTCCAGTGTCAGCGCGCCCTCCTTATACTGCTGCAAAATCATTTCTATCGTATTATTCATCATATTTCTCCTTAAATCCATTTGCTTCCCAGGCCTTATACACAATAACGCCTACAGACATGGAAAGATTCAATGATTCCGTATCGCTGCGCATAGGAATGGTCAGCACCTCGCTGCACTGTTCAATCAGCGTATCAGATAAGCCGTTTCCTTCATTGCCGAAGGCCAGTACGACAGGCCGTGCATACGCCGCCTGAGCGTACGATGTTGTCCCCTGCGGTGCTGTTCCCAACAAAACCCTCCCCTGCTGACGGCAAAATTCAATCAGCTGCGCTTCACTGACATCCTGCACAATAGGAACTTTGAATATGGCTCCCATAGCACTGCGGATGGTCTTGTCATTATATACGTCGACGCTGCCTTCGCTCAGCAAAATCGCCGCGGCATTCGCCGCGGCCGCCGTCCGGATAATCGTCCCTAAATTTCCCGGGTCCTGAACGGCCTGCAAATACACGACGGCCTGACGCGGCGCAAGGCCATTCAGTTCGTCGAGAGACACTGTGACATATGGCAGCATCGCTGCGATACCCTGCGGCGCTTTCGTGTCCTTCAGCTTGTCGTACACGCTGTCCGTCACGGAAAAAAACGTCCAGTCCAGGGCCCGCCCCATGTCGTATATGTCTTGAAACTTCTCATGTTCCCTGCCCTTCGGCGAAAGAAAGCAAACAGCACGGCGAATGCCGCTTTCCGCTGCATCTCTGACGACGCGCATTCCTTCGACGAAGACCATCCGCTCCTGCTGCCGTCCCTTTTTCTGCTTCAGCGAGCAGGCTTTTTTGATCCATTGATTGTCGCGGGACGTAATGGATTTCATCGTTTCATACTTGTTTTCCTGCATATCTGACTCCTCTGCCCATAACTTAAATAAGTGCAATACCCCTCTGGATATTGCACTTATACTGCGTATCTGCCTTACTTCGTCTCATCCTGCCGGTTGGACTGCAGTAAGCTGTCGCGATTCTGCTTGATGCTGGACAAGGTCTTTTCCAACGTCGATTCGACGTATTTCAAGACGTCGCCGGCGTATGTAATGGAACTGCTCTTCAATTCTTCCGAAGACTGATTGGCGTCCAGAATAATCTGATTCGCCCGTTTCTGCGCCTGGCGCACCAGTTCGCTTTCTTCCGTCAATTTGGCAATATAGTCCTTGGCCTGCGCCACCATGCTGTCGGCATGATGCTGCGCGTCGGCAATAATCTTATCTTTTTCGGCCAGTACCTTTTTCGACTGTTCCAGCTCAGCCGGCATGGATTCCTTCAAGTCGTCGATGATCTGCAGGAGTTCTTCTTCCTCAATCATCTTTTTATTCGTAAAAGGCACCTTCGATGCGTTCATTACCAAGCTTTCCAAATCTTCCAACAATTTATCCGAATTCATGTCTTCCACCCCTACGCCTGATATTTATCTTTGAACTTTTCTTTCAACTTCTGTTCTACGTACGCGGGCACCATGTCGTCGAGCTTGCCGCCGAAGCACGCCAGTTCGCGGATGCCTGTAGAGCTGATAAAGGAATACTTTGTACTCGTCATAATAAATACGGTTTCAATATCCGGTTCGACTTTTTTCATGAGCAGCGCCCGCTGGAATTCGTATTCAAAATCGCTGAGGGCCCGCAAGCCGCGTATAATGATCGTCGCGCCGTGTTCGATGGCGTATTCGTTCAGCAAGCCGTGAAAGCTGGCTACTTCGATATTGGGAATATGACGCGTCGTTTCCCGAAGCATGTCTTCCCGTTCCTCCATCGTAAACAGCGGCTTTTTCGACGGATTTTCAAATACGGCGATAATAAGCTTATCTACTAATTTGCTGCTGCGTTCAAAAATATCAATGTGTCCATTCGTCACGGGGTCGAAGCTGCCCGGACAAATTCCGATTTTCACGATTCAATTCCTCCCTGATGCCTGCGGATAAAGGCGATGCGCGTATCCTTTCCATAGGCTTTTTCTCTGATGATCTCATACAGCAGGCTGTCTGCTATCTCTTCGTCCCTGCTGTGTTCCATGAGAAGTAATCCGTCAGGAGCCAGCAAATCGTATTGACATATTAAAGCAATCGTACTATTCACCAAATTCTTATTATACGGTGGATCCGCAAAAATATATTGAAATTGACGTCCCTGCAGCCGCGCCAAGGCCTTGCCGGCCTCCATGCGGAGGATTTCATACTGCCCGCCAAAGCCGCACAATTCGGCGTTCTGCCGAATCAGGGCCTGCGTGTAGTGGTCGATAAACACGCAGTGCGCCGCGCCGCGGCTCAGGGCTTCCAGGCCCAAGGCTCCCGTGCCGGCAAAGATGTCCAGCACAGAAGCACCTTCCAGCACGCCGTTGGCCAATATGTTGAACAAGCTTTCCCTCGTACGGTCCAGCGTCGGCCTCGTCAGCATGCCTTTCGGCGATTTCAATATTCTCCCTTTTGCACTGCCGGATATGATTCTCACATAATCACCTGCTCGTACACAAACAATTATACACGTTTTTCTTTACATATCAAATAGCAAAGGCCCATAAGAAAAAGAAAATTTTTCCTTAGTTTTTCTTGATTCTCTCTACCTTCAGCTCCCGTCCCTGCATGAGGCGGATGATGTTGTCCTTATGGCGCACGACGACGAGGACGGCCGCAATCAAACCGAATATCGTAAGCGGCAGGGGCTCGTCGAAGAAGTACATCAAAACCGGCACCAGTACGGCGGCGACGATAGAGCCGAGAGATACGATGCGCGTCGCCGCGACGATAGCACACCATATGGCGAAGACGATGAGCGTTTCCCAAGGAGCCAGGAACAAGATGATGCCCAGACCGGTGGCCACGCCCTTGCCGCCTTTAAATTTCAGGAAAATAGAGCAGGAATGGCCGACGAGAGCCACGCAGCCGCCGAGCACCATGAGGTAGATGCGCTGGTCTTCCGGCATGGCCATCGCCGAAGCGGCGACTTGCCCCAAATACACGCCGAGCATACCCTTGGCGACGTCCAGGATGAGGACGGCCAGGCCGCCGGCGGCGCCGAAGACGCGGTAGGCGTTCGTCGCGCCCGTATTATGGCTGCCGTAGTCCCGCGGGTCCGTATGGTAAATGGCCTTGCCGATGACCAGGCCGCTCGGAAAGGAGCCCGCGATATACGCTAAGAGCAAGCAAGCGATTCCCATCATCATAGGGCGTCACCATCCTTCTTTCCCCGCAGTATCAGGCGAATCGGCGTACCTTCAAAGCCGAAGGTTTCGCGCAGCCGGTTTTCCAAAAAGCGCAGATAGGAGAAATGCATGAGCTGCGGCTCGTTGACAAACAAAATGAACGTCGGCGGCTGCACGGAGGCCTGCGTCATATAATAGATTTTCAGCAGCTTGCCGCCCTTGGCCGGCGGCGGATTGGTCAGCTGGGCGTCTTCGATGAGCTCGTTCAGTACGCTCGTCGACACGCGCATATGCTGCTGTTCCGATACGAATTTGACCATGTCGGCCAAACGGTTGATGCGCTGCTTAGTCAGGGCCGAAGCGAACAAGATCGGCGCGTACTGCAGGAACGCCAGCTCGCGGCGGATGTCTTCTTCGTACTTCTGGCTCGTCTTGCTGTCCTTGGTCACCAGGTCCCATTTATTGACGACGATGACGCATCCCTTGCCCGCTTCGTGGACGTAGCCGGCAATTTTCTTATCCTGTTCCGTTACGCCTTCGACGCCGTCCAGTACAAGGACAGCCACGTCGCAGCGGTCTACGGCCCGCAGGGCGCGGACGACGCTGTACCGTTCGACGGGAATGTCGATTTTCCCCTTGCGGCGCATGCCTGCCGTATCGATGAGGACGAACTTAGATCCTTCGTATTCCCAATGGGTGTCGATAGAATCGCGGGTCGTGCCGGGCATATTGCTGACGATAACCCGGTTCTGCCCCAGCAGGGCGTTGGTCATAGATGATTTGCCTACGTTCGGACGGCCGACGAGGGCGATGTGTATCGTTTCTTCGTCGTCTTCTTCATAGGGCACGTTTTTGATGTGCTTTAGCACTTCGTCCAGCAGGTCGCCCAGGTTCATGAGGTTGACAGCCGAAATGCCGATGGGATCGCCCAGGCCGAGGCTGTAAAATTCATAAATGTTCATGGACAGCTCTACGCTGTCGATTTTGTTGACTACCAAAATGACCGGCTTGCCGCTGGAGCGGAGGATGCGGGCGATATCTTCATCCTGAGGCTGAACGCCGGCTTTCCCATCGACGACGTACAGGATGACGTCGGCTTCGCGGATAGCCAGCTCTGCCTGATAGCGCATGCTCGTGAAGATATGATTTTCCGAATCGACGAATTCGATGCCGCCCGTATCGATCATAGTAAATTCCTGATTGAGCCATTCTGCGTCATAGTAAATGCGGTCCCGCGTGACGCCGGGAATATCCTCTACGATAGAAATGCGCTTCTTGACAATAGCGTTGAATAACGTCGACTTGCCTACGTTCGGCCGGCCGACGATAGCTACTAACGGTTTATACATACCAGTTTCCTGTTGTCCTTTCTTAATATGAAAAAAGGATAACCGGGCATGCCGGCTATCCCCCTTCGTTGAAAATTATTCGCCTTCTACAGCGTCGTCGGCTGCTTCGGCCTGTTCTTGTTTGTCCAGATAGTTGCGAACTTCCTGTTCTTCTTCATCTTTCTGAATAGCCAAGACACTCAAGGATATTTTCTTTTTATCCGTGTCGATGCCGATGATCTTGACGTTCATAACGTCGCCGATGTTGACCAGGTCTTTAACGACGGCACCGCGTTTTTCCGTCAGTTCGGATACGTGGAGCAAGCCCTGGAGTTCGGGATCGATCGCCAAAATAGCGCCAAAGGGAAGGAGCTTCTTAACTTCGCCTTTTACGACGTCGCCGACTTCAAATTTTTCGATAGCAGCGATCCAGGGATTCTTCTGGAGCGCTTTCAAAGACAAGGAAATGCGGTTCCGTTCCTGATCGAATTTCTGTACCAATACGTTAAGCTTTTCGCCGACCTGAAGAACAGCGTCGACGGAGCTTACGCGCTTCCAGGAAATGTCGGAAATGTGGAGCAGGCCTTCTACGCCGCCCAAGTCGATAAACGCGCCGTACGGCATGATTTTAACGACTGTGCCTTCGAGAACTGCGCCTTCTTCGATATTCTGCAGCGCTTCAGCCCGTTTCTGTTCCCGTTCTGCTTCCAAAACGGCTTTACGGGACAAGACGAGACGGTTTTTGTGTTCGTCAATGTCGATGACTTTGACCTGGAAGGTCTCGCCGACGAGATTATCCAAGGATTTTACGAATTTAACATCGCCCTGGGACAGGGGAATAAATCCGCGCAGGGATTTAATGGAAACGACAAGGCCTGCCTTGTTTGTTTCTTTGCCTACGCATTCGACGAGCTGATCGTTTTCAAACGCGTCGCGTACTTCTTTCCAGTCTTCGACTTTCTTCATCTTGACGAGAGACACGACGATAGAGCCTTCTTCTTTAATATTGTTGGCAATTTCTACGGTCAGTTCGTCGCCGACGTGAATGACGTCGCTGGCTTTTTCCGGAGCAGGAACGGCAATTTCCTTCTTCGGCAGAATGGCTTCTGCTTTCGTACCGATGGAAACATAGGCAGCATCATCGTTCACAGAAATAACCGTGCCCTTTACCACGTCGCCTTTCTTTGGATTTTCTTCATAGTCGTACTGATCCAACAATTCTTCACTCATTACTTCTGTGCCTTCAGCTTGCAAATTTTCCATAATATCAACAACCTCCTGTATTATCCAATCCGGTGTGGAAGCACCGGCTGTAATGCCTATATGATTCATACCACGAAAGGCCGCCGTGTCTAATTCAGCCGCCGTTTCAATATGGTATGTAGGGCAACCCTGTTCTCTGCATACCTGCGCCAGCCTTCCCGTATTGGCGCTGTTCCTGCCGCCGACGACGATCATGGCGTCTACCTTGCCGGCCAATTCCACAGCGGCGTTCTGGCGCTGCTGCGTCGCCGTGCAGATAGTCATGTGCACGTCTAAATCGTTCGTCTTCGTCTTCAGGATTTCGGCAATGCGCTTGAATTGCTCTTGGGAAAAAGTCGTCTGGACGACGACTCCCAGTGATTCAGAAAAGGGAATTTGTTCTGCTTCAATTTCCCTATCTATTATAATAGCACGATTTGCCCCCCATTGTGAAATACTAATTACTTCAGGATGGGCTTTTTCGCCTATAATTACTAAATTTTTTCCTTCTTCGACGATTTTTTTCGCGTCTTGCTGTGCTTTTTTGACATGGGGACACGTCGCGTCGATGACGCGTATGCCCCGCCGGGAAGCTTCTTCATAGACGCTGGGGCCAACGCCGTGCGAGCGGATCAGGACCGTTTCGCCATCGCCCACTTCGTCGAGAGAATCGACGGGAGCCACTCCCTGTGCGGATAGACGGGCTACGACCTGTGGGTTATGAATGATGGGCCCCAGGGTTTTCGTCCCCGTTTCCGCCTGCGACGCCATGTCCACGGCCCGGCGCACACCGTAGCAAAAACCGCAGGCCTCGGCAATAGTTACCTTCATTTTTCTGTCCCTCCATGCCGATTTAGCATAGCTAAGACAATTTCCCGAATTTCTTCTGAAAATTGCCGTATCGCTTCCTTATCGGCCTTTTTATCTGCCGGCGGCATGACCGGTTCGCCGAATACGATCTGCACGGGTCCCGTTTTCTTCGGCAGCTCTCTCGAATTGACGACGACTGCCGGAAGGACCGGCACGCCTGCCTTGATGGCAATACCGGCGAAGCCGTCGTGAAACGGCCCGAGTATGCCCTGGCACTTGCGCGTCCCTTCGGGAAAAATGCCAAGAACGCCGCCGCTTTTCAGCACGCGGAACGATTCTACAATGGCCTTTTTATCGATGCGGCCCCGATGGACGGGAAAGGTATGGACATACCGCAGAAACCAATTCATAATCGGGTTGCGGAACAGCTCTTCTTTCGCCATGAAGTGGATGAGGCGATGGCGCACCGCCGTTCCCAGCAAAGGCGGGTCGAAGTAGCTGGCGTGATTGCACACGATGATAAAAGGCCCCTCAGCCGGAATATGCTCTTCGCCGTAGACTTTCATGCCGATGAGTGTGTAAGTCACGAAGTTGAATATCCGGCGGATAATCCAATACGAAATGGCTTTCATCGACAGCGCTGCTGAATTAAATCGGTAATCGCATCGGCCGTTTCTTCCAGATTTAATTCGCTGTTGTCGAGAAGGATCGCGTCGTCGGCCTGTCGCAAGGGACTGACGGCGCGGTGAGAATCCATATCGTCGCGGGACGCTATGCTGGCCGCAATGTCCTCCAGCGTTTCCGTACCGCCTTTCGCCTGTACTTCCAGGTAGCGGCGGCGGGCCCGCGATTCGACGGACGCCGTTAAGAATATCTTCAAATCGGCCTTCGGCAGCACGACGGTGCCGATGTCGCGGCCGTCCAAAATGACGCCGCCTCCTTCGGCCATGTTCCTCTGTAATTGTACCAGTTTTTCCCGTACGACTGCAAGAGCTGAAACGGAAGATACGCGAGAAGATATATCCTGCGTGCGGATGGCGTCGGTAACTTCCCTTTCGCCGACGAACACGCGGCACTTATCTTCCAGCGGCTCCAGCCGGATGTCGATGCGCTCCGTCAGCGCCCTGACGGCCTCCGCGTCTCCTATATCGATTTTTTCCTGCAGCATCGCCCAGGTAAAGGCCCGGTACATGGCGCCCGTATCAATGTACAAATACCCCAGTCTCTTGGCCACCAGGCGGGCGGCGCTGCTCTTTCCGGCTCCGGCCGGCCCGTCGATGGCTACGGTCAAACGTTCCATCCCTTATTCCTCCTTTGCCGCTGCCATGCCGGCTACGTAGCCCGTCGAAAAGGCAGCCTGCAGATTATATCCGCCCGTATAGGCGTCTATGTCCATTACCTCGCCGGCAAAATACAGTCTCGGCGTCAGCTTGGATTCCATCGTCTTGGGATTGATTTCCCGCACGCTGACTCCGCCGGCCGTAACGATGGCTTCCTCGATAGGCCGCGTCCCCGTAATCGTCAGGGTCAGCGCCTGCAGCGAATCGACCAGATCCTGCCGCTGCTCGCGGGAAATCTGGTTGACCTGACAGCGGCCGTCGATGCCGGCCTGTTCCAACACGATGGGAATGAGCCGCTGCGGCAGCAGGTCTTTCATGGCGTTTTCCGCTTCCTTGCGGATGTATTTCTGGAAATCGCGCTGTACGCGCTGATCCAGCGTTTCCTTAGACAAGGCCGGCTTTAAATTGATGCGCAGCTGCATGGGATATTGGCATTGCTTCTTGTGCGCCGCCGCCGCGCTGAGCATGAGGATAATCGGCCCCGATACGCCGAAATGGGTGAAAAGCATTTCGCCGAACTGCGAGGCGAGCATCTTCCCCCGCTTCCACAAGGAGGCCTCGACGTTGCGCAGCGACAAGCCCGACAAGGCATGAGGCCACGTTTCCTTCGTCGTAAAGGGAATGAGCGACGGCTTGAGCTCTGTCACGGCATGGCCCAGGCTCTTAGCAAAGCCGTATCCGTCGCCGCTAGAACCCGTGACGGGATAGGACATGCCGCCCGTCGTAATAATGCAGGCGTCGCCTTCATACTGCCCGGCCTGCGTACGGACCGCAAAAGTATCGCCCCAGCGCTGCACGGCCGTCGCCGCCTCGTTCAGGCGGATATGCACGCCGACGCGGCAGAGACGGTCGTATAAGAGCTTGCGCACTTCAATGGCGCTGTCCGACTGGGGAAAAACGCGGCCGCCGCGTTCTACTTTCGTTTCCAGTCCCCACTGATGCAGCAAGTCCAGCAGGTTTTCATTGGAAAACTGGCCGTAGGCGCTGTACAGAAATTTCCCGTTTCCCGGCGTATGGGCGACGAACTCGTCCATGGCGCAGGCATTGGTCAAATTGCAGCGGCCCTTGCCGGTAATGCCCATCTTTTTTCCGACAATATTATTTTTTTCCAGCAGCGTAACCGACGCGCCCTGTCCGGCCGCAGCCAAGGCAGCCATGATGCCGGCGGCGCCGGCGCCGATGATAATGACGTGTTTCATCAGACGTTCCCGCCCTTTTATTTGTATTTATACAGTTCAGCGACTTCTTCAGGCTTCAGGCTGCGGTACGAGCCGCGCTTGACGCCGCTCAGGGTCAAGAAGGCGTACTGGACGCGGCGCAAATTGTGCACCTGAAAGCCGAAATGCTCGATCATGCGGCGTACCTGGCGGTTTTTCCCTTCGTGAATCGTAATTTCTATCGTCGTCAGGCCGCTCTTGCTGTCGAAGCCGACGTAATATACGTCGGCAGGAGCCGTCATGCCGTCTTCCAGCGGTACGCCGTCGGCCAGATTCTGCAGTATCGTATCGGAAATGCGTCCTTTGACCTTGACTTCGTAGGTCTTATCGACCATCGTGCTGGGATGCATGAGGATGTTGGCCAGCTCGCCGTCGTTGGTCATGAGCAGGAGGCCTTCCGTATTTTGGTCCAGCCGCCCTACGGCGTAAATGCGGTCCTTTTCCTTGCGGAAATAATCCATGACCGTCGGCCGGCCCTGGTCGTCGCTGGACGTCGTAATGACGCCCTTGGGCTTATTAAATAAGTAATAATGCTTCGGCTGCGCTTCCAGCCGTTTGCCGTCGACGAGGATGATATCCTTATCGGGATTTACCTTCGTCCCGAGCTCGCGGACGATGACGCCGTTTACCCGGACCCGTCCGTCTAAAATCATCTGCTCCGATGCGCGGCGCGACGCGATGCCGCAGTTACTCATTACCTTCTGTAGCCTTTCCATCTATATCCTCCTGTATCTCTTCGCCGGCAGGCGCCGTCAGTTCCGGCGGCACGCGGCCGGCCAGTTCTTCCAGCGAATCCATGCCGATGCATTCCAAAAAATATGCCGACGTGCCGTACATGATCGGCCGTCCCGGACTGTCCTTCCGTCCCAAATCTACGATCAGCCCCTGCTGCAGCAGAGACGATAAAATGCGCTCCGACGACACGCCGCGCAGCTTTTCGATATCGGCCCGCGTGACAGGCTGCTTGAAGGCCACGATAGCCAGTACCTCCAAGGCCATGGGCGACAGCTCCGCCGCGCCTGTCCGCACCCATTTGACTGCGTCGTACAGCTCGGGCCGCGTGACCAGCTGATACCCTCCGGCAACGCGGATGAGCTTGAGGCCGCGCCGTTCGTCGAGAACCTGCTCCAGCGCCGAAGCCGCCGCTTCCGTTTCTTCGCGGCTCCAGCCCGTATGGGCGCAAATATCGGCCGCCGTCATAGGCTGGCCGCTGAGAAACAGCAGCGCCTCGAGCAGCGCTTCCGGCTTATGCGTATGCGCCGGCATACCGCAAGGCAACGGCATTCCCATCCTCTCCCTCCGAAACAGTATGGCAGGTTCCCAGCTTAATGAGCTCCAATACGGCCAGGAAGGTGACGACGAGCTCGACCTTGGAGCGGCACCGGCGAAATACGGCCAGCACGGAAGCCGGCCGCGCCGTTTGGCGCAGCTGGTACACGACGCGCTGCATGCACTCTTCCACGCTGTATATTTCCTGTCGGATATGAACCTCCGGCGGCTTTTTTTCTTCCAGCGCCCGATATACGAGGCGAAAAGCCCGATATAAGGCGTCGCGCTCGATCTTCCCGACAAAGCGGGCCTGATAGGGCATAGGCGTCGCCGGCCGTTCCAGCATATGGCTCCGCTGCTCCCACAACGCGCCCATGACGCCGGAAATTTCTTTCATCCGCTTGTACTCGACGAGCTGGCGGACTAACTGGTCCTGCAGATCTTCTTCGTCTTCTTCCGGCTCCGCCTTAGGCGGTTTAGGCAGCAGCAGGCGCGACTTAATCTGCAGCAGCGTCGCCGCCATGACGAAAAACTTGCTGGCGTAATTGACGTCGAAGCCGTCGAGCTGGTCGACGTAGGCGTTGAACTGATCGGTAATCTCCGCTATGGGAATATTGTAAATATCGACTTTATTTTTTTCGATTAAATACAACAGCAAATCCAAAGGCCCTTCGAAATCAGATACTTTGTACTGATATGCTTCCATACAGACCGCCATTCTTATATTATAAATTAAATGAAAGAATATTACAAAAAAGGTTTGGATTTCCATCCAAACCTTTTAAACATTCTGTAAGACGTGCCGGCTGAAGCCAACGTAACACTCACAGTACTGTGTTATTCATTTGGTGCCGGGGACCGGAATCGAACCGGTACGGATATTTCTATCCGACGGATTTTAAGTCCGTTGCGTCTGCCAGTTCCGCCACCTCGGCACGACGAGAAATATGGAGGCGGCACCCAGAATCGAACTGGGGATGAAGGTTTTGCAGACCTCTGCCTTACCGCTTGGCTATGCCGCCATATTATGGAGCGGAAAACGAGGCTCGAACTCGCGACCCCCACCTTGGCAAGGTGGTGCTCTACCACTGAGCTACTTCCGCATGTAGATGGTGCTCAGGGACGGAATTGAACCGCCGACACGGGGATTTTCAGTCCCCTGCTCTACCGACTGAGCTACCTGAGCAAAATATGGCGACCCCGATCGGATTTGAACCGACGATCTTCGCCGTGACAGGGCGACATGTTAAACCGCTACACCACGGGGCCGTTTCATACTTATCGGAACCTCTCGCGTTCCGACAAAAAGTATTCTACCATGTCCCACTCGTTTTGGCAAGCCCTTTTTTTCATTTTTTTTATAATTTGCTCATTCCCTTTCCAGAACCCCGTTCGCCCCTCGTATCAGGCGAAAAAAATCCCCTGCCCGGACAGGGGCAAGGGACTTGTATTCCATATTATTTTGCATAATCGATCATTCGCGTTTCCCGAATGACGACGACTTTGATCTGACCGGGATATTCCAGTTCGGCCTCGATCCGCTTGACGATGTCGTGAACGAGGAGAACGCAGTCCGATTCGTCGATCTTTTCCGGTTTGACCATGACGCGGATTTCGCGTCCGGCCTGTATGGCAAAGCAATCTTCGACGCCGTCGAAAGATTTTGCGATTTCTTCCAGTTTTGTCAATCGCTTCAGGTAGTTTTCCAGCGTTTCCCGTCTTGCACCTGGCCGCGCCGCCGATACGGCGTCCGCCGCCGACACGAGGACGGCTTCGATGCTCCGCGGCTCTTCGTCGCCGTGGTGCGCGGAAATACAGTTGATGCTCAGCTTGGATTCGCCGTACTTCTTGGCGACTTCCGCGCCGATAGATACGTGGGTGCCTTCCAATTCATGATCCAGGGCTTTGCCGATATCATGAATCAAACCGGCCCGCTTGGCCAGCGTTTCGTCTACGCCGAGCTCGGCGGCCATAATGCCCGCCAGCTGGGATACTTCGATAGAATGGCGCAGTACGTTCTGGCCGTAGCTCGTACGGTACCGCAGACGCCCCAGGATCTTGATGAGTTCCGGATGCAGGCCGTGAACGCCTGTTTCATACGTCGCCTGTTCGCCGGCTTCGCGGATCTTCTGGTTGACTTCCTTGCGGGCTTTTTCCACCATTTCTTCAATGCGCGCCGGATGAATACGTCCGTCGGCGATGAGCTTTTCCAAGGCGATGCGGGCGATTTCGCGGCGAATGGGGTCGAAGCACGACAAGATGACGGCTTCCGGCGTATCGTCGATGATGAGGTCGACGCCCGTCAGGGTTTCGATAGCCCGGATATTACGGCCTTCCCGGCCGATAATACGGCCTTTCATTTCGTCGTTCGGCAGGGATACGACGGAGACCGTCGTTTCCGCTACGTGGTCGGCAGCGCAGCGCTGAATCGCCGTGGCAATAATTTCCCGCGCCTTTCCTTCGGCTTCTTCCTTCGCTTCGTCTTCCATCATCTTGATCATTTGAGCCGTTTCGTGCTTTACCTCCGACTGCACGTTGCAAAGGAGGAGCTCCTTCGCCTCGTCGTATGTAAGGCCCGAAATCCGTTCCAGTTCAGCCATTTCCTGGGCGTGAAGCGCTTCGATCTTCTCCTGGATTTTCGTCACTTCGTCTTCCTTACGCTGCAACGATTCCTCTTTCTTTTCTATGGACTCAAATTTCTTGTCTAAATGTTCTTCCTTCTGCAGCAACCGCCGTTCCATGCGTTGTAATTCGCTGCGGCGCTCCTTATTTTCCCGTTCGGCGTCCGTACGCAGTTTATGCACTTCTTCCTTGCCTTCCAGGACCAGTTCCTTCTTGCGGGCTTCCGCGTTCTGCTGCGCCGTGGAAATAATCCGCTGCGCTTCTACTTCGGCCTGCCCGATCTTGCCTTCGGCAATGTTCTTGCGGTAAATATACCCTGCGCCTACGCCTATGACGCCGCAGACGATTGCTGCGACAATGCTAGCTAACATGTACTGATTTCACCTCCCCTTCATCAAAAAAAGCCGAACGGCAGTCCGGCTTTTTTATATGAGTATGTGTTGTTTACGTCATCTTCAAAAAACCTACAATTATGCAAAATATTTGACCAGTGTCAACCGGCTCATTTAATTGTAAAATTTTTTGATAACTATGTCAAGAATAAAAGTCATCCACGACGTTTCGAATCACCGAGGGTGAAAAGCCGCGGTATTGAAGAAAACGGGCGATTTTCCGCGCGTCCCCTCCGCCTTTGAAGCGCTGGGCCACCAACCGCCGCGCCGTTTCGTCCTCGTCGGGCCGCTCCAGCTCGTCGGGAACGGGAAGGTCCCGGCGGCGCAGGCAGTTGACGATATACAAATGGCCGTACCGGCCCTTCTGGGCATACTGCTTGTACACGGCTCGGGCCAGGCGCTCGTCGTCGACGAACCGCTCCTCCTTCAGCTTGGCGATGACGGCATCTATTACCTCGCCGTCGGCATCATGCCGCTCCAGCTTGCGGCGCAGCTCGCCTTCGCTGAGAAAGCGGACGTTCAGCAGGCGCAGCGATTTTGCATAGGCTTCCTTATAGTCCATGCTTATTCGCCGTCAGTTTCTGCCAGCGTGTCGGGCAAGTCGTCGGCCTGCATCGGTTCTTCCATCACGTCTTCAAATTTTTCCGGCTCGGCGGCTAAGGTATCGCGGATAATCTGTTCAATTTCGTCGGCAATGTCGCCGTGCTCTTTCAGGAATACCTTGACGTTTTCCTTGCCCTGGCCCAGCCGTTCGCCCTTATACGAATACCAGGTGCCGCTCTTTTCGATGATGTCCATGGACGCGCCCAAATCGAGAATCGTCCCTTCGCGGGAAATACCCGTGCCGTACATGATGTCGAATTCGCAGTTTCGGAACGGCGGCGCGACTTTATTTTTTACGACCTTAACCCGGGCCCGGTTGCCGATGACGTCGCCGCCGGCCTTAATGGCTTCGCCCTTGCGGATTTCCATGCGGATAGAGGCGTAGAATTTCAGGGCCCGGCCGCCCGTCGTCGTTTCGGGGTTGCCGAACATGACGCCGACCTTTTCACGGAGCTGGTTGATAAAGATGACGATGGCCTTCGATTTAGCGATAATGCCGGTCAGCTTACGCAGGGCCTGGCTCATGAGGCGGGCCTGCAGGCCGACGTGGGAATCGCCCATTTCCCCTTCGATTTCCGCCTTCGGCACCAGGGCGGCTACGGAGTCGACGACGATGATGTCTACAGCGCCGCTGCGTACCAGTTCTTCCGTAATTTCCAGAGCCTGCTCGCCGTTGTCCGGCTGGGAGATGAGCAGCTCCGCCGTATCGACGCCGAGATGACGGGCATAGACCGGGTCTAAGGCATGTTCCGCGTCGATGAAGGCCGCAATGCCGCCGCTCTTTTGGGCCGAAGCGATGGCGTGAAGGGCCAGCGTCGTCTTACCGGACGATTCGGGGCCGTAAATTTCGATGACGCGGCCGCGGGGATAGCCGCCGACGCCGACTGCCAGGTCAACGGCCAGGGAACCGGAAGAAATGACTTCCATATTCATCTTGTCGGCTATATCGCCGAGACGCATGATCGCGCCCTTGCCGAAATCCTTCTCGATCTTGCGCATTGCGTTTTCAAGCGCAGTTTGTTTCGCATCCATAATATGTCTCCTTATTCTCCTTGTTTCAAGATATATTGAACGGCATAATAAATGGCCCGAGCCGCCGCCCGGCGCTTGACCTCCGCCCTGTCGCCGGGATAGATGTCGCGATGGGATACGGTGCCCCACGGCCCGTCTATGCCCGTATATACGAGGCCTACAGGCTGCTCTGCCGTACCTCCGTCCGGTCCGGCGATGCCCGTCGTGCTGATGGCGACATCCGAGCCGTACAGCCGCCTGCTGCCCTGGGCCATTTCGCAGGCCGTCTGGGCGCTCACTGCCGTATACCGTTCCAGCGTCTCATGAGATACGCCGAGTATCTGTTCTTTCATTTCATTGCAGTACGTGCCGGCCGAACCGCGGAAGTAGGCCGACGCACCGGGCACGTCCGTAATCAGGGAGCCGACGAGGCCGCCCGTACAGGATTCAGCCGCGCTGATCGTCAAATTCCGGCGCAGGGCTTCCCTCCCCAATACGTGAGCGACTGTTTCATCGTCGTAGGCTACGGCCGTCCGCTGCAGGCGGCGGCGCATTTCTTCTCCCAGCGGCGACAGCATGGCCTTAGCCTCCGCTTCCGTCCGGGCCCGCGCCGTAATGCGCACTTCGACGAATCCCGGGCGGGCGTACATGGCAATCGTCGGGTTCGACTGCTTCGTCACTAAATCCATGAGCTTTTCTTCAATGAAGGCTTCGCCCATGTCGTAAATCTTGATGTACAGCGACTGGATATAGCCCTGGGAGCCAAAGGTACGAAGCAAATAGGGCTTCAGCCGGTGCTCGTACATCCAGCGCATTTCCGTCGGCGGCCCCGGCAGGTGGACGAGGAGCTTGCCGCCCTTATGGATGGCTACGCCCGGCGCAGTGCCGGCTCCGTTGGAAAAGATATCGGCTCCGGCGGGAATCATGGCCTGACGCTTCTGATTTTCCGTCAGCTCCCGGCTGGGATGATGCTCCTTCACCCACTGGCGTATGCCTTCGACGATGTCGGGGTGATATTCCAGCGGCGCATCCATGACCTTGGCGCCGACGATTTTCGTCACGTCGCCCTGCGTCGGCCCGAGGCCGCCCGTCGTGATGACGATATCGGCCCGCAACAGGGCCGTGCGGAATACCTGCTCCATCCGCTCGGGATTATCGCCGACCGTCGTGTGGTATACGACGGAATAGCCGAGCCGATTGAGTTCTTTAGACAAATACCGCGAATTCTCGTTGACGATTTCTCCGAGCAGCAGCTCCGAGCCCGTCGTAATGAGTTCTACTAACACTGGATTCACCTCGCCGTCATACCAGCTCCGCTACTAAATCGTAAGCAAAGCCCTGAACGATGCGCACCTGCACCATATCGCCGGGCTGCACCGTTTCCGCATCTTCCAGATAGGTCAGGCCGTCTACTTCCGGAGCCTGCACCTCAATGCGGCCTACGGCCTGGCGCACGCCGCCTTCTTCCTGAATGCTTTCGACGAGAAAGGTATGAATCGTCCCCTCCAGCTCCTGATTGCGCCGTTCCGATACCTTGGCCTGAATAGCCATGAGCGCGTGATACCGTTCTTCCTTGACGTCTTCCGGAATCTGGCCGTCCATCCGTGCCGCTGCAGTGCCTTCTTCCTGGGAATACGTAAAGACGCCGACGTCGTCGAATTCCGTTTCGTCGACAAAATCGCACAATTCCTGGAATTCTTCTTCCGTTTCGCCGGGAAAGCCGACGATAAAGGTCGAACGCAGGGTCAGCTTGCGGCCGTGGCTACAAAGCTTCTTCATCAGATTGCGCACGTCTTCTTCCGAATCGCGGCGGTTCATGCGTTTAAGCACGGACTGGGAAATGTGCTGCAGCGGCAGGTCGACGTAGGGGCAAATCTTTTCTTCTTCGACGATGAGATTCATCAATTCGTCCGTAAAATAAGACGGATATAAATAAAACAAGCGGATCCAGCGGACGCCGTCTATTTTAACCAGCTCCCGCAGCAAATCGGGCAGGAGGGAGCGGCCGGCCAAATCGACGCCATAGCTCGTCGTATCCTGGGCGATGATATTGATTTCCTTCACGCCGTCGGCAGCCAGCTGCTTTACCTCTTCTACGACCGACGCGACAGGACGGCTGCACAAGCGCCCCCGCACGTGCGGAATGATGCAGAAGGAGCAGCCGTTGTTGCAGCCTTCGGCTATCTTGACGTAGGCGCTGTACGACGGCGTCGTGCGCATGCGGCTCGTGTGCTCGTCGTACAAGTGGCTCACGTCGTCCATGAAGCAGGCCCGTTCGCCCTGATTTGCCACTTCGACGGCCTCCCATATCCGGTTCCAAGAGCCCGTACCCAGCAGGGCGTCGATTTCAGGCATTTCCTTCAGCAATTCTTCCTTATACTGCTGGCTGAGGCAGCCCGTCACGATCAGCAGGCGGCATTTGCCTGTTTTCTTATATTCAGCGGCCTGCAAAATCGTATTGACCGATTCTTCCTTCGCCTTTTCAATAAAGGTACACGTATTGACGATAATGATATCGGCATCGGCCAAATCGTCGGTAATTTCCATATGTTTATCGCGAAGAATGCCAAGCATTACTTCCGTATCGATGAGGTTTTTCGAGCAGCCCAGGCTGACGAATCCAATTTTTTCCATTTACGGCTCCTTTCCGAAGCGGACCGACTTGATCCACCAATCCTGCAGGGACCGGCGGCCTTCGGCCGTATATTGTTTTTTCACCGGGAACAGCGCCAGGCCGTCCCCTTTGGCGTCCAGCACGTTCTTTCCCGTATCGCTGGTATAGGTCAAATAGATGTGGTTTCTGCGCAGGATGCCGTCTACGTCGTCTGAAAACAGCCAGTTCAGGAACGCGTAGGCCATTTCGCCGTCGGTGCACCACTTGGTAATAGCCGCGCCGGTCAGCCAGTACGACGTGCCGTCGCGCGGATAGATAATGTAAATCGGCGCGCCGTCTTTGCTGTATTGACGGGCCATAGCCGCGTCGACGACGCCGGCGTCGGCGTCTCCTCCGGCTACGATGCGCACGTTCGACGACATAGACTGGGAATAGGACGTCACGTGGCGCTGCAGCTCGCGCAGATATCTTCCCGCACCGTCTCTGCCCCGCATTTCCACAAAAGAGCAGAGGAAATCGCCGGCCATATCCATGGCCGCCAAGTCGGGAAAGACGAGGGTCAGGTTCGGATCCTGGAGCAGTTCATCCCACGTCTGGGGAGACAATCCGTTGCGTTCATAATAGCTGCTGCTGATGATAAACACCATGGGATTCAGCCACAGTCCGGTCCAGTACCCGCCGGCGTCCTTCAAGGCCGGCGGCACGGCGTCGGTCTGAGGCGACGTATAGGCCTGAAGCATGCTGTCCTTCTTTTGATCCTGCAGCACCTGTTCCGACGCGATAATCATATCCGGCGGCGACGCTAAATCCGGCGTCTTCAGGAGCCGTCGGATCTGCCCGTCCGTGCGGGTCTGCACCTGCACGCGCCAGCCCGTCTTTTTATAAAATTCGTCGGCCAGCCCCCTGTTTACGTCGTCGGGCATGGCCGAATATACGACGAGGTGCCGTTCGGCTTCATACGCGGCCTGCTCCTCTGCCTGCTTTTGTTTTTCCCATACGTAGCAGCTCAATCCCAGCAGCGCCAGGATGAATACCGCCACGGCCATCCATGGCATATATCGTTTCATTTTCTTCCCCTCGTATCCCTGCGCCTCGTCTTCTTCGGCAGCTGCAAGCTGCCGCGGCGCTGCGGCGTCTGTTCCGGCCGCGTTCCTTTAAGACGGCGCGGCGGAATGAGACATTTCGGCCCAAAGCCGATGAGATCCCGCCGTCCGGCCTGGCACAGGGCCTTGTACACGATATCGTAGTTCGCCGGGTTCTTATACTGCATAAGAGCCCGCTGCATCTGCTTTTCTTCCGGCCTGCGGGCGACGTATACCTTTTCGCCCGTAAGCGGATTCATGCCCGTATAGTACATGGCCGTCGACAAGCTGCCCGGCGTGGGAATAAAGTCCTGCACCTGTTCGGGCTGCATATGCATGTCCCGCAGAAATTCAGCCAGCTCCACGGCGTCGCGGAGCGTACAGCCTGGATGGCTGGACATAAAATAAGGCACGAGGTACTGTTTTTTGCCCAGCTTGCGGTTCGCCTCGTCAAACCATTCCTTAAATTTCAAAAAGGCCTGTGCGTCAGCTTTTCCCATCAAGTCCGTCACGTGCTTGACGACGTGCTCCGGCGCTACCTTCAGCTGGCCGCTGACGTGATACTGACACAATTCTTCAACGAATTTCTTATTATGATCCGCCAGTACGTAGTCATACCGCAGCCCCGAGCGGACAAAGACCTTTTTCACGCCCGGAACCTGCCGGATTTCCCGCAGGAGTCGGCGGTAATCCTCATGGGACGTATCGAGATTCGGGCAGACTTCGCTGCCGATGCAGTGGCGGTTGCGGCAGGCACCGGATATGCGCTGCTTGCCGCAGGCTTCATGACGGAAATTGGCCGTCGGGCCGCCGACATCGTGAATGTATCCTTTAAAGTCAGGCAGCTCGGTCATCCGCTTCGCTTCCCGCAACAGCGATTCGTGGCTGCGGTGCTGGATAATCCGGCCCTGATGGCTCGTAATAGCGCAAAAGTGACAGTGGCCGAAGCAGCCGCGCTGGCTCGTCAGGCTGAACTGTACTTCCTGCAGGGCCGGCACGCCGCCGGCCTCGTCGTACATGGGATGCCAGCGCCGCTGAAAGGGCAGCTCGTAAATGGCGTCCATTTCCTCCGTCGTCAGCGGCAGGGCCGGCGGCGTCTGCACGACAAAGCGATTTTCCGACGGCTGGATAATCGTCCGGCCGTGATAGGGATCCTGCTCTTCATATTGGATTTTAAAGGCCTCGGCAAAGGCTTTTTTGTCGTCCCGGACCTCTTCATAGGACGGGCACATGACGGCTTTATCCGACAAGGGCGCGCGGCTCGTCACATAGCAGATGCCGCGTATGTCGTACATTTCCGCCGTCGTCTTCCCTTCGGCCAGGGCATCGGCAATCTCGGCGACGGACCGCTCACCCATGCCGTAGCTTAAAATATCGGCCTTGCTGTCCAACAAGATCGAATGGCGGACCTTATTGGACCAGTAATCGTAATGGGCGAAGCGCCGCAGGCTGGCTTCAATGCCGCCGATAATGATCGGCACGTCCTTATAGGCTTCGCGCATGCGGTTGGCGTAGACGATCGTCGCCCGTTCAGGCCGGCGTCCCGTTTCTCCTCCCGGCGAATAGTTGTCGCGGCTGCGGAACTTCTTCGCCGCCGTCTTTTCATTCAGCATGGAGTCGAGATTTCCCGCCGTAATCAACGCCGCCAGGCGCGGCCTGCCCAAAGCCTTGAAAGGCTCTGCGCTGTGCCAGTCCGGCTGGGATATGATGCCGACGCGGTATCCCCGGCTCTCCAGGACGCGGCCGATGACCGCCGCGGCAAAGCTGGGGTGGTCGACGTAAGCGTCGCCGTTAATATATACGAAGTCGAGTTGGTCCCAGCCCCGTTCTTCCATATCCCGGCGGCTGGTCACTAAAAATTGACTGCTCATACTTCTCCTCTTATATCATAATCCACACAATTAACAGCAGGAACAGAATCACGCCGGCAATAATCGTAATTTCCGGCCATTTTCCATTTCTGCCTTTTTTCTTTGCTTCCTTGTGTTTCGCTCGTTTCTTGTCTTTGCTCCGGCGTACGGGCATGGCGGCCCGCACCTCCGGCTGCGGCGTCCGCCCGGTCAGCGACGCCTTATACGTGTCCACCAGCGCGCCGCCGTCCATTCCCAGGCAGTTTCCGTAATTTCGGATAAAGCCCTTGACGAAGACGACGCCGGGAATATCGTCATATCTATCTTCTTCCAGTGCGGCCAGGTACTGGCGCTTAATATTCAACGCATCGGAAATTTCCTTCAATGTCCGCCCCTGCCGTTCCCGTTCCGTTCGCAAAACTTCTCCAACAGTTGGCATTCTATCCCCTCCTCTTACGTTGTATCTTTTTATTATATACCATATGGCAGAAGATGGGAACTGTTCTACATATTGCTCAAATATTTCTGCTGTACTTCGTCGGCAGTCATCAATATATCTCTGGCCTTGCTGCCGTTATTCGGGCCGACGATGCCCATGGCTTCCATCATGTCGATCATGCGGGCAGCCCGGGTGTAGCCCACGCGGAAACGGCGCTGCAGCATGGAGGCCGAGGCCTGTCCCGTTTCCAGCACCATGTCGATAGCCTGGGGCATGAGGTCGTCTTCAAAGAATTCGCCTTCTCCGCCGCCTGTTTCTTCCTGCGCCTTCTGGACGGACTCGCTGTACTGCGGACGGCTCTGGGCTTTGATGTATTCGACGACCTTGTCGATTTCTCCGTCGGAAATAAAGGCGCCCTGCACGCGCAGGGGCTTCGACGCGCCCATGGGGTAAAAGAGCATGTCGCCCTTGCCGATGAGCTTTTCGGCGCCGGCCATATCGAGAATCGTCCGCGAATCGACCTGGCTCGATACGGCAAAGGCAATGCGGCTCGGCACGTTGGCCTTGATCAATCCGGTCAGCACGTCGACAGACGGGCGCTGCGTCGCCAGGACGAGGTGCATGCCGCAGGCCCGGGCTTTCTGGGCCAGACGGCAAATCGACTCTTCTACGTCGCTGGACGCAACCATCATCAAGTCGGCCAATTCGTCGATGATGATGACGACAAAGGGCATGGCCGTTTCCGGATGCAGCTCGTTATACCGCGAAATATCGCGGGTCTTCGTATCGGCAAACCGCTTGTAGCGGTCGTCCATTTCCCGCACGGCCCAGCGGAGGACGCTGGCCGCTTTTTTCGGGTCCGTCACGACAGGCGTCAGCAAATGGGGCAGGCCGTTGTAATTCGACAATTCAACGACCTTCGGGTCGATGAGGATGAGCTTGACGTCCTCCGGCCGCTGCTTAAACAAGATGCTGGCAATGAAGGTATTGATGCATACGCTCTTGCCCGAGCCCGTCGAGCCGGCGACGAGAAGATGAGGCATCTTCGTCAAATCGGCGATGACCGGGTTGCCGGCAATATCCTTGCCCAGGCTGACGGGCACGCCGCCGGCAGCCAGCCGGAAAGCGTCCGTGTCCAATACGTCGCGGAGCATGACGCCGGATAATTTTTTATTCGGCACTTCGATGCCCACGGCGGCCTTTCCGGGAATAGGCGCTTCAATGCGGATATCCGTCGCCGCCAGTTTCAAGGCCAAATCGTCGGCCAGGTGGACGATCTTGCTGACCTTGACGCCTGCCGCCGGCTCTAATTCATACCGCGTAACGGCCGGGCCCTGGCTGGCGTTCAGGATTTTGGCGTCGATGTTGAAGCTCTGCAGCGTTTCCTGCAGGATGCGGGCGTTCTGCCGCACTTCGTCGCTCACGCCGCCGCTCTGATCCTTGCCATGCTGCAAGATGGACAACGGCGGCAGGCGGTACGTCCGTTCCCCCTGCGCCTTGGGCACTGCGCTAGCTCCGACCGGGCCGATATCGGCCGCCGTCGCCGTCTGCTCTACTTCGACGGGCTTGATGTGGGCCAGCTCTTCGTCCAGCACGTCCGTCGTACCAGCGAGAGACGGCCGGTCTTCACCGGCCTCTTCAGCGTCACAGTTCTCATCTTCCAGTTCAAAGTCCCGTTCGTCTTCCGGCAGCTCATAAGCCTCTTCCCGGACTATATCAGCATCGTCGGCCAAATCGACGCGCGCCGCGCCGCTTTCGGCATAGACAGGCGTATAGGCCACGTCGTCTTCCTCTGCTCTTTCAGGCGGCGCAGGCTCCAACGGCAAAGGTGTCTTCGGCAGGTCCAAGGCCGCCCGTTCCTTTTCTTCTTCCTTCTGAAAATCAAAAATATGGGGCCGGTGCCATTCTTTTAGGGCCGTAGACGCGCCCTGCAGGCCTTCGACTGCTTTGTCCGACATTTTGGACACTTCCTCCGACGCCTTATGCGACACAATCGTCACGGGCTTGGAAATAGACCATTTTTTCCATATAATCGCCGTCACGACGCAGGCGATGATAAGCACCAGTACGGCGCCGAACTGTCCCAGAAGCTCCCGCAGGGCCGAAGACAGCACCGCCCCGATGACGCCACCGCCGACGCGCAGGCTCGCCGGCATGAATTCTGTCCCTTCGGGAATGAAGACGACGTGAATCCAGGTCAAAAACAAACTGTATATCCAAAATCCGACCAGCCATTGCTTCGTAACAGGGCAGGCCTTGCGGACCATGATATACTTCAGCCCCAGCACGATGAGGGACAAGGACGCAACGATGCGGCCGAAGCCAAAGCCATAGGCCAGCAGCCCGTCCAGAGAATAGCCGATGCTGCCCGTGTCGACGCCGATAATACCAATCGTCGCAAAAATTCCCAAAAAGATACAGACTAATCCGATAATTTCAAATTTCAGCAGGGACGCACCTTGCTTCGCCGTCCCCGTTTTCTTTCTCCGTCCCGCCGTCCGGCTAGTCTTGCGGGTCTTACGTTCTGCCATTCCATTCACCTTCTATATCTCACTTGCCGCCCCGCCGTTCTCGCCAGCGCGCGGCTATGTCCTTTTCCTTGCCGTAAGCCGACGGCTTGTAATAGGTCTTGTCTTTCAGCGGGTCCGGCAAATACTGCTGTTCTACCCAGCCGCCGGGGAACGAATGGGGATACTGATACCCCTCGCCCCGTCCCAGGGAAGCGGCGCCGCTGTAGTGGCTGTCCCGCAAATAAGCCGGCACGTCGCCGCAGCCGCCGCGGCGCACGTCGGCCAGAGCCGCGTCGACAGCCATGTAGGCGCTGTTGCTCTTCGGCGCGCAGGCCACGTACACGACGGCTTCCGCCAAGATAATCCGGCCTTCAGGCCAGCCGACGAACTGCACGGCCTGAGCCGCCGCGTTGGCAATGACCAAGGCCTGCGGGTCGGCCAGCCCTACGTCTTCGGCGGCGCAGATGACCAGCCGTCTGGCGATAAAGGAAGGCTGCTCGCCCCCTTCGATCATGCGGGCCAGATAGTGGAGGGCCGCGTCGGGATCGGAGCCGCGCATGCTCTTGATGAAGGCCGACGCCGTATCGTAATGGGCGTCGCCCTTTTTATCATACGTATACACCTTGCGGCCGGCCACCTTTTCTACGACGTCATGGCTCAGCTCTCCCCCGTCGGGCACGAGCATGGCCGCCTGCTCCAGCAGGTTCAGCCCTACGCGGGCGTCGCAGTCGGCCAGGCGGGCCATCGTCCGCAGGACTTCTTCCGACGCGGCGAGATGATGAACTCCCAGCCCTTTTTCCGTATCCCCCAGGGCACGACGCAGCACGGCGGCAATAGCTTCTTCCGATAGGGGCGACAGGGGCACGACGCGCAGCCGCGACAACAGGGGCCGGTTCACTTCAAAATAAGGGTTCTCCGTCGTCGCTCCGACGAGGATGACCGTACCGTCTTCCACATAGGGCAGCAGGACGTCCTGCTGTCCCTTGTTGAAGCGATGGATTTCGTCGATAAATAAAATCGTCCGCCGCTGATACAGGTGCACGGCGTCCTTCGCTTCCTGAATGACCTTGCGCAGCTCCGCCGTGCCGGCTGTGACGGCATTCAGGCGGACGAAGCGGCTGTTCGTTTCGCAGGCAATGACGTGAGCCAAGGTCGTCTTGCCGACGCCCGACGGCCCGTACAGCAGCAGGGAAGGAATGGTGTCGCGCTCGATCATAGCCCGCAGGAACGTTCCCGCCCCGACAATCTGTTCCTGCCCGTATATTTCATCTAATGTCTGCGGCCTCATCCGGACGGCTAAGGGCTCGAAGGATGCCTTCTGCCGCTCGCTGGCCATAGAAAATAAATCGTCTCCGCTCATTTGTTTGCTCCTCAGACTAAATAGAACGCCGCCAAGAAATCTTAGCGGCGACATGTATGTAAAACGTACGTATTATAAACAAGAAAAGAAGCCCCACCATGCCGTTTATAAACCGAGTTTTGAGCCTGCCTAAGCAGGTGGGTGTCCTCCTACAGAGGTCAGCAGTCCAGTGAAGGCATTGCTTCGCTATGCAGAGTCCGGACTCCCAATGTAAAAGATGTTGGTTCAAAACATCGAGACCATTTACGTACACAGTAGGGTTTTCTCTTGTTCCTAGTATAATAAAAAACGATTGTAAAATCAAGCCTTGACAATTTATTCCTCTTTGTTCCATGCATATTTCTTATGCATTTAAGAAATACTTGTACGCAAAAGCAAGGAATATCTTGTATTGCAGGACTTGGCAAACGAAAAAAGCTGCCGGGACGAGCCGTGCAGCTTTTTCCGTTACATCGGGACTCTGTGAAATAGGTCCCTATTATTTTAATACGCTCTTTACCGTGTTAGCTACGTTTTCTGCCGTGAAGCCGAATTTTTCGAAGAGCAGTTCTGCCGGAGCCGAAGCGCCAAAGCCCTGCATCGTAACGGTCGCGCCGTCGAGGCCGACGTATTTGCCCCAGCCGAAGTCGGAAGCCGCTTCTACGGCTACGCGGGCGCGGACATTGGCCGGAAGGACCTGAGCCTTATAGACGTCGTCCTGCTGCTCGAAGAGTTCCATGCAGGGCATGCTGACGACGCGGACGTCGACGCCTTCTTTCGCCAGCATATCCTTGGCTTCCACAGCCAAAGATACTTCGGAGCCGCTGGCGATGATGATTGCATCAGGCGTTTCCTTCGCCGCGTCGGCTACGATATAGCCGCCCTTCAGGGCTTCCTTGCTGCTGCCGGCAAGCTGCGGCAGGTTCTGGCGGGTCAGGACGAGAGCCGTCGGCGTTTCCTGGCTCGTAACGGCCAGATACCAGCCGGCAGCCGTTTCCGTCGCGTCGGCCGGACGGAATACGTTGACGTTCGGCGTAGCCCGGAGCATAGCCAGCTGTTCGATCGGTTCGTGCGTCGGGCCGTCTTCGCCGACGCCGATGCTGTCGTGGGTCAATACGTAAGTCGTCGGCAGCTTCATCAAAGCGGCCAGGCGAATCATCGGCTTCATGTAATCGCTGAATACGAAGAAGGTGCCGGCATAGGGACGAAGGCCGCCGTGGAGGGCCAGGCCGTTGGTCATGCCGCCCATGGCCAGTTCGCGGACGCCGAAGTGGAAGTTGCGGCCGCCATAGTTGCCCTTGCTGAAATCGCCGGCGTCGTCCATGTACGTCTTGTTGGACGGAGCCAGGTCGGCGCTGCCGCCGATGAGCTGCGGCACGAGGTCTTTCAGGCGGTTGATCATGATGCCCGACAGGTTGCGCGTGGCCTGCGGCTTGTCGGCGTAGGCCCAGAAGTCTTCATTTTCCAAGAGAGCCTGCGCGTCTACGGCGCTGTGGAAGGCGTCCCATTTCGCTTTCATATCGGGATATTTCGCTGCGTAGTCAGCAAACAAGGCGTTCCAGGCATCTTCTGCCGCCGCGCCTTTTTTGCTCAATTCTTCATAATGAGCGTATACTTCGTCGGGAACGTAGAACGGTTCCGTGCTCGGCCAGCCGAGGTTTTCCTTCATGGCGACGATGTTTTCGTCTCCTAGGGGCGATCCGTGAGCCGAAGCCTTGCCCTGCTTAGCCGGGCAGCCGTAGCCGATCTGGGTATGAATCGTAATAAAGGACGGATGTTCCGTATCGGCTTTCGCTTCTTCGATGGCTTTGCCGATAGCTTCCAAATCGTTGCCGTCGGCAACTTCCAGCGTCTGGAAGCCGAAGGCCTGCATCCGTTCCTGCACGTTTTCCGTAAAGGCGATATCCGTGCCGCCTTCGATGGAGATGTTGTTGCTGTCGTACAGGACGATCAGCTTGCTCAGGCCCAGCGTGCCTGCCAAAGAGAAGGCTTCCGAGGAGATGCCTTCCATCATGCAGCCGTCGCCGCCGAGGACGAAGGTGTAATGGTCAACGACGGGATATTCGGGCTTGTTGAATACGGCTGCCAAATGAGCTTCGGCCATTGCCATGCCGACGGCCATGGACATGCCGGCACCCAGGGGGCCCGTCGTAGCTTCTACGCCGACGGTGTGGCCGTATTCGGGATGGCCCGGCGTCAGGGAGCCGTCCTGGCGGAACTGCTTCACGTCGTCGAGGGTCAGGCCGTAGCCGAAGAGGTGCAGCAGCGAATAGAGCAGCATGGAACCGTGGCCGCCGGACAAGATAAAGCGGTCGCGATCGGCCCATTTCGGATTTTTAGCGTTGTGCTTCATATGGTTAGCCCACAATTCGTATGCAATCGGCGCGGCGCCCAAGGGAAGGCCCGGATGGCCGGAGTTTGCCTTTTGAATGGCGTCTGCCGACAACACGCGGATTGCATTTACACAAGTCGTGTCAATTGTACTCATGATTTACTCTCTCCTTTATACATTCCTTATAAACATACATACCTTTATTATGGTAAACCCCGGCGATTCTGTCAATCCTCAATTCGCAAAAAACAGAGACCGCTGCAGAATCGCCTTCATGTTCTCCGCCGGATAGGGTATAATGAAAACCGTACGGACATCTTGTCATCAGAAAGGACCTGTCATGGATAAAAAATATTTCTTTTTCGATATCGACAACACCTTAGGCCTCAGCATTTCCAGCATCATTCCGGCTGATACGGCCTACTGCCTGCGCCAGCTCCGGCGGCGGGGCCATTTCGTTTCCATCGCCACGGGCCGCCTGCAGTGCGACGCCCAGCATTTTGCCGACCGCTACAGCATTCCGGCCGTCGTATCCGACGGCGGCAACAGCCTGTCCCTCGACGGCGAAATCTTGGAAATGGAAGGGCTGCCCCTGGAGCCGTGCAAAGCCCTCCTGCGCGAGCTGGACGAACGCCGCCTTCCCTGGGCCGTCGTGACGGACAACACGATATGCCGCTATACGCCCTACGCCGACTACCCCTGTGCCGACCCGAAGAACTACATGAAAACGGTCGTGCGCCCCGTCGCTATCGACAGCCTCGACGCAGTCTATAAGATTACTTACGCCCGGCCGGCAGACGAACAAAACGAGCCGGACCGGCAGGGCCTTCCGCACCTGACCTACTTAGACCATACGTACCTCGTCGAGCCGACAGATAAGGGAAAGGGCATTCTCAACATGCTGAAGCGCGTCGGCGGCAGGCCCGAAGACGCCGTCGTCTTCGGTGACGGGCTGAACGACATTTCCATGTTCCGCAAGCCCTTCTTTTCCATCGCCATGGGCAACGCCAAGGCGGAGTTGAAAGAACGGGCCGACTATATTACAGACGACAACGACAAAGGCGGCATCCTTCATGCCTGCGTCAAATTCGGCTGGATATAACATGTTATAGGCACTACGACAAAATGGGCAGACCTGCGGGCCTGCCCATTTTTAGCTTTCTCTATAGAGTTGGCATTACATCCTCGACGCCAGGTCTACCAGGCGAAAGACGTCGTTTTTCTGTCCGTCGCCGCCGTCCTGGCCGCCATGAGGCGCGTCTTTCTTATGTTCCCTTGGCTTTTCATCTTCAGCCTCTTCGTCGCTGGCCGCCGCAGCTTCGTCAGCTTCTTCGCTGATGACGGCCTTCGCTTCGTTGAGCTGATGATTTTTAGCCAAGAAGGCGTCGCGCTCAGCCGGAGATACGACCTTAATCGTAATCTGCCCGTCGCCCTTGACGATGTAAGGCGTAGCGATAGACGACTTGGCGTCTTCCCTGTCGCCCGTATCGTTCAGTCCGCGCTTGTCGGGCTTGACGATATCCTTATTCTGCACCGGCGGTTCTTTGCCGCGGATTTTTTCCTTCACGACCTTTTCGCCGCCGTCGTCAATCATGCTAACGCCTTGCTGCAAAATTTCGATAACCAAATCGTTATTAGCGTCTTCGCCTTCAATGGTCTTCTTCAAATCAGCAAAATCCTTGTAATGGCGCAGCCGTTCGAGAATTTCGTCAGTCAAATTGTAGCGCTGCTTTTCAATCAAGTACGGCAGGGGAATCACGCCGCCGCCGCGGATTTCCAGAACCATATCGCCGAGGGGCTGGTCCTTGGGGACGGTAAAGCTCATAGTCTTCACCTCATCGGCGCCGCGGTACGGGTGGAGCTTGACCCGGAAATACACGTTGTCGCCGGGGCTGACGACGACGGGGGCCGCCGTCGCGTCGACGATGCGCGCTTCTTTCTTAGCCTGCGTAATATCGACGTTCATCTCAATATCCAGTACGGGATAGTCGATGAATTCGTTGTGCTTGAGTATATCCAGTACGTTGTACAGCTCGTCGATGCTCTTCTCGTTGATATTGTCGACAGAGTAGTACATGTTGTGACGGCTGATGTCCTTCTCCCGGCCGTTAGACGACCGGATCGTATAGGATAAGGTCGCCGTGCCGCCGCCGCTGCGGTCGATGGTCTTGTTGACCGTGTTGTACACCGTCGTGGCAGCCAGGACCGGCGTCAGCTCGTTGTCTTCAATGATCTTGACCCGCTTGACGTTATTCGCGCCCGTATCGGTGTCGCGGATATTGATGGTCACGGGGATGCCCGCCGTCAGCCGCCCGTACAGGCCGGCAATGCCCGCTCCCCGGTCCTGATTAATGCGGCCGATTTCCGCGCCTACGGACCCCAGTTTAAAGGAACTGGACATATTGTTGACAATGGTAAATATATAGGCGTTGTGCATGAAGTAATTCATGCTGCCTTTTTTCAGGAACGGATGGCCGAAGGCGACGATGTTGTCGCCGTCTACGTAGGTCACCGTGCCGATAGCGCCCATCTTCATATCGCCGTTGACCAGCGACGCGGCTACGGAGCTGCCCGCTTCCAAGGGCACAGGCGATTCGTCGGCCGCCGCCGAGGCCGTATTGACGGGCATGAAGTTGTACTGAGGCAGCTTGGACGTCATCCATTCGGTCGACACGCCGTCGAAGCCGCTCACCATGAGCGGTGTGGCAATAGGAATCAGCGACGATTCCCTGGCGTTGAACGGCCGGATTTCTTCCTTCGTCGGCACGTTCCACAGCTTGAGCATATCGCCGATAGGCGTAATCATGCCGACGCGGGAATTCGTAAAGGACCAGCCGTAGGCGATAGCCCCGACGAGCTTGCCGTCGATATACACGGGGCTGCCGCTCATGCCCTGGGCGATGCCGCCCGTTTCCTCTATGAGCGGTCCGGAAAATTTCGCCAGTATCAAATCGCCGGACGGGCCGCTGTTTTTCATGACTCCCAATATTTCTACGGGAAATGTTTCTATCGTATTGCCGTGAACTACCGTCTTGGCGTATCCCGTCATGCCTTCGCGCACTTCGCTGACGTTCATGAAGTCCTGGGCAAAGGCAGTGAGGGACATGGCGCAGCAGACGGCAGCCAGACATGTCCGCGCGGCGAGACGCCGCAGCATGCGTAATCGTATCATTAAGATTCTTTTCCTCTTATTTCTCTTCCACAATAATTACGGCAGTTCCCCGCTTGACAGCCGTTCCCGGGGCTACCAAAACCTGCTTTACGATGCCGTCGGAGGCGGCCCGCGCTGCCGGCATAGGGCCGGCCAGGGAATCGACGGTCAGCAGGACGTCGCCCTGCTTCACTGCCGTCCCGGCAGGAGTAATGGAAACGACCGTTCCGCCTAATACAGACGGATACGAAACGTCGGCGGCAAAGGCCGCCGCGGCGCTCATGCACAAGGCAGCGGAAACCATCAGGGTACGCAGCCATTTCATGTCAAATCCCTCCTTAGATACACGTTTATATATCTTCAAAACTATCTTTCAGCTGATTCATGGCCTGGAGCGACTTGCCGGCTCCGTTAGCCACGCACAGCAGCGGCTCATCGCACAGGTACGCCGCCATGCCCGTCGTCCGGGAAATGAGGCGGTCCAGTCCGTCGAGGAGCATGCCGCCGCCGGTCAGGACGATGCCGTGGTCGGCAATATCTGCCGCCAGCTCAGGCGGCGTCTTTTCCAAAATGGACAGGACGGCCCGCAAAATCCGCTGTATAGGCTCGTCCAGAGCCCGGCGTATTTCCTGGGAATCGATGTCCATGACGACGGGCAGTCCCGTTTCCGTACTGCGGCCGCGGACGTCCGCCGTAAGGCTGCGGCCGTCGGGCAGGGCCGTGCCGATGAGTATTTTCAGCTCTTCCGCCGTGCGGCTGCCGATGGTAATATGCTTTATCTTTTCCAAATAATGGATAATCGCTTCGTCAAAGGTATTGCTGCCGATGCGCAGGGATTCGCTGATGACGATACCGCTGAGGCTTAAAATAGCGACGTCCGTCGTACCGCCGCCGATATCGATGACCATGGAGCCGTTCGATTCGGCAATATCGAGGCCTGCGCCGATAGCCGCCGCCAGAGGTTCCTCCATGACGACGGTCTTGCGGGCCCCGGCCTTGCGGGCCGCTTCCATGACGGCGCGCCGTTCGACATTCGTAATGCCCGACGGCACGCAGATGATGACCCGGGGCTTGAAAAACAACGCCTTGCCGATGGCCTTGCGGATAAAATACTGCAGCATGTACTCTGTCGCGTCATAATCGGCGATGACGCCGTTCTGCATCGGATGGTAGGCGTGAATATGCCGCGGCGTCCGCCCCAGCATCGACTGGGCTTCCCTGCCGATGGCGATGACCTGATTCGTCGCCTTGTCGACGGCGATGACCGCCGGCTCGTTGACGACGACGCCCTGATGCTTGACATAGACGAGGACATTCGTCGTACCCAGGTCGATGGCGATATCGCTGCCCAGCCAGTTTGCCAGGGACAGTGAATGCGCCAGGCCGGAATGGGCTTTTTTCTTAGTTTTCTTCTTCGTCAATATTGACCCGAACAATATCAGCACCTAACCTTTGTAATTTCAATACGAGATTATCGTAGCCCCTGTCGATATGGTACAAGTATCCGACTTCCGTTTCGCCTTCAGCGACGAGGCCCGCCAGGACGAGAGCCGCGCCGGCGCGCAGGTCCGTCGCGTTGACCGCCGCCCCTTTGAGCTTCGGCACGCCTTCTACGATGGCGCTGCGCCCTTCAATGCGGATTTTCGCCCCCATGCGCTTAAATTCATCGACGTGCATGAAGCGGTTTTCAAAGACCGTCTCCGTAATGACGCTCGTACCCTGGCAAATCGTCGCCAAGGCCATGAACTGGGCCTGCATATCTGTCGGGAAGCCGGGATAGGGCAGGGTCTTGACGTCGGCAGGGCGCATGGGCAGGTGCCCGATAACCCGGATGCCGTCGATATCCTCGATGACCTCGGCCCCTACTTCCTTCAATTTCGCCACGACGGGCTTCAAGTGCTCCGACAAGGCATTTTCTACGAACACGTCGCCACCGGACATGGCCGCTCCGATCATAAAGGTTCCCGCTTCGATGCGGTCGGGAATAACCGAATGCGTCGCACCGCGCAGCTCCTTGACGCCTTCGATGCGGATGACATTCGTGCCGGCGCCGCGGATATTGGCCCCCATGCTGTTCAGATAGGTCGCCAGGTCGACGATTTCCGGCTCTTCCGCCGCGTTTTCCAGAACGGTCTTGCCTTCAGCCAGCGAAGCGGCCATGAGGATGTTTTCCGTCGCGCCGACGCTGGGGAAATCGAGGTAAATCTGCGCCCCTTTCAGGCCGTTAGGAACCGTCGCTTCGATGTCGCCGTTTTCCAGGTTGATGACGGCGCCCATCGCCTCGAAGGCCTTCAGATGCAGGTCGATAGGCCGGGCGCCGATGGAACAGCCGCCGGGCAGGGAAATCTTCGCCCGGCCTTTGCGAGCCAGCAGAGGCCCCATGACCAGGAAGGACGCCCGCATGCGCCGCACGAGGTCGTACGGCGCCGACGTCGACGACAAATTCGACGCGTCGATTTCCAGCACGCCCTTCTGCGGATTTTCTATATGAACGCCAAGAGATTCGATGACGTCGCAGACCGTATGGACGTCGTCTAATTTCGGAATTTCCGTCAATGTGCTCTTCGTCGTTCCCAGCATGGACGCGACGATAATCGGCAGCACGGCATTTTTAGCCCCGCTGACGCGAACAGTACCCATTAAGGGCTTTCCACCATGAATAACCAGCTTCTCCAATTCCGGTGCCTCCTAAACAGAATTCGATATATAAGACAGGCAGGATGCTTCGGCAGCTAAAAAGACGCGGCACTCTGCCTATTGTGATTTTATTTACTATCAAGTCATTGTACCATAAAAGGTACGAAACTAAAAGAGGTGGACAGGGAAAAGATAAAGCTCTTACAATCAATTTACCTGATATAAAATGATTTGTTATATATCGCAATACGTCTTTAGTGCGAAGCAGATTGCCCGTCCCAGTACCAGACCGGCCTTTCTGATACAACCGTTACGCTTCTTTCCCTACTGTAAAGTAAAAATGGAGCTGCCGCACGAAGAGGAAATAATTCTTCATTCGGCGACAGCCCCGTTTATACCGGAGTATCAATCTCAGCAAATATAATGTTAATAACTTGTTGCAAAATATCGTCAGGTAATTGCTCTATGACTCGATAGGTTCTCGCCTCTATATCCAGAGCCCGGATATGCTCACATAAAATACATCCCGTGGTTTTCGTTCTTTCATCCAGCGGCACATGCAGAGGGAAATGATTCATCGTATTTGTGATAGGGCAAACAATTACCATGCTCGTCTTTGCGTTGAATGTGTCATTGCTAACGACAACGGCTGGACGATACCATGCCTGTTCATGTCCTGCGCGGGGATTTAAATTTACTTTGATAATTGTTCCTTGTTTTACCATATTTCCTTACCTACCGGGTCGCCCCAATCGATCGTTTCTTTTTCGTATGTGCCGTCATAATTAGCAAACAATTCCTCAATCGTCTTCCTCTTGTGCGGTTTGATGATCAGGTTGCCGTCCTGCGCAGACATTTCCACCACTTCGGTATCATCCCAATCCAGTATATCAATGATATTCTTCGGGATTCGGATGCCTTGAGAGTTACCCCATTTTTGAATTTTTACCGTAACAGCCATGCCTCTCACTCCCTTCTGTATATACATAGTATATACTACAAGAAGAAGAGCGTCAACGAATTTAAAATTCCACCGCTTCATACTTCAGCTCAAAAGCGTCTTTTGGCATTGTCTGCACAGTATCTTTGGTTCGGGTCGACTGCAAGTAACTGTACAACTTTTTATTTTATATATACTATTAGTCCTGAACAATAGCAGTATCTACTAACCAAGAGTTTTCCTAATTGCAAAAAAGAGACTCCCTTGTGAGGAGTCCCTTCGCGTTATGCCGAGCAGAATTACAAGTGAATGCTCCATTTCGCGCTCTTGTCGAAGCGGTGGAACGTGTCGATAAAACGAATCGTGCCGCTCTTATAGCGCATGACGACGGAGTTGGTGCGGGCGCCGCCGCCGAAATACTGGACGCCGCGCATCATCGGCGTGTTCGTAATGGCCGTAGCCGAGAAGATGCAGTCGTCGCCTTTGACCAAGTCGTCAATCGTCATGACCTTATTGAGGTCCATGATGCCCATTTCGTAGCACCGCTTCCGCTCTTCTTCCGTATACGGAATCAGACGGGCCTGCATATCGCCGCCGAGGCATTTGAGAGCCGCCGCAGCAAGTACGCCTTCCGGCGCGCCGCCGATTCCCATGAGGACGTGAACGCCTGAGCCTTCAATACCTACGTCGACAGCTGGCGATACGTCGCCGTCCGTAATGAGCTTGATGCGCGCGCCGGCGTCGCGGCAATCGTTGATGATTTCCTGATGCCGTTCGCGGTCGAGGATGACGACGGTCAAATCGTCAATGCTCCGTTCCAGCCCTTCGGCAATGCGGCGCAGGTTTTCCTGCACGGGCTTGTTCAAGTCGATGCGCCCCTTGGCACGCGGCCCGACGCAGAGCTTTTCCATATACATATCCGGCGCGTGAAGCAGATTGCCCTTGCCGGCAATGGCGATAACGGCGATAGACCCATCCTGCCCCTTTGCCGTTAAATTCGTCCCTTCCAGAGGGTCGACGGCAATATCTACGGGCGTGCCGCCGGCGCCGACTTTTTCGCCGATATACAGCATCGGTGCTTCGTCCATTTCGCCTTCGCCAATGACGACGGTCCCGTCGATAGGCACGCTCGACAAGATCGAATGCATGCCGTCGACAGCCAGCTGGTCTGCTCCCATCTTGTTGCCTTTCCCCATGAGTCGGCCCGCTTTAACGGCCGCCGCTTCCGTAACGCGAACGAATTCCAGTGTGAGCACTCTGTCCATATTCCTGCCTCCTGTTGCTGTACAATTAAGCCGGAGCCTGTACCTGCCCGCAAATCCGCCGGCTCGCCGGACCTGCGGCAGCATATCCCGCATCGTGCGATGCCTTTCCTGCTGTACTACTTCTACGCTATCCGGATAAAGTCCTGCCCCAGGAGTTTGTATAAATATAGTACACTTTATTTAAGAGAAAGCACAAAAAAACGCCTGCCGAAGCAAGCGCCGCTCATGCCAAAAATGCAAATATACGTTCTGTATACAGTTGACATCCCCCGCCCTGTCCAGTACACTATACCGAGAGGTGTTGCGTACACCAAACGGCAGGCGGTAATTGCGCCCCAGAATCGGGGGGATGCGTATGGATTCTATCAATGCTACCCTAGTCTTACTGATAGTATTGTTCTATCTCATTTCGCATAAACAAAAGTAGCCGCCCTGCTCCCCAGCAACTGCGACTACTCTTGTTCGTAAATAAATGGGGCTAGCCGTTTGTCGGCGCAGCACCCTATTTTTTCATCTTTATTGTACGAAATGACGGGACGGCCGTCAAGTATCTTTTCTGTATAACGAACGAGAGCGACAGTGTCAAGTTGTTGTGGGTATATATTTGACAGAAACATCTTGGCATGTAAATCCGGCCTTTTAGTATCTAATGTATATGGTGATATCCACTGTTTTGGATATCTTTCATCCATCTTCCGTGTAATGCGCCTTCGCTCCCCGGCATACGGCAGCTGTGCTCTGCATCATACACGCAGTACGGCAGCCGCTGGCGTCGGCATTGCCGCGTCAGTTCCTGTGAATTCAGGTCTGGTACTGTATCGGAGTGTTTCTTCGTCAGGCAATCTAAGGCATAGCGCCACACGTCGCCGCCGTTTTCTGCCAGCGTCCGCAATCGGGCAATCCGTTCCGCCCCGTCTTTGCTCCAGCCCATTCCACGTGAGCTCAGCCGGGCCGACAGGATATGACTGACATGCCCTTCCGTACTGCTGGCGAATGTCTCCCGGTTCTGCAGCCAGTCCCGAATCCCTTCCCAATGGTTCAGGATATATTGCTGACCTCTTCGAATCGCTTTTCTCCGATACGGACGGTGCCGTATCTTCTGTTCAGCTTCCCGGCAGAATTGCTCCCGGTCATTGGCCAGCAAGGCGTCATACAGAGGTTGGATCGTTTCCGTCCCCGCTATCTGCCGCAAGTATTTGACAACATGAAATCCGTCCGTGACGCAGCGGCTCTTTTCCAGGTACGACGTCGCGCTCTGTATCCACGCCGCCCCGTCTCCCAGAATCGTAATCTCTGGACTGTCGTATACGGTTTGGATATATTCCTTGATTTCCTTCCAAGGCATCCCATATCCCGTAAACACCCGTTTGGCTGTCAGTGTTCTCCGTTTTTTTCCCTCCGCTACTTTCCCTTCATATACATAGGCCAGCCGCAGCTGCCGGCTGTTTCCCTGCTGCATAGCCACATGGTCTTCGTCGGCTTCGATGAACAGTTCGGATACCTTCGGCCTCCGTTCCGGCAGGGGAGCCGCCGTATTGGGGATCGTCCCCAACCGGCATAAGACGTTCCGCACTCTCTGTTTGCTTACCGGGACCGGAGTGGCTACTTGGGCTGCTTTCGCATAACTCATATCCTTGGCATGTTCTGCCATTCGGGCCTGACAGGAAGCCTCGATCCGGCTGTACGCCGGCAGTTGGCACCATTCGTCCAGCAGATAGGTGTAGCGGCCCGTGTCTTTCTGTCGGTAATACCGGCGGTGAAAGGTGATTTCTCCAAACGTGGTTACCAAGGTACGCGAACGGGCTGTTTCTTTGATCTGATAGGTACGTTGCGGCTTCACCGTTTCATAGATGGCTTCATCGGCCTGTTCTAACATTGCCGACAACACCTCCCGCCCTAGGTTCTGCACAAACTCTTGTACAGCCAGCGTCACGTCGGTCAGGGACGCCTGGCCCGTTACTAACGATTCCATATTTGTGTTGAAAAAGTCTGTACTGAGAGAAAGAATCTGTTGTATAATGTTCATGAGAAGGACTCCTTTGCGTGAGATTGTGGTGATTTCATTATACCAAAGAAGTTCCTTCTCTTTTTATATGTTCTTCACTTTTGTGCAGTAAAGTTTTCCCACAATTATTTTACACTAACAACGAGAGCCGGACATCACAGAGATGTCCGGCTCTCGTCATATATTACGTCTGATTCCTATGTCTTCTATGCAAGGAAAACCATTGCTTGCGGCAGTCGGCGCTGCAGAAGGCCGTCCGCTTGTCCTTGGCGTCCCGTATGTCGACGAGGACGCCGCAGTTCCGGCAGTGGAAGGTATTCTGTACGGTCTGGGATTTCACGTTTTTAGAATGCTTCCAGTACAGCCGCTCGCAGTGGGGCGAGCAGAATTTTCTCCGCTTATCTGCCCTATGTTTCACCACGACCAGCTTGCCGCAGCGCAGGCAGCGGAAGGTACGAAGCGTCTTTCCTGCTGCCCGCTGGGACGGCGGCATTTCGTCCTCATGGCGATGCCGGTACGCATAGCGCCGGCAGACAGCACTGCAATACTTCTGCGAAATGCGGTCGGCTATAAAGGGTTTGCCGCAGACCGGGCATATTGCTTCCCGCTCCACTGCTCCTTATACCTTCCAGTTCATGCCGACGTTGAATTGATACGTGTCTTCGTTGTCATTGCCGAAGGTCTTTTCTACGTCGAGGAACATGTACGTCCCCTTGCTGAACTGATGGGAGAAGCCGAGGCCCACGTCGTACCAGGTGCCTTCGTTTTCGTAGGTCGTATCGAGGCGGCCCGTTTCGTCGAAGGCGCTGATATCCTGATCGCCTAAGAATTCATGGAGCACGTCGGCCTTAATATAGAAGGTACTCGTGTCGCTGACGTCCTTGCCGAGGCGGAAGCCGACGCGGCCAATCAAGCTGTCAATAGCGTCGAGTTGTACGCTCGTACCCTGGCTCGTCGTGTAGTCGGCGTCGGTCACATGGGCATACTGGAGCTGCGCCTGCGGTTCGATGTACCAATCGCCGCCTAAGGATTTCTTGCGGCCGTATTCAGCGCTGGCCGAGTAGACGAAGTTGCTGTAGTCACCGGTAATCTTTTCGCCCAATTCGCTGTAGATGTCGAAATCATTGGACAGGCGGCCGAACTTCAATACGTAGTCCGTGTAGTGGCCCTTGTTGCCCAGCCACGTATCGTAGAACCATACGCCGCCGCGGCGTACATCGCCTTCACCGGCTACGTTATGATAATCGGCCGTGCCGCGCATGTAGTCGAATACGACGCCCTGACGGTGTTCACCGTCTTCCCGGTCGCCGACCTTGCGGTCATAGCCTAATTCGAACATGGTGTTCTTGCTGCGGAAGGCATCGGACTTGCCGATGCGGTCGTGGCGCATACGAACCCAGAGTCCTTCGTCGCCGTCGATGTACCGCGCTTCGCCCATACGCTTGTTCAGACGATCCATGTATACGGCGTTGGAGTAGTTGACTTTGGACATGGCAATGATAGTTTTGCCAGCGTTAGACGTCGATTCATCTTTTCTGCCGATAAGCTTGAAGTTCGTCGTTTCATCGACAGAGCCGTCAACCGCAGCGGTATCATCGGCAGCCGCCGTATCGTCCAGCAGCATGACGCCGTCGTTCGCTGCGGCAGGCATAGCCATGGCGGCCATGCGCATCCGTTTACGGGAAGCCTGCGTTTCCGCAGTACCCGGTTCCTGCGTCGATTCAAAGAACCCGTCTACCAAGTCCGAACCCGGTTTGTCTTCACTGACCGATTCGCCGCCGTTGTACGCATGATTTTCATCATTATTGGCATAGGCGTCCGTACCGACTTCATATTCGACGTTGAAGACACCCTGACCAACCGTCACGGCCCGGAAGGATACGTTCGAACCTTCGCCAACCGTAGCAAAGCGCAGGCCGTCAAAGCCTTCGGCATACATGTCGTCCAGCGTTACGGCGTCGACAACATTGATAATGTAATCGCCATTGGCGCTCTTCATGTACAGCATATCGCTGACGTCGCGGTCGGCGTCAAGGCTCATATTGAAGACGGCATCGCCAGTCATTTCATAGACAGTCAGCGCATGGGCATTGGTATTTCTGTCCGTATTGGCTTCTACCAAGTCGATCGTCGCCATGTGGTTCATCGCTTCTACAGGATTTTCAGCCGCCAGTACGTCGTCTGCAAGAGCCGCGCTTTCCGTATTGATGCGCGTAACCCAGCTCTGGCCTGTGACGTTCCAGCGCGAGCCTTCGCCCATGGAGAGGTTTACTTCGCCGCCTTTGAAAATCGTACTGCTGAAGGCCGGGTTAAAGAATTCGTGCGTTGCATGGCCTTGGTCGATATCTTCTCCTACCGTCCCCAATCCCGCATCGCCATAATCATCGGCGCGGCCTTCCAAATATCCGCCCTTGCCGAGGTCGATGTTCAGGACACCGTTGTTACCGGCAAGGATATTGCCTTTTACAGCAATCCCTGCGTCGGAGCCATCCTGAGCCTGAATATCTACCTGACCGGCATATGCCGAGAGGATGTCGCCGGTAATAGAGCTGCCTGCGCCGTAATTCAATGTTACCGTAGATTTAGGATCTGCATTTGCCAGAACCTGGTCGTTCGTCAAGTTTACAGCCGTCCCGGCAGCGATGGCAATATCGGCGCTGTTGCCTTGCTGCGCTGTCAACGTCGCATCGTAGCGATCCGTACTGATAAGCGTACTGCCGTTGATTTCAATATTGGCGCCGTCATACGCCCAAACCGTTCTTTCCAACGTCCCCGTATCGCCGGGATCGGCAGCGTACGATCTAAACTCGTTCCGTTCGCCAGATACGACGATGGTTGCGCCGTCTTCGGCATATAAGGCAGAAACGACATCTGTGTCAGTAAATTTACCGCTTTTATCTTTATTCAGATTACCGGCATTAGCTATCACCGCGGCAGAACCGACATAGTTATAGCGGCTATTTCCGTAGTTGCCGCTTTCATCTGCCAGACCGCTTACTTGTACAATCGTATCGGTACCATTTGCATAAACAGCACCTAAGACAGCGTTTTGATTACCTGCGTCTAAGGTAACAGTACTTCCGCTTAGAGCATCAATGCCATACTTTGTACCAAAATCTGCCACTGTTGTAGTATCACCAGCCAAGATGCTATTATTTGTTCCAGCTGTCATATTAATATCTGCACCAGTATAGGCATATACCCCTTCGTTTATCCCTGTAACACTATTCGTTGTGCCGGCATCCAATGTCACTATCCCTTGCTTTGCCACAATACCATAAGTATTACCTTTGATGATATTATTTAACTTAGCATCCATATCTATCAATGTTTCGCCAGAAGCAAATGCAGCATAATCATTATCAGCACTAACACTATTGCTTCCTTCTTGAGCTAAGAGGCTTACTGTACCGTTGGATTGGGCCAAAATTCCTCGGTATGCTGAAGTCAGAATATTATTTCCTTTTTCAGAAGTTAAGGAAACCTTAGCATTGGTACCATAAGAACGCACAGCATATCCGCTTTCACCGATAACGTCTACTTTATTGCCGTTTTTACCTTGCAAAGTTATTTGTGAATTGTCATATAGCGCATATACGCCGTAGCTATTGGCGTTCACATTATTAATTCCTTCTCGTGCTGTTACGCCGATAGTAGCCCCATTTTGAGCACGTAAACCGGTTCCATTGACATTGCCTTGCCCTAACCCACTAATGTACGTAGAGCCTTGTAAAGATTCAACACTTACATTGCTATTATATGTAGCAGTAATACCAGAACTATATGCAGTAGTATCTGTGTTATTCACAATATTTCCAGAAATCGTCAAGTCTGAATTTGCTATAACTTTAATTTCATTATTATTTCCATATCCTTGCGCTTCAATACCTGTCGCAGAATAGTTTGAAATTCCTCCTGCTTGTCCATTATTCCATTCTGTATCAGCAGTAATAGAAATAGCATTTCCTTTTATAGTAATTTCTGTTTCTTTTGTGGAATATGCTTGGATACCTAAAGCAACAGTATCATTTCCATGCGCAGCAATAGTTATATCTTCATTTTGATTTTGCGTTCCTAATTGCGCAGTACCATTATAATTATATATGCCCACAGTATTAATAATAGGTGTGATTTGTTTTTCTGGTCGATATCCATATGCATGAATAGTAATTTCATTTCCTGCATCCAATTTGAGATTGGAGTGCGCCACACTTATTCCCTGAATGTTACCACTATTAGTACCAGTAGATGTAATATGTATATCATTATCCGCATTAATAGTCATAAGCGAAGGTTTTACGGTTCCAACCAAATCATCCAAAAGGCCTACACTTACACCATACGTTCCTGAACCAGTATTAGCAGCTCCTATAATAACATCATGTCCGGCGTCAAGATTTACTATCCCACCATTATCAACTTCTACACTGCCATAATTTCCGTTATCGCTAGCAGATTGTATGTTAATATCATTTTGAGCATTTAATTCTACGGTTCCACCAGATGCAATAATCCCTCTACTGGTTCCACTGGGATTTTCTTTATTTCCAGCAGTAATAGTAATATCTCCAATAGTTGAGGTTACTGATACTTTATTAGTATCAGTGCTACCATTTCCAGCTTTAATACCTGCTTGATATTGATCACCCTCAGCTATAATAGTATTGGTCTCACCAATTAAAGTTACATTCGCACTTCCTCCACTAGCTAAAATACCCGTTCCACTAGTCCCAGAGGTAATATAGTTACCACCTTGAGTTGCTTGTAAAGTTATTTCACCCTTGCCATTTACATGTATACCAGAAATCCCCGCATCAATAACATTTTCTTGCGATGTTATTTTTAAAGAACCGGTTTCATCTTGTCCTTGCGTAATGGCTGTTGTAGATGTTTCAATAACAAAATTATCAGTAGGCTTATTATATGTTTCTCCATAATCTTGATTAACTTCAATAGGATTTTCTATCCTAATTTCTTCCGCCATGCCCGTCGTCCAGATGGCCATGCTCATTGCCATGCCGAGCAGCACGGCTTTTCGTAATTGTTTGCCTTTCATGCTATTTTCCTCCTTAGTTACATGCTATTGCATACCTAAAAAACTACTTACATACGCAGCTGTCCTCCGTATGACAAGGGGTATGCTTCGGGAAAATGGCACGACAAAAGGGCAGAACTTGCGCTCTGCCTGTATGGGTATGCTATATGCAGCAGGGCAGAAACTCCCTGCGTTTTCAGGCTATATCTATAATATGAACCGCACCCCCCCCCCGTATATGATTTCACATAATTATACCGATTGGTATGATGTGCAGCTGTTTGGCATTCCTGCCTACGGAACCGGACAGATCTCATATTCGTTCACCCCCATTCTGTTGCAATTAAGTATGGTTTTACTATACTATATTTACGGGGTGTACGCAAGATGTGAGAATGTACTTGTCCGCTCTATGATAACTCGATATGATAAAATTGAAAAAGGCATAGCACCGACAAACGGTTGCAGCCAGCTAGATGTAGTCGCCAATAGTTGGGAGCTACTGGTGGTTATCTCTTTTGTAACAAAAGTACCCATACGATACGAAGCAGTCTAAAGATGTTCCTATCGTTCATGGGCATCGAAAAAGAACGGGACATTTCTATGATACCATAGGAACGTCCCGTTCTTTTTATATTTCTATTATTATATGTTCAGTCTTATTTCTGTTTTGTAATGACGTCGCAGTGCATGTACGGGCGGAGGACTTCCGGTACGACGACAGAGCCGTCGGCCTGCTGGTAGTTTTCCAGGATAGCGGCGACGGTACGGCCTACGGCGAGGCCGGAGCCATTGAGGGTATGGACGTATTCCGGTTTGTCCTTCGGCGAGCGGCGGAAGCGGATATTGGCACGGCGAGCCTGGAAATCTTCCGTGTTGGAACACGACGAGATTTCGCGGTATTTGCCCTGCGCCGGGAACCATACTTCGACGTCGAAGGTCTTAGCAGCGGAGAAGCCAATGTCGCCGGTGCAGAGGCAAACGACGTGGTACGGCAGGCCGAGAGCTTTCAGGATGTCTTCGGCGTTGTTCGTCATCTTGTCCAGTTCTTCATAGCTCGTTTCAGGAGCGGAGAATTTGACCATTTCTACCTTGTGGAACTGGTGCTGGCGGATGAGACCGCGCGTGTCTCGGCCGGCCGAGCCTGCTTCGGCGCGGAAGCACGGCGTCATGGCCGTCAGGTAGATGGGCAGCTTGGAGCCGTCGATGATTTCGCCGCGATAGTAGTTGGTCAAGGGCACTTCAGCCGTCGGGATCATGTACATTTCTTCGCCTTCGACGTTCAGGCGGTACATGTCTTCGTAGAATTTCGGCAGCTGGCCCGTGCCGATCATGGTGTCGCGGTTGACGATGTACGGCGGGATGACTTCGGTGTAGCCGTCCTTATAGACGTGCTGGTCGAGCATGAAGTTGTATACGGCCCGTTCGAGGCGCGCGCCGAGGCCGATGTAGTAATAGAACCGTGCACCCGTCGCCTTCGCCGCCCGTTCGGAGTCGAGGATGCCCAGGTTTTCGCCTACGTCCCAGTGATTGAGGGGTTCAAAGTCGAATTTCGGCAGTTCGCCCCATTTGCGGACTTCCGGGTTGTCGCTGTCGTCTTCGCCAACGGGAACGGAGGGGTTGCACATGTTCGGAATCATGAGCTGGATGTCGAGCATGGCTTTTTCTACGGCTTTGACTTCTTTATCGAGGACGTCGATGTCGTCGCCGAGCTTCTTCATAGCGGCGATCTGGGCGTCGGCGTTTTCTTTATTCCGTTTCAGCTTGCTGATTTCCTGCGTCACCGTGTTGCGTTCGCTCTTCATGGCTTCTACCTTCTGCAGGAGCTCGCGGCGCTTGGCGTCGAGTTCGACGAATTTGTCTACGTCGGCGCTGGCGTGACGCTTGGCAAGGTTGTCTTTGACTTCTTCAACGTGTTCACGGATAAATTTCGTATCTAACATTGGTATTCTTCCTTTCGTTATGCAAAACAGCGTAAATTTGTACTGTTATATTATACTCGTTACAGCCCTTTTTGTTCAATACCGCTGAACAAATACCCCATGTGATTTGTTGAATTCAGCAGGACGAGACGCCAGCGGCCATCCTGGCATTCGAGGACGTTGATGCAGGTGTTGTCCTGCTTGATCTGCCAGAAATGGCTCATGTCGAGGCCGAGGACGTCGCAGATAATCGCCTTGTTTACGGCGTCGTGGGCGGCGACGAGAACCGTCTTGCCGTCGTAGGCCGCAGCGTATTCGTCGAAGGCGGCGCGGACGCGGCGGCGCACATCTTCCAGGGACTCGCCGCCCGGGCCGGGCATGGTGACCAGATGGGGCTCCGTGTGCCACTGGTGAAATTCCGTCGGGTACTGGGCTTCGATGTCGTCAGCCAGGCGGCCTTCCCAGTCGCCGTGGTTGATTTCCAGGAGCCGGTCGTCCTTCAGCACGTCGAGGCCGTGGAGCTCGGCACAGAAGGCGCAGGTCATGTACGACCGTTCCAAGGGACTGGAAATGGCTGCGTCGATAGGCGTATCCTTCAGGCCCTGGGCGACCATATGGCCCTGCCTGAGGCCCCGTTCGCTCAGGTGCGTGTCTTCCTGGCCCTGATAGCGGCCTTCTATATTCCATTGCGTTTCGCCGTGGCGAATCAGTATGATGCGTACCATAGTGTCCTCCTAGTGCTGCACGTCGCAGTGAATGAGCTTCATATCAAGAATGCCGTCGATGGAGCGGAGCTTGAGCATGATATCGTTGGGAATGTCGTCCTGCACGGCGATGGCCATGATGTTGTTGCCGGCCTGGGTCATGCGGCCGACCTGCATGCCCGTGATGTTGATGCGGGCCTGGCCGAGGATAGTCGAAATCTGGCCGATCATGTTCGGCTGGTCGACGTGCGGCGCCAGGAGCAGGTAACCTTCGGGCGTAAAGTCGACGCGGTATTCGTCGATCTGGACGATTTTCGCTTCGTTTTTATTGAACAGCATGCCGACGACGGAGTGTTCGCCCTTGGCCGTCTTGATGCGCACCGTCACAGCGTCGAGGAAATAGCCGTTGTCGTGGGACTTGATTTCCTTGACGGCGATGTGGCGCATCTTGGCCACTTCCGGCGCGTTGACGAAATTGACCGAATCCTGCAATATGGGGTTCAGGGCTCCCTTGAGGACGGCCGTCGTGAGGAGCCGCGTTTCCGTGTCGGCCAGTTCGCCCGTGTATTCGACCTGGATTTCCTTCATCGGCCCTTCCGTGAGGTATACGCCGATAACGCCCATCCGTTCCATGAGATCGAAATAGGGGTGAATGACGTTGTACACGTTCATCGGTACGGGAGCCATGTTGACCGCCGTCGGCACGGGCTCGCCGTTGAGAGCAGCCATGACGCCTTCGGCGACGTCGACGGACACGCCGATCTGCGCTTCCACAGTCGATGCGCCCAGATGGGGCGTAATGACGACGTTGTCCAAGCCTTCAAAGGGATTGATGTCCTGTCCCAGCGGTTCTTCCGGAAAGACGTCGACGGCCGCGCCGGCTACGTGGCCGCTCCGCAGGGCGTCAGCCAGGGCGTTGATATCCAGCACAGCGCCGCGCGATACGTTGATCACCCGCACGCCATCTTTCATCTTGGCGATTTCTTCCGCGCCGATCATGCCCGTCGTCTCCTTCGTCAGAGGCGTGTGCATCGTAATGTAGTCGGATGTGCGCAGGAGCGTATCCAAGTCAACCGATTCGACGCCGAGCTGCTTAAAGCGGTCTTCGGGAATGTACGGGTCGTAGCCGATGGTCTTCATTTCCATGGCCTGCATGCGCTTGGCGATGCCCGAGCCAATGCGGCCGAGGCCGATGATGCCGATGACCTTGTCTTTGAGCTGGATGCCTGTAAACCGTTCCCGGTCCCATTCGCCGGCCATCAGGGAATCGTGAGCCTGGGGGATGTGGCGGGTCATAGCCATGATCATGGCGCAGGTGTGTTCCGTCGCAGCTACCGTATTGGACGTCGGCGCATTGACGACGATAATCCCCCGTTCCGTCGCCGTCTTGATGTCGATGCTGTCGACGCCGACGCCGGCCCGGCCGATGACCTTCAATTTCGTGGCCGCATCGATGACCTTCTCCGTCACGTGAGTCATAGAGCGGGTAATCAGGCCGTCGTACTCGCCGATGCACTCGATAAGGCCTTCTTCGTCTAAATTCGTTTTGACGTCTACCTCATAGCCGTGCTCCCGCAGCAGCTCTACCCCTTTGATGGAAACGTCGTCGCTGACTAATATTTTCATGTTCGTATCCTCCTGATCATCTACTGTATCGTGCGGGCTTCGCGCCCGCCGTAGGTTAATGGTTCTTTCTGAATTCTTCCATAAATTCGGCCAGGGCCCGGCAGCCTTCCTCCGTCACGGCGTTGTAAATAGACGCCCGGCAACCGCCGAGGGACCGATGGCCCTTGAGGCCTATGAGGCCCCGTTCCGCCGCCTGGGCGACGAATGCCGCTTCCAGCTCCGCCGTCGGCAGGTTGAACGTCACGTTCATGAGGCTGCGCGAATCGGCAGCCGCATGGCCCCGGTAAAATCCGTCGCTGCCGTCGATGGCCGCGTATACGATGCCGGCCTTCTGCACGTTGCGCCGGTACGCCCCTTCCAGGCCGCCGTTATCCTCCAGCCAGTGCATGACCTTGTTGATAAAATAAATGCCGAAAACCGGCGGCGTATTATACGTCGAGTCGTGTTCCACATAGGTCTTGTACTGGAGCACGACCGGCACGTCTTCCTTCGTCTGCGCCAGGAGCGAGTCCTTGATGATGGCTACGACAACGCCGGCCGGGCCGATGTTTTTCTGGGCGCCGGCATAGATGAAGTCAAACTTCGACACGTCTACAGGCTGGCTCATGAAGTCGCTGGACATGTCGCAGAACAAGGGCACGTCGAAGGACGGATAGCCGTGCCATTCCGTGCCGTGAATCGTGTTGTTCGATGTCATGTACACGTAGTCCGTATCAGGCTGGACGACAAAGGTATCGGCCTTGGGAATATAGGAAAACCCATCAGCCTTGCTGGACGCCACTTCGTAGACGTCGCCGAAGAAGGACGCCGCCTTCATGGCCTTGTCGGACCATACGCCCGTATTCAGATAGCCGCCGCGGCGCTTGAGAAAATTCATGGCATGCATGGCGAACTGCAGGCTGCCGCCGCCTTGCATAAAGACGATATGATAGTCATCCGGAACCTGAAGCAGCCGGCGCATGAGCCCTACCGTTTCATCCTGCATGTCCTGATAGGCCGCGCTGCGGTGGCTGATTTCTACGATGCTCATCCCCGTATGATTAAAATCGAGAAATTCAGCCTGTACCGCTTTCAATACGTCCAGCGGCATCGCCGACGGTCCGGCGTTAAAATTATACACTCGTTTCATACCTCTCATGTCCCCTCGTGCGGAGAGCCGCAGGGAAACTCTCTCGCTTGTAATAAAAAAACTCCCGTCCCTAAAAAGGGACGAGAGTATACTCCCGCGTTGCCACCCAGCTTGCCTTTCGGCCATCTCGTTGCGCTGTATCGGGCGTACCCGTCAAATTCGTCATTTGATGCTCCGGAGCGGAATGCTTTGCTGCCCTGCTGCCTCGCACCGTTCCGGCAGCTCTCTGAAAAGACGCGTTCAGTTTTTTTCTCCTTCATCGCTTTGCTTCATAAAATTAGTTTTATTATAAACACAAATGTATTATCTGTCAAGACAAGGGCCAGTAAAATTTATGTATGGCTATTTCCAGCCGATTCCACGGAAAACGGCTGCCTGTATTGCCGAGTGCCCCCTGCATTTGCTGAGCAAATACGAGAAGCGTGCAGCCGCCTTCCGTCAATCTATAGAAATCAATTCGTACGACGAATTTCCCATTTTTAAATCTCTCATGGCCTGCAGCTGGTGAAGTCCCTTTCGCGATTCCATTCGCTCTACCAAATCATGCCGATATACTTCAGGCTGCGCATAAACCAAGTCTACAGATGCCTGATCGACAGCCAGCAAATCGGTTGATGCCAAAATACCGATGTCGGGAATCCTCGGTTCCGCAGCAGCCGTTCCCGTGCAGTCGCAGTCTACGGACATGCGGCGCATGACGTTGAGGTATACGATGTGCTTGCCGAAAAAATCTATCGTCGCCTTTGCCGATTCAGCCATGTTTTCCATAAACGGTTCTTCGCCGGGCCATTGTGCCGACGTTTTCGGCAATACTTGTCCTACGCCATGAACCATGCGCTTGCCGATTTGCCCGTCAGCGCAGCCAATAGCCAGATTTTTCATGGAACCGCCGAAACCGCCGCGAGGGTGTCCCTTAAAATGAGTCAGAACAATCATCGAATCGTAATTGAGCATATGCTTTCCTACAGACATCTCTGTAAAGTGCTTTCCTCCGCGAACTGGAATCATGACTGCTCCGTCTTCATCCATAATATCGACAGGGCAAAAATCCCAGCCGTTGATTTTCAGCGTTTCCCGATGCTTTTCTGTCGTGTCCCTATCTCCGACATACAGCGTATTCGTTTCTACTATCGTGCTGTCCGGAACATGGCGCTGAAATTCCCGTACCATATGGCGCGGCAAAATATTCGGGCCGTGCCGTTCCCCGGTGTGGAGCTTTATTGCCGTCTTGCCGTAAATGCCGTCGTTAATTTTATCGTACAGCCGGATAAGATGGTCTGCGTCAATATGTTTAGAAAAATATACCTTGGCCCGAGAACCGCTGCCTGTCCTGTCGGTTACGTCCCGCGACCCGACGACCGGAGCCTGCGCCCATACGCCGGAAAAGCCGCCGTGAGATAAGACGGCGCCTGCCGCCGCGGCGACGCCCCATTTAATAAAGGATCTTCTCGATATGTCTTTCATTTCATCTTTCCTCACTTTCCAAGTAAAGATACTGCGTCTGCAAACATCACCGGAAACGCTTAAAGTGAATAGCCTTGACCGCGCACTGTGATATGCATTCGCCGCAGCTGATGCATTCTTTATCGCCTGCGGCGCAGACATCCATTTTGCAGGAACGAACGCAGGCCGAACAACTTACGCATGTTTCTTTATCTACAGTAATGCCAAAAACGGAAAAGCGGTTAAACAGACCATAAAGCGCGCCGAGAAGACATAAGAACCGACAAAAAGGGCGATATATCCACATCATAGCGGCAAGCAGCCCGACGACCCAGAAAAATTTGGAGTTCTGTACGGCAATGCTCAGGTTATCCCCATTTCCCTGCAGCAGCGTCGGAATAAAAAGAGCCTCCAGAAAATTTCCCGGACAAATCCAGGCGCAGAATGCCGTAATGCCCCGGCCAGTGACGAGTCCCGTATATAGGGGAATTGCCAGGACAAACAGTGCAGTAATGATATATTTCACATAGGACAGGGCGCGGGTTATCCTGCTCTTTTTCAGCTTAGGGAAGGGGGCTTTGGCAAGCAGCTCCTGCAGCCAGCCCATAGGACAAGCCCAGCCACAGATCATCCGACCAAACAACAGTCCAAACAGTACCAATAACCCCCAAAATTGCCAGGCTACAGCAGAAAACGTACCGCTCAAAGCTTGCTGGGTCACTCCCAAAGGACAGCCTGCAATGGTATAGCGGCAATACTGGCAGTTAAGTCCCGGCACGCAGGCATGAGTATAGGGAAAATCAACAGCCTTCTCTGTCAGCGGCGTAAAGGCATTGGCATTGTATAATATAGCGGCACAGGTCTGTATCAGGTGACGTCGAATATGCAGCGTCATAGAAACATTACCCCTTTCCATTGCGTAAACCGAGCTGCGTCAGCCACGTATCGACGCGCTGCCGGGACGCATGAGCCTGCGACGCGTGGACAGCCAGCCCTTCGGCTAAAGAAGCGTCCGGAGCGGCGGCGCGGATATCTTCCAAACTGCTGCCCCAGCCGCTCAGCCCGTAGGTCACAAACGGCACGATGACCTTTCCTTGCCACGACGCCTGCTCTAAAAAGGTAAGCACTGCAGCAGGGGGTGCGTTGTACCAATTGGGGAATCCTAGAAAAACGACGTCGTACTGGCCCATGTCAGGCATAGCCTCGGATAAAAGCGGCCGCAGCCGTTCATTGTACTCCGCCTTAACCTGAGACTGCATAGCCGGTGCGCTGCGGGGATATTGTATATTCGTTCGAATGCGGTACAAGCGGCCCCCCGTTTTTTCTTGTACAGATTTCGCCACAGCCTCAGTATGTCCGCTCTGTGAGTAATAGGCAATTAAAATGCGGTCAGACGGCACCGGACCTACATAGGTATCTGCCTTTGGGTACTGCCAAAAGGCAAATCCGATACAGGCTGCTATTGCCGCTGCAGCAATCCAAAATGCTTTTTTCATACATGTATTCCTCTCTGCATGTCTTTTCTTTTACTATGCAGGAAATAATTATATTTTTGCATATTTAATATATTTTAAAAATTTTTAATTTCTTCATGAAGAACAACTTAAGTATAGCTCATATCGCAGGTATGTCTAATGCTTATCTTTAATTGGCGGTTATACAAATATCGTATTTCTTAAAAGTCAGTCAATCGACTATGATTAGCACAATTTTTACCCATGAAAGAACAGGTATAAATTAAAGAATTTATATACGAAAAAAGTACCGTTTTCCATCGTCTCCAAACAAATACAAAAGAGCTGCAATGTAATATCCTCTATCATTACATTACAGCTCTTTATCCTGTTTTGCCTTCCAGGCATTCTCTATTTTTTCCGGCAGCTTTGCTGGATGCCTCAGCAGATGAAAATGGGCTTCATCGGCCTATGCAGGCTCATTGCAGCCCAAACCAGCCATTCTGCATCGGCAGCATGTAACTCTCAAGCACTAAACGGCCTTCGAGTCAAAGGACGTATGTCCCACAACAATTCACCCCATTACGCACCAGATAGTTTACGCATCATCTTCCTAGCTTCTGCGGCTAGAAAGAGTACATAAACTGTACGGAAGCCCCCATATCTCGGCTCGTATGGGACCAATCCTGTTCTACAGCTCCGCCGATTTCCCAACGGTCAGACAGCTTAGCCGACGCATAGGCCGACGCTGCGATGTGATCCTTGCTGCGGTTCATAGACTGTACGCCGAATCCCAAGCCCGTTCCTCTGACATAGGAATATCCCGTATGCTGGACGTCGCCGTCGAAGACGCGCCGATAGGCTACGGTTAAGCCGTAGGTCTTGTCCTTTCGCTCCCGTTTCATATCGACGCCGATTTCGCCGGCCAGATAGTCGTCGCTGAACCCGTCGCTGCCAAGGGAATAGACGCTCCCGTCTTCTCTGAAGCTGTCCTGCTTGTAATGGGCGTAATCTATGCCGACAAAGTCACAGTACAGCCCAAGAGCCGCATCGTTCCGCCTGTTCCCATAGAAAAAGCAGGCCGTCTCCGACAGACAGCCTGCTTGCAGTATTGTCGTTATCCTATTAATTGCACTTACTCCAGCCGCAGTTTTTGCAGGTATTGCAGCCCCCTTCAAAAACTAAGGGTTCGCCGCACTGGGGGCAGAAAATGCTTTCAGCCGTGACTTTTTTGTCGGCCTTGGGCTTAGCCGGCGCCTTTTTCACCGGTACGTCGCCTTTCGTAACAGCCGCCGACTGGCGCAGGTCCTCCTGCACTTCATTGTACATATCGAGGAGTGCATTGCCCACGGCCATGGGGCAGCACGAACCCTTGCTCGTGTCGCCCCGTGTCGCCCGGCGGACCGAGTAGGACGGGCAGTTTCCCGTCGAGTTGAGCTGGTCGATGATGGTGTAAATGTCGATGCCGGCGCGGGCGCTGATGGAAATCATGCGGGACAGGCCGATCATAAAGTTGTTGCAGCCGCCTGTGGAGCCCTTGCTCAGGTACGTTTCCAAGAGAGCTCCCGTCTCGGGATCGAAGAAAGCCAGACAGTGGAGGCTGCCGCAGCCCGTGACGAGCTTGCGTTTTTTGCCGATGACGTTGTCGTCGATGCTGACGATTTCGCCGCGGTCAAGGCCGGCGCCGGCGATGGGCACAGATTTCTTGTCGACGTGGGTCGTCAGGATGCCGGCCCGCTTGCAGCCGTCGCGGAACAAGGTCAAGCCCTTGCAGCCCTTTTCATAGGCCAGGAGGTAAAGGTTTTCCGTATCTTCGACGGTAAAGCTGTTGGGCACGTTGACCGTCGAGCTGATGGAGGCGTCGATGTGCTGCTGCCAAACGGCCTGCATGGCGACGCGCTGATGATAGTCGAGGGTCAGGGCCGTAACGAAGTATTCCGGCAGCTGCGAATCGTCTTTAATGTTGTGTGCCTTCATGTATCGTTCGACAATAGGCGTATAGACCTTATAGTATACGTCCGTGCCGTGGAGGGACTCGGTTTTCCGTTCGTAGAAGTTGGCGTAAATGGGCTCGATGCCGCCGGAAATGCCCAGCATAGTCGACAGGGTGCCCGTCGGGGCGATGGTCAGGAGCTGGGAATTGCGCAGGCCCTTTTCCTTGACCAGGGCCGCCGTCTTTTTCGTCGTGTTGGCCTTAAAGAAGGGCGTTTCCATGATTTCGTCAATGTGGCACATGTCGAAGGCCCCTCGTTCGCCGGCCAGGTTCGCCGAGGCGGCGATGGCCGTATCGGTCATGGCGAAGCCGATTTCATCGCACAGGGCGACAGCTTCGTCGCTGCCATAGGTGATGCCCAGCTTGATGAGCATGTCGCCGAGGCCCATGATGCCCAGGCCGATCTGCCGCCACTGGCGCACGCTGTCCTGCTGTTCCTGCAGCGGATGGAGGGGCAGGCCTTCGTCGAGGACGTCGTTCAGAGCCCGCACGGCGATGGTCACGCAGCGTCGGAATTCGTTGAAATCAAAGAGGGACTTGTCCGAAAAGGGATCGCGGACGAAGTTCGCCAGGTTCAGGCTGCCCAAGAGGCACGAGCCGCCGGCCGGCAAGGGTTCTTCGGCGCAGGGATTGACGCCGGCAAATTTAAATTCCTTCGTATTGGCCAAGAGATTCCACTGGCAGATGCGGTCCCAAAACAGGGCGCCCGGCTCGGCGTAGTCCCAGTTCGTTTCGGCAACGAGTCGGAAGATGTCGGCGGCGTTGACCATGCTTTCGATGACCTGGCCCGTTTCCTTCCGCGTGTAGTGCAGGCGGAACTGCTGCCGCGCCTTGACGGCTTCCATGAATTCGTCGCTCAGGCGGATGGAAATATTGGCCTTCGTCACCTTATTCAAATCGGTTTTCAGCTTGATGAATTCCAGGACGTCGGGATGGGCGCAGTCGATGGAAATCATGAGGGCGCCGCGGCGGCCATTCTGGCCGATGAGCTCCGTCACGAGGGAATAGAGGGTCATAAAGGATATGGAGCCGCTCGTCTCCTTCGCCGCGTTGTTGATGCGCGCGCCTTTGGGGCTGAGGCCGGAAATGTCGATGCCGCAGCCGCCGCCGTAGCTGTACGTGCGGGCCAGCTTTCCGGCGCGGTCGAAGATGCTTTCGATATTGTCTTCCGGCGGCGTCATGACGTAGCAGTTCGACAAGGTGATTTTCTTGCCTTCGTATTCCAATCCGCGGTTGGCCAAAATGCGGCCGCCGAAGAGGAATTTCTGCTCCTTCAGCAGCTGCGCCACGTCTTCGTCATGGCCGCTGACGCGGTCAATCCACTGCTCAAAGGTTTCGCCGTTGTTGCAGTACTTGTTTTTCCAAATATCCATGCCCAGCTGATTCTGTTCGCCCAGCCATTCCTGCTCGTTCATGAAACACCCTCCTATGCATTCTCATATATTATATATGGTATTGTATTATTATTACTTATACTGTATATAGTATTTGCAATGATTCCGTTTCCTATTATAGCAGTCTTGTACGGTCTTCGCAAGGAGATTCTTACTTGCCCAGAGGCCGTTCATAGGTCCCGGCGGAGGTATATCATGTCGACGAGGCGCACGCCGCCTTCATAGATAGGATGGTCGTAGTGGTCTATGAAAAAATTTCTGACCCGGTGTGATTTTACAAATCCGCAGGCCTCATAAAAGGGTATCGTCAAGGGGCTGTCGCCGGTGCCGACCTGCAGCGTATGAAAGGCGCCCCGATAGCGCCGCCGGATATATTCGACGAAGGCTCGCCCGTATCCGCAGCGCTGCCACGGCGGGGCGACGGCCAGATTTTTAATCTCCAGCACGCCCTCTCCCTCGTCGGTCACGACGCAGACGGCGCGGACGCCGCCGTCTTCCATGACGTACAGGCGTCCGCGCTCCAAATAGGCGTCGATAGCCGACTCCTGCTCGTCTGCTATCAGCAGCAGGGGCAGGTATTTCTTTTTGTTATCCATTATTTCTTTGTATTCTATCATGCTGTGGTTTCCGCGACCTTTCGTTACTGCGTGTCCAAGAGAAATTCCGTGACGAGCTGCCGGTATTCCCTTCGGTTTGTAGAAATGCCGACGGCGTGGGGTGAGCCTTCGAAGACATGGACGTATTTCTCTGCACTGGCACAGTTTTCATAGAGGCTCCAGACCGTCTTTACCGGCACGAGGCGGTCCTCCTGCCCGTGGAGGAACAAGACGGGACAGCGTATCGACCGTACGGCGTGGGCCGGCTCGATGTCTGATAAAAACTTGCCCGTGTGATACCACATAGCGCCCTGGAAAAAAGGCATGAGGATATCGTATTCCCAGACGAGGCGGTCGTCTTTCGCCGCCGCCATGAGCTTTTCCCGTCCCAGGGACACGATGTTGCCGTAGGAGCTGTCGGCGACGACGAAGGCCGCGTCCCGTCCGGCGTCGCTGCCGGCGTACAAGAGCGCCATAGCCGCGCCCAGGGATACGCCGTGGAGGCCAACGGTCATCGATGCATCTTTTTCCTTCAGCCACTGTACCCATCGGCCAATGTCGTCGGCTTCCTGGACGCCCCATTTGGTCTGGCCGCCGCTTTCGCCGTGGCCGCGCTGGTCTACGAGGAGGACGTTGTAGCCCAGATTGCGGTACATGCCGACGTAAGGCAGGCACATAGCCCGATTGTGATACAGGCCGTGCAGCAGGATTACCGTATGATGGGAGCCGCCCTGGTCTTCAATATATGTCCCCCGCAAGGGAACGCCGTCACGGCCCGTCGTCTCCGCTTCCTGCCAGTCGAACCGTTCCTCGCCGGCGGCGATTCGCTCTACGTCGCAGGACATGTTTTCAATACCGAATATGACGTCCCACGGCGCAGAAGCAAAGCGCTCGAAGGCCAGATTGCCGATATACAGTCCCGCGCCGAAGGCCAGCACGGCGGCAAAACAGACCAGCGTGCAGAGGAATTTAAGTAAACGCCTTATCATAGTCTCCCGTCCTTACAGCTTGCGGTCCCGTCCGCCTTCGACCTTTTCCTGCATCTCGTCTATGGCCGTGCCGCCTTCTGCTTCGACGGCAGCGATGACTGCGCCTTCGACAAAGGGGCAGTCGAGAAGGACGACGCGCTTGTCGTCCAGGGCTTCGACGACCATCTCGGCCGTCATGACGGCGCTACCCATGTCCATGATGACGACGACGCCGTCTTCCGAATACACCGACTCGACGGCGGCGCAGATTTTTTCAAAGCTCGTGCCGAGGCTCCCGTCTTCCATGCCGCCGGCCGCGGCGACAGGAGCCGCCGGAGCCATCATCTTCGCCAGCTCAGCTGCGCCTTCCGCCGCCTTTTGGCTGTGCGATACCAATACGATGCCTACCATGTTTTTTTCCTCCTTCACAGGTAAGGCCGGCAATACAGCCGGCCCGTTTCTCTATCCTTATTCGTCTATGTGCTCGGCCATGGTCCGCAGCATGTACCACGACGACGTCGCTCCCGGGTCCTGATAGCCCAGGCTGCGCTCGCCGAGGTAGCTGGCCCGGCCTTTGGTGGCGATGATCGTCTTCGTATAGGCTACGCCCTGTTCGGCGGCCGCCGCGCCGTCCTGCAGGGCTTCTTTCAGCGATTTGCCGCTTTCTACGGCTGCCTTGACCGCCCGCAGGGCCGGGCATAAGGCGTCGAGCATGGTCTTTTCGCCTTCCGTCGCCTTGCCGCGCATCTTGATGCCTTCGACGGCCGCTTCCATGGCCGCGGCGAAGGCCGGCCCGTCCAGCTCGGTCATCCCCTTGCAGGCCATGCCGGCCTTCATGAACGCCGTGCCGTACAGGGGGCCCGACGCGCCGCCGACCGTCGATACGAGCTGCATGCCCACGCCTTTAAGAAGGGTGCCGATGTCCGTATTGGCCCAAGTCGGCAGCTTTTGTTCTACGGCGGCAAAGCCGCGGGCCAGGTTGATGCCGTGGTCGCCGTCGCCGATTTCATTATCGAGCTGCGTCAGGAATTCTTTATTTTCTTCTATGGTTTTTGCAATGGCCGCTATGACTTCGGCTAATTTCTGCGTATTCAATCGCCTGTCCCTCCTTATTTCTTCCAAGCCAGCGTATCGGCTTTGGCGTCGTAGAGCTTCTTCATTTCATCATCCAGCCGCAGCAGCGTCAGGGAGAAGCCGGCCATTTCGATGGACGTCATGTAGTTGCCGACCATCGTATCGTAGACGCGGATGCCTTTTTCCTTCAGGTAGTCCTGCACGAAGTTGTTGACGATGTACAGCTCCATGAGAGGCGTGCCGCCCATGCCGTTGACCAGGACGACGACGTCGCTGCCTGTATAATCCAAATCAGCGAGGATGCTGTCGAGAAGCATCTTGGCGATGGAATCAGCCGTGCCCAGGGCTTCGCGGTGCGTGCCCGGTTCGCCGTGGATGCCGATGCCGATTTCCATTTCCGTATCGGACAGCTCAAAGCCCGGCTTGCCCGCTGCCGGCACCGTGCAGGGCTCGATAGCCATGCCCATGGAGCGGACGTTGGCGATGACCTTTTCCGCCGCGGCCTTGACTTCTTCCAGGCTCGCGCCTTCGGCGGCCTTAGCCCCGGCGATTTTGTGCACGAAAATCGTGCCGGCTACGCCGCGCCGTCCCGTCGTGTATAGGCTGTCCTTGACGGCTACGTCGTCGTTGACGACGACATAATCGGCCTTGATTCCTTCGTCGGCAGCCATTTCAATAGCCATTTCAAAATTCATGACGTCGCCGGTATAGTTTTTGACGATGCACAGTACGCCTTTATCCGTCGCGACGGCCTTGATGCCTTCCAGCACCTGATCCGGCGTTGGCGACGTAAAGACCGTGCCGGCTACGGCGCAGTCCAGCATGCCTTCGCCGACGTAGCCGCCGTGGGCCGGTTCGTGGCCGCTGCCGCCGCCGCTGACCAGGGCGACCTTGTCTTCTTGCTTCGGCTCCCGCACGACAATCGTCCCGTAGTCGAGCTTGCGCAGCTTCTGCGGCGCCGCCTTGACCAATCCCAGGATCATTTCCTCTTCTACGTTTGCCACGTCGTTTATGATTTTTTTCATCGCGTCTTCCTCCCCTTTTCCATAAAAAATAAATGATGCCTGTCATTTGACTTTAGTATAGCAACATTTCAGAGAAATCACAATATATGCCTTCATCCCTGCGGTTGCTTCCGCCCTGCGCCGTAATAGTCCAAGTTCATGGCGATAAACCGCTTCATATTGTCCTGAAAGTCGACGGGCTCGACGGCGATGCCGGCCCGTTCCAAGGCCTGCTGCAGCAGGGGGTTGTCGCGGCACATGCTGCATATACCGACGGCGTGGAAATACACGGCCAGGATGCATTCGCAGGCGTCTTTCGTTTCGATTCCCAAATTTTGCGACAGTACGTCGGCCAGCTGTCCTGCCTTGTCAAAATACAAGGCTTTGAACTCTGCCAGCCTGTCGACGGATACGTTCGTCTCGATGATAGACGATAAAATATCGCCGTAGCGCAGGTAGTCCCGATGAGCCGACAGGATACCGGCCCACACCTCGGCGTATACCCCGACGGCGTAGCCGCATCCCCGCGGAAAGGCCGCCAGCAGGGCGTCCATGTAGGCGCTCATCTTTTCGCCGCACAAGGCCAAAAAAATATCTTCCTTGCTGGTTACGTATTTATATAAATTAGCCCGGGTCCACGACAGCTCGGCGGCGATGGTCGTCAGCGTGATGTCGTGATAGGGCTTGGCGGAAAACAGCCTGTCTGCCGCCCGTTTCACTTCTTCCATGCGCGCTTCTTTCTGTTCGGCGCTCCGCGCCCTGACAAATTCCGACATATAGCCCTCCTCGTATGCAATCCTTTGTAACATACCTCCATTATAGCCCATGAGGCCGCACATTGACAAGAATCATCGCGTATGCTATTATTTTATTAGGTTGCACTTTGTTATTTATTTTCTAATTACTATACAGTGCGTTTTTACAGGAGGAATCATATGAAAAAGAATATCGGCGCCTTTCCCGCTTTGTACCCGACGCCCCTCACCCTGGTCGGCGCGATGGTCGATGGCAAGCCGAGCTGGATGACCGTCTCCCACGTCGGCGTTATCGGCCACGACCGCATCCTCATCAGCTGCGCGAAGATTCACTATACCAACAAAGGTATCCGCCGGCACGGCGTCGTCTCGGTCAGCCTCGTCGACGAAGCCATGCTGCCTAAAGCTGACTGCGCCGGCAGCGTCAGCGGCCACCGGGACGACAAATCGAGGCTGTTCGAGTGGACGGCCGGCGAAACGGGCGCGCCGATACCGACGGAATCGCCGCTGGTCATGGAATGCCGCGTCGTTGACAATTACGAAACGGAAACGTTTGATAATTTCATTTTGGAAATCAAGGCCGTATGGGCCGAAGAAGGCGTCCTGACAGCCGACGGCAAGCCGGACTACGAAAAAATCGCGCCGGTCCTGTTTGAATTTCCGACGTACACCTATCTCCGCACGGGCAAGCGCCTCGGAAAATGCCTTTCCTTCGCCGGAACGAAAAGATAAGATTCTATATATTTCATGACAAGGAGGATTTTATGATGAACAAACCCTTAGTAGCGTATTTTTCCGCCAGCGGCACGACGGCCAAAGCAGCGGCCGTATTAGCCCAGGCAACCAAAGCCGATATCTATGAAATCGTGCCGGAAACGCCGTACACCCCGGCCGACTTAGACTGGACCGACCGCAGCAGCCGCACGACAAAAGAAAAGAACGATCCCTCCTTCCGCCCGGCCATAGGCAGCAAATCCCTCGACGTCAGCCCTTACGACACCATTTATCTCGGCTTCCCTATCTGGTGGTACACGGCCCCGTCAATCATCAAGACCTTTTTGGAAAGCCACGATTTTTCCGGCAAGACGATCGTACTCTTCGCTACGTCCGGCGGCAGCGGCCTCGGCAGCACAGCCAAAGACCTGCAGCCGTCCTGTCCCGGTGCGACGATTAAATCGGGCAAGCTCCTCAACGGCCGCCAAACCGTCGAAAGCGCGACGAAATGGCTGAACAGCTTTAAATAATAGAATATCCCTACATATAAAACACACGAGTCCGATGGCCCTGTCCTAAAGGTGCCATCGGACTCGTGTGTTTTTACATAGTAACGAATAGGATGTCGTACTGCCGCCTTTCCGTCTGCGTATCTCAAAAACGCCTGCATATCCGGGCCCAGCGGTTTGCCATTGGTTTCTCAAAAAACGACTCCTATCTTACGACATAAGGCGTCCACTCTCACAGACGCCTTATACAGATTATAACAAATGATTCTTTTTCCCTAATTCCATGATATATTCTACCGAGGTTTGCGCACACTCTGCAATACTTTCTACGGAAAATCCCTTCCGCAGCATAGCCAATATCATCATGGTTTCTTTCTTTTTCTCGCCCGTTTTTTCACCTTCGGCAAAGCTCGCCAGCTCGCGCCGTTTGGTTTCCATTGCGTACGTCATATATTCTCGCCTCGTTTCCTTATGTTCCTTCACCCTCATGACTTCATCTTCTACGGCTTTCATAAATCTCCCCTCCGCCGCCTTTCCGTCTACGTATCTCAAAAACGCCCGTATGTCCGCCAGCATCTCACTGTCGTCTTCGCAAAATCGAGAGCCTATCTTGCGAAATAAGACACCTGCTCCCGCAGATGCCTTAGTCAGACTACAATAAACAATTCTTTTTCCCTAATTCCGTAACATAGTCTGCCGATACACGCGCGCACTCAGCAACCTTACCGTCGACGTAACGCAAGAACGCTCGTATATCCGGGTCCAGAGCTTTGTCGTCGCCTTTACAGTTTAAAAATAGTTTTGTTCCTTCGTCTCCCAGTTCTATAGCTTCCTTTTCGATGCAGTGATTCCGAAAGGTATAGACGGGCAGGCCGTCGCCAAAAGCGTCGAAGGTGCAAATGAAGATAATGTACGATGGATTTAAGCAGTCGTAATCTTCGCCTGTCTCTAATATTTCCATATCAATCATGGCCTGATAATATCGCGTCCGCTTGGTCAGGCCACCGTTCGGTTCGTTTTCGCACTGCATTTCAATATCGAATACTCGTCCCGTATCATCTTTAACATATACGTCAAGACGGACGCTCTTGCTGTCCAATCGGATATCTATCGTTTTTTCCACATCTGGATAGGTAATGTCGGCGATTTTGATGTTTAAAATTTTTTCGATTAAATATTGACACAATCGTTTATTTCTCATTACTTTTCTTACTTGTAGTATATCAAACATCCGTACGTTTCGACAATATACCGGGCTATAACAAAACGGAAATGAAGGCTCCGCTGCATCTCGTATGATATAATACAGATAGATATTATAAAGGAGCTGAGGTCATGGAAATCCGCGTACTTCGATATTTTCTTACAGTAGTGCAGGAAGGCAGCATCACCCAGGCGGCAAAGGCCCTGCACGTCACGCAGCCGACCTTGTCGCGGCAGCTCATGGAGCTGGAAGGGGAATTGGGGCAGCAGCTGTTTATCCGCGGCAGCCGCCGCATCAGCCTGACCGAAGAAGGACTTCTCCTGCGCCAGCGGGCCGAAGAAATCCTCAGCCTCATCGACAAGACGACGACGGAGTTTTCCGCTATGGACGACGCCTCAATCCGCGGCGAAGTGCGCATCGGCTGCGGCGAAGGCGAGCCCATTCGCTTTATCGCCCGCACACTGACGGCGATGCAGCGTTCCTATCCTTTTATCCAACCCCATTTCTATAGCGGCAACGCACCCGACGTGCTGGACAAGCTGGATAAGGGTCTGACGGATTTCGCCGTCGTCTTCGGCCCCCTCGATCTGACGCAATATCATTACCTGCGCCTGCCTGGAATACACCGCTGGGGTCTGCTCATGCGTAAGGACAGTCCCCTCAGCCAAAAGGCTGTCATAGAGCCGCAGGATCTCCTTTCCATCCCCTTGATTTACTCGGCCCAGGCTTGGGAGCACAACGAATTTTCCGGCTGGCTCGGCGTGCCCGTCGAGCAGCTTCATATCGTCGCCATATACAACCTCTTTTATAACGCATCCCTGCTGGTTCAGGAAGGGCTGGGCTATGCCACCTCCTTCGACAATCTCGCCCCAACCGGGCCGGCCAGCCCGCTGTGCCATCGCCCCTTCCATCCGCCCCTCCAGGCAATCCCGTACTTGCTTTGGAAAAAATCGCACCGCTTTTCCAAAGCCAGCCGCATCTTTCTGGAGCATATCCGCAAAGATTTAACAGCCATCTCATTAGACACGTAATATCAAACAGCAGCAAATCCTCCCTATGTCCTATCATCAGGACACAGGGAGGATTCTTTATATTATCAGAAAAATTATGGCTTTGTGTCTGAGACGACGACGTAGCCGCCGTCCTTATCCTTGCGGACTTTGCCGATTTGCGGGAAATGCATGCCTGCAATCAGGCGATCTGTCCGGCTCAGTTCTGACAAAACGCGTTCCCGCGTCTGCGCAGCCAATGCGGGATCAACGTCGTAAACGCTGCAATACTCGGTATGGCGCATCTGAATGGGCGCAACGTGAATCATATCGCCGACGATGGTCAGCCCCTTATTGCCGGACGTAACGTCATAGCACGTATGGCCCATAGTGTGGCCGTTGGCGTTGCGGGCCGTAATCCCCGGCAGGATTTCTTCGTCATAGTCAAATAAGGCAATACGGCCTTCATAAGCCTTTGCCACCTTTCGTGCCAGAACAATGTATTCCGCTTCCCTGTCGGCGCCTTGGACAATCCAGCGGTTATATTCCTTCGCGGCAATATGGAGCACAGCGTTGGGATAAACGGCCTTACCGCCGTGAAGCAGGCCGGAAATATGGTCTACGTCCATATGGGTGAGCAAAATATCTGTTACGTCGTCCGCAGATACGCCGTATTTCGCCAAGTAGTCCACTGTCCTGCCGTCTACGCCGCTTTCCGTGCCCCAGCCGCCGTCGACAAGGACCCGTCTATCTCCCGTTTGAATCAAATAGGTACGGGTAATCGTATGGAACTGCCCCTTCGGCATGAGGGCCATGCGGTCCGGATACTGAGATAGGTCGGGAAAAATGCTGCTTTCTAAAGTCAATGGGCTTTCATCAAAGGCATAGACAGTAATATCATTTAAGACGACTTCCTGGGCCGGCGCAAGGTCGGCATACTGCTGTACGACGGCCGCCGGCTTTACCGGAACCGTCTGTGGAGCCGCCAGCACGGACGGCATCATCATCGCGGCTATGGCCGCAGCGAACACGGCTTTCGACAGAGTACGCCGCGTAATAAAATGCAAATTCATATCTATTCCTCCTTATAAAATATCATGAAACCTGAGCTATCGTTTCTTCTTTGCCAGAGCGGTGAAAAGCAAGCGACCGCAGCCGCAGGAACACGACGCTGACGGCGGCAAAGGCCGCGCCGCCTAAGAGAACCGCCGCCGTCCCCCACTGGGCAATGCACCAGCCGCAGAGGGCCGACGCGGCCATGGTACCGGCGTTGGCCGACGTGAGGAAGATGCCGCTGGCAAATTCCTTTGCTTCCGGCGCAGCCTGGGTGAGGATATACTGCTGCGTGCTGGCGTTGACACCGCCGATGAAGCCCCAGGCCACGACGAGGACGGCCATGACAGCCGCCATCGCGCCGCCCAGCCATACCAAGGCGTACAGCGCCAGCAGAACCCAGGGAAAGGCCTGCACAGTCAACCCCTCGTTCCAGCGGATGAGCCGCCCCGACAGAAAGCTTCCTGCGCTGTTGGATAGGCCGTAAACGAATAAAAACAGGCTCACAGCACCGCCGGACAAGGCCGTCACGACTCCCAAGTATTCGGCCAAATAGGTAAACACGCCGAATAAGGCGCCGTTCATGAAGACGATGGCAAAAATCGACATCCACACGGCAGGACGGCGCAGGATGCCGATTTGCTCGCCGTAAGTCCGTTTCGGGCCGGCCGGCATGGACGGAATACAAAACAGCGTCGCAAAAAAAGCCGCCGCTGTGACAGCCGTGAAGAAGGCGAAGGCCGCCTGCAGCGATACGGCGTCGGCCAGGAAGTTGCTGACGGGTACGCCGAGGACCATGCCGGCAGCTACGCCGACCATGACCTTGCCGACGGCATCGGGGGCGTACTCCTGCGGCACTGCTTCTGCCGCCGCCGAAAAGGCCAGGGCGCAGTACACGGGATGGAAAAAGGCCGGAATGACCCGGGCCGCCAAGAGGATGGCAAAGCTGTCCGTCACGGCCGATATGACGTTGCCGGCGATAAAGACGGCCAGCACGAAGAGCATCGCCTTTTTCCGCTCAAACCGCGACATGAGCAGGGGCATGACCGGCCCCGACACGGCGACGATGAGGGCAAACAAGCTGACCAACGCCCCCGCTTCGGAAATAGATACGCCGAAATACGCTGATACGTACGGCAGAAGGCCGATAACCCCCATTTCCGTATTTAAAATGCCGAACACGCCGACGGCTAAAATAAAGATAAACAACCGATGTCCTTTCATCATGGCCTCCTATGGGCGGAACAGACGGCGGCGCTGCCGCATCCGCTATGGGCTGCCGCAGCGCCTGCCGTTTTCCTTAGTTCTTTAAATAGTGATTGAAAAACTGGGTCAGCTTGCCGAAGGGGATGACGTCGGTCCTGTCATACAAATCGACATGGCCTGCATTGGGGACGATGTACAGCTCCTTCGGTTCGCTCGCCAAACGATACGCGTCTTCGCTGAATTCACGGGAATGGGCGTTGGCTCCGGCGATGAACAGCATGGGCCGCGGCGAAATCAAATCCAAGTCGTTGAAGGGATAGAAATTCATGAACTTCACGTTTGTCGTCAGCGTCGGGTGGGTCGTGTGAGCCGGGTCTTCGCCGGGCGTCGTATACGAGCCGCGGGACGTGCGGTAGTAATCGTAGAATTCGCGCTGAATCGGGTCCGTATCCTCCGTCAGCTCGTGGGTCGTGCCGCTCGTATATTGTCGTTCGCCGCCTTCAAATTCGACATAGCGCTGCTGGGCCGCCTGGGCGATGATCGCCTTACGCTGCTCCAGCGACACGGAATGATGGAGGCCGTGGCGGTTGGCATCGCCCATATTATACATGCTGACCGTTGCGATAGCCTTGAGGCGCGGGTCGATTTTCGCCGCGCTGATGGCGAAGCTGCCACTGCCGCAGATGCCGATGACACCCATGTTGTCCCGGTCTACGAAATCGCGGGTGCCGAGGTAGTCGGCGGCGGCGCTGAAGGCTTCGGCATAGGTATCGGGATTGACGCTGTTGCGCGGCATCCCTTCGCTTTCACCCCAGTAGGGCAGGTCGATAGCCAATGTCACATAGCCCTGTTCAGCCATTTTCTGGGCGTACAGGCTGGCGCTCTGCTCCTTCACGGCTCCCATAGGATGGCCGACGATAATGGCCGGCAGCTTCTGTCCGGCTTTCAGCGTCTTAGGAACGAAGAGATTTCCGGCGACCTTCATATCGTATATATCGGTAAACGTCACGGTTTTGCCGTCCACCTTGTCGCTGACGTAGAAATTATCGGCTCCGCGGGACATATCGCCGGGCGGCAGGGTCGCATCGGCTATCAAATGCGGCGCGTGTTCCGCTATATCGGCCGCGGCGGCCAGCCCGCCGAATCCTAAAACGGATAGGCCTAACAAGGCCATGATAATATAGTTTCTGCTTCGTCCTTTCATAGGAATACCTCCTCCGATGTTCTGCTTCAAAAGTCCTTCTCTTGATAGCTCAAGTATATACTACAGGATGAGCAATAACAAATACTTAGAAAAAATGCCAATCCATGTTTTAAAAGCATGGATTGGCATATAAAAAAAACGGCAGCTCCCCTATAGAGCAGCTGCCGCCGCGCCATTACCGCAGGTATTTTGCGTACAGCATATACACGATAAAGGCGACGAGAGGGACGACGACGATTCCTACTAATTGACCTACCATAGTATCACTTCCTTAGAACGTACACGGTAAGGAGGCTGCGAAGCGTCCTATATCTCTTGTTATATATAGTATATCAGATTTGTTCCCGCAGGACGACCTGTTCCTGCCCGTCTACTTCGCGCAGCTGGACGGAAATGTCCTCGCGCCGCGACGTCGGCACGTTTTTCCCCACGTAATCGGCGCGGATCGGCAGCTCGCGGTGCCCCCTGTCGACGAGGACGGCCAGCTCGATGTAGCGGGGCCGGCCCAGCTCCATGATGGCATTCAGGGCCGAGCGGACCGTCCGTCCCGTAAAGAGGACGTCGTCGACTAAAATGACCGTCTTGCCGTCGGCGTCGAAGCGGGTCTGCCCTTTGGCGACCATGTTGATGGACGTCTTTTTGGCGTCGTCGCGATAGGCGGAAATATCCAGGTCATAGACCGGTACGGCCAGGCCTTCAATAGCCGACAGCTCCGCTGCCAGCCGTTTGGCCAGCGGTACGCCCCGGGTATGAATGCCGACGAGAACCGTATTGTCCAGCCCTTTGTTCCGTTCGATGATTTCGTGGGCAATGCGGCGAATCGCCCGGCCCATGGCTTTCTCATCCATGAGCAGATTTTTTTCTTTCCACATCGTACACACCTCGCTTATCTGTGCTGTTCGGCACGGTGCAGGCACGCTGCAAAATCGTCGGGCATAGGCGCTTCGAAGTGCATGGCCTCGCCCGTGACGGGATGGACCAGGTCCAGGCAATGGGAATGAAGGGCCTGCCCCTCAATGGGAAAATCATCTTTTTTATAGCCGTACAAGGGATCGTTGACGACGGGATGGCCGATGTAGGCCATATGGACGCGGATCTGGTGGGTCCGTCCCGTCTCCAGCTTGCATTCAATCCAGGTGTACTCGCCGTAGCGCTTGAGGACGCGGAAATGGGTCACGGCTTCGCGGCCGCCCTTAAAGGTGACGGCCATCTTGATCCGGTCCTTGGGATGGCGGCCGATGGGGCCGTCGACGATGCCCTTTTCTTCGGCAATGTTGCCGTGGACGAGGGCCCAATAGGTACGGCGGGCCGAATGGGCTTTGATCTGCGCGGCCAGTCCCTTATGAGCTTCGTCGTTTTTCGCAGCCACCATGACGCCCGACGTATCCTTGTCCAGGCGGTGGACGATGCCCGGGCGTATGACGCCGTTGATGCCGGACAGCTCGCCGCGGCAGTGGTACAGCAGGGCGTTGACCAGCGTGCCGTCGGGATTTCCCGCCGCCGGATGGACGACCATGCCCCGGGCCTTATTGACGACGATGATGTCCTTGTCTTCGTATACGATATTCAGGGGGATATCTTCCGGCACGGCCTGCAGCTCTGCCGGCTGCTCCATCGTCACGGCTACTTCGTCCCCTTCGCTCAGGCGGCGGTTGCTCTTGGCCGCCTTGCCGTTGACCAGCACATCGCCCGTTTCGACAAGCTGCTGGGCGAAGCTGCGGGATATATCCATCGTCTTGGCCATATAGACGTCCAGCCGCGTATCGGCCCATTCTTCCGTTACGGTTACTCGTATTTCATCCATATTGGTATCCTCGCTTACTCAGAAATATGTGTCCAGCTGTACCACAGCAGCAGGCATACGCCGACGACGATGCCGATATCGGCGATGTTGAACACTGGCCAGATGCGGAAATCGAAAAAGTCGACGACAGCTCCGTGCAGAAAGCGGTCCAAGGCGTTGCCGAAGGCGCCTCCCAGGAGCATGCCCGCGCCGGCCTGCACCGCCCGATGCTCCGGCAGCTTCTTGCGAAATACAGCGTACAATACAAACAATAGTATTGCCATAATCAGAAAAAGCCAGCGTTGATTTTCTAAAATACCAAACGCCGCGCCTCTGTTTAAAATATATGTAATATGAAAAAATCCCGGAATGACCGGAATCGATTCATGAAGCGTCATTCCTTGCTGAATCAGCCATTTGCTTCCCTGGTCCAACGCGATGATTACCAGGGCGATATACCATACCTGCACCCAAAACCTCCTATGTGCACATCTTTCCGTACGATATCGTACAGTGATTCTATCCTATCATATTGACCGGCAAAATTCAAATAAAAAAGGAGACATATACATGTCTCCTTTTTTATCTTATAGTCGGGGGTGCTATTATTCAGCAGAGATAGCACCAGTCGGACATACGGATTCGCAAGAACCGCAATCGATGCAAGCGTCAGTGATAACGTACTTCGTTTCGCCTTCTTCGATAGCACCAGTCGGGCAAGCGCCTGCGCAGGAACCGCATTTTACGCATTCGTCAGAAATTACATGCATGTTTTTCACCTCCAGACTCATGTCGTTCGGGGAACTAGTCCCTTGTTCTTTCTCATTATTGCACGAATAGTTGAAAATGTCAATGACCCCGCATCGGGCAAAAAAAGTATTTTCAGCCATGTCCCAAACCATTCTCCCTCAGATATACAGGCACAGTCTGCCTTCTCTCTCCCGGGCTGCCCTAAATGCTCCAAACCGCCCGCAGCAGCTCAGAATGAATATCGTTCATTATCAGCATGAAAGATAAACGTTTTACGTTTCTGCTGCCATATACAGCAAAAGAGCCGGCGAGGGGGGCCGGCTCTTTCTAAGTGTAAGATACTATCGGGGGAAGATAATATCTTAGCTTTGCTGAAGACATAAGATAGGGGTGTTCGAGGGGTATATGAACAACTTATATCTTCAACTCGTCGTAGATGATCTGTTCTACACTTATTATAATAGCAGGTTATGGGCAAAAGTAAATTAGATTCAGATTAAAATTTGATTAAATTTTTACCATATATGCTCATACAGCATCGCTTTTTATGGGGCTGCAACATAGGCTCATACATAGAAAAAGCGGAAAGGCAGCGCGTACGCCGCCCTTCCGCCTTCCTGCAGGCTATCTATTAACCGTGATGATATTCTACGCCCATAGCGCCTTTCGGATGATTCCAGCTCTTGACGCCCTTGCCGCCGGAAATGACGCGGCACGTGCCGCATTCCAGGCAGCCTTCATGGTTGAAGACCAATTTGCCGTCTGTGTATTTGTACAATTCAGCCGGACAAGCCATGACCAAGCGTTTGATTTCCGCTTCATCCTGATAATCTTCGTTGATTTCAATATGGGATTCGTGTTCGTCCGTCACGAATTTAACTACGCCGAGTTTATCGTCTACGCTCATTTTTGCCATCTTACATCGCCTCCCAAGCTTTTTTGCCAAGATCAAAGAGTCCGTTCAAGCCGCCGTTGTTAGCCAAGACAGTCAAGGCGATCATCGGCAGGGCAACAGGCGAGCCGCCGTCTACTTTGTAGACCATGCCGGCAAATTCGTCGGCCATCTTCGGAACGTCGTTGAAGATGATGTGGTCTTCCAAGAGGCCCGGCAGGTTCTGATATTGTTTCATGAGCTTCATGATGAAGCTTTCGTCGAGAAGCTGTTTGTAGTACGACAAGCTTGTCGCCGAGAAGTCTTCTCTTGCCTTAGCCCGGACGACGGCTTCGCCGGCCAGACGGCCCGATTCGATAGCCAGGTCCATGCCGCGGACCGTGTAGCCCAGGTTGACGACCATAGCGGCTGCGTCGCCGGCTACGATTACGCCGTCCCGTACGAGTTCGGGCATCATCTTGAGGCCGCCTTCCGTAACGAGGTGAGCCGAATATTCCGTCAGCTTGCCGCCTTTGATAAAGGGAGCGATGGACGGATGATTCTTCATGCGTTCTACCATGTCGGGGACGCTGACGTCTACGCGGCCGATGTCGCTGATCGTCGTAACGATGCCCAGGGACAAGCTGTCTTTATTGGTGTAGATGAAGCCGCCGCCGAGGTTGCCGCCTGTCGGGTCGCCGGCGATCATCCAGGCCGCGCCTTCGTCGCCCTGGAGGCCGAAGCGTTCGTTAATGACGTCTTCGCCGAGATAAATGACTTCTTTTACTCCTACGGCTACGTCCTTCGGGTCCAGTTCCTGTTTCATGCCCAGCTGCTGTGCCAGCAGGGAGTTTACGCCGTCGGCCAATACGATGACGTCGGCGTCGAATTCTTCGTCGCCGCAGACGACGCCCGTCGCCTTGCCGTTTTCATCGACGAGGACCTTGTCTACGCGGAAGCCTTCGAGAAGCATGACACCGGCTTCTTCCGCTTTTTCAGCCATCCATTTGTCGAATTTGGAGCGGAGTACGGAATAGGACGGATATTTCAGGTTCTGCAGCTTATCGGAATTGTACTGGAAGCTCAAGGCACCGCCTTCCGTCATGAGGGACAGGCGTTCCTGGGTAATCTTGCGTTCGATGGGAGCTTCTTCGGCAAAGTTCGGAATCAGGCGTTCCAGGCTGTGACCGTAAATACGGCCGCCGCTGGAGTTCTTAGAGCCGCAGAATTTGCCGCGTTCAATCAACATAACGTCGAGTCCGGCTTTTGCCATAGTCAGGGCTGCCGCCGAACCGGCCAAGCCACCGCCAACAACGATAGCATCAAATTTTTCTTCACTACTCATGTTCTTACCCTCCTTAACCGTGCGGCTCCGGTGCGTCGGCTCCGCCGGTTTATGTATGTAAACGTATAGTATTTCCTGTTCGTTCAGATGTATCGGGGTTTCTGCCCGCTGTGCAGCGCGCAGGTTCCAAAGAGATGGCTGTCAGCGCGGACCTTCTCCAGGCCGACGGCGGCAAAGAGGGCCGTCAGCTCACGCTTGCGGAGAAAGTCCCGCGTAGACTGCCACAACCACCGGTATTCCCTGCGATGGCGGAAGCCACCGCCCAATAGAGGCATGACGCCGCGGAAATACAGGTCGTAAAAGGGTCGAATCAACGGCGAGTCAGGTACAAAGGAATCGAGACAGTATACCCAGCCGCCGGGGCGAACGACGCGGGTCATTTCCGTCAGGACCGCGCCGTAATCAGGCGTGTTGCGAAGGCCGAAGGATATGGCCGCCGCCGAAAACGTATCGTCTCCAAAGGGAAGGGCCATGGCGTCGCCTTCCCGCCAGGTCAGGTTTTCCAGGGCCGCGCCCTTGCGGCGGGCCACGTCCAGCATGGCTGGCGAGAAATCAAGACCCGTAACGGCTGCGTCAGGCCGCCTCCTTGCTACGGCTACGGCAATATCGCCCGTGCCGCAGCAGACGTCCAGCACGGCGCCGCCGCCCGGTACCTGCAAGGCTACAGCCTCGACGAGGCCCCGCTTCCACGATTGCTCCAGCCCCAGGCTGATGCGGCGGTTCGCGCCGTCGTAGGTCTGGGAAATGCCCTGGAAGATACGGTACACGCGCCTGCGTTTTTCCATCGAATCCATCAGACCGCCCTCCCTGCCAGCACGGCCAGGGCCGCGCCGATCAAATACGCGCCGTTTCCCAGCACGTTGGCCATGGCGATGCATTTCATCTGCCGCACCCGCTCCTGCGGAATCAACGGCGATGTCAGCAAGAAGGCAAAGACCTTCCGGCCCGTCAAGGCCGCGAGAGCCGGCACGACGAGGCCTGAGAGGCCGCCGTACCAGACAGGGATGACGAGGAGGCTCACGATCCAGCAGACGACGGCCGCCCGGTACAGCCTTACGGCCTTCGGCCTTCCCACTACGACGGGAAGGGTCTTGCGCCGGGCCTGCCGGTCCTTTTCGATATCGCTGATATTATTGGTCATCATGACCAGGCCGATTCCGATGATGAAGGGAATGGCTAGTATCAGAGCCAAGCCATCGACGATGCCGTGTACGGCTGCCGCTACTCCTAGCGGAATGAGGCCGCCCATGACGCCGCCGGAGACGAGCTCGCCTACGGGCAGGTAGGACAAGGGCGTCTTGCCGCCTGAATAGGCCAGGACGACGAGGCCGCCGACAAGGCCGATGCACCAAGGCGCAGGGCCTGCGCCGATGATGACCGGCAGTACCAGCAGGGCCGCCGCCGCCAGATAGGCGAGGCCTAAATACAGTGCCTGCTTCGGCGCAATGTCTTCGTATACCAGCACGGCGTCGTGGACTTCGACGAAGTCGTCCGTCGTGTCCGTTCCCTTTACGAAATCGAAATAATCGTTCAGCGTATTGACCGACGACTGCATGAGGATGCACGCCCCCAGCAGGAGAACGGCCTGGAGCCACGATAGGTCGTAGCCGACCAGCAGGCAGTACAGCTCGCCGAAGACAGCCGGATAGACTGCCGCTACCCACGAATGGGGATTGGCCAGCCGGACGGCAGCCGTCACGGACATGGCCTGTCGTCCCGCCATTACACCGCCCCCAGCTTGCTGACGAGCTTGCGCAGGAGAGGCGCCGCGTCACACGGCGGCAGGAACGCCAGCAGTTCTTCTGCCCGGCGCTGGTAGCGGCGGATATACTTCCACGCTTCCTCCATGCCGCCGAATTCCGCTACAATGCGTTCCATCGTCCGAATATCTGCGGCCGTCAGCGTGCCGGCTGCGCTGCGCTCCATGTAGGGCGTCAATGCAGCCCGGCCGCCGGGCCGTTCCAAGGCGATGAGGACGGGCAGCGTGTAGATGCCTTCGCGGAAATCCTGATGAACGGTCTTGCCGTTCAGCGCCTTGTCGTCCGTAAAGTCCAGGAGGTCGTCCCGCAGCTGGAACATGTATCCCAGGCATTCGCCGAAGGATTCCAGTATGCCGGCGTGCTGTTCGCTGCAGCCGCTTTCCATTGCGCCGATGCGGCAGCAGGCCATGAACAGGGCCACGGTCTTGCCGTGGATGTTGCGCAGGTACTCGTCAATCGTCACCGTATCCTTGTACCGGCACATAGCCTGGCCGATTTCGCCGCTGCACATTTCCTCTACCGTCTTCGACAGGACCATGCCGGCCCGGTTCAAGCCCTCCTTCATGAGGTGATAGCTGATGCGGCTCATGAGGAAATCTCCAGCGTAGACGGCGGCGTTTTTTCCGTACCGGCTCTGGATGGACGGCTTGCCCCGTCGGAAAGGAGCGTCGTCGACGACATCATCGTGAATCAGCGAAGCCAAATGCGTCATTTCGACGATAGCCGCCAGCTTATACAGCGTTTCCTGCGCGTCGCCGCGTTTGGGGCCGTACTCCGAGGCCATCATCAACAGGCGGGGCCGTATCATCTTTCCTTCTGACGCCGTCGCGTCGGTAAGTACCGCGCCGGTCGGCGTTCCGGCAAAGGTATGGGCCGTAAAGGCCTGTATATAGTTCTTTATCTTCTCTATTTGCTCATCACTGACGTTGGCAAAATACTTCGGCATAAATTTCCGAACGCTGTTTTCTAATAATGTCTGTTTTATCATCGCCGTTCCAATACACCTTTCCGGCCGTGTTAGGAGTTACTGTTTTTCTCTCTTTTCTACGAGAATCTGGGCCGTATGTTTTACCTGGATGTTGTTCAGGCCGCGCGCGTCGAGACCGCCTTTGATCTGGAGCAGGCAGCCCGGGCAGTCGACAGCCACGGTGTCGGCGCCGGTAGCCACGATGTTGTCGATCTTTTCTTCGAGCATCGGAGCGGACATTTCGGGGAATTTAATCGAGTAGGAGCCGCCGAAGCCGCAGCATTTATCGCAGTTGTTCATTTCTACGATTTCTACGCCCTTCGTGCCTTCCAGGAGTTCGCGCTGTTCTTTATATACGCCCATGTAGCGTTTCATATGGCACGAATCGTGATACGTAACCTTCATGGGAACGCCATCGCCGTTGTCCGGGAGACCGCCGAGCATGTGGAGCAGCTTGGAGAAGTCGTAAGACTTGTCGCTCAGTTCGGAAGCCTTCTTGTACATTTCCGGATCGTCCTTGAACATTTCCTTGTAATCGCGCAGAGCGTGCGTGCAGGTCGGGCAGGCCGATACGATGTAGTCGTATTTTTCCGCTTCCATAGCTTCGATGTTGAGCGCCGCTTCTTTCTTAGCGTTTTCAGCGTCGCCCATGTACGTCGCCGGAGCGCCGCAGCAGGACTGGCCGAGAGGCATTTCTACGACGTAGCCGGCCATGTTGAGGGCTTTGACGACGGCCGTCGCGATGTCTACGTATACGAAATCGAGGAGGCAGCCCGTGAAGATGGCAATCTTGCCCTTCGGATTGGGAACGTCCTGTTTGATCGTCGGCAGTACGTCGCGGAACGGCTGCGGAGCGATGCTCGGCAGGCTGCGGCCCGACGTCAGGCCGGACAGGAACATCGGCATATGGCGAATCATCGGCTGGCCTTTGGTAATCGCGCCCTGGGCGACCGATGCGATGCGCAGCATGGAATGGAACAGATGGCGGTCGGCGACCGTGTCGAGGCAGAACTTATGAATCGGGTTGAGGCCGTCTTCCTGAGCGTACTTCGTGCGCAGCTTCAGGATCATGCCGGCGATGTCGAGCTTGCCGCCGCAGACGGTGTTGCACGTGCCGCACTGGAGACAGATATTCTGAATTTCTTTACCGCGTTCGCGGCTGTTGAGGAAGGCCGTGAGCAGCGTGCCGATACCGCCGGTGTAGATGCTGCCGCCGTATACGTGGCCGCCGACGAGGCGGAAGGCCGGACATACGTTGAGGCAGGCTGCGCAGCGGATGCAGCAGAAAATGTCCTTGTAATCGGGATCGTTCATGATCTTGCGGCGTTCCGGCGTATCGAGGATGATGATATGGAAGCTCTTCTTCTGCTTCGTATCGTTTTCCGGATCCGTTACGACATCCGTCGCGCCCGTGTAGAAGGACAGGTACGTCGTCAGGTTCTGAGCCGTGCCGTTGCGGGGCAGGACCTTGAAGATATAGCGGATATCACTCATCTTGGCGACGAATTTTTCAATGCCGAAGATGTACATGTGGCTGGCCGGCAAAGTACCTACCATACGGCCGTTGCCTTCGTTGCTCATAGTGATGACCGTGCCCGTTTCAGCGACGGCGGCGTTGGCGCCGGATACGCCCATTTCAGCGGTCAGGAATTTTTCACGCATGACGCGGCGGGCCGTTTTAACTTCCTTGGAAATATCGGGAACTTCTTTTTCTTTCGTATAGGACGTAAACAGGTCGGCTACGTCTTCCTTGGAGTAGTGAATGGCGGGCATTACCATGTGGGACGGCGTGTCGCCGGCGATGGCGTTGATGAATTCGCCCAAGTCCGTTTCCTGCGCGTGAATGCCTGCGGCTTCAAAGCCCGGGTTGAAGTGGATTTCTTCCGATGCCATGGATTTCGATTTGACGACGAGTTTGACGTTCTGTTCTTTTGCTACCTTCAACGCGTAGTCGAAGGCTTCCTGCGGCGAATGGGCGCGGAATACGACGGCGCCGTTGGCCGTAGCGTTCTTTTCGAATTCGTCGAGCAGTTCGTCGATGTGGTCGCGGGCGTAGGATTTTACTTCGTGCACCTTTTCCCGCAGGGCTTCAAAGTCGTATCCTTTGTAAACGCGTTCGCGGTTGCCGGGATACGCAGTCGTAAAGTTTTTCAGCGCTTTCTGCAAAGGCGCGTTGTCCATTGCGCGCTCGATTTCTTGTTTCAACAAATCCATTTCAGTTGACATGTGTCATTCCCTCCTTTACTCATCTTCCACAACAATGACGGCATACTGGCGCGGTCCGTGGACGCCGACCGTGCTGACGCATTCGATGTCGGCCGTACGGCTCGGGCCCGTAATGATGCCGGCAAATTTCGGGAATGGCTTCGTTTCGGCCATAATGTCGATCATGGAATCGAAATCGTCGACGATCTTCGACAACTTGATAATGCCGACATATACGTCCGCTACGATTTCTACGATACGGTCGTCAATATCATCCTTCATTTGGACGAGGGAGCCCAGGTTGGCGACGCCGTAATCGGCTTCCGTTACGCCGCCTTTGTCATAGGGAGCGTTTTTGCGGAAGTGATCCGTGTCGGTCTTAATGCCTGCCGCCTTCAAGGCGTCGGCTGCGCCGGCTTCTTTCAGGAGCGGCGTTTCGACCAGAGCGACATCCTTTACATCCTTTTCCTGGAAAATCTTGACAAGAGTTGCTGCTACGTCGGCTTTTTTAGCCAAATAGCATTCCCCAGCGACGCTGGTTAATCCTTTTTGGAACGTTTCGTACAATTCTGCTTTTTCCATGTTCACACCTCTTTACGTCAAATATAAAATTTAAATGAATGCATGGCATACTATTAAAGTATTAATATAAGTATAGCATTTTATACAATTTATGCAACGAGTCTGACGCAAAGTCGCAATATATTTTGTGAAACGATACTCACAAATCCATGCTTTATAGTCATATTTGCATATATGACATAGCAATACACTTGACAAGTTTATATTACTTAAATTAATACCTCTGTAGTATAATATTCGCTATTTCACTAGGTTTTATCAGGTATTTTGCATGCCGCTATGTCTTTTTATCATGACTTTTTCAGCATTTTACTATGATTAAAAATTATTATTTATAAGGTTAATCCCGCACGTTTTTCCAACAAAGCTCCTTCCATGTTCCACTTTGACTATTCGTATTTATAGTATTAATTTTCATTTTTATTTGTTTTAAAATTCATTTATTTTACATTATAATTCTATTTTGTATACATTATCCGTTATTTTATGACGCAATGTTATGTTCTATTTCCACTGCATCACCTGTCCTGCAATGTGCATCTGAACATTACAATAATTCATTTCAACTTGACGCGCATCGCATTCCAAATAGCCCGTTTTAGAATACGGAAAAATGTAAATTTTTTATAACCTTGCAAAAAATACCTTGACAAACGTTCAAACAAACGGTATTATGTTCCCAACGAAAAATGCAATGACCAAAACAAGTACACGTACGAAAGCTATACAGAGAACGGGAGTCACCGGCTGAGAGCTCCTGCCGCCGCCTAGTACGATGGAATGCCTTTGGGAGCAGGGCAGCTGAACATATAGTAGGTTGTCACGGTTTGCCGCCGTTATGGGCCTTGAGGTGCAGCGCATCGCTGAGATGCCTGCAAATCAGAGTGGAACCGCGGGCCGCCGTCTCTGTTTAGGGACTGCGGCTTTTTTGTATTTCAGCATTTATTCGTACGACACAAGGAGGCACCATTCATGTTTAACACCCTGAGAAAGGACATTCACGTCATTAAGGAACGAGACCCGGCCGTAAAAAATACCCTGGAAGTCCTGCTGTGCTACTCGGGACTGCACGCTATCTGGGCATACCGCCTGGCTCATTTCTTCTACCTGCACAAATGGTTTGTCACGGCCCGCATCATCTCGACTATTGCCCGCTTCTTCACGGGAATTGAAATCCACCCGGGCGCGCAGATCGGCGAAGGGCTGTTCATCGATCACGGCATGGGCATCGTCATCGGCGAGACGACCATTATCGGCAACAACGTATCCCTCTATCAGGGCGTGACCCTCGGCGGCACGGGCAAGGAAAAGGGCAAGCGCCATCCGACTATCGGAGATTACGTCGTCGTCGCCTGCGGAGCAAAGGTACTCGGCTCCTTTACGGTCGGCGAAGGCTCGAAAATCGGCGCCGGCTCCGTCGTCTTAAAAGAAGTGCCGCCCTATTCGACAGTCGTCGGCATTCCCGGCCGCGTCGTCCTCCAGCAGGGCAAAAAGATTAGCCATTCGGAGCAGGACGTCGATTTGGATCACAACCGCCTGCCCGACCCCATCGAAGACCAGATTGCCGCCTTGCAGCAGCAAGTCGCCATCCTCCAGTCGCGCGTAAACGCCATGGACAACGCCGAGCCGCATCTGCGCAGCCTCAGCCGCTAAGAACCTCTCCTCCCCCGTAAACAGCGCGGAGCCCGTTGCCTTTGTATAGCTAAAATATACTTATCTAGTATATTTTATGGTATAGTTTTACTATTTTATTTTCAAATCATACTACATACAGTATAAAGGAGTGATTTTCATGAAAAAGATATATACGTCCATCCTCGATTTGATCGGCCGCACGCCGCTGCTGGAACCGGCCCGTTTCAACGCCGCCCAAAGCGTCGGCGCCCGCCTGCTCGTCAAATTGGAAGCCTTTAATCCCGGCGGCTCGGCTAAGGACCGCATCGCCAAGGCCATGATTGAAGACGCCGAAGCGAAGGGCCTCCTCAAGCCGGGAACGGTCATCATCGAGCCGACGAGCGGCAATACGGGCATCGGCCTGGCTGCCGTCGCCGCCGCCAAAGGCTATAAGGCCATCTTCACCATGCCGGAAACCATGTCGGTCGAACGGCGCAAGCTCATCGCAGCCTACGGCGCAGACATCGTCCTGACGGAAGGGGCCAAGGGCATGCAGGGAGCCGTCGACAAGGCTGAAGAATTAGCCAAAGAGCTGCACGGCTTTATTCCCGGCCAGTTTATCAATCCGGCCAACCCGGCCATCCACAAGGCCACGACAGGCCCGGAAATCTACGACGATACGGACGGAGCCGTCGATATCCTCGTCGCCGGCGTCGGCACGGGCGGTACCCTGAGCGGCACGGGACAATATCTGAAGGGACAAAAGCCGTCCGTTCAGGTCGTAGCCGTCGAACCAGCCGATTCGCCGCTCCTGTCCGAAGGCCACGCCGGCCCCCATAAGCTGCAGGGCATCGGCGCGAATTTCGTCCCCGAAACCCTCGACAAGACCATTTACGACGAAGTAGCTGCCGTCACGACAGACGAAGCCTATACGGCAGCCCAGGCCTTTACAAAAGCCGAAGGCCTCCTCATCGGCATTTCCGGCGGCGCAGCCCTCCATGCCGCGGCAGAAATCGCCAAGCGGCCGGAAAACGCCGGCAAGACCATCGTAGCCGTCCTGCCGGACAACGGCGACCGCTATCTCTCGACGCCGGGATTCATCAAGCTGTAATATACATATATAATATAATAACGCAAGGATAGGCAGTATCATATATCCTGCGAACCATACAAAAACAAGACGTTCCCTAACAGGCCGCATTGCGGCAGCCGTCATGGGAACGTCTTGTTTTATATTATAGATTTATTATACGCCGCGTTTCAAGGCATCCAGTTCCGCTTCGCTCAGCTCCGTAATACTGGCGACTTGACGGATATCCATGCCGACAGCCAGCATGTTGGCTGCCACCTGCATAATCCCCAATTTTATACCTTTCTTAATCGCTTCATTTATACCTTTTTCAAAACCTTCTCGCAGCCCTTCACGTCTTGCTTCCTCCATATCGGAAATATACTCTCTCTCGGCCTTTTCGCGCTGCAAGCGGCGCCACCGCTGTATCTGCTCTTCCGTAAAAGGCTCTGCCGCCGGTATCGTCGTATCCTTATGCATCACAGCCTCCTGCCGCAGCCGTTTTCAAAGCTGCGAGTTCCTGTTCGCTCACCCCAGTGATGGCAGCTACGGTATGCCGGTCGATTCCGTTTTCCAACATCTTTACCGCCATCTGCACGATTCCCTCTTGCAGTCCTTCATTTCTCGCCTCATCCATAGCAGAAATATAGTCTCTCACGGCTTTTTCGCGCTGCGAATATTTTCTCCGCATGATTTCGTCTTCTGTAAAGGCCGTTTCAGCCTGTACGACTTCTTTCATTACCGGATCGCTCATGGCTAATTCCTCCGTTTCCCTGTCTCCGCAGTTGGAAAAGTACGCCGTCCAGCGCCCCAGCCGATGGAGGGCCTTTACGTCGCTGTACGTAAACTTCTTCAATTCAATAAAGTGCATGGCAAAATGATCGGTCAGCCGCCTGCGGGATACGTCGTTGCAGATAGAGTACGCATTGTGCCAGCTTGCTTCCGGCAGATGGTCAAACTCCGTCAGAATGATGGACACCGACGGCTTCAGCGCGTAGTAGCCGTCGCCCCGCTTCATCTGGCTGCCGTACATTTCCGCCCAATAGAATAAAAACCGCTCGGCCAAATGAGCCTGCCGCCGCACCTGCACCTCGACGTTGATCAGCATCCCCTGATCGGTTTTCGCCAGTATATCGAGCTTGGCCGGCTTTCCGTCCGCCCGCTCCGGGTCCAAATCCTTGTCGAGAAAGAACACGTCGGCAATCTGCGGCGCATCGTCGCCGTACAGGACGGCGTTCAAAAAGTGGATCTCAAATGCTTGCGCTTCTCGCTTCCCAATAAATACTTGACATAAAAATCGTTGAGCCGGTTAATCGTCGTAGGCATTCGGCTGTCTTCCTTTCCTATATTATATCACAAGCAGGCCCTTCATTTCGCCTGCAAACAGGGCAAAAGAAAAGGACCGCCATGATCTTATCATGACAGTCCTTTGATGAAGGTTGCATTATATTGGCATATACTGCGTCTTCCTTACGTCTTCCTTAAATCTTATCCATATCGCGGCTGGCTACGATGTCCACGCCGAGGCCTAGGATATCGGCTACGATGACGTCGCCGGTCTTAACGGGGGCTTCGATGGAAACAGCCCGCAGCGCCTGGGCGCATTCGAGGATTTTGCCCTTCGGCAGGGTCGATTTCGATACGACCGGCAGGAGAGGCAGCTCGCCGCCGGAAATGCGTACCGTCGAGGTCAGCATGCGCTGGGGATTGGTCAATTCCTGATGGGCGTATGTTTCGCCGCGGGGGCAGGTATTGCCCGTTACGTCCGTAATCGCGCCGTCCGTCAAGGTAACGGTCAGCAGGCAGCCCATGGGGCAGTTGATGCAGTTCAGTTGTTTCGTTTCTACACTCATGTTACGCTTCCTCCTTTACGGAAACAGTCCAGTCGGCATGATGGCCTTTCGCTTTGTCAGCCGGCACGTTGACGGCAATCATTTCGCTCGGTTTAGCGACAGGGAGGACTCTGCTCACTAAGACGTCGTCGCCGCTCGTAACCGTCAGGCGGCATTTCTTGAGAGGACGGCGGACGCGCATGAACAAGCGGACCGTTTCGCCTTCGGCTGCGGCGCGGATGTGCTGGGGCACGCAGGTGCGTACTTCGTCGGCCGGTTCGACCTTGACGTCGGCGACTTCGCCTTCCATTTGGCCCAGAGCCTTCAGGGCAGCGAACTTGCCGGCGATTTCTGCTTCTTCCGATACGAAGTCGACGAGGTCGTGAACGTGAACGACGTTGCCGGCGGCGAAGATGCCGGGCATGCTCGTTTCACGGTGCTGGTCGACGATGGGGCCGCTCGTCAGCGGATGCATGGCGAGACCTAAGCCGCGGGACAATTCGTTTTCCGGAATGAGGCCGACAGACAGGAGCAGCGTGTCGCAGTCAATGTCAAATTCCGTACCCGGAATGGGCTGCATATGGTCGTCGACTTTAGCAGCCGTAATGCCCGTCACGCGGTCTTTGCCGTGAATGGCCGTAATCGTATGGGACAGGTACAAGGGAATGTCGTAGTCGTACAGGCACTGTACCATGTTGCGGGTCAGGCCGTTGGAGAAGGGGCAGATTTCGAGAACAGCCTGCACCTTGCAGCCTTCGAGGGACATGCGGCGGGCCATGATGAGGCCGATGTCGCCGCTGCCGAGGATGACGATCTTCTTGCCCGGCAGGTAGCCTTCCATGTTAACCATGCGCTGCGCTGCGCCGGCAGTGAATACGCCGGCCGGACGGTAGCCCGGCGTGCGGATGGCGCCGCGGGTACGTTCGCGGCAGCCCATGGTGAGGATGATCGTCTTGCCCTGTACGGTGATGAGGCCGTGTTTCGGGCTGACAGCCGTGACGGTTTTATCTTCATGGACGTCGAGAACCATCGTATCGACGAGGATTTCGATTTCCGGTTTATCCTTTACCAGGTCGTAGCATCGCTGCGCGTAGCCCGGGCCGGTCAGCTCTTCCTTGAAGTGATGCAGGCCGAAGCCGTTGTGGATGCACTGCTGGAGAATGCCGCCCGCTTCGCGGTCGCGTTCGAGGACGAGGATTTTCTTCGCGCCGTTTTCCCAAGCGCTGTATGCGGCCGAAAGACCTGCCGGGCCGCCGCCGACGATGATAATATCATACAGTTGTTCAGCCATTATGCCTTACCTCCGCTCTGAGTTTCTTTATCGTAGAACATATAGGATTTTCTCATTTCCTTGCGAACTTCCGTTACGGGGATGTTCAGTTCGCGAGCCAAAATCTGCGTGACGCGGGGACCGCAGAAGCCGCCTTGGCAGCGGCCCATGCCGGCGCGGGTGCGGCGTTTTACGCCGTCGACGGTGCGCGCGCCTACAGGGCGGCGGATGGCGTCGATGATTTCGCCTTCCGTAATCGTTTCGCAGCGGCAGATGACGCGGCCGTATGCAGCGTCCTTCGCGATGAGGGCTTTCTTGTCGTCATCGCTGAGGGTGCGGAAGCAGGGCTGGGCCGGACGGCCTTTCTTGTAGTCTTCCTTCTGCGCCGCGCCCGTTTCGGCGACGATTTCGCCTACGATAGCCTTGGCGATAGCCGGGGCCGACGTCAGGCCCGGAGACTGGATGCCGGCTGCCTGGAAGAGGCCCTTGGTCTTTTCAGAGTGGCCGATGATGAAATCGCCCGTGCTGGATACGGCGCGGACGCCGGCAAATTCCGTAATCGCTGCGCCGGCCGGAATGTTCGGCACGAGTTTGCGGGCTTTTTCGAGGATTTCGTTCATGCCCGGAATCGTGACGGCCGTGTCGTCTTTTTCACTGCCGTCCAGGTCGTGGGCGTTCGGGCCTACGAATACGTTGCCGTGAGTCGTCGCGCAGACGAGGATGCCCTTGCCCATTTTCGTCGGCGTCGGGAAAATCGGCGAGTATACGAGGTCTTTCTGCGCCGTCTTGTCAAAGAGGATGTATTCGCCACGGCGCGGCGTGATGGTAAAGGAATCGTCGCCGGCCATACGGCTTACGTCGTCGGCATGGACGCCGGCGGCATTGATGACATATTTCGTTTCAATCGTGCCCTGGTCCGTTTCGACGGCTTTCACTGCGCCGTTTTCTACGGTAATGCCCGTTACCTGGCATTCGCGAAGCACTTCGGCACCGTTGATGACGGCGTTTTCAGCAAAGGCCAAGGCCATGCCGAAGGGCCAGCAGATGCCGGCAGTCGGAGCCCAAAGAGCACCTTTGATATCCTTGCTGAGGTTCGGTTCCTTTTCGCGGACCTTGTCGCCGTCCCAGATTTCAAGGCCGGGAACGCCGTTGGCCTGGCCCCGTTCGAGGAGTTCCTGCAGGACGCTCATTTCTTCGTCGTCTACGGCGGCGACGAAGGAGCCTGTCCATTCGATTTCCAAATCCAGTTCGTCCTTCAGCTCATGGTACATGGCGTTGCCTTCTACGTTCATGCGGGCCTTCATGCTGCCAGTGGGAGCATCGAAGCCGGCGTGGAGAATCGCGCTGTTGGCCTTTGTCGTGCCAGCAGCCAGTTCCGGTTCCTGTTCTACCAAGACTGCACGAAGGTTATATTTTGCCAATTCATACAGTATGGCAGCGCCGGTAATACCGCCGCCGATGACGACGACATCTGCTTGTTTTGTCATGTTCACAACCTCTTTCTTTGCGGAATCCAATACAATAGTGTTTACCTGATGGTTTCATTATATCTGTTTGTGAAAATAATTGCAATAGCAATTTTACAAAATTCCATTTTTGCATTGTGCGGAATTGAGCTATGAGAAAATCGCCGCATGGGCAAGCCCTTCCTATAAAACAGGGACTCCTGTCATCGTCAGAAGTCCCTGCGCGTAACCGCTTATAGAATTATTAGAAAATGCTGAGAGCCGAAGCTACGCCGTAGGCTACCAACGCGCCGATGATCGGAGCGACGACGGGAACCCAGGCATATCCCCAGTCGGAGCCGCCTTTGCCGGCAATGGGCAAAATGGCGTGAGCCAGACGAGGACCGAGGTCTCGGGCCGGATTGATGGCATACCCCGTCGGACCGCCGAGGCTGAGGCCGATAGCCCAGATCAGAACGCCGACGATGTACGGGCCTACGCCGGGAGGAATCGCGCCGACCTGCTTGGAGAAAATCATCCAGATGACAAATACCAGGAAGAACGTGCCGATGATTTCGCACAGGATGTTGGCCGGGTAGTTGCGGATGGCCGGAGCCGTGCAGAAAATACCCAATTTAGCCGCCTTGTCTTCCGTTTCCGCCCAGTGGGGCAGGTATGCCAGCCAGACGATGGCCGCGCCGGCCATGGCGCCGAGAATCTGGACGACCGACGTCGCCAGGAACTGTTCAAAGGTGTAAATGCCGATCATCGTCTTCGCCAGCGTGACGGCAGGGTTCAAGTCACCCTGGGGCGCGCCGAGAGTCGTCGCCGTAAATACGCCGAGGGTTACGGCAAAGCCCCATCCGACGGTAATGCAGATCCAGCCGCCGTTCTGGCCTTTCGATTTGGTCAGCGTGTTGCAGGCGCAGACGCCGGCCCCGAACACGATAAGCACCATGGTACCAAAAAATTCACCGATTAAGTTATCCATATACAGACACCCGCTTTCTGAACGCTACGCCATTAGTCTTCGTCGTCGAGCCAGTGCATGGCATGTTTGACAGCCTTGCGCCAGCCTTTGTAATATGCCGCCGATTTGCCGGCGTCCATTGTCGGTTCGAAACGATTCTGGAGCTTCCAGCTATGGCGCAGTTCGTCCTTCGATTCCCATACGCCGACAGCCAGACCGGCCAGGTATGCCGCGCCGAGAGCCGTCGTTTCGATGACTTGGGGACGATCGACAGGCACGCGGAGAATGTCGGCCTGGAACTGCATGAGCATGTTGTTGGCGCAGGCGCCGCCGTCTACCTTGAGAGCCGCCAATTTGATGCCCGAGTCGGCTTCCATCGCACTGAGGACATCCATCGTCTGATACGCCATGGAGTCAAGCGTTGCCCGGACGATATGGGCTTTCGTCGTGCCGCGGGTAATGCCGATAATCGTGCCGCGGGCGTTCATATCCCAGTACGGAGCGCCGAGGCCGACGAAGGCCGGCACGACGTATACGCCGTCCGAGTCGGGGACGCGTTTGGCTACCCATTCCGAGTCGGGAGCCGTGTCGATGAGGCGCAGGCCGTCGCGGAGCCATTGGATAGCCGAGCCGGCGACGAAAATCGAGCCTTCGAGCGCGTATTCTACCTTGCCGTCGAGGCCCCAGGCAATCGTCGTGACGAGGCCGTTTTTCGACGTGATCGGTTCCGTGCCCGTATTCATAAGGAGGAAGCAGCCCGTACCGTAGGTGTTCTTCGCCATGCCCGGATCGAAACAGGTCTGGCCGAAGAGAGCCGCCTGCTGGTCGCCGGCCGCGCCGGCAATCTTGACAGGAGCGCCGAGGATGGCCGGGTCCGTGTAGCCGTAGACGTCGCTGGACGGACGGACTTCCGGCAGCATGCTCTTCGGCACGTCGAGATACGAAAGGAGCTGGTCGTCCCATTCGAGGGTCTTGATATTGAACATCAGCGTACGGGACGCATTGGAATAATCCGTTACATGTACCGTGCCGCCGCTGAGCTTCCAGATGAGCCACGAATCAATGGTACCAAAGAGGAGCTCGCCCTTTTCGGCCTTTTCTCTCGCCCCTTCGACAGTATCCAAAATCCATTTTACCTTCGTGCCGGAGAAATAAGCGTCGATGACCAGGCCCGTCTTTTCCTTGAATTCGTCGACCAGGCCCTGTTTGATCAAATCTTCACAAATAGCCGCAGTCTGGCGGGACTGCCAGACGATGGCGTTGTAAATGGGACAGCCCGTCGTCTTATCCCATACGACAGCCGTTTCGCGCTGGTTCGTAATGCCGATAGCCGAAATGTCGGCCGCCGTCAGGCCGCTCTGTTCCAAAGCGCCCTTCATGACTTCCACCATCGTGTGGAGGATTTCGTTCGCGTCATGTTCTACCCACCCAGGCTGGGGGAAATACTGGGTAAATTCTTTCTGGCTGACGCTGACGATGCGGGATTCTTCGTCAAAAATAATCGCGCGGTTACTCGTCGTCCCCGCATCCAACGCCATAACATACTTCTTCTGCATAATACCAGACTCCTTTCAACACATCTCTTTTCTCTTCTCTTCTTTCAGGTTTAGCATATGGGTTATGCGTTATCTTAATTATATTAGCATGTGAAAATAATTGCAATATCTATTTTACATTTTTTCCTTGTATTGCATATCACATATAACCTGTCAACGGGCTATGTCTTTTTCGCAATTTATAAATAGAGTATACTACTTATGGAATATTTGTCATCAAAAGATAGCCTCTATTTTAGGTTTATTTTTGACAATACATATCCTTGTTGCCTCATCCTGTGCTATAATTAAAGTAATACAGACAGCTATATGAACTACATTGCCATTTTCTCAGATAAGGCGGATCACCATGCAAAACAATAAAAATAAAATAGCCATCAGCGCTGCCAAACTATACTACCAATCGGGATACAGCCAGACAGAAATCGCCAAAGAGCTCAGCCTGTCCCGCCCGTCCGTGTCGCGCATCCTCCAGTACGCAAAGGACATGGGCTTCGTCCGCATCGAAATCTTCGACCCCATCGAAGACCAGAGCCTCCTGGCCAAAAAAATCATTTCCGCCTTCGGCCTCAAGGACGCCTGCATCGCCAACGCGCCCATTGAAGACGAAGAAGACATCAAAAAATATATCGGCCAGGTAGGCGCCGAATACCTCAGCAAAATCGTCCAGGACGGCGACATCATCGGCGTCGGCTGGGGCACGACCATGCACTGCCTGTCCCACGCCCTACTGCCCCACCCCCTGCGGGGCGCGCAGATCGTCCAGCTCGAAGGGGGCATTACCCTGGCCGCCGGCGAAACCTACGCCAACGAAATCCTCGAGCGCTTCGCCAAAAACTACGAAACCATCGCCCAGTACCTGCCCCTGCCCGTACTGTTCGACTCGAAGACCGTAAAGGATATGGTCTACAAGGACCGCCACATCAAGCGCGTCCTGGAACTGGGCCGCAACGCCAACATCGCCTTGTTCAGCGTCGGCACGGTCCGCGACAACGCCCTCTTTTTCCGTCTGGGCTACGCCGACGAAGAAGAAAAGGAATTTCTCAAGACCCATGCCGTCGGCGATATCTGCTCCCGCTTCTTCGACAAGGACGGCAATATTTCCAGTCCCGACCTGAACAACCGCACCGTCGGCATCGACCTCGACTGCCTGCGGACCAAAGAATACAGCATCCTCCTGTCGGGCGGCGCAGCCAAAATCGCCAGCATCCGCGCGGCCTTAAAAGGCGGCTACGCCAACGTCCTCATTACGGACCAGTTCACGGCCAAGCGCCTCCTTCAGGAGGAAACTTAATCTCTATATGCAAAAAATTGCAGCCCCGGCGAAAGAACGACTCGCATTCTTCCGCCGGGGCTGCGTCTGTTTATGCACGACCGATGTCTTCCAGATATCGCCGAACGGCCTCTATAAATTCCCTGGCATGGGTTAACTGCTCATGCGCATCGTCTTCGCTGACTAAAAAGAAATCGGCATAATCGCAGTTGTTTCGAATTTGGAAGGCAATACTAATATACTTTGAATACTTTTTTTCAAATATACCCGTTTTAATATATGTTTTCTAAAAATACGAAATAACACCGGCATGCTTTGCATAATCTATTCCATCCAAGGCCAGCACTGCCCGCATAGCTGAAAAAATGGCGTAATACGAGCGATGTATCGCATCTTTATAACACCCGATGCGATACAACATGTCGGCAGCTTTAAGTTTTTCCGAAGCATTCTCCAAGCGATATGCCATAAGGGCGGTTTTCGCGTCAGGCACTGATTTCGACCCCTTCCTTAGCAATGTTGGCATAATACGGCAGCGCACCATCATATGCGGCAAACTCTGCCGCCGGAATCACCGTAGGCGAAATAATAACGTCATATTCTAACTCCAGCTCTGCCGAAATATTCCATATATCTTTTAATTTCCGCTGCAATTCGCCGCGTTCCCCCTCAACGATGGCAACTAAATCTATATCCGAATCCGTTTCAAAATCGCCGCGGGCGTACGAACCATATAAATATATATGGCGCAGCGCCGTTCCGTATGCAGTGCGATAGGCCCGGGCAATTTCCGCAATAATGGCATGTAAAACAGCATCAGAGCACATATAGGTTCCTCCCTTCGCATGGCTTTCTGTATATATTATATATGATTTTTACGCGCTGCAACAGACAGGATATCCGTATAGACAAAAAAGGCTGCCCCTCAGGCAGCCTTTTCCTGTCAGATATGCGATTTATGGGTTCAGCGCTTCGTCCAGTACGCGGACGTATTCGTCGATAGCCCGCTTTGAATAGTCCGTTCCCTTGGCGATGGCCTCGAAGGCGTGATAGGCCCGGGGATAGAGGTGAAATTCCACCGGCACGCCGGCCTGGGCCAGGCGCTGGGCGTAGCGTATCGTATCGTCCCGGAAGGGATCCAGCGTGCTGACGCAGGTATACGTCGGCGGCAGTCCTGACAAATCGTCGGCCCTCGCCGGAGCCATATAGGCCGTCGCCCGATCCGTCCCGACGGCATCGCCGATATAGGCCTTCCATGCAAAGACATTAGACACGTTGTTCCACACCCTCATGTCCATGACTTCACGGCTGGCCGGCGAGGCCATGCGGTCGTCCAGCATGGGGTACAGGGGCATTTGAAAAGCCGGCCGTATTTCGCCTTTGTCACGAGCCATCAAGACCACGGCGGCGCAGAGATTCCCGCCGGCGCTGGCACCGGCAACGGCGATGCGCGTATCGTCGACGCCTAAGGACGCGGCATTGTCAAAAAACCATTTCAGCCCCCCATAGGTATCGTCGATGGCCGCCGGATAGGGGTATTTCGGGGCCAGCCGATAATCGACAGATACGACGACGGCCCCTACCTCCTTGGCAAACCGCAGGCTCTGGGCCTCGTCCTGCTCGGGCACGCCAAACAAGAATCCGCCGCCGTGAATCCAATAAATCCCCGGCAGTTCCGCCTCGGCCTGTACGGGCTTGTACACCCGCAGGCGCAGCTTGTCCGAGCCGTCGCCATTGGGAATATACACGTCGTACACCTGTACAGCCTCGTCCTTCGGCAAATTCGGCGAACCGACTAAGGCTCCGGCCCGCCGGTTAATATCCTCCAGCGCGCCGGGCTGATTGAAATCCAGAGAAGAGCTCTGTTCCAGCGCCGGCCGCAGCTGCGGGTCCACCTGTTCCAGATACGCCGACTCCCCGGCAAAGGCCGTCATAGACGACGCGGCAATCACAGCGCAGACGACGGCGCTGCGCAGCATATGTTTCCATGAGTACACGATTTACCTCTCCCTTATGTATAGAATATAATAATTTATTTTATCATATCAAATGACGCAGCCTTCTTTCAACATAGTTTGCACGCTAAGGGTTGCAAAAGCAAAAAAACTGCGCTCCACGAACCCCTATCTCTGGTTCCATGAAGCGCAGCCTTTCCCTAAGCGCTATGCCAATCGAACATACAATCGCTTTCCTTATTGACATACGCCCCTTCGTCCTGTACCATAGGACGCGAGAGGCGTTTGTGCACATCAAACGGCAGGCGGTCAAATCCAGCCCCCGAAACGGGGTGATGCGTATGGATTCTATCAATGCGACCTTAGTATTACTCATCGTGTTGTTTTATCTCATTTCGCACAAACAAAAATAGCCGTCTGCAGCCTACCAATTCTGTTGACGACTATTTCTGTTAACACATAAAGGGGGCTGACCGTTTGTCGGCACAGCGCCTCGTTTTTCATCTCCATCTTAGCATAGCTCCACAGGCTCGTCAAGCTGTATGCCAATCGAACATACCATCGTTTCCCTCTTGACAAATCGGCCGTTTGTCCTGTACGATATGACACAAGAGGCGGTAATCAGGCCCCGGAATCGGGGTGATGTGTATGGGATTTGACCAGATAAACGTAACGCTGTTACTCCTTATCGTGTTGACCATCCTGACACAGAACAAACAAAAATAGCCGCCTTCCTCTTCCCATAGTGAACTGACCCCCAAATGTTAGACCAAAAATCTAACGATTGGAGGTCAGTTTTTTTATGGCGAAACACAGTTACGAATTTAAGAAGCAACTGGTATTAGAATACCTGGACAATCAGGGAAGCTACGCTTCCATTTCACAAAAACATGGCATGTTGGACAGTTGCCAGTTAAGAAAATGGGTTGCTGCTTACAAAAAAATGGGGGATGCCGGGTTAAAACGCTCTCGCTCCCGGAAAGAATACTCTTTCGAAGAAAAGCTTTCTGTGGTAGAGTCTTACTTAACAAGCGAACTCTCGTATCAGGAACTGGCTCTTCAAATGGGAAGCAACAATCCGTCGATGCTTACCAGATGGGTAAATGACTTTAAAATAGCTGGGCCGGATGCGTTAAGACCGCATAGGAAAGGCAGGAAGAAGACATTGAGTACCTCGCAATCAAGAAAAACAGAAGCACAAGTTCAGCATACGGAGGTTGATACCCGCGCAGAGCACGTCAAGGAATTAGAGGATGAACTTCTCAAACTCCGTATAGAGAATGCAGTTTTAAAAGAACTGAGGAGACTGCGGTTAGAGGACGAAGCAAAACGGAGAGGATTGCGAACGTCATCTTCAGTCTCCGAGGACAATTCAAACTAAAAGATCTTCTCTCCTACACCCATTTGCCGAAAGCCACCTACATGTACTGGCAGAAACGCATGGGCCGCGAACATCCGGACAAAGAAATAGAAGATACCATACAGGAACTCTGCAAACAGCATACCACCTATGGCTATCGGCGAATCACGGGTGAGCTTACCAATCAGGGATGGCGCGTGAACAAGAAGAAAGTACAGCGTATCATGCAAAAGCTGAGCCTTCAGGTCACTTGTTTTACGCGCAAGAGCCGCAGATACAGCTCTTACAAAGGGAAGGTGGGAACCATCGCTCCCAATAGAATACGCCGTCGCTTTCACACGACGGTTCCCCATCAGAAAATCACAACAGATACGACAGAATTTAAATACTATGAATTGGATGCCCAGGGGCATCTGACGCAGCATAAGCTGTATCTGGATCCCTTTCTGGATCTGTTCAATGGAGAAATCCTCAGCTATAGAATAGGGAACCGTCCTTCTGCTGAAAATATATTAGCAGCACAGGCAGAAGCCATCGACATCACCGCGGATTGCCCGTATCGCAGAACCTTCCATTCCGATCAGGGTTGGGCGTACCAAATGAAGGCATACGTCCGCAAGCTCAAGCAAGAACGGATTTTTCAAAGCATGTCCCGAAAAGGGAATTGTTTGGATAATGCGGTGATGGAAAACTTCTTCGGCCTACTGAAACAAGAAATGTACTATGGCGTCGTGTACTATAGCTACGAAGAATTGAAATCAGCTATCGAACAGTATATCAAATACTATAACGAGCAACGAATCAAAGAAAAACTTGGCTGGAAGAGTCCTGTCCAATACAGGTTGTCCCTGTCCGCTGCATAAAAAAGTAACGAGATAGCAAAAACTACCTCGTTACTAAAGTCTAACTTTTTGGGGTCACATCATAGGTCGCGACTATTTTTGTGCGTAAATACTTATTGAGGCGAACCGTTTGTCGGTGCAGCGCCTCGCTTTTCATCTCTATCTTAGCATAGCTCTACAGGCTCGTCAAGCTATACGCCAAACGAAGACAATATCAAGTTGTTGCAGGTATGTATTTGACAGAACCATCTTGGCATGTAAATCTGCCTTTACTATTTAATTGTATGGCGGGCGACGCCCCGCTGATTTGCATTTGCAACGTTCTCCTTTTTCCGTTAAAACAAATAATCCGAACTCATCTCCTACTGGAAACAAGTTCGGATTATATCGGTTTGGTGCCGGAGAAGGGACTTGAACCCCCACGGTGTTACCCGCCTGATTTTGAGTCAGGTGCGTCTGCCATTCCGCCACTCCGGCAAGCTGTGTTTGATTCCTTAGCACAAGAGTAATTATATCACAAAAATCCTTTCCGTCAAGTACTTTTTTTACAATCTCAGCAAAAAAGTCTTTGCTGAGATTGTCTTTTCCCTTCACCGCCGCGCAGTACGCCGTATATTATACGTATTCTAATTCGCCGACGCCCTCGCACGACAGCAACACTAAATACACGTCCATCTCATGAACGGCCAAAAAATCTTCGATGGCTTCCTCGCAGACTTGAAGGGCCTCTTCCCGAGGATAGCCGAAGATGCCCGATGAAATCAGCGGAAAGGCAATAGACCGAAGGCCGTAGGATTCGGCAAGGGCCAGCGATTTGGCATAACATTGGTACAGCAATTCCCGTTCACCATGGTCGCCGCCTTCCCACACAGGCCCTACGGTATGAATGACGTACTGCGCCGGCAGATGAAAGGCCGGCGTGATGACAGCGTCGCCCGTCGGGCAATGCCCGATATCCTGACAAGCTTCGGTCAGCTCGTCATATCCGGCTGCCCGGAATATAGCGCCGCATACGCCGCCGCCCATCAACAGCCGCTCATTGGCCGCGTTTACGATGGCATCGGCCTGTACCTTTGTAATGTCTCCGCAAATAATTTTAAACGGCATCGCCCGTTACCTCCTGCATAGATTGTATAGTATTACTATACTAAAGATAGAATCATTCTGCAAGAGAGGCACCCCATACACAAACATACGAACGCTTTTCTCTTGCCAAAGAACCCGTTTGCCCTGTACCATAAGACACAAGAAGCACTGCATACTTCAAACGGCAGACGGTAATCGTGCCCATCCATCCTGACACAAAACAAACAAAAATAGCCGCCTTCCTTTTCCCCGAGGTTGCGACTATTTTTGTTAATAACACTATTGGGGCGAACCGTTTGTCGGTGCAGCGCCTCGTTTTTCATCTCTATCTTAGCATAGCCCTACAGGCTCGTCAAGGCGTATGCCAAACGAACATACGGACGATTTTCCCTTGACAAAATACCTGTTAGTCCTGTACCATATGACACAAGAGGCGCTGCATACTCCAAACGGCAGGCGGTAATCAGGCCCCGGAATCGGGGTGATGTGTATGGGATTTGACCAGATAAACGTAACCTTGTTACTTCTTATCGTATTGATCATCCTGACACAAAGCAAACAAAAATAGCCGCCTTCCTTTTCCCCGAGGTTGCGACTATTTTTGTTAGTAACACTATTGGGGCGAACCGTTTGTCGGTGCAACGCCTCGTTTTTCATCTCTATCTTAGCATAGCTCCATCAGCCCGTCAAGGCGTATACCAATCGAACATACAGACGGTTTTCTCTTGACAAAGCGCCTGCCTGTCCTGTACCATATGACACAAGAGGCGCTGCATACTCCAAACGGCAGGCGGTAATCGGGCCCCGGAATCGGGGTGATGTGTATGGGATTTGACCAGATAAACGTAACGCTGTTACTCCTTATCGTGTTGACCATCCTGACACAGAATAAACAAAAATAGCCGCCCAATCCCCATTGTTGCGACTATTTTTGTGCGTAATATAATTGGGGCGAACCGTTTGTCGGTGCAGCGCCTCGTTTTTCACCTCTATCTTAGCATAGCCCTACAGGCTCGTCAAGGCGTATACCAATCGAACATACGGACGATTTTCCCTTGACAGCACGTCCTGTTATCCTGTACCATAAAAGGCAAGAGATGCTATGCATTCCAAACGGCAGCGCGGTTAAATTATGCCCCTAGAAACGGGGTGTTGCATATGGATATAGCCCAAGTAAACGTAACGTTGTTGCTTTTAATGGTGTTAATCATCGTATTGCAGCACACGCAAAAATAGCCGCCACCCAGAGCTCCAATTCTGATTGCGGCTATTTTGCAATATAGTATTGGGCTAACCGTTTGTCGGCTAGCATCTCTTTTTTCATGTTTATCCTAGCATACCCTCGCCGCCTCGTCAAGGCGCCGATCGCTTCTATATATTACATTATTATATATACAAAAAGAGTCAGAACGCAGTTCGTCTGTTCTGACTCTTTTCTTATCATATCTACCTACGGTGTCCGCTTCCGATGCGCGGAAAACCACTGTATGCGGCAGTCGGCGCTGCAGAAGGCGGTTCGCCGGTCCTTTGCTTCCGTGACGGTCACTGTCCGGCCGCACTGCCGGCAGGAAAAGGTACGCACCACGGCCTGGCACGCGGCGTGCTCCGAGTGCTTCCAATACAGCCGCTCGCAGCGGGGCGAGCAGAATTTTACCCGTTTGTCGGCGCGGTTCGTCACGGAGACGATCGTCCCGCAGCGCAGGCAGCGAAAGGAGCGCACCGTCTTTCCGCAGGCTCGCTGCGCCGGCGGGGCTTCGTCCCGATGGCGGTAGGCGTAGCGGCGGCAGACGGCGCTGCAATAGGTCTGCGTCGACCGGTCCGCCGTAAACTCCTTGCCGCAGACGGGACATTTCGCCAGTCGGTTCATGCCCTTAGACTTTCCAGTTCATGCCGACGTTGAACTGGTACGTATCTTCGTTGTCATTGCCAAAGGTCTTTTCCACGTCGAGGAACATGTACGTCCCCTTGCTGAACTGATGGGAGAAGCCGAGGCCTACGTCGTACCAGGTACCTTCGTTTTCATAGGTCGTGTCAAGGCGACCCGTATCGTCGAAGGCGCTGATATCCTGATCGCCCAGGAATTCATGAAGCACGTCGGCCTTGACATAGAAGGTATTGTTTTCGCCCATATCCTTGCCGAGGCGGAAGCCGACGCGGCCGATGAGGCTGTCGATAGCGTCCAGTTCCACGCTCGTGCCCTGGCTCGTCGTGTAGTCGGCGTCGGTGACATGAGCATACTGGAGCTGAACCTGAGGTTCGAAATACCAATCCTTGCCGATGTCCTTCTTGCGGCCGTATTCGGCGCTGGCCGAGTAGACAAAGTTGCTGTAATCGCCGGTAATCTTTTCGCCCAATTCGCTGTAGATGTCGAAATCATTGGACAATCTGCCGAATTTCAGGACGTAATCGGAATAATGGCCTTTATTGCCCAGCCACGTATCGTAGAACCATACGCCGCCGCGCCGTACGTCGCCGTCACCGGCTACGTTATGGTAGTCCGTCGTGCCGCGCATGTAGTCGATAGCAAAGCCGCGGCGGTGTTCGCCGTCTTCCCGGTCGTCGACGCGTTTGTCATAGCCCAGTTCCATCATGGTATTCTTGCTGCGGAAGGCGTCAGACTTGCCGATGCGGTCGTGGCGGATGCGCACCCACAAGCCTTCGTCGCCGTCAATGTACCGTGCTTCGCCCATGCGCTTGTTCAATCTATCCATGTAGATAGCGTTGGAGTAGTTGACCTTGGACATGTCGATAATGGTTTTACCGGCATTGGATAGTTCCGTCGATTTGACGCCGATGAGCTTGAAGTTCGTCGTATCGTCTAAGTCCGCCCCGTTCATGCCCGTATTCGTGCCCATGTCTTCCGTCGCATCTGCCGAATCGGGCGAAGCAACAGCCGCTAAGGTCATGACGCCGTTTGCAGCAGCTTCCTGCGGTTCGTCCTTAAAAAGGTTATCTACCAAATCATTCCCCGGTTTCGCCGCGTCCATTTCGCCGTCGGCATTCGTGCTGTTATACGCATCGTTTTCCGAGTTCCCATTGTAGTTGTCCGTGCCGACTTCGTATTCGACGTTATACACGCCGTTGCCATACGTACCGGCGCTGAACGTGGCGTTCGACCCTTTGCCGACCGTCGCAAAGCGCAAGCCGTCAAACCCATCCTGATACATGTCTTCTACAGTCACGGCGTTTTTCAAATTGATGAAATACTCGCCGTTCGCTTTTTTCATGTACAGCATATCGCTGACGTTTCGTTCTCCGTCGAGCTGCATCGTAAACATGGCGTTGCCCTTCATTTCGCCGATCGTCAAAGCCTGTACCGTTTTATTCAATTCCGAATCCGTCGCACTGAGGTCGATTTCGACATGCTCACTATTTCCCGTATCCACTTTCGTAATCCAGCTCTGGCCCGTAACCGTCCATTTCGAGCCTTCGCCCATGGTAAGGTTTACTTCGCCGCCCGTAAGGATTTCGCTGCTGAAGGCCGGGTTAAAGAACGTCGTACCGTGATCGTTGTTTTTAACCGTGCCGGCGTCACCGTAGTCGTCAGCACGGCCTTCCAGACGGCCGCCGTTGCCAAGGTTGACGTTTAACACGCCTGTATTACCGGCAAGCAAGTTGCCGTGAATGTTGATACCGTCAAACGAAGCGTCTTCGCCAGCAGCCCGGGTTTTAAGAGTCGCGTTGCTGATATGAACTTCGCCGCCATACGCCGCCAGAATATCGCCTTCAATGGAGCTGCCAGCCTTGTAATTCAAATGAACCGTCGCTTTTTCCAAGCTATTGAGCTTATCTTCTGTAAAATCTTCAGCCTTCAATTCCGTCGCCGTGCCTGCGGCAATGGCAATATCGCCGCTGTTCGGGGACTGATCGTAGCTGTACGTGCTGATGTTAGTTACGCCGTCAATATCAATATTCGCGCCATCGTAAGCCCATACGGCTCTTTCAGAGGTGTGTTCGTCTGTCGTATCGGCATAATAGGTTTGAATCGTATTGATACCAGAAAGCTGAATCTGCCCGCCTTTTTCCGCATATAACGCAGAAACAACGTCCATGCCGGTAGTTGTCGTTTCGCCGGTTTCGCTATCTGTCGTTGTTTCTTTGCCAGTTAATCCGCCAGCTTTATCAATGACAGCTGCAGAATAAATGCTGTTTGCAACTTCACCATTAGAAATTCTGCTAAAGGTATTGCCTTCTACGTCTAGTTTACCAATACCAACAGTAGTATCTTTTCCAGTCGCAGATACAGCACCATAAATCGCATTATAGCCATTCTCTCCGGTTGCACTTACAGTTGTTACAGTTGAATTTGTTGATGAAATAGCTAAACCATCACCGTAATTAAAATCTAAAATATTATTTGCAACATCGTTATCTGCGCCAATTATATTATTTTGCCCAGTAACAGTAATATCTTTCCCCGTCGCATGCAAGCCATATTTACCAGCTAATATCTTGTTGTTTAATGCTGATGTTATAGTCGCATTACCAGTACCTGCAGTCCATACACCTTCTTCACGACCAATCATAGTTGTCGAACCATTTTTAGCAATTACTTTCAACGTACCATTTTCCGCTTTCGCTGCACGCTGTGCATAAGAACCAATTTTTTCTTCTTCATTGACTTTATCTTTTATATTTACATCATTTTTTGCTTCTATTTCTAACAAGCCGCCACTGCCAGCATACACCCCATAATAGCTCCATGCGCCAATATTAATATTATCTGCTTTTAAAATACTTTCACCGGCAGAAGTATGGCTATACCCATTGGCCCCCATTAAATTAATGACGCTATTTTCTTTATCACTGCGCATATAAACATTGTTTAAAACGCCAGCTTGCGAATTATTATGAAATGCCCATGAACCACTGGAATTTACATTGATGGATTGTGTATCATCAATTGTTGTAGTTGTGGGAGTAGTTAAAATCGCAGGAGGTTCACTAGTTTCCTGTATAAAACCATTTGCTGTTGCATTAATGGTTAAATGTTCCACATCTAACGTTAAATCATGTTCATAAAGATAAATACCGTCCCCCTTGCTTGTATTTAATGTCAAGCTGTTGGCTTGAATATTGCCTCCTACAAATATTGGGTTACCTCCGCTAGCCGCTGTTGTATTAACAACGATATTACCCTGCCCAGTAATCTTCGGCCCATTTAAAAACAAATTATTAAATGTCAAATCTACATTTTTATCTACGCTAATTTCTTTGTTGGCAATAAAATTTTGATTTTGATCTGCCGACGTAGTTACGCCATTTACAGTAATCGATTGATTTACACTAATTTTGTCAGTGTCAATTATAACGCCTTCAATGGCATTTCCATTCGCATATTTACCTGACAAAAATTCACTTGTCGTTACTTCCGCCGCCCATACCGCGCCATACATGCCAGTGCTTAACAGTAAGCCCAGTACGACGGCTTTTCCTAAGTTTCGTTTGCCTATCATATGATTTCCTCCTCGTCCATGGCTGTACGACCTCATCCTCCCAGTCAAACAGTGGAATATCTTTTATCGGATGCCATCCTATACAACCATGTATAATTTATAAACACATTTTGTTATAACCAAAATACATATGTATGCGCGCTAGTCCTACTTCGCTTTATACATATCCCCTTTATTAATATACTTCATACCCCCCCCCCCTGTCAAGAGGAAACGGCCATTTTATGCGATTTTTCAGCTATTTTTTTCGCGCAAAAAAAGACCGAATCCGCACTGGATTCGGTCTGTCGTATGGATTCAAGGTTTCATGTAGTGCTCATATAGTCACCGACTGCACAGTCATTCTCCCTTTTTCTCATAGTTCTCTCATGCCAGGTTAAAAAATCTTTAATCATGGCATAATATACTGAACGCGTTGCTCTACTCCATTCCTGGCAACGGAAGGGAGGGAATCGCATGAACGCTTTATCATCATGTCTGTCATGGCAAGCGTAGTCGCTCACTACCTTTGCAAGCACAGCCCGTTACGGACGCGGCGGTTCCGGCTTCACCGGATACGACATCGGTTGAGGATAGTACAGCCGTATCCGAACGCAGCGATTTTACCGCACGGCCTCAGCCGATGTCGTAAGACGGGGGATTTCCGGGCCGGCCTCTTTCTTTTTGGCTGCTTTTTCTTTCTGGCCGAGCCGAAAGAAAAAGCAACAGCCATCCTCCTATTTCTTTCCCCTTTGCTTTTTCGGAATTTTCTTCGGCGCGTCGCCGTCGAGGCCGTAATGGCTGCGGAGCTTGCGCACGCCGCGGTTGATGACGGTCTGAATCGAAGGGATGGGGATGCCGTGTTCCTCGCTGATGGAGCGGAAGGTCCATGCTTCCTTGTGGCGCAGGCAGACGAGGCGGCGTTCCTTCTCGTCGAGGGTATCCAAGGCCCGCTGGAGCTCTTCTTTTTCTTCCAGCTCGATGACCCGGCCCATGGGACAGACGGCGTTCTGGTCTTCCAGATAGTCGGGCAGATCGGTCGTGCCGCCTTCGGGACAGTAAACGTTCTTTTCAAGCAGGGATTGTTCCTGCTTGTAGCGGTAAGCGTCGTCGCCGAACTGCTTTCTGACGCGCCGGACGATGGCCAGGGGGACGTCCACGTTGTCCGCCAGGTCGTAGGAATAAATGCATTCGATCAAAGCGGTAGTCGCGACCGAGCGGGCGTCATGAATGCTGCCGTACACGTAGCTGTATTTACGGGCCATGGATTGGATAAAGGGGTTGTACAGCTGACAAATATCTGCAATGGCATCGACGTCGCCCATCTGGACTTGACGGATGCATTGCCGTACAGGAATGGTCATACAATGTTGCCTCCTTATAGGGCAAAACACCTTGAGCATACGCCCAAGGCATTTTGCGTTTTACTTATCATTATACCTTATTCGTCAAGAGTCTCGACCTGACGGGTAATGATGCGGCTGTCCTTCAAGGCCGTCAGCTCGCCCTCGGCCGTCGCGAAAATCTTCTTTTCCAGCAGCGTGCTGACGGCGGCGTCGATGGTGCCCTTGTCGAGGCCCTCTTTGGGATTTTTGAGGGAATAGACGACGCTGTTTCCGGTGGTGTCGGTAAATTCGAGCTGTAAGGTTCTGGTTTTAGTCTGAATCATGGTATATTTCTCCTTTCGAAATGGAAAATACTGGCTTAGGCCGTAATTTCATTTTCAATGACTTCGCGAATCGACGTAATCGGATCGTCCTGCAGGGTGCCGATAGCCGTCGCCACAGCTGTGATGCTTTCGGGCTCGGCCGACGGCTTGAGGTGGGCAAAGGTCATCTGCCGCTTTTTCTGCGCCCCTTCGTGATCCTGATAGGAAACGGTGAGTTTCAACTTGCTGGAAATTGCAGTACGTTCTGCCATAATAAATTCCTCCTTTGGAATGTGAATATATTTTCTGTCTTTGTCAGCGCAAAGACAGGAGAAAGCTAGGATTGCGTTATGTCCCAACGCAAAGGGAATGTTATTACTTTTTTTCTTTCTGCGCGGCCAGAAAGAAAAAAGTAATCAAAAAAAGAAAGAGGCCGGCCCGGAACTCCCGCGCCTTGCTGCGAGCCTTACAGGCGGCGCAGTAAAATCGCTTCGCTCGGATACTGCTTACTCCGCCTGTAAGGCTCTTCGCATCCGCCTGCGGCGGCACGGCGCGTCCGTAACGGGCGAAAAAACACCGCGCACTGTTCTCATATATTTCCGTACAGTAAGTCTTACTTATTAGATGGGCCGCTTTCTCATGATAAAATACATCAACGCATCGCTGAATAACACATTTAGTTTTATCAAGTGCAAAGTTCCTATGCTATGCGCTATCCAAAAGAGCTCATGGCCCTATGTTGAAAGCCCATGAAATCGTCATAAAAGATACGTGTTGTCTTGCAGCTGATTGTCCCGCCCATTACGGACGAGTCGTGCCGACGTCAGTCGGCTGCTGTACATGGCGCAGGCGGAAGAAACGGCATCCGAGCGAAGCGATTTTGCCGTGCCGCCTGCGCCATGTACGGCAAGACTCGGTAGTACCTGGGCGGCGGTTCTTTCTTTGCATACTTTCTTTCTGACCGCTCAGAAAGAAAGTATGGGCACTTTCTGGCCACGCAGAAAGAAAAAAGTGACATCCCGGCCTAAAGGGGACGCTCCCCTTTCAGCATATGTTTTATGCTGCCTTCCTCGCCATCCCCGGCCACTGCATGATCCCTGTGGCGATGGCCCGCGCTACGGCGTCGGCGCGGCTCTGGTACTGGCGGATGTCGTAGTCGTTGTCGATAAAGCACACTTCGACGACGACGGCAGGCATCACCGTATTGCGCAGGACGAAGAGGCCCGGCCGTTCCTTCAGCCCGCGGTCGGGCAGGTTGAGGACGGCTTTGATGTTGGACTGAATGGCATGGCCCAGGAGCAGGCTCTCCGCCGTGTGAGAGATGAGCGTTTCCGTGCCGGCGGCGCGCTTGTTGAAAGCGTTGAAGTGCAGGGACACGAAGGCGTCGGCCTCGGCGTCATTGGCTTCGCCGCAGACGGCGTACAGGTTGTCCTGCTGTCCAAACAGGACGGCGACGCCGTTTCGTTCCAAATACCCTTTCACGTTCTGGGCCAGCTCATAGGCCAGGTCGCACTCGCGCAATCCCATGGCTTCGTTGACTGCGCCGGAATCAAGGAGCCGGTCGTGGCCGGCGTTGAGGTAGATTTTCATCGTTGTATTTCCTCCTAACGAAATATTGAATCAAACGAATCACAAATACAATAGTCTGTTTGTCGAGGTTTCTCAAACACTGCATAATCCGATGCATAGGAACGCCTCCTTCGTAGAACTGCCATGTCGGCCGCCATGGCTTTCTGAATCTGTCGCGTCGGCGTCTCCTGCATGGGACGGCAGGAAACACTGTCGTTGCTGCCCCTGCGAGCCTTGCGCCCCTGGGGAAATGAACTGCTGCGCTCTATATAAATATGTATTATATATACCATGGATCTGGCGGCGAAACTCAAGCCGTCAGCCAGCGCACTCCAGGGTCTTCATGCTCAGGCTGATTGTCCCGTCGGGCTCCAGCTCCATGACCATCTGGTAGGGCGAAGCCGTCCGTTGTTGTTCTGCCGCATAGTCCATGCAATTCATAATTTCCAGCCAGTTTCTCCGGATGACGTCGTCGCTGATGTCGGGAAACCGCTGCCGGGCAAACTCGCGCAGCTCCGGCCCGATGTCCTGTTTCGGCAAGGGGCTGCCCTGCCTCAGCAAGTCGCGGACAGAGCGCAGCCGGCGGACGACGGCGGGGTTTCTGCGTACCGGCACCGGCGGCGGCACACTCTCGCGCCGCTGCATATCGCGGCGCATAGTCCGCCACTCGGCCAGGATTTCCGCTATAGTCGGCGCAAACTTACAGGTCTGGGCCAGGCGGGCGCCCAGTTCCGCGCCTTGTTCCTCCGTCAGCCCGGCGGGCAGGCTGGCCTTCAGCACGTGTATGAACTGCGGATTCATATTCATCCGCTTGCCGAAGCATGACACTAACGTATTCATCAATACTTGCATACCCATGGCAATCATCCTTTCCCCTTCGCCGCGGCTGTCCGCCGCTGTTGGCGAGAATCGAGCGGATATAGTTGAGGTTATTTCCCTCAGCTCCCCGCTCCTTGGCAATGGTTACAGCACGGCAGACGGCGTCGACGCCCCACCGGCATTCCATCTCGTCTAAGGCAAGCTGCGCCGCCCGCTGGATACCGCCAAAGACCTGGGCGTAATATGCCGCGGCTTCGCCTCCTGCCGTCTTCTCAGGAGCTTCGGCAGTACCGCCGTCATCTCGGCAGCCCCCTTCGCCCTGCTTCTGACGGAAGCGGGCCACGCGGCTGCGCGTCTGCTGGCGGCGGCGTTCGTCCTTGTCGAAATCCTGCAATTCTTCCCAGTCGACGAGGCGAATACGACCTTCTTCATCGCGGCGGATGAGGTCTATCTGCTCTAAGAAATCAAGGGCTTTTTCGACGACGTCGCGGCGGCGGCGAAGGACGCGGGCGATGTATTCGCCCGTCAAGGGTACCTGCTCCGACAGGCAGGCATAGCCGTCGCAGTTGACCGTCCCGGCAATGTCCTTGAGCAAAAACCAGACGACGAAGTACGTCTCGCCGTGGCGCTGGCTGAGCATAGCCATGACCTTCGGGTCGCCAAACAATCCAATTTTTGTTTTCATCCAACGAAGTTGTTTCATTTTCGGTCCTCCCGTTCGTCAGCTCCTGGGGGCTGCGTTCTATAATAGTAAGGGAAAAGGCCCCGTCGTTTTATGTCTCCTCATGGAAAAATTTCTCTCCGTCTATTCCGTCCGTTCCGGGGCGACGCCCGTAACGCTGCGCGTCTCTTCTCTTATCTCCCTCTTGTCTCCTCTGGTCTTGTCTCTTCTAGTCTAGGGCGTTACGTACGCGTTACATCCCTTGATGCCAACAGCAAAAAATGGCGTATTCATACGGATTCTCACATCTGCGCTGCCGTCAGAAATAGAGAAAAAGGCATGACAAAAGCCGCCCGATCCTGGGCCAAAGGGGCCGGATTCGAGCGGCTATGTCGTATCGTTCGTCTTATCTCAGCGGACAAAAATGAGGACAAACCGAAGGCTTTCGGCCCGCATTCCTGCCGAATGACAGGCTGACAGGAATGCGTCGACGGAGCTGCAGTATATCAATATAATATAACAAAGTCTTATACATGCATATGAAGAATAGATTCATGCAAAGCCGTCAGCGGACGGGAACGTAGCTGCGTTCCGCCTCTTCATCCGTTCCTTCGAGCTTCATGATGACCGGGCGCAGGCCGTCGTTGCAGCTGCAAATGGCGACGTTGGGCTTAGCGATCCAGTCGCCGTGATAAAACAAGGTCTTGCCGTCGCCGTGAGCCAGGGCGAAGACGTACTGATAGATCGCCTTCCACGCTTCGTCGCAGAAGCCCTCGGGCTTGGCGTAGTCGGCGTAAAAGACCTGGCCTTCCCGCATCATGGGACAAGCCGTGAGTCCCGGCACGCCGTACTGGGCGGCCAGTTCCGCATCCAGTGTCGTCTTGAGTATGGTGATTTTTACGTTTTTCATGGCAGAGCTCCCTTCTCCGGCCGGGCCGGGTTGACTTGTATATCCTTCTTCTCTTATGATAAAAAAGAAAAGACAGATTGTATAGTACGCACTTTTTTGACACATACTATGGAGAAAGGAAGTACCCCTCATGAGCATGAAGCCCTACGAAGGAGCCCTGCAGGCCTTGTCCGACGTCCCCTTCGGCTACACCCTGTCCCTGATCGGCGGCAAATGGCGGCTAATCATCTTGTATTTTCTCGTCGAATACGAGACCATCCGCTTCAACGAGCTGAAGCGAAAAATCGGGGCCATTACCTACAAGACGCTGAGCGAGCAGCTGAAAGGCATGGAGCGCGACGGCCTGATCGTCCGCCGTGAATATCCCCAAATCCCGCCGAAGGTCGAATACAGCCTGTCAGACAAAGGGCGCTCCCTCTACCCGATCATGGAAGCCATGTGCCGCTGGGGCGAGGCCCATCGGCCCGACGACACCACACCTGAACCCACGGAAAAGCCAGGCGAATAGCCCTGGCGCCATGACGCGCGCCTTGACGGCAGCGGGCTCAGCCGTTATAATAAAGGTGAAAAAAGCGAGGCCCTGTGCCAACACACGGTATAGCCCCCGCAATGGTTACAAAATTGTAGCCGTCTTAGCTCGCGAAAACTAAGGTGACGGCTATACTTTTTTGTTACATTTTGCAACAAAACCACAAGAACGATGAGTAATAACAACGTTATGTTTGTATCGCTCATGGGCATCACCCCCGTTTCATACAGATTCGGGGGCTTTTTTCACCGCCTGCCGTGATGGCGCAGCGCCTCTTAGGCAATAGTATACAAGATGACCGCATACATTGTCAACGCAATTCAGTTCATATGTTCGTATTATAATTTCAAAATACGCAAATACCCATCTCAGCAGCTGTCTGCCGAGGTGGTATAGGGCGCGCCTTGACGGCAGCGGACTCAGCCATTATAATACAGGTAAAAAAGCGAGGCGCTGTGCCAGCAAACGGTATAGCCCCCGGATAGATTACGTACAAATAAACAACCGTTTCTAGTCTGGGAAAACTAAGGTGGCGGTTACTTTTTTGTCGTATCTTTCAACAACATAACCAAAACGATACACCGTAACAAGGTTACATTGGTGTCGTTCATGGGCATCACCCCCGTTTCGTGTAGATTCGGGGGCTTTGTTCACCGCCTGCCGTGATGGCAGCAGGATTTCAAAATACGCAAATACCCGTCCGGCTGATCGTCGCCGAGACGGGTATTTTTCATTATAATTCATCATCAGAATTCCACGCTTCGTCGGGAAGAGCCGTAATATCCGGCCAGGCAGCGTTGATGGCCTCGGCCATGAGGCGCTTGCCCGGCGGGTCGAGGTGGAGCCCGTCGACGGCCAGGTCTTCCCGCAGCTCGCCTCGTTCGTCGGCCATGCCCGGCGTAATGTCTACGTGAACCTGGGTCTTCACATAGGAATTGACCGCCGCAATGGCTTCGCGCCAGCTCCGTACCGTGTCCTGCCCAAAGGCCGCGCGGATGTTGTCCGGGTTGAGGGGCGGCAAGGTTAGAAAGACGGGGCGGATGCCGTATGCCAGGCATTTCGCTTTGACCTGTTCCATGTCGGCGATGACGTCGGCCGGCTCGACGCCGGCGCGGAGGCTGTTCGTCCCCATGAGGATGAGCAAGTACGGCGGCCGAAAGGGCGCGACGTCCTTGTCAAACCGCTCGACGGCCGTGCGGCTCGTGTCGCCGCTGAAGGACAGGTTGACCGTAGGGAACGCGAGGTAATGGCCGTAGCTGAATTCCCAGTCCGCCGGCGAATAGGACACGCTGCCGCCGCCGTGGCTGATGCTGTCCCCGTAGATAGCGGCCGCGCAGGGCCGGCCCGGGTCGGTCGTATACGACGAGGCGTCGGAGTACACGCCCAAAGGACTGCCGTCGCTGCGGACGGCCCGGACGCGCCAATAGAAGGGCTGCGCCGACATGCGCGCCTGGCTGTCGTACTGATGGGCGATTGACGTCGTATAGACGGCGATGCGGTGCGTCGAGGGCGCTGTGCCGTTGGGATTTTCCGGCGGCGCGTCGAGGATTTCTACTTCGTAATGGTCGGCATCGGGCATGGCAATCCAGTCGTACACGGGATAGAGCAAGGTCTGCCCCTGGCCCTGATTGTACGTCGACAGGGGAACGGGCTTGACTACGTCCTGTTTCTGCCAGTCTACGGGCAGGGGCTCCAGCTCGGAAAAGGGGCCGATGGCTTGGCCGCGCAGGTTCAGGGGCTTGACGCGCCAGTACAGGACGGGTTCGCGGCAGCCGGCGGGAAGCAGGAGCTCGCAGGCCGTACTGTAGACGCGCTGCACCGCCATGACCGGCTCGTAGCACGGAGACGGGCCGCCGCCATGGCGCTTTACAACCTGCACGTCGTACATGACGGCGCCGTCGATACGGCTCCAGCGCAGGACCGGCCGGGATGACGCCGGATCGTCCGCCGTATAATGTGCTATGACAAGGGGCTGATGCCGGCAGTCTGTCTCCGCGTGGTCGATCAACAGATGGCGGGCTTGTTCCATCGGCGGGTCGACGAGCTCCTGGGGCTCTGCCGTCTGATAGGCCACGGCGACGAGGCCCGCGCCCAGGGTAAGGGCTGTCAGGACGGCGCAGCAGAAAGCGCTGTAACGCATGGCCTTCTCCTCCTTTCTCAAAATCCAAGACAGCATAACGACGCGCCGCCGTCGGGCAGGAAGTCTGTCCCGTCGGCGGCGCGTACGTATTGAGCCTACGAAGCTTCGGCAGGCTGCTGGGCTTCCGCCGTGGCCTGTTCGGCCTCTTCTTTGGCTTTCTTATCTGCTTCGTATTGTTTTTTCCACTCTTTGTTGAGCTTCTTGATTTCCTTTTCCGACAACATGGCCGGCTCGGCCTTCAAGGCCTTTTCCAGGGATTGGGTAATGGCCCCTCCGTCGTCGCCGGGCGCGCAGGTCATGATGCGCAGGCCGTTGACGTAAATGTCGGAACCATGCTGGGCTACGTTCCATGCCGGCGGATAGATGGGGGCGTCCTTATGGGCTTTCTTGCCCTTTTTATCCTGCTGGTTCAGCGGCACGGCCTGGACTTCGTCTTCATCGATGGCCTCGCCGTACTCGTTGTGGGTCACGCGGGCCAGATTGCCCGCCGCCAGAAAGGCCCTACGCCGCGGCGAGTAGTCGCCCGACGGGACGGGATGGATGACCGGCTGGGCGTTGACGTACACGACGTCGCCGCCGACCTGGACGTGGTTGCCCGACCACTGGCTCATGCGGAAAGCCAGCTTTTCAATGCGGCTGGTCATCTGCGGATGGTTGTTCGGATTGATGATGCGCTTGAAGCCTTCCTGATACAGCTCGCCGTACTGCTCGTAGACGAGCTGCATGGACGAGGCCGCGCCGCCGACGTTGTACTGGGTGTTCTTGAAGACGTCAAACCCGTGGGCGTCGGCTTCTTTTTCCTGGTCCATCGTCACCACTTCGTTGTCGATGTAGTTGACGGCGACGCTGCCCAAGAGGACGTCGAGGACGTTGAGGTCGCCGCCGAGAGCCACATCGACGAGGGTCGCGATGCCGATGCTCTTCAAGACGCCGTTGACGGCGTGGCGTTTTTCGCCGTGCTGCATTTCATGGCACAGCGTAAAGGCCAGCTCGTCGTCGCTCAGGGCGTCCATCATGCCCTTGTTGACGGAAATGACGCCGCCGATGGTTTCAAAGGCGTTCAGGTCCTCCGACGGGTTGGCGTATACGTCGTATTGGCGTTCGATCATGCCCGTGGCTACGATGTTGCGCTGAATCCCTTCCAAACGGTCGCCGTAGGCTTCGCCGGCGACGACGCCCGTCTTGGCCTGGGTGCTGGCCAGCATCTGCTGCTTCGCGCCGTCGTCCATTTTCGTCAGCTGCTGCTTGGCCAAGGTCATGGCGGCGGCCCCGTAGGCCAGGGTCTGCCACCACGACGCGGCCATAGCCGTGCTGACGGGGACGGCGAACAAGGTCAGGCTCAGGAAGCCTGCCGTCAAGGCTTTCTTCCAATGTATCATGTTATACCATCTCCTTTGGCAGGGACTGGCAGAGGGCTTCTTTTTCTGCCCGGGGCATCTGCTTGATCTGCCATTCCCAGTGCATCGCGTCGTGCTTCGTCGGGAAGGCCCGGCTCCACACGAGGCGGACGGGACGACGGGAACGAGTATACTTGGCGCCGCGGCCCGCGTTGTGAGCGGCGACGCGCTTGTCTACGTCCAAGGTCCAGCCGGTGTACAGCGTGCCGTCAGCGCAGCGCACCATGTAGGTATAAAATGGCATGGAACCTCTTAGAGCGTATCCGTAATGGCGACGGTTTCGAGGACTACGTCGTCGAGAGGACGGTCAAACCGGTTCGTCGGCACCTGGCTGAGGGCTTCGACGACGTCGTAATTTTTGACGACCTTGCCGAAAATGGAGTGGTGGTTCTGGAGCCACGGCGTCGGCACGACGGTGACGAAGAACTGGGAGCTGCCCGTGTTGGGGCCGGCGTTGGCCATGGCCAGGACGCCCGGTTCGGCAAAGGTCAGGGACGGGTCGAATTCGTCAGGGATCATTTCGTCCGAACCGCCGTAGCCCGTGCCTTCGGGGTCGCCGCCCTGGATCATGAACTGGGGAATGATGCGGTGGAAAATCGTGCCGTCGTAAAAGCCCGATTCGGCCAGCTTGCGGAAGTTCGCCACCGTAATGGGCGCCTTGTCGGGGAATAATTCGACGGTGAAATCGCCGTGATTGGTCTTAAATACTGCGTATACTGTGTCTGCCATCGTACAGCCTCCTATGTGTTTTCTCTATACTACTTATATTATAGCATAAGAAGGACCGGGAATATATCCATCCAGAGAGAAGGATCCGTCCTATGCTTGTAAGAAATTATACTATATTCTCGCCTGATATGCCATGTCCCGCAGCCAATCCGTGTTGTCCTGCCGCCGGGCGGCTTGACAAATCGGAGGCGCAGCGGTATAGTATATTCATTCATCAGATATTTAACTAGTTAATTATCTGATTTTTTTATTCATCAATAGTTAACTAGTTATCTATTTTTTTCAGAAAGGATATGATTTCATGACGAAAGCTCCGTTATGGACAAGACGTTTTTTTGCTATCATTATTGCCAACGGCCTGTTATTTGCCAGCTTCCACTGCTTATTGCCGACGCTGCCCCTGTACGTGGCGTCCTTAGGCGCGTCGGGCGCGGAAATCGGCCTGATTTCCGGCATCTTCGGCGTGTCGGCCATCTTCATCCGCTTCTTTACGGATGATTTTGTCAAGCTGCTGGGCAAGAAAAAATGCTTATACCTGGGCCTGTTTTTCTCCCTCATTTCGACAGTAGCCTACGCCTTCTTCACATCCATCCACATGCTGCTGATTGCCCGTGTCGTACAAGGGCTGGGCTTCGGCCTGGGCACGACCTTTGCCGCCGCCCTGGCCGTCGACATCATCCCCTCGTCGCGCCGCGGCGAAGGTGTCGGCTATTTCGGGTTAGGCAACACCATTTCTATGGGCATCGCCCCGGCTCTGGGCGTCATGCTTCTTACTGATTTCAGCTCCGATTTCCTCTTTGCCTTTTCCACCATCGCCGCCGCCTTGGCCGTCGGCTGCACCGTGTTCTGCAGCGAATCAGCCAGCGCCGTCCGCCGCTCCCGCCGCGCGCCGAAGGTAAAGGTACCGTGGCGGAGCCGTTTCTTCGAAGCCGGCACGGGGTTTCCCTCCTTCTTTACGATGCTCTTTGGCCTGGCCTACGGCTGCGTCAATACCTTCATCGCCCTGCTGGCCCAAGAAGTCCATATTCCCAACTCAGGCTTCTTCTTCGTCGTCGGTACGGTATTCGTCTTTCTGACCCGTACCTTCGGCGGCCGGGTCTACGACAGCAAGGGGCCCTTCTGGGTACTGCTGCCGGGTATCGTCTCCTACACCGTCGGCCTGGTCGTCATCATCAACGCTACTTCCTTTACGGCCCTCATGATTGCCGCCGTCTTTTACGGCACCGGCGCAGGACTCATCATGCCGTCCCTTATGACCTGGCTGTTTAACTCCGTCGCGCCGGAACGCCGCAGCAGCGCCAGCGCTACCTACTACAACATGCTGGACGTCGGCACCAGCGGCGGCATTATCGTCCTCGGCGGCGTCGCCGGCGTCATCGGCTACGTCAACATGTTTTACTATGTCCTGGCCGCTATGGTATTGTTCTTAGCCGCTTTCTTAGGCCAGCATTTCTATAAGCCGTCGGCAGCCCGCAAGCTGATGGTGCATCAGGAGGATTCCGCTCATGGCTGATACACAGTTAGACGACGCATTAATACGGCAGCTTCACGTCACGGTCCGAGCCTTTACGAAAGGCGTCAACGAGGTCATGAAGCCCCTCGGCCTGTACAGCTCCGAGTGGGCCGTCCTCAACTTCGTCGCCAATCACGACTCCTTTCCCCAATCGGACATCGCCGCAGCCTTGGAAATCGAAGGGGCGGCCATTTCCAAGACCCTGAGCAAGATGGAGCAGAAAGGACTCATCGTGCGGACGAGCAGCCAGGACAAACGGGAAAAACGCATTTCCCTCACAGAAAAGGGCCGGGAGCTGTACCCCCTGGCAGCCCAGGCCGCCGGCAATCACCGCAGCGCCGTCTTAGCGGGCCTCTCACGGGACGACCGGCAGCAGATGCTGTCCTTCATCCAGTCCATGCTGGATCGCATTCACGGCGACTAATGTATACAAAAATTCTACAAAATTGATATATCCGTTGTATTTACAACAGACAGATCCCTCCTTTGCCACTATACTTAGTATATCAACTGAAATGAGTATCGTTCCAAAGGAGGTCTTTACTATGGAAAATAAAATGTTCTGTTTTCAATGTGAGCAAACGATGAGAGGCACTGGCTGCACGGGCTGCGCCGGCGTATGCGGCAAATCGGCTGCCGCAGCAGATTTGCAGGATGAACTGACCAGCGCCCTCATCGGCCTGGCCCGCGTCTGTCAGACAAATGCTCCGACAGCCCAGACGCACCGCCTCGTGCTGGAAGCTTTATTTACAACGATTACTAACGTCAACTTCGACGAATCAACTATTCAGATCATGATAGATAGAGTGCGTGCGGAAAAAGCGGCCCTCGGCGGACAGGCCGGCGACTATGACGTCCGTCAGATTTGGAAAGCCGACGAAGATATCCGCTCCCTGAAATCTCTCATCCTCTTCGGCCTGCGCGGCATGGCAGCCTACGCCTATCATGCCCTCATGCTGGGCCGCAGCAGCGAAGAGGTCGACGCCTTCTTCTTGAAGGGATTGGCTGCCCTCGGCGAAGACTGGGGCATGGATGAACTCCTGCCCATCGTCATGGAAACGGGCAAGGTCAACCTGACCTGCATGGCTCTCCTCGACGAAGCCAACACGACGGCGTACGGCACGCCGACGCCGACGACGGTTCCCCTGACGATTGAAAAGGGCCCCTTTATCATCGTAACAGGCCACGACCTGAAGGATTTGGAACTGCTCCTGAAGCAGACCGAAGGAAAAGGCATCAACATCTATACCCACGGCGAAATGCTGCCGGCCCACGGCTATCCCCTGCTCAAGAAATACGGCCATTTGAAGGGCAACTTCGGCACAGCCTGGCAGAATCAGCAGAAGGAATTTGACAACGTTCCCGGCGCTATTCTGTTCACGACAAACTGCCTCATGCCGCCGCGCAGCTCGTACAGCGACCGCGTCTTCACGACGGAAGTCGTCTCCTACCCCGGTCTCGTCCACATCGGCGAAGATAAGGACTTTACGCCGGTCATCGAAAAGGCCCTGGCCCTGGGCGGATACAGCGAAGAACAGCATTTCACGGGCATCAACGGCGGCACGACGGTCATGACCGGCTTCGGTCACGGCACAGTTCTTTCTGTCGCCGACAAAGTCATCGACGCAGTCAAAGGCGGCGCCATTAAACACTTCTTCCTCGTCGGCGGCTGCGACGGCGCCCGTCCGGGCCGCAATTACTATACGGACTTTGTCAAACAGACTCCGGCCGACACGGTCATCCTGACCTTGGCCTGCGGCAAATACCGCTTCAACGACCTCGACCTCGGCACTATCGGCGGCCTGCCCCGCATCATGGATATGGGCCAGTGCAACGACGCCTACAGTGCCATCAAAGTAGCAGTCGCCCTGTCAGAAGCCTTTGGCTGCGGCGTCAACGACCTGCCTCTCACCTTGGTTCTCTCCTGGTACGAGCAGAAGGCCGTCTGCATTCTCCTCACGCTCCTGTACCTGGGACTCAAGAACATTTACCTCGGCCCGACGCTGCCGGCCTTCGTATCGCCGAATGTCCTGAACTTCCTCGTAGAAAACTACAACATCACCCCCATTTCCACACCGGAAGAAGACTTGAAAAAGATATTGGGCTAATCCTATCAGCTCGCTGCGGCACACCTCGCCGCAGCGAGTTTTTCTATGCCTCCAGCTCATAATATAACGTCTTTCTCCCTATGGCATAAAGGCAAATCGTGATACAATACAAGTAAGAACAGTAAAAAAGGAGGCGGCTATGGCGCAGCAATTAAACCGGCTAAACGACGTATTTTTCAAATATCTCCTCGGCGATACAAAAAAGAAATTCCTGACGCTGAGTTTTATCAACGGAATCCTGAACCGGACCGACGATATGCTATTCATCGATTTAGAATTCTTAGACAAGGAAATGACCCCCATCATGCAGGACGGCAAGGTATCTGTCCTGGATATCCGGGCGAAAATGAACGACGGCACGCAGGTCAATATCGAAGTACAGGTCTGCAAAGATCCGGACATGGCCCGCCGTTCCCTCTACTATTGGGCAAAAATGTACGGCAGCGAGCTCCGCGAAGGCGAGCCCTATGACAAGCTCATGCCGGCAATTTCCATCAACCTGATGGATTTCAACGCCTTTGCCCAATACACGACATGCCATCATTCATACCATATCTGCAACGATGAAACAAAGGACATCCTCATCGACGATTTAGAAATGCACTTTATCGAGCTGGAAAAAATCCGCATCGGCGACATCCGCAAGCTGCGGAAATCAGAGCGCTGGATCGCCTATTTTTCCCACCAATGCAGCGACGAAGAACGGGAGGTGCTGGCTATGAGCGAACCGGCCATCAAAGAAGCGATGAAATGCGAAATGTATTTCACGCAGGACGAAAAGCTGCGCCGAAAATACGAAATTCAGGAAAAAGCGCGGCGCGACTATATTTCTATGATGCATAATATCGAAAAGAGCCGGACCGAAGGCTGGCAGAAAGGCCTCGAAGAAGGCCGGGCCGAGGGCTTAGCTGAGGGCCGGGAAGAAGGACGGGCTGAAGGGCGAAAGGAAGGACGGGAAGAAGGACGGTTGGAGGAACGGAAACGGCTGACAGAACAAACCGTAGCGACGATGCTCCAGGAAGGCCTGTCCCATGAACTGATCGCCCGCATCATGGGCCTGCCGGAAGAAACGGTCCATGCCATTGCCGCCGCCCAGCCTGCGCCGGCAACGGAGTAATAAAAAAACATCAGGTACGTGAAGCCGTTCCTGATGTTTTTCTTTGGCCGCCCCATGATATGAGGAGATACATGGGACAGCCCATCGGCATTGCAAGGAGATGAAAGTCATGCATTCCTCTATAGTAGAACAACTCAATACCTATATCCGCAGCCGCCAGTCTCAATTCACAGAATTGCTGCGCCAGATTATCACCATTCCCTCGCCGACGGGACAGGAGGGCAAAAAAGCCGCCTGGGTGCTGAAATATCTGCACGACCTAGGCCAAGGGCGGGCCTGCATCGACGAGGCGGGAAACGTCCTCTGCCCCTGCCAAATCGAGGGGCGGACAGCCTTTCCGCTGTACAGCGCCCATATGGACACCGTATTCAAAGGCCCTGTGGATCTAACGCCCCGCATAGACGGCCATATCCTCGCTGCACCGTCGTGCGGCGACAACAGCGTCGGCGTGGCAGGGCTGCTGTTTCTCCTCACCATGCTGCGCGATTTGAATCTCACCCTGCCGCAGGGAGCCCTCTTTGCCTTCAACGTCGGCGAAGAAGGCATGGGCAATCTCAAGGGCATGCGCCGCATCATGGAGGACTGGAAGGGGCGCATTACAGAGGCCCTCGCCGTCGACTGCACCTTCGACGACGTCGTCGCCATTCCTGTCGGGTCGCGCCGCTACCGCGTCTCCATCGAAGCCCAGGGCGGCCACAGCTGGATGCACTTCGGACACACCAGCGCCATCGCTGCCGCCGCGTCTATTATTTCCAAACTCTACAGCCTGCCTGTCCCAGCTGCTCCGAAGACGACGTATAACGTCGGCACCATCTGCGGCGGCACGACGATTAACTCCATCGCCGCCAGCGCCGAATTCACTGTCGACCTGCGCTCTGAATCACACGACGAATTGGAAAAACTGGACAAGGCCTTTCTGGGTCTCGTCGCCGACGTCCGTCGGGACGGCCTGACCCTTACGACGACCCTTCTCGGCGAACGGCCCTGCAGCAGCGGCGCAGATATCTCGGCTCAATGCCGGCGCATCGCCGCCATCCGCAGCAAGTACGGCCTCGGCACGCCCTTTATTTCCGGCAGTACCGACGCCAACATCCCCCTCAGCCTGGGCATCCCGGCCCTGTCCTTCGGCGTCTGCCGCAGCCACGACGAACACACGACCCACGAATGGCTGGAACTCGATACGATAGAAACGGGGCTGCAAATCTTGGCAGAATATATGTTGACGGATTCAACTGCATCCATATAAAGTATCGTTTAACGAACTTGGCGGTACGCATATCTGTCTGTTATATTATAAAGAAATAAAGTAATCAAAAGGAGGGGATGGAGGTAACATCATGAGAAAGCATACTGTCATTCTGATTAGCCTGTTATTCATGCTGCTGTTTTCATGTACACATGCAGGTGCAATTGACTTAGCGCAAGGTCAGTACCTAAAAATATCTGAAGATACGGTGACGGAAGTATATGTAAATATCCACTCTCCTTCAATTATAAAATGCTCTCCACCGTATTATACAATTCAAGGAGAAACAATCCTGCATAACAAAAAACATAATACTATAGTTGTGTATCCAACGATATATACTTATGACTACGCCAGACAAAAAATATTTTTTGAATGTAATAAAATCTCAACATATTCTAACGGTGATTTGTCGGAAACATTTACCAATCAACGTATATCGGGTTCTCTTATCCCTAATACTGTAGCTTCAGCTATTGCTAATTTGTATTTTTTAATTTGTTGTCAAATGCCATTTTATAAAACCTCCTCTCCCTCATAAAAATACGCCTCTCCGCACAAATTAAAATTACTTGTGCAGAAAGGCGTTTATATTTTTCTATTCTATTTCTCTCTCAATAATATCAGCCAGCTTCAGGGCCGCATCCCTGAATTCTTCCGGCGTCGTATAGGAATACGACAGGCGCAGGGAGTTATTGCGGCGGAAGTCGTAGATGTCGCCGGGGTTGATGAGGATGCCCTCCTTGGCGGCGGCCCGGAAGATGAATTCCATGTGAATCGTCTCCTTTAAGGTCAGCCAGATGTAGAAGCCCCCGTCGGGGACCTGCCACGAGGCGATGCTGCGGAAGCGCTTGTTCAGCACGTCGAGGGCCGCGTCGCGGCGGCGGCGCAGTTCGTTCCGCAAAAAGACGTTGTACTCGTCGTACATGCCGCTTTCGAGAAATTCGGCCATGACCATCTGCGACAGGGAGCTCGCGCCGTAATCGACCTGCATCTTCACGTCGCCTAATCGCTGGACGACGGGCTCCGGGCCGACGAGCCAGCCGATGCGCAGGCCCGGGGCCAGGGATTTCGAAGCGCTGCCCAGGTAGATGACCGTGCCGATCTTGTCGATGGCTTTCAGCGGCGGCGGGGCGGCGTCAAAGGACAGATCCTGATAGGCGCCGTCTTCGATAATCGGCAGGCGGCGGTTGGCGCAGAATTTCAAGAGGGCATAGCGGCGGTCTGCCGTCATCGTGCGTCCCGTCGGATTGTGATTCGTCGGGATGGTGTACAGCACGGCGTCGGTTTTCGCCGACGACAGGGGCACGATGTTCTGCAGCGACGCCATGCTGATGCCCTGGGCGTCCATGGCCACGCCGGTCAGGCGCAGCCCTGCCGACTGAAAGACGCGGAGGGAATTCAAATACGTCGGCCGCTCTGTATACACGACGGAGCCGCCTTCGAGGAGGCTGGCCGAGATGAGCTGCAGGGCTTGCAAGGCTCCCGACGTGATGAGGATAGACGACGGCGGGGCGATGATGCCGATTTTTTCCAGATGGCGAGACACGGCTTTGCGCAGGCGCTCCAGCCCCAGCGGCTCCGGATAGCCCAGGGACTCTATCGATGATGCGACGCGCGACAATGCCTCCTTCATCATGTCGGCCGGAAAGAGGCGCGGGTCGAGTTCGCCCGTGCCGAGGCGCACCATCTGCGGAGAAAATTCCAACCGGTTAATCTCCTGCACGACGGTCTTATTGGCCTGGAAATAGCCTGCCGACACGTAGCTGCCCCAGTCGGCCTGATGGGGCAGCAGCACCGACCAGGTGTTGCTGGCAATAACCGTGCCGTTGCCCCTGTTGCCCTTGATCAAGCCGTACGAATTCAGCATGTCCAGGGCTTTCCCGATGGTGCCGCGGTTGACGCCGAACAGGCGGGCCAGCTCCCGGTGGGACGGCAGACGCGTGCCGATAGGCCATTCTCCCGTCTCTACCTTCTGGCAGACGAAGCGGACGATTTGGGCATAGACGGCGTCGGGGCCGGATTTGTCTGGCTTCCAGTCGATCTGTACTGGCTGGATACGATACATGATGTCCTCCTTTTGGCTCACTTCAATTTTGCCGGTTTGGCTCATTGAAAGGCGAAGCCGGTTTGATATACTAATAGCAGATACGATAACGATGCTGTTATTATACACTATAACCGCTGCGAAATACTATATGCCGCCGCTGATTCGGCCGGTTTAAGGAGGAATATGTATGCAGTTCTTTTTACAAGGGCTGACCATGGGCTTGGCCTATGTAGCTCCCATCGGCATGCAAAATCTGTTCGTCATCAACGCCGCCCTCACGTCGTCGCGCCGCCGGGCCCTGCTCACAGCTCTCATCGTCTTATTCTTCGACGCTACCCTGTCGATTTCGTGTTTTTACGGCGTCGGCGCCCTCATGGACCGCTACGAATGGCTCCAGGCCCTCATCCTCTGCATCGGCAGCCTCATCGTCATGTCCATCGGCGTCAACCTCATCCGCTCCCGCCAGGACGAAATCGCTCAGTCGGGCCAGCGCATGCCTCTTGGCAAGACGATTTCCAAGGCCTGCGTCGTCACCTGGTTTAACCCGCAGGCTATCCTGGACGGCACGATGATGCTCGGTGCCTTCCACGTCACCTTGTCCATGAGCCAGGCCACGCCCTTTATGGCCGGCGTCGTATCAGCGTCCTTTCTCTGGTTTTTCGGCCTGACCTTTTTCATTTCCCTGTACAGCCATAAATTCAACACTAAGGCCCTGCGAATCGTCAACGTCGTCTGCGGCGCCGTCATCGCCTTCTACGGGGCCAAGCTGTTCTGGAACTTCTTGCAGCTCATGGGCTGGGTATAAGCCCTTGGAGCGGACACGGCGTTGAAAGAAACGGCGGAAAAGGGTATTATAAGGGCGATGCCATCAGACAGGAGGATCGTCTTATGTTCAACCGCACCGCCTTTTTCTGGAAAATCGGCGTTCTATCACTCGTCGGCAGCGTCGCCGCCTGGCCCATGTACTGCGCGTCTGTGCCCTGGCTGGACACGCTGCCGGCATTTCTCCTATTCTGTATCGCGCCCTTTTTCTTTTCCTTAGCCCACAACGCCATTCACGCCGTGCCGCTCTGGCTGGCCAAGTTCTTCGCCTGGGCCGGCGGCTACTGGCTTATCTTTACGATCTATTCCTTTATGGGCGCCGTCGTGTATGGCCTGGCCTGGCTGCTCTGCGCCGCCGCTGGCTTTGACTGGCAGGCCGTCGGCCCCCGCTTGTCGGCGTACATACGGGCCTGCATCCTCATGATACTCATCGTCGGCTCGTACCGGGCTCTCGTGCCGGTATACCGCCATATTTTCGTCGAAACCGACAAAGTGGAAGCCGACACGACGATCGCTTTCTTGTCAGACACCCATTTCAGCCCCTTGCTGAGCCATTGGTTCGTCAAGAACATGGTGCGCCGCATCCAGTCGGTCCATGCCGACGCCATTCTATTCGGCGGCGACCTCATCGACGCCCATTTGGACTTCGTCCGCCGCGACGGAAGCTATACGTACATAAACGGCCTGCACGCACCCTTAGGCGTCTACGCCGTCTACGGCAATCACGACTACTTCGACAGCGACGTCGGCGAGCTGGCCCGCCTGCTGCCGGCTGTCCGCTTTCTCGCTGACGAGCAAAGCCCTATAGGCCGGAACATCGTCCTGACGGGCATGAGCGACTATATCCACTATCCAAACCACGCCATGCCCGCCGTCGATGCCTTGGCCTTCAACATCGCCGTCGACCACGAGCCGCTGCGCATGGCGCCGGCAGCCCGGCAAGGGTACGACCTGTACCTGGCCGGCCATACCCACGGCGGCCAGTTCTTCCCGGAAAACGTCGTCACCCGCCGCATGTACACTTTGTGCTACGGCGTGCGCCGCTTCGGCCGGCTCCTGGCCGTCGTCACCAGCGGCTACGGCTTCTGGGGCACGCCCTTCCGCACCGGTCCCCGGCCGGAAATCGTCGTCCTTCACATACACCGCACGTAACGCACATACCCCCTGCTTCGGCACGCCGCCGAGACAGGGGGTATTATCATGTCCTATTTCATTTTAGACGCGATGAGCCGTCCCAATCGCTCCATGCCGATGCGGATTTTTTCCGGCGGCACGTTGCCGAAGCTGATGCGCATGCAGTTGCGCCCCTTGCCGCCTCCTTCGACGAAAAATCCTTCGCCGGCGATGAAGGCCACCTTATAGGCCGCCGCTTCCTGGAGCAGCTCCGTCGTATTGATGTCGCCGGGCAGCTCGACCCAGGTAAACAGGCCGCCGTCGGGGAAGACGCGCTTCGTCCCTTTCGGCAGGTAAGTGTCGATGCTGTCGATCATGACGTCGCGCCGCTCCCGGTAAATCGCCCGGATTTTCTTCAAGTGCTCGTCGAAGTAGCCCCGCTTGAAGAACTCGGCGCACAGTACCTGGGCCAGGGCCGACGTATGGGAGTTCGTCGCCGTCTTAGCGTCGAGGAGCCTCTCCATAATCGGCGGAGCCGCCACGACGTAGCCCAGGCGCGACCCTGGCGAGAAAATCTTGGAAAAGCTGTTGGCCAGGACCGTATGGCCCGTCTTATCGAATACCTTGATCGGCGGCAGCTCTTCGCCGCTGTAGCGCAGGTCCCGGTACGGGTCGTCTTCCAGGATGAGCACGTCGTACTGGCTGCCCAGCTCGGCCAGCCGCTGCCGCCGCTCCCTCGTCAGCGTCTTGCCCGTCGGGTTGTGGAAGGTCGGAATGACGTAGACCATCTTGGGATGGTATTCCTTCATCTTCCGCTCTGCGTCGTCGGGCACGATGCCGTCTTCGTCCGTTTCCACGGCGACGCAGTGGGCCTGAAACATTTCAAAAATCTCGATGCAGTGGACAAAGGACGGCGATTCGACGAGGATGACGTCGCCCGGACCGATGACGACCTGACAGAGAAGGTTCATCGCTTCCAAGCCGCCGTTGACGATCATGATGTCGTCCGCTTCGGCATGGACGCCCTTCGGTTCCAGGAGGATACGGGCCACGACGTCGCGCAAATCCTTCAAGCCGATGGGATTGTTGTACTGCAGCGCTTCCAGACCGCGCTTGTCCCTCGTCAGCACGTCGTTTGCAATTTCCCGCACGATATCGACGGGCAGGGCCTCCATGGCCGGCGCGCCGCCGCCGAAGGAAATTATCTCCGGATCGGTCATGGCGCTGAATAAATGGCGCACAATCCTCGCCGAGCCTTCCATCGTTTCCATCCGCTTTGCCAATCGTACCATATGAACCACTCTCCTTCACCGTCCGACGCCGTTTTAATTTCCACAACGCCGCATATTTCTTTATAAACTTAACATACTACAGGGTTTGTCCCTTGTAAAGTTAATTTATTCAGATAGGTGATGAAAATTCGTCATATGATACGGAGCAGGACTACAGCAAATAGGCCTGGCCGTATTCCAGCAGCAGCTTGCCGAGCAAGGCGATGGTCACAGCCATCATGACGAAGCGGATAAACGGCGCGCCGCGCCGTATGGCCGTGCGGGAGCCGAAATAGGCGCCGATCATCAGTCCGGCTGCCAGAACGACGGCGTATTCGTACAGGATTTGGTCCCATATGATGAACAGCAGCAAGGACGTGCAGTTCGTCCCGACGGCCAATATCTTGGCGTTGCCGGCGGCGACGACGAAATCAAAGCCTACCATGGCAAAGACGATGACCATAAAGGTCCCCGCGCCGGGACCGGCAAAGCCGTCGTAGGCACCGATAGCAAAGGACGCCGCCAGTATCTTGGCGGAAAATACCTTCGCCGATTCCGACGCGCTGTTCCTCCCGATATCGCGTTTGAAAAACACGACGGCCGCCGTCGCCGCCAGCACGGCGAGAAGCAGGGGCCGCAGCACGTCTTCGGGAAGATAGATCATGAAGGCGCTGCCGGCAGCCGAACCGGCCAGGGCCAGGGGAATCATGCGCCAAGCCAAGGACAGCTTCGTCTTGCCGGCCCGGATAAATTGTACGGAGCTGACGATATTGCCGCAGGCCGCGGCCAATTTATTCGTACCAATCGCCAGGTTGGGCGGCAGCCCCATTGCAAGCAGCATGGGCAGGGATACGAGGCCTCCGCCGCCGGCAATGGAATCGATGAAGCCGACAAATATGCCGCCGACGCCGCACAGCAGCAAGGACAGGGCCGTACCGCCTATCTCTATCATGTCCTGCCGACCGCCTTTTCATAAAAGACCAGCTCCAGCGGAATCAGGCCGTTCAGCTTGGCCGGCGACGACCCGGCCAGACGGTATCCCAAAGCCTCGTACAAGCTGCGGGCCGGCCTATTATGCATCCACGTATCGAGGCGCACGACGGCACAGCCCGTGCGGACAGCCCAATCTTCGGCATATTGCACCATGGCCCGTCCATACCCACGGCGAGCCACTCTCGGCGAGATGCACAGCGTATGGAGAACCAATACCTGTTCCGGCAGCGCGCCGTACTGCCAGCCAGCAGCGGCGTATTCCGGCGCCTGTACATGGTTGAGTATCATCGCCGCGCCGACGGCTCCGCCGTCTTCCAATACAAACAGCGTTCCCTGGACGGCCGCCCCTTCCGCAACGGCAGCCGTCGGATACACGCCTGCCTGCCAGCCCGTCGCCGTGCCATGCGCTTCCTCATACTGCAGCAGGGCGTCGTACACCGCCGCAACAGCCGGCACGTCGGCCGCAGTTCCCTTTCGTATCGTATAGGTCACAGCCAATCCCCCTTTATTTCTGATAATACTTGATTAAGCCCTGTGTTCCCAGCTCGCCGTTCGCCCCGTCTTCCGCCGCCAAGGCTTCATAATTCGCCAGGACCTGACTCAGCATATCCAGATGAAGTCCCTCCCCTTCGGCTTCGCTCTTTGCCAGAGTCATATCCTTGATGAAATGCTTGATGTAAAATCCCGGACGATAGTCGCCGCAGACGATTTTTCCGCCGAAGGCGTTGAGCTGGGCGCTGCCGGCAGCTCCCGTCGCGACGGAGCGCAGGAACACGTCCAGGTCGAGTCCCTTGGCCTTCGCATAAGCCAAGGCCTCGCACACACCCGACAAGGCGCCGGCAATCATAATCTGATTGGCCATCTTGGCGTGCTGCCCGCTGCCGGCTTTTCCCTGATAATTGATGTTCGTTCCCATAGCTTCAAACAAGGGCCGGCAAGACTTGAAATCATCTTCGTCGCCGCCGGCTAAGATAGACAAGGTACCGTTGATGGCACCTGTATCGCCGCCGGTGACAGGCGCGTCGAGGACAGGAAAGCCTCGTTTCTTCCCTTCAACGTATATCCTTTCGGCCAGGGTCGGGCTCGTCGTCGTCATGTCGATGAGATACGTCCCCGATGCGGCGCTATCAAAAATATTACCTGCGCCGAAATAGACTTCCTCTACGTCCTTGGGAAAGCCGACCATCGTAATGACGGCGTCGCAGCCCTGCACGCACTGGCCGATAGTCGGGCAGAATACAGCCCCTTCGGCGACGAGATCCGCCGCCTTTGCTTCCATCCGGGCAAACACCCTCAAGGAAAATCCCCGCTTCATCAAGTTCCGGGCCATGGGCTTGCCCATAATCCCTACGCCAATAAATCCTATCGTCTTCATCATCTATCCCTCCTGAGTATAAAGATAGTTCTATTATACCCTATTTGGAGAGTTCTATTGTATAACTGCACCCATTTTCCCAGACAAAACCGGCCCGAAGGAAGGACAGAATCTCCTGCTGCGAGCCGGTTATATTATAACAAAGTATTATATTTTATAAGACATAGATACCTCATGCCGCCATCTCTTACAGAGAATATTCCTGAGGCGGATTGCCGGAAAAATCGGCGATGACTGCACGGGCTTCGGCTAAATAAAAGACTTCGAAAATCGGATTGGACGCGTCGCCGTACTGGCCCTTGACGATGGGATTTGCCATGCACATGTCCTTCGCCGCCATGTTGTTTTCAAAGACAGCCTTGCCGCTCAGGCGAATCCAAGCATACGACGGGCTGGAAACGGACAGCTCCACATAGGGGTTGACCTGCATATCCTTGTACACGTCCTTTGTGCTGTTCGTGCAGAACCACAGCTTTCCGTCCATCTCGCCGGCAAACATAAAGGGACGGCATTTCGCCTTACCGTCGCGGCCAATAGTCGCTAAATACTGTACGGGGTTTTCCTGTAAAAACGCAATGACTTTCTTCATCGTAAAAGACCTCCTGCCTATGCACATCTTAAAAATTGCAACTTTCCGCTTGCAAGATTATAATAATTCCATAGAGATATATTGTAAAGTAAGCACTTTTTTGTGCTGTAGTTACCTAATAGAAACTATGGAATAGGAGGCCTTTTTATGGAACCGATAAAACAACTGCCAGCCTGCCCTGTCGAAACGACGCTTATGCTGATCGGCGACAAATGGAAAGTTCTCATCCTTCGTGACCTCTTGCCCGGAACCAAGCGTTTCGGCGAACTAAAAAAATCCATTGGCTCCGTGTCACAAAAAGTCTTGACAGCTCAGCTCCGCGACATGGAAGCAAAAGGTCTGGTCAGCCGAAAAGTATATGCAGAGGTACCGCCTCGCGTCGAATACAGCCTGACCGATTTAGGTCGAAGCCTGAGCCCTATTTTAAAAGCGATGGCTGAATGGGGCGAATACTACAAAACACTGCATCGCTAAGACCAAAGCTGCCATACGCCGCGCAGCGCATCTGACCGGCCCGTTACACGTCTGCCTTTTCCGTCTTGGGTTTATGAGCGTCTCCCCAAATGCAAAGCTGATCTAAAATATTCATTAGCGACAGGCCTGTATTCGACAGGCGATATTCAACTTTCGGCGGTATCTGGGGGTATTCTGTACGAATGATAAGGCCGTCCTTTTCGAGTTCCTTCAATGCATTGCTCAGTGTTTTATGAGAAATTGTCTTGATATATCGTTTTAATTCATTGTATCGGACAACATGGAATTCCATGAGGCAATATAAGATTACCATTTTATATTTGCCGCTGATCAACGACAACGTATAGCTGAACCCCGTATCTTCAAAATTAGCTTTTTCTATATAATTTACAATCATATACGCTCTCCTTTTAGTTAGTATCTAACATATTTGTGCGTACTTCATTCTATCTATATATATTGCTATAATTATACCATACAAATAAAGGAGGCGTTTTATAATGCAAAAAAAAATCTGTATATTAAATGGAAGCCCTCGCGCAAACGGCAATACGAAAGAACTCATTAAGCACTTTACAGACGGCGCCAAAGAAGCTGGCTGTGACGTCGTCTGTTTTGATTTGCAAACCATGAATATCCACGGCTGTCTAGGCTGCTGCCGAGGCGGTACAGACACAGCCAATCCCTGTATACAGCAAGATGACATGTCCAAGATTTATCCTGCATATATCGCAGCCGACATCCTTGTCCTCGCTTCACCCATGTATTACTGGGGATTCAGCGGCCAGCTAAAATGTGCTTTTGACCGCCTGTTTGCCGTCGCCGAATTAAATCCGAACTATGCCAATCCTATAAAGGATTGCATTCTCCTTATGGCAGCCGAAGGCGATACAGAAGATAATTTTGCTCCCGTCAAAGCAGCTTATGAAGGCCTGCTCCATCATTTAGGCTGGAATAATCTCGGCATCGTCTACGCTGGCGGCAATATGGCTGCCGGTGACATCATCGACAAGCCGGCACAACTCCAAGAAGCAAGAGAATTAGGAAAATCCCTGTAATAGTATAAACGGGCTGCCCCTAGGCAGCCCGTTTGCATATTTCCTATATTGTCGTCGGCAACACCTTTTGAAAAGCAATCTTCGTGCTGTTCGCAAACCAAATCGTCCCACAGTATGTAAATCCCATCGCAGCAATAATGCCCCGCATAATCGCGTTGTCTTCATCTGTATCCACGCGGACGGAATATACGCCCTTGGCCGCTGCCATCGCTTCGGCTTCAGCAAAAAGACGCTTTGCCAATCCTTTCCCTTTATAGGCGTCGCTGACGGCCATACGGTGAATGACGACGTACGGCCCGTCGGCCAGCCATTGACCTTTTAAGCCCTCATAAGCTGGTTCGCCGCCGAAATCAATGCAGCAATAGGCGATCATATCGTCGCCGTCGGTCAGGACATAGCCCTTTTCCGCAGCAATATCGCCGGCAATATCCTGTTCTTCCGGATAGCCGTCCTGCCACTGGTCGACGCCCTTGTTCTTCAAAAAGGCCTTAGCCTGATCTATTAAGGCCATGCTCCCCTGTATATCTTCTGTCGTTGCCATGCGAAATGTAATCATTCCATCCGTCTTCCTTCTTATCGTTTCATCCGGTTCCACTCGTCGGCGGCGTTCCGGCTCATGACGGCGGCCAGCCGCAGAGCCGCCGCCTTGTCTTCATCGCTCAGTCCGGCCAGACAGGCCGCGGCCTGCCGGTTTTCTTCGGCAATAAACGCATCGTATATAGCCAGTCCCTTTTCCGCAGGGTATACGTTCCATGCCCGGCCATCCCGGCTGTCGCGCCGTTTTTCCACATAGCCGGCGGCGGCCAGCTTATCGACGGCCTTGGTCGTCGTCGCCTTGTCGACGGCACACTGCTGCGTCAAGTCGGTCAGCGTCAAGCCCGGCGTTTCGCAGATGCGGGTAAAGAAAACAAATTGCCCCCGCTGAAACCCGTAGGCTTTGAATTTCTCATCCATAATCGAATGGATGCACCGGCTCAGCGTCCCAATATAGCGCAGCAAGTCGCACTCCAGCGCTTCCATCGGCAAGCCTCCTTTTTGTTTTTTTAATTGAAATTTCAACTAAATGCAGTATAGTATACTCCGGCCCGTTTGTCAATACGGAGATGCTGCCCCTTCGTGTTCCTTGCCGCCATAGCCTGTACCGAAACTCCGCTCCCTGCCCCTGCTTAAGGCCGGCGACACCTTTGTGTTAGAACGAAACGACGAACTCGGCGATTTCTGGCACATGCTGGACGGCAAATTCTGTTCCGAAGCGTGGGACTGCGTCAGCCGCTGCGCCTGCGCAGCCTTGCAGGGCGGCTCTATCATACGCGGCAGGTTAATAACGAGAAGATAAGAATTACCTGATGCAGCGACAAAACGCGGCCGGTTATCTTCAAAAGCGAACGCATCGACATAGACGACTAAGAAAGAACCCCGGCGGACAGCAGGCATAAGGCCGGCAGCCGCCGGGGGTTCCGAAAAAGGAGACGCCCCCGCACGAGGCGAGGGCGCGAAAGAGAGTATAGAAAGATTTATGTGATAAAAATGGTATGGACAAGCAGCATAATTAGTTAAAGCAGTACTGGCAAAAGACGCCGGTCAAATCAAACTGACGGCTTTCCATCTGGCGAACCGGTTCTCCGTCGCGCACAGGCTGCGCTCCGATAGAAGCGGCTAAATCTTCGCCGCGGCAGTAAATGCCTTCGCCGTTTGCTTCTCCGCTGAACGGCAGCGGTACCATGACATTGATCATCTGGTCAAAAGAAAATCGCTTCATCATAGCATCCCTCCCTGCAGGCATCACCGTTTCATCTCGCCTGCTGACCATACTATAAATCAAATCGGGCTCTTAGTCAATGCTTTTTTGGAATTATTTTTGCTAATTATTAATTCTTTTGTAGAATATTTATCGGTATCTTTTATCTATAATCACGAGCCATTTGTCCATTCAGACTACTATCTACGATTCATTGCCAACAGGCGCTTCCTATAGTACAATGTTCCCGTAACAACAACATTGTCTGTAAGGAGGAATCGTCATGGAAAACCCTACGTTTACGCAAGATATGGAAGCATTCGTCCAAGCCTACGCCCGTTCTGTGAATACCTGCGATATGGCCCTGGCCAAATCCCTTTGGAAGCAGGACGGCGCCGTATCCTTTATTCACCCGTCGGGCTACGAGCATTCCTTTTCCGAGGTCGTGCAGCATTTTTACCGGGATACGATGGAGGCCCGCTTTTCTAAACGCGAGTTAGTCCCCAAGCACCTGCGCTGCGCCCAGTACGGCGACACGGCTGTCCTTGAATTCGAATGGGATTTTTATGCTACAGCCCGCGAAGACGGCTCTGCCGTCCATACACAGGGACGGGAATCGCAGTTTTTAGTTCGTGAGGATACCAGCTGGAAAATCGTCCACATCCACTACTCGCCCTTACCGGAAAAATAAATTCTATCAATCGACGCCGTCCTATCTCAGGGCGGCGTGTTTCTTATCCAACGGGCGCATCGCTTCGTTTTTTACGTCTTAGAATAACAAGTTTATATTGATATACGTTGTCAATGTAAATCTAAAAACAGCGTCCCCTTTGCAGCCGCCGTTTCTTGGCAAATTCCCCTTCTTTTATAGCAATTTCCCTACAATTTTAGGCGAATTGTTACAGTTTCGACTAAAATCGTCATTTTGCCTCTTATTTTCTTTACTGTCATGATATACTTTGTATAAGCAAGAAAATGAATTCGCAGGGGAGATTTACTATGAATATCAACAAGAAGGTAAAAATGGCTGTCGCCGCCGTCGTCATCGCAGCCTGCGCGTTCGGCGGCTACCAATACTATCAGACCAAGCAGGCCGAAGCTCAGGCCGCGGCAGTAGAAACGGCAAAAGTCGTCCGCATGAACTTGAAGTCTACAGTCTCGGCGACAGGTACGATCAAGCCGGTTAATTCCGTTGAAGTATCGCCGAAAATTACGGCCCGTATCAGTCAGATACTGGTCAAGGAAAATGACCATGTCACAGCCGGCCAGACCGTCGCTATCCTCGACGGCAAGGACTATCAGGCCCAGCGCGACCAGGCCCAGTTCCGCGTTACCAATACGCTGCGAGAATATAACCGTGCCAAGGAGCTGTACGCAGTCGGAGCCGATACGAAGCAGGCCCTGGACAACGCCGAATTCAACTACGATACAGCTGTCAGCCAGCTCAACGAAGCCGAATCGGACGTAGCCGAAACGGTCATCACCGCCCCGATGGACGGCATCGTCGTCGGCGAACCGAAGAGCGTCGGCACCATGGCCGTACAAGGCAACAACAACCCGACGGTCATCATGTACATTGCCGACACGTCGCAGAAGCAGATTTTAGCCAAAATCGACGAAACGGATATCGGCCAGATCCAGGTAGGCCAGACGGCGACCTTCACCGTCGACACCTATATGGATAAGACCTTTACGGCCCGCGTATCAAAGATTTCCCAGACCGACACGAGCAATACGTGGAACACAACGGGCACGTCCAGCACCACATCGTCCTCGTCTTCGTCGGGCAGCGTCATTTATTACTACGTCACCCTTGACGTAGACGACCCGAACGACGAGCTGCGCATCGGCATGACGGCCCGCGTAGACATCAATACGTCGGAAAAGGAAAACGCCATGGTCGTCCCCATCGCAGCCCTCAAGACCAATGACAAGGGTTCCTATGTCCTGCGCGTCAACAGCGCCGGCCATACCGAACAGGTACCGGTTACGACAGGCATTTACAGCGATGAATTCGTAGAAATCCTGTCGGGCCTCGACGTAGGCGACAAGATTTCCATTACCTACACGGCCGCCAAGGCGACGAGCTCCCAGAATAAAAACCAGCGTCAAGGACCGCCGCCTCGCATGTAGCATCCTCGCAAGGGAGAAACCTATGGAAAACGTAATCGAATTAAAAGATATTAAAAAAATATATCATATCGGCGGAGAGGACTTCGCTGCTCTGGCCGGCATTACCCTAACCATCAAGAAAGGCGAATTCGCCGCCCTTATGGGCCCGTCCGGCTCAGGGAAATCGACGCTCATGAATATCCTCGGCTGCCTCGACAGGCCCACGGAAGGGTCGTACAAGCTCAGCGGCAAGGAAGTTGCCCACCTGAGCGACGACGAGCTGGCCGTCACACGGAACCAGCGCATCGGCTTCGTCTTCCAGAACTTTAACCTCCTGTCGCGCATTACAGCGCTGGAAAATGTCGCCCTGCCCTTAGTCTACGCCGGCGTCGGCCATAAGGAACGGACCCAGCGGGCTATGAAAAAGCTCGAAGCCGTAGGACTGGCTACGTGGGCCCACCACAAGCCCAACGAGCTGTCCGGCGGCCAGCGCCAGCGCGTAGCCATTGCCAGGGCACTGGTCAACGAGCCGAGCATCATCATGGCCGACGAACCGACGGGGAACCTCGACACGAAGTCGACAAAGGAAATCATGGCGATTTTCGAATCCCTCCACGAAGACCATAAGACGGTCATCCTCGTCACCCACGAGCCGGAAATCGCCGCCTGCGCCAGCCGCCAGCTCCTCATGTGCGACGGCCTGATTACGCGGGACGAAGGAAAGGGGGTCGTCATGGATGTTGTTTAAAGAAAGCGTGCAGATCGCCATTACGGCCCTCCTGTCCAACAAGCTCCGCTCCATCCTCACCATGCTGGGCATCATCATCGGCGTCGGCGCCGTCATCGCTATGATTTCCATCGGCATGGGCGTCCGCCAGAACGTCACCGACTCTATCGCCAGCCTGGGCAGCAACATGCTCATCGTCACGCCGGGCTCGACGAACCAGGGCGGCGTCCGTTCGGCAGCCGGCTCCAGCCAGCGTCTGAAGCTGGAAGACGCCGAAGCCATTAAGAAAAAGATAAAGAACATCGACTACGTATCGCCGACGGTCAACAGCTCGTACCAGATCGTCAACGGCAACCAGAACTGGAACTCGTCGGTCTACGGCGTCACGCCGGAATACCTGCAGATCCGCGACCTGTCCGTATCGACGGGCTCGTTCATCACTCAGGCTGACGTCAACTCGCGCAACCGCATCGCCGTCATCGGCACGACCGTCGCCGCCAACCTCTTCGACGCCCAGAACCCCGTCGGCAAGAACATCCGCATCAACGGCCAGCCCTATAAGGTCGTCGGCGTCCTCGAAAGCAAGGGCCAGTCGTCTATGGGCAGCGACCAGGACGACATCGTCATCATCCCTCTGACGACGGCTCAGGAACGCCTCATGGGCATTACGTACATCCGCTCCATCAACATCCAGGTATCGAGCGCCGACCGCATCGAATACGTACAGGGCCAGGTCGAATCTCTCCTCCGCCAGCGCCATCACATCGTCGGCGATAAAGAAGACGACTTCACCGTCCGCAATCTGACCAGCCTCATGGAAACGATGAACGACACGACGACGATGCTTACCTTGTTCCTCGGCAGCATCGCCGCCATTTCCCTCATCGTCGGCGGCATCGGCATCATGAACATCATGATGGTATCCGTCACGGAACGGACGCGGGAAATCGGCATCCGCAAGGCCCTTGGCGCGACCTTCCGCAACATCATGATGCAGTTTCTCATCGAGTCAGTCGTCATCGGCGTCATCGGCGGCCTCTTAGGCGTTGCCTGCGGCGTCGGCCTGGCTATGGGCATCGCCGAGCTCGGCCTGTTTACGACGGTCATCACAGCCGCTCCTATCGTCATTTCCTTTGGCTTTTCCGTCGGCATCGGCCTGTTCTTCGGCATTTACCCGGCCCGCAAAGCGGCTCGCCTCGACCCCATCGAAGCCCTGCGCTACGAATAAAGCTTAAAAATTTTAACGTTTAACTCAAATATTATAACGTTTAACCCGGTAAATCCCTAAAAAATCCTCTTGACAAACGACCTGTATCCATGGATAATAAGTTCAACACCTCAAAACGCCCCGCATATATGCGGAGCCTATACAGGCCATGACCAGGTAAAGAACAGGTTTCCCTTTCCTACAGAGAATCCGGCAGCGGTGAGAGCCGGACCAGAAACAGACCTACTTCGACATCGCCTGCGAGCTGCCGCGCCGAGCGTCCTGCACGGGAGGCGCAGCCGTATGTCAGCGTTAAGGACAGCCTTCGGGCCCTAAGTGATAAAGCAGGGTGGTACCGCGAGCCTTCGCCCCTGCCGTCTCCATCGTCGAGACGGCAGGGGCTTTTCGTATACATGGCAGTTTGAGGAAATGATCTATCAAGGGGGAGTATCGTATGGAAAATGCAATGGAAAGACAACAAACCGCCGCGGCAGCTGCGCCGGCAAGGACGAATTTCCGCTGGAAAATCGCCTTTCTTATCTTTTTAATCAGCTTTGTAGCTTACATGGACCGCGTCAATTTATCCGTAGCGACACCTGTCATCATGCAAGAATTCGGTTTTACAAAAATTGATATGGGCTTCATTCAGACGTGTTTCTTCGCAGGCTACGCACTCATGCAGGTTCCCGGCGGCATGCTCGCCGAAAAGCTGGGCCTGCGCCGCACCGGCGCCCTGGCCATTCTCTGGTGGTCTATCTTCACGGCTCTGACAGCCTTTGCCAAAGGCAAGGTCAGCTTCGCCGCCGTCCGCCTGCTCTTCGGCATGGGCGAAGGCCCGGTCTTCCCGGCCTTGGGAGCAGCGACCTTCAGCTGGTTCAATACCCGTGAAAAGGGCAAGGCCAGCTCGTCCATCCTCATGGGCACCTTCTTCGGCCCCGTCGTCGGCCCGGCCATTACGGTCGCCCTCATGGCCGCCATGGGCTGGCATGCCGTATTCATCATCTTCGGCCTCGTCGGCATCGTCCTGGCCTGGGTATGGCACAAATACGCCCACGATAACCCGGCTCACAGCCCCTACGTCAACGAAGCCGAATACGCTCATATCACCGAAGGCCGCGCCGCTGCCAGTGAAAAGAAAAGCGTCGCCCCGTGGAGCAAATTCCTCCGCTCGTCCCAGTTCTGGGCCGTCGGCATTCAGTTCATGGTCGTCGACTACATCATGTACGTCTTCCTGGCCTGGCTGCCCCTGTACCTGACGGAAGTGCACAACCTGTCCCTGAAAGCTATGGGCATCTGGGCTTCCTTCCCGTGGATCGCCCTCATGGCCATGGTCTTCGTCGCCGGTTATATTTCCGATAAAATGGCCAACGGCAAAAACAGCGAACGGCAGTACACCATGCGTACCTTCACGGCTATGGCCGGCGTCGCCGTCACCTCTATCGGCCTGTACGTCGCCGCACATACGCCGAGTGCCGAAATGAACATCTTCTGGATGACCGTCTCTCTCGGCGCATTAGGCTTCTCCATGAGCGCCAGCTGGGCCACGGTTATCTCCCTGGGCGGCAAATACACCGGCTCCGTATCGGGCTGGATGAACCTCTGGGGCAACATCGGCGGCGTCCTCGCCCCCATCGTCACAGCCTACTTCGTCACCAACTACGGCTGGAACGACGCCTTCATCGCCACGTCTCTCTTCGGCATCGTAGCCATCGTCGCCTGGATCTTCGTCAAACCGGGCAAGGCCCTGACGCCGAACGAATAATATCTGTACACAGCAAAAAAGGAGTCTCTCTGACAGAGGCTCCTTTTATTCGTGCGTATTGTATATCAATTCAGCAAACATACGGTCTGTCTTTCATTGACACGGTGCAGTCCATCCTGTACACCATACCAAGAGGTGCTGCGTACACCAAACGTCAGGCGGTAATCGTGCCCCGGAAGCGGGGTGATGCGTATGGATTCTATCAATACTACCTTAGTGCTGCTAATAGTATTGTTCTATCTTATATCGCATAAACAAAAATAGCCGCCAGCGCCCAACTGTTGCGACTATCTTTGTTGCTTAACATATAGGGGCTGACCGTTTGTCGGCGCAACACCTCGTTTTCATGTTCATCATAGCATACCCCTTCCGAGCCGTCAAGGCATATGCCGATTCAGCAAACATATGGTTTATCTGTCTCTTGACACGGCCCACTCTTTCCTGTACGCTATCCCAAGAGGTGCTGCGTACACCAAACGGCAGGCGGTAATTGCGCCCCGGAAGCGGGGTGATGCGTATGGATTCTATCAATACTACTCTAGTGCTGCTGATAGTATTGTTCTATCTCATTTCGCACAAACAAAAATAGCCGCCCATTAGAGCTCCACTTCTACTTGGCGACTATCTTTGTTCGTTAACTAGAGGGGCTAACCGTTTGTCGGCGCAGCACCTCGTTTTCATGTTCATCATAGCATACCCCTTCCGAGCCGTCAAGGCATATGCCGATTCAGCAAACATATGATTTATCCGTCTCTTGACACGGCCCACTCTTTCCTGTACGCTATCCCAAGAGGTGCTGCGTACACCAAACGGCAGGCGGTAATCATGCCCCGAAAGCGGGGTGATGCGTATGGATTCTATCAATACTACTCTAGTGCTGCTGATAGTATTGTTCTATCTCATTTCGCATAAACAAAAATAGCCGCCCCTTTAGCTACCAACTAATGCGACTATTTTTGTTGCCATAAAATATTTTGGGTTAACCGTTTGTCGGCGCAGCACCTTGTTTTTTCACCTTTATTGTACTGGATGGCGCTCCCAGCGTCAAGTATATTTCATAAATGGCAAGAGCCGGTCATCGCATGGATGGGCCGGCTCTTGTCGTATATTATCTGTTTCTATGTAAGGAAAACCATTGCTTGCGGCAATCGGCGCTGCAGAAGGCCGTCCGCCTGTCCTTGGCGTCCCGTATTTCCACGAGGACGCCGCAGTTCCGGCAGCAGAAGCTATGCTGTACGGGCTGGGACTCCACGTTTTTGGAATGCTTCCAGTACAGCCGCTCGCAGTGGGGCGAGCAGAATTTTCTCCGCTTGTCCGCCCCCTGGGTCACGACGACCTGCTTGCCGCAGCGGATGCAGCGAAAGGATCGCAGCGTCTTTCCAACGGCCCTCTGAGACGGCGGTGCTTCGTCCCGATGGCGGTAGGCGTAGCGCCGGCAGGCGGCGCTGCAATATCGCTGCGTCGACCGGTCTGCCACAAACGTCTTTCCGCAGACCGGGCAGACTGCTTCCCGTTCCATAGCCGACCTTAAACCTTCCAGTTCATGCCGACGTTGAACTGGTATGTATCTTCATTGTCATTGCCGAAGGTCTTTTCCACGTCGAGGAACATGTACGTCCCTTTGCTGAACTGATGGGAGAAGCCGAGGCCTACGTCATACCATGTGCCTTCGTTTTCGTACGTCGTATCGAGGCGGCCTGTGTCGTCGAAGGCGCTGATGTCCTGATCACCCAGGAATTCATGGAGCACGTCGGCCTTCACATAGAAGGTATTGTTTTCGCCCATATCCTTGCCGAGGCGGAAGCCGACGCGGCCAATCAAGCTGTCGATGGCGTCGAGCTGGACGTGCGTATCCTGGCTCGTCGTGTAGTCCGCGTCAGTGACATGAGCGTACTGGATCTGAGCCTGAGGCTCGATGTACCAGTTGTTGCCCAGGTCTTTCTTGCGGCCGTATTCGGCGCTGGCCGAGTAAACGAAGTTGCTGTAGTCGCCGGTGACTTTTTCGCCGAGGGTTCTCGTGTACAGCTCGAAATCATTGGACAATCTGCCGAACTTCAAGACGTAGTCCGTGTAATGGCCCTTATTGCCCAGCCACGTATCGTAGAACCAGATGCCGCCGCGCCGTACGTCGCCTTCACCGGCTACGTTCTTGTAGTCCGCCGTGCCGCGCATGTAGTCGATGGCCACGCCCTGACGGTGTTCTCCGTCTTCCCGGTCGTTCACCCGCGTATCGTAGCCCAGTTCCATCATGGTATTCATGCTGCGGAAGGCGTCGGACTTGCCGATGCGGTCATGACGCATGCGCACCCAGAGCCCTTCATCGCCGTCGATGTACCGCGCTTCGCCCATGCGCTTGTTCAGTCTATCCATATAGATAGCGTTGGAGTAGTTAATACGGGACATGGCGATAATCGTCTTTCCAGCGTCAGACAGGACATCGTCCTGCATTTCTCGCCGGACAAACCAATTCGTTCCTTCAGAATATACGGATTCTACGTAGGCTTCGCCTGGTTTATCTGCCGAAGCCTCTGCGCCGTTATAGCCAATATTGTCGCTGCTGCCAGCAGAAAAGGCTTCATAGCCAATGCTGAAAGCTGCATCCATAATGCCTTTGTCGCGTATGCGTACATGGCGCAGTGTCGGGTACTCGGAGCTGTCAAAGGTCAGCGTTTCCGGTTTGGCATTGACCGTAGCAAAGCGAATCGTTTTTCCATCGGTCATGTCTTCCATGCCGGTAATCGTTCCAAACTGAACGGTCTGCGTACCGGCCGATGTACTGTCATCAATATACAACATATCACTGTGCGCATGGTCGTTACGGTTCAAATTCATAACAAAGGCATGGTTTCCTTCCAGGCGGTCCACATGCAAGGCATAGGATTCATTATGCTTACCCGTGTGGGACGCCATATCTACCGTACCTCTTCCTTGCAAAGAAGACAGCCGGCTCTGTCCTTGTACGTGCCACACCGCGTTATCTCCCAGCACAAGGTGAATCACTCCTTTATCGGCTGCTGCTCCATGGGTATCCGCCCTGCCGGTCCATGTACTGTGTCCGTCAAGGCGAAGCGTTGCTGTCCCGCCGCGCGTTGCAGCCACATTGCCGTCTATCTGCACGCTCTCCGTACCGGACAGCGAAGCAAGGGTCACGTCGCCGCCGGCCATTGCCGTTATCTGTCCTGCAACAGCGCTGCCGTCACCATAAGCCATATCGACACGGCTCCGTACCGTTCCGGCGGCTGCTGTCTCATCACCGGCAGCGATGGCTTCTGCCTGTACATCTCCTGGTTGAATGCTGGTCGTCCCGCGAACAGCAATAGTGCCGCCGTCTGCCGCCCAGACAGTACGCTGCTGCGCCGTGCCCATACTTTGTATCACATTGCGTCCCCGTTCAGCCGCGATAGACACAGCAGCCTGCCCGTCAGCAAAGACGGCATTATGATATAGTTCTCCATTCGTTCCCTGCACAGCTGCCCGAGAAGAAATAACCGTTCCGCCCTGGCTTTCCAGACGAATCGAAGCGCTGCCGCGTCCTGCAACAGCCCCTTCCAGCCGGATGCCGTAGTCATCTCTTTCCTGTGCCTCCAACTGGACAACGCCGCCTGCTGCCGCCTGTATCGCAGTACCGCTGCCGTCAGCAGTCTGCACGGCAATCGTCTGCGCTTGTACCGTCACCGTCCCCGATGAATCATTCGTCTTTTCCGCGTGAATCCCTATCGTGCGGCCGGCATAGGAGGATTCATTTTGTATCTGTACAGTTCCGGCCTGTACGGCTATGTTTCCTGTCGTCGCTTCCAGCCCTATGCCCAGAGATTCCTCACCAGAAGTCATCGTCTGAATATACAGCTTATCAGCCTGCACAGCAGCCACACCGGCAGTCGATTCGATTCCCATAGCCCTCCCCTGCACGCCAGCACGGCTGAGAATCGTCATACCTTTGGCTGTAACAGCCACGGCCTTATCACGGCTTCCCTTGTCTGTCCGTATGCCGGCTGCGTCGGCAGCCGTGTCTGTCGACGCAGCAATGGCTACATCCGAAAGGCGGGACGTCATCGTCGAATCCAGCAGGTATATTCCCGTCGCACTGCCCGTCGTGCTCGCCGCTGACAACACCAGCCTCGGAGATGTCCCGTCAAGGACGAGATGCGCCCGTTCAAACTGTACGCCAAAAGCGTCGCCGCCGTCATTGCCAGCCATAATGTCACTATTTTCTCCATTGACAACGAGAACCGATTCATCACCGCGCCATCCGCCCCACCAGGAATACAAGCCTATCTGGCCAGCCTGTACAATATTATGGCTGCCTGATAACGTAATGGTACTGCCCATGCCGAATTCAATGCCAATGGTATCGGCTGCAATGCGGTTTTCACCTTGAGCCTGCAAAGAAATCTCTGCCTCCCAGTTATCAGCATCACCGATTCCCCCTGAGGAAATACCGATTCCTCGGGAATTACCAGTACTTTTTGCAGTAATGGAGTTGTTGGTTCCCATGACATCTATATGGCCAACAGCGTTATACATTCCATAAGCATCGTCTCTATCCTCACTTACAGCTGTAATATCTGTATTGCTACCGGCTTGCAGCAGGATATCCGAATGATCCGTCTTGATACCGGTATGACCATCAAGACGAATTGACGAATCAGCGTGGATTTCCACTTCCTTTTCATATTTCAGCTCAATCGCTGGCTTTGTTTTATCTGTAGGATCAATGCTCACGGCTTCTCCATCATATCGATGCGTATGATGGGCCGCAATATATGCATTGTTCATGGATTCCTTAAGCTGAATGGTCTCTGCCGCTGCGCCGGCATGTCCCCACATACTCATCGCCAATCCTAAAAAAATAGTCCGTTGAAGCTTTCGTGTATTCATGAGTACCTCTCTTCTATAAATAAGATGTTTTTTATCATATTTCAAGGACTGCAAATGCCTGAGTCAGGATGTCCAATATAAAAAACGGCATATAGCGCTTATCTTGACATAATGGTGTCTGCGAAAGCAACCTATTATGTCAGGAGAAACGCTATATGCCACTATGACTATTTTACACTATTTTAACGAAAAAAGATACTCTTTTTCATAAAAATCATATATATTTCTATCATAGAGGTTATGTTCAGCATCAAGGGCATGTATAATCGACTGTGCAACGCAAAATAAACGGCACAGGCAAAAGTACCTGTGCCGGTATATTCCATTAGAAGCGCAGCATGGATTTGAGAAAGCTTTTCGTCCGTTCGTTTTGCGGGTTTTCGAAGACTTGCTGGGGCGTGCCTTCTTCCTGGATAAGACCGTCAGCCATGAAAATGACCCGATCGGCCACTTCTTTCGCAAAGGCCATTTCATGAGTGACGATAATCATAGTCATTTCTTCGTCGGCCAGCTGCTTGATCGTCCGCAGGACTTCGCCTGTCAGTTCCGGGTCGAGAGCCGACGTCGGTTCATCGAACAGCATGATGTCCGGATTCATAGCCAAGGCGCGGGCGATGGCTACGCGCTGCTGCTGGCCGCCGGACAGGCGCGACGGGTATTCGTCCCGTTTCTCCCACAGGCCGACCTTTTTCAGCAGCTCTTCCGCCGTCGGCATGATGTCTTCGGTCTTCATGCCCTTGACGATGCGCGGCGCTTCAAGGATGTTGTCGAGGACGGTCATATGAGGAAAGAGGTTGAAGTGCTGGAAGCACATGCCCATGCGGCGGCAGATAGCCCGCACCTGGGCCGGCGGGGCGTAGACGGAACGGCGGCTGCCTTCGGGCTGGCTGACCATGACGTCGCCGTCGACGGTAATCGTGCCGCCGTCGATGGTTTCGAGCTGGCACAGGCAGCGCAGGAAGGTACTCTTGCCGCTGCCCGACGGGCCGATGATCGAGACGACTTCTCCTTCGTCGACGTGGAGCGTCACGTCCTTTAAGACTTCCAGATTGCCAAATTGCTTGCGTATATGATCCATTTCAATAAAACTCATCGTGTCGTTTCCTCCTTTATTCGTCGTATACGGCGTAGCGTTTTTCCAGATAGGTGAATACCTTTGTCAGAATAAAGGTAAAGAACAGGTAGAACACGGCGGCGACGACGAAGGCCGTCGTGTCGAAGTCGCGCTGTACGATGGAGCGCGTAATGCGCAGGATGTCGTTCATGGCCAGGATGTAGACCAGGGACGTATCCTTCAGGAGGTTGATCGTTTCGTTAGCCACCGGCGGCAGGACGCGTTTGACGACCTGGGGCAGGATAATGCGCCGCATGGTCTGGACGTAGGTCATGCCGAGAACCTTAGCCCCTTCGTACTGGCCCTTGTCGATAGACTGGATACCGCCGCGGAAAATTTCCGCAAAGTACGCCGCGTAGTTGAATACGAAGGCGATGATAGCCGCCGGGAAATCGGGCAGGCGCAGGCCTTCGATAATAAAAGGCAGGCCGTAATAAATGAATAAGATCTGGAGCATGAGCGGCGTGCCGCGCATGACGTAAATATAGGCGCCCATGAATTTCCGCAGGGGCATAATGCGCGAAATGCGGGCAATAGACATGAGAATGCCAAGGGGCAGGCTCAGTACGATAGTAATGACAAAAATCTGCAGGGTGATTTCCAACCCTCCGGCAATAGCCGGGACAATATTCAATAAATACTCCATGGTGTCTCCTCGCTTACAAGGGCCGTAAAGACGCACATAAGGTGATAGGCGCAGAAAGCGCGGAGCCGCCGCCCCTCGCCCTCTGCATGCTATCACCTGCTGGGCCCTTCGTGATTATTCTACTTTGATCGTAATGTCTTCGCCGAACCATTTCTGGGAAATCTTGGTCATGGTGCCGTCGGCGCTCATCTGCTTCAAGGTTTCGTTGAGCTTGTCCTGAAGCATTTTGTCTTCCTGGCGCATGCCGATGCCGTACTGTTCGTCGCCCATCTTGTTGTCGATGACCTTGAACTGTCCCGGCTTCTTGCTCATGTAGTAGCGGCCTACGACGCTGTCCACGAGGATACCGTCGATGCGTTCCAGTTCCAAGTCCATGAAGGCGGCGACGAAATCGCCGTACCGTTTGACTTCCTGAAGGGAGTTTTTAAATTCCGGCTGTTTTTCCAAGGCATCGATAGAGCTGCTACCTTCCTGGGTGCCGATGATCTTGCCCGACAGGCCCGCCCGGTCGGCAATGGGCGAATCGGCCCGGACGACGAGGATCTGGGCGTTGTCCAGATACGGCTTGGAGAAGGCGATCTGCTTGGCCCGTTCTTCCGTAATAGTCAACCCGTTCCAGAGCATGTCGACCTGCTTGCTCTTCAAGGCCGCTTCCTTGCTGTCCCAGTCGATAGGCTTGAACTCGACGGGAATACCCATACGCTTGCCTGCTTCCGTAGCCAGGTCGATGTCAAAGCCTACGATATTGCCGCTGTCATCGCGGAAGCCCATAGGCGGGAAATTGTCGTCGAGACCGATGACGATTTTATCAGGCAGCTTATCAGCCGTCTTTTCTTCACCGCCGCAGCCGGCCAGCATCGTCATTGCCGCTACCGCTGCCATTCCTACAGCTGCTAATTTTTTTACGTCCATTTTCCATACCTCCTACATGGATACGTCCATGCCAAACCATTTTTCCGAAATCTTCTTAGACGTGCCGTCGTTGTGCATGTCTTCCAATACCTTGTCCAGCTTTGCCTTCAGCTCCGTATCGTCCTTGCGCATGCCGACGCCGCAGGGAATGCTGGGATAGCCCACGTCGATAATGCGGAAATCGGCGTTGTTCTGCTGCTTGAAGTATGCTGCCGTCGTCAAGGCTACGACTACGGCGTCGATGCGGCCGACTTCCAAATCCATGAAGGACGTGACGTTGTCCGAATACTGCTTCAGTTCCTTAAAGGAATCGCGCAGCTCCGGCTCAGCGTTGATCGCTTCGAGGCCCGTGCTGCTCTGCTGGGTGCCGACGATCTTGCCGGCCAGGTCGGCCTTGCCCTGAATAGGCGAATCGCCGCGGACTAACAGGATCTGCGGGCCATTCTGATAGGGCCGGGAGAAGAGAATGTTCTTTTCTCGTTCCGGCGTGATGGACAAGCCGTTCCAGATAGCGTCGATGCGCTTGCTCGTCAGCTCCGTTTCCTTGCTGTCCCAGTCGACGGACTTGAATTCGACTTCCATGCCCAGGCGCTTCGCCGCTTCCTTCGCCATGTCGATGTCGAAACCTACGAGCTCGCCTTTTTCGTCGTGAAAGCCGAAGGGCGGGAAGTTGTCGTCCAGCCCGATGACGATTTTATTTCGTTCCGCTGCGGCGCTATCCTTAGACCCCTCGCTGCCGCAGCCGACTATATTCATTGCTACAAGTGCAGCCGCCCCTACGACTGCCAACCGTTTCCACATCATCTTGAATCTCCCCTTCATATCTTACACAGTTCTAAATACAGTCCTTATTTTACTTTATTTCGTTAAAATAATAAAGAGTTTTCGCTATTCAAAATGATGGAATTTTTTCATGAATCCCCTTTATTTTGCTCTTATCCTCTTCAAATCTCTTTTTTACGCTCGTCTTTCTCTTCTTGTGCCCTACGATTCGTCGTCGTGCGTCTCCTGCCATTCCTTGATGCGGTCGATGATGCGCTGCTTGTTTTTCCTGGACAAGAACTGCATGTGGACCGGCAGCACGGCGATACCCCCTTCTTCGGCCTTGCCCAGCTCGATTTCCTGCCAGTTGTCGGAGATGAGAAAAATATCCTTGTAAGGGAGGAAGACGAAGCTGCGCTCTTCGTGAATCTGCTCGTCGCAAAATTCCCGGAGAGACATGAACTGGCGGCGCACGATGAGGCCCTTGTCGGTGACGAAGCAGACGACGTCGCGCTGTCTGTGGATGCGCCACAGGCAGAACAGCAGGACGGCGATGTTGTCCAGGCGTGCCGCCAGCGTCGCTTCACCGAGCATGAGCCAGAAGAAATACATACCGACCAAGGTGAAGACGAGCTGCATGAATACGGAAAACCATTTGGAGTTTTCAAATTCTTCTTCGATGACGCCGCAGTTCGGATAGCGGCGCATCATGTCTTCTCTCGTAACCATAGTCCCTCCTGCCGGGCGGCTTCATGAAAAAAAGGGGAACGCCCAGCGTCCCCCAATACAGACTCAGCGAGTCTTCTTACTTGTCTTCGGCCCCGTCTTGATGACGACGTTGCGGCCGTCCTTGACGACTTCCAGGGAAATATCTCCGACGCCGTCTTTATAGTAGGCCATCTTGATTTCCAACAGCAGGGAGCCGACCTTTTCCTGCAAGTCGTCCGTGAAGAACTGCTTGCGGAAATCCGACGCCGTCTGCTTTTTTGCCGGTTTCTGAACGACGCGGGGCTTTGCCGCCGGTTCGTCGTCCCAATCGGCCGTTTCAAAGGTTATTTCTTCTTTTACGCCCTTGAACATGTCTTCGAGAGACCGGTTCTTGGGGATTTTATGCTTTGCCATCGTATCACCTTACTTGTTTGTATCGCCGGAGCTTTCCATCTTATCCGACGCTTCCAGCATGCTGTTGAGGGTCAGCTTGGAAAAGTCTTCCGGCGTTTTATATGTCGCTATCTTCGTGAAGCCTTGGCGCAGGCGGCCGCGGTATGCCGCAATGACCTTGTCGTCGCGGTTCAGCTCGGCGACGTAAATATCCTGGCCGTCGATGCCGACGAGGCGGTACTTGCCGACCGGCGAGATTTCCCGCCAGCTGCTCGTCGCACCTTCGAACATGTAGACGACGCCGGTGCGCAGGTTATCGTAGAAGAAGATGTCTTCGTCGTAGAATACGGCGATGCGGCCGATGTTTTCAGCCTGGACGTGGATGCGCCGCGTGTCGTAGTTGGCGTCGGTACGGTAGATGCGGTACCGTTCGGGAGCCACTTCCAGCTTCATGTATACGACGTTCGTCGCCGTCGAGTAGGCTACGTCGACGATCTTGCTGTCTTCCGGCGCATCTTCGATAGGCGTGTCCAGCTCCCGTTCGGGATATACCGGGTCGTACTGGGCGATGTGGACTTCGTAATTGCCCGACTCGTTATCGTAGCCGTAAGTAGCGAAGATAGCCAGATTGCGGTCCGGCAGCCATTCGAAGAAGGATACCTTCTTGCCGTGCAGGTTGATGCGCTGCGGCTCGCCCTTCTTACCGGCTTCGTAAATCGACACCTGGTCGTCGACAATAGTCGCCATAAACCGCTTGTCAAAGGAATAATAGGACTGGCCGTTCGGCTCTACGCCGAAGCCCAGGGCTTCCTGCTGGTTCGTGCCGGCGATCTGGAAATCCGAAGCCGGCGCAAAGAGCACCCTGTCCAAATATAAATATACGCCTGCCTGGACGGCAATGCCGACAACGAAGGCTAAGAGAACTCGTTTCGTGTTCATACATACCTCCTATTTGACGATAAATGCCGTCGGAATCATGCGTTCGCCCAGCAAGTCCGCCGGTTTGTTCACTACATTGCCGTTGAGGTACAGCGTCGAGCTGGAGCCTCCGTCCAAATTAGCCGCGATGACCGCGCCTTCTTCATAAAGGATATTCTGCAGGTCCCGAAGCGTCGCGCCGACAGAATAGCCGGGCTGACGGCCGTCGATGACCAGGAACAGCACCGTGCCGTCTTTGCGCTGGCCGATAGCCGTACGGGGGCCGACGCCCCAGCCGCCGTCGCCGTCAGTAATCATCTTTTCGCCGTTGACGATGAGGGCCGGGCCGAAGGAGATGCCTTCTTTCGCGCCCATTTCGATGATTTCGCCCTTGCTGTACGTGCCGGCGATGAGGTTTCCATCTTCATTGAAGCCGACGAACTCGTTTACTTCTACGTCGAGGGAATTCTGCCCCAGGAGGAATCGCCCGTCATGGATGATAAAGCCGTACGGGCTGCGGCCCGTGCCGGTGCCGTTGGCATCATAGAAACCGCCGGCATTGATAGCCGCCACGGCGTCGTGCCGCTTGGCGATGCCGCTCGTCGTGTCGCCTTTCTCATCCATGTTTTCCGCCGTCGCCACTTCGATGCGCTTCGGGTCGGGGATTTCCAGCAAAAAGCCCTTGAAGCGGCTCGATTCGATCTGCTTCAAATTCAAGGTGGAGTCGGTACGGGCCGTAAACGTAAACAGCTCCTGCTTCGGCGCCGTGCTGATGCCGCCCAGTATTTTATCGATTTCTTCCTGAGAAAAAAGCCACGTAATGTACTGGGGATGGCGGCTCTTTAAAATCGCGCCGACGACGGTCCGCTTGATGTTGTCAAAGGGGCCGAACAGTACGACGACAGGCGACGTCACGCCGAAAAAGACCAGCAATACTATTAAAAATTTGCAAATATCTTTGAAATGTTTCTTCATAGTTACCTCAGAAATGTAAAGATAGACCCGGCGTTATCGTTCTTCGTACTGCTCTGTCGTAACGCGCTGCTCAAAGTTTCCTATATCGACGGCGTTGCCAATCCAGATGCGGTTGACGGCATAGGGATTGTCGCCGCGCTTCGCCCATCCCGGATTCATGGTGACGGCCAGCTTGATGCCGTGCTTTTTCATGACGTCTTCGACGGCCTCGTTGACCCGGCCATAGGGATAGCAGAAAAATTCGTTGTCGATACCCAGGCGCTGCTTCAGCTCTGCCTGGCTCTTTTGCACGTCTTCTTCGACGGCTGCCGCCGAAAGCTCGGTCAGGCGTTCATGACGGTAGCTGTGCGAAGCGATAGTAATGCCTGCGTCTTTCATTTCCTGGATCTGCTGCCATGTCAGGCGCGTACCCTGGTCGGCGTCATACGTCGGGATGAATACGGTGCAGGGAAATCCGAATTCCTTCATGATGGGCATGACGATGGAATACGTGTCGGGATACCCGTCGTCAAAGGTCAGCACGACAGGTTTTACAGGGACGGCCTTCCCTTCCGTCATGTATTCATGGAGCTGCTGCAGCGTAATGGGATGGAACCCGTTGTCCTTTAAAAACTGCATCTGCTCGCGGAAGTGCGATTCCAGCAGGACGGCGTCGTTATCAGGCACGTCGCCTATCATATGATACATGAGGACCGGAATCCCTTTTTCGGGAACGGCCATTTCCACTTGTTCCTGCTGCGCTGCCGGCGCGGCGGACTCGGCTGCCGTCTTCGTGTCGGAAGACGGGCCGCAGCCCCCTAACAGGGCGCAGCAAAGACATGCCATTGCGGCGAATTTCCAAATGCGCAAGACATAAAGCCCCCTTCGTATGTCGGTTTATCCTGCGGCGCGCCGGCGCCCTTGCGCCGATACGCCGCTTGTATGCACGATGTTAATATGTATCTTTTACGACGATCGGCAGTTCGTCCCGCCGCCCTTCGAAGAACCGGCGGATATATGTCTCGGCGTCGTCGCGGACCTGCTTATCGGCTTCGACCGAATGGAAGCTGACGTTAGGCGTCAGCAGGAATTCCGGCCGGGCGATCATTTTAAGCAGCATCGGACTGGGATGCTCCATAGACAAGACGTCCAGCGCCGCGCTGCGGATATGCCCGTCGTCGACGGCATGGTACAGCGCCGCTTCGTCGGCCAGGCCGCCGCGGCAGCAGTTGACGAACATAGCGCCCTGCTTCATCTGCTCGAACTGTTCATCCTGGAAAATATACCGCGTCGTTTCATTCAGCGGCATATGGAGCGATACGACGTCGCTCGTCTCCAGCAGCTGGTCCATATCGACAGGACGGACATGATGCGCGTTCATGATGTCTTCACTGACAAACGGGTCGTACGCCTGAATGCTGCAGCCGAAGGCCTGCATGCGCGACGCGACGGCCCGTCCGATATGGCCGAAGCCGACGAGGCCGATGAGGTTGCTGCTCACGCGGTGGATAGGCCAGGCCACGGAGCCGTATTCCCAGCGGCTGTTGACGTTGATGTCCGTCAAGTATTCCGGCAGCTGCCGAATCAGCGCCAATATCATAGCGCACGTATGGTCGGCAATATCGTCGACGCAGTACGACATGTTATTGACGACGAGAACGCCGTTGCGGGCAGCCCCATCCAAATCGACGTTGTCATACCGCGTCGATAAAATGACGATGAGCTTCAAGTCGTCGAGCCGGTCCAAAAGCGAGCCGGAAATCCGTTCCGATTTGCAGATAATCACGTCGGCGTCTTCCAGCCGGTCAGCCATGACGTCTTCGTCGGCTTCCGGGCAGTATTCGACGCGGGCAATATCCCGCAACCGCTCTCCAAAATCATCTTCGTCCTGACGTCCCGTCAAAACACTTATGTGATACATATCACAGCCCCTTTTCTTTGGTAAAAACAATCATCTAATTAAAAACCTACATATATCCTTAATTATATAACACATATTTGCCACTTCGCAAGTAAATAGGGCCATTCCCCCTCATTTCTCTTCCCCCCGGGGCAGCCTGCGTGCCCTGCCTGCAGCTACAGCAAAAGCCCGCGGAAGCATGGCCCCGCGAGCTTTGATATGTCCGCTGCCCTTCACAGCGGTTTATTTCATAACGGTATCTAAAAACGCAATGGCCCAGTCCTTATCGATGACCGGCACGTCCTTCGCCTGTTCTTCCAATTCCTTGCTGAATTCGTTCCGCAGCGTTTCGTACAATTCAGCGAAGCTGGCTTCGTAATCGACGTTCAGCGCTTCGTTCGTGCCATCGTCAATGAGGTGGATAATAAACTTGCCCTCTTCGTCCCGGATAAAATAACAGCCCGTCGTATGAAACTCGGGATACTGGGCTTCCACCTGCCGTTCAGCCAGCAGCTTCAGCAACGCGATAATGCGGTCGTCCAGACCGGCGTCAGCGATGCGGAGCTTTTCCAGCATTTCGTCGAAGGAATGGACGATGCGGCAGACGTAATGCGCCGCGTCGTGCAGTACCGCCATAGCTTGCTTAAAAGCCTGACGCGCCGTTTCCTCTCCCGTTTCGTCGGCAGCATGATAGATCATAACAGCTCCATCCATATCATGATACAAGAAATTATAGCTGACGACGTGCTCGTATCCGCAGTGCGGACAATGCATGGTAAATGCTTCCAGCGACCGCACCGCGTCCTTCATTTCTTCATCGGTCTGTGTATTCACGCTGTCCCATACCTTAAACCGGCTGGTTTTGCCGCACTGGGGACAGGTAATTTCTTCCTCATGGAATCTCGACATAACGAACCTCCTTACTTCTCTCCATACGATATATGTTTCGCCGCAGACACGCCGCCTGCAGCTTTCCAGCTATTCCATTCCTATTATATTTTTACGAAAAAAAACTGTCAATTCCCTGCCGAAAATTCAACGCTTTGCGCCCCTCTGCCAGCGTTGCCGCAGCCTCGCCGCCGCTGCTTTCAAGAGCACGAATAAGCGCGCCCCGTTATTGACAGCGATAAAAAAGTATTCTATGCTGTACCTAAACTCTCCGGGCAAAATAGATTCCCGCCGGCCGCGCTGAGCCCTTCTTCCAGACGAAACACGCAGCCTCGGACTGCGCAAAGCCGGCTTTATTGCCTATAAAACAAAAAATTAGGAGGATATACGTATGGAAACGAAATGGTATGACAAAAAATGGATGTTGTGGGCTGCCCTCATCATCTGCTGGCCCCTCGGCTTGTATCTCTTGTATCGCCAGCGCCGCAACTACACGAAAACGCAGATTATCCTGTACATCATCATCACGGCCATTTGGTCCGCCTTCGCCCTGCTCAATGTATCACAAGGATGACGCATACGGCGCAGCTATGACAGGACGAAATCGCTCACAGACAGATTTTATGCCATAGGGAAGCTGCCAATACGCCTTCCTGCGCCTGTCTTTCATGAAATAAACCCCTTTTTTAAACCCCTTGTCCAAAAAACAGCTCAAACTAGTAAACTAACAGGGCCCGCCGAAAACCGGCGAGCCCTGTTGTTTGCTTGGCGGAAAGGGTGGGATTCGAACCCACGGTGCGTTGCCGCATCACTAGTTTTCAAGACTAGCTCCTTAAACCACTCGGACACCTTTCCATAACGGAATTATTATAGCAAACATCTATAATTTCCGTCAAGAAAATTTCACCTTCCCAATACGGCTTCGATGAGCCGCAGGAAGGCCCGGATGCCTTCTTTTAAAGCCGGTTCCGGCGTGTCTTCTTCCTTGCAGTGGGAAATACCCGGGTCCGACATGACGAACATCATGATGGACGGCGCGGCCTTGACCATTTCTACGGCGTCGTGGAGCGGAGCGGAATACATGACGGCGTCCCTTCCCGTTTCCTCCTGGACGGCACGACGGCACAGCTCTTTCAGCGTTTCGTCAAACAATACGGGCTCCTTGTGCCAAAGGACGTCATGCGCTGCAGCTACGCCGTGTTCCCTGGCCCGCCCTTCATAGGCGGCGCGGGCTTCGTCTATCATCGTCTGGAACGTTTCTTTGTCGATGCAGCGGATATCCAAGGAAATGCGGCAGCGGCCGGGAGAAATGGTCACGACATTGGGGGCGACGTCTACTTGCCCGACTGTGCAGTACGCGCCGTATTTCAACGCTATTTTATTAAAATCAACGGTTGCTTCGGCAGCCGCTAAAAAGGCGTCGCGCCGCAACGCTACAGGCGAACCGCAATGGCTCTGCTGTCCCGTAAACGTAATGTACTCGCGGTGGCAGCCGCACACGCCGTACACGCAAGCAGCGCTCGTCTTGTTCTGCGCCAGCAGCGGCGCCTGTTCGATGTGCAGTTCCAAATAGGCCTGGACCTGCCGCGCTGCAAAGGCCGCCCTCGCCTCGTCTATCCGCTCGCCGTCCAATCCGCACGTTCGCAGCACGTCGGCGAAGGATTCCCCGTCTTTCGTTGTCAGAGACGCCGCCGACTGGGCCGTCATAGAACCGCTGGCGACGGCAGACCCAAAGCAGCTCTTGCCGAAGGCCATACCTTCCTCATCGACCCAGCCGACGACATACAAAGTCTTCTTCGGCTTCTTTCCATCTAGGCAATACGCGCCGTAGCCCATGCCGGCCGCTACACCCAGGGCCCCGTCCAGCCAGCCGCCGTCCGGTACGGAGTCAATATGGCTCCCTACGACGACGGACGCTTCACTTTCACCGGCAAACTTCGCCCATATATTGCCGACGGCATCCATTGACACTTCGGCTCCGGCCGCTTCCATATGGCGGCGAAACCATTCCGTCGCCTGCTGCCACACCGGCGTCCACGACAGGCGTTGGGCACCGCCTTCGTCTGACGTAAGCGCCGCCAGTTCTCTTAAATCGGCGACGATTTGTTCTGCCGCATCTGCTCTGTTCATCTGAATCCCCCTTGTATATACATATCTATGCTATATGTTCCCGAAATGGAATTAGTTTGATAATACTATGACTGCCAGCCCGTTGGCAAGGTATACTTGCGTTCAATCCACAAAGGCCGCCTTCTCTTTCACCGAAGGCGGCTATTTTGTCATTCCGGCATGACAAAATACCCTCTTTGCCGTGACATCCAGCAAAGAGGGTATATAGTATCAAATTCGCGCCTTACTGCAGCACGTGTCTGGCAATGACCATTTTCTGCACTTCGCTCGTCCCCTCGTAAATGCGCAGGATGCGGGCGTCGCGGTACAAGCGTTCGATGTCGTAATCCTTCATGTAGCCGTAGCCGCCGTGTATCTGCAAGGACAAATCGCAGATGTAGCAGGCTGCTTCAGAGGCATAATATTTCGCCATCGCCGCCGCTTGGCTGATATCGCCGCCGGCCATCCGTTCCGACGCGGCGTTGTATACGAGGAGACGAGCCGCTTCCAGACGCGTCGCCATGTCGGCCAGATACCACTGCAGGCCCTGCTTGGCCGCAATGGGCTTGCCGAATTGAACCCGTTCCTTTGCGTATTTAACAGCGCCGGCCATGGCCGCTTCGGCCACGCCCAGGGATTGAGCAGCAATGCCGATGCGCCCGCCGTCGAGGCCGCTCATAGCGACCTTAAATCCGTCGCCGACACGACCCAGCACGCACGATTCCGGCACAGCGCAGTCCGTAAAAATCAGCTCCGACACAGCGGCACCGCGGATCCCCATCTTATCTTCCGTCTTGCCCAATGAAAATCCCGACGTGTCCCGCTTCATCAAAAAGGCCGTCATGCCGCCGCGAGTCCCCTTTTCCTTGTCCGTCACGGCGATGACTACGACGTGATGCCCTTCATGAGGCCCCATATTGCTGATAAAGCACTTCGTGCCGTTTAATACATAGTGTCCGTCTGCATAGACTGCCTTAGTCGTCAGCCCGCCGGCATCTGTACCGGCTCCGGCTTCGGTTAGGGCAAAGGCTCCCAAACACCCTTCGGCCGCAGCCGGCAAGAACTCCCGCTTCTGTTCTTCCGTGCCGCGCTTGACGATGATATCGTTGACCAGCAGGTGAACGGCCAAGATCTCCGCCGTACTGGCGCAGCATTTCGCCACTTCTTCAATAGCGACGACCTTGCAGATTTCATCCATGCCGGCTCCGCCGTATTCTTCGGGAATGTTCAGCCCCATAATGCCCATGTCGGCCAATCCCTGAATCGCCTCGGCCGGGAACCGCCCCGTCTCGTCGATTTCCTTCGCCAAGGGCGCGATCTTTTCCTGCGCATAGTTGCGCACCATCCTCTGTATATCTCGCTGCTCTTCTGTCAACTGCATAGAAATCCCGCCTTTCATCGTAAGCTATACTTCTATTATGACCTACGAAAAGGCGCTTTGGCAACTGTATGCGAAATTAGCATGCCTACGTCTTTTGCTTATGAAAAAAGTGCGGCGAATCGCCCCACTGGCCGAGCCCTACGGTATCGCCGACCGACGCGACGCGGGCGGCCAGGCAGTTCTTGCATTGGCCCGGCGTGTCTTCGACGCAGGGCTTGTTGTCGTACAGCAAATACTGAGAGCGGAACTTCGGCACCGTCACGATGGGCATGAGGACGTTGGCCCCGGCCTTAAGGCCCAGCTCGCGGCCCATGGGATGCAGGGCCTGCAGGGCCGTCGTCGAAGCGATGTTGACGTCCGGCAAAAACAGGCGCGTCACGGCGATCATCTTGAGGCCCAGTTCAAGACGGCGACGTTTCCCCTCGGCCGAATCAAGCCCCTGGGCTACGACGGCCTTGCCAAGAGGCGTATTGTGATGGACGACGTAAGGCCCCATGCCGATCATGTCGATATCCATGTCGCGGTAAAACAATATGTCGTCGGCCAAATCTTCTATAGTCTGGCCGGGCAGGCCGCTCATGTCGCCGGTGCCGACCTGATAGCCAATGGCCCGCAGCACGTCGAGGCAGTTCTTACGAACCTGCCATTGATGGTGGCCGTCCTGCGGATGAAGCTTGGCGTATAATGCGGGATTGCTCGTCTCGATGCGCAGCAGGTAGCGGTGCGCGCCGGCTTCAAACCAGCGGCGGTAGGCCGCCTCGTCCTGCTCGCCAACGCAGAGGGTAATGCCCAGCTCGCCGTGGCTCAAGGCTTTGATGTCCCGCACCAGCCCTTCGATGTAATCGATGAACGCCTCATCCTGCCGTTCGCCCGACTGAAGCGTCAAAGAACCGTACTGGTTGTCATAAGCCCATTTCGCCATCGCCAGGATATCGTCCCGGTCGGTGTCAAATCGCTCCACCTCGTCGTTGTCCCGCCGGATGCCGCAGTACAGACAGTTCTTGATGCAGCGGTTGGAAAATTCAATGAGGCCGCGATAATAGACGACGCGGCCAACGTTGGCCGCCTTGACCTCATAGGCCCGGTCGTACAAGGCCTGCATCTCGTCAGCGTCGGTCAGGCTGAGCAGGTAAATTAAATCGTCGCGGGTTAAATCCTTTTTATATAATACATCGGCAAGCAACATAGCGCTCCCTCCTTTGCGATTGCACAGTGGATTAGGAATCATTTTCGTAATCCGATAATACTATGACCGCCGCGATTTATCAAGCCCGTTTTTCACACCTTCCTCCCCATTGTATAGAAGACGAAAAAAGAGGACTCTTTCGAGTCCCTTGCGTATCGTCAGAAAGAAATCATTTTGTCATGTTCTTTAACGTTTCCCTTATCTCAACAGTCCTATATCGTGCGGCCGCAGCCCGCCGTCTTCCATAATAAAAGACCTGCCGCCCATGCAGCAGGTCCTTTGCATATTTTTTTAATTTTTATTGGCCCAATGGAGCCGTTCAAAGAGCAGGAAGACGAGGCTCAGTATCATGGCGACGACTGTCGCGAGGCCCATGCCCTTGAGCTGGACGGGGCCGAAGACGATGGTCGCGCCGCTGAGGCCGGAAATCATCGTCACAGCCGTGAGGATGAGGTTCTTTGACCGGGTGTAGTCGACCTTCTTTTCGACGAGCATGCGCAGGCCCGACGCGGCAATGAAGCCGAACAGGAGAATGCACACGCCGCCCATGACCGGCGTCGGAATGGCGTGGATGAGGGCGGCTATCTTGCCGATAAAGGAAAAGATGATGGCGAAGACGGCGGCACCGCCGATAACCCAGGTGCTGTATACGCCTGTAATGGCCATGACGCCCATGTTTTCGCCGTACGTCGTATTCGGCGTCGAGCCGAGAAGGCCCGACAGGACGTTGGACACGCCGTCGGCAAAGAGGGAGCGGTGCAGGCCCGGGTCTTTGATGAGGTCGCGGCTGACGATGTCGCTGGTCACGAAGAGGTGTCCCAGGTGCTCGGCCAGTACGACGAACAGGGCCGGCATAATCATCATGATAGCGCTGAGGTTAAACTCCGGCTTGTAAAACGTCGGGAAGGCAAACCACGGTGTTTCCTGTACGTGGCTCAAGTCGACGACGCCCATGAAATACGACAGGATATAGCCGGCGACGACGCCGACCAGGATGGGAATGATGCCTAAAAATCCGCGGCCCAGTACGCTGGTGAGAATCGTAACGATAAGCGTAAAGGTCGAGATAATCATAGCCGTTTCGTTGGACATGCCCTGGGCTTCGCCTATATAGCCCGACATGGTCATAGCCAGGGGCGCCAGCTCCAGGCCGATGATGGCTACGATAGAGCCCATCGCCGCCGGCGGGAAGAGGACGTCGATCCACTTCGTGCCGATTTTGTCGACGAGAGCCGCAATGACGATAAAGGACAGGCCAAAGACGATGAAGCCCCCTTGGGCGTCGCCGTAGGACATGCCCGGCACGGCGCAGACGGCCAAGACTGGCGAGATAAAGGCAAAGCTCGAGCCTAGGTACGCCGGCAGCCGCCATTTGCAGATGGTCAGGTAAATGAGCGTGCCGATGCCGTTCATAAACAGGGCCGTCGCCGGATCTACGTGCAGCAGGAACGGCACGAGCACCGTCGAGCCGAACATGGCAAACAAATGCTGCAAGCTAAGAGGAATCGTCGGCAGCAGGGGCAGCCGTTCCTCTACGTGAATAATCCTTCGTTGTTCCATATATTCCTCCTAATGCAATCAGCGCAGGGGAAAGCGGCTGCGCGTTTCTTCCTTCATGGACCGCAGAACAGGCTGCGGTTCCGCCGCGGCCCGCTCCATGGCCTGTTTGTAATTTTGCCGGCAAATGTTGAGCAGCAGGGCCGCCGCCGCCATGTTGACTACCAGGGACGTGCCGCCGTAGCTGATAAAGGGCAGGGGCACGCCGACGACGGGCAGGACGCCGCAGACCATGCCGATGTTGATAAAGCCCTGGCCGCCGAAATACAGCGTAATGCCCAAGGCCGTAAACATGCCGAATTTATCCCGGCAGTTCCAGGCCGTCATGGCCCCGAAGTAGACGACCGTACAGAACAGGAGCAGGATAAAAATAGACCCGCGCAGACCCCATTCCTGGGCCAGTATGGCAAAGGCAAAGTCCGTATGGGCTTCGGGCAGATAGCTGAATTTGCTGACGCCGTCGCCGATGCCTTGTCCCAGGATGCCGCCGGAGCCAATGGCGATGAGGCTCTGCACCGTCTGGTAGCCCAGAGTCTTTTCATATTCCCAAGGGTCGAGCCAGGCGATGATGCGGTTCATGCGGTACGGCGCCGACAACAGGTACAGCAGCGCGCCGCCGCCCAGTACGGCGCAGTGCCACTTGATATGGGACAGGCGCGCGCCGCCGGCAAAGACCATGACCGCCGGAATCGCCAGGATGACAAAGGCCGTGCCGGCGTCGGGCTGTTCCATGACCAATAGGAACATGAGCAGCGGCCCCCATAGGGCGATATGGGGCACAAACCGCAGCCGCCGCCAGAATACGACGTCTTTAGCATGAGACAGGCGGTATAAAAATTCAATAGGCCTGCGCTTTTCCAAGAAGTCGGCCAGATGGGACGCCGCATACAAAATACCGGCCAGCTTCGCCACCTCCGACGGCTGAAAGGTAAATCCGGCGACGCCGATCCAGCGGCGCGCGCCGTTGACGACGATGCCGATGGGAAAGACGATCAGCAGGAGGACGACGGCTCCGATGATAATCCACTTCGTATAGTTCCGCCATATGCGGTAATCTTTTTTATACAGGAAAAGCGCCGGCCCCAGCCCGACGGCGAAAAAAATGGCCTGGCGCATCAGGTGATTGAAAAACCGGCCGTGAACGCCGTCGGACACGAAGGTCGCGCTGAATACGTTGGCCATGCCCATAGCGACCAGCAGGGCAAAGGCCGTCAGCAGGGCCCAGTAGGTCCGCCGCAGTTCTTTAGTTTCCTTCGTCATGACCTATTCCTCCGGCCGGCGGCATAGCCGCGCAATGAAAAATAGGCTGTCCTTTCGCGCTGAATTTTGCTTCGTATTCGGTCATCGCTTCGTTGACGATATCGCTGTGATGAAGGTCGTACGTCACTTCCGACAGCTGCCACTGCCGTTCCTTAAATTCTTCCAGCGTAAAGTCGAACAAGCCCGCGTTGTCAGATTTAAAATCGATGCGGCCGCCCTCCGCCAGCAGACGGGCGTAGCGGTCGAGAAAATCGCGGTACGTCAGGCGGCGCTTGGCGTGGCGCTTCTTCGGCCAGGGGTCGCAGAAATTGATAAAAAAGCGGGATACCTCGCCGGGCGCGAAGATTTCTTCCAAACGGGCCACGTCGAACCGCAGCAGGTGGACGTTGTTCACCTCGGCGGCGGCGCATTTCTTGCCGGCGTAATACAGGACGCCGACCTGGATTTCAATGCCGATGAAATTTGCTTCCGGATGGAGCTGGGCCATTTGGGAAATGAAATTCCCCTTGCCCGTGCCGAGCTCTACCCACAGGGGCTTGTCCGGATCTTCGAACAGCTCCCGCCATTTTCCTTTATGTTCTTCACAATGTTCCAAGTGGACGAACGAAGCGTAATCCAAAATGGCCTCGTCAATCCACGGTTTTCTCCGTAAACGCATGAGTTCCTCCTTTATCTGCGTATATAAAGAGGCTGATTCCACGCGAAATCAGCCTGTAATACTCGTATTATTATAGGATATGGCAAAAGGCAGTGTCAACTGAAATTACAGTTCTTTCCACCCTTTGACGCCTGTAATGCCCAGGCCCGGCCGTTCCGGCAGGACGAGCTCATTCGCCTCATAGGATATGCCGCCTTCTACGGGGTCGCTGGCCATCAAATCGGCAGCGTCCAGGTCGTTTTTGACGAATACGGTCCGGCCGGCCGACAAGGCTGCCGCCGCCGTAATGCCGACCTTGCTCTCAAGCATGCAGCCCATCATGCAGCCGACGCCGGCGCTTTCGGCCAGGGCCGCTATCTTTGCCGCCGGGCCCAGGCCGCCGGCCTTCATGAGCTTGACGTTGATGAGGTCGCAGGCCCGCATGGACAACAGGCGGAAGACGTCGCGGAGGCTGAAAGCGCTCTCGTCGGCCATGACATCCGTATCGACATGATCCGTCACCTGCTTCAGCCCTTCGAAATCCCAGGCCGCCACGGGCTGCTCGACCAATTCGATGTCCAGTCCCGCATCCTCCATACGGCGGATGAGCCGCACGGCTTCCTTCGGCTTCCAGCCCTGATTGGCGTCGAGGCGGATGGAAATATCCGGCCCGACAGCCTGCCGCACAGCTTGGACGCGCCGGAAATCTTCGGCTCCGTCGAGGCCGACTTTGACCTTGATATGGCGATACCCGGCGGCGACGGCACGGCGCGCGTCGGCGGCCATCACGGCGGGCTCGTTGACGCTGACTGTCAAATCCGATACGACGCGGCATCTCGCCCCGCCGAAAAAGCGGTGCAGCGGCATGCCGTACCGCTGGCCGAACAAGTCGTGGACGGCCATGTCCAGGGCGGCCTTAGCCGACGTATTGTGGACCATAGCCGACTGGATAGCCTGCAATATCTCTTCCCTGTCGTCGATATCCCGGCCGACGAGCTTCGGCCCGATCGTATGAAGGATCGCCGCCGCGACGGACTCGTGGCTGTCGCCGGTAATGACGACCGTCGCCGGCGCATTGCCGTAGCCGACGGAACCATCGTCAGCCCGCACCTGCACGATCAAATCCTCTGCCGTATCGACGCGCCGCAGGGCCGTTTTAAAGGGCGTCTTTAAGGGAATACTCACCTTCCCGACGCGTATATCCTGAATTTTCATATATCCTGTCCTCGTTTCTCCGCCCCTATCCCTTACAGGCGGAAGCTTTCTCGTTCTACCAGATCGGCGCTGAATTCCGTCCGCACCGGCACGGCGTCTCCGCCGTTTTCTGTCAAGGTAATTACCAAATTGACGGCGGCGGCGCAGAGACTGGCCAGCTTATTGTCTACGCTCGACAAGGTCGGCGTAGCGCACTGGGCCAGAATCGAATTGTTCCAGCCGACGACGGGCACGTTCATGCCGCTGCGCAGCATAGCCCGCTGGGCGCCGACGGCCAGCACGTCTTCCGACGTCAGAATGGCGTCGAATTCGCACTGCGATGCGACGAGGCGGTCGACGCTGGCTTCCGCCGCCTCGAGGGTCCGCTCGATCTGGCAGATCCGCTCGTCCGACACGTCCAGTTTCAATTCCCGGCAGCCCTGATAAAATCCGTCGAGCTTATGGCGGCCGCTGTAGGTCAGGAAATCGTATAAATACGCCGGCTTGCGGCATCCCTTTTCCGCCAGCCAATGGACGAGCTTGCGCATGCCTTCCTTTTCATTGCAGACGACGCTGTACATGTTCGGCAGATGATAGTCGCAGTTGATCGTAATGACCGGGACAGATTCCGCGACCTGCTGCAGCTGCCGTATATCCTTTTCCGACGAAAAGGGCGTGCCGATCGTGATGATGGCGTCGACGTGCTTGGCCGTCATATCCGTGATGTACTTGCTGTTGCGGCCCCGGTCCTCGCCCGTATTGGACAGCATGACGTCCAGGTTGTGGCGGCGCAGGCCCTCTTCCAGCAGCGACACGGCGCGGGCATAAAAAATATCGGCTACATCTGTACAAATTACGCCGACGATTTTCATGGAATCAAGGCCCAAGCCGCGGGCAAAGGGATTGGGCTTGTACCCCATGTCCTTCATGACTTCCAGAATGCGGGCACGGGTCTTTTCGCTGACGCGGCTGCTGCCGTTGAGCACTCGCGATACCGTCGCGATAGACACGCCGCATTTCTGGGCAATATCGTAAATCGTTATATTCATGAACGTATCATTCCTCTTGTATTGCTCGTAAAATCTCGCCGCCGCAGCCTCTGCCGCGGCGCTTTACCATATTATAGCATAAAAATGGCAATGGGATAGCTTATTCATTGTAAGCGCTTTATACAAAAGTTATTTTTTACGCTGTCCAGAGAAAAAATCCCCTGTTTTTCCAAGATATATAGCGAAGAGGAATCTATTTTCCAACACTTTGATAGTTTTTTCACATAATTTTTAATGAGATAAACGCATGAAAACGCCTTATTTTTTCTATTCCTATACAATTGCGGCATATTGCGTTGACAACCATGTTCTTCCGTAGTACATTTACAGTAACAAATGTAAGTGCTTACAGTAAAGTTAGCAGAGATACCGTCGAAAACATGAAAGGAGACGCATTACATTATGAAACAATTCATGGACAAAGACTTTTTATTAGAAACGGAAACGGCTCGCCGCCTGTTCCACAACTACGCTGAAACGATGCCGATCATCGATTACCACTGCCACATTTCCCCTCAGGAAATCGCAGAAGACCGCCATTTTAACAGCATTACGGAGGTATGGCTCGGCGGCGACCATTATAAATGGCGTCTCATCCGCTCCAACGGCACGCCGGAAGAAAAGATTACCGGCAAGGAATCGACGGATTTGGAAAAATTCGTCGAATACGCGAAAGCGCTTCCAAGAGCTATTGGCAATCCCCTCTATCATTGGAGCCATTTAGAGCTGCAGCGCTACTTCGGCATTACCGAACCGCTCAATGAAAAGAACGCCGAAGAAGTCTTCAAAAAGTGCAACGCTAAGCTGAAAGACGCCGACATGGGCGTCCAGGGCCTCATCAAACAGTCCAACGTCAAGGTCATCTGCACGACCGACGACCCGGCCGACGATTTGAAATGGCATCAGAAGCTGAAAGAAGAGCAGACCTGCAGCGCCAAGGTATATCCGGCTATGCGCCCCGACAAGCTGCTGAACATCGATAAGGCCGGCTACGCCGAATACATGGCCCGCCTCGGCGAAGCTGCCGGCGTGGAAATCAAGACCTTCGCCGACATCCGCACGGCCATGGACAAGCGCATCGCCTTCTTCGAAGACATGGGCTGCCGCGCTACGGACCACGCCATCGAATACGTATTTTGCCGCCCGGCCAGCGAAGACGAAGTCGATGCCATCATGACCAAGGCATTCAGCGGCGAAGCCGTAACAGTTGAAGAAACGGAAGCCTACAAAACGGCTGTCCTCACCTATTTAGCCGGCGAATACTACAAACGCGGCTGGGTTATGCAGCTCCACTTCGCGACGCTCCGCGACCTGAACACGGAAATGTACAAAAAGCTCGGCCCCGACACGGGCTTCGACAGCATCGCCGCCGGCAACTGCGGCAAGGGCCTGGCAGCCTTCCTCGACCATCTGCATGAACTGGGCATCCTGCCGAAAACGATCCTCTACTCGGGCACGCCGTCGGACAACGCCATGATCGGCACGATTATCGGCTGCTTCCAGGGACCGGAAGCCCGCGGCAAGATCCAGCAGGGCGCAGCCTGGTGGTTCAACGATACGAAACAGGGCATGATCGACCAGATGACCAGCATCGCCAACCTGTCCGTCTTCGGCAACATCCTCGGCATGCTGACCGACTCCCGTTCCTTCCTGTCCTACGCCCGCCACGAATACTATCGCCGCATCCTCTGCAACTGGATCGGCAATCTCGTAGAAAACGGCGAATATCCTAACGACGAAGACGCTCTCCGCCAGCTCGTCGAAGATATTTGCTACAACAACGTAGCGGCCTACTTCGGCTTTAAGATGTAAATTTCAGCACAGGAGAAGGACAGACCTATGAAAAATGTAAGCGAACTCTATACGCGCCCGTCCCGCCCGATCAAGATACTGCAGTTCGGCGAAGGCGTGTTCCTCCGGGCCTTTGCCGACTACGCCGTCGACATCGCCAACGAAGAAAACAACTTTAACGGCAACATCGCCGTCATCCTGCCCCGCTCGGGCAAGACGGACCGCTTTGCCAAGCAGAACAACATCTACACCGTCTGCCTGCGCGGCCAGCAGGACGGCCAGGTATATAAGGAAAACCGCGTCATAACCTCTATCGATTCGGTCATCAGCGCCCGCGACGAATACGACGCCTTCATGGCCCTGGCTCATGAAGACGCCCTGGAATTCGTCATTTCCAATACGACCGACGCCGGCATCGCATACAACGAAGCCGACCAGTTCTCCGACTGCCCGCCGTCGACCTTCCCGGCCAAGCTGACGAAGTTCCTCTACGAACGGTATACCTATTATCAAGGCGACATACAGAAGGGCCTGGTCATGGTGCCGACAGAATTAAACGACGACAACGGCCAGCTCCTCAAAAGCTGCGTCCTCCAATACGCCGCCCTGTGGAACTTAGACGACGCCTTTACCGCCTGGCTCGCTTCGGCCTGCCGCTTCGTCGACACTCTCGTCGACCGCATCGTCGCAGGTTATCCGGCCGGCAATATCGACGCCATTCAGGAAGAGCTGGGCTACGAAGACGCCCTCCTCGACCAGGCCGAGCCGTTCTCCCTCTGGGTCATCGGCGACCCGTCCTTAGCTGACAAATTTACCATCGGCTCCGACAAATTCCACGTCGAATTTACCGATAATATCCAAGCCTTTAAAGAACAGAAGGTCCGCATCCTGAACGGCGCTCATACGTCTATGGTCCTCGGCGCCTACCTGTCGGGCCTCGATTACGTCGGCCAGTGCATGGCCGACCCCGTCGTCCGCCGCTCTCTGGACCAGACGGTGTTCGGGGAAATCGTGCCGACTGTCGACTTGCCGCGGGAAAAGGCGGAAGCCTTCGCCAAGGCCGTATACGAACGTTTTGAAAACCCCTTCGTCAACCACGCCCTGCTAGCTATTTCCCTCAACTCCATTTCCAAATGGAAGGGCCGCATCCTGCCGACCTTCAAGGACAGCGTCGCCGCCACGGGCAAGCTGCCGAAATGGCTGACCTATTCCTTAGCGGCCCTGCTGGCCTTCTACCGCTCGACAGAAGAAGGCGACGGCTGCCTCATCGGCGCCCGCGCCGCCGGCAACACCTATGAAATCCACGACGACGCCGAAAAGCTAGCCTTCATCAAGGAAAACGCCGCCAAGGCGACAGCCGAATACGTACGGGCCGTCATGAGCCGCAGCGATTTCTGGGGCGAAGATCTGACGGCTATCGCCGGATTTGCCGACGCCGTGACGGCCCACATCGACCGCATGGCTGAAGTCGGCGTAAAAGCCCACATCGAAGAGCTGGGCCGGGACGCATGAGGAGACAGACTATGGCAGTATTTAAGATACACGAAAAAGACAACGTAGCCGTCGCCGTAACCCCCGTCTCTAAAGGCGAAACCGTTACGGTCGGGAATACGACCTTGACCGTCTTGGACGATATTCCGGCAGGCCATAAACTCGCCGTCGTCCCCATCGCCAAGGGGCAGGACGTCGTCAAATACGGCTTTCCCATCGGCACGGCCAAGGAAGACATTCCCGCCGGGGCCTGGGTTCACACGCACAACGTACAGAGCAAGCTCGGCGACCTGCTCCATTACACCTACGAGCCGGAAAAAGCCGACCGCCGGGAACTGACGACGGACAAGACCTACGAATTTCTCGGCTACAAGCGTCCTGACGGCACGGCAGGCATCCGCAACGAAGTGTGGATTATCCCGACAGTAGGCTGCGTCAACGGCATCGCCCGGGCCATCGAAGAGGCGTCCCAGCCATTTAAAACGGAACGCATCGACGGCATTTACGCCTACAGCCATCCCCACGGCTGCTCCCAGCTCGGCGACGACCAGCTCCACACGCAGAAGCTGCTGAGCGGCCTCGTCCACAACCCCAACGCCGGCGCGGTCCTCGTCCTGAGCCTGGGCTGCGAGAACAACCAGGTCGACCTCATGAAAGAGGTCATCGGCCAGTACGATCCCCAGCGGGTTAAATTCCTCGTCTGCCAAGACGTAGAAGACGAAATCGCTACCGGAACGGCTATCGTAAAAGAGCTGTGCGCCTACGCCGACCAGTTTTATCGCCAGCCCTGCGACGCGTCGCTCCTGACTATCGGCCTGAAATGCGGCGGCTCCGACGGATTTTCCGGCATTACGGCCAATCCCCTGGTCGGAGAGATTTCCAACCGCCTCGTCGCCGCCGGCGGCACGTCGATTTTGACGGAAGTACCGGAAATGTTCGGCGCTGAAACGCTGCTCATGAACCGGGCCCGCGACGAAGAAGTATTCGATAAGACCGTCTCCTTGATCAACGATTTCAAAGAATACTTTATGAGCTACGGCGAAAAGGTAAATGAAAATCCTTCGCCGGGCAATAAAGCCGGCGGCATTACAACGCTGGAAGACAAATCCCTGGGCTGCGTACAGAAGGGAGGACGAGCCCTCATAGAGGACGTCCTCCTGTACGGCGACCGGGCCGTCAAAAAAGGCCTCAACCTTCTGCAGGCTCCGGGCAACGACTTAGTCGCGTCCAACGCCCTTGCTGCGGCGGGAGCCCACATGGTCCTGTTCACGACAGGCCGGGGCACGCCCTTCGCCTGCCCCGTACCGACCATTAAGATTTCCAGCAACAGCAAATTGGCCGGATTTAAAACAAATTGGATAGACTTCAACGCCGGAACGATAGTAGAAGGCGAAGCAAAGGATAGTATAGCAGACCGTTTTTTCCAGTACATCCTCGACGTCGCCTCAGGCAAGATCCACGCCAAGTCGGAAAAACTGGACAAGCACGAATTGGCTATCTTTAAGAACGGCGTTACCTTATAAGGAGGAACTATTATGAGCGAACAAGCAACGGCGGCCGTCGGAACGGACGCCGCCAAAACGGGCCACGTCAAACTGTCGTGGCGCGAAAAAATCTGTTACGGCTTCGGCGACTTTGGGAACGGCTTCATGTTCGACTTGGGCCAGGCCTATTTAACAAAATACTGGATTGACGTCTGCACAATCCCTGCCGGCGCCGTAGCCGGGATCTTCGCCTTCACGAAGATTTTCGACGCCTTCATGGACCCCATCGCCGGTTCGGCTATCGACAGCCGTAAAAACATCGGCCCCCGCGGCAAATTCCGCCCGGTCATGATGATTTCCAGTATTATTCTTGCCATTCTTACAGTTATTACCTTTACGATGCCGGAAATTTCCACGGCCGGCAAAATCCTCTTCGCCTACGGCGCTTACATGGCCTGGGGCCTGGTCTATTCCTTTACGAATATCCCCTACGCGTCTCTGGCCAGCGTCATGACCCGCGATGTCGAAGAACGAAGTCAGATGGCTACAACCCGTCAGGCCGGCTCCATCGGGGCTCAGCTCATTACGGGCATCGCCTTCGTGCCCATCGTACTGCTGTTTGACCAGCCCCACCACGGCTTCTTCATGGCTTCCATCGTCATGGCCGCCGTCGGCGTCCTCGGCTTTGCCATCTGCTATTTCAACTGCCACGAACACGTTCCCGTCAAGAGAAATACGGCGAAGGAACAGAAAGCGAAATTCTCGGACTACATCAAAATCGTATTTACCAACAAGCCGTTATTGTGCATTATCTTGATGACCTTATTCACGATTTCCGCCATGAATACGAACAACCAGATGATGATCTTCTTCTGCCAGTATAACCTGGGCCACATGGGCCTGCAGCCTGTCGTCAACGGCATCATGATGGGCTGCTCGGTCATCGGCATCCTGCTCATTCCGAAGCTGGTAAAGATGTTCGGCAAGAAAAAGACAGCCATCGGCGGCCTGCTCATCGGCTGCGCGGCAGACATTCTGAACTTCGTCATCCCGACGAACCTCTATTCCTTCATCATCCTCGTCACTATCGGCTATGTCGCCCTGGCGATTCCGAACGGCATTACGTGGGCCTTCGTCTCCGACGTCATCGACTACAGCGAATGGCACAACGGCATCCGTAAAGAAGGCATTACCTACGCGGCCTTCAACTTCTCCCGCAAAATCGCCCAGGCCATCGCCGCTATCGTAAGCTCGGGCATCCTGGTCCTCACGGGCTATGTAGCCAACGCCGTACAGAGCGAAATGACCCTGACGGGCATCAAGGCCGCCATGACCTTGTACCCCGGCGTCGCCCTCGGCATTGCCGCCATCATCCTGTACTTCTTCTACGGTTTAACAGACGACAAATTCAAACAGATTGCCGAAGACCTGAACAACGGCAAATGGGAACACGGCACCATCGAATAATCTTGGAAAATAGATTGAAATTATTGGGAACTATCTGATATAATACTAGTATACAAGTTTATACAGGAAGGGCCGACGCCGCATTCGCCGGCCTTCCCGTATTCTTTGTATCCATAGGAGGAGATTGGTTATGATCAACACCCACTGCGGATATTGCGTAAAAGGCGAGCCGCTGGCGAAGTTCGGCATCTACATCTGCGACTTGTCCGTCAGCATGCTCATCTTATTCAAGGAACAGAGCCATCCCGGCCGCTGCATCGTCGCCTATAAGGACCACATCAGCGAAATGACCGACATGAGCGCCGAAGAACGCCATGCCTTTTATGACGACGTAGCCCGCGCCGCCAAGGCCATTCACGCGGCCTTTCATCCTGACAAGGTCAACTACGGCTCCTACGCCGACACGGGCTGTCACCTGCACGTCCACCTCGTGCCGAAGTACAAGGACCAGTTCGAATGGAACACGACCTTCGAGATGAACCCGCAGCGCGTCTTCCTGACCGACGAAGAATACGCAGACATGATTGAAAAGATCAAGCAGAATGTATAGGAGGAACTCACATGATGGATAAGATCGACGTAGTAAAGAAAATTCAGGAAGTCGGCGTCTGCGCCGTCATTCGCGGCAAAGACGCGGAAGAAGCCATGGCTATGTCCGACGCTTGCATCGCCGGCGGCGTCACGATTATCGAATTGGCCTTCACGACGCCTCAGGCTCATGAAGTCATCGCCGCGTTGTCCAAGAAATATGCCGATAACCCCGACGTCGTCATCGGCGCCGGCACCGTCCTCGACGCCGTCACGGCCCGCATCGCCATCTTAAACGGCGCGCAGTTCATCGTTTCGCCGGCCTTCGATTTGGAAACGGTCAAGCTGTGCAACCGCTACCGCATCGCCGTCATGCCCGGCACGACGACCCTCAACGGCGTCATCGCAGCTCTTGAAGCCGGTGCCGACGTCATCAAGATCTTCCCGGGCGAAATTTTGGGCATGAAAGCCATCAAAGCCATCCACGGCCCCATTCCTCAGGCTCCTCTCATGCCGACAGGCGGCGTCAACGCCGAAAACGCCGGCGAATGGATCAAAGCCGGCTGCGTAGCTGTCGGCGCAGGCGGAGCACTGACAGGCGGCGGAAAAACGCCGGCTGAAATCACCGAAGCGGCTAAAAAGTTCATCGCTTCCGTCAAAGCGGCTCGTCAATAATTCCGATACCACATTCCTTTATATATTTTCTCTCTCTCAGCAGGCAGGGCTGCGCAGGACGCGCAGCCCTATTTTACTATCTTTCCGAAAGGGATAGGGACTGCCGGCACTGCCGCCGTCAAATGAATGCACTACATACTATAAAAAGCTGCCGTACGAAGAAAATCGTTCTTCCTACGGCAGCTTTCGCATTATTTCAATATATCCAATATATCTTCTACAGAATCGACGATGTAGTCGGCCTGCTCCGCTTCGAACATACCCCGCGCCGCCGGGCCGTCCAGTCCCGTAAGCGTTCCGATCATGACGGCTCCCATGGCCTTGGCGCACCAGATGTCAGCCATGGAATCACCGACGATGTAGTACTCGCCGTCCTTGAACTCATCAGGGCGGCTGACATACTCGGCATACCGCTCAGGATAGGTACCGAAGGCCCCGGCATAATAGGCGAAGGGATTCGGCTTGTCAAGGGACAGGCCCAGCATCTTCGACGCTTCCTCTACGTCCGTATAGGTCGCCACGTGACGGGGATCAAATTCTTCATCCCAATGATAGGCCGCAAAGGGCACGGCCATTTCCATGTACGACCGGCCTGTAGCAATGGCCAGGGCATAGCCGCGCCGCTTCAGCTCCTGAAACATACGCCGTATGCCCTCGGCCGTTCCCAAGGGGACTTCACGGCGCAGAAATCCCTCCTTCCCTGGCGCATAGGGCGTTTTGCCGTAGGTCTGTTCATACAATTCGTCGCCGAAATACCATTCCTGAAAGGCTTCAAAGTGCCGCTGCCATAAGGGGGAATCGAGAGCCGACCATGGCGCGGCAATCCCCAAGGAGGCTTCGATGGCTTTCGTCAAATACGCGAACACGTCATCCTTGCCGGCATCGTCCGGCACGGCTCCGGCAAGGCGCTCCATGACCGCTGCGGCGTCGGGAACGGCGTACCCTTGCAGCCGCCGGCCCAGGGCGCAGACGTCGGCCATCGATTCTATGACAATATCGTCCAGCGAATGTCCGTCGGCCTTGTATTGCTCCAGCAGCATCCACAACGTCGCCACAATATGGGCGTGGGTCATGTCCCAGTTGCTGTTGACGCCGTGTTTCTTGAGCCAGATCAGGATGGCGTCGTCGAGCCAAAAGCGGGCTCGCAGGGCGTCGATTTCTTCGTCTGTCAGCTCCGCCCTGACCGTTTCATGGCCCAGATTCATAAACGACGGGCTGTAGTACCATTCCCATACCGTCAGGGCCGACACGTCGAAATAGCGTTTTTCGCTGAGAAGCACGCCGTCTACGTCAAAAATAACAGTTTTCATGATGACTCCTTAAAAGGTCTTATCTAAATGCCCGACCGTTTTCTTATTTCCCTTGACGTGGGACCGTTCTTCCAATACGGCCATGACGTCGTTGACGCTGACGCCGGCCGCTTCCCACAATACAGATAGGTGATAGAGCAAATCGGCCGATTCCTTGCATACTTCCAGGCGCAGGTCGGCGCCGTCGCCGGCGTCGGCGTTTTTGGCGGCAATGATGACCTCCGCCGATTCTTCGCCGATTTTCTTGCAGATCTTATCCATGCCGGTCTGGAGCAAATAGGCCGTATACGATTTTTCCGTCGGATGAATCTTCTTTTCTTCAATTTCGTCGCGCAAATCGGACAGCATAGACAGGCTGCCCGCATACGTCCCGTCCCAGCCGTCGAGGCGGCGGAAGAAGCACGACTTGCTGCCCGTATGGCAGGCCGCGCCGATCTGGTCTACGACGACCAGAAGCGTGTCGGCGTCGCAGTCGACAAAGATATCCCGTACCTTCTGGAAATGGCCCGACGTTTCGCCCTTATGCCACAGCTCCTGCCGGCTGCGGCTGTAAAACCACGTTTCGCCGCTTTCAACGGTCTTCTGCAGCGACTCGGCGTTCATATAGGCTACCATGAGGACCTTGCCGCTCCGCCCTTCCTGCACGACGGCCGGCACGAGGCCGCGGCTGTCAAATTGTATATCTGTCAGTTGTACTGTATCCACTATTCTACCCCTCTCATGGCGACGCCCTCTTCGCTCAGGTATTTCTTCAGCTCGGGAATCGGAATCTGCCCGAAATGAAAGACCGACGCCGCCAGGGCCGCGTCGACGCCGACGTCGAAGACGCGCTTGAAATCTTCCATCGTGCCGGCTCCGCCCGACGCGATAATCGGCACGGGCAGCTCCGTCGCCAGACGGCGGTTCAGCTCTAAATCAAAGCCGGCTTTTTCGCCGTCGGCATCCATGGAATTCATGCAGATTTCCCCGGCTCCGAGGGCCACGCCCTGCTTTGCCCAGGCAATGGCATCGATGCCCGTATTTTTCCGGCCGCCTTCGACGTAGACCTGCCAGCCGCCGCGGCCGTCGCGCTTGGCGTCGATGGACAAGACGACGCACTGGCTGCCGAAGCGCAGCGCCGCCTCGCGGATGAGGTCGGGCCGCATCACTGCCGCCGAATTGACCGACACCTTGTCGGCCCCGGCCCGCAGTACCTGATGGAAATCGTCGATACTGGCGATGCCGCCGCCGATCGTAAAGGGAATGTCGATAGCTTCAGCTACGGCCCGGACGACGTCGATGAAGATATTCCGCTTTTCATGGGTCGCCGTAATATCGTAGAAAACGAGCTCATCGGCCCCTTGCTCCGAGTAAAATTTCCCTAATTTCACCGGGTCGTCTACGTCGCGTATATTTTTAAACTGCTTGCCCTTGACGACGCGGCCGTCGCGCACGTCCAGGCACGGTACGATTCGTTTGGCCAGCATCCTACATTCCCCCTAACGCCCGGATTTGAGCCATTGTAACTTTCCCCTCGTACAAGGCCTTCCCCGTAATAGCCCCGTAGACCTTCATGGCCTGGAGCTGCTTCAAATCGTCGATGCCGCTCACGCCGCCTGAGGCGATGAGGCGGATGAAGGGCAGCTGCTGCAACAGGGACAGCATTTCCATGTTCGGCCCCGTCAGCATGCCGTCGCGGCTGATGTCGGTATACACGATGGTGTTGACGCCGATGGACAAGAGAAAATGGGCAAAGGGCAGGACTTCCTTATCGCTGCCGTCTACCCAGCCCCGCGTCGCCACCATGTCGCCCTTGGCGTCGATGGAAACAGCCAGGGCCGAGCCGTATTTCTTGGCCATGTCCGTAATAAAGGCGGCGTCTTCTACGGCCTTGGAGCCGATGATGACCCGGTTGACCCCTTCTTCCAAATACGTTGCAATCGCTTCTTCGCTGCGGATGCCGCCGCCTACCTGGACGGGAATGTCGACTGTGTCGCAGATGCGGCCAATGACGTCGGCATTGCGGCGATTGCCGGAAAAAGCGCCGTCCAAATCGACGACATGCAGGAACATAGCCCCTTCATCGCGCCACTTGACGGCCGTCTTTACGGGGTCGTCAAAGTAAGTCGTGCTGTCTTCCTTCACGCCCTGGCGCAGGCGGACGACCTTGCCGCCTTGTATATCTATCGCCGGAAATACGATCATAGTCTCATCCTTTCTCTTGTACGTACGCAATGACATTCTGCAGGAGCCGCGCCCCTACGGGGCCGCTCTTTTCGGGATGGAACTGAAATCCCAGGACGTTGTCCCTGCCGCAGATAGCCGGCACGGCCTGTCCGTAATCGGCCGTAGCGATGACGTCAGGCGAATCGGCAGGCGACTTATGATAGGAATGGACAAAATACACGTAGGGATGGGCCGGAAGCCCCTTCTGCAGCCAGTGGCTGCCGCGGAATTCCAGCTCGTTCCAGCCCATATGCGGCACCTTCAGCGCCGTGCGGAATGGCACGATGTCGCCGGGCAGAAAGCCGAGGCAGTCGTATTCGCCGCCTTCGTAATCCTTTTCAAACAACGCCTGCATGCCCAGGCATACGCCCATGAAAAACTTGCCCGCCCGGACCTGTTCTTCCAGTACGGGAATGAGCTCGAATTTCTTCAGGTTCGCCATGGCGTCGCGAATGGCCCCGACGCCGGGCAGCTCGATGAAATCGGCCTGCCGGATGACCACCGGGTCGCGGGTAATGTCGACGGCCACGCCCAGGCGCTTCCAGGCGTTGTACACGTTGGCCAAATTGCCAACTTCGTAATCAATAACAGCTACCTTCACGCTACAGCACCCCCTTCGTAGACAAGACGGCCGACTCGTCGCCGCTGAGCGACACGGCTTCGCGCAGGGCGTGGCCGAGGGCCTTGAAAACCGATTCGACGATGTGGTGGGCGTTTTCGCCGTAGAGATTCGTCACGTGCAGGTTCATGCGGCCGTGGACGGATAAGGCGTAGAGAAATTCCTTCAGCATTTCCGTCTCGAAGGCGCCGATGCGCTCGACATTCAGCTTCACGTCGTATACCAGATAGGGCCGTCCGCTCAGGTCGACGACGACGCGGGTCAGGGCTTCGTCCATGGGGCAGTAAAACATGCCGTAGCGGCGGATGCCCTTTTTGTCGCCCAAGGCCTGAGCCAGCGCGCCGCCCAATACGATAGCCAGATCCTCCACGGTGTGATGGGTGTCTACATCCAAATCGCCGTGGACGTGGAGGGTAATATCCATGCCGCCGTGGCAGGCCAGCAAATTCATCATATGGTCGAGAAAGCCGATGCCCGTCGTGCCGGCAAAGGTTCCCGTACCGTCTATATTGAGAGAAAGGGCAATCTGCGTTTCCGCCGTTTCCCGTTCTATCTGGGCGCTACGCATGGCCGACCTCCTTTCGAATCACTTCGACAACTCTTTGTACGACGTCCCTCGTCGTAACGGTAATGCGCAGGCAGTTCTGCAGGGCCGCGGCCTTGTAAAAGCGGACGCAGATGTCGGCCTTCTTCAAGGCATTGACGACGGCCGGCCCGTCGGGCACCCGGATGAGGACGAAGTTGGTCACGCTGTCGTATACGGTGACGCCGTCTATCTGCTTCAGCTCCGCCGCCAGATACTCGCGGGCGGCAATGGTCGGCGGGATGTTATGGGCCAATATCACATCGCGGTATTTCATGGCCGCCAGCGCCGCAATCTGCGCTAAATTACCTACATTGTAGACCAGCTTGACCAGCGACAAGGCGTCGATGACATCCTTCTGCGCCACGGCGTAGCCGACGCGGACACCGGCCAACCCAAAGGCCTTGGACAAGGTGCGGATGACGATGAGGTTGTCGTAATCGGCCAGCTTGGTAATGATGCTGTCGCTGCCGGCAAATTCGATATACGCTTCGTCGACGACGACAGGATTCGGCGAGGCCTGCAAGACCTCTTCCAAGAACGACAGGGGCAGGAGCTCGCCTGTCGGATTGTTCGGATTACAGAGTACCGTCAGCTTCGGCTTCAATTCCCGTACAGCCTGCAAAAAGGACTTCCTGTCGCGCGTAAAGCCCGGCAAGTCGGGAATCTCTACGACCTTAGCCCCGACAATTTGAGCGTCGATGCCGTATATGTCGAAGGTCGGCCCGTGGACGAGAACCGTATCTCCTTCGTTTAAAAAGGTATTGGCAATGATACTGATGATTTCATCGCCGCCGCAGCCGACGAGTACTTCCTCAGGCCGGCACGCTACGTACTCGGCCAAGGCCGCCCGCAGCTCCTCGGCAAAGGGATCGGGATAGTGATACGACGGCGTTTCGCTCAGGCGGGCCAAAAATTCCGCCTTCACTTCGGGAAAATCAAATATATTATAAGGGCTTTCGTTGGCGTTGATGACCGTGTGCTCCTTGATTTCCGGAACGACGTAGGGCTCAAAGGAGCGTATGGTCCGGCGCAGCCATTCTTTATTCATGGTCCATCCTCCTCTTCACAGCCAGCCCGTGGGCCTGCAGGCCTTCGACATTGGCAAAGGCCATGACCTTTTCCGCAACGGCTTCAAAGGCTTCCTTATCGTACTGCAGCAGGCTGCTGCGCTTGACGAAATCGTACACGCCCAAAGGCGACGAAAAGGCCGCCGTCCCCATCGTCGGCAAGGTATGGTTCGGCCCGGCGAAGTAGTCGCCGATGGGCTCCGGCGTATAAGGGCCGATGAAAATCGCGCCGGCATTGACGATATCTCCGGCCAGAGCTTCGGCGTCGGCCGTATCCAGCTCCAAATGCTCCGGCGCAATGAGGTTCATGACCTCGACGGCCTGGTTCATATCCTTCGTCACAAAAATCTTTCCGTACTGTTCTACCGACGGCGCGGCAATATCCCGCCGCGGCAATTCGTCGAGCTGCCGACGGACCTCTGCTTCTACTTTTTCCGCCAAGGCTCGGCTCGGCGTGACGAGGAAAACCGCCGCCCGCGCGTCGTGTTCTGCCTGGGCCAGCAGGTCCGCCGCCACCCAGACGGGATTAGCCGTATCGTCGGCCAGCACGCCGACCTCGCTCGGCCCGGCGATCATGTCGATGCCGACGGTACCGAAGACGAGGCGCTTGGCCATGGCTACGTAGGCGTTGCCCGGCCCGACGATTTTAAAGACCGGCGGGATGGATTCGGTGCCAAAGGCTGCCGCGGCAACGCCCTGGGCTCCGCCGGCTTTGTAGATTTCCGTCGCGCCGGCGACGCGGGCCGCCGCCAAAATATAGGGATTGACGGAGCCGTCCTTCTTGGGCGGCGTAAAGACGGCAATAGACGGCACGCCGGCGACGTGAGCCGGGATGATATCCATGAGCACCGTCGACGGATAGGCCGCCGTGCCGCCGGGAACGTACACGCCGACGCGCTGTATCGGCGTAAACTTCGCCCCTAAGCGCACGCCGGGGCGGAACGTATCCATCCACGTCGTCTCGACCTGCCGTTCGTGATACGTCCGGATATTGGCCGCCGCCTCTTCCAACACAGCCATGAAGTCGGATCCAACAGCCGCGACGGCCGCGTCGATTTCTTCTTCCGTTACGAGAAACGAATCGAGAAAGGGCCCGTCAAATATGGCCGTAAATTCCTTCAGGGCTTCGTCGCCCCGTTCCTGCACAGCCTGCAAAATATGTTCTACTCTCTGGCGAATGGCCTCGCTTTCCGACTGGTTCCGCGCCGTAATCGCCCGGACCTGCCGCAGCGTCAGCCCTTCTTCAGGAACTTCTATCCATTCCACTGTCCATGCCCCCTCGCTTATGCTTCCAAATCCTTCTCTTTGACGACGTCGACGAGACGCCGTATGTCTTCGTATTTCATCTTAAACGACACGGGATTGCAGATCATGCGGGCGCTGAAATCCATGAAATACTCGACGACCTCCAGGCCGTTGGCTTTCAGCGTATTTCCCGTCTCGACGATATCGACGATGACGTCGGCCAGCCCCACGATAGGCGCCAGCTCGACGGACCCGTTCAGCTTGATAATATCGACACTGCGGTGATTCTGCTCGAAATGGCGGCGGGCGATGCGGGGATACTTCGTGCCGACGGTAATGCGCTTCGTCATATCCACGGGCTTGCCGGCAATGGCCGCGACGGCCATGCGGCAGCGGCCGATGCCCAAATCGAAGATTTCGTACACGCCGGCTCCCGGCGCTTCTTCCAGCAGGACGTCTTCGCCGACGATGCCCACGTCAGCCGCTCCCCGTTCGACGTAGACGGCTACGTCCGGCGATTTGACGAGGGTCACCTTGAGCGTTCCCGTACTGTCTTCAAAAATCAGCTTGCGGCTGTCGGCGGTATAGGTCGGAAAGGCATAGCCGCTTTCCTGCAAATAGGCCATAACCGCTTTGTGTATGCGCCCCTTAGCTAGGGCAATGTGAATCGCCATCTTAAAGCCCCCTCATCGCTTCTTCCAGATCTGCCGCCGTCACGGCCCGGCCGTCCTTGTAATACGAGCCGCCGCGGTATACGGCGTGGATGCTGTAATCGCGGCTGTCGATAAAGGACGACTCGGGGTAGGCCGCCACGCGGAACCCCTGGCTGCGCCAGCGCATCAAATCGCGGACCATGACCTGATCTGACGCCGCATAGGAAACGGCCAGCTGGAACGACGGCTCCGCCTGGGCCAGCAGGCCGGCGTCGTTCATGAATTCGTACAATAAGTTGATGTTCATGCCGAAGCCGCAGGCCGGCCGGTCGATGCCGAACTGGGCCGACAGCGTATCGTAGCGGCCGCCGTCGATGACGTCGTACAGCGCGCCGTCGACATATACCTTGAACACCATGTCCGTATAATAGCCCAGCCGGCTGGCAAAGCCGAAGTCGAGCTGCACCTTGTCGGCAAAGCCGGCGTATAAAATATAATCGTAGATTTTTTCCAGCCGCGCCAGGGCGTTGAGCATGCCGCTGTTCAGGCAATAGTCCTTCGCCTTGCCCAGGGTCTGGGCGTACGGTCCGAACAGGACCGGCAGCGCTTCCAGGGCGCAGCGGGCGTTTCCCGGCAGGGACAAGCCGCTCAGATAGCGGCGCAGGGCGACGAGATTGCGGTCGGCCAGATAGGCCCGCAGCCGGTCCTTCTCCGCTTCCTGCAAGGGCAGGGCGTCGAACAAGGCCTGCGTATACGCTGCGGTGCCGATGTCGATGCGGATGTTTTCGACGCCGACGGCCTTGAGGATTTCCGCGGCCATGACGATGACCTCGCCGTCGCACTCGGGGCTCGGATCGCCGAGGATTTCAATGCCGCCCTGCAGGAAATCCTTGCCGTAGGTGCTGCGGCCGAAATATTCCCGAAAGACGGTGCTCACGTAACCGAACTTCAGCAGCTGGTTCGGCCGGGGAAACTCCCGGGCCGCCGACTCTACGAGGGGCAGCGTCACGTCGGGACGCAGGACGAGGACCCGTCCGTCCGTATCGACGGTCTTTACCATCTGCCGGCGCAGGTGCGGAAAAAAATGCTGATATACGTCGTAATCTTCAAAGCTCGGCGTCTCGACGATCTTGCAGCCGTGGTTCATGATTACGGAAATAATCTTTCCCTGAATTCGGTCATAATTGCGCATTTCGTCATGATGAAGCATTTTCACCCCATCAAGCGTATTCGGTTTCATCGCATGACCTCCTTTTACGTCTGTCTATTTTGCTTTATTACTTTATCAAGGTAAATCGATAAAGTAATGGCTGACATAAATTGTAACACACTGGAGGCGAAATAAAAATACCTTTTCTTAAAAATTTTACTTTTTTTACACGTCTTCTTCGGCTTGTTTTAAAATTTTCTTCACGGCCTTTTCAAACTTCGGCCGGGGAATCATGACCCGATGGCCGCAGCCGCAGCAGCGGATGACGAAATCGACGCCGATACGCATGACCTCCCATTCGTTTGAGCCGCAGGGATGGGGCTTTTTCATCTGTACGATGTCACCGATATGATACCGAATAAAATTTGCCATATACATTCTCCTTTTCTGATAAAAAACGATAGTATATATAGTATATAGGGTAATGCCCGAAAAGGATAGAGAAAAAGAGGCCCGGCAGCCCTTCTATTCCCTTTTCTCCCTCCCTGTGGTAGTATATTGGATAATAGCCGGCCCATCGGCCCCTATCTTTTTTTATTTCCTGCAAGGAGGCACCGACTTGACACCGAACTTACAAAAACTGCGCTATACGTATTTGCTTCTCTATACCCTCGGCGGCGTCTGCACGCTCATGACCCTGGCCCTGCTGATCTGGGTCGCCGTCTGTATCGCCCTGGAAGCCGAGCCGTTGGCGGCCATTTCCTTCTTATCCCACTTGCCGACGCCCCTGCGCTTCGTCATCATCATCGCCGTCATGGCCATTTCCATCGCCGCCTGGCAGTACGGCGCCAAATACCACCAGCAGTACGAAGCGGCCCTGAAGCAGCGCCGCACGGAAAGGTAAAGAACCATGAGAAAGACGGAATTCATGGACCTCTTGAAGTATTACTTCCGCCGCAGCGACAAGACCGATTTGAAAGGGATCTTGGAAGACTGCGAAGAACAGTTCCGCCTGGGCGCGAAAAAGGGCCTGACGGAAGAAGAAGTATGCGCCAAGCTGGGCCATCCTAAAAACATATACCGCTACTATATCGGCAAGCCCATCGTGCCGGAAGACAATCTCAGCATGACCGGCTCCGCCGACGCGCCGGCACAGGAAGCGCCCGAGGCTGCCCCTGCCAAGCCGTCCCAATTCTACGATTGGGAAAAAGACCCGGCCCATCGCCGCCGCCCCAAAATCAGGGAAGCCTACTATCCCATGCCGCAGCCCGAGCCGCCCCGAAACTACGATGCCTACGCCGAGCAGCCCCAGCGTCCTAAGGCGAAAGGTCCTACAAAACGGACAGCCGGTGAAGACGAGCTGCAGTGGAATGACAAGGCAGCCATCCCCCAGGCGGCAAAGGCCATTGCCAGCCCCTTTTTAGACATATTCGGGGCCTTGTTCAATATCGTCAGCACCATACTATTCTTCGCTTTCGCCCTGGCGCTCCTCGCCTCCATCGCCGTATACAGCCTGCCGCCGTATATCTTCTCGGATTTGCTGCCCCTGCCGACGCTGTCCGTCTCGACGATGGCCTTCGCCGTCCTGGCCCTGCTGTTCGCGGCCCTGACTGCGTCGTACGCCAGCCAGGCCTGCCACCGCACGGCCCGCAATGCCAGAAACCCGCAAAGGAGGGACGGATAATGGGAAAAGTCGTCATATGCCTCGTCCTGACGCTGGTCTTTTCCTTTCTCAGCGTCCAGTCGTTCCTGAGCAACGACTACGCCCGCCTCCAGCGCTGGCTTGCCTATTATCAGGAATACAAGGCCTTCGAAGAAGCGGTCAAGCGGGGAAACGCCTCGAAGGCCGAGCTCTTCGAACGGCTGAAAACGATGTATCCCGGCCCGGCCAGCGAGCTGGAAGCCCATCTCAAGGAAAAGTACGGCGACCTGAGCGACACGGCAAAGGATACGCAGAGCACCTTGTCCGACACGCTGAACGACACCCTCGAAACGTTCTCCTCGTCCCACGCCGACATCGACGCCATAAAAAAGGAAGCCGAAAGCAGGCTTTCCTCTAAGGCCGAAGATGCCGAACAGGCTGTTTCCGAGCCGAAGCGTTCCGTATCCCGCGAAAGCAGCAAGGACACGGAATCGAAACGCACTGCCGATGCCAAAGAACCGCGGCGATCTGAGTCGGACACAGTGAAAGAATAATTTTTCCATATTTTATTAAAAAATAATTATTATCCATTGATTTTATTTTGCAAATAGAGTATAATGTACTCAGAGGTCAGGAACGAGACCTGACAAGAGGCAGCATAGGCTGCGAGTTTACGTATGAAATCATGGAGGTATCGATATGGAATTAAAGGGAAGCAAAACTGAAAAAAACTTAATGGCAGCATTTGCCGGCGAATCCCAGGCAAGAAATAAATACACCTATTACGCAAGCGTAGCGAAAAAAGCCGGCTACGAACAGATCAAGGCCTTCTTTGAAGAAACGGCCAACAACGAAAAAGAACACGCTAAAATCTGGTTCAAACTGCTCAACGACGGCATGCCGAACGACATCGACGCCTTGAAAGACGCCGCTGCCGGCGAACACTACGAATGGACGGAAATGTACCCGACCTTCGCCAAAGAAGCCAGAGAAGAAGGCTTCGAACACATCGCCTACTTGTTTGAAAAAGTAGCGGAAATCGAAAAACACCACGAAGAACGCTACCTGGCCCTCCTGGCCAACATCGAAAACGGCACGGTCTTCAAGAAACCGGCGACGAAAACATGGGTATGCCGCAACTGCGGATTTATCGTCGAAGGCGAAGAAGCTCCGGAAGTATGCCCGGTCTGCGCGCATCCGCAAGCGTTTTTTGAACTGAAAAACGATAACTACTAAACCACCATATATAACGAGACACCATCACACATCCGAAAGCGGAGGCAGGAATCCTGCCTCCGTCTTTTGTCGTCGGAAAAATTCTGCCGCCAAAATATTGACATTCGGTGCGAGAGATGGTATGATTTTTATCAACAATCATATATTGATTTCATCAAGAGCAGCCGAGGGAATGGCCCTATGACGCTGCGGCAACCCCCAAATGGGATAGGTGCCAAGTCCAGCGGATACATCCGACAGATGAACACATACGTAATCAAAGCCGTCATCTGTCGACGGCTTTTCTTTTTACCCGTATCGTCGCCGGCCCATCCTATGGCAGGCCGTCCTGCCTCTTGCCATGTGATTGATTCAGTATCAGAAAGGATGAACAACTCATGAACTCTTCTATCAAAAAACTTCTTGCAGCGGCCCTCATCGCCGCGACCTGCGTATTCGCCGCCGGCTGCGGCAGCTCCGACAGCGGCTCGGCCGACAAAAAGGAAATCGCCATCGGCGTAACGGCCGGCCCCCATGCGGAAGTCATGGAACAAGTAGCCAAAGAAGCAGAAAAACAAGGCCTGACCATCAAGGTCGTCGAATTCAACGATTTCGTACAGCCCAACAAAGCCTTGGCCGAAGGCGATTTGGACATGAACTCCATGCAGCATCAGCCCTACCTCGACAACGTCGTCAAAAACCAGGGCATGAAGCTGACCTCCATCGGCAAGACCATTATCCTGCCCATGGCCGTATATTCCCACAAATATAAAAACATCAGCGAAGTCGCCGACGGCGCTAAGGTTACCATTCCGAACGACCCGACCAACGGCGGCCGCGCCCTCCTGCTCCTGCAGCAAGTCGGCCTCATCACCCTGAAAAACGGAACCTCCGTCGACGCCTCCGTACCGGATATCGTAAACAATCCGAAGCACCTCGAATTCATCGAGCTCGACGCCGCTCAGATTCCCCGTTCCCTTGACGACACGGACCTGGCCTGCGTCAACACGAACTACGCCATCCCGGCCGGCTTAAACCCGCAGAAGGATTCCCTCCTCGTAGAAGACAAGGATTCGCCGTACGCTAACGTCATGGTCGTCCGCGAAGATGAAGCCAACAACGAAACGTATAAAAAAGTCCTGGCCATCTACCAATCCGAACCGATTAAAAAATTCATTAACGAACACTTCCAAGGCACGATTCTCCCGGCATTCTAAGAGAAACGGACATCGAGCCACCACGGCATAGCCCCTCGCGGCTATGCCGTTTTTAGTTATACGCTTATACGCTGCAGGAAATAATATAGTATAATGAAATAGTAAAAGGAAACTACGCGTTAAGGAGATGACAGCTAATGAAACACATCGTAATCCTATCGGGCAGCCCCAGAAAAAACGGAAACACGAACCTCTTGTGCCGCCAATTTCAGCAAGGAGCCGAAGAGGCGGGCCACAGCGTACGCTTTATCCCCCTGGCGGAAAAACGCATCGGCTTCTGCCGGGCCTGCGACGTCTGTATGCGCAACGGCGGAGCCTGCATCCAGAAGGACGACATGGAAAATATCCTCTGCGCCTTCCAGCAGGCTGACGTCGTCGTACTGGCGACACCCGTCTATTTTTACGGCGTCAGCGCCCAGATGAAGGCCTGTATCGACCGTACCTATCCCATTTGGCAGCACCTCGGCCGCAAGGAAGTATACTACATCGTCTCCGCCGGCTTAGGCGAAGACATCATCGCCCGCTCCCTCGGCGACCTGGACGGATTTGTCGAGCACTTCGAGCAGTATGAAATCAAAGGCCGCCTGTACGCGTCCAACGTCATGGAAGCCGGAGCCGTCCGCACCCTGCCGGTCATGGAAGCAGCCTACCAGGCCGGCCTTCACGTATAGAACAGGAGGATACTGATGGAATCATTACGATACAGAAAAGCCCGGACCGAGGATATGGAAGCCGTCATGGCCCTGCAGACCGCCGTCTTTCACGGCGAGCAGCTTATCCCCCGGGACGCCGTTGAAGCCTTTCTAGCCATGGAGCCCCAGTGCTGGGTCGCCGAGCTGGACGGCGTCATCGTCGGCACGGCTGCCGCCTGGCATGAAGGCGGTCAGCTCCATTGGGGCCGGTTCATCGTGACGAAGGCCCTGCGGGGCCGGCACATCGGCACGAAGCTGGCAGCCTTTACCTTTGCAGAACTCTTCGCCCAAGGAATCGATTCCATTTTTATGGAAGCCCGCGACACGACCGTCGCCATCGTCGGCAAAATGGGCGGAACCGTCGCAGGAGAGCCCGTCCCCTTCTACAAAGGCACGGTCACGCCCGTATGGATCACGAGAGCAGCCTTTGCCCGATGCAGCCAGGAAATGCAAAATGGATGCTCCTCGTAATATACAAGAAAGCATCCACAAGCTGCGGTTTCAGCCGCAAGCCATGAACCGGCCCTCCGAATGCCGGTCCCACGCCTGGCAGTCCTATTATGAATTATTTTGCTGTGATTTTCCCGGCCAATCGTCCATTTCAATGGTCTGCTCTACGATGATTTCCGTAATTTCTGCCATCGTGTTGGCTTCACGGACCTTTTTCTCGTAGCGCTTGAGCAGCACGGCGCCGACGATGCCGCCGAAAATCATGCCGGCAAAAGCCGACAGCTCCTTAGCCCAGCCGAAGGCTTCACCGTTTACGTAGCCGAAAGCGCCCCAGATGAGGACCATCAGGAGGGGCATGCCGAAGCACATGGCTCCGCCGACGCCCATCTTCCCGTCGGGAATATTAAATCGTACATACTGCCCTTTGATCGCTCCGACAGGGTTCTTCGCATCGATCAGTGCGTTGTTTTTGCAAATCATGCCGCTGCACGGCGTATACAAATTGTTGCGGTTCGTCCGCAGCTTGACCATGCCGTTGTCAAATACGGTGTCGACAACTCCCGTTCCAGTTCTCATACGTATCTCCTTATCTGAATATCAAGTGTAACTGCTCTTATTATATCTTACTTTTACCGGCCTGAACAGATATATATTTGTCAAATCCATCCTTTTTTGGTATACTATAGTTGTCTTTGAAAAATCTATCCCAAGGAGTGATATATATGGCAGTTACTACGATTACAGCAGCGAATTTTCAGCAGGAAATCCTCGCAGCCCAGGGCGTCGTCCTCGTCGATTTCTGGGCCGCCTGGTGCGGGCCGTGCCAAATGCTTTCGCCCGTCGTCGATGAAATCGCCGAAGAACAGCCCCAAATCAAGGTCGGCAAGGTAAACGTAGACGAACAGCGGGAACTGGCCTCGCAGTTTCAAATCGAGCTCATCCCGACCCTCGTCGCCTTTAAGGACGGCGCGGAAGTCGGCCGCCTCGTCGGCGTCCACCCCAAGGAAAGCATCCTGGCGTTAGTGAAGAAATAAGGAGGCTCCGATCATGTGCAGCTACACCCCTGCGGGAGTATGCTCCCAGCAAATCTTTTTTGATCTGGACGGCGGCGTCGTCAAACACGTCCGCTTCATCGGCGGCTGTCCCGGCAATTTGCAGGGCATCAGCCGTCTCGTCGAAGGCATGGACGCGGCCGAGGTCATCCAGCGCCTCGAAGGCATCCAGTGCGGCGGCAAGCCCACGTCCTGTCCCGACCAGTTCGCCAAAGCGTTAAAGCAGGCCCTGGCGACGGAACAAAACTGATTATCGTATGACAAACGCAAAGACGGTACTGCGATTTCCGGCAGTACCGTCTTTTTTATATGCGTTTCTTATTTCAGGAAATCTTCGCGGATCGGCGTGAAAATATCGAAAACGACGAGGGGTACATCTTCCGTATTGACGACGCTGTGTTCCGCATTGGACGGAAACCAGGCTACGCCGCCGGCTTCCAGATGCTGTACCTGGCCGTCCGTAATGACGTCGCAGGCTCCCGACTCTACGTACAGCAGCTGTTCGTGTGGATGGCTGTGAGCCGGCATGGTCATCTTCGGATGCACTTCGTTGCGCACGAGCATGACGTTCTTGCCCGTAAAGATCTTGCGGTCCATGAGATCCAGATGAATCGTCGGCATATCCTTCCAGTTGTCAAATAATTTCAGTTCCATAATGCAAACCTCCTATTACGATTAATACCCTAAGTTTTCACCGACCAGGATGACCTTGATGCGGCCGGCAGGGCGGCAGACCCGCGTGCGCAGCAGCTGGGCGCAGACGCTGTTCGTCGTCGCGCAGTGAGCGCACATGCCCGTCTTATAGCACGGCGTGTCCGAGCCGGCAAAGCGGTTGATGTTGATCGGCGCCGCCGTCGAGCGGGCTCTGGCCATGGCCGACTCGACAGTGGGACAGACCTTGTTCATGCCGACGATGACAAGGACCTGCTTCGGCCCGTAGGATAAGGCGGCGACGCGGTTGCCGTTGCCGTCGATGTTGATGAGCTGGCCGTCCTCTACGGCGGCATTCGTCCCCATGAGGAAGGTGTCGCACAGCAAGGCCCGGCGCATGAGTTCCACCCGTTCTTCCGGCGTCTTGGCCCTATCCCTGTCGATGACGGCGTAATGCTCCAGCACGTAGGGCCGCAGTCCGATATCGTCGATGGACGCCGAGCCGCCCCACGACACGACGTGATCCGCCGGAATATAGGACAAGGCCGTCTGCAGGGCCGCTTCCTTCGTCGGGCAATACACGGCCTCAAAGCCCCGGGCGGCAAAGCGCTTGGCGACGGCCGGCCCCTTCTTATCATACATGACGTGCATCATATCCGTTCTATCCATGTCTATTCCTTCTGACATTTCCTATTTCGCTCCATCATATGCACTGTCTTCATCATAGCATACTAAAAACACATACACAATATAAAAACAGCGTCTTCCGAAAAAGACGCTGTTTCGTAATGCAAAGAGATGAAATTAGAAGGCAAAGCCGGCGTTGACATACCATTTGTTGTTCTTCGTGTCGTCGCCCTTCTGATATGCGTAGCCTGCGCCAAAGGTCCATGCGCCGTGGGACGCATCAACACCCAGAGATGCCAGCCAGCTGCCGTCGTCCATAACCGTGTAGTACAGCGGAGCCGATGCGCCGGCCATGTTGACGTCCACTTCATTATCCGTATCGCCGAAGGCCCAGATATAGGCTACGTCCAGCTTCGGCGTGATGCGCCAGCCGCTGCCGGTCTTCGTTTCGTTGCGGAAGCTGACGCCCAGCGGAACCATCCAAATATCCTGCTTGTCGGCGTCGTATTCAAAGGCCTTCTTGCCGTTGTAATACGACGTGTACGACGACGGGTCGACGTTCATGTAGCGGAGTCCGACGTACGGTACGATCTGATTTCTGCCGGAGACGAATTCCTTTTCGCCGCGGACGCCGATGGTCCAGGCCGTCAGATCCCGGTCGGCCATCAGGTCTTTGCCATTCAACGTACCCGTAATATCGTTGCTCGTCTTGGTGTAGCCGATGTCAGCCATGAGGTTCGTGCCCGCTTCTTCATCTTTCAGCGCGCCATACAGAGAAACGCCCCAAGCGTCGTAATCATTGCGCGAGAAGCTGCCCGTGCCGTCGCCATGGCCGTAGTGGATGGCTACGCCGCTCTGGAGCTTGCCGCTCTGGTTGAAATCGTAGCCGACGATGACGCCGTTGTAATCGTTGTCAGCCGTAATATCGCCGAAGCTGCTGCTCATGCCGTCTGTTTCAAACTTGTTGTGAATGTATTTGGCCCAAATATTGTCGTCGCCATAGATGGAGTCGTGGTCTTGGACGAAATCTTCCGTAAAGGACAAGTGCTGCGCCACTTCGTCGGCTACGTCGCGGGCGACGGAAACCGTATTGCCCATCACGGCACTGTCTTCGCCGAGCATCATGCCGCGGCCGAAGGCGGCGTTCATAGCAGGCGCGTTATCGTTCCAGTCATGGAAATATTCATATGCGCCGGCGTTGACATTATCCCAGCCGACAGCATAGCCTTGGTCGATAAGCGGTTTAATCGCTCCGGCATCGAGGAAATCAGCCAATTCATTAGCAGCGGCATCCTTGTTTTCATCAGTCAGTTCGCTGAATTTCACGCCGTATGTCGCGTCGCCAAATACAGTTTCAGCATAATTCGTAAAACGGTCGTACTGCAAATCTTCATTCGTCCAGAAGGTACTGCCGTTTTCGTAATTCTGCACTACGTTATACGTACCGTCTGAAACCTGTAATTCGCTGACATCCAAAATAGCCGAGTCGGCAACGGTTACTTTACCGCCGTCAATGAGCGCCGTTTGATCAGCATTCAGCTTGCTGTCCAGCTTTGTCACGCTGTTTGCTTCAACGTTGATGTTGTCGAAATCATGGATTTTACTGTCGCTCGTATATTTCTTATCCGTGTTATCTAGTGCTGAAAGCGTATTGTCGCCAGCGAGTACAAGCGTACTGTTTGTAACGCTATTATAAGCGCTCTTTTCATATGTAGCTTCATACTGTGGATTTTCTTTATTATTATCAAACGGATTAAAGTCATTATCATCAGCAGGATTATACTTCGTAGTCATTTCATACCCTTGACCAGAAATTTCGCCGGTTACAGCCGTGCCGTTTAATACGACTGTTGCTTCACCTACAGTAGACGAAGTAGCATCTGTATTATACCCTTTGTGGCCTTCAACACCATGTTCGCCCCACTTGGCTGACGTATCCACTGCTGACGGAGTCGTGCCGTTAATAGCACCGCCGGCATATACGCTGCCTCCAACAGTACCGCCATTTAAGGTAATTGTGCTAGTACCGACATGAGCGCCGCTACCGTCCCGCATGTTGTCGACAGCAATCCCGCCCCCTAAAATATCTTTCGTAATAGTACCGCCGTTAATCGTCACATTCGCTACGTCAACCGTATCAGAGCCGGTCATGCCCATACCCATACCGCCGGCGGCAATAGACGTTTCATCGGTAATACCCTTCAAGTCAGCCATAGCCATGCTGGCGTTCATGCCCAAATGATTCCACCATGGAGCACCGTCGGTATTATCGTTTTTGCTGGCCTGCATAATGCTGATGAGCTGCAGCCTATCAACAGTTCCTTTATTCACGGTAATATTGGTCGTGCCAACGTGGGTTGCCGCATCGGATACATTTTCGCCGCGGCCCAGATTGGAATTGCCAATAGCCATGCCACCGCCATAAATGCCGTCGACATCGCCGTCTACTACGATATTGTTCTGCTCTACGTTGCTGCTTGCTAATGTTCCTTCCGTGCCGTTCGTATCAATATTCGAAGTTTCTCCTTCCATACTCAAGGCAAAACCGCCGCCGAAGATACCTACAGCTTTCATATCTTCGCCAACATACGTATTAACAACGCCAGTATTCGTTTCTGCTTTAGCATTGTTGAGCGTCCCGGCTGCACCGCCTCCGAATACGCCGGCCGCATATCCTTTCAGCAAGTAAATATCAGCGCCATCTTTATTGTTTGCAATAGAGTATGCCCCTGCATCTTCACTGCCGATATACGAACGATAGCTGCCGTGACCAAAGGCTACACCGCCGCCAAATACGCCAACTGCCGCGCCTTGTCCTACAACGCCGTCGGCGTTGATATTATCTAAATTGCCATCTTTCACTGCATCAATGACACTGCTCAATGCCCCGCCGATATTCGCCGCGACGGTATCCGGGTCTTGACTGTCAAGGTTTACGACGATAGTCACTTTGCCCGTATTAGCTGTCGCCTTACTGCTGCCATAAGCATCGTTTACATCATATCCGTCCGGCACAGGATCCTTCTGTTCCTCAGCAGATCGTACTGTATACGTATGTGAAGTTACGGCTACGCCACCGCCAATAACACCGAGAGCCGTCGTATTGCCCGTCAAATGAATATTCGTATGGCCAGTCGTTGCCGTTGCGGTGCCACCTTCGATAGCATTATTTACAGTCACTGTAAATCCGCTGATATCTATATCAGAAGAACCCCCATTATTGCCAATCTGTCCGCCTTTAATAGCTTCTACTGCGCCTGTCGCATCTACAGCCGCAGCCACGCCGCCGCCAGCCATTCCGATAACTAACCCGTCATTTACATTGACAGTCGAAGAACCTTCAACGACACTTTCAGCGGTACCTCCGATGGTGCTCACTGCCGCACCGCCTCCGGCTACGCCGACATTCAGTCCGTTAATGCCGCCTTTCATGACATTTTCGCCGCCGTTAAGGTTCAGCGTAGTATCGCCCGTAACCGTGCTGGTCGCCGTCCCGCCAATAGCCGCTGCACCTCCGCCATTGGCAAATGCGCCAAGGTTAGCTTTATTGGAAACTGTTGTTGTTACATTGCCGTCAAGAATAGTTGTTAAATTACCATTTAAGGTTTCATGAACATCCATATCCATTTCTAAAACGTTCACTTTACCATCAATAGTCATATTTCCAACAGAAATGGCCGCACTTGCACCAACACCACCAAGTACATTGCCATTATTTATTCCAATATTTATATCACCTGTACGATTAAGATGTAACGGTTCTTTCTCGGTTACTGTAAACGTGCCTGTCATAGCAGTATCTACAGATAAATCTCCTCCGACTGCGCCAATAATAACCGGTGAACTTCCATCTGCATCTCCTACCGTAACATGAATATCTCCCGTTTTATTGACATCTGTTGCTCCTTGTTCAACAGTATTAACTTCTAATACTTTTTCTAACATAGTTGAAAGTGAGGGATTTGACCCTTGAAGTCCTATGCTAGCCAAACCTGCAACTTGTATCAAGCCAGCATCTAACTGGCCTTCACCGCCAACAACGCCAACTAGCGGAGTATTTCCAGTGTTTTTGTTAGGTGCTATTGCATCCCGAATAGCATCTAACTGACTCATATTCTTATCAATGTTATCTTGATAATCCTTTATAATAGTGTTTACATTAGCATCGGTTTGAATATTGACATTTCCCTGCCCAATAACAAACTTTCCGCTGCCAGCGTCAAATACGTCTTGATCTTCTACGACGCCATCCGCTATTTCATGTCCGTTAAGCGTTGCTGCGTATGTCGGCACCCCCCCCCCGTGAACAAATGTAGCTACGCTCGCTACAGCCAGCGCGTACAACACTTTCTTTCGTAGTTCCGTACGTTTCATATGTATCCACCCTTTCAAGAAAATTGATAAAGTATTTATGATACAGTACTTTATGGCTTTAGGATAACACAAACGTCCGCAAATAGCAACCTACGCACCCCATAGAACGGGGATTTTTACAATGCCGCTGACATGCAGCATACCGGCGAAGCCGCATAGTTCCTGGATTCGCCGGTATGTCCTTTTCTGTCTCATATGAATTCGCTGCATACCTAAATTCCTACATGAAGCTCCGCGATGGAATACAGGCAGGCGTATCCCGCCAAGGTCACGCGGCTGCCGTCGAGTTTGCAGTACAGCTCGCCGCCTCGTTTCGACGCCTGATAGGCCTTGATGTGATCTTTTCCCAGCGCCTTGGCCCAGATAGGCACGATGTGGCAGTGGCCGGAGCCGCAGACCGGGTCTTCAGCGACGTTGAGCTTCGGCGCGAAGCTGCGGCTCACACAGTCGTAGTCTGTCCCTTGGGCCGTAATGTGCAGCAGCAGGCCGTCTAAGGATTTCATCGCTTCCATATCGGGCTTCGCCTGCCGCACGTCGTCTTCTGCCGGCAGGATGCAGACCAAGTCCCGTCCCATATACGCCGCCACAGGCCGCGCGCCGATGACCGCCGTCATGGCGTCCGTCACGGGGATTTCCTTTATCTCATAAGCCGGAAAGTCCATAGACAGCCGTTCGCCGTCCCGTGAGACGACCAATTCGCCGCTCATCGTCTGAAAGCGGAATACCTGTTCTTCCGGCGCTACGAAATGGGCCAGCACGTAGGCCGTCGCCAGTGTGGCATGGCCGCACAAATCAATTTCACCGCCCGGCGTAAACCAACGCAGGCGGTAGGCGTCACCTTCCTTGACCGTAAAGGCCGTTTCGGACAGGTTGTTCTCCATGGCGATGCGCTGCATGAGTTCGTCCGATATCCACGAATCGAGGACGCAGACTGCCGCCGGATTTCCTTTAAACATCTCTTTTGTAAAGGCGTCGACAACATAGCATTTCATCATATAGCCCTCCTTTGCATCGATTGTACTATCTTTACAGCTTCATCATAGCATAGGAGGATTTTCCATACAATGAGAAAATTGTATGGCATACAATTACGGGTGCCAATCGTCCAATATGGATTTCAGCCGCCTCAGCCCCTCGGCCAGTTCGTCGTCGTCAGCCGGAGCAGTCACAGCCAGGCGCAGGCCGTGCTGCCGACTTGCAGGACCGACGGCAAAGTGGGCGTCGCCATATACGGCTACGCCCCGCCGTCTCGCCTCGGCTTCCGCCTGCGTCCCCGTCAGTCCTTCCGGCAGGACCAGCCAGCGGCTCAGGCATTCGGAACTGCCTAAGAGCGTATATCCCTGTAGGATTTCCTCGGCAATGGCGTTCCTTCGGGCAGCCCCTTCACGACGGGCTGCAATCAGCGCCTCCGCTGCGCCGGACACGAGAAGGCGGGCCGTCAGCTCTGCCAGCAGTTCCGACTGCGATAGGTGCAGGCTCTGCACGATGTCCTGCAGCGTACCGGCATAGGCCGGAGGGCAGAGGATATAGGCCATGCGCAGCGTCGGCAGCAGCACCTTCGACAGGCTGAGGATAAAAAAGGTTCTCTCCGGAGCCAAGGACTGAATCGTCGGCAGCGGATCGGCGGCCATGAGCCGGGCTACGCCATCTTCGATGATAAACAGCCCTTCGTCTTCGGCAATCTGGGCTATCGTGCGGCGGCCTTGTTCGCTCATGACGTGAGCCGTCGGATTTTGAAAATCCGGCACGACGTACAACCCCTTGATCTGGTGATTCTGCACGGCATAGCGAATGCCGTCGGTGCTCATTTCGCCCTGTTCCTGCGCGACGGGAACCAGCCGCACGCCCAACAGCCTGGCGGCCTGTTTGAGGCCGGAATATACGAGAGGGTCTACGCCCAGCCGGTCGCCGGGACGGCACAGGGCTAGAAGGGAAGCGACAATGGCGTTTTGCCCGCCGTTCGCTGCCGCGACAGTCCCTTCGTCTCCCACCGCACCGGCGCGACGCAGCAAGTCCAAGGCGGCCATCCTGCGCCACGCCGCGCTGCCGCAGCTGTATTGAAAGAATGAAGGCGCCTTTTCTTCCGCCAGCATGGATTGCAGCGACGCGACGACGCCGTCGACGGCAATCGTCTCCGGCATCATCGAGGCCAGCTCGATCAAGGGTTCCGTCCTGTCGGGGGCAAGGGACAAATTCGTCATGGCATCGTAGGCCACAAAGGTTCCGCTGCCGGTCACACTGGTCAGCAGGCCTTTATCCGAGCAGATGCGGAAGGCCTGCGATACGGTGCTGACGTTGATGTCCAAAAAGTCGGCCAGCTCCCGCTGCGGCGGCAGCTTCGTCCCCGGCAGCAGCGCGCCGGAACGGATGTCCTCTTCCAAACGCCGCGCCAGCGACTGGTACAGGGGCCGTTCCTTACTCCATGCCGGCTTCCAGGACATGGGATAGGTTTCAAAAGAATTGACAGGCATAGGCGACTCCTTTCTGCCGCGATTATTTCGCCAGCATCATCTTCGCCGAGCTTTCGGCGGCGACAGAGCCGTCTTCATGGACGACACGCCCTTCCGCCGTGACCAGCCGGCCCCGGCGCGACGTAATCCATCCCTCTACCTTGACCGTTTCGCCGATGCGTACGGCGCTGCGGAAGCGGATTTCCAGCTTTGCCGTATAGGCAGGCCTGCCGGCCTTGCGGAATACGCAGTCTCCCATGACCTCGTCCAGCAGGGTGCTCGTCAGCCCGCCGTGCATGCGGTCGCCGTAGCTTTCGTGCTCTTTCTTCGGCGTAAAGTAGGCCGTCCACACGCCGTCTATTTCTTTCATATCTAATTTTAACCCGATGGGATTCTCTTTTCCGCAGCCAAAGCACCAGCTTGTGTCGACGGCGGTCGTTTCCTGTGTCATGCAAATTCCTCCTTCCAGCACAGATACTGCGCTTTACTTTATTATATACTCTCGCGGCACAGATAGCTATCAGCCATCCTTCTCTTGTTTAATATTGAAAAAATATATCATTTATATATTGACATTTACTTTCATTATTGGTATGATATAGTCATCAAATGACGAAACGGAGGATGTGCATGAATATCGATGCTATATTAGTCAATCACTGTTCTCCTACCTTAGCGGGATTAAAGATGGGCTCGCTTCTCTGCCTCCCCCGCTTGGAATCTCGAACAGATTATGAAAAGTTAATTGATAAATACAATCATATGTATAACCAAAAAGGTCTTCACTTCCGCATATTGTACGCCTGTCCCAAACGCACCCTGTTATATGTATACAGACCGGCAATGGTCGCGTCCTACATACAGGATCAGGCCGTCATGGCCTTTTTAACGCAGTACGGCTATGCCGCCGGCGATGTCCTGGAGCACATGCTGGACCACCTGGCCGACCGGTTCCGCGAAGGCGGCTGTTTTCCCCATGAGTCCGGGATTTTTCTCGGATATCCCTTAGAAGATGTATGCGGCTTCATTACCCACAAGGGGAACCACGCCAAAATCTGCGGCGACTGGAAGGTCTACGGCGACGCCGACGAAGCGTCCCGCATATTCCGAATGTTCAGCTGCTGCCGGGAAGACTACATAAACAGATTTGCCGTTGGGACAACGTTAGAATCACTCATCGTAGCATAAGGAGGAATTTATAATGGTAGAAATCGTATATTGGAGCGGCACTGGCAATACGGAAGCCATGGCGCAGGAAATCGAAGCAGCCGTCAAAGCTGCCGGCGCCGATGTAGAATCGGTTCGTTTCGAAGATACAAGTGTAGATGCTGTTGCATCGAAGGACGTTATTTTGCTGGGCTGCCCCGCTATGGGCGCAGAAGAATTGGAAGAAACGATCGTTGAACCATTCTTCGCAGAGCTGCTTCCTAAATTAAGCGGCAAAAAGGTCGGTCTCTTCGGTTCGTACGGTTGGGGCACGGGCGAATGGATGGATGTCTGGAAACAGCGCACGGAAGACGCCGGCGCTGTCGTCATCGGCACGGCCATCGTCAATGAAACGCCGGACAACGCCGAAGAATGCGCCGCGCTGGGCCAGGCCGCCGCGCAGGCATAACCATCTCTTTTCAAGTTCATTCATACCTCTCTAACATATAAAAAGAAAACAGCAGCGATTCCCGCAGAGTCGCTGCTGTTTTCTCGTGCCGAAATATCTTCAGCATATAGAAAAGGTTTCATGGAATATGATACAATAAACACGATATTGTCATCCTCGCAGCCACACGGCCGCGTAGATATTTCTGTCATTTTTTATATCCCTATTCCAAGGAGGAATCCGTATGAAAGACCAAGTTTTCAGCGTGCTGCAGGCCATCGGCCGAAGCTTCATGCTGCCGGTCGCCATCCTGCCTATTGCCGGTCTGCTCCTCGGCATCGGCGCGTCCTTCACGAACGCAACGACCATTCAGACCTACGGCCTGGAAGGCGCCCTCGGCGACGGCACGCTCCTGCACTCGCTGCTCACCGTCATGAGCAGCGCCGGCAACGTCATCTTCGGCAACCTGCCGATCATCTTTGCCGTCGGCGTCGCCATCGGCATGGCGAAGCAAGAAAAGGAAGTCGCAGCCTTAGCGGCTATGATTTCCTTCTTTGTCATGCACGCCTCTACGAACGCCGTATTGAAATTGTCGGGACAAATCCTGCCGGACGGCTCTATTGCCGACGGTGTTCTCGAAGGTACGATTGCCGATGTCTGCGGCATCTTGTCCCTGCAGGAAGGCGTATTCGGCGGCATCATCGTCGGCCTGGGCGTCGCCTGGCTCCACAACCGCTATCATAAAATCGTCCTGCCCAACGCCTTGTCCTTCTTCGGCGGCTCCCGCTTCATCCCGATTGTTTCCACCGTCGTCTACATGTTCGTCGGCATCGCCATGTGCTTCGTATGGCCTGTCGTACAAAACGGCATCTTCGCCCTCGGCGGCCTCGTCACCGGCACGGGCTATATCGGCACCCTGATTTTCGGCATCATCAAGCGGGCCCTCATTCCCTTCGGCCTGCACCACGTCTTCTATCTGCCCTTCTGGCAAACCGGCGTCGGCGGTTCTATGATGATTGACGGCAACCTCGTCCAGGGCGGCCAGAATATCTTCTTCGCCCAGCTGGCGTCGCCGAATGTCACCCATTTCAGCGCCGACGCGACGCGGTATTTCTCCGGCGAATTCATATTCATGATCTTCGGCCTTCCCGGCGCGGCCCTGGCGATGTACCGCACGGCAAAGCCGGAAAAGAAAAAGGTAGCCGGCGGCCTCCTGCTGTCAGCAGCCCTGACATCTATGCTCACGGGGATTACGGAACCTATTGAATTTTCCTTCCTCTTCGTTGCACCCCTGCTGTTTTACGTGCAGGTCATCCTGGCCGGCGCAGCCTACATGATCGCCCACATGCTGAATATCGCCGTAGGCCTGACCTTCTCCGGCGGCCTCCTCGACCTGTTTATCTTCGGTATTCTCCAGGGCGAGGATAAGACGAACTGGATGTACATCATCCCCGTAGGCGTCGTCTATTTCTTCCTGTACTATTTCATCTTCACCTTCCTCATCAAGAAATTCGACTTTAAGACGCCGGGCCGCGAAGACGACGACACGGAAACGAAGCTGTTCACCAAGGCCGACGTCAATGCCCGCAAAGCGGCGGCTAAAGGCGGCGACTCCGACGGAGCTCCCGTCGTCGACGCCCTGAGCCAGACCATCGCCCGCGCCCTGGGCAGCAAGAAAAATATCACCGCCGTAGACTGCTGCGCTACGCGGCTCCGCTGCTCCGTCGCCGATTCGTCCCTCGTCAACGACGCCCTCCTGAAAGCGACAGGAGCCGTCGGCGTCATCAAAAAGGGGACGGGCGTACAGGTCGTATACGGCCCGCAGGTCGCCGTCATCAAAGCCAATCTGGAAACATATCTCGAAACGGCGCCGGACGTCGAGGCGGAAGAAGAAGCGCCTATGCAGGCGCCGGAACCACAGACAATAACCGCCACGGAGGAAGCTCCCGAAGCCGCTCCGGCAAATCCAGAAAATCCGGCTGAAAAAACGTACTTCAACTCGCCCTTTACGGGAGAGCTGCATCCCATTACCGACGCTCCCGACGAAGCCTTTGCCGGCAAGATGACCGGCGACGGATTCTTCGTCTATCCGACGGAAAACACGGTCTATGCTCCGGCCGACGGCGAAGTCACCTTTGTCTTCGACACGAAGCACGCCATCGGCATGACCACAGCCGACGGAGTCGAATACCTTCTCCACATCGGCATCGATACGGTCAAATTAAACGGCCAGGGCTTTACGGTCTTCGTGGAAGACGGTCAGGAAGTCAAGCAAGGCGACAAGCTCATGGAATTCGACGACGAATTCATCAAGCAGAACGCCCCGTCTGACGCCTGCCTGTGCATCTTCACCGACATGGACGCCATTCCCGAAGTCCATACCGTGACGACCGGCCAGGTCAAAGCCTTAGACAAAGCCGTTTGGTTTTGATACGCGACCGTAAGCACTCCCTTCGGCTTTCCTAGCCCCGCGAAATATCCTGCCCCGCCAGGACACCGCGGGGCTTTTTTTTACCGGTCCGCCTATAGATTTTTATGCTATATGAGAAAGGCCGCGCCTCTATATGGAATAAAAAAACCGTGATACAATATGTTTAAGGAGGTTCCCATGACGCGAGAACTCAACAGACTCAACGACGTATTTTTCAAATATCTCCTCGGCGATGAGAAGAAAAAATCGCTGACCCTGAGCTTTATCAACGGCATCTTAAACCGAACGGGAAACGACCTGTTTACCGATTTAGAGTTTCTGGATAAAGAAATGACGCCCATCACCGAAGCCGGCAAGGTGTCTGTCCTCGACATACGGGCCCGAATGAACGACGGCTCTCAGGTCAATATCGAAGTGCAGGTCTGCAAAGACCCCGATATGGCCCGCCGTTCCTTATACTACTGGGCAAGAATGTACAGCGGCGCACTTCATAAAGGCGCGCCCTACCGCAGCCTGATGCCGGCCATTTCCATCAACTTGATGGACTTCAACGCCTTTGAGCAGTATACGACGTGTCATCACTCCTACCACGTACGCAACGATGAAACCCACGACATCCTCATCGGCGATTTGGAAATGCATTTTATCGAGCTGGAAAAAATACGCATCGGAGACATTCGAAAATTGCGCAAGTCTGAACAATGGATCGCTTACTTTTCTCATCAATGCAGCGACGAACAACGGGAGGTGTTAGCCATGAGTGAACCGGCCATCAAAGAAGCGATGAACTGCGAAATGCATTTTACTCAGGATGAAAAGCTGCGCCGTAAATACGAAATTCAAGAAAAAGCGCGGCGCGACTACATTTCCATGATGTACAACATCGAAAAGGGCCGCGAAGAAGGCTTGGAAGAAGGACGAAAAGAAGGCCAGGAACAAGAGCGGCATCGCATCGTCCTGTCCATGCTCCAAAAAGGCTTTCCTTATGAAACCATTTCCCAAATTACAGGCATTCCGGCTGAAGAAATCGCAGCCATCGCCCAATCGCAGGCGCGGCCAATCAAAGAATAACATCCCGCAGCAAAACAGGACAGCGACGCACAGCCGCTGCCCTGTTTTTTCATTCCCAAATAGGATCAAACTGGCTGATGGCCGTAACCGTATCGACAAATCCTTTCAATAATAGTGATGCCGATGATAAAGATCAAACCGACAATCAAACTTCTCAACAGGTATATCTCTCATTAATCAGAAAAAAGAAAATCCCGGTGCTGCTATGCAAACAGTACCGGGATTTTCCTGTTATTAGAAACCCGCAAAAAGGTTTTCCGCTATGTAATTATAATCGAGCGTCCTTTATCCTTCTACGCAGGCGATGCCGCGTTTCAAGGCTTCCATGTTCAGCGGAACGAGTTTGGCTTTCTTGCCCGTGAACATTTCATGAATCATGTTTTCGATGGTTTCTACTTTCAGCACCTTCGTAGCCGCTACGTATGCGCCGAGCATAACCATGTTGCTGACCTTGGGATTGCCCAGTTCGCGGGCAATGTCATCGCACGGTACATAGTATACCTTGACGTCGTCACGGTCTACCTTGTCCGGCACAATGCTGCTGTTGATGAACATAATGCCGCCTTTTTGTACATGCGGGCCGAATTTCGCCAATGCCGCGCGGTTCATGACCACGACTTCCGACGGATATTCTACCAGCGGGGAACCAATGCGTTCATCGCTCAAAATAACCGTACAGTTCGCCGTGCCGCCGCGCATTTCCGGGCCGTACGAGGGCACCCATGAAACCTGCAGATCTTCTTCTACCCCTGCTTCTACAAGGTTTTTACCGATAGACATGACGCCCTGGCCGCCAAAACCGGAGAGTATGACTTCGTGTTTCATATTATTGCACCTCCGCATCTTTAATTACGCCAAGAGGATAGTACGTAGCCATATTTTCCATGAGCCACTTGTTTGCTTCATGAATATCCATACCCCAGTTCGTCGGGCAGGCGGCTAATACTTCGATAAAGGTAAATCCGTCGCCGTTCATCTGACGTTCAAAGGCTTTCTTGATCGCCTTTTTCGCTTTCATCAAGTGTGGAATATCGACAACGCAGACGCGTTCTGCATAGACGAGGCCGTCCAACGTCGACAGCATTTCTGCCACGCGCATCGGTTTGCCCGCCTGTTCTACCGTACGGCCCAAGGGAGCCGTCGTAGCGCGCTGGCCAATCAGGGTCGTCGGCGCCATCTGGCCGCCCGTCATGCCGTAGATTGCGTTGTTGATGAAGATCGTCGTGAATTTTTCACCGCGCATGGCAGCGTGTACGATTTCTGCCGCGCCGATGGATGCCAGGTCGCCGTCGCCCTGATAGGTGAAGACGGGGACGTTCGGATGGGTGCGTTTTACGCCCGTCGCTACGGCAGGCGCACGGCCGTGAGCGGCTTCCAGCATATCGCAGGCAAAGTAGTTGCCGGCGAATACGGAGCAGCCTACGGGGCATACGCCAATAGCCGTCTTGATCGCATCCATTTCTTCCAGCGTTTCCGCAATTAATTTATGCACGATACCGTGGCTGCAGCCGGGGCAGTAATGTAATTCGGTATCCTGCAAGCCTTTGGACTTTGCATATATAGTCTTCATATTATTTTACCTCCCCCATGACTGCTTCTGCCTTGGCTTCGATTTCCGAAACGGTCGGGATCATGCCGCCCAACCGGCCATAGAAATCGATCGGTTTCCGGTCGCCGACGGCAAGCTTGACGTCTTCGACCATCTGGCCGGCGCTCATTTCTACGTCCAGGAATACCTTAACCGATGCCTGTTCTGCAATTTCTCTCAGGCGGGCATACGGGAACGGCCACAGCGTAATCGGGCGGAATACGCCGGCTTTGATGCCTTTCTTACGCAGGTTTTCCGCAACGGTAATGGCAATACGGGCCGGCGTGCCATAGGCCGTGAAGACCAGCTCTGCGTCTTCCAGCATGATTTCTTCCCAGCGTACTTCGTTCTTTTCGATTTCTGCGTAAATCTTCAGCAGCTCTTCGTTGTGCTTTTCGCACGACGGGGCGTCGATGAGCAGGGAGTTGATGAAGTTGTTGTGGTCACGGTCGCCGCGTCCGCTCGAAGCCCAGTCCTTCGGCGGCAGGGGACGCTGTTTGTGTTCTTTCCATACGATCGGTTCCATCATCTGGCCGATAAGGCCGTCTGCCAGGACGACGACAGGCGTGCGGTACTGATCGGCAATATCGAAGGCTTCCTGTACGAGGTCAACGGCTTCCTGCAGGTTGGCCGGAGCCAGGACCGGCGTACGATAGTCGCCGTTGCCGCCGCCGCGGGTTGCCTGGAAATAGTCTGCCTGGGACGGCTGGATGGAGCCGAGGCCCGGGCCGCCGCGCATGACGTTGACGATAACCGCCGGCAGCTGTGCGCCTGCGGCGTAGCTGATGCCTTCCTGTTTCAGGCTGACGCCCGGAGACGACGAGGACGTCATAGCGCGAACGCCGGAGCCGGCCGCGCCGTATACCATGTTGATAGCTGCTACTTCCGATTCAGCCTGTACGAACACGCCGCCTACCTGAGGCATTCTCAGCGACATATATTCAGGGATTTCATTCTGCGGGGTAATGGGATATCCGAAGAAACCGCGACAGCCTGCACGAATTGCGGCTTCAGCTATAGCTTCACTGCCCTTCCAAATTTCTCTTTTCATGGAACAGTTCACACTCCTCTTTGTTAGTCCTTTTCAATAGTAATGATCGAATCCGGGCAAATTCTTGCGCAGCTTGCGCAGCCGATGCAGAGCGATTCATCCGTGCAGTGTGCCGGCCGGTAGCCCTTAATATTCGTGCCGTCTTCTAAGGCCAGAATCTGTTTGGGACATACGGTGATGCACAAACCGCATCCTTTACAACGCTCTTTTCTGAAAGTCAAATGCATTGCCATAGGTGTTACGTCTCCTTTCTTTGCGGGTGTCATTCCCAAGGTTTCTTCATGTACAACTGCATAGGGAATACAGGATATACTAAATCCGAAACCCGATCTGCCAAATGTAGGGGGACAGCGTGGCAGACTACGGGGATTCCGGTTAATACCGATACTTCCTGGGCCATCTTCGCGCCGGCAACGACGTCTTCAACATCTGTCAGCTGGCAGCAGTGCGTATTATTGACCAAGCCGTCGATTCTCATTCCTGACGACTGTTCAATGGCCCGTACATATCGTTCGGCTTTTTCTGCCGTATCCGATAAGGGCCGATTGGCATTGACGACGCACAGCACGCGGGCTCCGCATCGCTGAAGATCATGACGATAGCGGGCCAGCACTCTGGCTCCCGACGGGTCGCCGCCAATATCTAAAATCCCATATAACTCAGGATTATCAAACAAGGCAAATACATCGGGCGGCATAGACGGCAAGTCAGCATCTACATGCATCTGCGAGCTGGCAATCAGCCGGCCGCCTCGTTCTTCTATCATATCCCGGCATTCGCGCGAGCGAAAATACGGGTCTACGACATCTAAATCAGCCAAGGCAAAGGGATACCCCTTATCAGCCAAGGCCATTGCCATATTTACGGCAAATTCCGTTTTGCCGCTGCCAAAGTGCCCTACGATAACCGTAAGCCGAGCGGCATCTATCCAATTATCCATGGTGTAAACTCCTCATTTATTGGGGAATCCATAAAAATCCTTGAATCCGTTCCCTTATTCCGTCATGTTAAAAGAATTGATTTTCTCATCCTTAAATATTGTTGCACATTAGATTTAAGTGTACATTGTATCATGACCATTTGGTATTTATATTATACCTTAAATCGAAGGCTTTCGCAAGACAGATTCAAGTAAAACGTTCATCTTATGCAAATTGAATCTAGCTATATTTCACTTATTGCATCGAAAACATAACCTCTCTCATGCAAATCCTCTGTCTAAGTGAGAATAAAATCCTCTGGAAGTAAATCCCGATAGAGAAATATTATGTAAGTGATCCTGTAACATCCCAAAGGTATTACAAAAACTATAAAAAATAGATTACACATAGCATAATAAGGAGAAATTTCAGCATTGACTATCTGCCGAAAACTTGGTATACTCAGCGTGTAGACTGAAAAGTATGCAAAACACAACGAGCCCCTTCAAGACTGCACTCTTGAAGGGGCTCTTGCGTTGTTTACGGCCAACGCCACGCCAGGCTAGTTGCTTAAAATCATAACAGCAAAACGGGCTTGCCCGCGCGATTGCGCGAAGCAGGCCCGTTTTTTATGCACTGCACCATTCGCTTTTACTGCCAAATGGCCTTCATCGTGTCTTTGTATGATTCGTTCAAGTGGTTGATGATGACGTTGAACATGGTGTAAATCATGTCTCCGTCGGCTTCTCCGTCCTTGAACAATACGCACGTGTCCATGACGAGGTTGCCTTCGTCGTCGGCGTAGTATTTAAAGGACTTGTACTTCTTATTGTAGCCGTTCATGAGCTCCAGCACGGCTTCCTTGTTGTCATCGCGCAGGGCTTTCGGCGCGACGAGAAGGCGGATCATGCAGTAAATGCTGCTGTCCAGAATGACCAGCGTCGGAAGCTGGTTGCCGCCGACGTCGATGTGGGAGCGGAAGACGACGGTGTTCAGCGCATCGTCTTGGATTTCGTCGACCGTAAAGGCCGCGATTTGTTTTTCTTTTAAATAGTCTTGAAATAATTCTGCTTTTTTGTTCATGGGAATCCCATCCTTTCTCTTACAGCAGCTGGGAGCCCTATCATGCAGGGCCCCTGCTGCCATGTAGTTCATACAAACTGCCTTTCCTTATTCGACGATGACCTCGTCTTCTTCAGCGTTTTCTACGCTGTGACCGCTGCCGCTCGTCAGGCCGTACCGTTCGTGGTACGACAATTCAGGCGCATAGTACCGGTCGTAGAAGTTATAAAAATCTTTGTCAGTAAATATGTTCATCCAGTCGACCTGGCTGTACCGCTGATTGTATGCGTAATTGTGGTCAGCCAGATGGAGCAGGTTGCCGTTGCTGATCTGGACGGTTCCTTCCGGCGAGAAGAAGATATGCATCCACTTGTCGTTCAGCTCGTCGCTGTTCCACGCCGCGAGGTCGTCCTTCGGGCTGTTGATGCTCGTGTTGACCCAGTACGAGCTCGATACGCTGTCATCGTAGACCGGAGCCGAGCCGAAGACGTTCGTCGTCATGTCGTCGGTGCTGAAGGTGGCCTTATCCTGTACGTAAACCTTGTCCAGATGCAGCGCTCCCTCACTGACGTGGATATTGCCGGTATTCAGCCACAGATGGTCGAAACGCACGCCGCCGTTGGTCAGGATGTCGCCGATCACGAGGTTGTCAATCGGCTGGTCGTCCGCCGTGCCTTCCGGCGTAATGACCAGGAAGCCGTCGCCGTCTTCACGCTGCTTGATGCTGTCCAGATCCATGTTGGAGCCGGAAATAGCAATCTGCTGGGCCGCTTCGATGTTTTCCACATCCATTTCCTTGCCTTCGGACTTCACGAAAATAGCTACGAGGTTGCCGCTGACGTCGACGAGGTGAAGATTGCCGTCAGCTACGGAAATACCCGCGTCTTGCTTAGCATAGACTTCATACAAGTCGACGTCGCCTATGCCGTCGTGTTTAACGGTTACATTGCCTTCCCCCGCTTTAAGATGCGCCCGGTCTCCCGTTTCGCCTTCGCCGTTCGTGTCTTTAATATCGCCGCTGCCGCTTTCGTTGATGGAAACGGTCACGTCGCCCTGATCCGACGTTACATAAATATCTTCACGAACGCCGCCCTGCGTGCCTTCAAAGAGGATATTGCCGGAATTTACGTTTAAATCAATGTTTTGCCCTGCCGTCAGGTCATCGCGAACGATCATATCGCCTTTGGTTTCCACCGTAAAGGCAAGGTTTCCTCCGGCGTCCACTTCGCTATTGGTCGTAATACTTCCGGCATTCGTCGTAAATTGAATATCCTTGTCCGCCTTGAATACGGCATCGCGGTCCGTCGTAATATTGCCTGTGCCGGAAACAGTCGCCGCAATGTTGCCTCCTGCGTCGCCTTCCGATACAGCCGTTACGGCGCCATTAAACGTGATATCACCGTCGCCAGAAACGGTTGCCGTCACGTCGCCGGCGCTGGCCGTCGTTGTGCCTTCAAAACGAATGCTGCCGTTTGTCGCTGAAGCATGTACTTCTTTGCCGGAAGCAATTTCGCCGTTGACAGTAATGTTGCCCGAATCGTCAGTCGCAACGCCTGTCGCCGTCAATTCCGTATTTGATGCGGATGTAATCGTCCCGCCGGCAGAAATGCTACCGGAAAAGGCCTGAGCCATGACCATGCCCGTTTGAGCAGTAATGTTTCCGTCTAGCGTAATGTCTCCGGCATCGGTCTTAGCCGTAAAATCAGTTCCGGCAGTCGACGTGCCGTAGATCGTAATGTCGCCGCGTCCTGTCGTCGCCTTCACCTCGCCAGATTCCGACGTCACGCTGCTGTCCGCCGATCCTTCCTGGCCGAAAGTAATCGAGCCATCCTTTGTTTCCGCCGTCACATCACCGTCAGCCTTTGCACTGCCTGTCACGGTAATCGCACCGCCGTCGCTGCTCAGGGTAATCGTCTGGGCTGCGTCGGCATCTCCTTTGAGAGTAATCGAACCGCTGGTTCCGCTGGTATTTCCCGTCGTCGTCGCCGTGATTGCGCCGGCCTTGGCCGTTACCTTACCGCCAAGGTCAATCAGCCCACTGACGGTTTCGACCGTTACATTCTGACCGGCAAAGACATCCTCCGACGTCGAAATGGAACCTTTTTTGCTGGTCGCCGTGACGTCGCCGTCCATCGCCTTGACGCTGCCGTTAAGAGCGATATCGCCGCTTCCCGTTTCTGCCGTAAAGTGCTGGCCTGCCGTCGACGTGCCGTCGACACGGATAGTTCCGCTTACGCTGCTTTCGAAAAGAATGTCTTTATCAGCGTCGGCGGTACCGTAGACCGAAATATTGCCGCTGTCCGTCTTGGCCGTGACGTTGCCCGTCGCCGACGTCACGCTTCCAGTCTTGGTGCTTTCCTGGCCGAAGGTAATCGAGCCATCCTTTGTTTCCGCCGTCACATCACCGCCAGCCTTTGCGCTGCCCGTCACGGTAATCGCACCGGTTTCGCTCGACAAGTCAATATATGATTTTTCCGAGACAGCGCTGCTGCCGATCGTAATGGCCCCGCCGTTTGAATCAACGGTGATGTCGCCGGTGTTAGCCGTCACGTCACCGCTGAACGTAATCGTTCCTTCGTCGGCTTCGCTTTCCGTCGTCGCTTCTACGCGGCCGGCCGTCGTTGTTCCAGTCAAAGAAATGCTTCCCGCATCACTCGTAAACATCGCTTCTCCAACGGCAGTGACGCTGTTTTTCTGCGTGATATTACCGGCCGCATCCATACACACATTTCCGGCGCTGTCCAGCGCTCCATCGCTAGTCAAACTCCCAAGACTGCTCATGACGATGTCCGTTTTGATTGAATCGTCACTACTAGCATTCTTCGTTGTCGCCGATCCGGTCACTCTGAGTTCGCCGTCGGCACTGCCGTTATGATGAACGGTAATACTGCCGTCGTTGACCGTAAGACCCTTTTCCTCATCAGCCGAGAAATTGATATGTACGGTTTCAGCGCCGCTCACCAGATGGACATTGCCCGTCAGGCTGTTGTCTTCTTCCAAGCCGCGGACGACGAAATTCGTAACCGTGTTCTGCGCATTTTCCAACAGCTGGCTGCCCTTGCTGGAAACGTCGACCGTACCGGCATAGATGCCGCTGTCTTCTTCGCCTTTGCCCTGCGTTACGCTGCCCTGTTCAGCCGTCAAGGTCAACGTACCCGTTCCATTCTGGACCGAGACAAGGCTGTCGGCGGCAAAGGCAATGTCCGTTTCAGCCGTAATCGACGCGTCGCCGCCTGCCGAGTTGATCTTGCCAATAGCCAAGGTTCCTGTAGAACCAGTTCCGCTGACGCCGGCCACATAGATGTCACCTTGGGCGGCGGCATTGACTACGGCGCCGTTGTCCAAAATGCGTAGGCCTTGGCCTTCCGTGCCGATGGCGCCGCCAGCCGTAAGGGAAATGGACCCGCCATCGCTGCGAATATACCCGGAAGCCAGGACCGTGCCGCCGTCTTCGTCGTCTTCTTCGTCAGACGAAACAGGCGTATTGGCGCTCACGATATCCGTCTTGGCCGCCAACACGATGTCCTGTCCTGCGCCCATGGAGTAAATCTGCAAGGCGTCGTCGCCGACTTGGTTTACGTAAATATTGTCGCCAGCCGTCATCTGTACCGGCCCGGATACGTCGATCGTCATGGCCTTATCAGCCGTGCCGATGCTGCCGTCGCCGCCCTGCATGAGCAGGTTATTGCCCGTAATGGCTGCTTCGTTTAAGTCGGCATGGACGTTGTAAATGCCGTCCTTCCCTTGCAGGCGGATATTTCCGCCTTTGATCGAGTCGACGTTCAGGACATTGGTCACTTCGCCGTCGCCTTCAGTCCGGCCCGCCAAATAAACATTGCCGCCGGCCTGGACGTTCAAGCTGCCGCCAGTGCCAGTCAGCTGGACGCCGAGAGGTGTCTTTTCGTTGATGATAGCGACGCCCTCTGCTTCGTTCCACGTTACGCTTCCTGCATTGGCGTTGGCCAACTGCTTGAGATCTTCAACGCGGGAGCCAAGGCCGGCCAATTGAATTTTCGTCGTTTCATCGCTGTTGCGGCCAACGTCTTTATTTACATTCAGCGTGATGTTATGCCCTTTGAGGTTCGGATCTTTGACAATAGTATCCGTCGCACCGCTTTCCTGGTTGATGACCGCATCGGAAATCGCATACAAGAGCTGATCTTCAGACCAGCCGGCTCCTTCTTTCCGGAGTTCACCTATGTGCGTTCGCGCCGCATCTCCAGCCAGATAAGCGTCGGCACTTTCATAGCCGCCATACGTTTCCGCCAGCTTTTCATAAGCCGCATATCCGGTATCGTTGCTGTGCTGTTCTCCATCTTCGTAATAGCCTTTCAACATCTCGTACTGTTCGAATTCGTTTCTCACAGCCGCTTCATACTCAGCTACATCTTGTTCTTGGCTTTCCGTGTATTTACCGTCGCCATCGATGAGGCCCAGGTCTTTCCACTTCTGGATAAGCGCGTCTGTACTGCCATGGTCGATGGTCTCGCCGTCAGGCAGGGCGTCGATGAGACTGCCATTTGTCACCGTGATGGTTACGTCGCCATTGTCCGAATAAACGCGGCCAATACGCATGTCGCCTTGGGCCTGCGTCAAGTTAATGTCGTCTTTGGCCTGGGCGTTGACGCTGGCCGACAGCGAATCCGTGCCGTCGACAATACTCTGCCCGCCGTTTACTACGATAGCCTGTTCATCTGTGCCGATGGCACCGTTTTCGCTCGTCAGGTCGATGCGGTTACCGCTGACGCTGACACCCGTACCACTTTGAGTAATATTTCCAGCAGCTGTCAACGATACGTTGCCTTTCTGCGCATCGGCCGAACCGGCAAACAACTGATTGATGACGACGTTGCCCTTCGTACCGTAGGCAGCGCTAACATCGATGGTTACGTCGCCGCTGCCACTGTTGACGGCATTGAGCTGAACTGTATCGCCCATAGAAGTGATATTTACATCGTTGATACCCGCTGCCGCTTGCAAGTTAATGTTATCGCCGACAAGGGAGCCGCCTTTTTGATTGATGGCGCCGCCTGTGCTGGCGATGTCAATGACAGAACCGGTTCCGCTGCTGGCCGAGCCGATCGTATTAGTCAGGTTGATGTTGCCTGCCGCATTAATGTTGATGTTACTGTTGCCGTCGGCGTTGCCGAAAAAGCCGATTTCGATGGGCTTATCGGCTTTGACGCTGGCGACGTACTGCTGCGATGTACCTGTAACTTTTGTCCAAGTATACTTTTCCCACTTAAACCAGCCGAGGAACCCTGTGCTCCACCGTTCCGGCTCGCCGGGACCAACGCGGTCTTCGTTGAGTTTCGTATTATCATAAATGACGATAAAGTTGTCGTCGTTGTCGATGCCGTCCTTGCTCGTACTGATACTGCCAATGTATTCGCCGTTAGGCTTGTCTTTTTCCGTTTCTTTCGCCGGAGTCGACGGCTTATGGCTTTCCTCGAAGTCATCCAACTGCGTTTTATCCATAGTTTCTACAGCGCCCCACAAGCCGGCTTTAATGGTATTGCTATATTCTTCCTTTGTCGTAACTTCTTGCCCTGTAGTCCAGTTGTAACGGAGGCCCTCCTGAGGCTTATATACGTTTGAGCCGCCTTTAATAGTATCTAGGGTTACATAATCGCCATCTTCAAGTTTCGTCAAATCTTTGACGATAGTCTGGCCGCGAGTAAATTCTGTCAGCGTATTTTTCGCCGTATCCGTAATGCTGATGAGGCCGGATACGTCGTTGCTGACCAGCTTGCCCAACTGGAGATCCGTCGTCGTATCGTTGTGGACGTTAATATCATACGCGCCGTCCAGCACCTTGATACTGCCGCTGCCAGTACTGCTGATGCGGCCTGTAAGGTAGACCTGGCCGCCGTGGGCGTCCACGTCAGGCACGACGAGCTGTCCCGTATAAGGATTATAATATACGTCTAAGGTACGGTAATATACGCCGTCTTCACCGCGTACATCTTCGCCCGTAACGATGCGGTACGTATCTCCCGTCATGATTTCAGCATCAGACAAAACGCCGCTGCCGCTATCCAGCCAGTTCTGCCGGAGGTCATTTATTTTATTTTGTACTTCATTCGTATCCTTAATTTCAACGACGTATTTTTCATATCCACTCTGAATTTCGCCATTGATATTGATATCGGCAGCGCTGATGTAAATATTTTCCCCGGCGATCCGGTTGCCATCAGATTTTACCTCTTCGTTCTTGCTCCATTCGTCATGGACCGTATCATGTTGGAATCCGTATTCAGTGTCGAAATGGTTCTTACCTTCGTCATATTGTGAAGCATATTGATCCTGTACGTCGCCGCCGATGCTCACGATGCCTTCCTGGAAGCCCTGGCTGACCGAACCTTTGCTGGCGCTCAGCTTGACGGTCTTGCCTTTCACACCGGCGCTGTCAGAGGCGCTGTCCCCTTGGATGACGATATTGTTCGCGGCGCTGCTGATTTCTACTATACCGTCGCCGCCGTCGACGAGACCATTGATCTCGATGTCGGCCCGCGGCGTCGTCTGGATCGTTTGGGTCTGGCCGTCAATCGTCACATTCGCATACACAGCAGTACCGCCATAATTGCCGTTGATGACGATGCGACCGCCCGTTTCCGCTGCGGCGTCCGGGGAAATGACGGCAAAGTTTGCCGACATCCCATCTTTGTTGAGCCCTTTGATAGTTGCATTGTCTTTCGCCGCGTCGCCGGTGAGGGACGTATTGTTGTAATGGATTTCACCGCCAGCTTCACCAATCGTAATGTCATTCACTTTCAGGTAGAGGTTCGTGTTGTTATTGACGACGACTTCCGGCGCGCCTTTCGCCGTAAGGGAGCCTTCGCCGCTGAGGTTATCGCTCTGGATGTTGATATTGCCGCCGCTGGCTACGATGTCGGACAGCTCGATATAGTCGATGGTAGCGCCTTCGACAGGAGCCTTATACGTTTCTCCCGTTGGCTTGCCTTCATTATCGAGAACTTTAATCTCTTCGATCAGGCCCATCGACTCCATCTGACTCATTATGCGGTCTCGCTCGGCTTTATAGCCCAAATAAGCAGTCGAGCTTGGGTCTTCCGCATAGGCCTGCATCAATTCGCCCAGCTCATTGTAACGCTCGAACAGTGTCGTGCCGTAGTCCATAGTCCCCGTGCCGATACCATCCTTATCCACGCCGTCTGAAGCATTAATGATGAGGTCGTCCTTTCCTACGGCCTCCTGCCCATTTTCATAAGCATTTACCGCATCTTTGACTTGGTCATCGAAGAAGATAAGCTGCGAAGCGTCCGTCGTTCCCGTTTCGGGGTCATAGGTTCCGCCAATGGTGATATACTGCTTGTTCTGTACGCCTGCCGTGAGCGTCCCGTCGGCTTGTACAAAATTATTGCTGTGCTTATTGTTCGGTTCTTCGTGGCCGACTGTCGAACTGGTGTAGTTTTCGTCTTTATCGCTCCAATACCAGGTGTACAAGACGCTGCTGTCGCGAATCGTTTCCTTGCCAGCATCAGCATACAGATTGATGTTGCGGACGCTGCTGACTTCGCTGCCAGAACCGATGGTAACGGTGTTATTCTGGTTCACCGCATCGTTTAGTTTGGGATTCGATACGGCCAGGGCCGTCTTATTGTACGATTCCGAATCGGCTTCCAGATCCAGCTTGCCTTCGCTGCCGTCTTTATCCTTGCCGGCGTAGAGATTGACATCGTTCATGCTGTACAGCGTGCCGTCGACAGCAATGCTGTTGTTCCGGTTCAAGGTACTCGTCACATCGGAGCTTGCTCCGCCAACGGCGCCGCCCTGCGTATCGGCAACGCCGATGACAGCCATGTCCACGTTGTCTACAGCGGCCAATACGATATCTTTGCCGGCCTTTTTCGTCTTCAGCGAGCTGTTTTCATCGACAGACACCCTATCGGTAGACGTAACGGTATTATCGACGTCTACCCAGGTAAATGCGCCTAAGCCGGCAGCCTTGATATATCCGCCTATGTTCAAATTGCCCGTCGTCTTCGCTTCATAATTCTGAGCGCCGTCCGTCGTGATAGTGCTATTGGCAATGGCAATATTTGCCTTCTTATCGATAGTATTGTCAAATTCCGCACCTTGTACGTTGACGCCGCCGTAGCCGCTGCCTTCGACAGCATAGTTTTCCTTATCGCCAAAGGTCACCGTATTGGCCGCATTGACATCCATATCTCCGCCGCCGGTAATCGCAGCGCCGCTGATAGAAACGCCCGTCGTGCCCGTAATCGAGTTTTCAGCCTTCGTCGCGCTGGCCCCGACGACAGTCGCCTTCAGGGCGTCGGCGTTGATGTTAGCCGTGTCGCTTTGCAGGGCTTCGATGCGCACGTCGCCTTCGACTTCCAGCATACCGCTGATGTCGGCCTGCGTCGTCGCGTTCATTTCATTTTTGACGTAAGCCGCCAAATCACCGCTTATGAAGCCACCGCCGCTACCGTCGGCCTTCGCCGTGTTGTCTCCGGCACCTGCCGCTGTTACGGTCAGGCTGCCGAGCCGCGTATTTTCACTGCCGCTTCTGAGGCTGACCTTCGTCTGCGATGTATTCGAGGTCAAAGCCTGATTGTTTCCGCTGGAGAAGATGCCGCCAATGGTAATGCCCTTCGCATCGGCCGACGCCTTGGCGGCGTTGTTGCTGCTGAGTGTGAGGTTCGTCACGCCTTTCGTATCTTCTGCATATACTTCTGTGCGTTCGCCAGTCGTGCTATCCTCGACGTCTTTATAACCGATGAGGGTTTTCGTCGTCTCCGTCTTGTAGGCGACATCGCCGACATCTACGGTAACATTCATGGCTACGTCGGCCTTTGCCAAGTTTTCGGCAAGGGTATAATACCCGCTGCCGCTGGCGCCGACGACGGCCGCTTCAGCCGTATTCTTTCCGTCTTGCGTCGCCGCGTCGGCAGAAATATCTACGGTATCGGCGTTCAGTTCGTTGCCGTCAGCCACAGTTACGGAAACAGTACCGTTAGCTGTCGCCTCCGCACCGGCTCCGCCAGCCGTGCCAAACACACTGACGGCCGCGCTGTCCGCTACGGCTTTGACAGCCGGGCTGGCCTTGGCGGCGATAGCGATTTCCTTCGCAGCTAAGGCGTTTCCTGCCTGCAAGGTAATGCGGCTCTCTCCTTCGTCGCTGGCCGTCGCCACGACGCCCTGAGCCGCTAAAGCACCGCCGGCGCCGCCCATGGCATGAGCCGTCACCGTATTGGCTTTGTCCGTCTTGATTGAAACGGTACCGTTGTTGCCGCCGTCTTTATCTTCTATCTTGCTATTTTGCATTTTTACTTCCGTATTGCCCGTATTTTCAGCTCCAGCAACAATGGCCCCGACGGAAACAGCTCCGACAGTAACGCCGAGTACGTTGACGTTGGTTACGCCATGGTCGGCAGCCAGCACGTTCATTACATTGCTCGTAAAACGCGCATTATCAATAGATATCGTACTGCTGCCGCTAGTGCTGACTTGTCCGACAGCGGCATTACCGCTCACTACGCCGGCGCTGCCCTGATATACTTCAAGGTTTGCCTCGCCGGTAATATTCGTATTGACGTCAATCGCATTTGCCGTCATACGGCCGCCGGTAATATGGACTCCCACATTACGGTTTACATCAAGAATGCCAACGCCGGCATTAATGGCTACGCCGCCGGCCGAACCGCTTCCCAGCGTCATGCCAATGACGTCATGTTCCGCTGCTTCAGCCTTAATCGCGCTACCTGTCACATTGCTGTTCGAAATATTGACAGTAATCTGAGAATTTTTGCCGCCGCCGTATTCTGCGCCGATAGACGGAGTTACGCTGCTTTCTTCAATACCGGCAGTTTTCAATGCGTCGCCGGCGCCATTTAATAAGGCAGATGCATTGTTTTCCTGTGTGTCTTCGTTTACTAATGCGTTGTTAGCTCTATCAATCTCTGCCAGTACGTCAGAATCAGTAATTTTCTTCCCAACTGTCGTAATGGCGATATTTGCTCCGATCGCTGCGCCGCCAGCAGCCACATTCGTAGCCGTCTGCTGGATATTGCGAGTTTCGTCGGCAGTCAATGCCACATTTTGAGCCGCTTGCAACTCGCTGTCAGAAACGTTCATTTGCACGGTACTGTCAATCGTGTTGACCGTTACGCCCGCACCGACACCGACGGCGCCGCCAGCTTGGCTGCCCATATACGCTTCAATGTTAAAGGTATTATTAGCAGTTCCGTGAATACTTCCACTCTTCGATATAATATTTGCATTGGCAAGATCAGTAACAACTTTACTGTTAAGATTATTGATAGAGGTCGCTCCCGCTACGCCCGCCACGCCTGCTCCTGTTGCTGAGATAGAAGGCTTCACAGTTATCGTATTCTGCGCGGATATGGAAACATCGCCGGCTGCCACAATAGACTTTTCTTCTGTACTATCATTGCTTACCAGAGCATATGTTTCCGAATTATCTTTCAGCACACCAACCGACAATCCTACGCCTGCGCCAATACCAGCTGCACCAACACCGACATTACCAGCATTTACGATGCCTTTATGATCAGCCGTTACGTCGACAGTATTTGCCGTTACGTTACTATTAAACAACGCTGCCTTCGTTGTATTGGCAAGGTCGGTTACTGTCACGACGCCGGCTACGCCGCCACCAATACCGGCTACGCCAGCACCTACGGTAAAGGACGATACGCCCTGCATCGACTCCGCGTCGATTTCAAAGTCCTTGGCATTGACATCGCTGCCATCCACGACAGCCTCGACGTCACGGCTTACTGTATTGGTATCGCTGCCGAGGCCCACGCCAGCACCCATGCCGGCACCACCGCCGCTTCCGACAAAGCCGGACATATTCGTATAATCGCCGGCATTGACGAATACATCGCCGGCCGATACGCCCTTATTCACGGACGTATGGGAAATACCGGCAGTCGTAGCGCCGTCTATCATATTGACGTTGACCGTAGGCGCTACGCCGGCGCCCTGAACGGAAGCTCCGATGTTAATCAAGAACGATTTCATATCGCGAGTCGAAGAAGCGTCGACAATAAATCCCTTGCGCGTTTCATCCTGTCTGCCAATCGTCGTATTCATATCGACAGTGTCGCTGCTGATCAAGGTATTATTGATATCCTCTTCGGAAATATCTGTATGTGTCGTCAAGCCGTCGCCGTTGCCTTTGGCAGAAACAGTCGTATTCGTGCCTTCATCGCCGACAGTCGCGCTGGTTTCGCCTTGAATTTGATTGACGCTGACAGAAATCCCAACGCCGGCTCCCTGGCCAGCAGCGGCAAGCATCCCGCTGTAATTGCTGATTTGCTCGTCGCTCGTTGCGACCACGCCTACGCTGCCGTCGGCAGCGATATTCGCACCGCTGCCGATATGGGCTGTCACGTCGTTGTCGATCATGTTGACCGATACGGAACCGGCAACGCCGGCACCTTGTCCTGCCGCTGCAACGCCCACGCCGACGTTTTCAATCCGCGGCGTACCGTTAGCATGAACCATGAGATCTTTCACGTTCATCTGGCTGCCGTTTACGGCTGCATTCGTCTGCTGTACAATGCGGTTTACAGCAACGCCGGCGCCGACGCCTGCGCGTCCCCCAACGGAAACGGCATCGGCAGATGTCGTTATTTCGCTGGCATTTTGCGCTTCAACGGTTACATCAGCCGTCGTGCCGCCGTCTTTATCGACGCTGCTGTTTTCAAAGGCGGCCGATACATTCTTATTAATCAATGCCGTTGCCGCAGAGCCTTGTACTGCCGCCGTACCTGCCGCAGCTACGCCGACAGAAATAGTGTACAACCGCGCCTTATCATTGGCTTCAACAGTAATTGCTTGTTCACTATTGTCCGCCGTCGTAATATCCGTATTTCTGATAGCCGCAAACGTATTTTGCCCGCTGCTTTCGCTGCCTGCTGACGAACCACCGACGTCGTTATAGGCGACACCGCCGCCGACAGCCGCTTTCCCGCTGGCCGAAACAGAACCAACGACGGCCAGACGGTATGTATCATCATCGGCAGTCACCTTTACCGTACCTGCATCTTCAATATACGATTCCTTTTCATCGCGCTTATCAATAACAGCTTCTGTATTGCTGCCGCCGCGGTTTACAGCTACGCTGCCGTTAATCGCAGCTTTAGTGGAAGCGGAAACGCCGGCGCCGATACCGTATACCTTGCCGGTATTATCTGCGTCGACGACAACGTCTACATCGTCCCCCAAGGCGGTTATGGAGTTGCCTTTCATGTATGCGCCGATTGTATTGTCCAAGGCATTATAGGCCAACGTCGCGCCCACAGCTGCCGATTTGCCTACGGATACAGAGCCAGCGACATTAATAGCCTGCGTGTTGTTATCTGCTTTGGCCGTAACCGTATTGGTCGTAATCTGCGAATTTACGAACTGCGCCGTCACATCGTTGTCGATATCCTGCCACGTTACGCTGCCCATGCCGCCGAAGGTTTTTGTTCCGGCAGCCACGCCGCCAGCCGCTCCGACGAGAAGCGTATCGGCATCGGCTTCAGCCAGTACATCGTCGGCCGTAACGGAGGCGTTATTGACCGAGGCAGTAAAGTCATTGTCAATATCGGCAATATTGATAGCCGCACCAGCAGCATTTCCATTGCTGCCGGTCGCAACAACTGCCGCACCGACGATTGTGCTGCCTGCATTTCCGTCGTAATCAACATCTGCGTCAGCCGTGTCCAAGCCATTATAAAAACTAGTCCCCGCTGTATCAATGCCCCGGTCCGCAGCAAATTGATTGTGCTCGTTGTAATCGCCAAGCAACGCCTGATACGGCTTTGCTTCGTCTGAACTAGCTTCCGTGTCCTTAGCCGCAACAGCCACCGTTCCTTCAGCAACAATATTCGCTCCGTCAATGGACGCATGTATATCGTTACTGAGCCCATTATAAACGGCTGCGCCGCTGAAAGCGTTATTGGTACCGCTGCCGCCAGTCGCCACGCCGGCCGAAACAGCCGCTGTTACCTGCGTCGTCGCCAACATGCCTTTTACGGTTGCATCGTTTACACCGGTATAGGAACCGCCGGTAATACCTGCATTGATATTGTTATGAATGTCAGCTACGGTCACGCCGCCGCCGACAAGACTGCCGCCGCCAGTGGCAATATCGGCCCTGACGCCGCCCGTAACCTGTACATCACTTTCATACGCCGCCACGTCGATATCCGTAACAGCTTTCTGAGCGTCGTCTTCACCTTCGACGACGCCCGTTAAGGTTACGTCGTCCATATTGGCGTTGACATTTTTATCAATCAAGTTCACCGAAACAGACGCGCCGCCGCTGTAATTTTTGCCGCCCGTCGAATCGCTGGTCAGCGTCGCGCCAATGCCTGCCGCAACGGTCGTACCGCCGCTGACGGCCGTTACATCGATGTCTTTCGCGCCGGTGATCGAGCTGTTTTTAACGAGAGCCGTGATTTCGTTGTCAATATCATTGACGCCGACAGCTCCGGAAACGGCAACGCTCGTATTGCCGCCCGATCCCCCGCTTTGTCCTTTGCGGAACGAAAGGCCGGCCGCGCCGCTCCACGCGCCGGTAAAAGCTGAATCTCTCGCGCCGACTTGCAGTTTCCCGTCGTTTTCGAGCTGAATATTCGCGCCGTCGACGACGGCTTTCGTCGTGTCATTTACTAAATTAAGAGACACGCTTCCCGCGCCGGCAAAGCTGAACCCAGGCACTCCGGCTTCTTCGTCGCCAGCCGTTGCGCTTCCCGCCGAAGCATTTAAATCCATCGTCTGAAGTACGCTCTGCAACTTATTAGAAATATTGCTAACTCCTTCCAGCACATTGTCTTTCGTCTCGTTGACTTTATCAAAAGGAGCCTTGATTTTATCGAAAAATCCCTCTTCTCCGCTTTCGTCTTCTCCGCTGCTCGTCATACCGCCGGCTATGCTGATAGTGTTAATAAGACCTGTCGTTTCAGCGTTTACGCTCAATGCCGAGGCAGAGATCTTTCCTTCCAGATCGTCGTCCTCATCGTCAGTACCGTCATTGTCAATGACCTGGGCGCTGTTCTGCACATCGATATTATTGAGAGCCACACCTATGCCGGCGCCGACGTTGGCCCCGCTGGCAGATATGCTGAGGATAGCATTATTGACGTTAGTGTTGTTATTAGCCCAAATATCGATAGCGCCATTCGTCTGAGCATCAGCATCTTTTACAGCCTGCAATATAGCGTCGGAATCTACGATGACATTATTATAGCTGTCGCTGTCCGTTATCGTTACCATGCCGTTAATAGCGCTGCCGTCGCTCTTCCCTGCTCCCAGCATCGCGCCGACGTGGAATATATCGCTTTCGCTGCCAATGCTGATGTCGCCGGCCGTAAAACTCGCGCCTTCGTCGACAGAAACTGTAGAATAGGTGTCAAAATTCTGATAATTGACGCTGGCACCGATACCGACGCCGCCTTTCGCATCGGCATCGTTTTTCCAGAACTTGGTCTTTCCGGTAATCGTAACGTCCTCAACGGCATTGACAGATTTTAAATCCAGATCTTTTCCGGCGTTTAGTTCCGTAAACTTACCTACGTCGACAGAGCTGGTATTATTAAAATCAGTCACGGTCACAGAACCGGCAACAGATAGCTTAGTACTATCCTGACCACCTTTAGCCGAGGAAGATGCCGCAACATTGGCATAGTTGTTTGGATCGGTGAAGGCCACAGCATTGGTTACGACGCCGAGAGCGTTGCTTACGACAGCGCCAAAGGGGCTGGTAACGTCCAACATATTATTAACATTTTGCTGTAAATCCATGACGTCGTTATAAATGCCAACTGCACCGGCAGCAGCATCAAAAATCCGGTTTGCCGTTCCTTCTGCCGTAATAGCGTCAGGATTATTGACAGCATCCATGAAATCCGTGCTGTACGTCTTGGCATACTTCGTTAATTTATCTTGCAAATTTTTCAGTCCGTCAATAACATCTTTATATTTTTCTTCTTCATATTCTGGCAAATTTTCGATTGCTTCTACTGCATATTTTAGATTTTCTATACTTCTATCGATTTCACGTTTAATCCGTTCCGGCCGATTGTACTCTATAGTTGTTCCACTCGTAATATTGATATCTTTAGCAGCAGTTATACTTGCATGGCTTTCATCGGCATTTGCATCCAAGCCGTCTTCAAAGACGACAGAAGCTGTATTATTCATACCAGCATAGACAACGCCGGCACCGACAGTTACCGTATCGGTCGAACCACTTTCGCTCTTTTTGTATGAATTAGCCGTGCCGGAAGCGTATATATGAGAATCATATATATTCACGTCGGCATCAGCTCGGACGTTTCCTGACGTCGCTGTAACATCGGCTGTTTTTCCAAACGTAACGTTAGCAGAATTGGTTTCATCGGCAACGACAATAGCTGCTCCAACGGCCAATTTTTCACTGAGCTGCTTGAAAAGACCAGGTTTATCTGCTGTAGCCGTCCCATCTTTATTTATTATGCTTTGTACTAATCGATTCTGTTTGAGGGCATCTGTAATTTTTCCAACATTTGCAGCGTTCATGGCCTCTGCCATGAGTTTCCCCATTCCCAGGGAATTATTAGCCGTTATCGTATTTTCATCAACGTAATTCGTCGCGTCAATATCTACGTTCTGCGCCGTAATATCCCCATTGATAACAATATTAGCCTGGCCTTTGTGAGTCATGACATTGACTGCCGTAGATCCGATCGTATCATCAGGAGATTTCGTCGCCGCATTCGCCGTCAGCAAGGTGTTCGTATCAGCTTTGACAGCAACATCGCCATTATCCGCTTGTATTACACCATCAATCGTAACTTCAGCCGTATTCGCGCTGTCGCTTACAGCAACAGCTGCAGCTAAAGCAGACGTCTCTGCACCTGCAAGTCCAGATTTCAGATTCAGCGTAGCTGAATTGCTCAAATTCTCTTCAGCATAAGCCGATATATTGACTGCCGGATTCGTTACTGTATCTGTCTTATCTTTTACATTTTCTCCCTTAGCGGTAAGCGTTCCTTCAATATTCACGGTCGCACTGTTTTCGGCGTTTGCATAGCCGACGGCTGCCGAAGGAATAGCACCAGGAGTTAATTTAATCAATTTACGACCATTAGCCGCAGCACCGGCCGTGCCGTCGAGGACTGCGTTGGCATGAACGTCAACCGTCCCCCCTGCCGTAACATCGGCATCCTTACCAACGGTAATTTGCGCTTTATTGCTTAAAATCATGACATTAGCAGCCATCGGCGTAATAGCTGTCCCTAGAATCTTCCCTACCTTATCGGTAAGAGCGGTGCCGTTATCTACATACGTATTATCAGCATCGGCAACAAGTTCTACATCGCCGCCGGCCGTAACATCTCCCTGTACGTTTACGTTTGCGATAACTTGAACATAATTATCTGCGTCTGCCGCCGGCACAGGCACATAGTCGGGATTATTTACGCCGTTAGGCGTATTTTGATCTAACGTTTCTTCAGCCCAATCTTTGTTGCCGTTCGTAGCTTCCGCTTTCAAAACAGCGTCGCCTTTAGCAGTAATAGTACCGTAATTTTCAACAGACGCCTCGATAGTCTTCGGCAAATCAGGCAAATCAACGGTGATATTCAAAAGTTTTTTTCCTAATTCTTTAAAATCTGAATAGTCCGTATTTTTGTCTTCCGCCTTAGCAGACAGTACAATATCTCCGTTGCCGCTTTCTATCGCCGCCAACGTATTTCCCAATCCGGCGTCGACAACCACCTTGCCGCTAGTAACGTCTTTGATATTTACAAGATCAGAAAAATTAAATTCCGTCCCATTGCCTGTACGGATTACAGCACCCTTTACAATTTCTCCATTTTTAGTCCCATCAGCCCAATCTTTTCCGCTGACGTTCTTTCCGACAGCAATTTTAGCCGCTGCCATTTTAACGTCGCCGACAGAATTAATTTTCCCTAATACGCTGATTGTGCCGCTGGAATTCACAGGAATATTAAGGGTCATCATGCGATTGAGCGCATCTTCTGTATCGTTTTCAATTAAATCAGATAAGCCATGATATGTATACGCAGCTTCATCTAAAGATACGTTCGCAGGTGTCATAACATATAACGAACCGACGTTGATAACACCGGATTTTCCCACGGCCATGCCTTCCGGACTTAGGAAAAATAAATTCCCACCGATTTTATTTTCTTTGATGGCATTGAGCGTACCGTGTACATCGATGCGAGTATTGACAAAGTTGACTAAGTTATTAGCCAAGTCCTTGCTATTTGCATCTGTTTTAAAATACATATTGGCAATATCGCCGGCGTCAATTTTGAAGTCCTGGAATCGGTTTACCGCCGTATTATTATTTACAATTTTTTCAGCATAGATATTACCTACGTTATTTTGAAAATCTACTTTCGTTCCATCTACACGAGTAACGGTCGACGCCGCCATGGCTGCAAAGGGATTACCGATAAAGCTGAAGGCCGTGACGGCCGTCAGGACTTTTCTTGCCAAGTCGAGGTCGTGTTTTTGCTGTTCTAAGGTTTTCGTCTGGTTACGCTCTTGCTTGCGCGTAAATTGTCGTATGTATCTCATCGCACTACCTCCTCAAATGAATGCGTTAGAATTGACTGTTGAAGGAAAAGTGGACGCGGGCCCGGCTTTGTTCCTCATCGTTGATCGTGCGGATGAGGGGGAAACCCATGCCGACGTTGACCGACATGTGGTCGCCGATAGCCGTCTTGATTCCGAAGCCCGTGCCGACGAGGAGCGTATCGTCGTAGGCGCTTTCGCCCCAGACGCGGCCTCCGTCGAGGAAGATGTAGGCGTTGGTCTTCTTGGACGACGTGAGGGGAACGGTGTATTCCACGCTTCCCATGACGCCGCTGTCGCCGCCGAGCAGGCTTTCCGTATAGCCGCGGACGCTGTACATGCCGCCGATGTAGAATTGCTCAGCCGACGGCAGGTATTGGGTGCTGCTGAGCTGCCCGTCCAGACGGGCCGTAATCATCTGTCCCGACGGAAAGGCCTTTTGATATAAGGTATTGAAGTAATATTTGCCGAAATGCTGCGTGTTGCCGGCGATGTCGTCGTAATCACCGACGCGGTAGGCGTGCTTCTGATAGAAAATCGTCGTCCGGCCGTAGTCGATCTGGTCGAAGAACAGGGACCAGCCCTTGACGGTGTCGTCGATCCAGTGCATGCCCATGAAGTCGGTTTTCGAGTTTTGGTAGCCGTATTCCAGTCCCATTTCGGATTTCACCGTTTCCGTCGTTAGAATGGGCTGGGTCAGGGAAATGCCGTAGGCATAGGAATGGCCCTTGACATCCAGGTCTTCCAGAGGCCCGTCCGTAATGTGGACGCTGTTGGTGCTGTAGTTGAGGCCCAGCTTCGTCCCATTGCGGTTGATGGGAAGGGAGTAGGACAGGCCGAAGGATTTCGTACCTTCGGAAAAGACCGAGGTCATCATGAGGGAATCGCGGACTCCCGTCAGGCTCCGATCCTGCCATAACATGCCGCCGCGGTACAGGCCGCTCGTCTCGCTGCCGGCGTTGTCGGAAAAGAGGCCGAAGACCTGCTGCTGCGGCTCGTAGGCCGTAATGACGTAGTCCGTCGTGCCGTAGGTCTCGCCAGCTTTCATGGCGATGCGCAGCTGGGCGTCGTTCGTCGCGTTGAACCGCAGGAGATCCTTATTGACGTCGGAAATATTAGTTATCTTTCCTTCTTCAATAGCGACGCGGTTTCGAATGTAATCTTCCCTCGTCGAGTTGTTTCCCTGTACCGTTACGGCGCCGGTCTTGCCTTCGACGACGCTGATATGGACGACGCCGCCCTTAATGGTCTGCGGGGCTAAGTAGGCCCGGCAGGTCATGTAGCCTTTTTCGCTGTACAGTTCGTTGATCTGTTCTACGATAGTATATAAGTCCTGTATGGAGACTTCCTTGCCGATATAGGGCGCTGTCACGGCCTGTATTTCCTCGCCGCTCAGCACGGCCGATTCGTCGACGATAATGTCGTTCAGCTGAAAGCGAACGGCTTTCGACGTGTCTTCCGGCGTCGTCTCCCGTTGGTCCTCTACCTGGCTCGCTTCGCGGCCTTCGGAAATGCGCTGCATCGTCCGCTGCCATTCCAGGTATTGGCGCGTGCGGCTCAGCTGTACGCCCGAATCGTTCATCCCGCCCAACACGCTTGCCGGCGGCAATTCGGCAGCCCATGCGTGACCCCCAAGGAGCACGCTGGAGGCAATGATAACTGATATATATTTAGTCCAGACTTTCATCGTCATGTAACCCTCCTGTTTCTATGGTCTTTTTATCGTATTTTTATTCTTTATAATAACTTTTTATGCGTCATACAAAACTTTTTGCCAACTGCTCCGCAGTTCGTGCAGTCATATACTTTTTCAACTTATATTATAAAGGAAGGTACTAAGGTAAATATATTATACAAAAGTATATACTTTAATAAAAAACGAGCTCCGGCGAATTTCTTTCTCTCTTTTCGCACAAAGCTCATTAAATATTTATAAAATTGTGAAAAGTATATTTTGGTAAATTGCAAGTTGAATTTGAACAACCATAATCAGGAAACACACTCACTAGCATAAACTTCATCGAGGAATGCATCAAATAGCTCTGACGGCGTATGGTAGCCCAAAACACGCCGTGGGCGCTGGTTCAGCGTATCTGCCATGTTCAGGATATCCTCATCAGAGAACCGCTCCATGGACATGCCCTTTGGGATGAAATCCCTCAGCAGGCCATTGTGGCGTTCGTTCTGAGCCCGCTCCCATGAGCTGTACGGATGTGTAAAGTATATCTTAGTACCGAGGCTCTCGAACTGCGATAAGTTCTCAAACTCTGGACCGTTATCGGCCGTCATCGTCTTAAAGATCTGGCTGAAGTACTCTGCGCCATATCGCTCCTGCAACTGTGCAAGAGCAGCTTCAACGCCGGCGCAGGTACGTCCAGGAATTCGGATAGCGATGTAGTTGCGCGTAACCTTTTCAACAGCGGTGAAGACTACTGCTTCACGACCTGCGCGCCGACCAACGACCGTATCCACTTCCCAGTGGCCCATCTCGGTACCATCATCGACGACGGCAGGACGTTCCTCAATGGAGCGACCCTTCATACGTTTGTTCTTACGCACCCATTTGCGGCGGCGTTTGTGCTTCAAGACCTGCGGTACCTCGAAGAGTGACAGTGGAAGTTTGTTAGCCCAAAGCATGTTGTAGAGCGTCTTGGTACAGGGAATCTGTTCCGGAGTAAATAGCTTATTTCGCCTAGCATAGCCAACGCAGGCATCCAGTGACCAGCGTTCCTGGCGGACTCGTTCCACCATCCATTGGATAAACAGCTCGCAGTCGTCATGATCGATTTTACAAGGCTTCCTGGAGTTCTTGCGATTCTCTGCATAAGCCTTCTGACCGCGCTTTGCCATATACTGAGGGGCACGACCGTGCTTGCTTTTCCGATCCGGCGTTCCACGCCGAAGTTCATAGAAAACAGTCGTATGAGCACATCCTACTGCAGCAGCGATGTTGCGAAGGGAAAGCCCCTGGCGATGCAGGGCCTGAATCATGCCACGTTCCTCCAAAGAAAGATGGCGGCCGGGTGTACGTACGTCCTCAATTGTGTTAGAATGGATGTGATCCATAGTGATTGCTCCTTTGTTGATGATTTCTCGCAAAACCATTTTAACATGAAGCTTCACTATGGATTTTTGTTTTTTTGATTACCTGTTCAAATTCATTTTACAATTAACCAAAAGTATATTTTCCAGGACCTTATTCCGTATTATAATGTAATTACTTGCAGTTTTTCCCATGTGTTTCGGGGTGTTTCCATGAATCTATCTATCTGCCTATGAAGGGGGTGCTTGCATGATGACGGAAGAAGCGCTTATATTGCAGCTAAGCAAACGAATTATGACGGCGTATTTTGAAGAACTGGACTTGACGCCGCTCTTTTCTCATTTATCGGACGACGTCATCTGGGCCGGCGCGGGAAAGCATATGCAGCTCACAGGCTATGAAGCCGTCACGGAGGCCCTCCGCCGCGGCCACAGCCAGCGCGTCCCCTGCCGCATCAGCAACGAGGAGTACACCGTCCGCCCGCTGAGCGATACGACGTGGCTCTGCCAGATTTGCTCCGACATCACGACGGACCCGTCCTGCAACATGTTTATCCACGAATACCAGCGCTGCGTCTTTATTTTTCAAAAAACACAGCGTAATGACGGTTGGGAAATCATCTATCTGAATAATTCCATTGCGTATAACCGTCTGAACGATCAGGAGCTGTTCGCCGCCGAGTACGGTATGCACAACTTCCAGCAGCGCGCCGAAGCCGATGGAGAAAACGTCCTGACGACGCAGGACAAGTACCAGCTGTACAGCTACATAAAACGAAATGCCTTTGCTAATCTCGACGCAGCGGGAAAAAATCTCTTTCTGGCCCTGTCCCTCTTTCCATCCTTTACGGGAGAGCTGGCGTCCTATGTGATGGATTCGCCCCGCGCCAAGGATCTTCTCGACGCCGAGGTGGAACGAAATCCCTTCTTATATTTCGATTACCATGACGGGACCTATTCCTTCCATCCCCTGCTGGCCTCGTATCTGCACTATGTCTTTTCACGGAAAAGCCGCCGCTGGCAGCAGGCGCAGCAGCTCCGGGCGGCGCACTGGTACCTGCAGGAAGGCGACTATAAACAGGCCATCGTCCTGGCCCGCCGCGCTGGCGACTACGACACGGTCCTGACGGCGATCGAGCAAGGCGGCCGGGAAAGCTTATACGGCTTCCCCCATGACGTCGCCGCCGATACGCTGCAGCATGCTTCCGCCGCAGAGCGGGCCGCTCATCTGGAAGGCTGCTTTTACTGCGTCTTATACGCCTTCCGCTGCGGCAAGCGGCTCCTCGCTGTCAAATATCTTTCCGTTCTGGCGGACTGCGTCGAGACGGAATTCGCCGACGCCGCCCAGCGCCTGTACTACGCGGCCTATGCCGAGGTGATGAAAGGTTTCTGCTCGTACCCGGATCTTTCCGCTATGACGAAGCACGTCCAGCGCGCCCGGGAGCTTCTCCCGTCGCCGCACGACCTCATCCTGCCATGGACCTTCGGCTCGCCGTCGCCATTGTCCCTCTATCATTCCCTGCCGGGGCAACTGGAACAAACGGCGGAAGGGCTGCGGCAATTTACCGCTTCTTATATACGGCTGATACACGCCGACGCCTTTCCGGTCCAGACCGATTTTATCCGCGGCGAATACGAATACCTGACGGGACGTCTCGACGAAGCGGAACAAACGCTGGCAAAATACGTTCATGCCAATTCTATCGTGCCGAAATGCATTTCCCACCTGCAAACGGCCCATTTTTATTTAGCCCGCCTAGCCCTTTGCCGCGGCGACGCCGCAGGGCTGCAGAAAGAAATACAGCGTCTGCACTCGCTGAAGCTCCAGGTCTACCCGCAATGCGGCACGGCTGTAAAGCACCTGTGCGAAGCCTTCCTCCAGTCGATGCTGAACAGTTCGTCGGCTTCTGTGCCCTTATACACCTCACCCCCCCCCCGATAGACGTAAATGGCTGTTATTATCCCATCGCGCCGATAGCCGCCGTCATACAGGATAAGGTCCTGCTGAGCCGCGGAGAATTTCCTCAGCTCCTGCTGCAGGCGACGGAACATTATAAAACGGCTATGGCCTCGCAGTACATATTGCCGGCGATTTACGAATCGATTCTTCTCGCCTGCGTCTACGAGCACGCCGGCAACATAGACGGAGCAGCAACGGCATTAAAACAGGCCGTCGCGCTGGCCCAGCCCGACCATCTCGTCATGCCCTTCGCCGAACACGCCGAATACCTGCCGCAGGCGATGGAACAGCTCCGCTCCGACGCGGCGGCAGCGCCCTTTATCGAACAGGTGCAGGGCCTTTCCCTAGCCGAGCCGTTGGCGGCGCTGCGCACGGCTCTCGCGAAGCCGTCCCTGCCCTTATCCAAGAGGGAACAAGAAGTCGCCGCCATGGTCGCTACCGGCCTGACCAACAAGGCCATCGCCGGTCAATTAAACATCGCCGAAGTGACCGTAAAGAAAACGCTGAGCCAAATATACAAAAAGCTGGGCATTACCAACCGCGCTGCCTTGTCGCATTACATGTCCCATCATCCGATGAGCTGACATATTGCAAATTTCTTCACACTCATTCAAATAAGCTAACAAATACACGAAATCAGCAAACGATTTCAGCAAATTTGTTAGCTTATTTTTGGTTCTTTGTCAAATGTTGAGGTATCTGCTCTTGTTACAATGTTTTGCGTCTCATTCCCGCTTGTTAATTAGGCTATATATCAAATTCGTTTTTTAAACCGACTATAGCTTCGAATCCCCAAGCTGGTTCGTTTTATTATTGTTGCACCCTTCTGTATACCCATTGGACCATGGGTATTTCAGGGCATTTACAATCTTCTCAAACCAGTCTGTAAACGATTTTTGCAGCGATTGAAATTCTTCCAGGTCAGCAGACCGGACTAATTCCAGCCAGTCCTGCAGCACTGGTTCTGCATACGGAGTTCGCTTCATATCCAGTACCTTGTAAAAGGCTTCTTTGAGAGCGTACGCTTTCCGTAAATCCTCCGAATGCGACAGGATTTCCTCAAGGCACACCAGTTCGTCCGGCGTCAGCGTATGGCCGGCTTTCCGCAGAATCCGCTTATTCCGCTTAAAATAACGGTTTTTCTTGGGAAATGATTTCTGGATCCGCTTACGTACCCGTTCCATGGCCTACAGCACCATTCGGACGATATGAAACCGGTCGCATATGATGACAGCATTGGGAAAGACCGCCTGTACAACTTTCCGGAACAGGTTAGACATATCCATGATAACCCAACGCACCCGGTTTCGTTGTTTCTGTAGGAACGAACGGAAATACTTGATGATATCCTGCGTATTCCTATTTGTCAATGTATTTTTATGAATTTATCGCATATTTTTCACCCTTAGTAAAAACGGGCAATCTGCAGTCGGAACGACAAAAAACCTCTCATCGCAACCTATTAGTTAACAATGAGAGGTTTTGGCAAAAATATAGCTATACTCCCTCCCCCTATTATCGCCGCGGCGGAGGAGGCGGCATGGGCGGCGGGATGGGGCGAATGGGCCTCGGTTTTGGAATTTCCGGCGGCTGCGGCGGCGGAATGGGATGCCGCGGACTCAGAGACGGCGGCTTAGGTGCCGGCTGGGGGCTGTCCGGCCGCGGCGCAGGCGGCGGTGAAACCGGAGGGGGCGGCGGCTGGGGAGGCCGTCCCGGATGAAGCGCTGGCGGAGGCGGCATCGGCGGCGGTATAGGCCGAATAGGCCGCGGCGCAGGAATAGGCGGAGCTGCCGGAGGCGCAGGCGGCGGGGGAAGCTGTCTCGCCCGCAGTACCGTCATATAGGCGCTGCCCTTTCTCGCCGCATTATCTTGTCCGGCAGCTTGGGCCAAAAGAGCCGGCGCGCTCCACAAGACGGCGACGCAGGCTGCGGCGGCAAGATATGCGGCCATTCGTTTCGACATGACGCACCTCTCCTTTCAAAAATATTTCATAACGCAGCGTATGCCAAAAACGACAGAAAGCTCTCTGCGAAATTCCTGTCGTTTTCAGCATGTACCTCATGCATCCCCTTAGCGATGATGACGCGGCGGGGGCGGAGGCGGCATAGGCCGGCCGGGCTTATGCGGTTTCGGTTTTGGCTTCTTAACTTTTTTAGGCGGTTTCGGTTTCTTTTTCGGCGGCGGCGGAGGCCCCGGATGATGAGGACGAGCCTTGAACTCCGTCAACTGCGCGCCTGTAAAGCTCATATCGCCAAAGGAATTTGCCTGAGAAGCCATTGCAAAGGTCGGAGCGCACAACGCGCCGACAATAGCAGCTACGATAATAGACCGTTTCCAAATGCGCATATCGAATATCCCTTCTTCGTACTTCAATTTCTTGTCTTAATTGTATCACAAAATAGCCTCGATTCAATCCATTTTGTGTCACAGTTTCTTTACAATTTCGTTGCAAATTAAAATATATCCCTCGTCATTCTTTCGTAAATACTTTCTAATCCCCTATACACTTAAAAATAGACATTTCTCTATACAGCCGCTCTTTTCCCATGAACGGCATAATACAAGACAATGCAGAACAGAATAACGATGGCTGTCATCTTATACAATCCGGCATACCCAGTATACGGTATGGCCGCCCCCAACACATAGGAACCGACGCCCATGCCGATATCAAATAAGGACATAAACGTAGCCGTCGCGACGCCGATACGGGAGGGCGCGGCGACTTTGACGGCAATCGCCTGCGCCGTCGGCATAAACGAACCATATCCCAGGCCAACGAAGGCGGCGGAAAGCAATAAAACGAGAGCGCTTTCCGCCTGACTCAAAAGGGCCATGCCGGCAGCAAAGGACAGGAGAAGCGGATACATCACATAATTTTCCCCGCGATTGTCGAGAAGGCGTCCCATAAACGGACGGGATAAAAAAATACAGACGGCGTATACGAAAAAATACTATGCGCCGGCCTCGGTCAAACGCGCCTCTTTTACGAAGGAGGTCAAAAAGCTTACCAGCCCGGAATAGGACATGCCGATGATAAGGCCTAGCACGCCGATTGGCACGGCAGCCGGCTCGACATATTTCCGCCAAAAAGAGCCTTTATTCTTCGCCGGTTCATAAGACGGCAGCATGGGAGTCCGAAGAAGAACGGCAAGCCCTATGTTTATGCCGCACAGAGCCATGCACAAAAGCATGTCGGCCGTATACAAGCCGTATCGCTGAAACCACATACCCAAAAAGGGCCCTGCCGCCGTTGCTAAAATAACGCTCAGCGTGTAGTACCCAATACCTTCTCCGCGGCGCGACACCGGCGTCAAAGCAGCCACCAAGGTGCCCGTAGCAGTAGACACCACGCCGAACCCAAAGCCCTGCAGGATACGAACACCATACAACGCCGTCACAGAAGAGATGACGACATACATTGCCGAAGCCGCAAAAAAGATAAGACCTCCTATATACAGCAAGGGTTTCAAACCCAGCCATACGGCACACCGTCCTGCGGCGATGCACCCGGCAAAGCCGGAGAATACAAAAATACCGGCGGCTAACCCGGCCTGACTGGCCGTCGCCTGCAAAAAGGTCATCGCATATTCCACTACGATAATAGTAAACAAGAAAAAGACCATGTATACATTAAAATTGATAAAAAAATTGACGATAAAGTCCTTCGTAAAAATCCGATCCCTATCCATGACACGTTCTCCTCTCGTCAGTATCCAAAGACATATGGTATTATAGAATAGAAAATATATAATTTAAAATACATAAATCCTTATATAATATGTCTGTAAAAGCATAAGGAGAACCTATGGAACTACTGCATTTATCCTATTTCCAAACCATTGCCCGCTTAGAAAGCCTGACGCAGGCCGCCGACGTGCTCCACGTATCGCAGCCGTCTCTCAGCCGTCTCTCAGCAAAATATTAAAACGTCTGGAAACGGAGCTCGGCTATCCCCTTTTCGACAGACAAGGCAAACGGCTGCGGCTAAACGACGGCGGACTCTTGTTTTTATCTTACGTAAACCGCATGTTTGCTGAATTAGAATCGGGAACAAAGGAATTTCAAGCCTACGCCGCGCAAAAAGCCGAGCGTCTCCGCATCGGCGCCGCTTCGTCCCGTCTCCTGCCTCAAGCGCTGACGACGTACGCGGCGCGGCATAGGCAGGGGCAATTCTGTATACGCCAAATCATCGAACCTAGAGAAATGGAAGAGCAGCTGTTGGGCGGCCGGATAGATTTCTGCCTATCCTTTCAACCCTTGCGCCATGCCCAAATATACAGCGTTAAGCTGACCGACGAAGATATTTTTCTCGCCGTATCGCCTCGTCATCCCTTAGCCCGCCGCCCCTTCGTCGACTTGGCCGAGGTAAAGGACGAGCCGTTTATTACGCTGACCAGCGAATGCGGCCTCTATGAAACATCTCTGGCCTTCTGCCGCGATGCCGGCTTCATCCCGACAGTCGCGTTTGAAATCAACAGTCTCGAAGTCATCGCCAACCTGGTCAGCGCGGATCTCGGCGTCGCCTTTGTCCCCGCCTTCGGCTCCGAATCCCTGAGCCAAAGCATTACGCGCCTTCCTAGCAGAACGCCGACATGCCGCCGCGGCATATGGCTGTCGTATAAAGCCTTATGGCAGCCGTCGCCGCAGCAAGAACAATTCCGCACGTTCTTACTACATTACTTCTCCGGCCCCGCGCCGGATAGCTCCGTCGTCTATTGACGAGCGCCGAAGGGGCCGTTATACTAAGCGTTGGCAAAAGGATGAAATCACAAATTCATAAGCACAGCGAAAAAGCCACAGGCTGCATCCTGCGGCTTTTTCTATTCCGAATAAATTGAATACGCGTCTTCAAAAAACAGCGCTCTCCCAAGGGAAGGCGCTGTTCTTTTTCATACTACGTGTGCCGTTATTCATGAAGCGAGGTGACGACGGGGTTATTCAGGAAATCGTAGACCCGTTTTACTTCACTGGGCCGCTCCGTATCGAGCATCTGCGGATGACCTAAATCAAGGGCGGCAATGCCCTTCATTTCATCCGCAGTCAGCTCGAAATCCCAGATGGCGAAGTTTTCCCGAATCCGTTCGGGCCGGACTGATTTAGCGATGCACGGCAACCCACTCTGGATTTCCCATCGCAGAATGACCTGGGCGACGCTCTTTCCGTGAGCCGCGGCAATCTCCTGCAATACGGGCTGGGTGAACATGCCGTTCATTCCTTCGGCGAAGGGAGCCCAGGCTTCGGCCTGCACGTTCAATTCTTCCATGACAGCTAATTCCTCTGCCCGCTGATAGAAGGGATGCCGTTCAATCTGGTTGACAGCCGGCGCGATGTCGGCGTTATAGCACAAATCCATCAGCCGGCTGCTGCTGAAATTGCTCACGCCGATCGCCCGAATCTTCCCTTCCTTATACAACTCTTCCATAGCCCGCCACGAGCCGTAATAATCGCCAAAGGGCATGTGCACGAGGTACAAGTCGAGGTAGTCCAGCCCCAGCAGGCGGAGCTGGCGGTCAAAGGCTGCCTTCGTCTTGTCATAGCCCATTTCGTGAATGTAGGCCTTCGACGTGATAAACAATTCGCTGCGGGCGACGCCGGACTGGCGAATTGCCTGGCCGACGGCTTCTTCATTTTGATACGAGCTGGCCGTGTCGATATGCCGGTACCCTGCGGCAAGAGCCGCCGCGACGGCCTCACGGCAAGGGGCTCCATTGGGAATCTGAAAGGTGCCGAAGCCCAGCACAGGCATAGACACGCCGTTGTTTAACAATACATATTCCATGTTCTCACCTTCCTGCATCGGTATACGTTTATTATACGTCTGGCCGCCGCCTTGTCTAATGCCTGCCCCGTATTTCCCAGCATACAAGTTTTCTATATCTTGCAGCTCCTGCGCAGCAACGCAGTACGACAAAACCCGCCGGCCCTAGAAAGGCGGCGGGTTTGTCATATACACATGTATCATTTATTTGATTACGCGCCTAATATGCTGCCGACGATAATACCTAAATAGGTTCCGATAACGTAGCCGAAGGTGCCGACCAGCATGGACGGGCCGACGAGCTTCGTCCATCCCTGGGAAATAGCCATGCCGGCAGCCGTCGTCGGGCCGCCAATATTGGCGTTGGACGCCAGGACGATGTCTTCCAGATTGAAGCGGAACAGCTTGCCGCCGACAAAGCAAAACAGCATGTTGACGACGACCATGAGGAAGCAGAAGGCAAAGAGCAGCGGCGCGTTTCTCAGGATTTCCGATATGGACGCCGGCACGCCGATGACAAAGAAAAAGAGGTAGATGAAATAGGTGCCGATTTCCTGGGCGCCGCTGATGGAGGCCACTTTTTTGTCGAAGAAAGTGGCGACGATCATGGAAATAAAGGTAATCCACACGTATTCGCTGCCGAAAAAGGTATTCGCCATGTGGAGAAGCCAGTTGTCCGCAGGGATGAGGGCGGACAGGGACGAGCCGACCCACTTGGATAAGGTCACGACGACGGCTGCATACATGACGTTTACGGCGATGTCCCGCAGGGAAATGTCCTTGCGGCTCCAATAGGCGGCGGCCAGCGTCTTGCCTTCATCGGCCTGCCCGCTTTGCTCTACGGCGTCGATATGGGGATGGGTAAAATAGCGGCGGAAAAAGGCGTTGCTTACGCATCCCAGCAGGACGAGGAAGTAAACGGCCATGGTGAGATTATCCGCTACGATCGTCGAGGACACCAACGTGCCGTCGGTCTTGAAGGCGTCGGCCAGGGCCACGAAGTTGACACCGCCGCCGATATACGAGCCGGTCATCATGGCCGCCACCTTGGGCAGCCCGTCTATCATGGAGCCGAAAATCGCCGTCCCCAGCAGGGCTCCGCAGATCGTCCCTGCCGAGCCGATGAGAAACACGAAGAGCATCCGCCCCGTTTCCCGCCAGATCTTCGTCATGTTGGCCTGGAGCAGCAGCAAGGGAATGGCCATCGGCACGGCGTATCCCCAGACGATGTCGTCAAACAAGGGCGCGTGCGTAGGCAGGACGCCGACGTTGACCAGCACCAGGGCGAGAATCAGGGCGATGACGGCTCCCGACACCTTCGAAGCCCAGGCATAGGTCTGTTCCAAATAAATCGACGCAGCGACGGACGCGCACATCACCGCCAGCAGCATCCACGTATTTTCAGGACTAATCAATGAATTCAATATCCGTTCCTCCTCCCTATGGTTAGGCCCTTACGAAACAGAGGCATAGAAAAACTCCCAAAACCCAACATCAGCGGGTCTTGGGAGCGTATAATTTCTTCTGAAATTATTTCAATTCAACAGTAGCGCCTGCTTCTTCCAATTTAGCTTTGAGAGCGTCAGCGTCAGCTTTGGAGAGGCCTTCTTTAACAGGGCTCGGAGCACCGTCAACGAGAGCTTTAGCTTCTTTCAAGCCGAGGCCCGTTACTTCGCGGACAACTTTGATTACGTTGATCTTCTTGTCGCCAGCGGAAGCGAGGATAACGTCGAATTCGGATTTTTCTTCAGCAGCAGCAGCGCCAGCAGCCGGAGCAGCAGCAACAGCTACGGGAGCAGCAGCGGATACGCCGAATTTTTCTTCCATTTCTTTTACGAGTTCGGAAAGTTCCAAAACAGTCATGTTTTCAATGGCTTGCATGATTTCTTCTTTAGTCATTTTAAAATACCTCCATAGTATCGATTTTTTTAATTAAAAGTTGTAATTTAGATTAAGCAGTTTCTTGTTCTGCTTTCTTAGCACGTACTGCGTCAAGCACATAAACCATATTGCGGATATTGCCCTGAAGTACGTTGACAAGACCGGAAATAGGAGCCTGCATGCTGCCGACAACCTTCGCGATAAGTTCGTCGCGGCTCGGCAGGTTTGCCAATGCGTCGACGGCTGCTGCATCGATGATCTGACCATCGGCAATACCGACTTTGACCGTCAGAGCTTCTGTTTTCGTTTCTTTGATGAATTCTTTTAAAATCTTAGCCGGAGCTACGGCGTCTTCCGTGGAATAGGCGATAGCTGTCGGGCCTTCGAGGAATTCAGATACCCCTTCGAAACCGATTTCGCTGGCGGCGATGCGAGTCAAGGTGTTTTTGATAACCTTGTATTCAACATTGCCTTCGCGGAATTTGCGGCGGAGCTTCGTAACGTCGGCTACGGTCAAACCCGTAAATCCAACGAATACAACACCCTGAGCTGCCTGCAGTTTTTCCTTCATTTCTTCAACGACAGCGGCTTTAGCAGGAGAAACCTGATGCTTTGCATACATAGACATTCCTTCGATACACCTCCTTGATTTGGATTTATATCGTCTTAGCAATAAAAACGGCCTCATTTCCATGAGGCCGAACTAGTCGTTATCAGTAGTACTCAATAATCTACTAGTTTTAGCCTCAGATGGCGGACTTGCGTCCATTATACATACCTTCAGTCTACAGCTAAGAGTGATATTATTATTGTTCGTCAGCTTTTACAATGCCTTTTACGCTGAACGGGTTGATATGGATACCAGGGCCCATCGTGGAGCTGACAGTGATCGTTTTGATGTACTGGCCTTTGGCACCCGACGGTTTTACTTTGACAAGCGTGTCGACGAGAGTCGTAAGGTTTTCGATCAATTTATTAGCGTCGAAAGACTTTTTACCGATAGGGGAATGAATATTGCCGGCCTTATCCGTACGATATTCAACCTTACCAGCTTTGCTTTCGGAAACAGCTTTTGCAACGTCCATCGTAACCGTACCGACTTTCGGGTTCGGCATTAAGCCTTTCGGCCCGAGGATTTTACCCAAACGGCCAACTTTGCCCATCATGTTCGGCGTAGCAATAGCTACATCGAAATCGAGCCAGCCGCCTTTGATTTTTTCAATCAGGTCGTCTGCGCCTACAAAATCAGCGCCGGCTTCCTGAGCTTCTTTTTCTTTATCGCCTTGAGCAAATACGAGAACAGTCTTCGTTTTGCCAATGCCATGAGGCAGAACCAAAGCGCCGCGAACCTGCTGGTCGGCATATTTCGGATCTACGTTTAAGTTTACAGCCAATTCGACAGTTTCGTCAAATTTAGCCGTATCCATCTTTTTCAAGATGTCGATGGCTTCAGCCGGTTCGTACAATTTGTATTTATCGTACATTTTAGCGGCTTCAGCATATTTCTTGCCTACTTTTGCCATGTCTTTTCCTCCTTAGTGGTTTAGCGGGGCCTAGGCCCCTTCCACGGGCAGGGAAATCGGAAATTAGTCTACGATTTCAATACCCATGCTGCGGGCAGTGCCTTCAATCATTTTCATAGCCTGTTCTACGTCGTTGGCGTTGAGGTCAGGCATCTTCGTCGTTGCAATTTCGCGGACTTTGTCGCGGCTCAGTTTTGCAACCTTTTTCTTGTTCGGTTCGCCCGAAGCTTTGTCAAGGCCAGCTGCTTTTTTCAACAATACGGCAGCGGGCGGTGTCTTTGTAATGAAGGTAAAGGATCTGTCTTCGTATACAGTGATTTCAACAGGAATAATGTAACCAGCCTGTTTCGCCGTACGTTCGTTGAATTCCTTTACGAAGGCCATGATGTTAACGCCAGCCTGGCCTAATGCAGGACCAATCGGAGGCGCCGGAGTTGCCTTGCCAGCTTCACACTGAAGTTTTACCATTCTTGCTACTTTTTTTGCCATGGTGATTTACACCTCCTCACATTACAAGATGTGGTACGCGAATCCTAATGATTCTCCCACTCGCGGCTTTCGCCGCATTTTAGAAGTATTTATTCCAGACTTTTCTCAATTTGAGAATAGTCGACTTCTACTGGAGTTTCCCGGCCAAACATATCGATAAGGCCTTTGAGGGTTCCTTTTTCTTCATTGATTTCCGTAATGGTCGCAATGAAGTTTTCAAAAGGACCGGATGTGATGCGGACCTGTTCGCCTACTTCAACGGAAATATGCGGTTTCGGTTCCGTGTCAAGATTCTGCGATTTCAGAATACTCTTAACTTCCTCCGGTTCCAAGGGAATAGGCTTCGTCGCCGAGCCTACAAACCCCGTTACGCCCGGGGTGTTGCGGACGACATACCAGGAACGGTCGTTGACTTCCATTTCGACGAGGACATAGCCGGGGAAAACCTTGCGTTTCACGGCGCGCTTTTTCCCGTCTTTGCCGACGTCGATTTCTTCCTCCATCGGGACGAGGATGCGGTTAATGACATTTTCCAATCCCATGGATTTAACTTTCCGTTCCAACGTAGCCATTACTTTATTTTCATAACCGGAATACGTATGGATGACATACCATTTTTTTTCAGATTCCATTTAAGCGCAGGCCTCCCTATCCGACAACGGCTCGAAGCAAATTAAACAACTGACCAAAAACGCCGTCGGCCACGCCGATAATCGCCATGACGACGATCGTCGCGACGATGACCATGACCGTGTAGTTTATCAGCTCTCTTCTCGTCGGCCAGATGACCTTTTTCAGTTCCACCTTAACGCCTTGAAAAAATGACTTGCCCGGATTCTTCTTATTCTTTTGTGCTGCTTTTTTTGAAAGTGCCATATAACCTCTCACACCCAAATAAGATTAAGCACATCTTATTCCATCAAAATTATTTCGTTTCTTTATGTACGGTTTGTTTTTTGCAGAACGGGCAATATTTTTTCAATTCCAAACGGTCCGGATTGTTTTTCTTGTTTTTGTTTGTCCGGTAGTTACGCTGTTTGCATTCTGTGCATGCCAATGTAATCGCTGTACGCATTCCCTTACACCTCTCTTAAAAATAGTCTGATACTACGCGCAAACCCAGTGCCTGCGCAAGACTGCCTTTATAAGATACCACACCTGTCAGGCTAAGTCAAGAAAATTTTACTGCAACTTAAAAAAGCTAGGCCTCATGTCGCCTAACTTTGTTTATCATACCATAAGAAGGCGGGTCTGTCAAATTTAGCAAGAAAAAAACTACCTTGTTTTCCGGCCAATACAGGAAACGGCTAAGTCGCGTGTATACCGGAAAACAAGGTAGTCATATTGTTCCAATCACAAAGGAATAACACCAGTGAGAATGGATACAAACAAGATAATTAAGGATACCAGCCAGGCCCAAATAAAGGTATGCTTTTGGTGATCTCCCAAATCAATACCTGTCAGGCCGATGAGCAAGAAGGTTGCCGGCGTCAGCGGCGACAAGGGAAAGCCCAGCGTCATTTGTCCGCAAATAGCGGCTCGGCCTAAATCTACGCCGGATAACCCGACCGTTTCGGCAGCTGTAGCTAATACGGGCAAGACGGCGAAGTAAAAGCTGTCCGGGTCGAACAGCAGGCTTGCCGGCATCGAAATAACGCCTATGACGACGGCGAAATGCGCTGCCAAGGACGGCGGCAGAATCGCCGCCAGCCCTTCGGCCATCGCGTGAAGCATACCCGTGCCCTTCATGATGCCGGTGAAAATACCGGCGGCAAATAAGACGCTTGCCATCATAAGGGCCGATTTTGCATGCATGTCAATGAGCTTGCTCTGCAGCTGCAGATTGGGATAATTGACAATCAAAGCGACGACTAGCGCGATCATGAAGCATCCTACCGGAGGCAGCGTTCCTTTCACCAGAGTTACTACCGTCACGATGATCAGCGCAATGTTAAACCAGAAGCACTTAGGCCGCCGCAGGGCCAGCTCTTCTTCCGACACCTGGCTCACGCTGAGATCCAAATGCTGCAGCGAAGCTCCCAGCCGCCTCCGTTCTTTTACTCCAAACATGACCGCAATAGCCGCGCCAGCCGCCATGCCGGCTGCTATAGGAATTACCATGGGGGAAAACAACTCCGTCACAGGCATTTCCAACGACGCAGCCGCGCGAAGCGTAGGCCCGCCCCAAGGAACAATGTTCATAGTCCCTGCTCCTAGAGCTACAATCGTCGCCAGCACCCGTTTATCCATCTGGAGTTTTTCAAAAACAGGCAGAATAGCCGGAATGACAATTAAAAACGTCGCCGCGCCGGAGCCGTCCAAATGGACTAACAGCGTGATAACAAAGGTGCCGACACAAATTTTTACCGGGTCCGTGCCTACGATGCTCATGATTTTATTGACAATTCGTTCAAAAACTCCGGCGTCGCCCATGATTGTAAAGAACAATACGGCAAATATGAACATCGCGCCTGTAGGAGCTACGATTTTAATCCCGTCCAGCATATACTTGCTCAAGGAACCGCCCTCGCCGATAGCCAGGCAGGCAATAATGGGAATCGCGATTAATGCCGACATAGTAGACAGCTTTTTCGCCATAATGGCGGCCAGCAGCACCAGGATCGTCGCAAAACCAACAATAGCCAGCATAATAGCTCTCCTTTCTTACGGAAAGTACGTATGATTATTTGACAAAATAGGCAATGTCATCTTCTTTCATATTCAATACGTCGCGCAAAACGGACTGCGTGTCCCGGCCCAAGGTAGGCGCTTTTGCGTAACTGTACTCGTCGGCTTCCGTCATTTTGATAGGATTGCCCGTTACTTTCATCGTACCTTCAATAGGATGTTCTATTTCGCAAATCATCTTGCGCGCCTTGGCAATATGTTCGTCTGCAACGACATCCGAAACGTCGTGAATAGGAGCGCAGGGAATGCTGTGAGCCCGCAGAAGTTCAATAATTTCCTTTGCCGTATGCTGTTTTGTCCAGCTCGTCACCATATTGTGAAGAAGGTCTTTTTGATTGGCTCTGTCTTTATTGAGGGCAAACCGAGGGTCTGCCAGCCAGTCCTCATGGCCCGTCGCTTTGCAGAACCGTTCCCAAATCGCATCGTTTCCTACGCCGATGACGACCCATTTGTCAGAGCCTTCAAAGGAATCGTAAGGATAAATAAATTCATAACGGTTCCCGGAACGCTGCGGGATTCGTCCTTCTACCATGTAAATTTCCGTAATGGTTTCCATCGCGCTTACAGAGCAGTCTACCAAGCCAACGTCGACATATTCGCCGTGACCTTGGCTGTTGCGGCCCTGCAAAGCTGCCAAAATGCCAATGCAGCAATTTAATCCGCCCAACACGTCGCCAATCGCCGTACCCGTACGCGTCGGCGGCGAATCGGGCCAGCCGGTAACGCTCATCATGCCGCTCATAGCCTGGGCAATGATGTCGTACCCCGGCAGCAGGCGATAGGGGCCGGTCTGTCCAAATCCGGAAATAGAAGCGAAGACGATATTAGGATTCATCTTCTTAACTTCTTCGTATGAAAAACCCATTTTGGCAATCGTGCCGGGTTTAAAATTTTCTACGAATACATCGGACTTTTTAATCAGTTCCCGCAGTACATCCTTCGCCTTTTCATCGCGCAAGTTCAGTGCAACGCTTTTCTTATTGCGATTGAGGTTCGCGTAATAGGCGCTTATGTTTTTATCAAACGGAGGATAGGCGCGGCTGTCGTCGCCATGTTCCGGCGTTTCTATTTTGATAACTTCTGCACCCATATCGGCTAACAGCATCGTGCAGTACGGTCCGGAAAGTACACGGGTCAAATCCAATACGCGAATTCCTTCCAACGGTTTTGCCATAGTGGACACCTCCTGTTTATTCGTCGTCGACTTCAATGTACATGCGCAGCAGCGCCGCTTCCATGCATTTGCCCAGCGTGTCGAGGCGCAGGGAGCGCGTCGCGCCGCCGTCCAAGGCATGGTGCATGACGAAGTTGAAGCCGTCCAGCTGGGGCAAGTCGTAGCGTACGACGTCGCCGAAGACGAGTCCTTCAAAGTGGCGGCGCACGGCTTCCGCCGTCAGCTGCCGTTCCATGGCCTTATAATACTGAGGCTTGCGGGCGTAAATACAGATATTGGACGTATCGCTCTTATCGCCGCAGCGGCCGTGAGCTATATCTTTCAACTGAACTTTCATGACGTTAAACCTCCTCTACGTGCGTTTCCATCGTAATGGCGTCTCTGGGAATGAGCGTCGGCCACAGGGCGAATACTTCGCTGGGACGGGTACGGCCGCCGAAGAAGCAGCCTTGGGCCGGGCCGTTCAGGTTGCTGACGGCGGCGACTTCCGGCGTCAGTTTCAGGCCTTCTTCCTTCGTTTCCGTCATGATGGCGTAGCGGAGGACGACTTCGTTCAAATCGGCGTCGAGCTCCGGAGCCAGCGGGCCGTGGAGGGCGTTGACGCCTAAATAGCTGATATGGGTGCGGATGGCTTTCAGTCCCTTCATGGCCATGCGCTTGTCCAGAATATTAGCGGCCATCTTGGCTTTATCCAGCGCTCTCGGCCAGCTGTAGGGCAGGTAGGCAATATTGCGGTAGCCTTCGAGGTATCCGACGCAGAGCTTCAAAGTGTCGGGAGCAGGCTTGCCCGTTACGCCGCGGACGGCGACGTGGTCCCGTTCGATTTCTTCCAGCGTAATCTTGCTGAAATCGGCGACGACGTCGGGCGTAATGTATTGCGACGGGTCGTGGATTTCGTACATGAGCTGTTCCTTGACGGACTGGACCGTTACAAGGCCGCCGGTGTTCTTCGTCTTCGTCAGAACGAGGCTGCCCTTTTCGCTGACTTCGACGATGGGATAGCCTAAAAGCTCCGGACGTGGGACGTGTTCCCAGTCGTAGTCGTAGTTTCCGCCTGTAGCCTGGGCGCCGCATTCGCAGAGGTGGCCGGCCAGAATGCCCGTGGCCTTGGCGTCCCAGTCGTCGAGCTTCCAGCCGAATTCGTACAGGAGGGGCGCTTCAAACATAGCCGTATCGGTCGAGCGGCCCAGGATGATGATGTCCGCGCCGTCTTCCAGGCATTTGACGATAGGCTCTACGCCGTAATAGACGTTGGCGTTGACCATCTTCGGCAGGATGCCGTCGATATCTTCGCCCGTATCCATGTGCTGCATCTGGACGCCCTGCTCGCGAAGCTGGGGAATCTTTTCCCGCACGTCGTCGCCGAGGACGTAACCGACCTTCAGGTTGTAGCCGCCGGCTTTGACGACTTCCTTTACCTTTTCCACGCAGGCCTTTACGTTCATGCCGCCGGCGTTGGTAATAACCTTCGTCTTCTTTTCTGCCAGGTAGGGCAGCATGCCCTTCAGCGACGTGATGAAATCGCGGGCGTAGCCGGCTTCGGGCCGTTTTTCCTGCTGCCGCCGCATGATGGACAGGGTCAATTCCGCCAGATAATCGCAGCAAATATAATCTACGTTGTCTTCCTTCGCCATGATAATCGGCGCGTCAATCAGGTCTCCCCAAAAGCCCTGGCCGCCGCCGATGCGTATTGTCTTCATAGATGTACCTTCTTTCTGTCTTAAACTACATGTATTGTCGCGACGTAATGCTATCCAATAATAGCTTCGCCTATGTATATGAAATTTATATGCCAATATGTACTATATTCGCTATGCAACGTTACAAGGGTTCTCCACTTTTCGCATATACTCCGGCCTGATCGCCACTTTATAAGAGTGGCATTTTATTTCTACACAAAAAATCCTCCCGCGATACGAGTATAAACTGTATACTTGGGAGGATTTTCCGTGTTTACCATGTATATAGTGTTTACTTTATAGACGGTTCTTTATCTAGTCCGTAGAGCTTCCATTTCTTGTAAAAGGTGCGGCGGCTGATTCCCAGGACTTCCATAGCCTTGGTCTTGTTGCCGCCGGTCTCCTTCAGCACGCGGAGGATGTAGTCCCGCTCCATAGCTTGTATATCGGCCTTTAAGCCGTGAGGCGCGCCTGCGGCGGAAGCTTCTGCCGCATCCGTTCTTTCCCCATTATCCGAAAGGCCCTGCAGCTCTTCCGGCAGGTGCTCCATCCGGATTTCGCCGTCGCCGCATACGATGACGGCGTACTCCATGCAGCTTTCGAGCTGCCGCACGTTTCCCGGCCAGGCATAGGACAGGAAAAACCGCTGCACCGCCGACGAAAGGCGGCCTGTTTTTCCATACTTCTTGGAAAATTTTCCCAGGAAATGCTCTGCCAGGAGCAGTACGTCTTCGCCCCGCTCCCGCAGAGGCGGAATGACGATCGTAAAGGTATTGAGGCGGAAGTACAAGTCTTCCCGGAACTTCCCATCCCGCACCATCTGCTTCAGGTTGCGGTTCGTCGCCGCAATCACCCGGACGTCGACCTTCTGCATCGTGTCGGAGCCGATTTTCTGTATTTCCCCCGACTGCAGGGCCCGCAGCAATTTGGCCTGCATGAACAGCGGCATTTCGCCGATTTCATCAAGGAAGATGGTGCCGCCGTCGGCCAGCTCAAACTTCCCGGCCTTGCCGCCCTTGGCCGCGCCGGTAAACGAGCCGGCCGTATAACCGAAGAGCTCGCTTTCCATGAGGCTTTCCGGAATGGCCGAGCAGTTTATGTTGACGAAGGGACGCCGCCGCTTGCCGCTGAGGCGCAGAATCCCGTCAACGACGACTTCCTTGCCTGCGCCGCTTTCCCCTTCTACCAGGACAGTCGCGTCGGTCGGCGCCACGAGCTCCGCCAGCCGCAGGCAGCGCAGGAACTTGGCGCTGTCCCCGACGATATGGGCAAATTCCGGCGGCAGCGTATGGCAGCCGTCAGCAGCGGCCTTGAAGATCGACCGGCTCAGCCGCTGAGCCCGTTCCAGCTCCTGATGGCTGAGGGACAGCTCCGTAATGTCTTCAAAGACCGACACGGCCCCGATGACTTCGCCGCCGTCAAAAATCGGCGTAATATTAACCAGAATTTGCTTGCCCCTCGTTTTGACTTCTACGGGAAGACGCGAGCGGGGCTGCTTGTCGCGCAAGGCGTCCAGGATGACGGCGCCCGGCTCGATGACGCTGATCTGCTTGTGCAGCACCTTTTGCCGCTCTACCCGCAGGATGCGCGTATACGCGTCGTTTATGTAAATAATACGGGAATCCTTGTCTACGATAACGATGCCGTCGCTTACGGCGTCCATCGCCGCCAGCATCATAGCCGGCGGCAGCACCGGCCGAGCAGCTGTCATAGCTTCTGCACCTGCCTTTCCAATCTCGCGGGTTATACGCTTTGCCGAATCGTTCCCTGTTCGATTTCAAATAAATGAATCGTATCGGTTTCTCCGGCTAATTCCTTCTGTACCTCGCCGGCGAGATTTCTCGTCGTCTGGGAACAGGTAAATAAGAAAATCTGTTCTTTCTTGCCTAAGTCGGCCAGGAAGTGAATGGCTTCCTTCTGCCGCTGTTCGTCGAAGCGGACGAGGATGTCGTCCAAAATCAGAGGCATCGCCTCGATTTGCTTGGAAAAGGCCATGGCCAGGCTGATGCGTATGGCCAGATAAATCTGGTCGCCCAGGCCGCTGCTCCATTGCTTTTCCGGGATACGCCGCTGCGTGCCGTCGACGGCGTAGAGCTGGCGGCCGTCAAAGCTGGCCTGGAGGGTGTAGCGGCCCTGGGTCATGAGGTGGAGGTAATCTCCGGCCTGGCGGATAACTAAGGGTTGGCGCACCCGTTCGTAATACGACTGGGCCTCGCCGAGCATATACTGGGCGAAGAGATAAGTCAGCCACTCGTTCACCTTGCCGTCCAGCTCGGCCTTGCGGTTTTGTTTTTCCTGCAGAAGTTGGCCGTAGGCGTCGCTTCTGGCCATCTGGCTGAGCCGTTCTATGATGCTGCCCCGTTTTTCGGCGACTTCGGCTAATTTCTTTTCCGCGTCGGCGATTTTCTTTTCGTAATATGCCCGTTCGTCCGTCCAGTTTTTCAGCGTATGGACTTTCAGCTCGTGCCGCAGCTCTGCCAGCTGCTTCGGCGTCTTGGCGATGAGCCGGATATGGGCTTCGGACTGCTCGTATACTTCCTTATACTGCTGGAACTGGCGGAATTTCAGGACCTTGCTGCGGAATTCCCCCGTCGTCTGGGCGCCGGTCAGGGCCAATAAGTCCTGCTGCTGGTTTTGCCGGATTTCCTTGTCCTTCTGCAGCTGGACGATTTGGGCCTGCCGCTCCTGCTGCTGCTTGTCCTGTTCGCGGGCGACTTCGGCCTGCACGCGGATCGTCTGCCACTGCTTATATACGGCCTCAGTCTGTTCCGGCGTGCCTTCGCCGGCGACGCCTAATTCCCGAAACAGCTGTTCTGCGCTGTCGCGCCACTGGCCCATGCGCCGCAAGAGGTCTTCCTTGCGGACACGCCAGCTTTCGGAGGCCGACACGGCGGCGTGCCACTTGTCCCAGACTTCCTTAGCCTGGGCCAGCTGGCCGACTTCCAGAGAAGCAAATCCGCTGCCGCTGCGCCACGATTCCCAGGCCTTCCGGCTGGCTTCGAGCTTGCCCTGCCAGGCAGCGCCCTTTTTATTCCACTCGTCATAAATAGCGTCGTACATGACCTTCTGTTCTTTTTCCCAAACTGTCTTCGACTCCTGGGTCTTCCAGTCCATGTACTGCATCCTGATTTCATCGAGCTTACGCGACCAGACATCGTCGTCGTCGCTCGCCGCCAGGCCCGCGTTGGCCTCCGCCGCCAGGGCTTCCATCCGCTCCTGCACGGCGGCCAGGCTCTTTTCCAATTCCTCGATCCGCCGGGGGCCCCTGCCGGCCAGCGATTTTTGCTTGGCAAAGGCCGCGACGGCCAGGGCCAGGAAAAGGCCGGCGCCGTAGCCGAACAACTGGTCCATGCCGTATACGAAGACCATCACCGCCAGGCCGGCCGCAGCAGCCAAGCACAGGGCCGCCAGTACGGCCGGCCCGTGAGATACGCCGCTTCCGTCCGATTTCAGCCACTGCAGCTGTTCGCGCAGCTTCTTCCGCTCCATCAGGCATTCCTGAATGGAAGAAACGGCCTTGCCTACAGCCTGCCATTCCTCCTTGGACGGCTCCCCTTCGGCAGGTTCCTCCGGCTTGTCTGCGGCGACGTTCTTCGGCTTGGCGGCCTGCCATTTTTCCAGCTCCTGCTCGCAGCGGGCCAGTCCGGCCGCCGCAGCCTGTCCGCCGGTCCAATCGACGGAAGAGGGAATCGTATCGCCAGTCCATTGCTTCAGCGATTCTGCGCACTGATTTTGCTCAAACTGCCAGTCTATTTCCATATCGGCATGGGCGGCGACTTCTTCCAGTCCCTGCTTCCACTCGCCGACGTGCAGATACAGGTCGTCGAGGTGAGGGCCGCACAGCAGCCAGATGTTCCATTCCTCGCGGAAGGCCGGCCCTTTAGCCGACAGGGCTTCCAGCTTGCGAATCTGCTCGTCGATTTCCCCAATCTTCGTTTCCAGCTCCGTCCATTTCTGCGCGCCGTCGGCCGGAAACTGGGAGACGTCGGCCAGATCCTGCATGCGCTTGAGCGCGTCCTGTCCCCGCTTGTATACGTCCCAGGCAGCGATAGGCATGGAGATGCGCTCGATTTGCTGCTTCGTTTCTTCGATGCTCAGCCGTATGCGGTTTTCCGTCTCGTGGGTCGCCTGCTCCTTTCCCTGAAGCTGGGCGAACTCGTCTTCGTCGTAGGACAGAGCCCGGATGCGGTTGTCAAATTCGCGCTGCTCCGCCAGCAGGACATTGATCGGCTTCTTCCCCTGAGGCGAAGCGACGAGGAGATCGCCCATCTGGCGGATGATGTCCCGCCGCGTCGCGCCCATGCGCACGCCGCCTTCGACGCTGAAAAACTGGCTGCGCACCGTTTCGTTGGACAAGATCTTAAAGCCCTGCAAATCTTCCAGGCCCATGGCGAAAATTTTATCGTAGGTCTGCCGGTCCAGGCCGTGCCACCACAAGTCGGCCGGCTCGTCGTGTAGCGTCAGCTGGCCGTCCGTCATATACGATTCTTTTTCCTTCCGATAGATGCGGTATTCGCGCCCGTCGTCGCGGCGAATATCCATATGGCCGAAAAAGCCCTTCCAATCGCCGCGCAGGTAGCCGAAAAACATGGAGCGCACGTATTTCATCAGCGTCGTCTTGCCGCTTTCGTTATGGCCGTGCATGACGATGAGCCCCGTTTCCGGTGGGTTCCATTCGACATTATGGTAAATGCCGAAATCGTCTAAATTCATCTGTATAATCTTCATAAGTCCTATCCTCTTCCATCTTCCAGCAATTTCTGCATTCCCAGCCATTTGGCTTTTTCAAAGGCTTCCAGCAGCCTGTCGTCAGAAATCGCCTTGCCGTACGCCCCGAGGCGGTCGAATTCGGGCCGTTCCCGCAGGATCTCCCGCAGGGCCTGGACCATCTCTTCCGGCGGCAGGGCGGCCAGCTTGTCGGCAACATTCAAATAATCGCCTACCGTATCGGGCAGCTTGCTCCGTTCTGTCAGGTTGATCTTCGGCCGGGCCATATTGCGCAGCCGTTCCACCATGACGAAGGCGTATTTCCCCTGCTCCTCTTCGCGCCAGCTGTCGATCCAGTACTGCGTCGCTTCGGGATTGTTGATGACCTGGTACATGCTGCCGGCGCCAGTGAAGTTGACTGTCAGGAACGTCGGCTTGCCGATGTCGCGGCGGATTTTTTCCTTGGCGAACCGCACGGCCTCGCGCAGGCCCGATACCGACTCAATCGACTCGATGCTGATGTCCGTGCTTTCCCAGCGGACGATGCTCGTATCTAAAAACTCGACCTTCGTCGTCCCGTAGGGGCCGACCTCTACGTAATAACAGCCGTGGGCGCCGGTCTCCGTGCAGTCTAAGCCCTGCGGGCTTCCAGCGTACACGATATAGGGCTTTTCGCTCAATATCTGATGGGCGTGGACATGGCCCAAGGCCCAATAGTCCATGCCGCTCTCTTTCAAATCCGTCAAAGAGCACGGCGCATAGGGAGACGGCCCGCCGATCTGCGTATGGAGCAGGCCGATGGCGTAGCGGTCCCCAGATTCACGGGCAAAGTTCCAGGCCAGATTGTCCCGCTGTTCCGCCTTGGCGTAGCTCTGGCCGTACACGGCCGCCACTTCCTCGCCGTCGACGACCAAGGGCATGCGCTCTATTTTCTCGGCGCTGAAAATGTGCACGTTCGGCGGAAAGGGAATCCGGGCCTTCCAGGCCTCCAGGGGATCGTGATTGCCCAAGACGGCGAAGACCTGTATATTGTTCTGCGCCAGCTTGTGCAGCAGCCGCACGTAGTCCAGCTGGGCCGTCAAATTGTGCGTCGCGCTCGTATATACGTCGCCGCTGATCAGCACGGCGTGCGCTTTTTTATCAATGGCCAGCTGCACGATTTTCTGAAACGCCCGCATCGGCGCTTTGCCTACGATGCGCTCCCACCGGCTGCCGACAGCGGCGACGTCGTGAAAGGGACTGCCCAAATGTAAATCGCCGCAATGAATAAATCGTAAACTTTTTGCCATGACGCTATCCTTCCTTTTCCGTCCAGGCCCGATGCAGGGCCGCAACGGCCTGTTTCAGGTCCTGACTGGGTATCTTTGAAAACGACAAGAGAAATTCCTTCGTGTCCGCCTGCTCCGGCCGCTCGTAAAAAGACTGCATCGCCAGCACGCGGCATCCCCGCTCTTCTGCCCGGCGGCGCAGCTCGCTTTCGTCATAGGGGCTCTGCAGGGCGATGTGGCAATACACGCCGGACACGACGCGGCTCACGGAAATATCCTTCCCGAAGGCCTCCAGCAATAGGCGCTCCATGAGCGCGCCTTTCTCCTGGTAATCCTTGCGCAGGCGGCGCACCTGCCGGGCCAGCTCGCCGCTTTGGATATACGCGGCCAGCACGCACTGCTCCGGTACGGAGGCTCCCTGCCGGAACAGACTCCGCCTCTCATTGTACAGCTCCATCAGCTTCGGCGGCAGCACCATATAACTCAGGCGGACAAAAAAAGGAAGCACCTTGGATAAGGCTCCCATGTAAATGACCCGGCCCGACGTATCCAGCCCCTGCAAGGCCGGAATGGGGCGGCCGTAATAGCGGAGCTCGCTGTCATAGTCGTCCTCAATGATGACGCCTTCGCGCTCCTCGGCCCAGCGGAGCAGCTGCCGGCGCATGCCGATGGGCATGACCGTCCCCGTAGGAAATTGGTGCGACGGGCTGACGTACACCAGCGACGCCCCGCTGCGTTCCAAGGCATCCATGTCGAGAATCCCCTGCCGTATCGCTACGGGAACAATACCGTATCCCATGTTGCGGAACAGCTCCCGTCCCAGGCGGAAGCCGGGATTTTCTACGGCAATATCGGAGTGCGCCTCCCGCAGCAGCGACGTCAGCACGCCCAGCAGGGCCGCCGTGCCAGCTCCTACGACAATGCGCTCCGGCGGCGCATAGACGCCGCGCGTCTCATAGACGTAGCGGCTCAGGGCATCCCGCAGATCCGGCACTCCCTGCTCGTCATTGCAGGCCGTCAGGTATGCCGGCTCCGACAGTACCTTATTCATATATTTTCGCCAAATTTCCAGGGGAAAGCGCTCCATATCCATGTCGCCGCTTCCGAAGTCATATAAGTAGGAACGGCGCGACGCGGCCGGCGCCGCTTCATCGCCCGGCCCTCCGGCGGCTTCCCGGCATTGGCCGACGAAGGCCACTTCATACCGCGCCTTATTCCTGCGCAAAATATATCCTTCGCTCGCCAGCTGATAATAGGCCTTTTCCACGGTCATCTTGCTGACGTTCACCGTCTGGGCCAGCTCGCGGACAGAGGGCAGCTTCATGCCGGCAATCATGCGCTGTGCTTCCACCTCGCGGCGGTAATATCTATAGATTTGTACATAATATGGTATTTTAAGAGTTCTGTCGATTTGCAGCATACGATGCACCTAACTATGATTTGTCATGATTAGTTATATTGTAGCGAAAAACTGGCCTAGTGAAAAGAGCTGACAAACAAAATATCTGTACAAGTTTACAGCGACAAAAAGTATGTATCCCTCTTATTGTTAACCTTTGAATTATCCATAACGGTTGATTTATTGCCGGCAGTTTAGTATACTTACAAAAAACGTTCAAGGAGGTTCATCATGAAAATTGCCGAGCTTTGCTCATACGCTGAAAAGGTATTGTCCGGAGGGGAAATTACGCCGGAAGAAGGAGAACGGCTCATCACCTTGCCCGACACCGACACGCCCCTGCTGCTGGCCCTGGCCGACAAGATCCGCCAGCATTTCTGCGGCGACGCCGTAAGCTGCTGCGCCATCCTTAACAGCCGTTCCGGCAGCTGTCCCGAAGACTGCCGGTTTTGCGCCCAATCGTCTCATTACCAAACGAATATCCAGTCCTATCCGCTGCTGGACAAGGCCGCGATACTGGACGCCGCCAAAAAGGCCAAAGAAAAGGGAGCGTCCCGCTTTTCCATCGTGACCAGCGGGCGCTCCGTCCGGGAAGGAGCCGAATTCGCCGAAATCCTGCGCGCGATTTCCTCTATCCGGGACGCAGGGCTGCAGGCCTGCTGTTCCCTCGGCCTGATTACGGCCTCCCAGGCCAGAGAGCTCAAACGCGCCGGCGTATCTCATTACCACGCCAATATCGAAACGGCTCCGTCATATTTTTCTCATATTTGTTCGACCCATGGGATAGACGACAAAATCCGCCTGATCCGCGCCGTCCAGGACGCAGGGGTCTCCGTCTGCTCCGGCGGCATATTGGGATTGGGCGAATCGCCGCGGCAGCGCGTAGAAGTGGCCTTTACGCTGAAACGGCTCGGCATCCGCTCCATTCCCCTGAACATCCTCACGCCCATTCAGGGAACGCCGCTGGCCCATGCGCCGCAGCTTCCGCCCCTTGAAATACTGCGGGCCTTCGCCGTATTCCGCTTCATCCTGCCGCAGGCCCTGATCCGCACTGCCGGCGGCAGGGAAGTAAACCTGCGCTCCCTCCAGCCCTTCGCCCTGACAGGGGGACTCAACGGCCTCATGATCGGCGGCTACTTGACGACGAAGGGAAACGACCAGTCTGCCGATATGGAAATGCTCCGCGATTTAGGCCGGAAGCCGGCCTGCCCGGCTAATGATGGGCAGCCATAGCCGCGGCGATGGCCGCACCGACAGAAGGACCGTCCTTAACCAAAACGGGCGACGCCTCGATCTTTTTCCCTCGGGCAAAGCCGGCCTGGCAGATGTGCAGGGCGTCTTCCAGCATGAATAAGCTGCCCCGCACATGCTCTAGGACGCTGCCTTCTACGGCGATGGTCTGGGCGGGAATCGCGCCGTCGGGATACAAATGGCGGAGCACGCCGAAGCAGGACGCCCCTGTCAGCTGGGCCGAACGCACGAAGACCGCCGCACCGATGCTGCGCAGGGGCTTGACGTCCTGCAGGGCGACGATCCGCTTCCACACGCGCCCCATGAGCAGCCGCCCTTCGGCCAGGCTGTCGTTCGCCACGATATGATTCATCGCCTCCGTCGTAAAGGGCGGCATGGATTCGGCCTCCAAATACTCCATGGCGACGCGGCGGTATATTTCGCTCAGATAGGCGCCGCTGACCATCTTTTCCAGCTGATGGTATCCCGGCTGCTGCGACGCTTCGTCTACGGCAATATCCCAGTTCGTCCGGGCCATGCCGTCGTATCCGCCGGCTTCCAGGCTCACGATCATATCCCAGCGCGGCTCGTAATAGCACATATTAAACCCCGTCCCGCAGATGATGCCGACCTGGGACTGGCCGTGCTGATATCCCGCCGCCAGCAGCAAGGCCGTCGTATCGTTGAGCAGCGCTACGGGAATGATGTCGTCCAGGCCCTTTCGCACCAAGGCCTGGCGAAGCATGTCGTTGACCATGCGGCCTTCGGCTCCGGCGACGGTAATTTCCTTCGACCACTGCAAAAACCGGGCGTCGCCGACGTCGTGCTGCGCCACGCCGAAGGAAAAGGTATGACCTAAATAGAAGGGCTTATTGCCGCCGGCTGCTTCGCCGACAAGATCGGCAATGAAATCGAACAATTCGTCCGCTGTCGTCTGAGCCGTCATATAGTTGTATTCGCCGTCCTTTTTCAGCGGGCGGGAAACCTTTTTCTCCACGATAAAGCAATGGTGCCCCAGCAGGCGAATCCGAGAAACGCGCACATTTGTGCCGCCGAAGTCGAGGGCCAGGTAGGTCCCCTGCTCCCTGCCCGTCGGCAGGGCCAAATACGACTTAACAGCTTGAAGCGATGAAGGCTGTCCAGCCAGGACGCGCTCTATTTCAGCGGAAAACTGCTGGGAAAACTGCAGCAGCCGCTCGTTGCTCCAATAAAAGCACTGGGCTATATTCATCCAATCGGTCACTTCACGACTCATACGGTATTCCTCCTCGTTCATGCAAATCCGCGTTGTACACTCTTATTGTACCATATATATCCATAACCAGCCCCGTATTTTGCATGAATTCAGAAAAATTTCCGCATACCTATACCCTGCGGTCAGATTACCTCGAGTCATCTTCGCACAGCGCGTCGGCCATGCGGCACATGCGGGCAATCGGCTTGACGTCGTGGACCCGCATGATCGCGCAGCCCGCCAACACGCCGACGACGCAGGCCGCGCCCGTCCCTTCCATCCGCTCTTCTGCCGGCAAGTCGAGGACTTCGCCGATGAACCGCTTGCGGCTGGTGCCGAGGAGCATCGGATACGGCAGGGCCGTCAGTTCGCGCAAATGCTTCATGACGTATATGTTTTGGGCAAAGGTCTTGCCAAAGCCGATGCCCGGGTCGAAGATGAGCTTGCTCTGCGCAAGTCCCGCTTCGGCGGCCAGCTCGGCCGTACAGGCAAAAAAGGCCTTCATATCGCCGATTATATCTGTATACTCCGTGCCGTTTTGATTGTGCATCGCCACGACCGGCACGTCCTTTGCCGCAGCGACGGCTGCCATCTGTCCCGGCTCTGCCTCATACTGGAGCCCCCAGATATCGTTGATGATATGGGCGCCCATGTCCACGGCATAGGCCGCCGTTTCCGCTTTGTACGTATCGACGGAAATAGGCACGGGGCAAGCGGCGGCCAGCTTCGGCAAGATGCCGCGAAGCCGCTCGATTTCCTCCTCCGCCGTAATCGCCTGATGGCCCGGGCGTGTAGATTCTGCGCCGATATCAATGATGTCCGCCCCGTCGGCGACCATCTCCTCCATATGACGCAGGGCATCGTCTATGCGATTCCATTTGCCGCCGTCGGAAAACGAGTCGGGCGTATAGTTCAGTATGCCCATAATCAGCGTCTTTTCCCCTATCGTCAGCGTTTTTCCATCCTTCCATGCATAGCGGCGAATCTCTTTTTTCATTCGTATCTCCCTCCCATACTAAAAAAGGATAACGAAGGGCATGACATCCATGCCGCAGTCGTTATCCTTCATCGGTTCGTAACCTGCGTAAAACCATTTCTATTATATCAGGAGGCGCACTGCAAGGCAACCGCTATAAGGCCCCTTTGATCGCGGCGACGGCCCCGTTGATTGCCCGCTGGTACAAGATGCAGTCCATGGACAAGGCCACGCTGTCAAATCCCTCGGAAAAACGTTTCACCGCCGCGTCTTCCGTATCGGCGTAGATAATGCAGAACTTACCGGCACGCTGTACCGCTTCCAGCACCCGCGTCAAGGCGGCGGCAAATTCCGGCCGGTCAAACTGCGCCGGCGCGCCCATGGCGACGGACAAATCATAGGGCCCGACAAAGATCCCGTCGACGCCGTCTACGGCAGCAATCTCTTCAATAGCCGCCAAGCAGCCCATCGTCTCGCACTGCGGAATCAGCAGCTGCGACGCATTGCATCGGTCGAAATACTCCTGCACGCTCCCTTTTGCGTCGTCCGAGCAGCCGTACAGCGAATTGCGCGTCGGCGCGAATCCCCGGCTGCCGACGGGATAATATTTTCCGTATTCGACGATGCGCCGCACCTCGTCGACGCTCTGCACCTGCGGGATAATCAAGCCCTTCGCGCCGACGTCGAGCATGCGCAGAATGGAATTGCGCTGGCTGTCTTTCACCCGCACAAAGGGAGCCGCCGTGCCGGCGCCTTCGGCCGCCCGGATGATATCGGCAGCCTGAAGCACGTCATAGGGCCCGTGCTCGCCGTCAATCACAAAATAATCCAAATCCGTCAAGGCGATCATTTCCCCGACAGCCGGCCCGCCCATTTCAAAAAACGTCCCGACAGAAGGCTCACCGCTGCAGAATTTGTCTAAAAATCGATTTTTCATCTCTAATCCCTCCCCGATGCTGCGCTGATATCAGCGTTGGTATCTTTAATTCTTATAATATAAAATTCGAACCCATTGCGCAAGACACTCGGCGTCCTTTTATTATTTTCGAATAACTATGCTTATGCTTTTCACACGTTGCATTTATCTCGTCAATTCATATAAATTTCTCGTTTATCAGAAGGAATCCTTTCATCTGCATAGAATCCTGTATATATACTGAAACGCAGCACATCGCCTATTGCGAAGGGAGGGCTTCATATGATGAAATTATGGGAATTTGTCAACGAATTAAAATCTCCGGCTTATTGCTGGGTAGATTTAACGCATGAACTAAGTCCTGCGACGCCCCATTGGTACGGCTTCGGCGATTTAACCACCGAAGTCATTTACGATTTTAGTCCTGACTGCATTTTCCACTCCGACAAATACGTCATTCCTGCCGGCCAATTCGGCACCCACGTCGACGCCCCGGGTCACTTCGTCCAAGGAGCGCGCACGCTGGACCAAATGACGCTGAAGGAAATGGTATATCCCCTCGTCGTCGTCGATAAATCGGCAGCCTGCGCGGCAAATGCCGACTACGAACTGACCATTGCCGACCTTCAGGAATGGGAACAGGAGCACGGCCCCATTCCTGAAGGCGCCTTTGTCGCCTTCCGGTCCGACTGGTCCAAGCGGGCAGACATGAACAATTACGATGAAAACAACCAGCCCCATTATCCCGGCTGGAAGCTGGACGCGCTGCATTGGCTCGTCGAAGAACGCCGCATCGGCGCGATCGGACACGAAACAGCCGACACAGACGCCCCCGGAGCCAATGTCAACTTTGCCGGCGAAGTCTATATCTTAGAAACGGATCGGCTGCAAGTCGAACTCATGACCAACCTCGACGCCCTTCCGCCGACAGGAGCCGTCATCTTCGTCACCTTCCCCAAGGTAAAAAACGGCGTCGGCTTCCCAGCGCGGGTCTTTGCCGTCTACCCAAAAGAATAACTCCATCAGAAGAAGAAATGGTTTCGGCCATTTCTTTTTTTTGCCCTCTTGCCACACGCGCCGACAGCCCTTCACAAAAATTTAAATTATTTCTCCAAAAAGTATTGACAAAACATCCATCTCCGCATATAATAACAGAGTACTCGCCACTATAGCTCAGCTGGCAGAGCATCTCATTCGTAATGAGAGGGTCGTAGGTTCGAATCCTATTAGTGGCTCCAAATTTAAAGCGGTTTCTGGGAATCCAGGAACCGCTTCTTTATATTTATGGGGGCTTTTTATGGGGGGCTTATTTATCAGTTTTATGCATTGATATGCATTTTTATACCTTGCTATATCTCGAATAAATCAAATATGGAGATGAAGTAAACTGGTTGCTGAATATGCAGTTTTTTGTAACAGCCAGTACAAAAATCTGCTACCAACGGCTATATTCCCGCTTGCAAACGTTATCGCCTGCTAATCAATCATCTGCCATTATACAGCTACAAGAAAGATGCTTATGGGGAAATAGGTAATACAGCGAAACTATCGTTATTCCATTAATCAGGATCGTATGATTTACAGCAGATGATACGTTTTTAACAGTGCATCTCGATATTCCTCGTCTTTTACCACCTGCTCAATGTCATCTTTCCTATTCTCTTTGAGCAGTAGTTGAATCAACCTTCCCAACGTCTTCATTCCTCGTTGTATCCCTTGTTGTTCATGGCTCAAAATATCTGAGTTGTAATCCCGGACGCTTTTTTCGTACTCCCAGCCGGGCGGAATTAACTCATTGTTATTTTCGAATTTATCTTCGCATCGCATTGATTTCTTCATAGTGTCATCACACGTTGTTAATATCTCCCCGGCCGTCAGTACATCTTTTACTTTAATTATCCCACAAGAAGCAGAAAAAAAGAATAAGTCAGACTAAAAAAATGATTTCTTAGTCAATTGAATCTTGATATGTTATCAACAAAAGGAAACTTAGAGTGTACCTTAATTTTACATTCATTTCATTGTAAAACAGCTCTCATTATAGTAAAATTAGAATCAAATATATATTTACAATATGTAAATTAAATTATCGTATTTCATTTTTACTAAATGGAGTAAAATCATGGATAAAAGGACATACTATTATGCAAGGGTATCTTCCAAGTCGCAGAACCTTGCACGGCAAATAGAGGCATTCAAAAAAGATGGTGCCAACGACCATGACATCATCACGGAACAGCAGTCAGGTAAGAACATGGACCGGCCTGAATATCAGGCTATGAAGACGCATATGCTCCGCCCCGGTGACACACTGGTAGTTATGTCATTGGACCGGTTAGGACGCAATAAAGAGGCGATTAAGGAGGAATTACGCTATTACAAGGAGCATCATATCCGGGTCCGTATCCTGGACTTGCCGACAACCAATATTAACGTTCCGCAAAATCAGGAGTGGGTCATCGATGTGGTAAACAATATCCTGATTGAAGTGCTGTCGGCGATGGCCGAACAAGAACGCCTCACCATCCGGAAACGGCAGGCGGAAGGCATTGCCATTGCAAAGAAGGCCGGTAAATACAAAGGGAAGCCCCCTTTAAAAATCGATGAAGATAAGCTCCGCAAGCTGTTTGATGATTACAAGGTCCGCAAGATCACCAAAGTAAAAATGGCCAAGGAACTTGGCATCAGCCGTCCTACGCTTAACCGTGTATTGGACAGGTATGGATTGAAAATATAGCTTTATATACCTTAATTGTAGCGACATATCATTCATGCTATACTTATTTTAGTATGAATTTTCCCAATCGGTCATATACCAGAGATATAGAGGTGAAGTCATGAATCGTAAACCGTATAGTGCCGGGGCTGTTAAATTTGCTTTCTGGTTTCCTGAGTTCCGTAAAGAAATCGCTATGATTTCTAAGGGGCTGAGTTTGGATGAAATCAAGACGGCTTGTCTTGAACAGAATGTTTTTAATGCTTCAACGCCGGCCCGGGCCACGATGATATATCAGACAGTGACAGCACGGATTCAGGAACTGGATGCCAGTATTTATCCGTTATTCCAGCAGTCGGATCTAGCAACACAGAAATTGATCAACCTGACGGCTATCATGATGCATGAAAGCCTCTTTTTTGATTTTATGTATGAAGTATTCAAAGAAAAAATTCTTATTGGGACCAATGAGCTGAGTGATAAGGATATACGTATCTTTTTCCGCGACAAACAGCTACAGGACAGCAAAGCCGCAACCTGGACGGATCAGACGTTGCAACGCCTGGGGCGAACCTATAAAAGCTATATTTTGGGAGCTGGCCTTTCTGACCGGGGCCAGAAGACGCGGAAATTATTCAAACCCATCCTGGATCCGGCTTTTGAAACTTGGCTGGTCCAGCAGCACCTGGAACCGATTATCAAAGCATTGACGGGAGTTTGATCAGCATGGCAGCACAGACAGTATCGCGTGAATATTATAAAAATCGCCGCAGCCTTTCCGAACGGTTTGCCGAGATGGACGAAAAAATCAAGGTGCCTTCCTTCCGACAGTCTACCGGCAAAGCCAATGAGGTCAACTACTGGGTATTCGACTATCCGCCGGAACAAGAACTGGAAGTCCGCAGTCATATTGAATGGCTGAAGAAACATAATCGCAAAGGTTTTGATGATTACGAATTAATTATATATGATTTATACGATATCATCATCGACCGATTGACGGAAAAAGGCTTTATTGAAAAGACCAAGAAGTTGGAAAGCCGAGGCGGTATCCAGCGTGTCGTAACGGCTATACAGCGGATGCTGCGGATTACCGACAAAGATAACTACCTGGTCCACTATATGGAAGAACATACGCCGGAAAACGCCGTTGTCCTGATTACGGGAATTGGCAAATGCTACCCTATTTTGGAAGCGCCGGAAGTGTTCAATAAAGTGCTTTACAATTTGCCGCAAAAATTTGCCGCCACGCCGGTCATCCTGTTTTATCCGGGAACCTATACGGAACAAGAGCTGGTGGTTTTTAATGAATTTGTGGAAGATAGCTATTACCGGGCATTCCGCATAGCCCGCTAAAGAGGGATGAATCATGGAAATTAAAGATATGTTTGCCAAACCCATCGACCGTGACCTGCAAGGTGTCATCAAGGTCGGCGACATTGAAAATGAAAATATCCGGCAGGAGCTGGAAGAATACGTCGTGACGAAGGAACTGCAAAAACACTTTGCCGATTTTTTTGCTGCCTACAAGAAAGGAATCAACGGGACGACGCCGAAGATGGGCGTCTGGATTTCCGGCTTCTTTGGCAGTGGTAAATCGCACCTGTTAAAAATCTTTTCTTATCTGCTGGATAATACCAAAGTCGGTGGTAAAAGAGCCATTGACTACTTTATCGATGATCATAAAATCGAAGATCCGATGGTGCTGGCCGATATGAAACTGGCCGCCGAAACGCCGACAGATGTCGTCCTCTTTAATATCGACTCCAAGAGCGACTCCAATGGTAAAAAGGACAAGGACGCCATCGTCAATGTATTCCTCAAAGTCTTCAACGAAATGCAGGGATTCTGTGGCACGATTCCCTATGTAGCCGACTTGGAACGCAATCTGACGGAAAAAGGCCGCTACGACGAATTCAAACAGAAATTTGCCGCTGCCAGTGGCGAAGCGTGGGAAGATGCGCGACATGAATTCGACTTCGTTCAGGACGATATTGTCGATGTCCTGGTTGATATGGGGGTCATGTCGGAAGAATCGGCACGGAACTGGTGTGAGAAAGCCATCCAGCCCTATCGCATCTCCATCGAAGAATTTGCCGGCCGCGTCAAAAAGTATATCGACGAAAAAGGCCATAACCATCATGTCGTGTTCCTCGTCGATGAAGTCGGCCAGTATATCGGTGACGACCGCAATCTCATGCTCAACTTGCAGACCGTGACCGAAGATCTGGGCAGCGCCTGCAATGGCAAAGTCTGGGTCATCGTCACTTCCCAGCAGGACATCGATTCTATTGTCAAAGTCAAAGGCAATGATCTCTCCAAAATCCAGGGCCGCTTTGATACCCGCCTGTCCCTGTCTTCCGCTAATGTCGATGCGGTCATCAAAAAACGTATCCTCGAAAAAAATGATACTGCCGCCCAGACATTGCGTCTCCTGTACGGCCAGGAAGAAACGACCATCAAGAACAAGATTGTATTCACCGACTCGGTAGAACGCAAATTGTACACAGAAAAAGACGATTTTGCCGCTGTTTATCCGTTCATCCCGTATCAGTTCAATCTGCTCGGTTCCGTCCTGACCGCCATCCGCACCCACGGCGCTTCCGGCAAGCATCTGTCCGAAGGGGAACGTTCCATGCTGGCCATGTTCAAAGAATCGGCGGTAGCCTATATGCATGAACAGCAGGGCACGATTATCCCTTTCTATGCCTTCTACACGCCGATGGAAAATTTCCTTGACCACAGCCATCGCAGCGTCATCATTAAAGCTTACGAAAATGACTATATCAACCCGGATCACAAGACCGGCGATGTCTTTGCCATTAACGTACTGAAAACACTGTTCCTCATCAAATACGTACAGGATATGACGCCGAATATCGACAATATTACGACCCTCATGATGGATAATCTTGAGGAAGACCGGATTACCCTGAAGGGAAACGTCGAAGAGGCTCTGAAAGTCCTGATCCGCCAGATGTTGGTACAGAAAAATGGTGAATCCTATGTATTCTTGACCAACGAAGAACAGGAAATTAACCGGGAAATCGAAAGCGAAGATGTCGACAATGCCAATGTCATCCACAAAATCTCGGAAATGGTCTTTGAGGATATCTTCACGGACAAAAAATACCGTTATCCTAAATTTAACGGACGCTATACATTCAGCTTCAATCAGACCGTCGATGAATACCCCTATAAAGTAACAAAAGGCAACGATATCGGTATCCATATCCTGACGCCGGCTTCGGACATTACCGATGACGCTATGCTGGCTTCTTTATCTATCGCACAGCCAGATGTCCTGATAGCCCTGCCCAATGACCGGGCCTTTATGGATGAAATCCAGACGTACTTGAAAATCGAAAAATTCCTGCGTCGCAATACGACGGCCTCGATGGTGCAGTACGAAAGCATCAAGGAAGGAAAACGGCTGGAAATGCGGGAACGCTATGACAATGCCCGCTTATTCCTGATGGAAAATCTGAAGAACGCCACCATCTACATTAACGGTAGCCCAGCGGATATCAAGGCCAAAGATGTCAATGTCCGCATTCAGGACGCATTGCATCACCTTGTCGATAAAGTATACAATAAATTATATTACATTGATACACCTTTTGATGAAAGCAGCATACGCAAATTGTTTGACCAAAACGGACAGACTGCGCTCAATCTAGGACAGACGCGCCAGGCCAACCAACTGGCTCTGGATGACGTACGGGCCTATATCCAGATGAATTCTCAGGCGCACCTGAAAACCTCCCTCAAATCTGTCAAAGACCGTTTCATGAAAGCTCCTTATGGATTTGTCGAAGACGATGTAGAATACCTCGTAGCCCAGCTGTTCCGTCAGGGGGATATTGCTTTTACTGTCAATGGGGCTCCGGTCAGCCTGATGAATAAAACGAAAGATGAAATCATCAGCTATATCACGAAAAAACAATTCGTAGAAAAATTGATGATGGAACAGAAAATTCGCATCTCCAGCAAGGATAAAAATACGTGTAAAGACATCATGCGGGCACTGCTGCAAATCACTCCGGCAACAGACGATGAAGACGAACTGATGCAGCATACCCGCAATGGATTCCAGAAATTGCTGTCCCAATTAGAAAAAGTACAGGTATATTATGAAAATAATGATGCCTATCCGGGAAAAGACGTAATCAGACAGGGAATCCAGCTATTGCAGGACATCCTGGCAACACGGTCTACGAAAGAATTTTATAAAGGAATCGTTGATGCAAAAGACGATTTGCTCGATTTTGCCGAAGATTATGAACCGATCCAGGGATTTTTCCAGGGTGAACAAAAGCAGATTTTCGATAACGCCCTGAACTCGATGAAGATTTATGATGACAGCAAAAACTATATCGTCAACCGTGAATTGGAAGACACGGTAAAAGAAATCAAGCAGATTCTATACAAAAAAGAACCGTATCAGGATATTCCCCGTCTGCCGGAACTGCTGAATACATTTGGGACGCTTTATAGTGCGGTCTTGGATGAACAGGAAAAACCAGTCCGCGATTCTATCTATAGTTCTCGTCAACGCGTCATGGATGTACTGCGGGAAAAATCCTATCAGGAAGAAAAGAAAGATTCCTATACCTACCAGTTCGATGATCTGCTGCGAAGAGTGGAACGGTGCAATAACGTATCGACATTGCGCAGCTTTGCTTACCAGGCCGATGCATTGAAAATCCGCCTGCTTGATGAAATGACCGAAAAGGATAATAAACTGGTACAGGAACAGGCCGAAAGGGACAGAAAGAATGCTCCGGGTCAGTCCGGAACGAAAGAAAACACACCTAAAGTTACGCCGCTTATCAGAAAGACAAAGAACGTGACCATCAAAGCCATGACCGGGACGGCTTCGTGGCGTCTGGAATCGCCCCAGGATGTCGATGCCTATGTCGAAGCCTTGCGGAAGAAATTGCTGAGCGAACTGGATAAAGACACTATCGTTAACGTTGAATTTTAATCAGGAAGGACAGAGATATCATGGATAAAACGGCCATAAAAAAATTTGCCATCTGGGCGAGAAACAAACTTATTGCCGACAGCATATATAGAGCACGGCTCCTGGGCATCACCGATAAAGGGATACAGGCCCCGTTGCCTCAGTCGACGAAGGATGCCCAATTCTTCGATATCGGCTTAAAAGAACCTTCAGCGATTACTGGGGATGCTATCACTCAGCGGAAAAATCTCGTGGCCGTCATTCAGGAAAAAGCGAAAGAAAGTACCTATCCGGAAGCTTTTTCTCATATCATGGAAGAAACTGCCTATACCTGGTTCAATCGTCTCATTGCCATCCGGTTCATGGAAGTCAATAACTACTTGTCTGCCCGTGTCTTGTCTTCGAAGATCCCGGAAAAAATCGAACCGGATCTGGTAACGTCGCCGTTCGATTCGGACTTGACGTTTAGTGAAGATGAATCACGGCAAATCGTAGATTGGAAAATGAATAATCAGACTGACGACCTGTTCCGTATGCTGTTTCTCAAGGAATGTAATGCCCTAAATGAACCCTTGCCTATGTTATTTGAAAAAATCGCCGACTATACGGAACTTCTGCTTACCCTCTCCATTTCTGACCGGGACGGCGTCGTCTTGCATCTCGTCCATGATATCCCCGAAGACGATTTCCGGGACCAGGTGCAGATTATCGGCTGGCTCTATCAGTATTACAATACAGAACCGAAGGACAAAGTCTTTGCCCGTAAGAGCAGTGAAAAAATAAAGAAAGAAGATATCCCGGCTGCTACCCAGCTGTTTACGCCGGACTGGATCGTCCGCTACATGGTAGAAAATTCCCTGGGACGGTTGTGGATAGAAGGCCATCCCGATGAAGTTCTCAAAGGGAAATGGAAATATTATCTTGACGAAGCCGAACAAGAAGAATCCGTCCAGGAACAGCTGAATCAAATATATGCCGAACACAGTAAGCTCAATCCGGAAGACCTGACCTGCCTCGATCCTTGCTGTGGCAGTGGCCATATCCTGGTCTATATGTTTGATGTGCTCATGCAAATCTATCGGAGCCGGGGCTATCGTGACCGTGATGCCGCTATCAGTATTGTCGAACATAATCTTTATGGCCTCGATATTGATGAACGGGCTGCCCAGCTGGCTTATTTTGCCGTCATGATGAAAGCCCGCCAGTATGACCGACGTTTCCTGAGCCGGGGCATCCAGCCCCATGTCTATGCCATCGAAGAAAGCAATGGCTTATCTACGTGGAAAGCTTTTTCCGGCAGTGATTTTGGCCAATTGACACTAGACCAAACTTATATCGCACAGGCTGATGAATTGATTGACCTATTCCATGATGCCAAAGAATATGGCTCCATCCTCAAGGTAGAACCGACAGATTATGATAATCTCCAGGACTATCTGGAAGAAATCCGGCAGAAGGGTTCGGAAAACATCCTCTTTGCCGCCTGGGCTGATGAAATGGCTGACAAAATGCCCAAACTCATCAGTCAGGCCAAGCTGTTATCCAGAAAATATGATGTCGTCGTGACCAATCCCCCCTATATGGGCAGTGGCGGTATGGATGCTAAGTTGTCGAAGTATGTCAAGGATAATTATCCTGATAGCAAGAGCGACCTCTTTGCCGTCTTCATTGAACAATGTGGGGCTATGATTAAGCCAAATGGTTATCAGGCCATGATTACCCAGCACGCCTGGATGTTCCTTTCCAGCTATGAAAAGCTGCGGGAAAAAGTGCTACAGAAGACCATTGTCAATATGGCCCATTTAGGGCCACGTGCTTTTGATGAAATCGGTGGGGAAGTTGTACAGACTACCAGTTTTATTCTTTTCAATGGAAATATTGTAGATTATGAGGGAACTTATTGTCAGCTTATTGAGGGTAAGAGCGAGAATAGCAAAGCAAAAATGTTCCTTTCTAGAAATAATTGCTATATTGCTAAAATGAAACGCTTTGTCAAAATTCCTGGCACTATCATAGCTTATTGGCTTAGCAATCAACAATTAAAGATATTGAATAATGGATTTTTTTTATCTTCATTTGGTACAGCACGCCAAGGATTAGGTACATCAGATAATAATAGATTTTTACGTTTTTGGAGTGAAGTTGTATTTGATAATATAGGTTTTTCTAGAACATCTTGTCAATACACGTTTGATAAATATGTAAAGTGGTATCCATATATTAAAGGAGGGAGTTTTAAACGTTGGTATCCTAATAAAGAATATATTGTCAACTACCAAAATGATGGAGCTGAAATTAAAAAAACTGTAATGTCAAAATATCCTTATCTAAAGTCGCCAGAATTCGTAGTTAAAAATACTGATACATATTTTCATGAAGGCATAACTTGGAGTGATGTATCAACTAATCTTTTCAGTGCGAGGTATGTTAGTAGTGGATATATTTATGCTGATGCTGGACCAATGTATTTTCCGAATAATCAGTTATGGTATTTCTTGGGCTATATGAATTCTAAGGTTTTTCAGATATTTGCTAATTTAATTTGCCAAGGGTTGCATTATAGCACAGGACAGATTCCTAAAATTCCTATACTTAAATATAATTTTGAGTCTACAAAGACTACTAATTTAGTTCAACAAAATATAGAGATATCTCAAACAGATTGGGATTCCTTTGAAACGTCATGGGATTTCCAGACTCATCCGCTATTGGCTCCATCTGCTTTGGATATGGCCGGCTTGATTACAGCAAAACAGCCGACGCTGGCCGAACGGTATGAACAGTTCAAGGCCATTTGCGAGGACCGTTTCGACATTCTCCAAGACAACGAAGAAGAACTGAACCGCATTTTCATCGACATCTATGGTCTACAGAGTGAATTGAACCCAGAAGTTGCTGATTATGATATTACGGTTCATCGAATCTTTGATTCTAAGAAAGACATTCCGCAAAGTATGTATAAAAAGGAAACAGATGAAAAAGGGAAAACTAAAAGTAAAGTGAGCCCGTATGTCCTGACGAAGGAAGACGTCATGAAGTCCCTCTTGTCCTATGCCGTAGGCTGTCTCTTCGGCCGCTATTCTCTGGACACGCCGGGTCTGGCCTATGCTGGCGGTGAATGGGATGCCGGTAAATACCAGACCTTTATTCCTGACAACGACAACATCGTGCCCATTACCGACGAAGAGTATTTTGACGACGACCTGTCGTCCTTCATCTGCGCCTGGCTGAAAAAGGCCTTTGGCCGGGAAAACTTTGAAGCCAACTTGGCATTTCTCACCGATGCTCTGGGGACCAGGGGCACCACTTCCAGAGAAAAGCTCCGCAACTATTTCCTCAAGAATTTCTATAAGGATCACTGCAAGACCTATCAGAAACGGCCGATTTACTGGCTCTTTGACAGTGGTAAAGAAAATGGCTTTAAAGCTCTCGTCTATCTCCATCGCTACGATGAAAACACCATAGGGCGCGTTCGTGCCGATTATCTCCACCGCATGGAACGGATTTACAGCAATGAAGTCAACCGCATGCAGGATGTTATCGATCACAGCCATTCGGCCCATGAAGTATCGGTAGCGGAAAAGCGGCTGGAGAAGATGAAAAAACAGATCAAGGAATGTCAGGACTACGATGCCAAGCTGGGCCACCTGGCCCTGGACCAGATTCACCTCGACCTGGACGATGGCGTGAAAATCAACTACCGCAAAGCCCAGACCGGCCGGGACGGCCAATTCTACGAAGTATTAGCCGACTCCAAAGCCATCATGTCCAAAGACTCCCTCTGGCACGAATACCTCACGGAATGGCCCCATGAACAATAGCGCTATCTTTTGATTATCTTTCGAAGTTCGAAAATTATACGCGAGAGAACGCAAAAAAAGCGGATAACTAAGCGGTTCAAAAGGTATTGGCTATCTTTTGATTATCTTTTGAATATCTTTCGAAATTCGAAAATTATACGCAAGAAACTGCGAAAAAAGCTGATAACCAAGCGGCTTAAAAGCATGGCACTATCTTTTGATTATCTTTTAATTATCTTTTGAGGAACGAGGGAATTATGGCAGAATTAAATCTCAAGCAAATAGAAGACAGACTTAATGAAGAGTTTCGTACAAGTGGAGACGAAAACCGGAAACTGGTCTTTTGGTATGATGATCGGGCTGAATTTGCCGAAGATGTAGATTCATTGCAACTGGATAATGCAAAAATCCTGCATCTTATGCCGGATAATCAGTTTGCTACCAAACTCTTCCTCGAACGCGAAGACCGAACCACGAATTACCTTATTTATGCCCCATTCTCCAAGCCCGACGTCCATGAGAATCATTTGGAAGATATCCTGCTTTATTCGCGGCGATTTTACGCAGACCGGGCTTCTTTGCTCGCTGTCGACCTCGGCATCGGTGAAGAATGGAAGCCGGTCCTGGAGGCGCATATTCGCTTTTTTGCCAACAAGGAGCGGACGAAGAAGTTTTATGATCTAGGTATCAGCCAGTACGATGGAACGACGATTCGCCTGGGTATGATATGTGCCCTGGCAGGCGCCCGGACGTGTTCACTCGAAGAAGCACTGCGCATCGTCCTTGATGAAGAAAGCCAGGAAAACCATCGAATTTTTAACGAATTAGCCCGGTATGATTTGATGGATTCTTTTTGGGATTTGTGCGCCCGCCATTTTGGCCTGGCCTGGGAAAATCCGAGCATAGCCAAGCTGGTACTGGCTCTGTTTGTGACCTGTGCCGCTCATGAAATCATGGAAACCGTACCCAATAGTTGGGAACCTTTCAAAATGCGCAAGACCGGCAATGCCATTGCTTTCCTGGACAGCATGATGAACAGCGTCGTTTATCAGGCTGTTTTTGATAGGTTATCGCTCTTTGCCAGCCAACAGCTCCATGTCGCAGATTCACTGAAAACGTACCCTCTGGAAAGCTTAATTGCCTGCGGCTGCTTTGCTGATGTCGATACGCTGCTGATCCAGTGGATCGCCGGTCGGCTGGAAGCTGAAGACGTGGATGCGCATTTGGGTGATTATCGTATTCCGGCACTCTGCGAATTTCGCAAAAAGACACATTTCGGCCAACAGCGGGAACATATATATGACATGTTTATCTGTGCCATCAGATTGGAAATGTTGACAAGACAGTCATATCCTGATGGTTTCCAGAATATTATCAAAGACTATAAAAATCATTTGTACCAGATTGATACAGATTATCGCCATTTTTATTATCACTTAGATAAACTTGCTGATGCCAGTGCCTATGAACCGTTGCGTATATTGATTGAAAATATATACACTAATGAATACTTGGGCAAATTATTGCCGGAATGGAATGCGGGAATCATGGAAGATAAGGTTTTGTCGGTGATTCCCCTGCAACGTGATTTCTATGACCATTATGTAGCTAACAGCAAAGACCGGGTCGTAGTCATTATTTCCGATGCGATGCGTTATGAGACAGGGCGGGAACTCTTTGACCGCCTGGCCGATAATCCCCGCAGCGAAGTGAAAATTGAGGCTATGCTCAGCACCTTACCATCATATACACGGCTAGGCATGTCGGCTCTCCTGCCCCATCAGAAGCTGGAATTGTCCCCGGAAGGGAAAGAACTCGTCGACGGGGCATACTGTATCGACATCCAGAGCCGGGAAAAAGCATTACAGGCCCGGCAGCCGCTGGCCCGCTGTGTATCCTTTGATGATCTGAAACACATGAAAACACGGGATATGCGGGATATTTTCACGGGCCAGCAAGTCATTTACGTATATCATGACCAGATAGATGTCCGCGGCGAACATGCCGAGGATGAAGTGTTCCAGGCCTGTGAAGAAGCCGTGAAAGAAATCCTGGATTTCATCGAGAAAGTCCATAACGGGGCTAATACACATCATTTCATCGTGACGGCAGACCATGGGTTCATTTATAAGCGCAATAAGGTGCAGGAATCGGATAAAATCGGCAACGTTCATCATCATGATATTGTGAAACGGCGTTACATCATCTCGCAGGAAGGAATTCAAGAAGATGGTGTACAGAACCTGAATCTCGGCTATCTGCTGGGGAACGAGGACAGCCGCATGGTTTCTTTCCCCATTGGGACAAGCGTCTTCAAAACGCGGGGCAGCGGCGGTCAGAATTATGTACACGGTGGTTCTTCGCCGCAGGAAATGCTGGTCCCGGTCATTGAGGTCCATATGGAACGGGGCAAGGCTGATATGCGGACGGTACAAGTCCGTTTCATTAACACCATCAGTAAGATTACGAACCTCATTACGACATTAGATTTTATCCAGTCGGAACCTATCGGAGATGCTGTCAAGGAAGCCACGTATTTAATAGGCTTTATGGATGCTGAAGGCCAGCCTATTTCTAATGAAATCACCTATGTAGCCGATAGCCGGGAAGAAGACCCGGCAAAGCGGACATTCCGGCTCCGTTTTACGTTCAAAAATCAGGACTATGATATTAACCAGTCATATTTCCTGGTCATCAAAAATGTGGAAACAGGCATAGTCGTATTCCGCCATCCGTTCATCATGGATCTTCCCTTTGCAGGGGACTTCGGCTTTGATTTGTGATGAACACAGAGAGGAAGGATTGATATGGAGACAGCAGGTGGAACCACCAACCGGGAAGAAATCCGCCAGAAATTGAAGACTCATTTCCCAGGAAAAATCGTCCGCAAGGATTTGACGAAGAAAATCAAAGAAGGGGCCAATGTCCCTGTGTACGTCTTGGAATTTCTATTAGGTCAGTATTGCAGCTCTGACGATGAAGAAATCGTCAAAGCGGGAGTGGAAAACGTAAAAAAGATTTTATCTGCCAATTTTGTGCGTCCCGATGAAGCGCAGAAAGTACTCTCGGTCCTACGTCAGCACGGCAGCCACACCGTCATCGATATGATTACGGTCAGCTTGAATATCAAGCAGGATTATTATGAAGCCTCATTTTCCAATCTGGGCCTGACCGGAATCCCCATTGCTGATGAATACCCGGAAAAATACGACCGCCTTTTGTGCGGCGGTATATGGTGCATCGTACAGCTGAATTATGACGCAGAAGGAACGGAGAACCTGGATATCATTCTGCCCAATGAAAACAGCCCTCAGTCAAATAACCGGAGACAGAAGAACATCTATCCTATTAGTATCCGCAATCTGACGCCCATCCAGATGCCCCATGTTGACATGGATGAATTAAAGCGCGGCCGTCAGGCTTTTACTAAAGAAGAATGGATGGATGTCATGCTGCGCTCGACCGGTATGGAGCCGGACTCTCTGTCATATCGTGAAAAGTGGCTGCTCCTTACACGTATGATTCCGCTTGTGGAAAATAATTTCAATCTCTGTGAGCTGGGACCGCGCAGTACAGGGAAATCACATATATACAAGGAAATTTCACCGAACAGTATCCTCGTTTCTGGCGGCCAGACGACGGTAGCCAACCTCTTTTACAACATGGCCAGCCATCAGATTGGACTGGTCGGCCTGTGGGACTGTGTTGCCTTTGATGAAGTAGCCGGCATCAAATTCAAGGACAAGGATGGTATCCAGATCATGAAAGACTATATGGCATCGGGATCCTTTGCCCGGGGCAAGGAAGAAAAAGCGGCTTCGGCATCGATGGTCTTTGTCGGCAATATCAACCAGTCTGTCGATGTCCTGCTGAAAACGTCGAGTCTGTTCGACCCGTTCCCGCCAGAAATGGGAATGGACACGGCTTTCCTCGACCGTATCCATGGCTACAACCCCGGTTGGGAAATCCCTAAATTCCGGCCTGAACATTTCACCGACGATTACGGATTCATTTCTGATTATCTGGCTGGATTCATGCGGGAACTGCGAAAAGAGCAGTATGGTGACGCCCTGGATGCCTATTTCCGGCTGGGGAAAAATCTGAACCAGCGCGATACTATTGCGGTCCGCAAGATGGTCGGCGGATACATCAAGTTGCTGTACCCTGATGGCCGTTTTAGCAAAGACGAAGTAGAAGAAGTATTGCAAATGGCGCTGGAGATGCGCCGCCGCGTCAAAGAACAGCTCAAAAAGCTAGGCGGCATGGAATTCTACGACGTGAATTTTTCCTACATCGACAACGAAACCTTTGAAGAACACTATGTCTCCGTGCCGGAACAAGGCGGCGGCAAACTCATTCCTGAAGGCCTCTGTAATCCCGGGCAGGTCTATACCGTTTCCCATGGGAAAAACAACATGATTGGCGTATTCCGCTTGGAAAGCCAGATGCTGCCGGGCAGCGGGAAATTTGAACGCACCGGCATCGGCAGCGACAGAGAATGCAAAGAAGCCGTCAATACTGCCTATAACTACCTAAAAGCCAATGGCAGGCGTATCAGCGGCACCATCTCGACGACCGCCAAAGACTACATCATCAACTACCAGGACCTACAGGGCATCGGCATGACCCATCACCTGGCCCTACCGACACTCATCGCTATCTGTTCTATCGCCCTGAACAAACCCGTTCAAAGTTCCCTCGTCGCCCTCGGCGAAATCACCATCAGCGGCACCTTGATGAAAGTCGATGAACTCGCCAATACCCTGCAAGTATGCCTCGACTCAGGCGCCAAAAAAATCCTACTTCCCATCACCTCCGCCGCTGACCTGGGCACAGTACCACCAGAACTCATAGGCAGTTTCCAGCTCCTGTTCTATAACAGCCCGGAAGACGCTGTATTCAAGGCACTGGGTGTAGAATAAGTGCGAAAATCTGCGGATATTGCCATTTTAAGGGACTTTCATTTTCCACATGACAAATCATATGAAGAGGAAAATAACTCGGCCTTAAATCGCCAAATAGAAAGGCATGTTGTCTCTTATCTCAAAAGACAACATGCCTTTTTGCCAGCTTTACCACCACGTCCCGGAATCCAAGTCGTAGTGCCACCAGTCACCGTTTTCGTATCGTACACAAGGATAGCCATCGGATTGGAAAACGGCAACCGGTTTTCCATAGGTCCAGCGACAACAGTGTTGATGTTTCTGCACGAGCTGAAGCAATTGATTATCTTTGATGATTCTGCTTTCATTGGTACAATCCACTATTGTGTTCTTTGTCATTTCTTTCACGCTCCTACTTTGTTACTCAATTCCTTTTCGAGTGCTTCTTTCCCTCGGTTGTAAATATTCCGGGCCGCATTTTCGTCATCATCGACGATTTCATCAGCTCCGTAGCCGCAGTTCTGGCAGATGAAGCGATTTTCATCATGCAAACGGTTAGCTTTTTCTACATGACCGCATACGGGGCAGGTTATGCTGGTATTGTATGGGGCACAGTAGAAAACGCCTTGATGCCGCAGGGCTGCGAGGTAAATCAACACATCTTCAAAATGACGATAGGACCAGCCTTCTATCGGCTTTTCGAAGTACAAATCTTCCAAGATGAATATCGTATAGGGAGGTTCATTCTCTACGACTTCACTGGCGACATGGACATCTCTCGCAAAAAGACTCTTGTGGTAATTGTCGTTTGTACTGCCTTTACAAGGGCGAGGGTAATCTATTGATTTATACGAGTGAGCTCCTTTAGCCGGCGAGAAAGTCGTGGCAATATTGAGTTCTCCGCGGTCGACGCCGACGACGTTAGTATCCTGTTCGGCTTTCATTTCAGCTGTTGGATTGGGGAATGTCAAAGTCAAGTACCAGGACCCGTAGACAAGCTTCAAATAAGCCCTGATGATTTTCCAAGACGTGGGTGGTTCAGGCAGTTTTGAGGGAATCGAAAAAGCTATAGTTCGGCGGCCATCTGCCAGGTCCAGCCGACATTTCTTCGTTGTAAAGTCGACTTGAAAAGCAGATTCCCAGCAGAAATGAATTGCGGAACTTTTGGTATTCTTTTCGCCGTAGTCCCCAAACAAAATCAGCTCCAATTTTCCTTTTTGTTCGTTACGTTTATAGGCTTTCTTTATGATATCGACAATACTATGACCATAGACCGCATGGAGCCCTCCTTTTTTTCCTTTGGCTAGCCAAGAAGCTGAAGCATATGCTGTTTTCCAGGTTTTGTATTTATTCTTTCCTTTTAGCGATTCGTTGTAAAATTTTTGTGAAAATCTGTTGCAAGCTCTTTTATGAGCATCCCATGTTTTCTGCAACATGGCGGCGTCTTCTGCCGTAGGGACTAATTCCACAGTCAGGTGAGTATACTGGGCATGTTCATTGGTCTTCATAGTCATCCGCTCCTTTGGGTGAAATCTTTTCCAGAACCATTTGGTTCTTGCTTTTACGCGCAACCGAAAACATGGGGCTGGGACGCAGGCAAGGGCAGCGCGCTGTACACTTTACCCTTGCCGGAGTCCTGGCCCCATGTTACGCTCTTGCGCCAAAAGCAACCCCAGAAGTTAAGGCTTTTTTTCTTCGTTAGGACTCTTTTGACAATAAAAAATGACTTGCCGCACAGACGACAAGTCATGATTCGTAAATTATATTGTGGCGAAATCACTTTTTCTCAATTGGCACGATGTCCTGATATATCCATGCGGCCACGGAGTCGTCCCTGATGTAATCGACATGGAAATGGCCGAAGTACCATTTCTTATAGGTCATCAGTTCTTCCAGGCCGCTCAGGAGCTGGGACGTCTTGCAGCCTTCAATCCATTGGCTCATATTGGGCACCTGGTCGACAAAGCGGGCCGGCGCCGTATGAGTGATGACGTAATCGACGGTGAAATCATGGGCCGTCAGGTTCTTGGCGGCCTTGTCGAAGTTGTCTGCCGATGCCTCTTCCTGGGGCCACCAGGAGACGCTAGGCCAGCGGAGGGCCTTGTCTGTCGACTTGGCGCCGCCGAAGGTGAAAAAGGTCTGGCCTTCGATGGTAAAGACTTCGCCGCGCAGCAAATGGTAGAGATTGGGCCGAAGTTCATGGACCCGGCCGCCGGACCAATTTTTCACCGGATAGCGGCAGAGCTGGTCAAAGTTTTCATGGTTCCCATCAACGAACAGGACCGTATACGACAGCTGGGCCAGCCATTCCAGCCACTTATGATCTGTTTCATCCGATTCACCGACCCAGGGGATTCCGAAATCACCGCAAATGATGATATAATCCTCCGGATTCATATGAATCCCGCGCTGAGCCAATGCATTCATCCCCAATCTTTTCGGATTGGCGTGAATGTCACCGGTAATATAAATCATTGAATCATCTCCTCAGCCATAAAATAAAAGAGAGCAAGCCCGAAAGCTTGCCCCATTTTTATTTTGGCACCATTTTTCATAGATTTCAGGAGATACTCCTGCTGAACTTATTTTTATCAGGCTTCATTATTTTTGTACAGATTGTGATTTCAATATGAGTGCAAATAAAGATGAACAATACATATTGCAACTCACCGGCGTACATCGATTGTGAGTTTCTCGAGATCCACCAGCAGGGCGTACACAGACAAGCCGGCAAATTTGGCGAGCTGCTGGACTTATTTTTTGCCAGGCTTTTACTGAGCGGTACCGGTGATTCTCCGCCGGCCCTTCTCGGTTTAGGGAAAAGCAAACGAACCCGTTAGGTGCCTATCTGGTTAATTATAATTATACACTCGTTTTACTCGCTCGTCAATAGATTTTTGTATATAAAACCAAAATGGCTTTTTATTACCACGACCTTGTCTTTATTTTTACAAGTACTATATTTAACAAATAAAATGGCTTAATTAAGCCATTTTATTTGTATACACATACACGTGTGTATGTGTATATGTAGTTCCTCGTAGATTGAATCGCGGAATATTTATTTCTATATATGAATAATTAATTCAGAATGAGAGGGTCGTAGGTTCGAATCCTATTAGTGGCTCCAGAAAACATGCGGGTTCCCGAAATTGGAAACCCGTTTTTTTGTATGCAAAATGTACCTGGAATGTACCTTATGATAAATTTATAGATATAGTATTAGGTTTCTGAAACAGGTGTGATGTCCATCCCTTTCGGGAAGTACTCCTGCAGCATTTCTTTGTATTTTCATTGCTGCCCCGGCGTACATAATCTGATACATTAGGATTGCGATATTCCAAGCGCAAACAGCCAGCAATTTCTGTCGGAAACCCATACTGGGGGAAGAAGGAAAGCCTTTACGGCCTCGTATCATGCTGTATCTTCTAACCGCTTCTACGGCCTGCAGGAGATACGGCGGCGCGTAGAGCGGTTACCAGCAGTTACATGCCCTGTACCGTATTTCTGCGTAATTTCCGGAGTAATGGGCGAAGGAGGCCGGCCAAGTTTGGCAGCAATTTGAGCCCTAGAATAGGATTTTGCCCGAAAAAAGAGTATCTTTTCCCGTTCATATAGTACAAGATGAGGATAGCAGCACACAGGGTTCCTCCGATATACAAGTTGTTTGGTAACCGCTAGTATACCAAAAACCGTTGTGTCATTTTTTCTTGTAAGCATTGCACCTAGATGATAACTTCATCATTCGGTTTATCCGGATATGGCGCAGTCATATCAAAGCGCTGCATGTGACTGGGAGAATTTGCAACCTACATATCTTTACATTGGATCCTGTCAAATACAAGCTGCTGTCGATGCATTACTTTCATATCAGAATTAAAATATTAATAGGGCTGCCGCACTGTTAACGTGCGGCAGCCCTCATGTTGCTGCGATTTATATTGATTTTAAATACAATGCATACGCTGCTGCGCGGGATTTAACAGGAATAGCGCATTAACGCAGTTCATTCATTACTGCACGGGCAAACCTCTTTTTTGATGAAAATCCGGTTCATATTATCAGAACTCTTGCTCCGCAGGGCGGTTCAGAGGCATCTTGAGCCACCACCACTTAAAGACGCGGTTGAGAAGGATACAAGCCGCAAAGATCACAATATAGAGGATAATAAACTGCCAGTGCTGGCCGCAGAGAAGCATACTGGGGGCCATGGACCAGGCAAACATTTCAAAGGGAGTGGTCAGCGGCCCGGCCAAGGCAGTATCGTTTAGGGTCTTGGACTTGTTTTCCGGGTCCACGATGCGCAGCAGGATAAAGCCGATGGCAAACACACCAGTGGAATAGCCCCACACAAAGAGGGAGCGCTCAAACCAGCTGCCTTTATTCATGGCAGCGCCAAAGTACATCAGCGTGAGCACTACCAGCACCATGCCGAACAGCAGCAGCAACAGCAGCGGTATAGCGTACTCTACAATAACGGAGATCTTAATAGAGGCGATACCGAAAAACACCAGATAGTCCGTGGCTGTGCCGGAGATGCGGCTGATGACCGTATTGTCCATATAATGCCCTACTCCAGTTTTTTGGAAACACAGGAACATAGCCATGCCAATGAGGAAGGCCAGCAGATAGCTGGGCAGGTCCAATCCTATAGCGTCCTTGATCCACCCGTTGGCCAAGAAGCCCGCGCCGGAAGCTATCAAAAGCAGGGCCAAATGCCAGGCCAGGGGATCCAGCACTACGGAGGCGACGGTCTCCTTACCCATAGAGCCCCGATTCTTCTCATCCTTGATCAGGCCGGTCTTCAAGTCTCCGGAGATGTACTGGAAGCTCTCAATATACTTGGTCCAGCCTCGCTTGGTTCCGATCTTGATAAAGAACAGCCCTCCGAAGATGCCGGACAGGATGCCCACCGTGGCGCAGGTCATCCCAATGTCGGTGGCGTCAGTAAAGCCCAGCTCCGCCATGGCAGATCCCACTGCAGCGGCGGTGCCGTGGCCGCCGGAGAATCCGGAAGCCAGCAGAAATCCAAAGCCGTAGTTGATCTCCGGGAACAACTCGGAAATCACCAGCACCCCAAACAAAGGCGCAAAGGCGAACTGGATGGCCTGAGCCAGCACTTTGTAGGAGAAATAGGAGCCAACCCGCTCCACCTCGGACTTAAATTTGGTCTTGGAGAAGGAGAAGCCCCCCATGCCCACGGCCGCAAAAATCAGGATGATCAGCACGCCGGGATAACTGCCAATGGAGTTGGAGAAGGGCAGCACGTTCAACCCCTGATTCCCCAGGACCAAAGCGATAAAACCGGCAATCATGCTGGCCGGCACAAAAAATTTCTGAACCAGAGGCACCTTGGCCCGGATTAACTGTCCAATCACAATAAACAGCGAGGCAAAGGCAAAGTCCAGTAAAAAGTCGTTGACGCTCATAAAATTCCTCCCATGAAATAAAATAAAGGGAAAGTCCCGCCGGGGTGGTTCTCCTCAGCAGGACTTTCCCAAACTCGCCAAGCTCTCCACACAGAGGGCTGCGAGTATGCTTAGAGCTGAATGAAGTTTTCCGAACGGGTATTCGTAGTGCGGGGAGCGGGATCCAGTTCCCGATCCGCTATCCCCAGAATATCTTCAGGGCGAACCCAGGGCCGGTTTTGGATAGCGCTGGTTTCCTCATGGGTGAGGTATCCCTGATAGGTAGTCAAGCTGCGCCGAAGGAATCCGTCCCGGGCGCAGGCCTCTGCTACCCCGTTGTTCAAAATGGAACGGAAGTGGGGAAGCACTGAGGCAGCATAGGCGATGGAGGTCGACTGGGCAATGGCGCCGGGGATGTTGCTGACGCAATAGTGAACCACGCCCTCCTCGATATAGCGGGGATCGTCGTGAGTGGTTTCGTGGAACGTCTCAATAGCGCCTACGTCGTTGCTGATATCTACGATGACGGAGCCCTTCTCCATGGAGCGGACCATTTCCCGGTCGATCATGTACTCCGTGGCGTTCTTGGGCCAGCGCACGCAGTTATATACTACGTCGATTTCCGGCAGAAGCTTTTTCAGGTTGTACCGGTTGGAAATCTGGGTATTGATTTCCTCGTTGAACTGCTGGGAAATATCCCGCAAAGTGCCGATATTTATGTCCATCACGGTCACCCAGGCCCCCAAGGCGTGGAGGACAGATACACAAGCCCGGCCCACGGTACCGCCGCCCAGTACCAGAGCTTTGACGCCAGGCGCGCCGCCCAGGCCATTGACAAATTTTCCCTTGCCCCCGTGGATAGACAACAGGGAATCAAGACCCATCAAGGCCCCCATTTTGCCAGCTGCCTCACAGTTAGGGGAGCCATACCGATGGCTGTCCTCAGCGCTGAAAGAGATGCACTTGCTGTCCAGAAGAGCCTGCACCTCTTGGGGATGAGCGGCAGGATGAATGCAGGTCAGGATGATCTGATTCTCCCGCAGCAGGGGAAACTCACAGGGCTCCAGTTCCTTGACCTTGGTAACAAAGTCACATGTCCCATAGATTTCCTCCATGGTGTCCACCAGTTTAGCGCCCTCTTTCTCATACTGCTCGTCCGAAAAGCCCGCGCCGATACCGGCGCCGCGCTGGACGTAGACCTCGTGGCCGTCGCCCACAATGGCGTCGACTTCCGCAGGTGTAACAATGGTGCGGTATTCGCCGGTTTTGATATCCTTTAACAGTCCGAATTTCATCTTAAAATCCCTCCGTTTTGTATGGCATGGATCAAACTCCAGCCGTTGATTTTGCAATTTTATAAATAAATTTATCTCGATTTCTTCAAAAATCGAGATGGTTTCAAGGTCTGTATGCACAAAAACGCCAATAAAAAAAGACCAATAATTGTATTATAATACAGTTTTCAGACATGTCAAGCAGAACTCTCTCGGCTAATAGTGTAAAGTAGTTGTAGGTATTTTTTGAAAGGACATTTTCAATAGTTCCTTTAACTAGTTGATATGGCTGCTATCGTTGCGTTATAAACGCCATGCAGCCATATGCCGGTACGGGTATTGCCGTTACATTATACGTCATTTACTCTTATATAATAAATTTTCCCACAATTAGTTTGCGCTGTCATATGTACTAAAATTCACGAATATCTTGACAAGAAGCATCTATTCGCTATAATAATATGTAGAGTGTGACTGACAAAGCCGCACGAAGGGGTACACCACCGCGGGTGTAATTCTCTTCGTGCGGCTTATTTTTTATGAAAGGAGAACGCCGATGGTACGAATTAATGGAAAAGAAGTCCAGGCTGCGGGCATGAATTTGCAGGCCTATTTGGACCAGGAAGAGCTGCGGCCGGAACGCATCGCCGTCGAGCTGAACGGCGCTATCGTAAAGCGCGGAACCTATCGCACCGTCACCTTATGCGACGGCGACACGATGGAAATCGTCCAGTTCGTCGGAGGAGGCTGATAGGCATTCCCCGCACAGAAGTACCATTATCTCATACAGCAGCAAATACAAAGGAGTTGTTTCTCATGGAACAAAAAGACACGTTGATTCTCGGCGGTCATGAATTTACATCCCGCTTCATTCTCGGTTCGGGCAAGTATTCCGTCAACCTGATTCAGGCTGCCGTCGAACAGGCCGGCGCGCAGATCGTCACGATGGCCCTGCGCCGCGTCGAAGCCGGGCAGAAAGATAATATCCTCGACTTCATTCCCAAGGGCGTAACCCTTCTTCCCAACACGTCGGGCGCCCGCAACGCCGACGAAGCCGTCCGCATCGCCCGTCTGTCCCGCGAAATCGGCTGCGGCGACTTTATCAAAATCGAAATCATGCGCGATTCTAAATACTTGCTTCCCGACAATGTCGAAACGGTAAAGGCGACGGAAATCCTGGCCAAGGAAGGCTTCGTCGTATTGCCCTACATGTACCCCGACCTGTACACGGCCCGCGACCTCGTATCGGCCGGCGCAGCCGCCGTCATGCCCTTAGCGTCGCCGATCGGCTCCAACAAGGGCCTGTCCACGAAGGATTTCATCCAAATCCTCATCGACGAAATCGACTTGCCCATCATCGTAGACGCCGGCATCGGCCGCCCGTCCCAGGCCTGCGAAGCCATGGAAATGGGCGCCGCCGCTATCATGGCCAACACGGGCCTGGCGACGGCAGGAGACCTGCCCCTCATGGCCAGCGCCTTCCGCAAGGCGATTGAAGCAGGCCGTCAGGCCTATCTGGCCGGCATCGGCCGCGTCAGCGAAACGGCATCGGCGTCAGACCCGCTGACAGGATTCTTGGGCGACTAAGGAGGTACGACGATGACAGAACAACGCATTGACCACATGACCTATCTTCCGGGCATGGAAGTCCTTGATTCGAACATGCTCGACGAAGTGACGAAATACCACGACGCCTTCCATGACGAAGACTATACGTCCCAAGACGTCGAACGGGCCCTGAATAAGCAGCACCTGGAACCGCGGGACTTCATGGCCCTCTTGTCGACGGCCGCCGCTCCGTATTTGGAACAAATGGCCCAGAAGGCCCACATCGTGACGCGCCGCCATTTCGGTTCCAACATTTCCATCCTCACGCCGATTTATTTTGCCAACTACTGCGACAACTACTGCATCTACTGCGGCTTCAACTCCCACAATAAAATCAAGCGGGCCCGCCTGAACGACGAAGAGCTCCACCGCGAATGCCAGAACATCGCCAACGCCGGCATCGAAGAAGTCCTCATGCTGACCGGCGAAAGCCCGAAGATGTCGGACATTCAGTACATCGGAAACGCCGTCAAGATCGCCCGCCAGTATTTCCGGGTCATCGGCATGGAAATCTACCCGGTCAACTCCGACGATTACAAATACCTCCACGAATGCGGCGCCGACTACGTTACGGTATTCCAGGAAACGTACAACTCGACGAAATACGAAACGCTGCACCTGGCTGGAAATAAGCGCATCTTCCCGTACCGCTTCTATTCTCAGGAACGGGCAATTTTAGGCGGCATGCGCGGCGTCGGCTTCGCTGCCCTTCTCGGCCTCGACGACTATCAGAAAGACGCCGTCGCCACGGGCATGCACGCCTACCTCATGCAGCGCAAATATCCTCACGCTGAAATTTCCTTGTCCTGTCCGCGGCTGTGCCCGATTATCAACAACGATAAAATCAATCCGAAAGACGTAGACGAACGGAAGCTCACGCAGATCATCTGCGCCTACCGCCTGTTTCTCCCCTATGCGGGCATCGTCGTATCGAGCCGAGAAAGCGCCCGGTACCGCAACGCCATCATGAAAATCGCCGCTACGAAGGTATCGGCCAGCGTCTGCGTCGGCATCGGCGGCCACTTGGAAGACGACGGCTCCGAAATGGGCGACGAACAGTTTGAAATCACCGACAGCCGCTCTTTCGACGAAATGTACGCCGCCATCAAGCACATGGGCCTGCAGCCTGTGACCAGCGACTACATCTATGTATAAGCTATCTCCTTTTTATAACCTAACTATAGAAACGGCAAAAACAGCTTGCAGACTAATCCACTGCCAAGCTGTTTTTGTTATCTCCCCCTGCTGTCTTTGCTATGATTATTTATCATTATTTCTATATCTTCGCGGCATTTATTTTGTTAGATAAATCTCCAGAAAATACTTATTTTTGTAAAAATTTATACAGTGTATGCCCTTACATCATTTATTTTTAGAATGACCTATATTCCTACCGTATAAACATTGACGGAGCTATGAGATTAATATATAGTAATAGTATATATACATTATAATTTTATGTCATTATACTATACAACGATCGGGTGATATTATTGTGTTAAAAGTAGTTGCAATAACAAATCGCGAACTTGCCACGACGAATTATTGGGACCAGCTTGAACAAATCGCCGCGTCCGACGTCGATACCATTGTTCTTCGCGAAAAAACGCTGTCAGAAGATGAATACGTCGAATACGCAAAAAAAGCGCTGCGCCTGTGCAACATGCACGACAAGACGTGCATTCTCCACCACTTCGGCAAAGCGGCCATCCGCCTGCACGTTCCCCGTTTCCAGTGTTCGCTGGAGTATTTGGAAACCCATTCGTCCCTTCTCTATTATATGACGACCCTGGGCGTTTCCGTCCATACGCCGGAGGAAGCAGCGCGCGCCGAAAAGCTGGGCGCAACGTACATCATGGCCAGCCACGTATTTCCGACAGACTGCAAAAAAACGATGCCGCCAATCGGCACGCAGACCGTCCAGGCCATCTGCGACGCCGTGTCGATTCCCGTCTACGCCTTAGGGGGCATCAATCTTCAAACGGTCAAAGAGCTCGGCACTACGCCCGTTGCCGGCGTCGCCCTCATGTCAGGGCTCATGGTCTGCCATGACGTGCCGGCCTATGTCCGCGAACTCAAGCAGCAGCATTAAGGAAGAAGGGATACTGTATGAATCAGGCTTACGTCATCATCGACATGCAGAACGACTTCATCGACGGCGCCCTGGGGACCAAGGAAGCCCAGGCCGTCGTACCGCGCATCGAAGCTAAAATCGTCGCCAGCAAAAAGGACACGTCCGTCAGCACCGACTTGATCTTCACGCAGGATACGCACGGAGAAAATTACTTAGACACGCAGGAAGGGCAGAAACTTCCGGTCCCGCACTGTATCAAGGATACAAAGGGCTGGAATATATGCCGTCAGCTCCTGCCGTATACCTTATTTGCCACTATCTTGGAAAAGCCTACCTTCGGCAGCACCGATTTGATTGCTGAAACGGCGGAATACGACCGCATCGTCCTCATGGGCGTATGTACGGATATCTGCGTCATTTCCAACGCCATGCTGCTGAAAGCCTTCTATCCGGAAAAAGAAATCTGCGTCGACGCTTCATGCTGCGCCGGCGTCACGCCGGAAAGCCACGCGCGGGCCTTGGAGGCCATGAAAATGTGCCAAATTGATATCCTTTAAAGCGATTTTCACCTTGTAAATTCTTCAGGATATGATATACTAACCATGAAGAATGAATGAAACAAGGAGCATTGTAGATGCACCGGACGAACCCCCTCACAGCGGCCACTATGAGGGGGTTCTAACGCTATTTATACCGGCGCTTCGGCAAGGCTGGTTGCTCACATCTTTCTATTCAGCCATCTGCAAATGTAATTCGCTACTACACTTGCCATAATAGAAAGAATGAATGAAACAAACTCCTGCATTGTATCTGCCACCCCCTCCCCGTTGCGGTTTGGGTAAGCAACGCTCTTAGTATATCATACGCAAGAAACCTTTGCCTTAGGACTTCCTTGCAAATTTCGCATGGAGGATTCATCAGTCATACAGCCAGTCCCTTTCAAGAGCCTTCATCTTAAACATAGCCTAAACAACCCATAAAAAAGATGTCGCCGAAGAAACCGATCTTTCTTCAAGCGACATCTTTTTCATTATATTACGGGGTTATCAGCTGCCGGTATTCGAGCAACCATAACCTTAGGCGCGGCCAGCCGCGTCGGCTGCCATAATGGCAGCGTACACTTCGTCAGCCGTAATATCGGCGCGGACGTTTTTCGTAAACTGCGTCGGAACTGTCGCTGCGGCGGCAACCTGGCGAAGTTCTTCTTCTTTTACGTCCGTAATGCCCATATCGGCTAAGCACGACGGCAAGCCAACGGACTTGATATACTGCAGAACCGTATCCCATTCTTTCTGCGGAGCCTGTTCCAGCTGCAGCTGTACCAACAAACCGAAGGCTACCTTTTCGCCGTGAGACATGCCGTGCGCCTGAGGCACATAGGCAAATCCGTCGTTGACGGCATGCGCCGCAGCCAGGCCGCCGTCTTCAAAACCGACGCCGCTCAAATATACGCAGGCTTCGACGACGGCTTCCAGTTCCGGCGTGACGACGTGCTGTTCTACAGCTTCCAAGGCTTTCAGAGAATCCTTGAGGAGCGTCTTATAGCACAATTCGGACAAAGCCATCGCCGTCATAGAGCACTTGCCGCGGGACATGGTCTTTGCGCCGCTGCGGTAGCAGGCACGGGCTTCAAAATACGTCGACAAGGCGTCGCCCATGCCGGAAACGAGGTAATGCTTCGGAGCCTGGGCAATGATTCCCGTATCGACGAGGACGACGTCGGGGTTGCGGTGCATCATGAGGGCCTTGATGACCACGCCTTCATCGTTATAAATGACAGCTACGCTGCTGCATGGCGCGTCGTTAGACGCAATCGTCGGAATAATGACAGACGGCAATCCGCCTAAATTCGTAGCGACGGCCTTCGACGTATCGAGAGCTGTGCCGCCGCCGACGCCGACAATGACGTCGCAGCCGTTGTCTTTGGCTACCGTCATCGCATCTTCAATGGCCTGCTTGGTGCACTTGCCGCCGAATTCACTGAATACGACCTTTTTATCGGCGCTTTCCAGTGAGGCCGCAATGCGGTCGCCAATGCGCTTCTTATTGTTGGGAGACAGCAACACCAAAAACGTCGTCCCTAATTTTTTTACATACTTGCCTAACTTATCCAATTCGCCTTCGCCCTGGATGTAGTATCCAGGAGCTTTCAATCCAATTGCCATGATAATCCACCTTTCTCATTACCCATGATCTTATAATGCAAAATCTCCCTGTCAGGTAAACGTGCCGGCGCACGCCGCCTGCAGGGAGATCTTGCCTTGCAACTGCATATCGCCTGAGGAAAGGAGTCAGGCCTCAAGGCAGATATGCTTTATACATCATTCATAAGCAGTGATACCAAAATTAGTCTTCAATATGCGCAATAGCTTTAGCCAGCTGTTTCTTCATGCGCAAGTTGCCCTGACGGGAAATCATAATGCGCTGTGCCTGCGGCGAGCCTGCACCGTGCATGGATTCTGTACGGTAGCCGACAGCTGCCGTGCCAAGGCTGAGGTTTTCGATGAGGCGCAGTACTTTCAAGCGGTTTTCCGTCGATACGGAGCTTACGCCGCGGAGATATTTTTCAACGTACGGCCCGATCTTCGGATCGCGCAGGTCTTTTTCGGACGGAGCCGTTACCATGAGGCCGCCGGCAATATCTTCGGCAAGGCGGACGATTTCATAGGGGAAACGGGTGACGTTCTGTTTGCAGACGTTTGCCAGCAGGAGATCGATGAGGTAGTTGCCCGAAGCGGTCTTCGTGCCCAATGCGGAGCAGGCGATGCCGCAGGCATACAACGTTTCGTTGAGGTGCTGCATTTCGATAAGCTTATCTTTGATATGAGATGCCTTCGGGCAGCCGTTGTAATCGGCAGCTAACGCCGCGGCGCCGATGAGGACGTCGCCTACGCCGACCTTGCAGCCGCCGTAAGACTGACGGTGGTAACCGGCGAAGCGTTCGACGAGAACGCCGGCAAATTCATATTCGCCGTTGAGGTAGATGTTTTCGTTCGGAATGAATACGTTGTCGAAGATAACGAGAGCTTCCGTGCCGCCGAATTCGGGGTTGCCCGTATCCATTTCGGCGCCTTCGAGCTTACGTGTATCGCAGGACTGACGGCCGACGATCATGAAAATGCCTTCGGCGTCGGTCGGGCAGGAGAAGGAAATAGCGTAGTCCTTGTCGTCTTCGCCCATAGCAATCGTCGGCATGACGATAACTTCATGAGAGTTGATGAAGCCCGTCTGATGAGCTTTTGCGCCGCGGACGACGACGCCGTCGGGGCGGCGTTCTACGACGTGGAGGTACAAATCGGGATCTTCCTGTGCGTGGGGAGCCAAGCCGCGGTCGCCCTTCGGGTCGGTCATGGCGCCGTCAACTGTAAGGTCCTGCGTCTGCACCCGTTTCATGAAGGTCATGAAGTTGTCATGATAGTGAGTGCCGTATTTCTGGTCGATATCATACGTCGTGGAGAATACGGCGTTGAAAGCGTCCATGCCTACGCAGCGCTGGAAGCAGGAAGCCGTTTTCTGGCCGAGGAGACGCTGCATTTTTACTTTGTTCATCAAGTCAGTCGTGCTCTGATGAATGTGCGTAAAGCGGTTTACCCGTTCGCCTGTATACGGAGACATAACGGTCATCAAATCCTGGTATTCCGGCATCTGAGCCAAGTCATAAGTCATGCGGACAGAATTCAGAGACGGACGGAGAATCGGGTCGTCTACAGGACATTCTACTTTTTTGCCAAACATGTATACCTGCAAATTCAGTTTTCTCATGCTTTCAATATACTGTTCGCCAGTCATTAACGTCATAAATAAATCATCCTTTCCGGGAAAATACATAGGGAGATAGTAAAGACTGCACGGACACACAAAGGTCTCGTTTCATTGCAGTGTCTTGCTTATATAATTAGCAACAATCGTGCCAAGTTGATGCGATTAGGCTGAAATTCAGAAAATTTTTTCTGCAAACAGGAAATGAATCCATGATTGTGGGGAAAAATAAAAATCTTCATGCCTCTTTTTGCTTCATTTTTGGTTCTTACCATAGGCAAATATTGTCTTTTGTGCTAAAATTGCAACAAGAGAAATCGCGTTGTTGTTTCAATAATGGTTCAATAGTTCTGAATACGTCATTTTTGGCACAATAATAGATATCAAAACCAATTTTGTTTCAAAACAGGAGATGCGACAGGAGAAATTGCCGGCAGTTTGACAAAAAACGGTGCATCACGCCGCTTCACCGCCTTGTATTTTTCATTTTCACTTGGATTTTTTGCCATTTTCAGCTGGGATAATCCTGCGCGCAGGCCGGCAGAGAGCTTCCCCCACAGCATTTGGCATAGTTATTGCTTATATATTACCATATAATAGTTAAGGAAAAGGAGTGACCCCCATGTCTACAGCTACTCGCGCCGAAATCGAAGGCGTATTGGACACCTACGTCCGCCCGTCGTTGGCTTCACATCAAGGAAACGTCGTCGTCGTCGATTATACCGACAAGGTACTTCGCATCCGCCTGACGGGAAAATGCAGCGGCTGCCCCTCTGCCCAATTAACAACAGAAGAGCTAATCTCTGCAACGGTCAAAGAACACATCCCTGAAATCGAAGACGTCATCTTAGTCAGCGGCGTCAGCGACGAATTAATCGCCCAGGCCAAGGCCATCTTACAGAACGGGCACTTGTAGGAGTTCCCCATGAAGATAGGGATAAAATACTGCGGCGGCTGCAACAGCCGGTACGACCGCACCAAAGAAGTGGAAAAGCTGAAGAAACAATTTCCCCAGCATGAATTTACCTACCAGGTAGATACGGCCATCTGCGATATCTGCCTCCTCGTCTGCGGCTGCATGACGGCCTGCGCGTCGCCGGAGGGACTGGCGGCCAAACGCTTCGAGCAGCTCTGCACGCCGGCCCAGTTTACCCAGCTGGCGGCGGCGCTGAAAGCAGAGTCCGACGACCAACGGCCGGAGAAAAAACACCTTTGCGCCGGTCATACGGCGTCGGCGCAAAAGACGATAACCGAAGCCGATATACAAGGCTTTGCCGCCCTTACGGGAAATTACGGTAAGCTCCACGCCGACGCGGCCTTTGCCGCCCAATGCGGATTTAAACGGCCCGTCGTCCCGCCTTCGCTCGTCGAAAGCCTGCTGTCAGCCCTCATGGAAACGCAGCTTCCCGGCGACGGCGCCATCCTCATGGAACGCAGCGCACGCTTTCCAAAGCCGGCGTACGTCGGCGACACCGTGACGTCGACGGCAGCAGTGCTGGAAATAGGGCCGCACGACCGCGGCTACGCAGCGACATTGCGCGGCGTCTGTACGAATCAAAACGGAACCATTCTCGCCGAAGGCATGTACTGCTATCTGCTGCCGGAGGCATTGTTTTCCTGTACTCTTTAACTAACGACAGAAAAGGTGATACTATGACAAACTTAGAAAAATACGACAAACTCTTCATGACCAACTTCAAATTGACGAAAGACCAGCTCCCCGGTTTAAAATACCGTTCCATCAAATTATGGGACTCCATGGGCCACATGACGCTCATGGAAGACATGGAAGATACCTTCGACATTTCCATTGATACGCCGGACGTATTGGCTTTCAGCTCTTATGAAAAAGGCATGGACATCCTCCGCAAATATGGAGTCGACATTTAAACTCCCTGAGCCGGCATGCCTGGTCGATCCATTGACGGAAAGCAACTGCTATATCTTCACGTCCGGCAGCAGCGCGTTGCTCATAGACCCGAACAATGCCGACCTAATCAACACGTATGCAGCGGAACACCATATCGTCCCGGAATACGTTTTGCTCACTCACGAGCACTGCGACCACATAGCCGGTCTCAACGACCTGCGCAGCCGCTGGACCCTCTCCGTCGTCGCCAGCAAAAAATGCAGCGACGGCATCCAAAATACGAAGATGAACATGACGCGCATCATGGAATCGTATCTGTATTTTAAAAGCGGCGGCAAGCTGCACGTCTCGTATCCGAAATTTACCTGTCAGGCAGCGGATATCGTCTTCGACGCCCCAGTCTACGATTTCGTCTGGAAGGGACACTCCTTCCGCTGCATTGCCGCTCCAGGCCATACGCCGGGCAGCATCTGCATCGTCGCCGACGACGCTCTCTTGTTTTCCGGCGATTACTTCATTCCCGGCGAAGAAGTCATTACGCGCCTGCCCGGCGGCGACGACGAGGCCTACCAGACCGTCGGCAAAGACGTACTGCGTTCCCTGCCGACCCCCATTTGGACCTATCCCGGCCACGGTCTTCCTTTCATGCTCACCCAGGAGGTGAAGAAACAGTATGGACTATAGCCAATGGCTGTCGTACGCGCCCTACGCCTGGACGCAGGAAGAAAAAGAAAAGCAGTATCTGCCCTATTTTCAAGAGCTGACAGAGAATCATCGCCGTCATTGCCGGCCCTACGGCCAAGCCCTCGACGTATTCGGGTACGGCAGTCAGTTTTCGGCGCTGGAGCAGATTCCCATGGTGCCAATCCGCTTATTCAAATACTTAAAACTGCAGAGCATTCCTGACGAAGAAATCTTCAAGATCATCACGTCGTCGGGAACGACGGGCCAGGCTCGCTCCCGCATCGTCCTGGACGCGGCGACGGCGCAAAACCAGCAGCTCACCTTATACGCCATCGTCAAGGATTTTCTCGGCGCAGGCCGCGTGCCCATGCTCATCGTCGATTCGCCGTCCGTCTTTACTGACCGGGCGGCGTTCAACGCCCGCGGAGCCGCTATCCTAGGCTTTTCTATTTTCGCTAAGAAAAAGTATTACGCCTTGATGGACGACTTGACCTTAAATAAAGAAGCCTTGCAGGCCTTCGCCTCCCGCACGGGGCCGGTCCTCATTTTCGGCTTTACCTTCATGATTTGGAAATATTTGTGCCAGGCCATTGCCGAGGCAGGCCTTTCCTTCGACTTTTCCAATGCCGTCGTCATCCACGGCGGCGGCTGGAAAAAAATGGAAGCCCAGGCCGTGTCGGCCGAGGCTTATAAGCGGCGGCTGTACGACCAGTTCCGCATTTCCCGTGTCCATAACTACTACGGCATGGCCGAGCAGACGGGCTGCGTATACATGGAATGCGAAGCCGGCCACCTCCACGCCAGCATTTTTTCCGACGTCATCGTCAGAGACCCGGAGGATTTCTCTCCCTGTCCCATAGGAAAATCAGGAATCCTTCAGGTTCTTTCTCCTATGGCCGTCTCTTATCCCGGCCATTCGCTTTTGACGGAGGACATGGGGGCCATCTTAGGCGTTGACGATTGTCCCTGCGGCCGCAAGGGAAAGTATTTCCGCATTGACGGCCGCATTCCGCAGGCTGAAATCAGGGGGTGCAGCGATACTCATGAATAATCAATACACGCTTTTAGCCGGCTCTATACCGGAAAAACCATTCCCGATGAAGCCCTTCGCCCCTGTCGTACTGGATTTTCTTGCCGTACTGTCGCACGAGCTGCGTCATCATCCCATAGCCCGGACCGAACCCGCCTGGAGTACTCTTGGCTTCTGGCTGCGGCCCAATCACCTTAAGCAGCTGAGCCCGCATCTTTCCCAGCAGGAAGCCCGCCTTGGACGGGGCCTCATCTTTCACATCGCGCCGGCAAACATGCCGACCATCTTCGCCTACAGCCTGTGCATTTCCCTGCTGGCTGGAAACGGCAACATCGTCCGCGTCTCACCGCGCCTGGCTCCGGCTGTCGCCCCTATATGCGATGTAATTCACAAGATTTGGCAGGACGACAAATTCGCCGCCTTGCGCAGGCAGAACGCCATCGTCACCTACGGCCGCGACGACGAGCTGACAAGCCGTTTTTCTCAGCAGTGCGACGGCCGCATCGTCTGGGGCGGCGACAAGTCTATCGCTGAAATACGGACCTTTCCCCTGCCGCCGCAAGGCGTAGAATTGGTCTTCGCCGACAGATATTCCTTCGCCGTCTTCGACTGCTCCAGTATTCAGAACGGTTCGGACGACGAGCTGCGCGCCTGGGCGCACCGCTTCTACAACGACACGTACGAAGCCGACCAGAACGCCTGCTCCAGCCCGCGCTTCGTCTTCTGGCTCGACGAAAGGGGCTCGGCCTTTGAAGCGGCGCAGCGGCGCTGGTGGGACGCCGTCGCTGCCGAAGCTAAAGCCTATGACCTGCAGCCCATCAAGACCAGCGGCAAATACACCGACGCCTGGGAATTCGCCATGACCCAGCCGCACCTCCAGTCGGCGGCCTTCCGGACCAACAGACTGTACGTATACACCCTGTCGTCCCTGCCGCCGGACATTACGGCCTTATCAGGCTCCTTCGGCCAGTTCTTCCAATTCCCAATCCGAACCCTCGACGAAGTCCTGCCCTTTGCCGTCAAGAAGGTCCAGACCGTCTCCACCCTGGGCATCGATCCGGCAGTGCTGAAACAGGCCCTCGTCGAAGCCGGCGCCATGGGCGTCGACCGCATCGTACCGGTCGGCCAGGCCTTGGATATGAGCGTCCTGTGGGACGGGTACAACATGCTCGAAGCCCTGTCCCGCGTCATAGAGTGAGGAGGCTTTCCTATGTATTTCTTTGACAAACATCCCAACTTCAAGGCGCATACGCTCTTTGAAGACGATTGCGGACAGGCGGCGACATATGAAACCTGGTATGCCCACGCCGACGAGCTGGGAGGCATCATGCCGTCCCGGTCCCTGGCGGCCATCGTATGCCGCAATACCATCGGTTCGGCCTTGTCTTACTTGTGCTGCCTGCAACGCCGCGTCGTTCCCCTGCTCATAGACGAAGCCATGGACGACGAGCTGAAGCAGGGACTCCTGGCCGCGTACCGCCCGGAATTCATCTTTTGCCCCTGCGGAACAGAAGGCGGCAATCCCCTCTATTCGCTGTATGACTACGACGTATACCGCCATAATAATACGTCGCCGGCCTTATACGAAGACCTGGGCCTGCTGCTGACGACGTCAGGCAGTACGGGAAGCCCGAAGCTCGTCCGCCTGAGCTACGACAACATCCAATCCAACGCCGCCTCTATCGCCCAGTATCTGGAACTAACCGCCGCCGACAGGCCCGTATCGAGCCTGCCCATGCACTATACCTTTGGGCTGTCCGTCATCAACAGCCACGTCCTCTGCGGCGCGGCAGAATGCCTGACGACGGCGACGGTTTTCGACGCGGCCTTTTGGCAGTTCTGCAAGGAAAAAAGAGTGACGTCCATCGCCGGCGTTCCCTTTACGTACGAATGCCTGCGCCGTCTGAAATTCACCAAAATGGAGCTTCCCGACTTGACGCTGATGATTCAGGCCGGCGGAAAATTGTCGAAAAAATTACAGAAGGAATTCGGCCAATACGCTGCCGGCACGGGAAAGCGCTTCGTCGTCATGTACGGCCAGACCGAGGCGACGGCCCGCATGTCCTACCTGCCGCCGGCAGACTGCCTCCGCAAGATCGGCAGCATCGGCGTCGCCATCCCCGGCGGCTCCTTCCGCATCTTGGACGACGACCACGCCGAGCTGACCGAACCCAACGCAATCGGCGAGCTGTGCTACGACGGCCCCAACGTATCCCTGGGCTACGCCCATGGCGCCGACGACCTCCAATTAGGAGACGAACGGCACGGCCGCCTGCTTACGGGCGACTTGGCCTACTGCGACGAAGACGGCTTCTACTATATTTCCGGCCGCAAAAAACGGTTTGTCAAAATCATGGGCAAGCGGGTCAACATGGACGAAGTCGAGCAGCTGTTCAAAAACGCCTTCGCCGACAGGGATTTCGCCTGCACAGGCGGCGACGACGACCTGCTCGTCTTTACGACGGCTCCGGAAACGGACTGCTCCGACTTGGAGGATTTCCTCGTCGCCAAGGCGGGCCTTCATCCCAGCTGCTTTACCATCCGCTCTGTCGCCGCGATTCCCAAAAACTCGTCGGGCAAGACGCAGTATACGGACTTGCCCGGCCTAAAGGACTGAGGATATGCCAATGGACGCACGTATGACCCTTACGCAAGAACAAATTCAAAAGCTGTCGGCTATGCAGATCCAATCGCTGCAAATCCTGTCCATGTCCTCGGAAGACCTGCGCAGCCTGCTGCAGAAGGAGTCGGAAGAAAATCCCTTTCTCGATTACCATCCGTCGTCGTCCCGCGGCGGCGCAGCAGAATTTCTCCAGTTCGTCGCCGCGCCGGACAAGGACAGGATCAAAAATTTCCTCATAGAGCAGCTCAATCCTAGCCAGTTTACCAAGCCCCAGTGGGCTCTGCTGAATTATCTGGCCCAGTGCGTCGACGACCAAGGCTATTTGACGGTGACGGAACAAGATGTATCGCGCTTTCCCCTACCGGACGGACTGTTTTCCCAGGCCGTCGCCATCCTGCAGGGCCTGCATCCGCCGGGAATCGGCGCATCGTCGCTGCAGGAGTGCCTGAAATTGCAGCTGCGGCGAAAGGGTGAGCTGACGCCCTTAGCGGAAACCCTCGTCGACTCGTTCTTAGAAGATATCGGGAAAAACCATATCGCCGCCGTCTGCCGGGCCCTGGGCCTTCCGAAACAGCAGGTCCTGCCGACTATCCGGCGCATCCGCGCCCTCGACCCGGCCCCGCTGAAGGGCCTCTTTGACAGTGCAGACGCCTACGTCGTTCCCGACGTCGTCATCCGGCCAACCGAAGGGGAATATGAAATTATCCTGAACGACACGTGGTTCGCCTCCTATTCCATGAGCGATTACTATATCGCCATGATGCATCAGGCCGACGACCCGGATATCAAAACCTATTTCCAGCAGAAGCACGCCCGCTGCTCCCTGCTGCTCCACAATATAGAACGCCGGCGCCAGACCCTCGCCGCGCTGACCGGCGCGATTTGGGAATGGCAGCGCGAATACCTGGAGACTCACCATGCCCTGCGGCCTATGACGCTCAAGGACATGGCGGAGAAAACGGGACTCCATATATCGACGATCAGCCGTGCCATCAAGGACAAATACGTGCAGACGCCGTACCGGACCCTTCCCTTCAAGGCCTTATTCCAATGCCCCCTGCGGAAAGACGGCCAGTCCCTTTCCAAAGACGCCGTCAAGAAAGCCCTTTGCCAGCTGATCCGCGAAGAAGATAAGGAACGCCCGTACAGCGACGCCCAGCTGGTAGAAATGCTGTCGGCGCAATTCCATACAGCAATTTCCCGGCGAGTTGTTCAAAAATACCGCAGCCTGCTTCATATCCCCAATTCTTACGCGCGAAAGATCCAGCCATGACCGCCCTACACTAAACAGCATGCTGGAAGAGAGGAGTCCTATGGGAACGAAAGAAATTTTTTCCACTGTCGCCGAAGCGGCAGAACACCTGAACGCGATTATCGAATACTCCTTCGACGGTATTTTCATTACCGATAAAAACTGCAACGTCCTGCGCATCAACCATTCGTACGAAGAAATTACCGGCCTGACAAAAGACGAAATCTTAGGAAAGAATATGGCCGATTTGGTGCAGCAGAAGCTCATCTCCGAGTCGGGCTCTCTCATCGTGTCCCGCACGAAGCGGCCCGTCACCTTGCAGCAGCGGTTCAAATCGGGGAAGGAAGCCCTGGTCACCAGCTCGCCTATTTTCGACAAAAACGGCGAACTCATCATGATCGTCACCAACGTCCGCGACCTGACGGAAATATACAACCTCAAGGAATCGATACAGGAAAAGACCGACGCCATCGAGCGCCTTCGCCTCGAGCTGGAACACATTCAGACGCCCCTTACGGAGCGGGAGCTCATCGTCCGCGATGAAACGGCCCTGGCAGCCATGGTATTGGCCAACCGCGTCGCCCCCATGGACACGACGGTCATCTTGTTCGGCGAAACAGGCGTCGGCAAGGAAGTCATGGCCCGCTATATCTACCAGCACAGCAGCCGGGCCAAAAACAGCTTCATCCAGGTAAACTGCGGGGCCATCCCGCCCAGCCTCATCGAAAGCGAGCTCTTCGGCTACGAAAGCGGCGCCTTTACCGGAGCCAGCCGGGGCGGAAAAATCGGCCTGTTCGAATTAGCCGACAAGGGAACCCTCTTTCTCGACGAAATCGGCGAGCTGCCGAAAGACATGCAGGTCAAGCTGCTGCGAGCCCTTCAGGAGCAGGAAATCATGCGCGTCGGCGGCACCAAGCCGATAAAAATCGACGTGCGCATCATCGCGGCGACGAACCGCAATTTGGAAGACATGGTGAAGAACGACCAATTCCGCGAGGATTTATACTATCGCCTCACAGTCTTTCCCATTTCCATCCCGCCCCTGCGGTTCCGCAAAAAGGATATTACCCCCCTGGCCCTGTCGTTTTTGGGCAAGCTCAATCAAAAATACAATTTTAAAAAGAGGTTTTCCAACATTTCCATTCAGCTCCTGAACGAATACCCCTGGCCCGGCAATATCCGCGAGCTGAAAAACATCGTCGAACGGGCCGTCATCATCAGCTCCGGCGACGAAATCAAGCCGGAAGACCTCCACCTGCTCCGGCCGACGAACCCTGTCGTCCCAGCCGAACAGGCAGCCGAAGAAGCCGCGCCGGAGACGGCCGCCGAAGTACCGGACGAACTCCCTTCCGACTTAAACGAAACGCTGGAAAAGCTGGAATACCATTACCTGACGATGGCCTACGAACAGGAAGGCAACGTCCGCGCCGCCGCCAAGGCCCTGGGCATCACGCCGTCGACCTTTGTCCGCAAGCGCAAGCGGTATGAAGAAACCTATGGAAATAAGGCCTGAGGCATTGTTGACATATGTCATCTATACTTTTATAATAATACTGAATCACTGAAAAGGGAGGTAATTCCATGCCGAGACCGCCGCGGTGCCGCCGCGTCTGTTCTCTGCCTAAAGCCGGCGAGTTCGCCCCGTCCGGCTGCGCAGCCGACGCAGAGGTCATCATCATGCGCATTGATGAATACGAAGTCATCCGCCTGATCGATTTGCTCGGGCTGACGCAGGAGCAGTGCGCCGCCCAGATGGACGTGTCCCGCACGACCGTCACGGGGATTTACGACGGCGCCCGCCGAAAGCTTGCCGACGCTCTCGTCCATGGAAAGCGCCTTCTCATCGAAGGCGGCCACATACAACTCTGTGAACATGCCGGCTCCTGCCGCCATACGCGCTGTCAGGCCGGAAAATGTAACCCCAAAAAGGAGAATGATAGTAATGAGTGAAAATTGCAATCACGACTGCTCCAGCTGCAGCAGCGAATGCTCCAGCCGCACGCAGCCGCAGAGCCTCCAGGCTCAGCCCCATGAAGGAACGCACGTAAAGCACGTCATCGCCGTCGTCAGCGGCAAAGGCGGCGTAGGTAAATCCCTCGTCACGTCCCTCATGGCCGTACAAATGCAGCGCCGCGGCTTTAAGACGGCAATCCTCGACGCCGACATCACCGGCCCGTCCATCCCGAAGGCCTTCGGCCTGACAGAACGGGCTACAGGCGACGCCAACGGCATTTTCCCTGTAGAAACAAAATCGGGCATTAAAGTCATGTCCATGAACGTACTCCTGGAAGACACGACGGCTCCCGTCGTATGGCGCGGACCGGTCATTTCCGGCGCCGTAAAACAGTTCTGGACCGACGTCGTCTGGGGCGATATCGACTACATGTTCGTCGACATGCCGCCGGGAACGGGCGACGTCCCCCTGACGGTATTCCAGTCCCTGCCGGTCGACGGCATCCTCATCGTCACGTCGCCGCAGGAGCTCGTCTCCATGATCGTCGAAAAGGCCCTGAAGATGTCGGAAATCATGCATATCCCCGTCCTCGGCCTCATCGAAAACATGAGCTATTTCGAATGTCCCGACTGTCATTCCCGTCATGAAATCTACGGCCCGAGCCATGTAGAAGAATCGGCGGCCAAATACGAAATCCCCCATACGGCTAAGCTGCCTATCGACCCGGAATTCGCCATGCACTGCGACAAGGGCGATATCGAAAGCTACGTATCGGACAGCTTGACCGATACGGCCACATACCTCGAAGGCGTATTAAACAAATAATCACCTCTCTACAATACAAAAGGCTGGCCCGAAGAACTCCTGTGTCTTCGGGCCAGCCTTTTGCATTTACGACTCGTCGTCTTCTGTTTCGATGATCTCCGTAATCGTAGCCTTCGTATCAATTTTCTTTCCCAGGGACGAATCGTACAGCTTGACCAATACGGCGCTGACTATCAATCCGGCTGCCGCGCCGATCAAGGCCGACAAAACCGTCGCGCCGAAGGAGTAACCGCCGATGCCGCCTAGTATAACCAGGAACAAGGGGACGATAAAGCAGATAAAAGCCCCCATGATAAGGTGCTCGTCCTGCACTTCATACCGCACGTCCTGCCCTTCCTGAGCGCCGAGGCTGTTTCTCGCCGTCACGTAGACGTGCTCGGCGCCAAAGCAGGCGCTGCAGGCAACGTATAAATGATCGCGGTTGACGCGGACTTTCGCCAGGCCGCCGTCGAGGATTTCCGTAATGGTGCCTTCTCCAATTCGCATATGACTCCCTCCTCATGTATCTAAAAAATAATCATTATCCATTGAGTATCTTTAGTATAGCACACTTTACATATCAAATCAATACTTTTTTAGTTCACTTTTATCGCATGATATACCCCTCTATGTTGTCAAAATCCAGGAACTGAAGAATTTTCCGGCTCTGGCCTGTGGTTCCCTCAATCAGTCTGATGCCGGCCTGTCGCCGGAGCGCGCCGCTTCCCTGTACGCAAAAAATACCTGCCGATTTCTGTGGGAAAAATCAGCAGGTATAGTGACCTAAGCCATAGCAGCGTCGAGGGCTGCCTTCACATGGCTCTTAATTTCATCATAAGACTGCCCCGGCTGGGCTTCATAGAGCTTTTCTGTGCCGATGAACATGGACGGCACGTAATAGTAGGAGTGTCCCTGGACGACGTCGGGAGATTCCGATTCTTCATACCAATGGACGGGCACCTCGCCGTAGGCCGGATTTTCACTGACTAATTCTGCCAGCGCCGCCTTCGCGTTGCGGCAGTAGGGGCAGCCGTTTAAATAAAATGCCGTAATTTCTTTCATCTTCAACCCTTCTTTCGCTGTCGTATATGGTCTTGCTTTGTGATTAGTGGTGATGGCCACAGCCGTGTTCGCCGCAGGCATGATCGCCGTGGCCGTGTGCATGGTCATGATGGTCGCAGTGCACGTCGGGATTAAAGGAAAGCGTTCCTGCCAGCAGGGCTGCTACGGCTTCGTCTGCCGACCCCTGCACGCCGCCGTACAAGGCGATGCCGGCCTGGGCCAGGGCCATTTGCGCGCCGCCGCCGATGCCGCCGCAGATCAGCGTATTGACGCCCTGAGCCTGCAAAAATCCAGCCAGCGCGCCGTGGCCGCTGCCCATCGTGTCGACGACTTCTGCACTGACGACTGCGCCGTCTTCTACTTCGTAAATCTTAAATTGTTCCGTGTGGCCGAAATGCTGGAAAATCTGGCCCTGTTCATATGTAACTGCAATTTTCATACTTGTCCATCCCTTTCTATGACCGGCTGATGCCAGCCTGTGCGACGTTTTATTTTTGACATATGTCAATTATAAATCACTATATTCTATTTGTCAACACGAGACCGCTCCATAGAAACAAAAGAAAACGGCCCGCCGTAGGAAATCGCCTTAAATACAGGCGATTCTCCCTACAGCGGAGCCGTTTTTTATCACGTCGTCTTCAGCGACGGGCCGTCCGTCGGCGATATGGTCACGCTTACAGCCGCCTTAGGCGCAGGCGGCGCTTGGGACTGCATGTTGTAAATCAAGTCCCCCGTCAGCGTGCCGGACAAATGAAACAGCCTGTCGGCAAAGGCGGCATTTACGTATACGACGTTATTTCTCACGACGCCCGGAGCCGAGCCGTAGGGGCTGGTCAGCAGCCGGCGGCTGTTGTCCCAGTGCAGATCCAGGCGCAGCACCGTGGCGACGGCGACAGCCGGAAGATAGGTGATGCCGTGAGCTTTCAGGGCCCGCAGGGGCAGCTTCTTCCGGTTTACATACAGGTCGTACGCTTTGGCAATATACGTCGGCTGCCCGTCTGACGCGGCGATTTTGGCGGCGATGGATTCGGCCGTCACAAAGTTTTCCACGCCGTAGCCGGCTAAGGCCCGCCGCACGTCCTGAACGGTCAGCGGCTGCCAGCCGTAGCCGTCGGGATAGATGTAGTACGATACGGTATGATCCGCCGCGCTGTCGATGACGATGCGGTCGTAATAGACCATGACCGGCGTGCCGATAGATACGAGAGGATACAGCTCTTCCACGTCTTTCTCATGCATGCGGACGCAGCCGTTGGACACGTAATAGCCGACGGAGGAAGGATTATTGGTCCCATGAATGCCGTAGGTACCGTGAAAGCCGATCCAGCGATAGCCCAGGGGATTTTCGGGGCCCGCCGGAATCTGTACGGTCGTATCGCTGGGGTCGATCCACGTCGGGTCGACTTCCTTCGTCTGCACGCTGTAAAAGCCGGGCGGCGTCGGCGTAGACGGCGTGCCGACGCCTACGTGATACATGCGGACTTTTTTGCCGTTTTCATACAAAATGAGCATACGGCTGGCTGCGTTGATGCCGATTTTTCGGCCTTGCTCCGTCTGTTTCCGGGGCTTCGGCGTCGTTTCCGCGGGGGCCTTTTTTATTTCTACCGTTACATCCGGCGGCATTTTCGATTGTACCGTCACTACCGGAGCCGGAGCCGCTTGTCCGGCCTGGTCTTTTCGGTCTTCGCCGGTTTTCGTTCCGGCGTTGCGATCCTGCTTTTTGTCTTTGGAAGAACGGGCAGGCGCAGATGTATCGGCAGAAGCAGGCTCACCCGCTTCCGCGCGGCTGCGAGGCGGCGCACTGTCCGCGTCAGACCGGCGGCTCTCGTCCTCTGCCGTCTGAATCTGCGCTGCCTGCACCGACAGGACCGGCGCAGGCGGTTCTGCAGCCAAGGCAATTCCGGCTGCTGCGGCCCATGTACAGGCCAGGGTCAGTAAATGTCTCTTCATGTACGCTCCCTCTGCAAATACTACGATATTATGCCTGGTCAGCCTGGGTCTTATCTTCTTCCGGCTTAAACCCGTTGAACAAGATGTTCAGCACGACGGCTGTCAGGCTGCCCAAGGTGATGCCGCTCTGGCAGATAACCTTCACGACATCGGGGAAATGCTGGAAGAAATTCGGAACCGTCAGGGGAATCATGCTCATGCCGATGCTGACGGCGACGAGCATGAGGTTATAGTTTCCGTCAAATTTGACTTTCGCCAACGCCCGGACGCCGCTGGCAATGACCATGCCGAACATGGCGATGCCTGCGCCGCCGAGAACGGCGTTGGGAATGCAGGCTACGACGGCAGCCATTTTCGGGAACAGCCCCAGCAGGATGAGGATGACGCCCGAAGCGGCGACGACGAAGCGGCTCTTGACGCGCGTGACGGCGATGAGGCCGACGTTCTGGGCGAAGGCCGTATAGGGGAAGCTGTTGAAGATGCCGCCGATCAGCGTCGACAAGCCGTCGGCGCGGAGACAGCGGGCCAGCCGGCCTCTGCCGACGGGGCGCTTGACGATTTCGCCGATAGCGATGCAGTCGCCCGTCGTTTCTACCATGACGACGAGCATGACGATGATCATGGAAATGATCGAGCCGACGTTAAAGGTCGGAAGGCCAAAGGAAAAGGGCGTGATGATGCCGATCCAATCGGCCCGCCCGACTTCGTCAAAGTTAGCCACGCCTAATATCATGGACAAGATGGTGCCGCAGATGAGCCCGATGAGGACAGATACGTTGCTGACAAAGCCCTTGCCGCAGCGGTAAATGGCCACGACGATAGCCAGGGTAAAGGCCGCCAGAAACAGGTTCATAGGGCTGGCAAAGTCAGGCGAAGACGGGTTGCCGCCGCCGACCCAGCGCACGGCCACGGGCAGGAGGGTAATCCCAATCATCATGATAATCGTACCCGTGACGACGGGCGGAAACAGCTTGATCAGGCGGCTGAAATAGGGCGCGATGAGGAAAGTAAACAACCCGGCGGCGATAATCGCCCCGTATATGGCCGTTATACCGTGCTCCTGCCCGATCATGATCATCGGCGTGACCGACGCGAAGGTGACGCCTTGTATCATGGGGATGCGGGAGCCGACCTTCCAAAAGCCGACGGTCTGGAGAATCGTCGCGATGCCGCAGGTAAACAAGTCGGCGTTAATCAAATGAATGAGCTGCTCCGGCGTCAGATGCAGGGCCTGGGCCACGATGATCGGCACGGCGACGGCTCCGGAATACATGGCCAGGACATGCTGCAGCCCATAGGCAAACAATTTCGGCATCGGCAGCATCCGGTCTACAGGATGAGACGCCTGTCTGGTCAATAAGAAATTCATGTCTTCTTTTCACCTCAACACAGTAGTTAAATACAAAAGCAGACTGCGGCGAAAGCCTTCGTCACAGCCTGCCATAACGCATAAAAATTATAATCCTTCGGCCCGGTCCAGGAAGCTGCGGAGAATATCGCACGAATCGTGGAACTTCTTCTGTTCCTCTTCCGTCAGGGCGACTTCGACGACGCCTTCCATGCCGTCCTTGCCGATGACGCAGGGCACGCCGGCCGCTACGTTTTCTTCGCCGTATTCGCCGAACAAGGCCGTCGAGCAGGGCCATACGAGCTTCTGGTCATGGAAAATAGCCGAAATGATCATGCACGCCGCGTTGGCGATGCCGAATTCAGTGCAGCCCTTGCCGTCGATTTCAATGTCGCCGGCCCGCTTGACTTCCGTCTGCAAGTCGTCCAGGCTGAGCGCCGCCAGCTCCGGCTTTTCCGCCATGAAGGCCGCGAAGGGCTTGCCGCCGACATAGACCTGGGACCAGACGATGAAGCTGGAGTTGCCGTGTTCGCCCATGCACATGCCCTGAATGGAGCGGCGGGCGTATCCCGTCCGATGGGACAGGACGCGAAGCAGGCGATACGTTTCGAGGCTCGTGCCGGTGCAGAAGCAGCGATTGCGTTCCCAGCCCATTTGACGGCGGATGTATTCGCAGATGATGTCGGCAGGGTTGGATATGCTGAGCATGATGCCCTTGAAGTCTACCTGCTTCAGATGGGAAATGACTTCCTGAGCCATGCGGATCGAATCGTCGAACATGTCGAGGCGCGTTTCGCCGGGCTTGCGGCTGCGGCCAAAGGCCATGACCAGGATGTCGGCGTCATTGAGTTCTTCATAGCCGCCGGCGCGGATCTGGGCATCGTTGCCGCACAAGGCGCCGCTGACGCCGTCGTCCAGGTCCATCGCCTGTCCCTGGGCCTTTTCCTTCAAAATATCAATCAAGACGATGTCGTCGGCTTCGCCGGACTGAATCAGGGCCAATGCGACGTGAGAGCCTACGTGGCCGGCTCCGACGATGACCACCTTGCGTGTGTTTACCATAAAACATATCCTCCTTCAGGCATGCGTATGTAAAATTTGCTTCACTCGTATGTATAGATTATAGCATATACAAGGGTAAAAAAAACGTTTATCGTCCCGATTTTTTCCCATTTTCCCCAATAATTTTACAAATTCTTTACATTTCTTTTACATAATGACAAACGATATATTATATACTGGAACCAATCATTACTTAGGAGGAGTCACATAGATGTTCAGTATCAGCAACAAGCATGAAGAGTTTTTTGATTATTTGGTTGAAAACGCCGAAAACTTCCACCGCGGCACCCTCATCGCCAAGGACGTCATGACCAACACGGCCAATATTTCCATGTACATGAAGGATATCGCCCAGCTGGAGCACACGTCGGATAAAATCAACGAAGACGTCATCATGAAGTTATGCCGCGTATTTATTACGCCCATCGACCGCGAAGACTTTTACAAGCTCACATGCCAGCTCGAAGACTGCATCGATCTGCTCCACGGCTCGCTCATGCGCATCAGCCTGTACCATATCGAAACGATGACGCCGGCCGCCGTCGACATCGTCGACCAGCTGGAGCTCATGGGAAAAGAGCTGAAAGACATTTTCTCGCTCCTGAAAAACATCGACAAAAACGAAGCGGAGCTCATGGAACGGGCCAACCGCCTGAGCAAAATCGAAACGGAAGTCGACAACATTTACCGCCGCGAAATTTCCCGCATCTTCAACGGCGAAATGGACCTGCTCGACATCATCCGCTGGAAAGACGTGCTGGGCACGCTGGAAGACACGTCGGACGAAGTGGAAGAGCTCGGCAATATCATAAAAGAGGTGACGATGAAGTATGCTTGATACCCCGTTAATTATCCTGGTCGTCGTCCTGGCCCTGGCCTTCGACTTTATCAACGGCTTCCACGATACGGCCAACGCCATCGCCACCTGTGTCTCGACGCGGGCCATCCGGCCGGGCATCGCCATCATGGGGTCGGCCTTCTTAAACTTCGTCGGCGCTATGATTTCTACGGGCGTCGCCAAGACCATCGGCGGCGACATCGTCACGTCGCCGGCCATGATCAACGAGCTGGTCATCGTCGCCGGCCTCGTCGGCGCTATCGTCTGGAACCTGCTGACCTGGTGGTTCGGCATGCCCTCCAGCTCGTCCCACGCCCTCATCGGCGGCATGATCGGCGCCGTCGCCTTTTCCGTCGGCACGGCGGCCCTCAACGACTGGGGCATCATCAAGATTTTCCTGTCCCTCATCCTGTCGCCCGTAACGGCCATCGTCGTCGGCTATATCATCATGAACATCCTGTTCGTCGTCTGCCGCAACTTCAAGCCGGCTAAGATCAACATGACGGCCAACAGGCTGCAGGTCGTCTCAGCGGCCCTCATGGCCTTCTCCCACGGTTCCAACGACGCCCAGAAGTCCATGGGCATCATCACCCTGGCCCTCTTGTCGGGCGGCGTCATCGACACGCTGGAAGTCCCGACGATGGTCAAGTTCCTCTGCGCCCTGGCCATGGCTCTCGGCACCAGCGTCGGCGGCTGGAAAATCATCCGCACCGTCGGCGGCAAGATCTTCAAGATGCACCCCATCCACGGCTTTGCAGCCGACTTGAACTCGGCCGTCGTCATCTTCTCGGCGACGATGCTCCACCTGCCCGTCTCGACGACGCACGTCGTCTCCGGCTCCATCATGGGCGTCGGCGCGGCCCAGCGGGCCAAAGCCGTCCACTGGAACGTAGCCCGTCAGATGGTCACGGCCTGGGTCATGACCATTCCCTGCACGGCCATCATGGGGGCCATTTCCTACTACATCATTTCGCACCTCATGGTAGTCGTACTGCCCGGCTTATAACCGACCGCCGGCGGCAGCGCCCGCTTAAATGACGCCAGCCGCCGCGACTCATATCGCTTCTCCAACCACGGGCCCCGCCGCATATTCCGCAGACGGGGCCCGTGGTTTCCTCTTTTCTCCCCATTTTATCTATGATACTATTAAGCATAGAAGATAAAAGGAGGCCTGATTATGAACACATTACGACCGAAACTGACCCTTCTGGACGAGCACCCGACGCCGCTGCAGTACCTTTCGGGCTTGTCTCAGGAGCTCTTCCGGGAACTCTACATAAAGCGCGACGATGTGACGCCCTTCGGCGGAGGCGGCGGCATGCTGCGTAAATTGGAATACCTGCTGTTCGATGCCGTCAATTCCCAGTCCGACACCGTCGTCACCGTCGGCGACATCCGCTCCGACCACTGCCGTCTCACGGCGGCTGCGGCAGCCAAATACGGCCTGCGCAGCATCGTCATTTCCGTCGGTAATTACGACGGCGAACTGAGCGGCAACCTGCTCCTCAGCAGCCTATTCGGCGCCCGCACCGTCATCAAGAAGGACGACGGCCGCCCTGAAGCGGTCCAGCTGGAAGAAACGGCAAGGGCCGTCATGGAACAGGAAATCGCCCAGGGCCACCGTCTGTACTTCATCCCTATGGGCGGCAGCGACGCGACGGGCATGCTGGGCTATTACGACTGCGCCGCCGAGCTGGACAAGCAGGCTCAGGAACAGTACCTGCAGGGAGCGACGGTCTACGTCCCCGTGACGACCCTTGGCACGTACGTCGGCTTATACTGCGGCCTGAAAGCCATCGGCTCGTCCTTAAAGCCCGTCGGCATCGCCGTCAAGCCCCTCGACGAAGACCGCCTGGGCGACTACTTCCGGCAGGTAAAGGAAACGTATGGCTTTGATTTCGACGACAGCGACATGCACATCGAGACGGCCTATATCCGCAAGGGATACGGCGAACCGGACCGCCATGTCCGCGACGCCGTCCGCCTCATGGCCGGCCACGAGGGAATTCTCCTCGACCCGACGAGTTCCGGCAAGGCCTTCGCCGCCGTCCTCGACATGATCAAGGAAAAGAAAATCAAATTAGGGCGGCAGGTCATTTTCCTCCACGACGGCAGCATGGCCGGCTTATATGAAAAAGCCCACCGCCTGAAATTAGAAAAAGAACTGCAAGACACCATTCAAATCATCCCATAAGGCCCAAACGACGTCAGGCTCCCCATCAGACAGCGTATCCGTCTGATGGGGAGCCTGTATGCATTACCGTATGAGGTTAAAAAATTCATTTCTCCGCAGGGGATCGTCAAAGACGCCGCCAGCGTACAAGGTCCGCGTCTGGGAGCCCGGCTTTTTGATGCCCCGGGCCGTCATGCAGGAATGCTCGCCCTGAATGCAGACGATGATGTCGTCGGTCTTGACGATGCGCCGCAGCACGTCGTATATATCGGCGCCGATGCGCTCCTGCAGCTGAAGGCGCCGGCAGACGGCGTCGGCAATGCGGGCCAGCTTCGACAAGCCGATGACGCATCCCTTGGGGATATAGCCGATAGCGATTTTCATATCGTACATGAGGGCGATGTGATGCTCGCAAAAGCTGAACACGTCGATGTCCTTGACAACGACCATATTGCCGTCATCACAGGGAAACACCTTATCGAATTCCTTAGCGATTTCTTCGTTGGAAACGCCGGCATAGGCCAGCCGTTCCTCCATCATCTTGGCAAACCGCTCCGGCGTCTCCTTCGTCTCGTCGCGGCCATCCTGCCCGACGGCTTCCAGGATCAGCGCCGCTGCCTGCTTTAATTTTTCTCTGTCCATTATACGCCTCTGGCCTCCGGATCGTAGATGATTTTATGGAGCTGCACCTGCACGCACACGTCGTCCAGGCCCTTCTCCTTGACGAAATCGACGAGAGCCGCCGGTTCGATTTCGCCCCACACGGGCGATACGTACAGCAGGGGCCGCGCTGCCGGCAGCAGGTGGGAAATCGTATAGGCCATGTCGTCCAAATCGTCCTTCGTCGCGACGACGAACTTGACGACGTCGGCAGGCGTCAGCCGTTCCTGCAGGTTTTCCAGCTTCATGGCTTCGCTCATGCCCGACGAGGGGGATTTCCAGTCCATCGTATAAAACAGGCCCGCAGGACGCTCCTTCGGCAAGAGGACGGCCCCGTTCGTCTCGATATTGATCTCGCAGCCGCCGCGGCAAAGCCGTTCCGTCAGCTCCTGCAGGGGCTGCAGCATGGGCTCGCCTCCCGTCAGGGTCACGCGGCTCCACGGCTTAGACTGTACGAGCTGCGCCAATTCGTCTGCCGTGTATTCCGCCGCCGCGTCGTCTGCCGACAAGGCATAGGCCGTATCGCAGTACGAGCAGCGGAGATTGCAGCCGGCGAAGCGGATAAAGGTACTCATGTAGCCTGTTCGCTTTCCTTCTCCCTCGATGCTGTCGAAGATTTCTACGACGGGAAACTTATACTTCATACGTCGCCACGTTCCCTTCCGACTCCTGTACGCTTACCTTGACGCAAAAGGGGATAGAATCGCAGATCCACTTGGCGATGTTTTCCGCCGTCGGATTGCCGGGAATCACGTCGTTCAGATAGGCGTGATCCAGCTTCCCCTTCACGATATTGGATATTTCCTTGAAATCGACGACCATGCCGTTTTCATTCAGCTCTTCCCGCCGGCACGTCACGTAGATAATCCAGTTGTGGCCGTGCAGGTTTTCGCACTGGCTTTCGTAGTTCAGGCTCAGGCGGTGAGCCGCCGCAATTTCCAGCCGTTTCGTTACTGTATACATAGAGACTCCTCACAATTTCGCATCAAACACGTCATCAAAACTGCAAAAAAATAACCGGTATCATCCCGGTACGCCGAGCCGGTTCCATACAAGCACTGCCCCTGCCTCAGCATGCCTCCATTATACTGAATTTGCGAAAACACGTCAAATATCTGCCCAACCGCATCGGCAGCAAAAACCTCTCCGGCAAAGGCAAGGCGCATCTTCGCCGGAGAGGCATGTCAATTTATTGCTATAAAATAAGCCTTCTTATTTCGTCGCCAAATGCTTTTGAATCGCTTCGTCCATTCGCCTCAGGCCTTCGGCTATGATCGAACGGGGCATGGCCAGGTTCAGGCGGATAAAGCCCTTAGCGTTGCCGACGAACAGGCTGTCGCCGCCTTCGAGGAGTACACCCGCTTCGTTAGCAAAGAAATCGGGGATATTTTCTACGTCGCCGAGGTAGGGGCTCATGTCCATCCAAGCCAGGTACGTCGCGTCGGGAATTTCAAAGGAAATCTTCGGCAGGTGCTCCGCTGCGTAGTCCTTGACAAACTGGAAGTTGCCGTCCAGATATGCCCGGAGCTGGTCGAGCCAGTCGCCGCAAGAGAGGTAAGCCGCCTTGTGGGCTTCGAGGGACAAGGGATTGATGAATCCCACAGTCTTGTCGCGGGCCGCAAAATGGCGCCGCAGCTCGGCGTCGCGGATGATGATGTCCGAGAACATGAGGCCGGCCATGTTGAAGGTCTTGCTTGCCGACATGCATGTCACGAGCTTGGGATAATCCGCCATGATTTTGCCCATCGGCGTGTGGGTCTTGCCGCAGCGCAGGAGATCGCAGTGAATTTCGTCGCTGATAATCCAGAGGTTATACTTTTCTACGATGGCCGCGACGCGCCGGAGCTCCTCTTCCGTCCAGATGCGGCCCGTCGGGTTGTGAGGATTGCACCAGATGACCAGCTTCATGTGCGGGTCGGCGGCCTTCGCCTCGAAGTCGTCGAAGTCGATGGAAAATTTGCCCGCATCGTACATCAAGGGCGAGCATACGTAAGTCCGATCGGCGTATTCGGCGGCGTGCTGGAAAAAGCCGTACGCCGGCGATACCATGAGGATTTTTTCCGTGTCCTTGACGAGGTCTTCGACGAGCTCGTACAGGGCCGGAATGATGCCCGGCGAAAAGACGAGCTCTTCCTTGGGGAAGGTCCAGCCGTACATCTTTTGGCACCAGCCGGCAAAGACGTCGTAGTAGGAGTCGTCGCACAGCAGGGTATAGCCGAAAATGCGGCGGTCGATGCGGTCTTTCATGGCCTGGCAGATTTCCGGCGGCGTGGCAAATTCCATGTCGGCCACCCACATGCGGACGAATTCGTCGTCAGCAAAGGGAAACTTCTTTTCCGGCCCGGCGTGGAAAATATAGCCGCGGAAGCCGTCCGTATTGAGGGCGTTTGTATGGCGGCGGTCGATGATTTCATCAAAATCGTAAGTCATGGCAGTCATCTCCTTCATCAGTATGCGTTTCGTTATGTACACAGCATACCAAAGAAGACGTCCCTCGTCAAAGCAGGGCCTTTCTCGCGAAACGAAACAATATTTCTAAATTTGTTTCCTTATAGTAGAAAATCTCCGATTTTTTCCTTATACTATGTATATAACCTCGTATTTCCGATTCCAGAAAGATTTATAAGAAACAGGTGAGCATCATGCATATAAGCGAGGAAATAGGCAAAAAAATTAATATTTTCAGAAAAAAGAAGGGTTGGACCGTACAGGAACTCGGCGACGCTATCTGCAAGAGCAAGGCCACCGTTTCCAAATATGAAAAGGGGCAGATTTCCTTAGACGTCGACACCTTATACGACATCGCCGCGGCCTTAGGCGTTTCGCCGGAGCAGCTTCTGTATTATGCGCCCGAGCCGGAGCCCGTCCGCCAGGAAGACGCCGTCCCCTCCTTTTTCCAGGGAATACGCCGCCTGTATATGTACACCTTCGACGGCCGCAACAACAGCCTGTCGCGGAGCCTCATCGAAATCGGCGGAAAGCAGGCCGATAACACGTACAAGGTCATGATGTACATGACCTATGACGACGTCTCCCAGTATCAGCACTGCGAAAACACCTACACAGGCCGCATGGTCCACTACGACGCCTTGACGCGCCTCGTTTTTCAGAACAGGGACACGCCCATGGAGCAGTATACCATCAACATGCTGGCCTCGTATTTAGACGCCCCGTACAAATGGGTCTTAAACTACGGCTTGTCGTCGCGGCCCTTCATGCCCATTGCTGCCAAGGCTCTGATTACGAAGAAGCCGGCTGCGGAAACGGCCGATTTCATCAAGGCCCTGCATATTTCAAAGGAAGACATCCGCATTTTAAAGCTCTACAACATGCTGGCCGTCACGGGATAAGGAGAGGATATGAAACCATCAGCAGCGCAGCTCTGCCTGCGCCCCTACGACGAAGGGGATTTACAGTCCGTCGTATCGTTGTTTTACGATACGATTCACAGCGTAAACCTCAAGGATTACACACCGGAGCAGGCCGACGCCTGGGCCCCGAAAAAGCCGGACCTCTCCCGATGGCAGGGCCTCTTAAAAGGGGAAGACACGTGGGTCGCCGTGCAGGACGGCCGTATCGTCGGATTCGCCAACCGGGACGGCGAGTACTTCGACTGCCTCTACGTCCACAAGGACTACCAGCGCCGCGGCGTCGCCAAAGCCCTGGCGGAACGCATCGAAGGGCGCGCCGCCGCCGAAGGCCATGCGAAGATCCGCACCAACGCCTCCCTGACGGCCCGGCCGTTTTTTGAGCAGCGAGGCTACGCCGTCGTCCGCCGGCAGTGCGTTCATCGGGCAGGACACGTCCTGGTCAATTTTGCCATGGAGCGTTCTATACAAAAATAACGCAAGCCCTTTGCCCCGCAAAACAGGGTAAAGAACCTGCGTTATGAATATATTTTCGTCAGTCCACGGACAGCTGGACGTAACGCTGGCTGACGTGGAATTTTTCGCCCTGAGGCAAGTCGTAGGCCGGCGACAGGACGCCGTCTTCCGCCGGAATAACCGGCACTGCGGCGAGCTTATACGCTTCGGCGTAGGCCGCCATCGCCGCGTCGGCTCCCAGGCCGGACTTATCAAATTTGATATCGCTGCCTTTATACAGGCGGACGGCCATGACGATGCCGCCCTGGAAAAATACGTCCATACGGTGAAGGCCGTACGACCAGTGCTCCATGCCCTGATCGGCCGTGATTTCATTGGGATAGCCGTACTTTGCCGTCACGTCGTCTCTCGTCATGCCCAGGTATATGCCGCCGACCGATTCGCTGTATTCGGGATGAATGGAGCGGCGCAGGGTCGTCTTGCCGTCGACGATGAGATACTGGTGGGATTTATGGCCCAGCAAATCCAACGTCAGAGTTCTCGTCCCCTGGCTTTCGGAAATCGTGAAATGGCCCGTGCGGGGATATCCATACGTACAGTTTCCTGATGCCGCGACGGGGCAGCCGTTGATCGTGCTGCCGCTGATCGTCATAGCCAATTCGCCCTTCAGGTCGTACCATTCGCCGGCAGCCGGTTCGAGCCACGACGCAGCCGACGCATCCTGCGCCGGCTGAACCGATACGACGGCGACAGCCGCGGCGGGCAGCGGTTCCTCAGCCAGACACGGCGCCGTCAGGCCTAAGGCACAGACTGCGCAGGCGATACATGTAGTTGCTTTCAATTCAGGTCAACTCCTTTTGTTACCTCTTGCAACATCACATTATACGCCTGCCCTTCCCGGAATACAACGAAAATCGCAGAAAAACGACGGCCCGTTCCAAGGCTCCGACAAAAATATTACGTATATTTCGCCAAGGGATTACAAAAGCCGAAGGCATATTACTGTATAATAAAGAAAAGACAAAGACAGGAGGACACACTCGTGAATATTACCGTCTACTGCGGCGCCAGCGCCGGCAGCGAACCGATTTATGAACACAAGGCGTCGGAATTGGGCCAATGGCTGGCCGCCCACAACATTACGCTGGTATACGGCGGCGGCCGGACCGGCCTGATGGGCAAGCTGGCAAACGCCGTTTTAGCTAACGGCGGCAAGGCCATCGGCGTCATCCCGGAATTTCTCAAGACAGCCGAAGAGGTCCACACGGGCCTGACTCGGCTCATTACGGTAAACACGATGAGCCAGCGCAAGGACACCATGCTTCAAATGGGAGACGCCTTCATCGCCCTGCCCGGCGGAGCCGGCACACTGGAGGAAATCGCCGAAGCCATCTCGGCGGCCCGCCTGGGACGCCACGCCAAGCCCTGTATGCTGTACAACATCCATGGCTGCTACGACCACTTAGAGAAATTATTCGACCACATGGTAAAGGCCGGCTTTCTCAATCAAGCCGGCCGTGAAAAGGCAAATTTCGTTACGTCTATTGAAGGCATCGAAAAAATCCTCCGCCGCTAAAGGACGAGCATGGCTCCCGACAGGATCAGCAGGGCGTAGGACAGCTTCATGAACAGGGCCTGGTTGATGCGGCGGTGAATCGCCGTGCCGACGTAAATAGCCGCCGCCAGGGGGACGACGCTGACCGCCGTAAGAAAGACGACGTCGCCGTCATACACGCCGCTGAAAAAATCCTTTCCCATGAGCAGTCCGTTGAGAATGACCCACACGGCGGCCAGGGTGCTGCGGAACACCTCTTTGTCCCGGAACGTCGCCGCCGCATACACGACGAGGAGGGCCCTGCCGGACACGAACATGCCGTGGACGACGCCGGCTCCCAGGAGAACGGCCCAAGCCCCTTTCCGCGAGAAGGAAGGGGCTTTTTTCGCATACAGATTCCGCGCTCCGACGGCCATGACGAAGGCTCCGTACACGGGAATCAGATAGGTCAATGGACAGACGGCGTAGGCATACATGCCGACGCCCATGCCCACCAGCATCGCCGCGATGATTTTCAGCAGCTCCCGGACGTCGACGTACCGCAGGGACTGCACGGCGATGATGCTGCACGACAGCACGGCCATGATATTCAAAATAGCCTTGGCCTTATCCGGCCCGATGAGCAGAATCGACGCTGGCATCGCCAGGAGCGTCCCGGCAAAGCCCGTAATCCCCTGAATGACGTTCGCCCCAAACAGGACAAGCAAAAACAGTATTTCTTCCACCATCGACACGCGCGGCCCCTCCCTTTCTCCTTCGCAGTTACGCTTCAAATTATACCATATTTCGCCCCTTGCATCTGCCGCAAAACAGGCGCAAAAAAAACTGTCCTGCAAGACGATCTTACAGGACAGTTCATGTCATGGTGTATTATTCTGCCGTGTACGGAAGCAGAGCGATAGCTCTTGCCCGTTTGATTGCAACAGTCAGTTTGCGCTGATGTTTCGCGCAAACGCCGGAAATGCGGCGCGGCAGGATTTTGCCGCGTTCTGTTGTGAAACGGCGAAGTTTTGCAATATCTTTGTAGTCGATCTGTTCAGCATGATCTACGCAGAAGCTGCAAACTTTTCTTCTCGGTTTTCTCGAGCGTTCTCTTCTCATCTATGTATCCTCCTTCAAAAATTAAGAAGGGCTTTGTTTGACTTTAGAATGGGATTTCTTCGTCAACAGCGTCGGACCCCATGCTGCCGAAACCTGCGCCGGGAGCGGCCGGTCTGGACTGTACGGGAGCGGCCTGATGAACAGGCATCTGCTGGTGATCGCTTCCCAAGGCCTGGGCAACGAGATCGCAAACGACTTCAGTGCGGTACCGTTTCTGACCGTCCGGCGTTTCATAGGAACGCACGGAAATACGGCCCTGAACGAACACGCGGCTGCCTTTTGCTAAGTTGTTGCCGCAGCTTTCCGCCAAATTACCCCAAGCAACACAAGGAATAAAATCAGTTAATTCTCTCTGTTCCGTGCTGCCCATCGGCACGTACGTGCGAGTGCAGGCGACGGTAAACATGGCTACGGCTCTGCCCGTCTTCGTAAAACGGATTTCCGGGTCACGGGCCAAATTGCCTAATAACTGTACTGAATTCATACCTTCGCGCCTCCGGTTATTCGTCGATCTTGACGATCAAGTGTTTCAGGACTTCGTCGCGGATCTTCAAAACGCGGTCGATTTCTTTGATCGTAGCAGGATCTGCTTCAAAGTTAATCAACACATAGTAGCCGTCGGCCTGTTTCTTGACCGGGTAAGCTAAATGGCGTTTGCCCCAGCGATCTACCTTTTCGATATTGCAGCTGTTTTTCGTAAGCAAATTGGACACGAATTCAACGATCGGATCTACTTCTGCTTCTTCAAGCGGCTTTGCAATAAATATGACTTCGTACTTGTTCACGAAATCACCTCCTCTTTTGGACATATGACCCTTCCCGCAGAAGGGTTAGGAGCTTGACACGATTCAAGCTTTTTAATTATATCACCAAAAAACGGCGATTTCAACTCTTTTTTTAGATTTCTTTTCCCATTTCGTAGGCCTGCTGCAGCGACGGATGGCCTTCGATATCGCCGCCGTCGTTGACGCCGCCGGCAAAGACCGTACCGGCCAGCCGTGCCTTTTCAAAGCAGTCGATCCAGCCCTGTATGCCGCGGATAGGCCCGTCCATCGTCGTCGCCTCGTTTTCGGCCGCCGAAGCCAGCAGGTAAATATCACGGAACCGGTAGTCCGACGAGAACAGGCAGTTGGCCCGGTCCAGCAAGGTCTTGAGCTGTCCTGCCAAACCGTAATAGTACACGGGCGTAGCGAAGGCGATGACGTCGGCCTCTTTCATCGCTTCGGCAATGGGCGCGGCGTCGTCGGCAATGACGCAGTCCTGCCGTTCCTGACAGGCCAGGCAGCCCCGGCAGAAGGCGATGTCCTTTCCTTTCAGGCTGACGCAGGTCACGTCGCAGCCGCCGTCCTTCGCCCCGCGGGCAAAGGACTCGGCCAGGGCGTCGGAATTGCTGTGAGCCCGCAGGCTCGAAGTAATTATCAGTACGCGTTTCATCGTATATTCTCCCTTTCTATAGTGCGCCTGCTGCGGCGCTCTCGGTTTCATGTCTTCCATTATAAAAAGAAAAGCCCCGACAGGCAAATACTTTGGACACATGTCTCGCCCTACCTTTTAAGCATGGCAAAAACTTGTTATAATACAGTAATTAGTCAAGACGCCATCGCCGCGTCTTCAGCCACATTGATACAGAGGTGTTTTCATGAACCTGTCCCGTACGCCGCGGCTTAAAATGCTCGCCGCAGACCTTGCCCTTCTCCTCGTCGCCGTCATCTGGGGCGGCGGCTTTATCGCATCGAAAGAAGCCTTGTCCTCCCTGTCGGCCTTCGGCGTCATGAGCTCCCGCTTCCTCCTGTCCGCCGCCGTCATGTTCCTGCTCTTCCATAAGCAGATACTCCGCGGCACGGGGCGCGAAATACGATACGGCGTCATTATCGGCGCCATTCAGTTCATCGCCTTCATCTTCCAGCTCAACGGCCTGGCCCTGACGACAGTAGAGCGCCATTCCTTCCTCGTCACGTCCTACGCCATTTTCGTCCCCTTTCTGTCCGTCGCCCTGGCTCACAATCCCCTGCGCCGCCGCGACGTCGGCTGCGCCCTGCTGGCCGTAACCGGCCTGGCCCTGCTGTGCCTGAAGCCGGGAAATCTGACGCCTACCTTGGGCGACGTCCTGTCCCTCATGGCGGCCATCTGCTTTTCCATTCAAATCGTATATGTCGGCAACTTCATCAAGGGGGCTGACATGTTTTCCATGACCTTCTTTCAGCTCCTGACGCCGGGGCTGCTGGCCCTGCCCTTTTCCGGCCTGCCCGACACACTGATCTGCGCCGGCGAAAACGCCCTGATCGGCATCGCTTACCTCGTCCTGCTCAATACGGTCTTCGCCTTCTCGGCCCAAAACATCGCCCAGCAGCACACGAGCGACTCCCACGCCTCGCTCATCATTTCCATGGAAGCCGTCTTCGGCTTTCTCCTGGCCGTCTGGTTCTACAACCACGGCGTCAGCCTCCAGGAATGCCTGGGCAGCGTCCTCATGGTCGCCGCCATCGTCCTGTCCAATACGAAGAAATGACAAAACGCCCTGTATCAGTCATACTGCTGACACGGGGCGTTTTCTCGTTATAAAGCCGGAGCGTTGTGCGTATAGTCTAAAATGTAAACGGCATCGCCGGCTTCTTCATTTCGAATCGGGAATATTCATCATTTTTCTGGCTGAACGAGCTGCCAATATCCCTTCCTATGGGACCCAACTCGTATGATTCGGCCTTTTGCCTGCAAATTGCGGATATGGTATTTAATTTTTCCCGGCTTCCATCGCAGGATCCCGGCCATTTCCTTCTGCGTACAACTTGGTTTTTGCAGCAATATTTGCCAAATAGCCGCTTCATTGTCTGTTAGTATAGGGTTGCTTTCAGTCTTTTGGTCAGTCTTTTGGTCAGTCTTTTGGTCAGTCTTTTGGTCAGTCTTTTGGTCAGTCTTTTGGTCAGTCTTCGCCTTGGTACACCTATATAAATTAACTCGCATATCTCCGTCTAAGTCTATAATTTCCAATTCTGGAAGCCCATACTCTTGGCACTCATGCATAATTCTAGGAATACCACTTCCCCATTGCTCAATGATATTCATGTAAGCAAAAGCGCTTGCTAAAGCTCTATTTCTAATCTTCGAAAAGCCTTCTTTCATTTTTGCCACGGTCACGCCGCGCATCAAACCACCAGGAGATGTAATCTCCAGTCGATTGGCAAATAAGGCAATTTGTATGGGAGCTGGTTCTAAATAACTTCGATGTACTACTGCATTCGCAATTAATTCTCTTAGACTATCTGGCGGCAATTCATACACATCTTCTCGATAGATGCCGTGAAATCGGGCACCCATATTTATTTTTTCCAGCACATATTGCAGCGCCTTTTCTATTTGCTCCTGTACTGTCCCGGTTATTTCCCTGCGATCTACAAATATAGCTCTGTTTTCCGTTTTAAAGACGGCGCATTGGATAAGCGGCGGCAAACCGTTCGTATTCGTCAGCATGGAATATGCATTCGTCGGCAGCACCATATGCTGCCGTTCCGCTAATACGCCCCAAGACAACAGCGTATTCTTTGTAACTCTTTTTACAGCCTGTCTTTGTTCTGCCGTTTTAGCATTTTTTAACGCAATCTCATACAACTGCCGGCATAATGCATCAATTTCATAGTCGGCAACCATTCCATGCCAAACAGGTTCCTGATCAAAAAATTTATTACGGCCTTCTAAAATTAGCTCTTGCAGTATAACTTGATCGGCAGGACGAGTCGTTCCAGCAGTCCTGATATAGGTACCGTTAATCATTCCTTTGCTTTTAATAAAATATGGCCGTTCCATTCCCGGCATTATCTCCATGATAATAATTTGCTTTTCATCTATTTCTCTAACCATTATATTAGGTATAATCATGGGTTCACAACTATCCGTTACGGCATTCGTCAACGCATCCATCGTTTGAAATAAGGTCTCGGCAGGTACACCAATAACCTTTTCGGTATTATCCTCAACGCCAAAGATAATTTGTCCGCCGTCACCATTAGCAAACGCTACAACAGATTTCATGTATTTTAAACTATCTTTCGGAACTTCCCGCTTATATTCTATGTACCGAGACTCGCCAAAAAACATAGCCATTTCACTCAAAACAATCGCCTCCTCTCATTCTTTTGCTATGGCAAACAAAATTCTATTCATTTATATTATACCATCAAAACATGGCAGGCATAACAACTATCTGCTTATCGCCAATCGTATCGCCAGCTTATATTCTCGCCAGAAGTTCCGACATGTCTTTTTCACTGCAAATGCACAATATCCGACAGCGCATAGCAAAGGCGGGGCAGATTCCCACTGCATCGTGGAATCTGCCCCGCCGCGTTTATATATTAAAGAGGGGATATGAATATATCAATCGAAGACGTACGTTTCGCCGTCGTCGGGGATATATACGTTGTCTAAGCCCTTAGCCTCCAAGACCAGGCGCAGGGAATACCTCGTCAAAGCCGCGTGGGCTACTGTGTCCATATGGCTGGCAATAATCCAGGCGTCGGGGCAAACCCGGCGAATCAGCTCAATGTCGTCGGCATTCATGATGAGGCGGCCGTTCTTTTTGAGGTACGCCGCGCAGGCGTTGACGACGATGACGGCGGGCCTATAGGTCCGAAGAGCCTGCTCTACGGCGTCAAACCAGACCGTATCGCCGACGAGGTATACCGTCGGTTCGCCTTCAGCCTCTAAGACGACGCCGCACGACGGGCCGCAGGGCTCGATGGTACCGTGCTGACCTTCAATCTTCGTCAACTTAACGCCCTGTACCGTCGTCCCTTGTTCCGATAGCAGGCGAACATCGGTAAAGCCGGATGCCTTCATGACAGCGGCGTCGCCTTCGTTCTGCACCCATAGGGGCGTATCATGGCAGAGTGGTCCGCCGCAGGTTCCGTCGGGGCCCATATCGATATGGTCCGGGTGCACGTGCGTCACGATATAGGCGTCGACGCCTTTTAATACTTCGTTGGCCGCCATGGGCAATCCGCACATAGGCATGGGAATATCGAGCTGTTCGTCCAGCATTGGGGAAAAGTCAGGATTATTGATCTGGCGAAACGAGCCCATAGCACCGGTATCAGCCAGCCACGGATCGACGAGGAACGTCGTTCCCCCGTACTCCAGCTTGGTCGTCGCGTTGCGAATCTGTTGAAATTTCATAGTCTGTTCCTCCTAGGTTGTGTACGAATAACGCCCGGATGGCGTTGAGGACGGCGAGGATCATGACGCCGACGTCGGCGAAGATGGCCAGCCACATGTTGGCCAGGCCCACAGCTCCCAAGGCAAGGCAGAGGAGCTTGACGCCGATGGCAAAGACGATGTTTTGGTATACGATGCCCAGGCATTTGCGGGAAATGCGGATAGCCTTGGCGATTTTCAGCGGGTCGTCGTCCATGAGGACTACGTCGGCCGCCTCGATGGCCGCGTCGGAGCCCATGGCCCCCATGGCGATGCCGATATCAGCCCGGCGCAGGACCGGCGCGTCGTTGATGCCGTCGCCGACAAAGGCCAGCTTTTCCTTCTTCCCTTTCCGGCTCAGCAGCTCTTCTACCTTTGTCACCTTATCGGCCGGCAGGAGCTGGCTGAATACTTCGTCGATGCCTAAGAACGAGGCAACCTGTGCGGCCACAGCCTTGGCGTCGCCCGTCAGCATGACGGTCTTGCGAACGCCGGCGTCCTTCAAGGCCGCGATGGCCCGGCGGGACGTGGGCTTTACGACATCGGAAATGACGATATGGCCGGCATAGACCCCGTCGACGGCCATGTGGATAATCGTGCCGGCCTGATGGCAGGGAATGGCTTTGACGCCGAGCTTGGCCATGAGCTTGTCGTTGCCGACGGCGACCTGCCGGCCGTCTACCATGGCTATGACGCCGTGGCCGCTGATTTCCTGAATATCCGTCGCGCGGCTTCTGTCGATCGGCTTGCCGTAAGCCTTTTGGAGGCTCTTGCTGATAGGATGGGACGAAGCGCTTTCAGCCAGGGCCGCCAGCTCGATGAGTTCGGCCTCATCCATGCCGCTGTGGTGAATGCCGTTGACTTCAAAGACGCCCTGGGTCAGGGTGCCCGTCTTATCAAAGACGACGATGTTCGTCTGGGACAGGGTTTCCAAATAGTTGGAGCCCTTGACGAGAACGCCTTCCTTGCTGGCCCCGCCGATACCGGCGAAGAAGCTCAGGGGAATGCTGATGACCAGCGCGCAGGGGCAGCTGATGACCAGGAAGGTCAGAGCCCGGTAAATCCACGTGCCCCATTCAGGCGCAAGGCCCATGGCGGCCATGCGGACGACAGGCGGCGCAATAGCCAGGACGAGGGCGCTGATGCAGACGGCCGGCGTATAGACGCGGGCGAACTTGGAAATGAAGTCTTCCGACTTGGACTTGCGGGAGCTGGCGTTTTCGACCAAATCCAAAATCTTCGATACTGTCGATTCGCCGAAGTCCTTCGTCGTCCGAATGCGCAGGACGCCGGTCATGTTGATGCAGCCGCTGATGATTTCATCTCCCGGCGCGACGTCTCGCGGCAGGCTTTCGCCGGTCAGGGCGCTCGTATTCAAATTCGACATTCCTTCTGTTACGATGCCGTCGATGGGCACCTTTTCGCCAGGCTGGACGACGATGACGCTGCCGATTTCCACTTCGTCAGGGTCGACCTGTTCCAACTGGCCGTTTCGTTCTATATTGGCGTAATCGGGGCGGATATCCATGAGCTCGCTGATATTGCGGCGGCTCTTGCCGACGGCGTAGCTCTGGAAGAGCTCGCCGATCTGATAAAAGAGCATGACGGCGACGGCTTCCGTATAGTCGCCGCTGCCGCTGTATACGGCCAGGGCGATGGCTCCGACCGTCGCTACGGCCATGAGGAAGTTTTCGTCGAAGACCTGACGGTTCTTAATGCCCTTCAGGGCTTTCCATAAAATATCGTAGCCGACAAGCAGGTACGGCACGGCGTACGCCATGAACCGGGCCGCTCCACCGACAGGCGCAAAGGCCAGGGCCACCATGAGTATGGCCGCAGCGACGATGCGCAGGAGCATTTTTTTCTGTTTCTTATTCATATTCTGTCACCTCGTAAAGCAAATGCCGCCTTGTACCAGGCGGCTTCTGTACATCAGATGAAAACCTCGCAATCGTCTTCGACCTTTTTGCAGTTCTTGCGGACTTCCTCCATGACGGCCTTTACGTCGGCCCCGTCTTCGAATTCGACGATCATCTTCAAGGTCATGAAGTTTACCGTCGCCGCCGCGACACCTGCCGTATGGCGGGCCGCATCTTCCATCTTATTGGCGCAGTTCGCGCAGTCTACGTCGATTTTATAGGTCTTTTTCATGTGTAAGCTCTCCTCTCGTTGTATAGGCATTTACGATTAAATAATTGTTTAATCGTTTTCTTGACTACATCATACCATAGAGGCGGCGAAAGTCAACGCAGCCTAGCCAGTCCGTTCCGTTTGGGCAAAAACCATTTCCAATCGGGCAAAATCGTCCAGTGTCGCCGCTTCCGCAGCCTATCTTCCCGTTTTCTTCGGCAGCCCCCTATGATACAATAAAGGCGAAAGGAGACCCGATCCTATGGAACCGATTACGTTGCCGCACCATCACGGCCAGTCTATCGAGCATCTGGAGCACATGCCGGCCGTACAGGATTTTGAAACCGTATCGAATATATTCAAATTATTGGGCGACGCCAGCCGCCTGCGCATTTTCTGGCTGCTGTGCCACTGCGAAGAATGCGTCATCAATATTTCCGCCCTCGTCGGCATGAGCAGCCCCGCCGTATCCCATCACTTAAAGCTGCTGAAGGCCGGCGGCCTCATTACCAGCCGCCGCGACGGCAAAGAAGTATACTATCAGGCCGTACGAACCCGGCAAGCCGAAGCACTGCACGCCATGACGGAGCAACTCGTCGACATCGCCTGCCCGATGCCGGACAAGGAAGGTGATTCCTATGAATGACCGCCGGGCTCAGTTAGAAGACGCGCTGCGCTCTATTCCGGACGGCGTCTGCTCCATTCAGATACTGGAAACGGGCCTGCCGCCTATCCGCAGCGTGACCGTCCGCACAGAGGGCAAGGGATGCATGACGGCGGCGACGATATTTCCCGGCATCGAGCTGTCCTATTGGCAAATCCTCGCGCCGACCGTATCGTTCCGCCATGAAGCGCTGCACGACGCCATCGAAGTCACCTTCTGCCGCAGCGGCCGGGCCGGCTGGAACCTGACGAAGGGCTTCGTCTCTTACGTCGGCGCGGGAGCGACGGCAGCTCACATGATGGACTGCTGCGCCGATTCGGCCATGTCCCTGCCTTTAGGCTATTTTGAAGGGGCGGGACTGGCCGTCGATTTCCGCGCTCTGAATGGCACGCCGGCCGACATCATCGCCAGCGCCGGCACGACGGCGGAGAAACTCATCGAAAAATACGGTGCGGCGCCCGTCGTTTTCCCGCCGAATCAGGAGCTGGAACGTCTCTTTTCCTCCCTGTACGACACGCCGGAGCCCTACCGCCCGGCGGCCTGCAAGATCGCCGCCCTGGAGCTGCTCCTGTATCTCGTCCGCGCCGACATCGACGCTCCCGCGGCCCAGCAAAGCTGCGACGCCCAGCTGGCGTCGGTCGTACAGGACATCCACGCCCTCATGACGGCGAATTTGGACAAGCGGTACACCATCGACGAATTAGCCAAGACGTATTTCATCAACACGTCGTCCCTGAAAACGACCTTCAAAGCCGTCTACGGCCAGCCCATCGCCGCCTACATGCGATCCTACCGAATCCGCCGGGCTATGGAGCTCCTGCAGCAGACGGACGACTCCATCGCCGCGATTGCCGCCGCCGTAGGCTACGAAACGCAGGGAAAATTCACCAAGGCCTTCAAGGAAGCGACGCAGCTTCTTCCCCGCGACTACAGAAAAACATACCGAAAGGCTCCTCGCTGAAGCCGTTTCGGAAACAAAGAAGACCATGCCTCGTTCGGCCGTTACGAACCGACGCTGCATGGTCTTTTACTATATTCTACAGAACACAGTTTACAAATAATTCATTTTCAATTTTGTTTCTACAATATGCATTACTTTTTCATCAACCATTTGGCGAAATTCCGGATTTGCCTTATATTCCCTTACTATGCCGTCATGTGTCTCTTGTTCATGACCGTAATCATGACAAACCAGCACCATATCGGCACCAGCTTTCAAGGCCATGACACCCATGTCGGAAAAGGCATAATGCTTGGCCATGGCGCCCATTTCCATATCGTCCGATACGATAAGGCCCTTGTAGCCATATGTCTCCCGCAACAAATCCGTCATAACCGTCTGCGATACGCATGCCGGATATTCCGCATCCAAAGAGGGAAAGGTAACATTCGACACCATAATGAGCATGGCATCAGCAGGTATTTGCCGTATAATCACTGCAAAGGGCTTCAGATCCTGCTGCATCAGCTCGTCTTTAGAAGCCGCAACGCTGTCTCCGTCTATATGCGGATCTGTCTGAACCTTGCCGATTCCGGGAAAGTGTTTAATAGCACACCAAATACCCGCCTCTGCATAGCCTTGACAAGCCTGTACTGCATATGCCGATACCATTTCCGGATCGCTGCCGTATGAGCGCTCTGCCGAAGAACCTAAATCGACAACGGGCGCAAAATTGACGTTAATCCCCATAGACTTCAATTCACGTCCTGTATCGGCAGCCCATTGTCTGGCTTTCCCAGGGCTGCCGCCGCGGCCGATTTCTTCCTGACTGGGAACAGGAAGAAACTGATCCCGCATGCGCAGTACCTGTCCGCCTTCTTGGTCAACAGCAATAAATGGCGCTATGCCGCATTGCCTTTCAATCGTTTGTTTCACTTCGCCGGACAAAGCCCGGACTTGCGCCGGCGACTGCATATTGCGGTCAAACAAAATGACGTTGCCGGCCCGGCAGATTGCCAGCTGCCGCAGGTCTTCAGGCTGCAGCTTCTCATTCATTAAACCGACCATCATCACCTGTCCGGCCTTATCTTCCGGCGACATGGCCGCAACGATGCGCGCAGCTCGTTCTTCCACTGTTTCGCTGCCAGATACATTTGCCTTTGTTTCCGGGGCCGGCTGACAGGCCGTAAGCAGCGCTGCTGCTACGAGAAAACCGACCCCGATTGTGATCCATCGATTTAACCTATTTTGCCAATTCATCATACACAAGCTCGCCGGCGATGACCGTCTGCTTCACGTGGAAATCGTTGCTGTCCAATACGACGACGTCGGCCTGCTTTCCTTCTTCCAGCGAGCCCAGGCGGTCGTACAGGCCCAAGTCCTTTGCCGGATTAGCTGAAGCCATGGCCACGACGTCGGGCAGGGACGCGCCGCTGTTGATGAGGAAGTTGAGCACGACCTGATTCATGACGGCTGTGCTTCCGGCCAGCGTACCGTCGGCCAAACGAGCCTGTCCATCCTTGACGTATACGGCCTGGCCGCCCAATTCCGATTCGCCGTCGCCCTGCAGGCAGGCCCGCATCGAATCGGTTACGAGAATAATGCCGTCGCGGCCTTTCAGCTGATAAGCCAGCTTCTGCGCCGCCGGATGGACATGCAGGTTGTCGCAGATCAACTCGCAGTGTACCTTCGGCGACAGCAGGGCCGCGCCGACAAGGCCGGGCTGCCGATGGTGGAAGGGAGCCATGGCGTTGTACAGGTGCGTCGCATGGCACAGTCCGCCGGCGTCGACGATTTCCATGACCTCTTCATACGTCGCCGCGCTGTGTCCCAGCGACACGAGAATCTGATGGTCCCGGCAATCCTTCAAAAAGTCTTTGTTCTTCAATACTTCCGGCGCTACGGTGACGATCTTCACGACGTCAGCATAGGGCGCAATCCAGGAAAAATCGGGAGCGGCGAGGTGTCCCGCCGCCTGGGCCCCCTTATAGGCTTCGCTCACGAAGGGTCCTTCCAGATGGGCGCCGAGAACCTGGGCGCCGCCCTGCTTGCCCATGGCCTGGCGAATGCGTTCCAGCGCCCCGGCCATCGCTTCCTTCGACTGGGTCATAGTCGTCGCCACAAAGGACGTGACGCCCGTAGCCGGCAGGGCCTTCCGCATCGTTTCCAAGGCCTGCCCGTCTTCGTCCATCACGTCGGCGCCGGCGCAGCCGTGGATGTGCTCGTTAATAAAGCCCGGCACGACAAAGCCGCCGTTGGCGTCAATCAATTCCGTGCACATGCCGGCGCGGAACTGGTGCCGCGGTACGATTTTCCATATGTCCTTTTCATACATCAGAATATGTCCCGTTACGATTTCATTAGACAATACGAGTAATCCGTCAATAATCGCTTTCATTTGTCTACTCCACTCCTACATATCAAATTCACTGCACACATTGTGGATAACTGGAAAATTTCACAGCAAGAAAATTCCCGCACAGCCTGTATTTACCTGATATTTTCTCTTCCCTTCAGATATCCACAGGCTGTGCGTAAAAATTATCCACAATTCATCGTCAGTTATGCACATTGTAAACAAGTCTTTACAAATTTCTGAAAACGGCGCAGCTATGCGGTTTTTATGTTAACGCAAACGCTTGTTTTCATAGCCTGGCGTCCAGTTATACACATTTTGCCCGCTTCATCCGCCAAGTTATGCACCGCCGCGGACGGCGTATTTTCGCCGTTTGCAAAAAACATCCACATTCTAGCCACACCGCAGGGCACAGAATGTGGATATCTTGTGGACATGTCGTTTTCCCTCTCGTTTCGCCTTACCCTTCGACAGGGCGGCTCCAGTCGACGTGGACACCCAGAGCCAGCCAGATATAGCACAAGGCTAATTTCAGCGACTCTACGTCGTCCGTCGGCACGACGCTGACCGTTTCGTAGTACGACAAATCCGTAAAACGGTGCAGGGGCCGTTCCGTCGTCAAGTACTCCCGGACCTTGGCATTGATGTCTTCGTCGTTCAGATGGACGCCCAGCTCCTTCGTTTCCGTATCGTATTCGATGTATCCGTTGTTGTTGTCTCCCGTATGGGCTGCTACTTTAAAAATCGCCATGATATACACTCCTCGTTTATAGTATATGGTGCTTTAGTCTTTTTCATGAGACATTTCCCATAAAAATCCCTTCATGATAGCCTGGCGGCCAAACCGCTTCTGCAGCTTGTCGATGGCCTCGGCTACCTTGGCCTTCGTTTCCGAATCGTCGGAAAATAAATCGCACTGTACCTGCAGGGGCTGCAGCTGGCTGACGGACAATCCCAGCAGCCGGATAGGCTCTGCACCGCTACATTTATTGTACAGCCGCTTGGCCGAGAAATACAGCTGCTCTTCCGAGCAGGTCCCCATGCCGTCGATCGTCAGGGACCGCGTAATGGTGCGGAACGAGGCGAAGCGCACTTTGATCGTAATCGTCCGCCCCATCAGATGATTCTGCCGCAGCCGCCACGACACCTCGTTGGCCAGCAGGCGGAACTGCTCGTCCACTTCGTCGTCGCTGACCAAATCGTGGGCGTAGGTATGCTCGTTGCCGACAGATTGGGGACGGCGACTGACCTCCAGGGGCCGGTTGTCCTTGCCTAACGCCAGGTCGTGCAGCCGATGAGCCTGATTGCCGACAATGGGCATCAGCGCCTCCGGGCCGGCATCGGCAACGTCGCCGATGGTATGAAATCCAGCCCGCCGCAGGGCCTGCTCCGTCACCTTGCCGACGCCCCACAGGCGGCTCACCGGCAGGGGCGCCAGGATGGCCCGTTCCTCGCCGTAGGGAATCCACATCAGTCCATCGGGCTTTTTCAAATCCGACGCCAGCTTGGCCAAAAACTTATTCGGCCCGATGCCGGCCGAGGCGACGAGGCCCGTCGTCCGCCGGATATCCTGCTTGACCGCCTTGGCGATGTCGACGATGTTCGGATATTTCAGTCCCATGCCCGACACATCCAGAAAAGCTTCATCCAGCGCCAGGGGCTCTACGAAGGGCGAGTAATGGGACAGGATGAGCCGAATCTGGTGGGAAATACGCCGGTAATGGGACATGCGCACCGGCAGGAACACGCCGTTCGGGCACAGCCTGCGGGCCAGCTTCATGCTCATAGCCGAATGCACGCCGAACTGCCGCGCCTCGTACGACGCCGTCGCGACGACGCCGCGCCCCGTCAGTCCGCCGACGATGACCGGCATCCCCTGCAGGGCCGGATTGTCCCGCTGCTCGATAGACGCGTAAAACGCGTCCATATCGACGTGCATGATCCAACGTACCGTCGTCATAGGCTCCTCCTTTTCGTCTTCTCTCTGTAAGTATTATACATCCTTTTGTCTCTGTAAAACAGAATCGTATCCATATTAAATTTTCCCACAAAAACCTGCGCCTGTCCACAGCCTGCGCTTAAAATCTCAGCATATCCCGCCGAAGTGACGAAATTCGGAAGGAATCGAAGGCAACCGTATTCTATTCTCTTTTGAAATATGGTACTATTAAGGATATTAATGCGAGGTGAAATATAACTATGGATTTATTCCAGCTGACCTACTTCGTCGAAGTAGCCCATAAAAAAAGCTTTACAAAAGCGTCCAAAGCGCTTCATATCAGTCAGCCTTCCATCAGCAAAGGCATCAAGGCGCTGGAAGAACATTGGAACATACGCCTCTTTGACCGCAAGGGAAAAAACGTCGAGCTGACGGAAATGGGTGCGTATCTCCTTCCCCGTATTGAAGGCATTTTAAACGACTTCACAGCGCTGAACGAAGAAATGGAATCGCCGCAGCTGCTGAATGCCGGAAAGCTGACCGTCGGCGTCCCGCCGATGATCGCGTCGTCTCTCATTTCGCCGTTTATCGGCCATTTCATCACGTCTTATCCGCAAATCGAGCTGGAACTGACAGAGGTTGGCTCACTGGACATCGTCTCGGCCATCGACGACGGTCTCGTGCAGGTCGGCTTCGTCGCCTTGCCGATTACGACGGAAATGCCCTACGATTTCTTCATTTTCCACCGGGAACCCCTGGAAATCGTCATGCCTCCCGACCACCGGCTGGCGAAGGCCCGCGAGCTGACCCTCGACGACATCAAAGACGAGCCCCTCGTATACTATGCGCCGTCTTTTGCCCTCAATCCGTACATACACTCGTTCTACCAGAACATCATGGCCCATCCCAAGATCATCTGCCAGAGCAACAACTGGGATTTGCAGATAGAAATGGTCATCGCCCGCATGGGCATTGCCCTGCTGCCGCGGAGCATCTGTCAGCGCATTCCCGCCGACAAGGCCGTCCACGTGCCCCTCGTCGCCCCGTCTATCTACTGGACCCTGGCCCTGATATGGAAGAGCAAGGGCTTCCTGTCCCATCCGGCCCGCACGTGGGTCCAATCCTTTAAAGACTATTTTAAAGACGGCGAATTGTCAAGCTAAGTGCAACTTTTTAGAGTAATGTACTTCGTATGGCGTTTTGTATCCTAAACATTTTCGGGGACGGCGATTTAGTTCTGCAAAAACAGCTTGCACATAGGCTTCTGGAACGAGTGTGATGTCCGTCCCTTTCGGGAAATACTCTCGGACTAGGCCATTGGTATTTTCGTTGCTTCCCCGCTGCCAGGGCTGATGCGGCGGCGGGAAATAAAACGGCACGCCGTTCAAGGCCTCCGTGACAGCGGCATGATGGGCGAACTCTTTTCCTCTGTCCGGCGTAAGGCTTTTTACAGGTTGCCCTTGCAGTACCTGAAGCAATACCGTATTGACGGCTTGTGCTGTCTTTTTGGCTGCTTTGCCTCCTACCAGATACCGGCTCTTTCTATCTACCAACGTAACCAGACAGGCTTTTCCTGTCTTTCCTGCTATGGTATCACATTCCCAATGTCCTCGCCGGGAGCGGTTAGCGGCTCCTGCTGGCCGTTCCGAAATATCGTGAGAGATGGGAATAGAACCCCGTCGTTCCTGATATTGCCGGGTATGCCGGGATTTTCCATGATGCCGCAAGCGGCGGACCGCACCGCGGGACCCATGGGAGGACGACGTTTCATCAAACATACCGGCATATATGGCGCGGTAAATCGTTGCATAGCTAAGGAGTGCCTTCTGATGTTCCAGCTGCAAGCGTCCGGCAATTTCTTCTGGGGACCAATGATGCACCAGGAAGAGATTTTTAACCAATGCGAATAGCTCGGCATTCTCTAACCGCTTGTGAGGCTTGCATGCCTTACGGCGGCGGGCATACTGTTGTTGTGCGGTGATGGGCAGATACTTGCCGTTCACTGTATTTCTGCGTAGTTCCCGTGAGATCGTGGATTTATCTCGGCCGAGGGCCGCCGCAATTCGAGAGATAGAATAGGACTGCGCGCGAAAAAAGAGTAGATTTTCTCGTTCAGATAGAGTAAGATGATGATAGTGGCACATAGGTTTCCTCCGAGATATAGATTTTGTTTGGTAGCATTATTATATCAGAAACCTATGTGTCATTTTTTATAGGTGTTGCACTTGTATTGTAAATTCGCCGACGTAAAAATTACCATCGACGACTAATCTCGCCATAAGGAGCATGATATCTAATGGCCCAGTCCTTATCGAAAGACGATATATCGGAAATATTTTCACGCCAGCAGGCCAACGGCCTGTTCAGCGCCTTAGCCGTGGAAACGGCCTGCCTGAACCGCATGGAACGGCTGAACCGGAGGCGGCTGGACCCGTCCCTGCCGCCGGCAGAACGAAGGGCAGCCCGCCGGCGCCTCGTCGACCTGGAGGGCAAGCTCGTCCGCTACATACGGGAAGAAACGCCGCTGAGCTACTTTGACGCCGACTTCCGCGACGAAGCGGAGCGATACGTCATGATGCGCGAGATATTCCTCAAAGCCGTGTCCTTCACCTTCAAGCGCCACCGCCTGGCCTTCCTGCTGGATTTGCTCCGGCTATACGGCGATGACCCGTGCGGCCTCTTTCCCGAACGGGAATTTCTTAAGGACAAATGGGAACATGTCCTTCTCTATGACTACCTGCTCCTCGATATGGGCCTGAAAAACACGGAAGACATCGGCCGCGAAGCCGTGTCCAACGGCTACCACGAATGCGACTATACCCTGGAAATCGAAGACGTGTGGAAGCAGCCCATGAAATCAGTGCCGCGGACCAACTTCCGCTACGTCGTCCAAAGCCTGCCCTGCAGCGCCGCGGCCCGCAGCACAGCCCGGTACCTCCAGGCCCACGGCGAAGACATGAAGAAAACCCGCTGGACCGTCGATGCCAAGGCCATCGAACAGGCCATGACAACGGAGCTTCCCGGTCTTACCAAAGAAGAAGTGACATCCATCGAAACGACCTGTTATCGTTTCCGTCAATAAAATTCATATTTCATCAAATGAACGCAATCCGCGGCGATAAAGGGATACGCTTATTCCGTTTATCGCCGCGGCCTTTTCTTTGTCAGAAAAATTCCTACAACAAAATCAGACTTTTTCCGATACCGCATGGTTACTATGTTTTATTATAATAAATTCAACAAATAAGAACGACCAAACACAGGCAGTATGAAGAAAGGAGTTTTTCTGTATGTTGAATTTATTGTGGCAGTTCTTCAAAACCGGTCCGGATATCGCGCAGATCGCCGATTCGGAAGTCGTCAAGCGGAAGTTCAACAGCGTCCGCTGGCGCGTATTCGCCTCCATCACCATTGGCTATGCCTTTTACTACATCATCCGCCAGAGCTATTCGGTCATCAAAAAGCCGCTCCTGGCGTCGGGCATCGTCACGCCGACGGAAATCGGTATTATCGGTTCTATCTTCTTCGTCACGTACGGCTTAGGGAAATTTACCAACAGCTTCCTCGCCGACCGAATGAACAATAAGCGGTTCTTTTCCTTCGGTCTTTTCATTTCATCTCTTACGATGGTCGGCATGGGCCTGGTAAACTCCTTCGTCCCCTTAGCCGTATTATGGGGCCTCAACGGCTGGTTCCAGTCCTACGGCGCAGGCCCGTCCATCGTCGCCCTGAACCAGTGGTTCAGCAACAAGCAGCGCGGCACCTTGTACGGCGTATGGTTTACGAGCCATAACCTCGGTTCTTCCTTCGCCTATTTCGCCATCGCCGCCATCGTATCGGCCTACAACTGGTCCATGGGCTTCGTTGCCGCCGGTATCATTTCCTTGATCGGCACGGCTTTCATTTACTTCGGCATGAGCGACCGTCCCGAAACGATGGGGCTTCCCAACGGTGCCGTTTACTACGGTGAAAAGACACAGGAACAAGTCGACGCGGAAAAGAAAAAATCCGTCAGCTCTCAGCAGTGGAACGCCGTCGTCAAAAATCCTGCTGTCTGGATTCTCGGCTTGTCTTCCCTTTGCGTATACATCGCCCGCTATGCCGTCGAAAGCTGGGGCGTCATCTATCTGACGACGGAAAAAGGCTACGACATCATGGGCGCTGCAGGCGTTATGGCTTACATGCAGGTTGCCGGTATTTTCGGTGCCCTCCTGTGCGGCCTCATTTCCGACAAGTTCTTCAATCATAAGCGCAATAAGCCGGCTCTGCTTTACGGTATTTTGTACTCCATGTCTATTGCAGGATTCGTCTGGGCTCCCCATTCCTTTACGGTCGACATGCTCTGCATGACCTTCTACGGATTTACGATGGGCGCTCTGGTCTGCTACATGGGCGGCCTCATGGCTGTCGACATCGTGCCGAAGCGCGTTACCGGCGCGGCTATGGGCATGATCGGCCTCCTGAGCTATGCCGGCGCGGCCATTCAGGAATTCGTCACAGGCAAGCTCATGACCATCACCGTCGTAGGCGGCGAAAAGGTATACGACTTCGGCTACGCTACGGAATTCTGGGTCGGCGCGGCTGTCGCCTCGACGCTCCTGGCTCTCCTCGTTTGGAACGCCAAGCCGCAGGAAGATTAATCCCTCTTGCTTTCTCTCTTTCATATACATCTCAAAACTCTTCTAGGGAACTGCTCCGGCAGTTAGAAAAAGAAGCGAAGACATCGTTCTTTGCTTCTTTTTTTATACGGCGCCGTCAGTTTCTCTCTCTGTCATTTCATGATATGATACATATAAAGACTACGTATCATTCTGTGAAGGAGCTATGCTATGAAACGGAGCAAAACCTGGCTTCGCCTGCTCGCTGCGGCGGCGGCAGCCGTCCTGATGTGCTGCGCCGGCTGCGACCGGCCGGCGGGAAACATCGACTTTACCCAGACTCAGCCGCAGACGGCCCCGGCGGCGACGGCGTCGTCCGTCCAGCCCCTGCGCATCGCCTTCGCCTCGGTCATGTCGCCTAAGGAAACGCGCCAGTCGTACCAGCAGTTTGTCAACCACATTTCCCAGGAGCGGCAGAAGCCGGCCGTCCTCCTGCAAAAGCGGACCTACGAGGAACTAAACAAGCTCATGGACAACGGCGGCGCCGACATCGCCTTTTTCTCCACCGGGGCCTACTCGGCCTACCGGGGCAAAACGCCGATCGAGCTGCTGGCCATGACCCAGACCAACGGGTCCGTACTGTACCAGACCTATCTCATCGCCGCCTCGGACAGCGACATTACCGACTTCAGCCAGCTGCAGGGCCGGGTCTTCGCCTTTACGGACCCCCTCAGCTATTCGGGCCGGCAGGCCATCGACTTTCTCCTGCTGGACATGAATACGTCGGCTTCGGCCTATTTCAAATCGACCTTTTACACCTATAACCACGATAAATCCATTTGGGCCGTCGCCAACCACCTGGCCGACGCTGCCAGCGTCGACAGCCAGATTTACGACTTCGTAAACCGGCGGAATCCCCAGCTGTGCGAAAAGGTCCGGGTCTTCGCCGTCCTGCCGGCGGCTCCGACAGGGCCCGTCGTGATGCGCAGCGATTTGCCCGACGCCGAAAAGGCCGAGCTGCGCCGCATCTTCTACAGCATGGACCAGGACCCGGCCCTGCACGAGGCCATGCAGCGCACCCTCATCGACAAATTCGTGCCGCCTGAGCCGGAATTGTACGCCGCCCTCCGCCATAAATACAGTATCCGCAACAACGTACCTGGAGAATAACCATGAGAAATTACAGTTTGTACGTAAAATTTAACGCCCTCATCGTCGGCACCATCTTCATCTGCGGCCTGCTCATCGGCAGCCTCCTGCTGTACACGACGAGCTCCGAAATGGAGCGGGAGCTCGACAAGTCGGGCGTCGAAATCGGCCAGACCATGAGCGCCGTCATCAGCAGCGACATTCTCCTGGACGACCGGTTTTCCATGACGGAGCGGCTCATGCAGATTCAGTCCCTGAACGACCAGATCCGCTACATCATCGTCTTCCACCCCAACGGCCAGATTTTAGCCAGCACCTTTACGAACGGCATCCCCAAGGGCCTGCCCCTGGTGCGGGAGCCGAAGCCCGGCGTCACCGTAGATACGATGACCTTCGACAGCAACGAAGGGTACATCCGCGAAGTGCTCTGCCCCATCGACAACGGCCTGGTCGGATATTTCCGCATCGGCTTGTCGGAAAAGACCATGACACAGGTCATGCAGCGCCGCTTTCTGGAAATGATCGTCCTCATCATCCTCATTTGCCTCGCTTCTTCATGGCTGGCTACGCGTTACGCCCGCAGCTTCCTCAAGCCGATCCAGCAGATGGCCGCCGCCGTGCGCCAGCTGGGACGGGGCAATTATCAGGTAAAGGTACCGGAAAAGACGCCTGACGACGTAGGCCGCCTGGCCCGGGCCTTCAACACCCTGTCGTTGCGCCTGTCTGCCCGCGAGCAGGAAAACTCACGCCTGCTCCAGGCCCTGCAGGAAAAGGAAAAAATGCGGATGTGGCTCATCAGCCAGCTCTTTTCGGCCCGCGAAGACGAGCGGCGGCGTATTTCCCGGGAGCTCCATGACGAGACGAGCCAGTCCATGGTCACCATGCTGGCCTATCTGCGCATCATCATGGATAAGACAAGCGACGCCGACGCCAAGGAGCTACTGTGCGGCGTCCGCGACCTGATGAAGGACACCCTGGAAGGGCTGCGCCACCTGGCCGTCAACCTGCACCCGCCCCTGCTCGACGACCTGGGCCTCATCGTCGCCATGGAAAAATACCTCGACACGTTCCGCCGCGCCCAGCCGCACATTCACATTTCCTTTTCCCAAAGCGGCGATTTTTCCCACCTGTCCCATCCGATTTCCCTCTTGTGCTACCGCCTGATGCAGGAAGCCCTGACCAACATCGTCCGCCATTCCCAGGCCGATGCGGTAGATATTACAATCAAAACCGACGACGAGACCCTGACCCTGTCTATTACGGACAACGGCGTCGGCTTCAGCGAAGATACGCTGGAGCAGGCCCGCCTCGACAACCACCTGGGCATCGTCAGCATGCGCGAACGGGCGGAGCTGCTCAACGGCCATTTTTATATCGACAGCTACCCCAACGACGGCACGTGCATCGTCATTACCTTGCCGCTGAAAGATTCATCTGACGAAGGAGGCGTCTCCCATGACCAAACCGATTAACATACTGCTCGCCGACGACCACCGCATCCTGCGCACGGGCCTCAAGCTGCTCCTGTCGTCCCAAGGCGATTTTCACGTCGCCGCCGAGGCCTCCAACGGCCGCGAGGTACTGGACATCTTAAAAACGACGCCTGTCGACGTCGTCCTGCTCGATCTGTCCATGCCGGTCATGAGCGGCCTCGACTGCCTGAAGGAAATCAAACGGCGCGGCCTGGCCGTCAAAATACTGGTCCTCACCATGTACAGCGAGCAGCAGTACATCAAGGAGGTCATGACCCAGGAGGCCGACGGCTACATCTGCAAGGACGCCATCGACACGGAGCTGTTCCAGGCCCTGCGCACCGTCATGAGCGGCCGCCGCTACCTCAGCGACAAGGACGCCCACACCCTCTTAAACAGCCTCATCGACCCGCCGAAGGACCCCGTCGACCTGTCGGCCCGCGAGCGGGAAGTCCTGACCTACCTCGTCCACGGCTATTCCCTGGCGGCCATCGCCGATACGCTCCACATTTCCATCAAGACCGTATCGACGTACAAGTCGCGGCTCATGCAGAAGCTGGGCTGCACGACGAAATCAGAGCTCGTCGACTACGCCTTAGCCCATAAACTGCTGAAATGACAAAACGCGCCCTTCTGTACCAGATAACTCTATCTGGCGCAGAAGGGCGCGCTGTATGTTGCCATATGAAATTCGTGCGGTTTATCCGTTGATGACCCGTTTGGCTCCTACGTAGCGGGACGCCCAGTAGCGGCTGTTGAGGTCGGCTACGCTGACGCCGTCGTTGGAGGCGTTGATAAACTGGCTGTCGCCGATGTAGATGCCTACGTGGGAAATGCCCGGTTCATACGTCGAGAAGAATACCAGGTCGCCGGGCTGGAGGTTGGACATAGATACGTCGCTGCCGACGCTGTACTGTTCGTCGGCGCAGCGGGGCAGGCTGATGCCTACGGCCGAATAGACGTAGCGCGTAAAGCCTGAGCAGTCGAAGCCCGACGGCGTAGAACCGCCGAAGACGTAGGGCACGCCCTTATACTGGTTGGCGATACCCAGGAGCTGCTTGGCGAGGCGGGAGTTAGCAGTGCCCGTCGCGCTGCCGTAGCCGCCGTTTCCGAAGCGGCGCAGGGGGCCGCCGGGCAGCGCTTCCCCTGTCAGGGCGTAGAATGTCGCCTTGCCGACGACGCCGTCTACGTCGAGGCCGTTGTCAGCCTGGAATTTGCGGACGGCCTGTTCCGTGCCAACGCCGAAGACGCCGTCTACGTCGAGGTTATAGCCCTTATTGGCCAAGGCCTGCTGGACGACGCTGATGGCGTTGTCCGCCGTGACCAGAGGGAACATGAGGTTTTCTTTCCCCTTGTTTTTAATCGCTTTTTTTTCAATAAAGTGGCTGCTCACGTTTTCCGGCATAGCCGCTCCCATGAGCGCTTCGTAGGTCTGAGCGCCGACGATGCCGTCTACGTCCAGGCCGTGCCGTTCCTGAAAGGCCTTGACGGCTTCCTTCGTCCCCGTGCCGTAATCGCCGTCGACGGCGATGTCGCTGCCGTTGCGGACTAAGGCGTTTTGAATCGCCACGATCTGATCGCCCCGGTCACCGGGATGAAACGTCGCGCCGACAACCGATACAGAAGTCATCATCATGAAACATATCATAGCTGCAATTTTTTTTCTCGTCTTCATCGAATACCCCATTTCACTACTACGTCATTACCGTTTACATCTTGTCTTATTAGCAGGTTATATATGATTTCACAAGAAACAAGCTATCCGCAACAGACCGAAACGCATCTTGCCGGATAGCCTTTTGTCGCTTTATATATTTTTGTCGGGATATATTATATCACAATACTACAGGAGCGTCAAAAAACGCAGCTTCCCGATTGGGAAACTGCGTTTTGCACTTTGCGAATATGAGGCAATGCCGAATTAGAATTTGCCTTCCTTGGCTGCGCCTTCTACGGCTACGGCGACAGCGACGGACGCGCCGACCATGGGGTTGTTGCCCATGCCGAGGAAGCCCATCATTTCTACGTGAGCCGGTACGGAAGACGAGCCGGCAAACTGAGCGTCAGAGTGCATGCGGCCCATCGTATCGGTCATGCCGTACGAAGCCGGACCGGCAGCCATGTTGTCCGGATGGAGCGTGCGGCCCGTACCGCCGCCGGAAGCGACGGAGAAGTACTTCTTGCCCATTTCGACGCATTCTTTCTTGTACGTGCCGGCAACGGGATGCTGGAAGCGGGTCGGGTTCGTCGAGTTGCCCGTAATGGATACGTCGACGCCTTCGTGATGCATGATAGCCACGCCTTCGCGGACGTCGTCGGCGCCGAAGCAGCGGACGTTGGCCCGTTCACCCTTGGAATAGGGGATTTCGCGGACGATGTGGAGTTCGCCCGTTCCGTAATCAAACTGGGTCTGTACGTACGTAAAGCCGTTGATGCGGGAAATAATCTGGGCAGCGTCCTTGCCGAGGCCGTTCAGGATAACCCGCAGGGGCACCTTGCGGGCCTTGTTGGCGTTGCGGACGATGCCGATAGCGCCTTCAGCGGCGGCGAAGGATTCGTGGCCGGCAAGGAAGCAGAAGCACTGCGTTTCGTCCTGGAGCAGCATAGCCGCCAGGTTGCCGTGGCCGAGGCCTACCTTGCGGTCGTCGGCGACGGAGCCGGGAATACAGAAGGCCTGCAGGCCTTCGCCGATAGCTTTCGCCGCTTCTACAGCCGTGCGGGCGTTCTTCTTGATGGCGATGGCCGCGCCTACCGTATAGGCCCAGCCGGCGTTTTCAAAGGCGATAGGCTGAACGGTCTTTACGATCTGATACGGATCGATGCCTGCGGCGGCGCAGATGTCGCGGCATTCTTCCACGCTGCCGATGCCGTATTCTTTCAGCACGCCGAGGATTTTATCTATTCTTCTGTCGTAGCTTTCAAACAATTCCATGATGAGCCCTCCTTATTCTTTTCTCGGATCGATATACGAAGCTGCTTCGTCAAAGCGGCCGTAATGGCCTTTGGCGTCTTCCATGGCCTGCGCCGGTTCTACGCCTTTTTTGATAGCGTCCATCATCTTGCCGAGGTGGATGAATTCATAGCCGATGACCTGGTTTTCTTCGTCGAGAGCCATGCGGGTGACATAGCCTTCGGTCATTTCCAGATAGCGCGTGCCCTTGGCTTTCGTGCCGAGCATCGTGCCGACCTGGCTGCGCAGGCCCTTGCCCAAATCTTCCAGGCTGGCGCCGATGGGAAGGCCGCCTTCGGAGAAGGCCGTCTGCGTGCGGCCGTATACGATCTGCAGGAAGAGCTGGCGCATAGCTACGTTGATAGCGTCGCATACCAAGTCGGTATTCAGCGCTTCGAGGAGCGTCTTGCCCGGCAGGATTTCCGAAGCCATCGCTGCCGAATGGGTCATGCCGGAGCAGCCGAGGGTTTCTACGAGGGCTTCTTCGATGATGCCGTCCTTTACGTTCAGCGTCAGCTTGCAGGCGCCCTGCTGAGGAGCGCACCAGCCTACGCCGTGAGTCAGACCGCTGATATCCTTAATTTCTTTGACCTGCACCCATTTGCCTTCTTCAGGAATCGGTGCCGGGCCGTGATACGCGCCCTTTTTTACGGGACACATATTCTTTACTTCTGTCGAATATAACATGATATTTCACCCTTTCAGAAAACATAACTACTACATCATGAATCAGCGACGCGTCCCTCAGCCTTTGAGCTGATTGTACATCTGCCGGAACATCGCGCTGTACATACTGCCTTTACGCCACAAAAACGTCACGGCGTGGGTAACGGAAAAATCGCGGATGGCGATTTCTTTGAGCCGTCCGTCGTTTACTTCCTGCCGCACGGACTTTTCATATAAAAAGGCAACGCCGCAGTTGCGGCACGTCAGTCCCTTTACGGCCTGGGGGCTCCCTACTTCATGGCGAAGGGGGAAATCGGAAATCGTCAGGCTGTGCTCGGCCAGGCTCCGTTCCAGGAGCTCCCGGGTGCCGGCGCTTTTTTCCCTGACGATGAGCCGATAGCGCATCAAGTCGGCCAAAGACATTTCCGACGGCGCGTCGTAATCGGGCCCGCATACGGCGATGAGCGGCTCGTTGGAAAACAGCAGCGTTTCGTACTGGTCCTGGTCGAAGAACCCTTCGACGATGGCAAAATCAATAATCCCCTCGTCGACGGCTTTCAGCAGCTTGTCCGTATCGGCAATCTTCATCCGGATGTTCACGTCGGCGTGCTCGTGGAGGAAATCGGCCAGGCGGTCGATGATCTCGAATTCGCCGATCGTGTGGGTCGCCCCAAAGGCGACGGATTTATTGTTTTGCTGCAGGTCCTGCAGGCGCTGCTTGAGCATGACGTTGTCATGGCTGATCGTCGTCGCCGCGTTGAGCAGTATTTGACCGGCCTGGGTCAGTTCCAGCCGCTTGCCCGTGTAGTCGAACAATTTAGTCTGGTACTCTTTTTCCAAATGCCGGATATGCTGCGATACGGCAGGCTGCGTAATCTGCAATTCGGCGGCAGCCTTCGTATAATTCATGTAGCGGCAAACGCATAAAAATGTATGGATACGAAAATCTAACATATGAACCAATCCTTTCCCGTATACTACAATATGGTCATCAAGAACTCCATTCAACATTACGGATTTACGTTTTCCATAGGAGTATTTTATGATATTTTCCTTGATTCCGCAAGTGGAATACGGCTGAAAACGCCTTAGTTATCGGGACTGATGCGTTCCCACGCAGACGTTTACAATACCTTGCCATTATATCTATTCTTTATATATTTTTCAATATATTTCTTCCATTTTCCCGCCGGGCGCTGCCATGCCCCGACCGTTTCCGACGTTGCGTTTCTTCTGGAGTATGGTACAATATGTACAATTCTCTTATACTATACGCTCTGAAGAAAGGATGAAGCCCTATGAAAAAACTTCTCTCCCTCTTATCCCTGTCGTTCCTGCTCCTAGCTGGTTCCGCTACGTCCCAGGCTATGGATTCGGACACGCTGCTCCAGTCGCCCGACCGCTACCGCGTCGTCAGCGCCCAGAACGACAGCGTCGTCTACGTCGATATCAATACCATTCAGGCCATTCAGACCATGGATTATCCCAACAGCCTCGAAAACCTGTCCTGCACCCTCTACGTCGAAACGTATGCCGACCCCTTAGACGCCGAAGCCTATCAATCGGGCCGGCTGATTCGCCAGATCAACGAATACAAGGCGTCGTTCCACGCCAATAAGCGGGAGCAGTCCTATTCCTTCGACAGCACCCTGACCGGCGTATACGCGCCGGACGGCCAGTCCTTCTACGTCAATACATCCGGTGATCCCCTCCGCCTCCGCGACGTCATGGGGACGTTCATCAACATCCACCGCGCGGCGGCGCTGATACGGAAATAAGCCGCCCTTAGCAGCAGGCCCAACGCATTTTTCAAAATGTAGTTGCAGGCCTGTTTTTTTTTGTTTAATATAATCATGTATGGGCCTTACCATACGCCCATTGTATTGTTTTATAGTATATGAAGAAAAGGAAGCGTTCTATGGAAACTGAAAAATACATGAAGATGATACGGAACAACCCCTACGTCATCGCTCGCATAGAAAACCCGACCGACGCTATGAAGCTCCTCGCCGTCCAGACCAACGGCCTGGCCCTCCAGTACATCGACAATCCGACGCGGGAGATGGAAGAAGCGGCCATCGCCAATACGGCGCGGGCTATCCAGTTCATCGACAATCCGCCGGAAGACCTGCTGCTCCATGCCGTGCAGAGCGGCTGGAACAACCTGGCCTACGTGGAAAACCCGTCGCCGGCCCTCATTCAGGCGGCTCTCTCCCAGTCGGGATGGGCTATCCGCTACATCCCCAATCCCAGCGAAGAGCTGCAGCTGCAGGCCGTGCGCAAGAATTACGACGCCGTAAAATACATCAAGAACCCCAGCGCAGCTGTTCAGGAAGCGGCCATCGCCGAAAACTATGAGGCCCTGCGCTATATCGAGTCCCCGGCCCCGTCGGCAGTCTTCGCCGCCGTCCAGAAGGCCGAGCAGGCCGTCCTGCTCCTCTCCCATCCGACGAAGGAACAAATGCTGTCCTTCTTCGCCCTCAACCCGATGGTCATGAAATACGTGCCCAAGGACTGCGTTATCAGCCGGGACGAGCTCAAAGAGGTGCTGCGGCGCGTCCTGTCTCAAGACGACGTATCGGAGCCGTACGTCCGCGCCTTTATCAACTGCAGCGCCCTGGACATGAGCCCCGTCGACAAGGTCCTGTTCGTCGACCAGTGGGGCAGCGCCAAGGCCAAAAAAATCACCGTAGACGAAAAATTAACCATAAAATAGGAGACTATCATGAATTTTATCGACACCTTACGAAGCGTAGAATTAGTCCTGGCCGCCGGCGAAGTGCCCCTTCTCGTCGGCGAGACCGGCATCGGCAAGACCTCCCTGGCTCACCAGCTGGCGGAAAAACACGGCTGGACCCTCATCAATATCGACGGCAACCTCCTGAAGGAGGGGGAAATCGGCGGCCTGCCGACGATTGAAACCTACACGCGCCGCGACGACGCGGGACAGACCGTCGAAGAAAAGACGACGGTCTACGCCGTCCATCATAAGCTGCGGGCCATCGACGAAGTCATCGCCACCGGCGGCACCGTACTGCTGTTTATCGACGAAATCAACCGCTGCGAGCACGCCGTGCAGCAGGAATTGATGAACCTCATCCTCAACAGGGAAATCAACGGCTACGTCCTGTCGAAGGACGTGCGCATCGTCGCCGCCATGAACCCGGCAGACTCATACGACTACGAAGCCGTCGCCATGGATGCCGCCCAGGAAAACCGCTTCGTCTGGCTGTATATGGAAGCGGACTACCTGCAGTGGCTGGACTGGGCCGCCGACGCCGGCATCGACCCGAAGGTCATGGAATTTATTTCCACCTTCCCGGAATACCTGGATAAACACAACGACGGCGACATCAACGCCACGCCGCGCAGCTACGAGCGCATTTCCGACCTCTACAAGCTCTACACGCAGCAGGGCGACGTGCCGAAGGCTGTATTCTTCAACGTCATCCGCGGCAACGTGGGCAAGCTCATCGCCGAAGAATTCGTAAACTTCATCGAATCGGACGCCCAGCCCCTCATCGGCTACGACGACGTGTTCTCCGGCCCGGCCCTGAACCCGTCCCTGGCAGAGCGCGTCGCCGGCGAAAGCCACACGCGCCTGTACCTGGCGGCCAAGAACATCCTCCGCCGCCTGGACGATGTCATAGACGACGGCCAGGCCGACGAAGCGATAGACCGCCTCATGGAATACCTGTCCCTCTATCCCGTCGATCTCCTCATCGGCATCATGAAGGACATCAAGGCCACGAACGAACGGGTCTACGCCTACGCTATCGAAAACGCCAATTTCGTCGACGCCTACTTCAAGGCGTACCGCCCTATCAGGTGATCCTATGGAACACAATCTGACCGTCGAAGCCATCCTGCTGTACCAAAAAGCCTCCCTCGTCGCCGACGACCTGCGGAAGCAGCAAAACCAGGGAACCCGGCCTCCCGTCCCAAGGGCCTTCGCCAGGGAATTTTTCGCCTTCATCGACAGGCTGAACCTGCGCCTCATGGAGGACAAGGACAATTTCTTCGGCTATTTCCTGTTTCAAATGGGCAAGGAAATCCGCTTCAGCATCGCCGACGCCACCAGCGTCACCTTCAAAGGCACGCGGTATATCCTCTATTTCAACCCCCTCATCTTCCTCGCCCTGTCGCCGGAGCAGATGGAAACGTCCATCAAGCACCAAATCCTGCACGTCGTCTCCATGCACCTCGTCCGTGCCAAAGAGCTGAAGGGCAGCTACAGCAAGCAGGCCATTAACCTGGCCATGGACGTCGTCGTTAATACCTACCTGGACCATTTGCCGCCCTTTTCCACGACCATCGACTGGGTCAACATCAACTTCGACCTCCTGCTGACGCCGTTCGAGTCCTTCGAATACTACGTGGAAAAAATACAGACGGCCCTGGATCTGCGGACGGACAAAAAAGACGCCATTGAAGAAGGGAGCCGCCGCGACGAAACCATCGCCGTGTCCTACAGTCCCGACCAGACTCACGACGCCTGGGACGAATCGGACGACATAGACGAACAAACCCTGCGGAAGTTTACGGCTAAATACATCGATTCGGCCCACAAGGGCCAGCTCTCCAACTATTTGGAAAGCATGATTTCCGCCCTGAAAGCGGAAGACGAAGACCTGCCCTGGCACTGGTACCTGAAAAAACTGGTCGGCTCCATCGCCAGCGGCAAGAAAAAGACGACGGCCCGGCGCAACCGCCGCCAGCCGGAACGGCTGGACCTGCCCGGCCACCTGCGGGCCCACGTGGCCAGGCTCATCGTCGCCGTCGACATCAGCGGCAGCATCAGCGACAGCGAGTTCAAGCAGGCCATGCAGGAAGTCTTCCACATCGTCCGCAACTATAAGCACGACATCACCCTCATCGAATGCGACGACGAAATCCGCCGCGTCTATCAAGTCCGCGAGCTGGCCGACATCAAAAACCGCCTCGACGTCCGAGGCGGCACGTCCTACTCGCCGGTCTTCCAATACGCCAACGAGGCCAAGGACACCGACCTCCTCATCTACTTCACCGACGGCAAGGGCGAAACCAAGCTCGCCGAGCCGCCGCGAGGCTATAAAGTCCTGTGGGTCCTCTCCGGCCGCGGCGAAACCCTGTCCGTACAGGAGCCCTGGGGCCTCGTAAAAAAACTAAAAGCCATCAAAGCAGAATACGACCCGGCCCTGGACTTCGACAACGTAGAACGGGGCGGCTTCTCCATGAACAATCAGGAGAGCATGCATTTATAACAAAAAAACGGTAATTCCCTGTCACAGGAATTACCGTTTTTTTTTGTTACTGTATTATCGCTTGGGAGGCTATGATATTAAAGTCTTTTTAAAACAACTTATTATATAAGTATCGAATATCGTCCAGGCTCAGTTCCTTGCAGTTGTTTACCAAAAGGCGCTGCTGCTGGCTGCCGGCCTCTACGAGGAAATCAATATCTTCTTTCTTTACGCCTAATTCTTCCAGATTGGTCGGAATCTGTACTTTGGCAACGATGTCCTTGATTTCCGAAATGATGTAATCTGCCTTCGCTTCGACCGTTTCAGCGTACTTTTCCGGGTACACGGCATCGCAGAGAAGAGCCAGGCGGTCGGCGCAGGCGTCCTTATTGAACTCCATGACGTGGGCGAAGAGGATAGCGTTCGACACGCCGTGGGGAATATGATATTTCCCGCCTAGCGGATAAGACAAGGCGTGGACGGCTGTCGTGCCGGAGCCGGTAATGGCGATGCCGCCGTAATATGCGCCGATGAGCAGCTCCGTCTTCGCTTTCATATTATCGGCGTCGGCATAGGCTTCGCGAATGTTGCGGAATATCTTGCGCGCCCCTTCCTTTGCATAGGTGTCGCTGAGAATCGTCGCCTTTTTAGACGTAAAGCATTCGACGACATGCGCCAAGGCGTCTACGCCCGTAGAGGCCACAATCTTCGGCGGCAGCCCGTGAATCATGGCCGCATCCAAAATAACGTAGTCGGGAATCATGCAGGTATTGACGATGCCCTGCTTGGATTGCTGTTCCGGCACGGCGACGATAGAATTGCACGTCGCTTCCGAGCCAGTGCCGCAAGTCGTAGGAATCATGAGCGACTTGATGTACTTCTTAGCAATCGTCGGGTCCTTTAAGAGATCGCGGACGCCGTAGTCGGCGCCGATGACGATGCTGGCCAATTTCGCCGCATCCATGACGCTGCCGCCGCCGACGCCGATAATCAGGTCAATACGGCTGTCTTCGACTTCGGCGATGACCCGCTCTACATCCTGATAGGAAGGCTCCGTCGCCAAATCGTCGATGACAGTCAAGGCCACGTCTGCACAAAGAGCTTCAATCGGGGCCGTCAAGCCCGTACTGCGAATCCCCTTATCCGTAAACAATAAGACGGAAGAAACCCCTTCTTTTTCTATAATCTCTGAAATCTTTTCAATACTTCCCGGGCCGGCATACGTAACGCCGGGAATCGTTAACTGGCATTGATTCATCGTGTTCCTCCTCAATTGAAGTCAATCTTCCTACTCATGTCATAATAAACTGCTTCGTTTAATTCGCCTTCAGAACGACCTACAACGCAAGTGCAAACAGAATCCCCCATGACATTTAGTACGGTTTTGAACATATCGGTAAAGCGGTCAATACCAACAATGATAGCAATCGCATCCAACGGAAAGCCTACCGACGAAAGCACGGTCAGCAGCGTAACCATAACTACGCCAGGCATACCGGGCGAACCGATTGTCCCTAACGTAGCCGTAATAACAATGGTAATAATCATAGAGGCCGTCAGTTCAATTCCATATAACTGCGCCACAAACATCGCTGTCATCCCCTGCATAATAGCGCTGCCATCCATATTTACCGTAGCACCAAGAGGAATAGTAAAGGAAGATATCTTATTCGACACGCCCAAATTATCACATAGCTTTAAGGAATAAGGGATACTGATATTAGACGACGTAGTGGAAAAGGGAATAATTGCCATTTGAGAGAATTTTCTCAAATAGGGGATAGGACTGACTTTTGCTCCAAACTTTAACAGCGGAATATAAACGATAATCCCAAATAGAACAAATAAGAAAATTTCACAAACAGCATACTTAGCCAAGGCAAAAATGACTGCATATCCCGCCGTTACAACCGTCTTAGCCATCAGGCAAAAAACGCCGATAGGAGTTAACTGCATGACGATATCAACAACTTTGGTCATGATAGCATAAGACGAATCAACGACGTCTTTAACCGGTTTAGCCTTTTCTTGAATTAAACTGATAACAACGCCGATCAATGTGGCAAATAAGACAACATGTATCATGTCCCCTTTAGCTAAGGACGCAAAGATGTTGGAAGGCAGCATATTCAGCAATACGTTTACAAAAGATATGGACGTAGCTTTAGCTGCGGCAGTTTCTTCCAGCGAAATAGTTCCCATATCGACGCCGCTGCCGGGCTGCAGTATGATGCCACCTAAAATACCAAAGGCAGACGCTACGATTTCAAAGACAACGTATAACATTAATATTTTAGAACCTACGCGGCCTACCTGTTTTACGTCAGTCGCCGAAGACATTCCCACAATCAACGAACAAAATACGAAGGGAATGATGGTCATCTTTAATAACGTTAAATACGCTTTTCCAATAAATTCGAATACCCCATTGACCAAGAATTCGTCTCGAATCATTCCCGGCGGAATTTGTACTAATACCGCGCCTAATAATAACCCTAATCCTACGCCAATCAAAGATTTAGTCCCAAGGGACATTTTCTTTTTACTTGTCATCAGTCACACCCTCTTTTCCCCTATTTACGGGCTTCCATATAAGATTTTATCAGCGTTCCTAATTCGGCAATTTTCGTTTGGATAACGTCCGTATCCAGCGTCGCAAAATTCAGCCGCATCGTATTGAGTCCCTTTTCCCCTACGCAAAAGAACGTTCCCGGCACATATGCAATATTTTTGCTAAAAACATAATCAAACATTTGCAGCGTATCAATAGACGGATTTAATTCCAACCACATGAATAATCCGCCTTCCGGCACGACCACTTTCGTATCTTCAGGGAAATAGGTTTTAACAGCCTGCAACATGCAGTCTCTGCGTTCTTTGTATATGCCTTGAATCGTAGCTAAATGCTCATCAAAATTATAGTTGTACAGATATCCGTATACTTGTCTTTGCGCAATATTGTTAACCTGCAAGTCATCCCTCATTTTCATATATACTAATTTTGTAATGCTTTCTTCGTCTGCAACGATCCAACCTACACGAAGTCCCGGAGCAATCGTTTTAGAAAAAGATCCCGCATATATCACTCTGTTATATTTATCGAAGGATTTGACAGCTGGCATAATGTTACCAGTAAACGAAATGAGACTGTACGGCGCATCTTCATAAATATATGTATCGTATTTTTCTGCCAGTTCTACAATTTGTTTGCGTTTTTCGACCGACATACTGCGGCCGCTGGGATTTTGAAAGTCGGGAATCAGATAAATAAATTTTACGGTATTTCCTCTTAAAACGGCTTCTAATTCCTCTAAATTAATACCGTCGTCATCCATATGAACGCCGATTACAGTCGGGTTATAAGCTTTTATACTGTCAATGGCTCCTACATATGTCGGTGTCTCACATACAACGCAATCTCCGTCTTCAATCAGCCCTTTGGATATATAGTTGAGGCCCTGTTGAGACCCGCAAGTAATGAAGACATTTTTAAAAGTAATATTCGTTACATCAAATTTCTCTTTCATCAAGCGGGCAATCTCTTCTCGTAAAGGAGTATATCCATCTGATGCCGCATATTGAATTACTTCTCCACCTTCTTCTTGGAAGGCTTTAACTGTAATTTCTTCCAATTCCTTTACAGGGAATAAATCCGGCGCCGGCAATCCCCCGGCAAAAGAATCAATTTTGATTCCTTGGCTTGCCTTATCTCTAATTTTTGCAGTAATACTGCGAATTGCCGACGGAGTTAAAGAATCGAGATACGTGCTGGAAATAGACATGATGAATCACTCCTTACTCATACAGTTTGAATACTTCTTTAAGCGCTTGTACTATACTGGGATCCGTACAATTTAACGGTTGCCGGGCCGGCCCTACGTTGTAGCCTCTCATGTTGACGGCTAATTTAACGACCGAGTTGGGATTGCCCATCTGCATGACGTTGCGGAAGGCGCGGATTTTCTTCTGCGATTCGTTCGCTTTTTCCATGTCGCCTGCTTCCCAATAGTTGTAAATGCTGACCATCAATTCGGGGAAGACGTTGGAGCAGCCCGAGATGGCTCCCGTACCGCCAGCCATGAGGGTCCACAGGATGAGAGAATCGCTGCCGGCTAATACACACAAGCGCGGATCCGTATTTTCGATATATTTGAGCATGTTGTCGAAGTTGCCGCTCGAGTCCTTAATGCCGATGATGTTTTCATATGCCGCCAGCTGCTTCACCGTTTTATATTCGATAGAATTTCCCGTCCGGGCTGGAATATTGTACAGGAGAATAGGCATATCTACGCTCTTGGCAATGGCGCTGTAGTGCTCGATGAGATCGCCCTGAGAGGCCTTTGCGAAGTACGGCGTGATGATGGACAAACAGTCTACGCCGCCCATAGCCTGTACAGCTTTGGACAATTCAATCGTTTCTTTCGTCGTCACGCAGCCCGTACCGGCGTAAACGGGAACGCGGCCGTCGACGGCTTCTACAGCAGCTTCGATGATTTCCAATTTTTCTTTGGCCGTAAAGGCGTAAAATTCACCGTTCGTCCCCAAAGGGAAAATACCGTGAACTCCCGCTTCAATCAAATGGTTAATAAAAGATTGATATTCTAATTTATTAAACGCTTCTGCCTCTGTCAATGCAGTAACTACCGGTGTAATAAGCCCTTTCGCTTTAAACGCCATTCTATCCCCTCCCTCAAGATCATCTTATTGTGTAATAAAGTTTTTTCCTAAATCCAAGGCGTACAGCATGCTTTCTTCGTTGGCGATTCCCTTTCCGGCAATATCGAAGGCCGTGCCGTGGTCGACAGACGTGCGGATGATCGGCAGGCCCAGGGTGACGTTGACGCCCGAATCAAAGGCCATCATCTTCACGGGGATATGTCCCTGGTCATGGTACATGGCCACGACGATGTCGTATACGCCCTTATGGGCCTTTAAGAATACCGTGTCCGGCGATACGGGCCCGTCTACGCAAAGGCCTTCCTGCTTCGCAGCTTCAATGGCCGGCGTGATTTCTTCAATTTCTTCCCGGCCGAAGATACCTGCTTCCCCGCTGTGCGGATTGAGCCCGGCGACGGCAATTCGCGGCGACGGTTTTCCCAGCCGCTTCATGGCGTCGTCGGCTAAATGGATGCATTCGAGGACGCGGGCCTTCGTCGCCCTGTCGCAGGCTTCCCGCAGGGAACAGTGCGTCGAAACGTGGACGACGGACATCGTTTCGCACCAGAGCATCATCGTATACGTCTGAGTGCCGGTCAGCGTCGCGAATATTTCCGTGTGGCCGTCGAAGTTATGGCCGCCCTTGTGAAGGGCTTCCTTATTGAGCGGCGCCGTCGTGACGACGCTGATATCGCCTTTCATGGCGTCGTCGATAGCCCGGGCGATATACTGATACGCGCCGTCGCCGGCGGCGGCAGATACCTGACCGATTTTAAAGTCCTTTCCCACTTCCAACTCTACGACGGAAATGACGTTGATACAGCCCGGTTTGAAATCTCCCACGCTGTCGATACGCGCCAAGGGCGTCTTCATCTTCAGCGCGTCATGATAGTATTTCAACACGCCGTAGCTGCCGTAAATCACCGTAGATTGCTGATATTCATGATGATATTCCAGAGCTTTTAACGATATTTCAGGGCCGATACCGGCAGGATCGCCCATCGTAATGCCGACAAATTTTGCTGCCAAGACAGCTCCTCCTTCCACAAAGCAACAGATATGCAAGTTTTATGTTGTTTTGTTTTGTTTATTTTTGTTGCTTTTATTATAAATTTCAACGCCCTATAAGTCAATACAAAAGTCATATCGACGGCATGCTTTTTTATCATGTGCCGCAACGGCCGATACGCCGCAACATTTCAGCCTGTACGGCTATTTTAGTTCATGATTCTGAACTGCTGAATACGTCTGCATTATGATATTTTAACATGACCAAAACACAAACAAACATATTCAAACAAAAAGGCTGCGAAATGAAGATTCTTTCTCCATTCCGCAGCTTTTTCGTTCATTTAGGCTTTATGTTCTTTACAGCATTCGCAAGCGCTGCATGCAGGCCCATATGTCCGCCTTGCTGCCGAAGGCCCCGGCTTTCGTGACGACAGCCATGCTGTCCCATGGGCCGCCGCAAAGTCGTCCCTGCACAAATCCCGGCAGGATTTCCTGCTGAATATGCGAGCCTGCGCACTGCAGGGCCTGAATGACGGCGATCGCCGTGTCTCCGCCAGTCAGGAACAATCCCGCCGCGTCGGCCTTCTGCAGCAGCTGCGGGACGGCCTCGCTCAGGGTGCGCTTCGTACATTCGGCTAAGGCATCCGTCGACAAGCCGATCCGCTTTCCATAAGCGACGAAGTCTTCATAATCCTGCCGGCAGGCCGCCGCCGTAACGACGACATCCGTACCGCTCTGCAGGAACGCCGCCGCCTGAGCAAGCTCTTCCCGTATGCTGCCGGTCTGATGAGCCTTCGCCATGTCGATGCGAATGACAGGCACGCCCTGGGCCCGGCAATAGGCGATTTGCTCCATCGTCTTGCCGCTGATGCTGCCGACGATGGCGACGGCCGGTTTCGGCGGATACAGGACGTTCAGCAAGGCTTCCGCCAAGCCGGCGGAACCAATCCACAGGATCCGGCGGCCCGAATCTACGGCCTGCCGGGCGATATACGTCAAATGGTCCGGCGACACGGCGTCAAAGGTATAGGCTCCTGCGCCAATGCGCACGGTCTCTCCTTCTAAATCGGACACGGCATAATGACGAACCGATCCCGTACAGGGCTCCAGCAGCTCGGCAATATTATCGCACTCCAGCGGATTGCGCGGGTCCTTGGCGATTTCCGTATCCAGCAGCGCCGTTCCCTGCACATACAGTCGCTTCCCCTGCACCCATCGTCCCTGGGCCGGATAGGACGGCGCGAAAAGAATCGTTTCCGGCTCATAGGCGTCTATAGCAGCCCGGACTTCTTCCCGTATATGGCCGCGCAGGGTAGAATCCACCTTTTTGTACAAATAGCGGCAGCCGCCGGAAGCCATGACGGCCTGTACGGCGCCAAAGACCTTGTCGTACGCTTCCTGGGGCGATACGACACGGCTCTCCGTATCGACGACGAGGCTGTCTTCGCTGCCGGCAACCTGCGCCGCATCCAATAGCACTCGCACGGGAATCCCCTTCTTGCAGATCTGGACGCCCGTGTCGTTCGCGCCGGTAAAATCGTCGGCAATTACAACAAATTCATGCATGCTATCCCTCCGTTACACGTGTATAAACGTCACGTTATGCTCTTGAAACAGCTTTTCTTCCTCCGGCTCCAGGACGTAATCGCTGATGACCACATCCATGGCCCAGATATCAAAAATATAATGCAGCTTGTGCTTTTTGAACTTGGAATGATCCGCCGCCAGCACGGTCTTGTCAGCGGCTTCCACGCAGGCCCGCTTCAAATCAATTTTCTGGGCGTTGGCCGTCATGACCCGCCAATCAGGCGTCACGGCCTGGGTCCCCAGGAAGTTCAAATCGAAATGCATCTGCCGGACCATGTTCGTAGCCAAGGCGCCGCAGGTCGAACCCGATTCTTCGTCGACGTAGCCGCCCAGCATAATCACGTCCAGCCCCGCCGCCGGCATCAATACCTGGGCGATGGCCAGGTCGTTCGTGACGACGGTCAGCCCGTCCCAGCGCTTCTTGGCGATCAATTCAGCCAATTCGTAATTCGTCGTCCCAGCGTCTAGGTAAATGCTCATGGACGATTCGATGAGCGGCAAGGCGGCTTCTGCAATCTGCCGCTTTTCTTGTATCCGCACCAGCTTGCGGTTGTGATACGTCGCTTCCTTGATTAGCGATTCCGTCAGCACGGCTCCGCCGTGACTCTTTTCCACCAATCCGTTGTCTTCCAGCAGCTGCAAGTCCCTTCGTATGGTCATCGTCGTGACGCCGAGCTGCTGCGCCAGCTCGTTTACTGCCACGGCCTTGTTCTTATACAGTTCGTCCAGAATGAACTGCCGTCGTTCTACAGGCAGCATGGGTACTCCTCCTTTAGGGTATATAGCCTAGATTTCTAAATTTTATGTTTTTATTTGTTCTTTTATGTTACTCATTATAGCAAAGTATTCTTTTTTCGGTCAACTAGTTCACACAGAAAAAACCTGCCCCCGGCAATACGAGGGCAGGTCTGCACGAACGTCCTATGAAATTACAGAGCCGACTTGCTCTGCGGCTTCCCCGTTTCAAAGTTCCACGGGTCTTTCTTGATAAAGCCGTCAGAAAAGGGGATGAAAACCGAGACGATAGCTGAAATGGCTAAGAGGTAAATGAACCAGGCGTAGGGGATGACTTCCAGCGGCGAGACTCTGCCGGCGGCGAAGCTGGTCACAATGAGCATCTGGGCGCCGTAGGGGATGAGGCCCTGGAAGATGGAGGAAAAGGTGCTGAGCAACGCGGCGCTGCGGCGCGGGTCGACGCGGAAGGTACAGCAGATTCCCTTGGCGACTTCGCCGTTGATGATGATGGCCACGGTATTGTTGGCCAGGGCGATGTCCGTAATGGACACGAGGGCCGAAATCCCCAGCTCGGCCGAATTCTTCCCGTGGATAAAGCGCTGCACCCGGTCCAGCAGGAAGGCGATGCCGCCGGCGCGGCTGACCATTTCCGCCAGGCCGCCGGTGAATAAGGACAGGAGGAAAATGTCGCTCATGCTGAGGAAGCCCTTATATATGGCCTGGGCAAAGGACAAGGGAGCCAGCGCGCCGTACCACAGGCCGATGGCTCCGGCCAGGAAAATACCGCCTACGAGGACGACGAACACGTTCACGCCCATGACGGCCGTCACCAGCACGGCGATATACGGCAAGACCTTGATCCAGTCGAATTCGTAAGGCCCCGACGTCGCGCCGGCTCCCGATTCGCCGAAGGCGATGAGTAAGATGACCGTAATGACTGCCGGCGCTAAGGTCAGCCAGAAATTCAGCTTGAACTTGTCCTTCATTTCGCAGCCCTGAGTCCGCGTCGACGCGATGGTCGTGTCGGAAATGATGGACAGGTTGTCGCCCAGCATGATGCCGCCGATAACGCAGCCCATGATAAAGGGCAGGGAAATGCCCGCCTTGTCGGCGACAGCAATGGCGATGGGCCCGACGGCGGCGGCGCTGCCGCAGGACGTGCCCGTAGCCGTCGCGATGAAGCCGGAAATGATGAAAATCCCTGCAGCCAAGTATTCTGCCGGAATATAGGTCAACCCCAGGTTGACCGTCGAGTCCAGACAGCCGCTGGCATTGCACACGGCGGCAAAGCCCCCGGCCAGCAGGTAGATAATGCACATGATGAGGATGTTCGAATCGCCGCAGCCCCGGACGAAGGTCTCAAACTTCTCGTCAAAGCTCCCCGTCAGCAAGACGAAGGCGGCCATGACGCCGATAATCGCTGCCAGCGGCGCCGGGAACTGATAAAAGGCCATTTCCGCCCCTTGATATTCCAAGATGACGCCGCAGCCTAAATACACGATGACAAAGATGGCGAAGGGAATCAGTGCCTTTCCGCTCGGCTCGACGGCGGATTGGCGAAGCAGCTTTTTCCCCGTTTTGATTTCTTCCTTAATATCCATGTATTCGCTCCTTCCTGTATAAAAATAATCAAACTCTTCACGCAAGATATACATACGTCCGCGGCATATGTATTTTTCCTTCATGATACCATGAACGGCGGCAAACAAAAAATATATATCCGTAACAGTATTCCATAGATATTTTATATGGATAGGAAATTCATCCCAGGATATATCCTATGTCCTGACATGGGCTACCTGGCACAGCGATTCCCGCAGGAGGCGGATGTATTCTTCCATTTCCGCGCTGAGAGACATGTTCTTGAGCTGTATCCAGCCGATCGTCATGCCGCCGAATTCCCCTTTGAGGGGAATAGCCGTAATGTCGTCGCTGGCAACGGAAGGAATCAGGCAGCCCGTGCCCAGATTGTAGGCGTCCGTATGGGACAAGATGCTGAACATCGTCGAGCGGTCCGTCACGTAGACGACCTTTTGGGAGCAGATTTCCGGTATGACGAATTCTTCGGAAAACTGATAGGGATCGCCTCCCTGCTCATACCGCACATAGGGATAGCGGGCCAGCTTCTGCACGGTCAGCGATTTCTGCCCCGCCAGGGGATGACGCTTGCTGAGATAGACGTAGGGCGGGAATTTATAAAAGGGGATAAACTCCAAGTTGTTTTTCTCAAACAGCCGGTGCATATACGAGGCGATGAGGTCGGACACATATAAAATCCCGATCTGGCTGTCCTGCACGAGGACGTCCTGTACGACCTGCAGCGTCTTGACCTCCCGAATGCGCGCGACGTAGCCCGCCGCGCCGGCCTTCCGCTGCATGAACCGTATCAGCGCGTCGACGGGGAACATGTAGTGCTGCGACGATACGGACAGATAGATATCCTTTTCCTTAGGCTGGCCCTGAGAGAAATACTCGTAGATGTCGTCGGACGCGTCCAGAACCCGATGGGCAAACTGGAGAAATTTCATGCCGTCTTCCGTAAACGACGCGCCGTGGCGGCCGCGCTTTAAAATCGTAATGTGAAATTCGTCCTCTACGTCCTTAATGGCCTTGCTCAGGCTCGGCTGGGCAATAAACAGCCGGTGGGCTGCCTCCGTAATGGACCCGCACTTATACACCTCCACGATATACCTAAGCTGCTGCAGCGTCATATTTTGTCGCCTCCTCGTTATTCCATAGTTTTTATCTATGGTTTATTGGCATTACCCGATATTATTCAAGTCAAAGTATAGCTGATATACTTTGAGATAGCAAGAGGGCCCGATAAGCCCTCGCCATTCGGATTTATATACATGCCGATAGTATGACAAGGAGGCTGGTACTTATGAAACGAGAAGAATTAATGCAGTTAGGATTTGCTACGCGGGCTATTCACGGCGGAGCCGCGCCCAATACGTTCGGAGCCTTATCCGCCCCGATCTATCAGACGTCGACCTTTGTCTTCGACTCGGCCGCCCAGGGCGGCAGCCGCTTCGCCCTGCAGGAGGACGGCTACATTTACAGCCGCTTGGGAAACCCGACCTGCGCCGTCGCCGAAGAAAAAATCGCCCTGCTGGAAGGCACGGAATCCTGCGTGTCCGCCGGCTCGGGCATGGGTGCTATTTCCTCGGCCCTGTGGACTCTCCTGGGGCAGGGCGGCCACCTCGTAGCCAGCGAAACGCTGTACGGCTGCACCTTCGCCCTCATGAACCACGGCCTGACCCGCTACGGCGTCGACGTGACCTTCGTCGACATGACCGATCTAGACGCCGTGCAGAAGGCCCTGCGCCCTGACACGAAGGCCGTCTATCTGGAAACGCCGGCCAACCCGACGCTGAAAATCATGGATATCGAAACAATCAGCGCCATGGCCCACCAGATCGAGGGCTGCCAAGTCGTCGTCGACAACACCTTCTGCACGCCCTACATCCAGCGGCCCGTCGAATTGGGCGCCGATATCGTCGTCCACTCGGCGACGAAGTACCTGAACGGCCACGGCGACGTCATCGCCGGCTTCGTCTGCGGCCGCAAGGACTACATCGACCAGGTCCGCCTCTTCGGCATCAAGGACATGACAGGCTCCGTCCTGAGCCCCTTCGACGCCTTCCTCATCGCCCGCGGCCTGAAAACGCTGGAAATCCGCATGGAACGGCACTGCGCCAACGCCATGAAGGTAGCCGCATTCCTGGAAGACCACCCGGCCGTAGCCTCGGTCAGCTATCCCGGCCTCAAGAGCTTCCCCCAGTACGACCTGGCTAAGAAGCAGATGGCCCTGCCCGGCGGCATGATTTCCTTTGAGCTCAAGGGCGGCAAGGCCGAAGGAGCCGTCGTCATGGACAACGTCAAACTCTGCAAGCTGGCCGTGTCCTTAGGCGACGCCGAAACCCTCATCGAGCACGCCGCATCCATGACTCATTCGACCTACACGCCGGACGAATTAAAAATGGCCGGCATCAGCGAAGGGCTGGTCCGCCTGTCCGTAGGGCTAGAAAACGCAGAAGACATCATCGCCGACCTGGAACAAGCTTTGAACTTGATTGCAAAATAAGTGTCCCCTCTTCATAAAAAGACTCGTACGCTTCCGTGCAGTACGAGTCTTTTTGCATTCCCTTATACGGGATAATAGCGGAACAATCCGCCCTGCTCTTCCCGGCGCAGCTGGCCGTGATGGAGCAGGTATTCGATGTGGGCTAGGGTCTCGCCCATGGCGAACCATTTCTGCGTCGGCGGGAATTCATGCCACTTCTTGCCGCGCATGGACCAGGTCATATGGGGAGCGATGTCGTAGGCCGTCGAGCCCGGCTGGGCGGCGGCGATGGACAGGACTTCGTTCAGGCGGCGGCGGTGGTGTTCCTTGATTTCGTCGATGCGCCCGACGATGGACGTACTGCCCTTGCGGTGTCCCGGCAGGGCCAGCTTGACCGGCAGGCTCCGCACCTTTTCCAGGCTTTCCAGGTAATGGTCCAACGAATCGCTCATATTGGGCCACACCTGGATGTTCGGCGTAATGTCGAAGAGGATGTGGTCGCTGGTGAAGAAGATTTCCTGCTCCGGCAGGTAGAGGCAGCAGATACCCTTCGTGTGTCCCGGCGTATGAATGACGTGAAAGTCGATGTCGGCCAGGCGCACGACGTCGCCGTCGGCTACGGCATGGATGGGGAAATCGATGCGCGGCGAGTAGCGGCGGGCCTGATTGGTGAACTGGCTCTTGATGTCCTCCGGCGGCATGCCTTCCTTCATGTACGTGTCTTCGATGAACTGCCAGGCTTGTCCGGCGTGTTCGTCGCACAAATAGGTATAGTCTATTTCATTCATGTATACGGGGCAGCCGGCGGCGGTAAACAAGCCGACGAGGCCGCTGTGGTCGCCGTGGAGGTGGGTCAGAAACAAGTCCGTCCGGCTCAGGTCGACGTCCAACTCGCGCAGGCCGCCGCACAAGGCCGCCTGGCATTCGGGCCGGTTGAACCCCGTGTCGATGACCAGGTGGCGCGTCGGCCCCTTGACGACGTACGAGTTGAGGTATTTCAGGGGGTTGTCCGGCAAATCTACGTGAATCTGGTAGATGTCGGGGTTGTGGTACAGCTGTTGGATCATGCCGATTCGCTCCTTTGCAGCAAATAATATCACAGGATATAGCAAGCAGCAGGCTGCCCCGCGGGACCGGCCTGCTGCTTCGTTGTTATTCCGTTACGATTTCCGCTTTGAATACGTTGATGACGTCGGCGTCGGGGCAGCAGAAGACAGCCGTGCCCTCGGGCTGTCCCGGAATGGCGCCGCCATAGCGCAGGATATCGACGTAGGGAAAGGCGACGTGCATCGCCATGGGGCAGAGCTTGCCCCGCTCCGTGTCGTAATCAAAGGTATCGCCGATGCGGTGGCCCCGATGGCATCCGCAGGGGCCCTTCTTATCGATGAGCGTCAGCTTGATCTTCGGCCGCGTCATCCTTCGTCACCGGTGATGCCGAAGATGCGCTTGCCGTTTTCCAGGGTAATCTGCCGCACTTCTTCCGTCGTCATGCCCCGCAGGCGGGCGATTTCGTCGGCTACGTACTGGACGTAGGCCGGTTCGTTCCGCTTGCCCCGGTACGGCGGCGGCGTAAGGTACGGGCAGTCCGTTTCGATGAGGATGCGGTCGATGGGCAGTTCGGCGGCGATGCGCTTGAGCTTCGTCGACTTCGGGAACACCATAGTACCTGTAAAGCCGATGTAATAGCCCATCTTGATGAGCTCTTCGGCCATTTCGAGGCTCCCCGAATAGCAGTGGAAGACGCCCCGCGTCCCCTTGCCGTATTTGCGCAGGAGGTCCATCGTGTCGCCGTGGGCTTCCCGGTCATGAATATCCAGGGGCATGTCGAATTCGAGGGCCATCTTGATCTGCTCGATAAATACTTCCTGCTGGATTTCGTGGGACGGCTCGGGCCAGTAATAATCGAGGCCGACTTCGCCAATAGCCACGACCTTCGGCTCCGTCTTGAGCCACTGGCGAATCTGCTCGAAGCCTTCGGGAGTCGCCGACGCCGCGTCTTCGGGATGGATGCCAACGGCGGCGTAGACTTCCTTGTACTGATGGCTCAGGGCGACGGCCGCCGCAGACGACGGCACGTCCGTACCGGGGCACATCATATATTTCATGCCGGCGTCAAAGGCCCGCTGGATCACGTCTTCCCGGTCTTTGGTATACGAGCCCGACGTAATGTGGCAGTGCGTATCGAACAGCATCAGCGCACCCGGCTTCCCGGCGCCATGCCGTCGGCGAAGACGACCTGCAGGTTGCCATTGCCGTCGGAGGCTGCCAAAATCATGCCCTTCGATTCGACGCCGCACAGCTTCACGGGCTTCAAGTTCGTCACGACGACGACGCTCTTGCCGACGAGGTCCTGCGGTTCGTAGTACTGGGAAATGCCGCTGACGACTTGGCGCGTTTCCGTGCCGAGGTCGATCTGCAGCTTCAGGAGTTTTTTCGCCTTGGGAATCTTATCGCAGGCGACGACCTTGCCGACGCGCAGATCTACGGCGCCGAAATCGTCGATGGAGATTTCCGGCTTCGTCGGTTCCTGCGCTGCCGGGCAGGCCTGGGCCGCCTTCTTAGCCGCTTCGTCTTCAGCGATTTCTTCCTTCAAGTCGTACCGCGGGAAGAGGGCATTGCCCTTGCAGACCTTCGTACCGGCCGGATAGCCGCCCCAGGTCTGGCCGTCGGAAAGGAGGGCCTTGTCGAAGTCAGCCAGGCCGAGCTGTTTCCACATGTCGGCGGCGCTGACAGGGATGAAGGGGCTGACGAGGAGGGCGATGACCCGCAGCGATTCGAGGAGGTTGTACAAGACGGTCTGGAGGCGTTCGGCCTTGGCTTCGTCTTTGGCCAGGACCCACGGCGTCGTTTCGTCGATGTATTTATTGCTGCGGCGGATGAGGCCCCAGACGTCGTTGATGGCGTCGTTGATCTTCATGTCGTCCATGAGGGCTTCAAACTGCTTGGCCGTTTCGACGGCGCAGGCTGCCAGTTCGTCGTCGACAGGTTCTTTGACCGTCGGGCCGGCGGCGACGCCGCCTTCGTATTTTTCAACCATGGCCAGGGTGCGCTGCAGGAGGTTGCCCAGGTCGTTGGCCAGATCGGAATTGATGCGGTTGATGAACGACGGCAGGGAGAAGTTGCCGTCCTGGCCGAGGCGCACTTCCTTGAGCAGGTAGTAGCGCAGGGCGTCGGCCCCGTACCGTTCGATGAGGGGAATGGGGTCGACGACGTTGCCCAAAGATTTGCTCATCTTCGTGCCGTCGACGATGAGCCAGCCGTGGCCAAAGACCTTCTTCGGCAGGGGCAGGCCGCAGCTCATGAGCATGATCGGCCAGATGATCGTATGGAAGCGGACGATTTCCTTGCCGACGAGGTGCAGGTTGGCCGGCCAGAATTTTTCAAATTTTTCCGGGTCGTCGATGTAACCCGCCGCCGTCAGGTAGTTTGCCAGGGCGTCGAACCAGACGTATACGACGTGCTTCGGGTCCCAGGGTACCTTGATGCCCCAGTCGAAGGACGTGCGGGATACGCACAGGTCTTCGAGGCCGCTCTTGACGAAGGCGATCATTTCGTTGCGCCGCGATTCGGGCTGGATGAAATCGGGATTTTCTTCGATGAATTTCAGCCAGCGGTCGGCGTATTTATTCATTTTCAGGAAGTAGGCTTCTTCCTTGACCAGCTCAAGGGGACGGCCGCAGTCCGGGCAGATGTGCTGTCCTTCAGGCAGCTTGTTTTCCGGCCAGAAGGATTCGCAGGGCGTGCAGTACCAGCCGGCGTATTCGCCCTTGTAGATGTCGCCGTTGTCGTAGGAAATCTGCATGAGCTTCTGTACGACCTTTTCGTGCCGTTCTTCCGTCGTGCGGATGAAGTCGTCGTTGGAAATGTTGAGCTTTTTCCAGAGCTGCTGGAAGAGGGCGACGATTTCGTCGACGTATTCGATAGGTTTGACGCCTTTGGCTTCGGCGGCACGCTGGATTTTCTGGCCGTGTTCGTCCGAGCCGGTCAGGAAAAAGACGTCGTCGCCGCGGAGGCGGTGGAAACGGGCCAGCGAGTCGGCGATGGTCGTGCAGTACGTATGCCCGATGTGCAGCTTGGCGCTGGGGTAGTAGATGGGAGTCGTAATGTAATAGGTCTTCTTTTCAGCCATGAGTTCTGTTCCTCCTATACCGGCAAATGAGCCGGCTTATGATAACGTGAGCGCAGCCTGATAGACGCTGCGTTTCGGCGCGCCGCAACGCTTGGCTACGATGCGGACGGCTTCTTTTTTATCGACGCCCTGATCCATGAGTTCCCGGACCTGGGCGGCGTAATCGCCGTCGCCGGCAGGCGCGTCTTCCGAATCGGCCGCCCCGGCGACGAGAATGACAAATTCTCCGCGCGCGCCCTGTTCGGCCAGCTCCTGCGTCACCTGGCTCAAGGGGCCGCGCATATATTGTTCATACCGTTTGGTCAGTTCCCGGCAGAGTACGGCCTGCCGGTCGCCCAGGACGTCCAGGAGCTCCCGGAGCACCGTCTGGATGCGGTGGGGCGCTTCGTAAAAGATGAGCGTCCCGCCGTAGTGTTTCACGCGCTCCAGCACGGGCCGGCGATGCTTCTGTGTCTTGGGCAGAAATCCGATAAAAGTAAACTGCGTCGTGTCCATGCCCGACGCGATGAGGCCCGTCAGGCCGGCGTTGGCCCCGGGCAGGGGCACGATGGGAATACCGGCCTCGATAGCCAGCCGCACGAGGTCGCTGCCGGGGTCGCAGATGGCCGGCATGCCGGCGTCGCTGACCAGGGCCACCATCTGCCCCTGGCGGAGCAGGTCGATGAGCTGGGGCCCCTTTTCGGCCTTGTTGTGCTCATGATAGCTCGTCAGGGGCGTATCGATATCATAGGCCGCCAGAAGCTGCTTCGTGTGGCGCGTGTCTTCGGCGGCGACGACGTCGGCCTCGCGCAGGCAGCGGACGACGCGGTACGTAATATCTTCCAAATTTCCTATGGGCGTCGCGCATAAATAGAGCGTTCCCTTTTGAAAAACTTCAGCCATCGTATCTCCTTTCCCCTATTCCTTGCCGTACATATCCAGGACGGCCCGGCTGTACGAGCCGTCTGCTTCGTGGACGACGAGGGGCGGCAGTACGTCTAAGCCGGCGCTGCCGCCGCGGACGCCTTCGACGAGAAACAGCTTGGCCTTTTTATCGGGCCGGCCGTGAATCATCTGCAGTACCTTAGGCTCTACGTCGTGGCGGCGCATGGATTCCAGTATGTCCGTCAGCCGTTCCGTAATGTGGACCATGCGGAACCGCCCCCGGTATTTCAAGGCGTATTTGACGGCTTCCATCACGTCGTCCAGGGTAGCCGTCTCTTCGTGGCGGGCCCGGCGGATGCCGTCGGCCTCGCTGTAAGCGCCGCGGCTCTTTTCCCGGTACGGCGGGTTGGCGTAAACGACGCTGTAATAGCCGCTGGGCGACCATTCCTTAATGCGGCGGTAGTCGCCTTCGACGATGCGTATCCTGTCGTCCCGCCCGTTGAGAGCCGCGTTGCGGCGGGCGATGTCGGCCATGACCGGATTGAGCTCTACGCCCGTCACGTCCGCCGCGCCGCGGGCCGTCAGGATGAGGGGAATGGCCGCCGTCCCCGTCCCCAGGTCCAGGGCCGGGCCGCACAGGACCGGGCCGAAATGGGCCAAGAGCACCGTATCGATGGAAAAGCAGAACTGGTCGTCCCGCTGGATGAGCTTCATGCCGTCCAATACGAGGTCGTCGAGGCGCTCGTGGGGCCGCAGCAGGTCAGTCATGTTCCACTTCCGCTACGTCGGACCAGGACACGTTGATGGTATGGCCGTTTTCCAGCTGTACCTTGACGGTGTGGTCCTTCATGTGGACCCGCAGGACCGTGCCCGTCCCTTCGTCGGTAATGACCTTGCGGCCTACGGCCGGCGGCTTCTGCTGCTCCGCCTTCTGCTGGCAGCTTGCGCATTTCAGCTCGCCCGACGTGTACAGGGAGTTTTCATAGCGCAGGCAGCACATGAGGCGGCCGCAGATACCGGAAATCTTCGTCGGGTTCAGGCTCATGCCCTGGCTCTTGGCCATGCGGATCGACACGGGCTTGAAATCGCCCAGGAAGGTGGCGCAGCACAGGGGCCGGCCGCAGCAGCCGATGCCGCCGACCATCTTCGCTTCGTCGCGCAGGCCTATCTGGCGCAGCTCGATGCGGGTGCGGAACACGGCGGCCAAATCGCGGACCAGCTCGCGGAAGTCGATGCGCCCGTCGGCCGTAAAAAAGAATATGATCTTGCCCATGTCGAAGGTGTAGTCCACGTCGATGAGCTTCATGGGCAGCTTATGCTTGGCAATTTTTTCCTGGCAGATGCCGAAGGCTTTCTTTTCCCGCTCTTTGTTGCGTTCTACCTGGCGCAGGTCCTTGGCCGTGGCCTTCCGGATGATCGGCTTCAAGGGCTGCACCACCTCGGCCGAGTCGACGCTGCGCGGGGCGATGACGACGGAGCCGTATTCCATGCCCCGGGCCGTCTCGACGATGACGCCGTCTTCCAAATCCAGGGGGATGCCCGTCGGATCGAAATAATATATCTTACCAGCAGGTTTAAATCGTATACCTACTACTATCAACTAAATACCTCCTTTGGCCTGTATGCACTGTATACAGACGTAATCCCATACAAGGCGCGTATTGACGTGGCGGCCTGCCGCTTCCATGCCTTCGTCGAAGGCCCGGAGCATGGCGAATATGGCCTCGTCTGTCCAATAGGTCATGAGCTTCATCATGTCTTCGGTATGCCGTTTCAGCCGCAACAATGACGGCTCGGCGCCGCTGCGCAGCACAGCCATATCCCGCAGGAACATGCCGGCCCAACGCAGCGTTTCTATCGTTTCCGTTTCGGTCATATCGGCGCAGACGGACAGCCACTTGGCGTAGGGGCAGCGGTGCGTCGCCGCGATGCGGAGAAATTCCAGGGCCCGCGCCGCCTCCTCACCCCCGCCGCCGTCCAGATGGGCCAGGACGGACTGGACGATGCCGCCGCCCCAGGCCACGGCCTGCTCGTAGTCGGCAGGCCGGCCGCCGCGCAGGCGAAGGAGCCCTTCCGTCAGCTCCGCGTCGCCGACGGGCTCAAAAGCGATCTCAGCGCAGCGGGACACGATCGTCGGCAGCAGCAGAGACGGCTGGTCCGTCACGAGGATGAAGCAGACGCCCTGCGGCGGTTCTTCCAATATTTTCAGCATGCGGTTGGCAAACTCGGCGTTCATCGTCTCTACGTGGTCGATGATGCAGACCCGCATGCAGCCGACCCGTCCCTGCAGTATCAGGCGGCTTTGAAGCTGGCGGAACTGGTCCACCTTCAGCATCGCCCCCTGCGGCGCTACGTAATAGGCCTCGTCGCCGTCGGCCGCGAAGGGCCCGTCGCCTTTCATGTCCTGACCGGCAAAGACGCGGCGGCCGGCCAGGGCCGACGCGACGGCAAAGGCCATCATCGTCTTGCCGACGCCGGACGGACCGGCAAAAATCATGGCGTGAGGCAGGCGGTCCTTTTCCAGCAGGCGGATCAGCCGCTCCTTGATGGCGCCGTGGCCGATAATATCCTGAAAATACTGCTCGTACATGGCCTGCCTCCTGTCGCCGGAAAAATCATCTTAACTAATTTATTATAAAAAAAAATGGCGGTAAAGTCTAGGTTCACCGCCAAATTCAGCCGTTTCCGGCCCCCTATTTCCACAAGGCCCGGACGGCCTCGTACACGTCGTCGCAAATCGCCTCAGGCGTGCGCATCGCAAGGCCGTCGGCGCAGGCAATGCGCTGCCAGCCGTACCGCTTCGCCAGCACGTCGTAGGCGTCGTGGCACTTCCGCAGGAAGCCTTCGTTTTTCTCGTGGATGTCGCCCGTGCGTCCGCCGGTCTTTCCCGTCCGGCCGGCCATGAGCCGCTCCGTCACCGCCAGGGGCACGTCCAGGAGAACGACCATGTCCGGCTCGGGCAGGCCCAGCTTGCCGAACTCGAAATCCCACAGCCAGTCCAGGTAGGCCTCCTGCGCCGCCGCGTCGTCTATTTTAATCATCTGATACAGCATGTTGCTCGTCGTATAGCGGTCGGCGACGACGATGCCGCCGTCCTGCAGAAACGATTTCCACTGCGTCTGGTACGACGCGAAGCGGTCGACGGCGTAAAAGGCCGAAGCCGCATAGGGGTTGACCCCGTCGGCGTCGCCGCCGAAGTCGCCGCGCAGGTACATCTTGACCAGGGCGCTGGAATCGCTGTCGTAATCGGGAAAGCTGACGGACCGCACCGGCCGGCCTTCCGCCGCCAGCCGCTCGACGAGCATAGCCGTCTGCGTCGCCTTGCCGCTGCCGTCGCCGCCTTCGATGATAATCAATTTTCCTCTCATATCTATTATCCTTCTTTGATCACGCGAATCGTGCCGAGGGTCCCGTCGGCCGGGCCGTTGGGACTATAGCCTCGCGCTAATTTTTCCTTTATATATATCATGACGTCGGCCGTAATCTCTTCTCCCAGCCCGACGGCGGGAATGCCCGGCGGATAGAAGGTCACCGTCTCGGCGGCGACGCGTCCCAAAGACTCGGCAAAGGGCACGGCCTCCGTCTCGGCATTCCAGGCCTCCTGGGGCGGCACGACGACGCGGGGGACCGGCAGGGGCAGCTCCGCCATCCGATGACTGGTTCCTGCCGTCCGTCCCGCTTGTCCTTCGGCGACGCGGCGGCACGCCCGGCACAGCGTCCGGGCCGACTCTTCGTCGTCGCCCATCGTGATAAGGGCCAGCACGTGATTCCCTGCCGTCAGCTCCGCCTCGACGCCCTCCTGCCGCAACAGTTTTTCAGCCTGCCTGCCGTCCATCCCCAAGCCGGAGAAATCGATAGTCACCTTCGTCTCGTCGAAGGCCCCGACGGCGTCGTAGGCGGTGATTTCTGTCCCGAAGGAATACAGGCCGTCTATGCCGTTGAGTTCCGAACGCACCTTGCGGGCCAGTGACACCGCCTGCCCGATGAGTTCCGTCCCATGGAGGGCCAGCTGCCGGCGGGCGCTGTCCAGGGAGGCCAAAAACCAGTAATGGGGGCTCGTGGACTGGACGAGGGCCATGGCCGCGGCGACCTTATCCGTCAGGGGAAAGGCGCGGCGGCAGTGGAGCATAGACGTCTGCGTCAGGGAGCCCGTCAGCTTATGGGTGCTCTGAGCCGTGCAGTCGGCGCCGCAGGATAAGGCATCCTTCGGCAAATCGCCGCAAAAGGGCAAGTGAGCCCCGTGGGCTTCGTCGACGAGGACGAACATCCCCTGCTCATGGGCATAGCGGGCCATTTCCTCCAGATTTCCGGCAACGCCGTCGTACGTCGGGTAGGTAAACAAGACGGCCTTGGCCTGCGGGCAGGCGGCAATGGCGGCCTGCAAGCTTTCCAGATCGGGTCCCAAAGAAATTTGCTCTTTTTCTGCAAAGCGGCTCTCCATGTACACCGGTATGGCGCCGCTCAGTATGAGGCCGCCCATGACCGACCGGTGGGCCTCCCGCGGAATGATGATATAATCGCCGCGTCGGCAGACAGCCAGTATCATGGCTTCAATGCAGGCCGTCGTGCCGTTGACGGAAAAGAAGGTCCGTCCCGCGCCGTATAGGTCTGCCGCCAGCTCCATAGCCTCCTTCAGCGGCCCTTCGGGCTGGAACAAATCGTCCAGCGCATACATCAGCCCCAAATCGCGGCGCAGGGCGTCGCCGAACAGGCCGCGCTGATACGCTGAGCTGCTCCGCCCGCCCTTGTGCCCCGGCGTGTGAAAGGGCGTCATGCCCAGCCGGCAGTAGGCTTCCAGGGCCTCGATAAAGGGAGCCCGTTCCTGTCTCTTTCTATCCATTTGCATCTCCTCAATCGATCGCTAAAAAATCGCGCAGCAGCTCGTAGCTCCGCTCGTAAGCAAAGCCCTTCATCTGCCGCAGGGACCGCCGCAGGGAGCCGTGAATCCGGTAGGTGTGAAACTCTTCCGACGACACCCAGCGATAGGCCAGGTGCTCGTCCGACAAGACGACGTCGCCGCTGTCTGCCAGGGCCGAAAAGATGACGCCGTTTAAAAACTGGCCGTCCCGCTTCTGGTAGCTCCAAATGCCGACAGGCGCTTCGAGATCCACAGTCAGCCCCGTTTCCTCCTGCACCTCCCGGCGCAGGCCGGCTTCGAAATCCTCCGTAAAGTGCAGGCCGCCGCCGGGAAATTCCCAGTGGTGGAGCCCTTCGGCGTCGTTTTTCTGCAGCAGCAGCAACCGCCCTTCAAAAAATACCATGGCTTTTACGCTCAGTCCCATAATTACCCGTTCCTCTTGGGCCATCCTAATTCCTCCATCTCCATGCCAACAGATTTTCTGTTATTATATCATAGGACAGACGCCGCGAGTAGATTGGCCGCAAAGAATACAGAATCGCCCCTATCTGTCTCATTTACTCCTGCCAGATAATGCGGTAAAATGGGTATACAGTTTATGCGAGGAGGCGCGATATTTATGGCAACCAAACGAGTACTTGCAATTCACGACATGTGTTCCTTCGGCCGCTGTTCCCTGACTGCCGCCATTCCCGTCATTTCCGCCATGGGAATCCAGGTATGTCCCTTTCCGACGGCCATGTTCAGCAATAATCTTACCTACGGAAACTACACCTTTTCCGATTTTACGCCCCATATGAACGGCTTTATGGATAAATGGCAGGAGCTGGGCCTTTCCTACGACGCCATCTACAGCGGCTTTCTGGCCGACGCCGGCCAAATCGCCATCGTAACCGACGCCATCCGCCGCTTCGCCAGCGAAGATACGCTGATCGTCGTCGACCCGGCCATGGCCGACAACGGCGTCCTGTACCCCGTCTTTACGCCGGATATCATCACGGAAATGAAAAAGCTCGTCAGCCGCGCGACTATCATCACGCCGAACTATACGGAAGCCTGCCTGCTGCTGGGCACGTCCTTCGACGAAACAGTTCCCAATACCCAGCGCATCCGGGAAGTATGCAGCGGACTGGCCGAGCTGGGCCCGCAGAAAATCGTCGTCACCAGCGTGCCCGCTCCGAACGAAGAAATCAAAGTCGCCAGCTACGACGCGGCTACGGCCACCTTCGACGAAAGCACAACGCCCCGCATCCCCTTCAGCACCTGCGGCACCGGCGACCTCTTCGCCAGCGTCCTGACCGGCGCGACGATGAACGGCGCGTCGCTCCACGAAGCCGTGCTGCAGGCCATGGATTTCGTCAGCTGCGCCATCGAGTACACCTACCGCTCCGGCTCGGACTACCGCGAAGGCGTCCAGTTCGAACCCTGCCTGTCCCGCCTGATACGATAAGGTCGTCCCTGTTTAAGACCGTTATCAGGATATGCATAGCCGGGCGGCGAAATTCCTTGACGAGGATTTCCATAGCCGATATAATAAAGATGAAATAAAAATGAGGCATTACACCGACAAACGGTTATAGCCCCTAATAGTAACAGTAGAAATATACCGCCAACGTTTAGCGACTACGGGCGGTTATTTCTTTTGCGTCAAAAGGACCAAAACGATGATCAACAATAAGAAAATGTTCATATCGTTCATGGGCATCACCCCCATTCATGTCAAATGGATAGGGGCGATATAACCGCCTGCCGTTGTGTATGTAATGCCTGTGGCAATATGATACATATGCCGACGCTAATTTTCCTTGACAGCCTTCTCGCTGCCCGATATCATAAAGATGGAATAAAAACGAGGTATTACACCGACAAACGGGTACAGCCCCTACAATTTTAAGCAAGAAATATGCCGCCTAAGTTTGGGGACTGAGGGCGGTTATTTCTTTTGTAAAGAATTCCAACAAGTGAACAGCAAAACCAGATAAGCTCCTTCTCCGTCTTGCAGCATGACGGGGAGGGAGCTTATCTGGTTTATGCCGCAGGTATGCCGATTTTATATACGCATAGGGGGTATTTTGCAAATATGCAGGGGGTATATGGAAAACGCCGCCATTTCATGTTGAAGGGCAACTACCAACGCAGAAAAGGGGCGTCGGCCCTGCGAAGGAAAGGAGGAGGCACGATGACGAAGTTCGCCCCTGTATAGCAGCGGCAATACACAAAACGAGCAGCGAATTGCACAAAAGCACCGGGCTCAGATACATATACATACCTGAACCCGATGCTTTTGCGTTGTTAGTATCCTAAGAGATGGTTCCCTGTTACACGGAGTTAGTTCTTATCGTTCGTGCCTTCCGTATCTTTATTCTTCAACTGTTCGAGTTCTGCCTTCAGCATTTCGATTTCCTGCTTCATCGCTTCCATCTGCTGTTTTGTTTCATTATCCTGTACAGCCGGAGCTTCCGATGCGCCTTCGCCGACGCGGAAGGTGAGGCCGATCACCATTGAAAGTCAAGTCGCCGGTCACGTTCAAATCGCCTGTTACCGTCGTTCCGTCTGCTCCGACAGATGCGCTGTTATCTCCATGGCTAAGCGACACCGCCGTATCATCGACGTTCAGGCCGCTGTCTCTGCCCCCTCCCTTACCACAGCATAGGGTTCCATCATTCTGATGAATCCATACACGGCTATTGCCCAGCCCCGCCTTCTTCCCTTTCCCTAATTTTACACTTCAAGTTCTACGCCCAAACTAAAACCGACCTTTCGCTGTACTTGCTCTTATCATATCATATATATCCACGCTGAAGTTACGGTAAACCGCCTCGCGGCAGGTTTTAGGTACGATAGTCCCATTTCGCAGCCGAAAGTTGCACAACAAAAAAACACGAGCGGGAAATATCCCAAACTCGTGTTTCTTTGTTATGTATTATGAAGGGTGTAAGGTATCAGTTACTCTGCCAGATTAGCAGCCTTTGTTTTTGTGGAGCATGATGTTGAGGATTTCGTCGTCCGTTACTTTCATGCCGTGGCAGGCCAGGCAGCCTACGTTGCGGACGCATTCGTCTACATCGTGCGCTACGAGGCCGTCGTCGCCGCCGACGCGGATGTTGTCGAGGGCCAGCATGACGGAGCGGTATGCCGACGATACGGCCGTGACGACCTTCATGGAGCAGCTGTTGGCCGCGCCGTCGCAGACCATGCCGATGGCGTCGCCGGTCATGCTGCAGATGGCGTTGCTGATGGTCTGTTCAGCGTGTTCTCTGTCGAGGAGCCAGGCCATACCCGACGCCGAGCCCATCGATGCCGTCAGGGTCGCGCACAGGGCGGACAGCTTCGGCAGGAAGGAATGGGTGTAAATGGCCATCATGTGGGACAAGACCATAGCGCGGAGGCGGTCTTCGTCGTTGGCTTTGACGTAGTCCGCTACGACGACGACAGGTTCCGTCGCCGAAATGCCCTGGTTGCCCGAGCCGGAGTTGGTCATGGCCGGCAGGGGAGCGCCGCCCATGCGGGCGTCCGATGCAGCGACCGTGCGGATGACGACTTCGTTCATCAGGTCTTTGCCGACGAGGCCTTTTTCCTGCTTGCGCTGGAGGGCGCAGCCGATTGCCAGGCCGTATTTGCCCGTCAGGCCTTCTTTGGAAAGAGCGTCGTTCAGGGCTTCGGCCTGCTTCATGAAATCGACCTGTTCCAGGGGAACGTTTTCGGCGAATTCGATGATTTCTTTCACGGACAAGCCGTTGAGGAAGGCGTTCTTTTCTTCCAGGCTGTTGTCTTCGGCCTGTTCGGCATTGAAAATCACTTCGCCGTCTTTTTCAATGCGGATGACGTTGGTGTGGGAATCGGCAATGCAGGCTTTGACGCTGTGTTCCTTGCCTTTTACCAGGGCTTCAGAGTAGAGGACGTTGGGAACTTCACGGGCGATGCCGACCGTGACGAGGCCCGTGTCTACCATCTGCTTGCCGGCTTCGATGATGTCGGCAGGAATGCCGTTGAGAACCTGCAGGTCCTTAGACGGGTCGCCGCCCAAAGCGCCGACAGCTGCGGCAATATACAAGCCGGGACGGCCTGTACCGGGCACCATGACGCCCATACCGTTTTTCATAAGGTTCGCCGATACGCGGGCTTCGATGGACTGAACCGGTTCGCCCAGTTCGCGGGCAGCCGTAGCCGCAGCGAAGGCCAACGATACCGGCTCCGTACATCCCGTTGCCGGAACGACGTCGGTTTTCATAATTTCAATCATTCTTTCCCATTTTGCGTTTGTCATACTATCATGCGCTCCTTTTTACGAAAATGCCAAGAACGGAGAAATAACTAACAATAAGCCTGTGAAGATGATGATTTTCAGGCTGAGATCCTTAAACTGATGCAGCATCGGCACTTTGTAAACTAAGTAAGCCGGAATCAGGCAGCCGACGAGGCCGAAGATAGGACTGCAGATAGACGTAAAGCTGAGAACCGGTGCGTTGAGAACGATAGCGCCCCAGGATACGAGAACGGCGAAAATGAGGATGCCGAATTTCAAAGCGCCTTTGTTGATGCGTTCTTCCGGCATCATGCGGCGCAGGCAGTTGAGGGCAATGCCGTGGCAGGCTTCGCGGAAGCCGAGGAATACGCTGAAGTATGCCGTCATAACGGCGAAGATGTTCAGGATCAGGCTCATGATGCGGACGGAGTTGCCTTCAAAGCCCTGTGCGGCCATAGCCAGGGAGGAAATATTCTTGGAGTACGCTTCAACGGCCTGGTCGTGACCCATGGCGAGGTTGAAGGAAATGGCATAGAAGAATACGACGACAAAGAGGATGCCGAAGGCGATGTTCATCGCGCGGATCGCCTTGTAGCGGGCGACTTCGATAGACTTGTTATGAGCGCGGTAGGAAATAACCATGGGGCTCAGGCTCTGGATGAACAGGATAGACGTCAGCGTGAAGGGCAGCATGATGATCGTCTGCTTGATGAGGTATTCAAAGTCGGGGAAGGAGCCGAAGTTGGCCAAATCCCAGTGCTGTACCATGATGACGCCCAGGACGGCGATAACGCCGATTTTCGTCAGAACCATGCCCGTAGACAGCTTGAAGAGCAGCTTTTCGCCGCGGGAAGCCAGGGCTACGAGGATGCAGATAATGGCCAAGCCATAGAAGGGGTTATCCGAAAGGACCGTGTCCGTCACGCCGAAGGTATGGAGGAAGGACGCGCTGTCGTTGGTAATCGCCGTAGAATATACGAATACCCAGATAACCAGCATGATGAAGTACAATACGCCGAGGAAGAAGCCCCAGTTCTTGCCGAGGTAGCCGGCGATGATGCTGGGATAGTCTTCCGCTTTTTCCGCGGCAGCCAAGGTATTAATAAATAATTTCTGGAACAAATACATGGCCGGATAGCCGATGACCGAAGATAACAAATAAATCCAAATCCCGGCGATACCTACCTGTACGGGGAGAAATACGATACCGGCGCCGATAGCCATGCCGATACTCATAATGACCCAGCCCCAGTCGGTGCCGTCAAACTTAATCGCTTCTTTCCATTCCGCTTCCGTCATGCCAGCTTTCTGGGCGTGAGTCAACTTCGTTGTTGCCATGTTAAAAATCCATCTCCTTTACAAAATATATGACAAAAATATAAATAAATACCGGCTTCGTCCCCTATTCCAAATCCGATACATTAAACCAGTTTCAAATCAGCTCGTCCGCTTATTCTTCCCGGCGGATACGCTGCAAATACCGATATACCGTCGGCTCCGATACTTCCAGCCTCTCGGCCAGGGCCGAAATCCCGCCCTTGAGCAGGAACAGGCCGTCCTCATTCAAATCATGGCTGACCTGAATGCGTTCTTTCATGGACAGGCGCTTCGGCTCTACGGGATATTCCGCCAGCCGCTTGTCGATCATGCTCTCGATGGCGTCGCCGGCGTTTTTATACAAATTCTCGACGGCGTCGGCAGGCACGGCGTCTTCGTGGCTTGCCGGAAGGAATTCTTCCAGCTTCAGGCCTTTAAGGATTTCCTTATCGATGATCTCCCGGGCCGTAATATAGGGCTGCACGTCGTAGTTCAGACACAGCACGCCGATGATCGAGCCTTCGTCGCTTCGGATAAAATAAGAAGATGAGCGAAACAGATGACCCGTACTTCCCTTGCCGTGGTAATTGACGACGTACTGCGTCTGTTCCTTGTCGCCCTGGCGAAGGAGCTTCAGCACCATGTCGGTCAGCGAGCCGCCGATACTGCGTCCGCTTAGATGTCCATTCGCAATAGCCACGATAGAATGTTCCGGATTGCTTACATCATGTAATACTACTTCACAATGTTCCCCTAAGGCTTTTCCCAAAAATTCTACTAATGGTATATAGGTCTCTAATTTTCTCATGTCGTCCCCTCCTTTCTTATTTCGATAAGATTTTATCATCGCAATAAAATTTTTGCAATGTCTTTTGCAAAAAATATTTGCCGTATACTAAAATCGCAATTATATCCCATAAGTAATGCATTTACAGTATATTTTGTCCCTTCCAAACATGACAAAAAGACTGACAGAATACAAATGCATCCGATTCTGTCAGTCTTGGTAATGGGGTTATATGCCTAATTTTTTATCGTCATGCAAAAATCTTATTCGTGAAAAATATTACAAATAAAAATTTGCCCTTTCATGGAATTCACAGTATTCCAAAAATCCCAGCAGCTACCAGGCAGCGACGACGCCGTCGGCCCGGGGTTCTGTCGCTCCCATGAGGACGCCTTCGTCGTTTCGCCAGATGATCTGGCCCCGTCCGTACGAAATGATGTTGGGATTGACGACGACGTCGTGTCCCCTGGCCCGCAGGCCTTCTACGATTTCAGACGGAATAGCCGGCTCTACTTCGATGCGCTTGCCGCCGACCCACTGCCAGCGCGGCGCGTCGAGGGCCGCCTGGGGATTGAGGTGGTAATCGATGGTGTTCATGAGGACCTGCATCTGGCCCTGAGGCTGCATGAACCCGCCCATGACGCCGAAGGGGCCTATGGGCTCGCCGTCTTTGGTCAGGAAGCCGGGAATGATCGTGTGGTACGATTTCTTGCGCGGGCCGACGCAGTTGTCGCTGCTGCGATCCATACTGAAATTGCTGCCCCGGTCGTTCAGGGCGATGCCCCGGCCGGGAATGACGATGCCCGATCCGAAGCCGTCGAAGTTGCTCTGAATATACGATACCATATTGCCTTCTTCGTCGGCAGCGCACAGGTAGACCGTGCCGCCGTTGTTGGCATCTGTCGGCGTCGGCAGCACCGCTTCCTCGCCGATGAGGCTGCGGCGCATGTCGGCGTATGCATCGGACAGCCAGTAGGACACGTCGGTCTTCATGAACCGCGGGTCGGCGATGTACTGGCGGCCATCCGTAAAGGCCAGCTTCATGGCTTCGATCTGCCGGTGGAAGGACTCGACCGTATCCCGCTCAGCAAAATCGAAACCCTTGGCGATGTTCATGGCCATCAGCACGACCAGGCCGTGGCCGTTGGGCGGAATCTCCCAGACGTCGTAGCCCCGGTAATTCGTATGGATGGGCTCAACCCACTGGGGCGCATAGGCTGCCAAATCCTCTTTGCGCATATAGCCGCCGGTCCGGCGCGACCAGTCGTCTATGGCGTCGGCCAGCTCGCCATCGTACAATGCCCGGCAGCGCGTGTCGCGGAGCAGGCGCAGCGACGCGGCATGATCGGGAAGGCGCAGGATGTCTCCGGCCTGGGCCGGCCGCCCTTGCGGGAAAAAGGTGGAAAACAGCCCGGAAAAGGCCTCGTCCTCCCGGTAAGGCGCAAAGCTTTCCCAGCTTTCAGCCAGCATGGCCGCCAAATTCGGCATGACGGCATAGCCGTGTTCAGCGTAATAGATGGCCGGCTCAAAGAGAGCTTCAAAGGGCAGCTTGCCGAACTGCTCGTGGATTTCAGCCCACGCCGCCGGTGCGCCCGGTACCATGACCGGCGTCCAGCCCCGGTGCGGCACGGCGGCGCAGCCTTTGTCATGCAGGTCCTCCCACGTCAGCCCCTGAGGCGACCAGCCGCTGCCGTTCAGGCCGTGGAGCTTGCCTTTCGTCCAGATGAGGGCAAAGGCATCGCTGCCCAGGCCGTTGCTCGTCGGCTCCAGGACGACTAAGCTGATCGCCGTCGCCAAGGCGGCGTCCACGGCGTTGCCTCCCTGCTTGAGCATATCGAGGCCCGCCTGGGCGGCCAGCGTCTGAGACGTGCATACCATGCCGCGGCGGCCGTATACGACTTCCCGGCGCGAAGCGTAGGGATACCAGGCCGCGTCAAATTGCATGTTCATAGTCATTCCTCCCCTGCGATACTCTTTATTTCACTATATTATTATGGTTCGACAAGGAAAAGCCAACTCCTCTCCTGCCGCCGCCATGTTTTCTCTGTAAAATTTTTTTACAAATCCCCCCTTCCCGTCTTCACTTGCGAATCGTTTCTGGCTATAATAATAGTACATTTATTACAGCCTACAGCTACGACGTATTTTTAACAGCATGGAGGGAAATGTACTTTGGAACGGTGTATGCTGATCATCAACCCGACGGCCGGCCGGGAACGGGCCAAATATCACAAGGACGCGCTGAAAGCGCAACTGGAGACTATGTTTGATTTCGTAGAGCTGAGACAGACGGAAAAAGCCGGCGATGCGACAGCCTGGGCGAAAGAAGCCTCCCTGGCCGGATTCCACGCCGTATTTTCCATGGGCGGCGACGGCACGCTGAATGAAACCATCAACGGCTTGGCACAGGCCAACCGCCCGATCAATTTCGGATTTATCCCCCTGGGGACAGTCAACGATTTGGCCAGGGCCCTGCGCATTCCCCTGCACCCTGAAGCAGCCATTGCCATGCTGAAGCACTGCCGGACGACGAAGGTCGACATCGCCCGGGCCAACGACTGCTACTTCGTCAACACCATTGCCGCCGGCATCATGCCCGAAGCCGTAGGACACGTCTCTATTGAACAGAAGACCCGTCTCGGGCCGCTGGCCTATTTCCTCACAGGCATCAAGGCCCTGCAGAATCATCAGACATCGCTGTTTAAAATCGAAACGGACGACGGCAAAATGATATACCGCTCGCCCCTGCTCATCGCCATGCTGACCAGCTCTGTCGGCAGCTTCCGCAACATCGCCCCCCAGGCCCGCGTAGACGACGGCAAGATCTGGCTGGCCGTGTTCAAGGACTTTACCTATCTGGACTTGCTCAAGCTCGTGCCGGAATTTCTCGCCGGCGCCCCCCTGAGCAGCGAATACATGACGCTCATGACGACGACTCGGGCCAAAATCGCCATCGTAGATGATCATCCCCTGTCGACCAATATGGACGGCGACGAAGGGCCGGCCTTCCCCCTCGATTTGGAAGTGCTGCCGTCGTTTTTGACGGTCTACGTACCGGACACGCCGGACGCAGCCCGTCCTCACGCATTTCCCCTCAACATACCGGGCATCCCATAAGACTTATACAAAACCAATGAAAGTAAAAAAACAGACCGAAAGACGACCCATGTTCCTCGTCCTTCGGTCTGTTTCGTATGTTCTGCGCCGGGGCATGGCGTATGCTCTGAGAAAAGAATCACGCAGCCCTTCGCCGTCACCTTCCCACGGATGCCAGCCGCACGTGTCCTCAGCATCCGGCACAATAGTCCCGATGAAATATCGCCCCATTCCCGATCCACTGAGACGGCTCTCAATTCCTGCGCCGCCTCGCCGTCTACGTACCGCAAAACACCTGCATAGCCTTCGCGCTGTCGCTTTTACAAAAGGCCTGCACAAACGCCCCTTCCGCCGCTTTTCCATCGACGTACCGCAGGAACGCCCGTATATCCGGGTCCAACGCCTCGCTGTCGTCTGTGCAAAAACGAAATTCTATCTTACAACATAAGGCGTCTACTCCCGCAGGCACCTTGACCAAATTACAGCAAATGATTCCTTTTTCCTAATTCTACTACATACTCAACCGATACACGCGCACATCTAGCAATAGTCTCTTTAGAAATACCTTCACGCAGCATTTCTAATATCATCATTGTCTCTTTCTTTTGCTCGCCCGTTCTCTCGCCTTCGGCAAACATTCTCTTTAACTCCATCGCCAACGTCATATATTCTCGCCTCGTTTCTTTATGCTGCTTGATAGCTTTCACTTCCGTATCCAAGGCCTGCACAAACGCCCCTTCGGCCGCTTTTCCATCGACGTACCGCAGGAACGCCTGCACGTCTGAGAGCCAGCAGCTCCTGCCGTCTTTGCAAAAACGAGATCCCATCTCATGAAATAAGGCACCCGCTTCCGCAAATGCCTTACTCAGATTACAACAAATGATTCTTTTTTCCTAATTCCATGATATATTCTACCGAGGTTTGCGCACATTCTGCAATGCTCTCTACGGAAAATCCCTTCCGCAGCATCGCTAGTATCATTTTTAACCGTTCTTCTTGCCGCCCTTCTTCTCGCCCCTCTTCTCGGCCTTCTTCTCGGCCGAATTGTCTTTGTCTCTTTAACTCCATCGCCAACGTCATATATTCTCGCCTCGTTTCCTTATGCTGCTTGATAGCTTTCACTTCCGTATCCAAGGCCTGCACAAACGCCCCCTTCGGCCGCTTTTCCATCGACGTACCGCAGGAACGCCCGTATATCCGGGTCCAACGCCTCGCTGTCACTTTCACAGCCCCCCTAACTTCATCTTGCAAAACAAGGCGCCTACTCCTGCAGACGCCTTGTTCAAATTATAGTAAATGATTCTTTTTCCCTAATTCTGTAATATAATCTACTGAAACCTTCGCATACTTTGCTATCGTTTCTTTAGCAACGCCATCTTGCAGCATCGCTAGTATCATTTTTAACCGTTCTTCTTTCCGCCCTTCTTCTCGCCCCTCTTCTCGGCCCTCTTCTCGGCCGAATTGTCTTTGTCTCTTTAACTCCATCGCCAACGTCATATATTCTCGCCTCGTTTCTTTATGCTGCTTGATAGCTTTCACTTCCGTATCCAAGGCCTGCACAAAGGCCCCCTCCGCCGCTTTTCCATCGACGTACCGCAGGAACGCCCGTATATCCGGGTCCAAGGCCTCGCTGTCGCCTTTGCTGTTCAGGAATATCTTCGTCGCCTCGTCGTTCAGCTCCAGGCCCTCTTCTTCTACGCAGCGGTTCCGAAAGGTATACATGGGCCGGCCCTTGGCAAAGGCGTCGAAGGTACAAATAAATATAATATACGATGGCTTTAAGTTATCATATACGTCGCCTTTATTCAAGAGCTCCATGTCGATCATTCCCTGATAATACCGCGTCCGTTTGGCCAGGCCGTTGTTCGCTTCGTTTTCGCACTGCATTTCGATGTCGTAGACCCGGCCCGTTTCGTCCTTGACGTATACGTCGAGGCGAACGCTCTTGCTGTCCCAGCGGACGTCGATGCTCTTTTCCGTGTCAGGGTAGGTAATCTCGACGATCTTGATTTGCAGTATTTTCTCAATCAGATGTTGGCACAGCCTTTTATTCTGCATGACCTTTAAAAACAGGAAATTGTCCTGTATCGTCAGTTCTTCCCAGTCCTTGATTCGCTTCACGGCCTCGCCGCCTTCTACTTATAGTATACTAAACATATGTACGATTCGGCAACAAATGACCTATGCCAAAAACGGCACCTCCCCCCTGTTCCAGGCACAAAAAAAAGAGCCTCTCAGCTCCCCCGTCTTCGCCACGTTCGCACTGATGCCGGACGCACGAGTCCGCATCATCCGGCACAGCTGTCATGGCGAAATATCCTTGTATTCCTGGGCCGTCATGGCCGATTTTAATTTATGTTCCGCCCCCTTGATGACCTTGCAGACCTGCGAGGCCGACAAGCCGTGCAGGGCGGCGATGGCTGCCAGCGTCATATCGGCGGCGTAGCGCAGATGCAAAAACCGCCGTTCCCGTTCGCTGAGGCGGCTCAGGTGCAGCTCCAGGGCGTCCCGCAAGCCGACGAAGTCCATGTAGTGATGCGGGTCCGGCGCCAGCTCGTCGATAATAGGCGGCAAATCCGTGGCCTCGTCCTCACCGGCAATATTCTTCTCCACCCTCGCCCAGTACACCTGGTTCTGGCGGCTTTCCCGGCGAAACCAGCTCTGAATCGTGCGGTTGAAAGCCCGCGACGCGTCCTCATCGCTGTTCAGGTCAAAGGCGTGGATGCAGTCGATAATCGCCAAATGGGCCGTCGAGCGGGCCTCGTCCATCGAGTCGTAGTGATGGCGGTTCTTCCGCGAATGCTTGCAGATGAGGGGGTGAAACTGCTCTAAAATAAATTCGACAGCCTCGGTGCTGCCGTTCTGGGCCTCGCGAATCCAAGGCCGCAGCGCTTCGGTCATTTCGAACTCCTCCAATCTATTCACATAATATGCGCCGGCAGGCGGCCTCAGGCCTTGGGCCCGAGACATGCCGCCCGGCGCGTTTTTTTACTCGTCGATCGTCTCGACGCTGCGGGTCACGATCTGGCCCTGCTTCAGCGACGCCAGGTCGCCGTCAGCCGTCGCGAAGACCTTCTTCTCGACGATCGTCTGGGCCGCCGCTTCGACCGTCGCCTTGTCCAGGCCCTCTTTCGGGTCCTTCAGGGAGTAGACGACGCTGTTGCCGCCCCCGTCGAGAAATTCGAGCTGGAGCGTTCTCGTTTTCGTCACAGCCATAGCCGGTACCTCCTTTCCCTAGTATAGTCGGGCCCTTAGGCCGAAATCTCGTGTTCCACCACTTCGCGGATCGCCGTAAACGGGTCGTCCTGCAGCGTGCCGAGAGCCGTCACGACGTCGACGATATTGGCCGGCTCTGCGCCGGATTTCAAATGAGCCAACGTGACCTGACGGGTCTTCTGCGCGCCGCTGCCGTCCTGATACGACACGGTCAGCTTCAGCTTGCTGGAAACAGGCGTACGTTCTGCCATCGGTCCTTCCTCCTTTCCCTTCACTTAGGATACGTATACTTCCGGTGAGGCGCGCCGTCCTTCCTGCTCGCCCCTCTACTGTATATGGGACATCAAGAAATATATTTATTTCCTTAAAAATCTGAATTTCTGCAAAAATCCGAAAAGAAATAGAAAGAAACAGAAGGAAATTCTTAGCATACATACAAAACAAAGGCCAGGATATCGAAAAGATTAAATACTATACAGGTATATTCCTTATATTTTCTGAACTTTTTATATTTCAAAAAGTATTTTTGCCCAGAAAAAACGGGCCGGAGGACATCCCCCGACCCGTATTCTCTTGCCTTCGGTCAGCCTGTCGCGGCTGCCCAAAAAATCTTACTGCTGCGGCTGCGCTGCCTGGGCGTCGCCGTCCTTCGGCTGCGCCTGGCCGTTTTGTTCCATCAGGAGCTCGACCATCGCCGTCAGCTTGTCGATCTGTTCGCGCTGCTGCGCCAGCTAGGCGTCCTGGGAAGCCACGACTTCCTGCATGGATTTCAGCGACTTGGCCATGGCCGTCCGCGACGTCGTCGCGCTGCCCGAGCCTGCGCCTACCTTGAAGGATACGCCGGCGTTCACCATGTCTTCGCCGCCGCCGAATGCGCCGCCGACGCTGAACATGACGTTTTCACTGGGCCGATAGAAAGCGCCTACAGCGACTGCGCTCGCGCCGCGGTAGTTACCAAAGCCCGCCGCGAAGTCCAGCTTGTTGTCCGGATCGAAATCCAGCGGATGCAAGGCTGCCAACGCCGCTGCCCCTGCGCCGACCCGTTCAATGCGGTCGCCCAGCTTGTTGACTGCGCTGCCGAGGATGCCGATGTTTTCCGTATTGCTGTTGATCTGCTGCCATGCGTCATGGAGCTGGCTGCCGTTAACAGCGTCCGTCGAATCGGCGGAAATATCGCCTGCCGTGACGCCGGTGATCTTGTTGTCGTTCATGTTGAGGGTGCCGTGCATGTTTGTTTCGCCCTGAACGTCCAGGTTGCCGCCGACGCTGACGTCGCTGCCGAAAGTAGCCTTGCCCGTCACATCCAGCGTGCCGCCGACGCTGACATTACCCGTTACAGCCAAGTTGTGATCCATCACCTGCGTGTTTCCGTCGTGGGTCGAAGAATCTTCCGAACCGCTGCTCGGCCCTCTGCCCGGTCTGCTGTTCGGATCGCTGTTGGCTGCCGGAACGCTGCCGTCTTCGGACAGCGTAGAAATCGCCGCAAGGTCGTCAGCACTCAACGATGAAAGCGTATTGACTGCGCTCATATCCATGTTGCTGAGAGCACTGAGGGTGCTGATGTTGGACGTGGAGAAGGTGGAAAGAGCCGATATAGCATTAGAACTGATACCGTGTTCATTTTCCAATACGCCTACGCGATGATCCAAATTATACACATTTTTATCTAAATTTTTCAGCGTATCGACAACTGTTTTTCCTGCATAGTTGAAGCCCGTCCAATCAATTGATGTCGTAATATGGCCAGTAGAATCCTTTCGGAACCCGATGCTTTCTAAGGACAAGCCAATTTGAGAATCTAACTGCACCAGGGCAGACGACAAATTGCCATCATTACTGATAAAGTTTCTGCCGTCAAAATCCAGAGGACCAATGGCTTTGCTTAACTCATTCAGGCCAAATGTTACAGAAGGTAACGTACTATTTTCTGAGAAGTACGCTGCAGGCGAGGTCATAGTCAGACTTCCAATACTTCTATTCAACGTATCGACGGCTGCGGTTATGCTAGTGTAGGTTTTCCCGTCTGAATTGACATCTAAAATGTTTCCATCAGTATACCGATTAGCGCCAATAGCCTTATCCAATGCGCTGGCAGCTTGCGTTAAATTCATGCTATCTGTCAAGAAATTATTAGACGAGTAATCGCCATCACCGACAATCTGATTCGTAGCATACAACTGTCCGCCATTGACAGCATCTTTAGAATCTGCACTACTAATATTTCCAGCCGCAACATTCATAATAGTCGTTCCATTCGTTCCCTGCAAATAAACCTGACTCTTGTTGGTATTAGGCGTATATGTAACAGCCAAATCAGACACTTCTTTGACTTCCTTAAGCTGGCTCACGTTGACAGCATCGTTGTCATCTACGCCGGCTTTTACATCAGTAATGACCTTGTTTCCAGCATTCAAACCGGCAGAAGTAATATACTGCGTGCCGCCGATCGTCAGGCCGCTGAGTGTCAAGGAGTTAGAGTCATTAATCGTAAAGCCTCCGGCAGCCGTCACACTTGCCGCCGTTACCGCTCCCGTTACGCCGAGAGTGCTGTTAATGGTCGTCGCGCCAGTCAATGTCGTCGTGCCTGCGACGCTCAAATTACCGCCTACATTGGCCGCTCCCGTCGTCGCAACGCTCGTCACGCTGATGTCGTCTGCTAAGGATACGCCCGTTCCGTCGACTACGATATTATTATCTGCAGATTTAACGGAGATTTTATCAGACGTAATATCAATGCCGTCGCCAGCCGTATACGTCTTAATCTTTCCTTCTACTGCGTCGAGCTGACTCCTGTTAACTGCATCAGTACCTTCTGTGCCAGCCTGTACGCGGGTAATCTTCTGACCATTCATCGAAGCTCCCTGGCTGAAAGTCGCCGTGCCGTTCGTCGTCAGCGCTCCTAACGTCGTTGCTCCCGTTACGTTCAGCGTACTGTTGAGGTTCGTCGCTCCTGTGACTCCCAGAGTACCGCCAACGGTTACTGCGCCTCTCGTCGTCACACTTGTCAGGCTGATGGCGTCTTTTAGCGCGACGCCGTTGCTGTCCACTTCCAGATTGCCATCTGCCGCCGTTTTTACGGAAATCTTATTGTTATCAATAGCGATGCCGTTTCCGGCCGTATAGGTCTTGCCCGTACCGTTTTGGCTCACGTAGTCTTCTAAATATTCTACGTTGACGGCATCTGTATTACTGTCAATTTTACTTGTAACTAATCCTGTAATTTCCCCATCAGCAAGTTTAAGGCCACTCGTAGCATTTCCAATCGTCACAGACGTAGAAAACAGTCCTGTTTCAGCAGTCACGCTGCCGCCGCTGATACCTCCCGTAACGCCTAACGTGCCGCGTACGGTTGCATTATTGGTCACTGCCAACGCATCGGTGCTGAGACTCGTCAATCCGCTGACTGTCTTCGACAGGCTGACTCCGTCAGTACCGACAACGATGTTTCCATCCTGTGCCGCTTTCACTTCTACCTTGCCGCTGGCGTCAAATCCTATACCGTTGCCGTTCTTCACCGATACGACGTTCGAACCGTCAATAACTATACCATTTCCTGCCGTATAAGTCTTTCCTGTACCATTTTTGCTCACATAGTCTTGCAAATACTCTACGTTAACGGCATCCGTACTAGCATCAATCTTGCTCGTAGCTAATCCGGTAATTTCTCCGTCGGCAAGTTTAAGACCGCTCGCAGTATTTCCAATCGTCACGGAAGTAGAAAACAGTCCTGTTCCTGCCGTTACGCTACCGCCACTGATAGCCCCTGTTGTCGTAAGACTGCCAACCTTGGCTGCTCCGTTAGCCGTAATGGTTTCCGTGCCGATGCTCGTCAATCCGCTGACCGTCTTCGACAGGCTGATGCCATCAGCGTTTACGACGATGTTTCCGCCGTCAGCTGCTTTAGCCGATATAGTCGGCGTCTGCGTAGCGCCGTTAGCTATGGCAATACCATCTCCGGCCTGATAGGTCTTAACCGTATCGGCTACTTTCTGTAACTGGCTGCCGTTTACTGCATCTTTTGAAGTCGCGCTAACTTCTCCATCTCCTACATTGGTGATCTTCTGACCGCCCATAGACGCGCCTTTGGCAAATGTTGCCGTGCCGTTAGCTGTCAACGCGCCAGTCAGAGTTGTTTCTCCTGTAACGCCTAAGGTACCTCCGATTGTTGCATTATTATTCACTGTCAGCGCATTAGTGCCGAGGCTCGTCAGGCCGCTCACGTCTTTCGCTAAGCTGATGCCATCAGCGTTTACGACGATGTTTCCGCCGTCAGCTGCTTTAGCCGATATAGTCGGCGTCTGCGTAGCGCCGTTAGCTATGGCAATACCATCTCCGGCCTGATAGGTCTTAACCGTATCGGCTACTTTCTGTAACTGGCTGCCGTTTACTGCATCTTTTGAAGTCGCGCTAACTTCTCCATCTCCTACATTGGTGATCTTCTGACCGCCCATAGACGCGCCTTTGGCAAATGTTGCCGTGCCGTTAGCTGTCAACGCGCCAGTCAGAGTTGTTTCTCCTGTAACGCCTAAGGTACCTCCGATTGTTGCATTATTATTCACTGTCAGCGCATCAGTGCCGAGGCTCGTCAGGCCGCTCACGTCTTTCGCTAAGCTGATGCCATCAGCGTTTACGACGATGTTTCCGCCGTCAGCTGCTTTAGCCGATATAGTCGGCGTCTGCGTAGCGCCGTTAGCTATGGCAATACCATCTCCGGCCTGATAGGTCTTAACCGTATCGGCTACTTTCTGTAACTGGCTGCCGTTTACTGCATCTTTTGAAGTCGCGCTAACTTCTCCATCTCCTACATTGGTGATCTTCTGACCGCCCATAGACGCGCCTTGTGCAAACGTTGCCGTGCCATTAGCCTTCAACGCGCCAGTCAGAGTTGTTTCTCCTGTAACGCCTAAGGTACCTCCGATTGTTGCATTATTATTCACTGTCAGCGCATCAGTGCCGAGGCTCGTCAGGCCGCTCACGTCTTTCGCTAAGCTGATGCCATCAGCGTTTACGACGATGTTTCCGCCGTCAGCTGCTTTAGCCGATATAGTCGGCGTCTGCGTAGCGCCGTTAGCTATGGCAATACCATCTCCGGCCTGATAGGTCTTAACCGTATCGGCTACTTTCTGTAACTGGCTGCCGTTTACTGCATCTTTTGAAGTCGCGCTAACTTCTCCATCTCCTACATTGGTGATCTTCTGACCGCCCATAGACGCGCCTTTGGCAAATGTTGCCGTGCCGTTAGCTGTCAACGCGCCAGTCAGAGTTGTTTCTCCTGTAACGCTCAGCGTGCTGTCAAGGGTTGTCGCGCCAGCTACTCCCAGCGTGCCGGTAAGCGTTACATTATGAGCTTTAACGTCTCCTTGGTCATCGACAGTAAAGCTATCGTTCGTATTCGCAAAGCTGCCGCCTCTTACAATTCCTTCAACATCGGCCTTGCCAGCCTTCAAATTAGTAATTTCCGCATTGTTTGCCGTGACTTTGCCTTCCGTCGTCAAGCCGCCGACTGTCGCCGTACCGGTAATGTCAGCATTGCCATTAATCGCTGCGCTGCCTGCCGTCAGCTTGCCTTCCGTAGAAAGGCTGCCCGCTGTTAACGAACCGCCAACGACTGCATCCCCGGTAATGTCTGCACTTCCGGCTGTCAGCTTACCTTCAACGGTCGCTTTGCCAGCTTCCAGATTCGTAATATCAGCATTCGTTGCTTTGACGGTTCCTTCCGTCTCGATATCTCCTGCTGTCAGAGTACCGCCGACAGTCGCGCTGTTCGTAATCTCTGCACTTCCTGCTGTCAGCTTGCCGTCAATAGTCGCTTTTCCGGCCGTCAGTTCATTGTCGACAGATACGTTATGCGCATCAACTGTATTCGTTTTTACATCGCCTGCCGTGAGTTTTCCGCCAACGGTTGCGCTCCCGTCAATAACAGCGCTTCCTGCATGCAACTGGCCTTTTGTCTGTAAATTTCCTGCTGTCAAGCCGCCGTCAACATGCGTGCTGCCCGATACGTTCAGATCACCGTCAACATTGGTATGTTTTAAATTCGTATTGCCGGTTACGGCAAAGTCGCCGTCAACAGTCATGCCGTCTTGATTAACCGTTACAGTCGTATTTCCCGTCCGTTCTGTCAAGGTAACGCCGTTTAAATCGGCTATCACAGAGCTGCCGCCCCCCTGCATTTCCGCTTTATTGCTGCTGACGGCCATAATGGCATTGCCATGAGTAATACCAGCGGCTCCGTCATTGACAACGAGCTGAGAGCCGCCGGCCCGAATTACTGTCGTACCATCTGCGGCAATCGTTGCATTGCCGTCGGCTGCAGAAAAGGAGCCTTCAATTTCCGCATTTCCATCAGTATAGATATTACCGTCGTTATCAACATACAGCCCTTCGCCGTTATCCGTACCCCCAACAAACAGGCCGTCTTTGGTTAGGGAATTATACGTACCCTGACCGTTATGGGCATAAAAGCCTTCTTCGTTATAGATCGTATGCTGTCCATCCGGCGTCGTGACGGTAGAACTGCCGCCTTCGCCGGGCTGCCCTTCGTCTTCATTTGCCAAGGGCGCAACGCTCTTTACCAAGGGGCTCTGTACGAGCGTGACCAGCGTATCCGAAGAGGTGCTGTTCGTTTCTTCTACCTGGGCGTTGAGCAGGGCGTAGGGGTCCGTCAGGTCTTCGGCCTGTACGGGCGCGGCGCAGAGGCCCGTCGTCAGCACCAGGGCGGCCAATACGGCGGCGGCGCTCCGGCCAACGCGGCTGCTCGTGCTCTTCGTGCAGCTATGAGCCAGTTCGGATACGACGACGTATTGATGTTTTACTTTACTCCATATAACTTTGTATATTCGATTCATACCTATTTCCTCCTTGCTATGGTAATACGCGTTCTTTTTTGCTTCGATGCAGGGAAAACCAGCGCAGGCGGCAGGCGGTGCTGCAAAAGGCGATTCGCCGGTCGTAGGGATCGGTGATTTCCACATAAGTTCCGCAGTTTCGGCAGTGAAAGGCGTGGCGTATAGTCTGGGATTTGACTTTTTCCGAGTGCTTCCAGTACAGCCGCTCGCAATGGGCCGAGCAGAATTTTGTCCGCCAGTCCGTCGCCTCGGTCACCCGCACCAGCTTGCCGCATTTCAGGCAGTGAAAGGTCCGCAGGGCTTCCTTTTTCCGCGACGACCGGCCGTGATCGTTTACGCCGTGCCGGTGGGCGTAGCGCCGGCAGTAATTGCTGCAGTATTTCTGCGTGATTCGGTCCGCTTCAAATTCTTTGCCGCAAACGGGACATATGGCTTTCCGTTTCATAGGCAACCTATGGATTCTCTAGCAAGCACACGGAGCGCGCGCCGGGCGAAGCAGTTCCGGGCACGCAAAAAAGACAGCATACACCTATGCTGCCTGAAAAACATGGTATCGCCAGAGTATACGAACCCCCCAAAGGACGGCGCTGAAAAAGAACGCACGAATTCCCCAAGCCGGGTCATCGATACGCCAAAGCATGTATAGGAGGTAGTATTTATACCACTACGGTACCCCCCCCCCCGTATGGAATTTCAGGAATTTGTCCGCTCCTGCGATGCCATTCCAATCGTTTCGGCTAGAGATCATCTGTTTCACCCCCTTCTATATACTTTTTAGTCTAGCATGTTATATCGGCAAATGCAATATCCCCTAATCCAATAATTATGAATAAATCGTTAAATCTATATTAAAATATTATCGTCACATCTTTATACCCTATAGTATGCAATACCTGTAAATCAGGCCGTTTTTCGATTGCAGCTCGTTGTGCAATGTAAAAAACTTCCATTCAGGCGAAACGAAGTGTTTAATGTCTAATGGATAAAAATACACTATATGGTTTAAAGCCACCCCTAAAATAAATGACGAGACCCGATGTTTATTACATTTCCTTAAAACCATTCCACCCCATTACCGTATCGTACCAAAAGACATTGCATCCTTTTTCTTCTGCCTAGAAGCCCGCATAAAAAACAGGCTGCTTGCCTTCACAAGCAGCCTCTCTGTTATAACAAATGTTGTTTTTTACCCAATTCAATAATATACTCTGCCGACGTCTGCACACAGTCCGCAATAAATTCTACAGATAGCCCCTTTTGCAGCATAGTTACTATTATTTTCTTCTTTTCGTTTGCACTGCCTTCTGCAATACCTTCTGCAAGGCCTTCTGCAATACCTTCCTGCCGCTGCCGCTTTAATTCCATTGCCAACGTCATATATTCTCGCCTCGTTTCATCGTGCTGCTTCACGCGCCGTACTTCCTTATCTACTTCTTGTACAAATACCCCTTCGGCCGCCTTGCCGTCGACGTACCGCAAAAACGCCCGCACGTCCGGGTCGAGGGCCTCGCTGTCGCCTTTGCTGTTCAGAAATATTTTCGTCGCCTCGTCGTTCAGCTCTATGCCATCCTGCTCTACGCAGCGATTTCTAAAGGTGTACATCGGCAGGCCCCGGTCAAAGGCGTCAAAGGTGCAGATAAAGATGATATACGCCGGGTTCAGCATACTATAATCGTCGCCCTTTTCCAGGACGTCCATATCGATCATGGCCTGATAGTACCGCGTCCGCTTGGCCAGGCCGTTGTCCTTTTCGTCAGTACACTGCATTTCAATATCGAATACCCGCCCCGTATCGTCCTTGACATAGACGTCCAGGCGCACGCTTTTTCTGTCCAGCCGGATGTCGATGGTCTTTTCCGTATCGGGATAAGTAATGTCGGCGATCTTAATCTGCAGAATCTTCTCAATTAAATGCTGGCACAGGCGCTTGTTGCGCATGACCTTTTGAAATAAAAAGTTGTCTTGTATGGTCAGCTCTTCCCAGTCCTTAATTCGCTTCACGGCCTCGCCTCCTTCTACTTGGATTATACCAAACATACATACGCCTTGGCAACAAACGACCTATACCAAAAATGCAGAACGCCTGCGCAAAACGGGCCGGAAAAGGATCTCCAACCCGTCTTGTTAATATATTCGCCAATTTTAAATAAACTAGGCACAGAAAATGCCTCCTTGACCGGCAAATTTAAAGAAAAGATGGACATTGCGCTTCAAAAATTGTTCAAATCGCTTTATTTCTTCCGCGCTGAACCCTTCATGATACAGCCAGGTATAGCTGGGAAGAAAACATCTAGCGCTGTCAAATCCCGTATCCGTAGTCCGCTCAAAATGCACTTCTACGGTTATCGTGCCATCATGCTGCAGATCCAACAGTTGAGAATGCGTAATTTCCGTACCGTCGTTCAGCGTCATATAGGGATACATCATGTCTAAGCCCTCCTTTCTTATCCTTAGTATAAAAAATATCGCTGCAAAATACAATGTCGCAGCCAATCGTTTTTGATGAAGATGCAGCATGATATAAACAACGCAAAAAGTGCCCGTTTCCAGTCGGCACGTACCGATAGGAAGGGGCGCTTTATGGTTATAACGGTTCCTTACGCCGCGGCCTGGCCGCGCATGGCCGGATATTGTATGATGCCTGCGGCAATGGCCCTGGCGGTTTCGTCCTTATGGGCCTCGTAGCAGCGCATGTCGTAGTCATTGTCGATGAAGCAGACTTCTACCACGACGGCGGGCATGGCCGTGTTGCGCAGGACGAAGAGGCCTGGCCGCTCTTTCAGCCCCCTGTCGGGCAGGTTGAGGACGGCCTTGACGTTGGCCTGGATGCAGTGTCCCAGGAGCAGGCTTTGGGGCGTATTGGAAATGAGGGTTTCCGTGCCTGTAGCCCGCTTATTGAAGGCGTTGAAATGAAGGGACACGAATACGTCCGCTTCGGCGGCGTTGGCTTGTCCGCAAACAGCGTACAAATCGTCGGACTGCCCTAGGACGACGGCGACGCCGTTTCGCTCCAAATAAGCCTGGACAGCCTCGGCCAGTTCATAGGCCAGGTCGCATTCGCGCAGGTTCAGGGCGGCGTTGACCGCCCCGCTGTCCAGCAGGCGGTCGTGGCCTGGATTGAGATAGACTTTCATCGGTATAGTTCCTCCTAATCAGAAAATACAGTATGCGGATGATAAAGACGACGGTCCGTTTATCGACAGACCTCAAAAAGCGCAGGATCTTCTGCATGGGCATCCTCCTCTCTGGGTCGCTTCGCCATGTACAGGGTCACGCAGCCCGTCTCATCGAGCTCCATCATCGTGACGTAGGGGCTGGCGCAGCGGTCTTCCCGCTCCCGGTCGGCCCGGCAGTTGGCGATTTCCATTTTGTTGCGTTCGATGAGCTCCTCGCTCATGTGGGGAAAAAAGGACCGGGCAAAGGCCGTCAGGCCCTCCGATACGACGAGACCCGGCACGGAGCGGCGCTGGCCGAGGGCCGTCCGGACGCGGCGCAGCTCGCCGGCGCGGCGTTTCCTCTCGGCGTGGGAAATCCGCGGCGGTGTCTCGTCCAGATAGATTGCCCCTTCCTGCTGCCGGCGGCGGCGTTCCATATCCCGCCAATGAGCGAGTACGTCGGCAATGGACGGCTCAAAGCGGTGTGCCTCCAGTATGCGCCGCGCCAGGGCGCGGGCCTGATCCTCCGTCATGGGCGGCAGCATGTCCTTCAGGATGCGCATTCTAGCAGCCATCCCCGTCGGATTCCCAGATTTGCCGAAGCATTGTATCAACGTATTGATTAAATTCCTTCTCCCGTCGTTCATACATCGTCTCCCTTCGCCGCGGCCGTCCGCCGCTGTTGACCAGGACGGCCCGGATGTAGCGAATGCCGGACGCGCCGTTGTCCCTGGCAATGTCTATGGCGGCGCAGACCGCTTCGTCGCCCCAGCAGCGGGCCAAGTCGGTCAGCTCCTCTGCCGTGCGGCTGCTCATCTGGCCGAAGGCCGCCGTATAGCAGCGCAAGGCGCCTCGTCCTGCCGAAGGGGACGGGGCCTTCGCCGGATCGCCGCAGCCTCTTTGGGCTGCCGTAGTCCATACGGGCGCGATGCCGCTGTTGCCGCCGGGCTCGGCTATGTGGGCGCACGTATCCTGCAGGCCAGGGCGTTCTTCGTCCTGCCAAGGAGCTGCCGTCGGAGCTGCGTCGTCCCATACGGCAGGGGCTTCGCCGTCGCCATAAGAGGACGCCATACGGCCAGCCTCTTCCCGTACGGGAACGAGCCCGCCGACTGGGCAGACCGATACCGTTTCCTCTGCCGCCGTCTCGTCCGAGCAGACGTATCCCGCCGGGGCAGCCTGCGCCGAAGGCCGGGCATAGTCTTCGCTGCCGCAGTGCTGGTCATAGACAGATTCTTCCGCCGCTGTGCCCCTTCCGGCCGGAGCTTCGGACGTATGGCAGCGCACCTCACCGCCTTCGGCCTTGCGACGGCGGTAGCGGCGCATGCGGTCGCGGGCGTCGCGGCGTTTTTTCTCGTCCCGGTCAAAGCTCTGGATTTCATGCCATGGCACGATGCGGATCAGGCCCGTCTCGTCGCGGCTGATGAGGTCGATTTGCTCGAACACGTCGAGGACTTTTTCCACAAAGGCCCGGCGGCGGTGCAGCTGACGAGCCAGCAAGGCCGTCGTCACGGCCTGCCCCTTGGCTACGTAGATATATCCGTCGTCGTTGACCATGCCGGCCAGGTCCTTCAGGTAAAACCAGATGACGAAGTAGGAGTCGCCGCTGGGTTGACTCAACAGATACATCATGCGCGGGTCCTGAAACAACCCGACCTTTGTCTGAAACCACCGCAGCTTCTTCATGGGCTGCTCCTTTCCGCCCGCCCTGGGGCCGTCTTTGCTCGCTACTGTATATGGGACAGGGAAGGGAGCATTTATTTCCCCTTCAATCATGCAGATTCAGCATACCTGTCCGCTGTAAAAACACGCTTCGTTCTATGTATTGATAGCTGTATACAAAAAAAGAAAGTAAAAATAAAAAAGAAAAGATAAGACGTTACGCGTAACGGTTCCGATGTGTCGCAGCGGGTATGGTCAAGGAAATCGGCATAATGACGCCGACGGGGCGGAACATCCCTGCGCCGTATACGCCGGTATATTCTTGGTAATTCTCCCTGTATTTCGCCGTATGGCGGCGATTTCCAAACGGATTTTCGCCGATAACAAAAAAACTCCCTGCCGAATCGTCCGGCAGGGAGAGTCCATGCATTATTTAAAGTAATCGGGATACTGCTTGCGCAGCACTTCCACGTCGATGATGCCCTTGTTGATATGTTCTTCCATAATGGCTACGCCGCGCTGGGCGTCGTGGCGCAGGATGGCTTCCGCCAGGGCCTGATGCTGGCTGTAGAGAATGTTCATCTGCTCGGCCGCCGCGGCGATGTTCAGCACGCGGGCCCGCATGTAGTCGGCCGTAGAGCTTTCGATGATCTGCCAGATATGCGGCTTGCCGCAGCCCTGGTACAGGATGCTGTGGGTCTGGTTGTCGCTGGCGAAAAAGCCGTTGACGTCGCGGCGGCGCAGGTACAGCTCCTGCTCCTTCAGGCATTGCTGGAGCTTCCACATGTATTCTTCGGGAAACTCCCGGCAGGCCAGGGCGACGACAGCCGTCTCCATGGTCACCCGCAGAAAGCGGAATTCTGCCAGCTGCTCCGTATTGATCTTAGACACGAAGGTCCCCCGCTGGGGCAATACGTCGAGAAGGCCCTTCTGGGACAGGCGGATAAAGGCCTCCCGCACGGGAGTCCGGCTGACGGACAGCATCGTCGACAGCTCCTGTTCCGACATGGCCGTCCCAGGCACCAGATGCAGATTCATGATGTTATCGTACAACACGCGGTAGGCGTATTCCCGCACGTTTTCCCGCGGCTCTTTTTCCAGTAATCGTAACTGTTCCATTGGCGTCCCCTGTATCTAAAAAATTACCATACTTCATATTCTACCATATTACGGCTTCAATTTGAAATGCATTGGCTAAAAAAATGATGTATACCGATACAAAAAATGCGTCCTCTTTCTGTACTTTGACGAAAAATACCCCCTTGCCGCAGAGGCAAGAGGGCAGGAGACGTCATTCTTCCCGTTCCAAGCCGGGGTCTTTGTTGTCCTTCAGGATGAATACCTTGACCAGGACGACGACGATCATGAGCACGCCGACCTGTCCCATCAGGGGATAGAGGAAGCCGATGAGCTTGCCGAAGCCGATCTGGGCGCCGAAGTAGGCCACGACGCCCAGGACGACGGTCACGACCATCTTGACGGTCTTGTTGGGCATCCACTGCTCCAGCTTGTTGATGACGACCCAGAACATGGGAGCCGCCGTGCTGTAAATGCCGAGGAGCAGGATGACCGAGAAGATGAGGGCCAGGGCCGGGGCGAACTGCTGGGCCAAAAACAGGTTGGGAACCTGAAGCTTTGCCACTTCTGCCGGGAAGCAGAGCATGGCCGCCATCATGAGGGCGCTGGCGATCATCAGGGCTACGCCGCCGAGGAACCCGCCGAGGAAGGCTTCCCGCCGGCTGTTGGCCTTGCCGCCCAGCCCCGTCAGGAAGGGGATGGAGCCGAAGACCATGCAGGAAGCGTACAGGACGCCGCTGAACCAGGCCGAATCGAGGAAATCGTACGTCGAGAACCACCAGGATTTCGTCGAACGCAGGTCGTACAGGATGTCCCAGCCCTTGGCCCAGTCCGTATTGGCGTTGAGGACTGTCAGGATGCCGATGCCGATGGTAAAGAAGATGATGACCGGACCCATGGAGCCGATGACGTCGGCCAGGCGCATCAGGCCCAGCAGGATGGACAGGATGCACAGGAGAGCCATAAACACGCTGCCCACGTCGCCGGGCAGGGCAAAGTATTCCGAGGCCACAGCTCCCGTGCCGGCGATCATGATCGACACGACGCTGAATAAAAATAAGATCGTAACCCATTCCAAAAACGTGCCGATGTACTTGCCGCAGTAGTAGTGAAAGACCTGGGTGTGGTATTTCAGCTTCAAATCGTAGCCCTTCTGCATGAGGGCCCCGCCCAGAAAGGCGAAGATGAGCATGCTGACGAAGCAGCCGATGATGCCCTGAGGGCCGAAGGCTCCGAAGAACTGGAGGATTTCCTGGCCCGTCGCATAGCCCGACCCGATGCTGAAGGCGCAGTAAGCGCCGGCGAAAATGACGACGTTGCGCAGGCTGACTTTTGTGTTGCTGTCTTGATTCATATCCATCTCTCCTTTATCGCGCCGCCTGCAGTTCCGCTTCGATGCGCTCTAAGCGGCGCGCTAATTCCGTAATGTCCTGAGGCACGCGCAGGCGGACGTGGCGCTTGCCGATGCCTTCGAAGTCGACGCCGTTTTCCACGCGGATGCCGTATTTCCAGAACAAGGCTCCCAAATCGACGTCCTGATCCGTATAGAACAGCGTAATAGGCACGTCGTCCCGCGTCGCCGACGTCTTGAGCACCTGCAGTCCGCTGATGAGCCTCTGATTGTTCTGGGCGATGAGATCCCGCGAATAGGCCAGGAAGGCCGGGTCGGACAACACGACGGGGATCATGGCCGCCGCCGGCGTCGTCAGGTTCATCTCGCCGCCGAAGGCTTCCAGAATATCGGCCATGGCCTTGGGAACGGCGATGTAGCCGGCCCGCAGGGCTCCTAAGCCGAAGCCCTTGGAAAAGGTCCGGGTCACGATGAGGTTGTCGAATTCATCGAGAAGGGACAGGGCCGATTCGGATTTGTCCAAAAAGTCGCCGTAGGCTTCGTCGACGAGGACGAGGACACCTTTTTCCCGGGCCGCCGTCAAAATCCGCCGCAGGTCGGCAATGGACAGGGCCTGCCCCGTCGGGTTGTTGGGGTTGTCCAGGTAAGCCAGGCGGTGATCTTCGCGGATGGCCGCGACGTATTCTTCTACAGGGAAGGCAAAATGATCCTCTTCCCGCAGGGGCACGACGTCGACTTCGGCTCCGCAGGCCCGGGCGTCCGTCGTATACGACGAAAAGCAGGGCTGGGGAGCGAGGACCCGCGTCCCGTCTTCCAGAAAGATGGAGTTGACAGCCCGCAGGGCGCTCATGGAGCCGTTCTGCATGCTGAGTTGGCCGACGTCCAGCGACGCCACGTCGGAAAAATACTCGCAGATATGCCGCCGCGTTTCCACGTAGGGATGAGCCGGATAGCTGGCCAAGATGTCGAAGGTCGCCGCGTACATGTCCTTCGTCAGCTTCGGCGTGACGCCGCAGGGGTTGATGCCCAGGGAGCAGTCGATAATATCCTTCTCCAGAGCCGTCTCCTCGTCCTTCAGGTAGCTGTGCCGCACCATGCCCTGCAGAGCCCGGCGAATACGATATTCCATAGTAAAACCTCCTCATGACGCAAATCCCGCCGAGGCAGCCTGATCCAGGCGCAGGGGCAGAACGCGTTTCATAATTTTCCGCTCATATTGATAAAATATGATGTTTTGTTCTTCATTATAGACTACGTAAATCCTTTTGTAAAGTAAAACGATTGTGTATTAAAGTATACAAAACAAGCCTCGGCATAACCCAAAAAACGGGCCGAGGACATGTCGTTCCTCAACCCGTTTTGGTGTAGTTCAATCTGCTATTCTGCCTGTTCGTTTTGGAACGCCGCCAGCTGCTCTCTTGTCGGCAAGCCTTCGTTGTCGCCGGCGACCTGGATGACCATGGCCCCGACGGCGGCGCCCCGGCGGGCCGCTTCTTCCATAGACAAGCCTTCCAGCCAGGCGCTGGTAAAGCCGACGGCAAAGCCGTCTCCGGCTCCGACCGTATCGACGACATGGTCTACGCGGTAGCTCGGTACGTACTGCCCGCCTTCGCTGCCGGCGACGTACGTGCCGCTGCTGCCGCCCAGCTTGATGACGACGAGCTTCGCGCCCCGTTCCAGATAATAGCCGGCGACGGCCTTTTCATCGGCCAGCCCGGTCAGTATCTTGCCTTCGCTGAGGCCGGGCATGACGATATCGGCGTACTGGGCAGCGTCGTTGATAACCCTGGCCATGGTTTCTGTATCAGGCCAGAGCATGGGCCGCAGGTTCGTATCGAAGGAAACGGACACGCCGCGGCGGCGGGCTTCCTTCATAAGGGCCACGACGGTCTGGCGGCACGATTCCGACACAGCCAGGGGAATGCCCGTCGTATGGACGTGGGTCACGCCGTCCCAGCAGATGCCCTGCAGGTCGTCAGGCGTCATGAAGGAGAAGGCCGTGTACTTGCGGATGTTCGCCACGGCCGGGTCGCCTTCCAGGACCCGTTCCTTCATCTGAAAGCCCGTCATGTGAGCTTCGTCGGTCTGCACATAGTCCGTATGGATTCCGTTGTCTTTCAAAAAGGCCCGGATGCTGCGGCCGAAGGGGTCGCCGCCGACCTTGGAAATATAGGATACGTCATGACCTAAGCGGGCCATGCCGACGGCGTAATTTAATTCGGCTCCGCAGACGTGGCGGGAAAATCGCTCCACTTCGGCCAAATCGCCGGGCCGGTCAGCAATGAGCAGGCCCATGGCTTCGCCGATGGTTAATACCTTTGCCATAGAAATCCTCCTTGTTTTCTTAGAAAAATAACTGAGTACAGTAAGGTACTATACTCAGTTATCCATTGCATATGACATGACGTTACATAGCGTCGTCCAGTTCGTTCAGGTCTCGTCCCGTCGTATCTTCGGAGAAGTAGGCGCCGAAGAAGCTCGACATGGAGAAGAGAATGGTCATGACGGCCAGGGGAACCCAGCTGCCCGTCATCGCCGTAACGGCGGCGGCCGCGATGATCGGACCGAAGCCCGTAGCGACGAGGCCGGCGATTTCCTTCGCCAGCGATACCATGGTGACGCGGTGTCTTGCGCCGAACAGCTCCGTCAATACGACGTTTTCCAGAGCGAAGAGGCCCTGTACGCCGACGTTCAGGCCGATGACCATGGCGATGGTCAGGATGACGGGGTCCTTCGTTTCGAAGAGAAGCATCATGGGAACGGCGTAGATAGCCGTAGCCAGGGACAGAACCATGTACATCTTGCGGCGGCCGAACTTATCGCCGAGCCAGCCGACAAAGGGAATGGTGAAGAAGGAAATGCAGGACGAAATGATGTTGGCTTCCGTCGCGACGGTCTTTTCCATGGCGAGGACCGTGACGATAAAACCGGCCAGGTAGGTCTGCATGAGGCCGCTGTTGCCGGCCTGGCCGAAACGCAGGGCCAGGGCGACGATAAAGCTCTTCCGGCCTTTTTTCGGCTGCTGTTCGACAGGGACGTCGCCGGCAAGCTGTTTTTCCCGTTCCGCTTCCAGCAATTTCTTCTTTTCCGCCATGACCGGGCTTTCGTGAACGAACATCCGGATCAATACGGCGGCGATCATGACGACGAAGGAGGCGTAGAAGGGGATTCTCCAGCCCCAGAGCAGGACTTCTTCCTTGGTGAGCATCGTCAGGATGATGGTCCAGATGAGGTTGGCCAACAGGGTGCCCGACGAGGTGCCGAGGCCGACGAGGCTGCCGACGAGGCCGCGGGTCTTCGTTTCGCAGAATTCCGTAACCATGACGCCGGCGCCGCTGATTTCCGCGCCTGCCCCTAAGCCCTGGATGATGCGGAGGGCGACGAGGCCGGCCGGAGCCCAGATGCCGACTTCAGAGTACGTCGGCAAAAAGCCGATGAGGGTAGATGCCAGGCCCATGAGGGTAATGGTGACGAATAATACCGTGCGGCGGCCCATCTTGTCGCCGACGTGGCCGAAGACGAAGGCGCCGACGAGGCGGGCGACATACCCGGCCCCGTACGTGCCCATGGCCATGATGAGGCCCATGGCCGGGTCCGATTCGGGGAAGAAGATTTCGTTGAATACGATAGCCGCTGCCAGAGAGTAGAGCTGGAAATCCATGAACTCCATGGCCGTGCCCAGCCAGCCGCTGGCGACGACTTTGACTAATTCCGATGTTTTGATTTGATACGATGCTTGTTGACTCATTCGCTGATACCGTCCTTTCGGAAACATTAAACTACGGGAATGTTAAAACGTAAGAACGATTTTCAGCACGTTTTCCGGGTGTTCGTCGTTGTATTGGAAGGCCTTGTCCGCTTCGGTGAAGGGGAAGGTGTTGGTGACGATGGATTTCGGGTCGACCTTGCCTTCTTTAAACCATTCGATGACTTCGGGGAAACGGTAGTTGTTGAGGCGCGTGCCGATGATTTCCAGTTCCTTGCTCATGATGTCGACCTGCCGGATGGGGAATTCGACCGTCGAGAAGCCCAATACGACGACGCGGCCTGCCGGGCTGGGCAGCTTCTGGATGCACATCTGCAATACGTTGACGTTGCCCGTCGCTTCGTAAATGAGGTTGAAGCCTTCGCCGCCGGTGAATTCGTTCATCGCTTCGACAGGGTCTTTGGTCTTGCTGTTGATGACCATGTCTGCGCCCATTTCCTTCGCCGTTTCCAGACGGGAATCGACGACGTCGAGGATAGCGACCTTAGCGCCCTTCATCTTGGCGACCTGAAGGATGATCAGGCCGATGGGGCCTGCGCCGCAGATGAGGACCGTGTCGTCGCCGGTCAGGCGGCCCTGATGGGCGACCTGGGCGCCGATGGAGTAGGGTTCAACCGTCGCGGCGATTTCCCAGGGAAGGTCCTTCGGCAGCTGGTGGAGCTGGTTCTGTTCTACGGCGACGTATTCCTGATAGCCGCCGTCGCGGTGGACGCCCAATACGTTGACGGTCTTGCAGACGTTGTGACGGCCTGTGCGGCAGGCATAGCAGTGGCCGCACGACACGACGGGGTCGACGGCGATGTGGTCGCCGACGGCGGCGTTCTTCACGTCTGCGCCGACTTTGACGACTTCGCCGACAAATTCGTGGCCTACGACGCGGGGATAGGTGGCGAAGGCGTTTTTGCCGTGATAAATGCCTACGTCGGAGCCGCAGATACCGGCTGCTTTGACCTTGAGCAGGACCTGGGTGCTGGTGATTTCAGGAATGTCACGTTCTACGACGGTAATCTTTTCCGGTGTTTCTACTACGACAGCTTTCATAATTGCATTTCCTCCTTAAACGATATCTATTTCACGTACTTGACTAATGTATTGCGGACAGCATGGGGGCCGGCGATGAGTTCTTCGAAGTAGCCTTCGATCTTTTCGCCGAGGCCGACTTCGTACAGGTCGCTGCCGAAAATCCCCGTGTTGGACAGGATGGGACGCAGCTTGCCTTTGGCAGAGGCAACGTCGCCGAGGACGACGCCCTGCAGGGCTTCCTGCACGTTCTGGAGCAGCGGGTCCGGGCTCGGCGTGAAAGCCTTGCCTTCGTCGTCGACAGCCAGGAGGTAGCGGCACCAGCCGGCGATGACCAGGGGCACGTAAGTCAGGTCTTTGGCTTTGTCGCCGTAAGCGCGGATCGTTTCGCCGAAGCGGATGCCGACCTTCTGCGACGTGTCGGTGGCGATGCGCTGGGGCGTGTCGGGCAGGTTGCCGTTGGTCAGGCGCTGTTCCAGGACTTCGGCGATGAAGGCCTTCGGGTCGAGGACGCCGGGGTTGGTGACGACGGGCAGCCCTTCGCCGTAGCCCATCTGTTCAATGAGGCCTTTGAGCTGAGGATCCTTCATTTCGTCGGCAATGAGAGTGTAGCCGAGGAGGCAGCCGTAGACGGCCAGAGCCGTGTGCAGCGGGTTGAGGCAGGTGCAGACCTTCATCCGTTCTACCTTGTCTACCGTTTCCCGGTCCGTAAAGATGACGCCGGCTTTTTCGAGGGCCGGGCGGCCATTGGGGAACTTGTCTTCGATGACCAGGTACTGGGCGTTTTCGGCGTTGACGAAGGCGGCGTAGCTTCCTTTATTGGTATGGATCAGCTCCGTATCACCGAAGCCGATGCCTTTCAGGTATTCCTGTACTTTTTCCGACGAGCGGGGCGTAATCTTGTCGATCATGCTCCACGGGAAGGAGACCTTCGTTTCGTCGTTGATGTAATCGGCAAAGCCCGGTTCGGCGACGCCGTTGGCGACCCACTGCTGTGCAAAGGCCGTCATGGCTTCTTTGATCTTGTCGCCATTGTGGGAGCAGTTATCGAGGCTCAGGAAGGCGAAGGGATACGCGCCGGCTTTGTAGCGGGCGTAGGCCAGGGCGGCGATGGAGCCCATGGAGCTAGTCACGTGTTCCGGGCCCTTCTTCATGTCTTCAGCGACGGCAGGGAAGTAATTGCCGGCGTAGTCCGTCAGCTTGTAGCCCTTTTCCGTAATGGTGAAGCTGGCTACCTGCAGCGACGGCGCTTCGAAGATTTCCTTGAGGCGCTTCCAGTCTTCGGTAAAATCGGGACGGCAGACGACGGATTCGACAACGGAGCCGATGACTTCGTTTTCAAAGCGGCCGTCGGCATACATGGTAACGGCCAGGCTCAAATTGTCGAAGGGACGGTATACGTGTTCGATGACTTCTTCGTCATATGTTTCGGCCGTAATGATGCCGGTTTGGGCCAGTCCTTCATTGAGCAGGCGCTGCTGGAGGGCGGCGATGAAGGCGCGGAAAATATTGCCGCCGCCGAAGTGAATCCACTGGGGCGCTTCCTTCGTCGCTGCTTCCACAGCCTCTGTATCGAACTGATACAGGGCGATACCGGCTTGTTCCCAGGCAGCCTTGTCTTCGACGAGGCTGCGGCGATGTAAATGTAGCATGTCAGGTTCCTCCTTATCGTATACGTCCTATTTCTGGCCGCAAATGCGGTTGATAGCGTCCCAAAGGCCGCAGAGGTAGTTGGCGCCGAGGGCGCGGTCGTACAAGCCGTAGCCGGGACGGCCTTCTTCGCCCCAGATCATGCGGCCGTGGTCCGGACGGATCGGGCCGTCGAAGCCGATGTCGTAAGCGGCCTTGACGATTTCAAACATGTCGAGGTTGCCGATCTGCGATTTATGAGCCACTTCGTTGAATACCCACGGTTCGTGAACCTGTACGTTGCGGATGTGGAGGAAGTTGACGCGGCCCATCTTGCCGAACTTGCGGATGATGTGGGGAATGTCGTTCTGGCGGTTGGCGCCGAGGGAGCCCGTGCAGATGGTGAAGCCGTTGCTTGGGCTGTCTACCATGGCGGCGATCTTGTCGAGGTCCGATTCGTTCTTTACGATGCGGGGCAGGCCGAATACGGAAATGGGGGGATCGTCAGGATGGATGCCCATCTTGATGCCCACTTCTTCAGCCACGGGGATGACGGCTTTGAGGAAGTATTCCAGGTTTTTGCGCAGGCCGTCTTCGTCCATGCCTTCGTACGCTTCAAACAGGCGGGTCAGCTCTTTCAGCCGTTCCGGTTCCCAGCCGGGGAGGACATAGCCGTTGCTGTTTTCCAGGACTTCTTTTACCATGTCCTGCGGCGTCTTGCCGGCTACCATGTGGTAGTCGTAAGCCAGGACCGTCGAGCCGTCGTAGAGGGGCTTGGCCAGCTCCGTGCGGGTCCAGTCGAAGACGGGCATGAAATTGTAGCATACCATTTCGATGCCGGCCTTTGCGGCGTTGCGCAGGGACTGGATGTAGTTTTCGATGTACTGGTCGCGGCTGGGAAGGCCGAGCTTGATGTCTTCGTGAACGTTGATGCTTTCCAAATCCTTGAATACGAGGTTGTTCGCTTCAGCCTGCTGTTTGATGTGAAGCAGCGGCTCTACGGGCCATACGTCGCCGACGGGAATGTCGAACAATGCGCCGACGATGCCGTCCATGCCGGGGATCTGGTCGATCTGCTGCAGCGTAATCTTGTCGTCTTTTTCTCCGTACCAACGGAAGGTCATTCTCATGCTCATACTGGTTTGCTCCTTTTACATATGTGCTGAATACTTGGTTACCTAAATGGTGTCTTTCGTTGTTTACATACTACCATACTAGTGTTATGTTAAGCAATATATTTTTCGTTGCTTGCAAATATGCTATAGTTATTTGATTTCCTATCTATTTATGGTATAGTGTATGCTATTTCCGCCCATAAAAAAAGCAGTACAGGCCTGACAGGCCTATACTGCTTGGGGATTCGTATACCTTATAAGATTACGTTTTTCTGATTTCCTGCCATGTAGGCGTCGATGTTGTCGAAGACGATGACGGCGCGTTTTTCCATGGATTCCTTCGTCGCAAAGGCTACGTGGGGCGTGACGATGGTGTTCTTGGAATGGAGCAGGGGATGATTCGTATCGAGAGGCGGTTCGTTTTCGAATACGTCGATGCCGGCGCCGGCAATCTTGCCGCTGTTGAGGGCGTCTGCCAAGGCCTGGGAGTCGACGACGGGGCCGCGGGCTTCGTTGACCAGGAAGGCCGTCGGCTTCATGTACGACAGCGTTTCGGCGTTGATCATGCCGCGGGACTGGTCCGTAACAGGGCAGTGGAGCGATACGATATCGGACTGTTCCATCAGTTCCTTCAGGGGAACGTATTTGATGAGTTCCGTATCGGCTTTATGGGAGAAGCCGTTGTAGGCGATGACCTTGGCGCCGAAGGCATGGACGAGCTCGGCGACGCGGTGGCCGATGGCGCCCGTGCCGATGAGGCCGACAGTCTTGCCTTCCAGTTCAGCGCCGATGAAGCCGGCCTTCGTGCCGCCGGCGCGGCAGGCTGCGTCTACCTGGGGCACGTAGCGGAGCAGGTCGAGGATCATGGCGATGGTCAGTTCGGCGACGGCGACTGTCGAATAGCCCGAAGCGTTGCTGACTTTGACGCCTTTGGCCTTAGCCGCTTCCAAATCGACGTGGTCGACGCCCGTAAAGGCAACGTTGATGTATTTCAGGTTCGGGCAGGCGTTGATGACTTCGCCTTTCAAGGGCATGTTGGCGATGATGAGGATATCGGCGTCCTTGGCTTCTTCGATCTGGACGGCCGGGTCGTCGTTGCGTTCGTAAGCGGCGAATTCATGGCCCTGTTCCCGTAGCGGCTTTACGTACGAATCGAGAAGTTCCTGGCTGATTCCCAGCGATTCAAGCAATACAATTTTCATGATGTTCAATCCCCTTTCGGTATAGAAATTATCTTGTTTCATTATACGCATAGATTGACGATAATGTAAGATATGTATTACCAAACGACATGAGGTGCCCTTCTATATGCAAAATTCATATTTCTATAATATCTTCAGGGAGAGGCCTGTCGCCGCCATCAGCTCTTCCATGGAAGATGCGCCGACCTTCTTCGCCGCCTCGCAGACGATGAAGGCGCAGGCCCGGGCGTCGTCCAAGGCCTGATGGTGGCGGAAGGAATAGCCCAGGAAACCGGCTACCGTATCGAGCTTGTGATTGGGCAGGCCGGGCCAGACCTTGCGGGAAATTTCCACCGTGCAGGCGTACGTCGCCCGGGGCGGTTCCAATTCGTACGTCTTGAGGAGGCTGCGCAGGACCCGCGTGTCGAACACGGCGTAGTGGGCCACGAGGATGCGGCCCTCCAGATGAGGCCGGACGCGGTCCCACAGGGCGTCGAATTTCGGCTTGTCCCGCACCTGGTCGGGCGTGATGCCGTGGATGCGGATGTTGTCCGGCGAAAAGGACATGTAGGGAGGGCGGATGAGGGTATAGCCTTCCCGGACCGTCTCGTAGTCCCGTACGGAAACGGCCGCCAGGGAGCAGGCGCTGTTGTAGTATTTATTGGCTGTTTCAAAATCGATAGCCGTAAAATCGAGCATGATAGTATCTCCTTGCAGCATATAGTATAATATGATGGTATTATACCACATCGACAGAGGAGAGGAATATGAATCCCATATCGCAGCGCCCCATCTGCCTTGAGGGCCGTCAGCTGACGTACGTCCTGGAGCGGAAGGCCGTAAAAAACATCAACCTCCGCGTCCGCCCCGACTTATCCATTTACGTATCGGCAGGGCCCCGCGTTCCCATAGAGCACATCGAGGCCTTTCTGCAAAAGCAGGGCCCCTTCATCGTGAAAGCCCTGGACGAGTACGCCTGCAGGAAAGCCCTGCCGGTGCTGACCTTGCGGGACGGCGACAGCCTGTACGTGGCGGGGACGGCCTGCACCCTCGACGTGCGCCTGGGCCTGCGCAATACGGTGCGCCGCCGCGGCCGGACCGTATTCATGGAGCTGGCCGACAACACCGTCGAGGAGCGACGCCATCTGTACCACGAGCTGCTGCGCAGGGAAGGGGAGAAGCTGTTCGCCGAAAGCCTGGCCCGCATCTTCCCCCAGCTTTCGGCCTACGGCATCGCCATGCCCAAGCTCCGCCAGCGCGTCATGCGCTCCCGCTGGGGCTCGTGCATGCCCGCCAAGGCCATCATTACCATGAACACCTACTTGGCCATCATGCCGGCGGAAATCATCGACCACGTCATGCTCCACGAGCTGTGCCACCTCGTCCATCCCAACCACTCGCGCCACTTTTACAACGTCATGACGATGATCATGCCTGACTGGAAGGAGCGCCGCGCCGCCATGACGCCATACCTGCCGTACTGCGTGTAACGGCTTGCCTATCCATTTCCCATGAGGAAGTATCCGGACTGACGGGAATCCCTTTGGCGCGCATTCATCGCGAAGGATGGTACGACGATGTAAAAGCTCAACGGGACAGCGTAAAAAAATTGAGGGAAAACGTTCGTATACAAAATAAAATATAACGATAACGATACGGCGCGTCGGCATGGCGTCGTATGATGCGAACCATAGCGGCAATCACCGCCGGTTGCGGAAACTATCAAAAATTTCCCGTCCCAAAATACCTGCCGCAACGTTACTCTATCCATCAATTCAGCGATTATTATAGAAATCCTCACCAACTACATCTCGTCGTATTACAAAAAAATTGCGGAACTGTCATCTCGACAATTCCGCAATTTTTTATGTCTGCCACCGCGTACAGCCTATCATAATTGGACCGTCGGCCGCTTTTCCAGCAGCGCCGGCTGTCCCTGCCAGAAGGTCATGATAAAGACCGGCTTGATGGCGTCGTGGTTGGCGTCCAGGGCGATCATGCCCGTCACGCCGTGGTAATCGATGGTCTTGGCCAGCTCTGCGGCGATTTTTTCCGGGTCTGCCGAGCCGCTGCGCCGCACCGCTTCGGCCACCATCATGAAGGAGTCGTAGCCCAGGGCGGCGTAGCTGTCGGGAAGCTCGCCGTATTTTTCATAATAGGCCTCGGCAAATTCCTCCGCCACGGGTTCGCTGGCGTCGTTGGCATAGTGGTCCGTATAGAACAGGTTCTGCAGATACGCCGGCGACAGGGACTGAGCCATGCGCTGGCCGTTCCAGCCGTCAGGGCCTAAAATCAGGGCCGCAATGCCGGCGTCGCGGGCCTTTACGATAAATTCCATGGCCTTTTCATCGTAAAAGGGCGCGTATACGACCTGGCACGGCGAAGCCTTCAAGGCCGCTACGGCCGCCGCAAAGCTGTCATCTAACGAGACGTCGACGTAGACCGGTACCTGGCCGCCGTCGGCTAAGAAGGACTGCTTGAAAAAGGCCGCCAGCCCTTTGGAGTAGGCCTGCCGTTCGTCGTACACGACGGCGGCCGTGCGGGCCTTCAGCTGACCGAAGGCGTAATCGGCCATAGCCCGCCCCTGATAGGAGTCGATAAAGGTCGCCCGGAACATGTACTCGTGGGCTTCGCCCGTCCCATGGTCGACGGTAATGTCGGGATTCGTGCCGGCCGGGCTGATGACGGGCATCTTCGCCGCCGTCGCGTCGCGGACGACGGCCAGGGCGCAGTGGGATAAGTTCGGGCCGATCATCGCCACGGCATGACGGCTCGTCAGCTGCTTCACCGCCGCCTCGGCGTCGCCGGCGCTGCCGTGATTATCGACGGCGACGACCGTCACAGCCTCGTCCAGCAGGCCGCCTTCGGCGTTGATCTTATCGCGGGCCATGCCGATGCCCCGAGCCGTCGCTTCGCCGTAGGCCTTTTCCTCGCCGCTGAGGGCCAGGTTGACGCCGATGACGACGTTATGGGGCCGCTGGACGTAGGACGTGCCGAAGCCCAACGCGCCGACGACGATAAAAAACAAGATAACGCTGCCATAATATTTGAGTTTTTGCATAACAACCTGCCTTTCAAAAAAAGAGGCGGCGCCGCCCAATATCGGGCAGCGTCCCCTCATCTTTACGGCAAGAACAACAAGGGGTCGGTCGGAGTCCCTTGTACGCGGACTTCATAATGGACATGAGGCCCCGTGCTGCGGCCCGTGCTGCCGGCCAGGGCGAGGATGTCGCCCGTATGCACCGTTTGTCCCACTACGACGAGAACCATGGAGTTGTGACCATATCGCGTGACAAAGCCGTTGCCGTGATCGACTTCGACAAGGTTTCCGTAGCCGTCTACCCAGCCGGCCGCCGTGACCTCGCCGGCCGCCGTCGCCTGGACGGGCGTACCGTAATCGACGGCAATATCCAGGCCTTCGTGGAAGCCCGTGCCGCCGCCGATGGGATTGCCGCGGTAGCCGAAGTTAGACGTAATCGTGCCGTACGCCGGCCAGATAGACGGCGTCGTCGACGATGCGTATTGCGCTGATACCTGCTGCATCTGCCGGACCTGCAGCCCCGCCGTATCGCTCAGTACGGTTTTCAGCGTAATGAAGCTGATAATGCGGGCGTTCGTTTTCGTTTCCAGACGGGCGGTGGCCAGCAGCAGGTCGTTGTAATCGGCAGAGGAAAGATCCGGCCCTTTCTTCTGCGCCCCTGCTGCGCCACCGTCACCTTTTGGGCTGCTGCCCGTCCCTGCGCCCTTGACCATCTGGCGGAGTTCCTGGTCCAGGGCGTCCATCTTATCCATTTTTTCCTGGAGCGACGCCGTCTTTTCCCGCATGAGCTGCAGCTGCTGCTCGTGGAGCGCCTCCTGGGCCCGGGCCTGCTGCAGGGACATGAACTGGTACAGGCCGAACCCGATGGCCGCGACTAAGACGACGGCCCCGGCGATAGCCGCCCGCAGCGCCGTCCGATACTGCTGCGGCGATAGGGTAACCGGCTCTGTCCCGGAGCGGCGCAGGACGCCGACCAGATCGGCGGCGGACTGCGTCATATCGCGCCAGCGGGCCTTAAGCCCCGTCATAATTTCCTGTAATTTCAAGGTCTATCCCTTCTTCAATCCTAATCCTTCCGGACCGGCTGCACGTCGCCGTGATAGTGCAGGGCCTGGTCCAGGCTTTCCTTTTCCTCTTCGCTCATGCCGTACAGGCATTTTCCCTCGACGATGGGCTTGGCAAAGATGCGCGACTCGCTGCGGCCGTATACGCTCGACAGGCAGAAGCCGTCGTCCTTGCCGTCCAGGACGGTGCAGGCGAAGCTCAGGTTGTTGCCGATGTTGTCGAAGGCGTTGTACCGCACGAAGCCGATTTTGCGGAAGCAGTGGTTCTGTACGGCCAGGATATCCTTCTGGGTCTCGTGAATCCGGTCCAGCGTGTCCTGCAGGCCGTGGAGCTCGGCCACGTCCTCGCGCAGCTTGGCTTCGACGCTTTTCCCCGTTTCATCCTTCATAAAAAAGGTATATTTTTCTTCCAGCGCCTTGATGCGCCGGTTCAATATGACAATATACGCCAGCAGCAGCACCAGCACGAGCCCGGCGATGCCGGCTCCTATCATGTACGCGAGCTGCGCGTCCAATCCGTAAAGCATGTCTTTCCTCCTGACAGGTCAATAACTTTCGTAAACAGGCCTGTTTTTGCCGATCACACGCGGAAAGAGGAAGGGGAGAAGGAATCCCCGTCTTCCGGCTCATCAGTCAAAATAGCCAGCAATCGTTCAAATTCTTCTTCTGAGGCAAAGGAAATCTCGATTTTCCCCTTCTTCTTGTTCCGGCCCAGGCGGATGGCTACGTTGGTGCCCAAATGCATCTTCATCCGGTCCTGCATGGATTCCAGATAGGCGTCAGGCTCCGGCGCGTCCTTCGGCGGCTCTTCCCGGAGCATAGCCCGGACCATGGCTTCGACCTGACGGGCCGACAGCTCCTGGTCGATGATGCGGGCCGCCGCTTCCATCTGCGCCTGCCGGGCCTTCAGCTGCAGCAGGGGGCGGGCCTGTCCGATAGACAGGACGCCGTCGATTAAATACTGCTGGATTTCCTCCGGCAGCTGGAGAAGGCGCATCATATTGGACACGTGGACCCGGCTCCGGCCGACCTTTTCCGCCGCCTGCTCCTGGGTCAGGCCGAATTCCTGAATCAGGGCGCGGTACGCCGACGCTTCTTCTACAGGGTCCAAATCTTCCCGCTGCAAATTTTCAATGAGGGCCAGCTCTGCCGACACCTGAGGCGCGCAGTCCCGCACGACGGCGGGAATCTTCGTCAGGCCGCAGAGCTTCGCCGCCCGCAGCCGCCGCTCGCCGGCGATCAGCTCGTAGGCGCCGCCCTTTTTCTGGATGACGACGGGCTGAATCAGGCCGTACTGCCGGATGGACTCGGCCAGCGACTGGAGCGCCTCATCGGAAAAGGCCCGGCGGGGCTGCTTCGGGTTGGGGGAAATCAAGTCGATGTCGATTTCCAGGGCTGCGCCGTCGTGAGGCTCCGGATGCTCCTTCAGCCCCAGGGCCTGCAGGCCCCGGCCTAAGGGCTGGTTCTTGCCCAGTCCCATCTTCTTAGCCGACACGGCGTATCACCTCTTTCGCTAATTTCGTATACACCTCGGCGCCCCGCGAATGGGGATCGTATATCGTAATGGGCTCGCCGTGGCTCGGCGCTTCGCCCAAGCGGACGTTGCGCGGAATAATCGTGTGGAACACCTTGCCGCTGAAGTATTTCTTCACTTCCTCCGTCACCTGGATGGACAAATTCGTCCGGCCGTCGTACATCGTCATGAGCAGTCCCAGGAGCTGCAGGCGGGAATTCAGATTGTCCCGCACCATGTCCACGGTCTGCATGAGCTGGGCCAGCCCTTCCAGCGCGTAAAACTCGCACTGCACGGGAATGAGGACGAAATCAGCCGCCGCCAGGGCGTTGAGCGTCAGCAGCCCCAGCGAAGGAGGGCAGTCGATGACGACGTAGTCGTAGGACTTCTTCACCTGCCCCAGGTAGGCCTGCAGGGCCTTCTTCAAAATATACTCGCGGTCTTCCATCGTGACCAGCTCCACCGCCGCGCCGGCGACGTCCATCGTGGCCGGTACGAGGGATAATTTCTTTATCATTGTCGGCTGCACGACGTCTTCCATCGGCCTTCCTTCGATCAGGCAGTCGTACAGATTCGTTTCCAAGCTCGCCTTGTCGACGCCCAAGCCGCTTGTCGCGTTGCCCTGCGGGTCCAAATCGACGAGGAGCGTCCGCTTGCCGCTTTCGGCCAGACAAGCGCTTACATTGACGGCCGTCGTCGTCTTGCCGACACCGCCTTTCTGGTTCGTTATGGCGATGATATGCGCCAACACACCCACCTCATTCCCTGTATATAAAGTCAACTTCATTTTAAAGTCTATATTATAGTATAGCATAGTCAATGTCTCGTAGCCAGTGGTCAGCGAGGTATGATAACGTAAAGTTGCAGAATGATTTACGTATGGTTCCGTTGTTCCAGCGCCAACCCAATCAGCCGGTCCGTTTGGTCAGCCATAAACAGGGGAATGTTCAGCATATCGTCGTCCAGCTTCAAATTATCCAGCGAAAACCGGACGCGGAGCTTCACCTGCTTTGGGAACAATTCCTTGAATTTCTTTAAGCTCTTGCTGGCTGTGTTTGCCTCGGATTTGACTTCGATTGGAAATATGTCGTTCTCCCGCTGAATTAAGAAATCTACTTCGTAAGGCGGATTGTTCTGGCTCCAGTACCGCGGAACGACTTCAAATTGCGTAATCAAGGTCTGCAGCACGAAGTTCTCCGTCAGCGCCCCCTTGAACTCGGTGAACAAGCGATTCCCCTCGCCAAAGGCCGTCGGCGCCAGCTGAGCCAGCCGGCGGAGCAGCCCCACGTCTGCCAGGTAAATCTTAAACGCTGAAAGATCATCGTAAGCAGACACGGGCAGGCCCGGCGCGGTACTTCGGTAAATCTTATGCACCAGGCGGGCATCGACCAGCCACTGCAGGGCGTCCTCATATTCGCGGGCTCTTGCCCCTTCTTTGACTACTTTATAGAGAAACTTTTTATTTTCCCTCGCCAGCTGGGACGGGATCGATTTCCAGATCATCGAAATCTTGGGAAACTCGCTGACGTTGGGGTGCTTGGCAAAGTCTCGCTCATAGGCCCCCAGAATATCGGACAACGCCTCCTGCATGGCCTCCACATCCCGCGCCTCAGTCCACATCTTGACAGGTTCGGGCATGCCGCCGGTCACATAATACATTTTCAGCTTTTCGTATAAAGGATTAAAAAAGGCGTCGGGAATGGGCTCTAGGGTATTCACTGTTTCCAGATATGCTGCCAGGTTTTCATCCCCATTGGCCAGCAGGAACTCCGTAAAGGTCATGGGGTCAATCTGCATGAAGTTGACCTTGCCTACGGGGAACGAAGAGGGCTTTGCCAAAGCGATGCCCAAGAGGGAGCCGGCGCAGGCCACGTGATACTGCGGCGCATTTTCACAGAAATACTTCATGGAGTTCATGACCTTGGGGCAGTCCTGCACCTCGTCAAAAATGATCAGGGTTTGTTCCGGCATGATCTTTTGGCCGCTTGCCAGCATCAGATTCTGCAAAATCCGGTCTATATCCTTTGTCGTTTCAAAAAACTGCTTATATTCTTCATGTTCATCAAAGTTGAAATACGCCGTGTTTTCATAACAGCGTTTTCCGAATTCCTTCAGAATCCAGGTCTTGCCGACCTGGCGCACGCCTTTCAAAATCAATGGCTTGCGATAGGGGGAATTCTTCCATTTCAGCAGTGTATTCAATATCAATCGTTCCATAGGCCCACCTCATCACACTTTTATACGGTATTTAGTGTTGTTATATCACATTTTTATTGTATATCACTGGCCATGGAAATGACAAGGCCCATCACAAAATTATCAGCAGCCTCAAATTTTTATGGTATAATAAGACCATCGTCACGCATCGTTCAGAAGACGACTACACTACACGAAAGAAAGGGAACCCATCATGCCAGTATACGAAGGTACCATACCCTCCATCAATATGGAACAAGTCAGAGAATACGCCGCCCAGCGGGGACAAGGGGACGCAGACGACGCCGTCCTCAGCGAAGCCTGCACAACCGTCCTGCATTTAGCCGCGCCGAAGGCCGTCTTCCAGCAGGGATACTACGACGCTGCCTCCCATCATATCCTCTGCAGCGCCCCCTTTAAGCTGAAAAGCGAACAAATCGTCCCGTATTTGGAACAAGCGCGCATCCTTCTCATGGCCGCCGTCACCATCGGCCCGGCTGTAGAAGAAGAAATCGACAAGCGCTTCCTCAACCAGGACGTCGCCGGCGGCATCGTCCTCGACTCGGCGGCAGCTGTCGCCACGGGACAGCTCCTGGACCAGCTGACCCATCACATCAACGAAATCTGCGAACCCAAGGGATATAAAATCCTCTGGCGCGTCAGCCCCGGCACAGCCGACTGGCCCATCGGCCAGCAGATGGACCTGGCCAACGCCGCCGGAGGCGGGCAAATCGGCCTGGCCGTCACGGCCGGCGGCATGCTCAGCCCCCGCAAAACCCTGACGGCCCTGTTCGGCCTCGTCCCGACGGAAGAAGGCTGCGGCGGCTCCTGCTCGAGCTGCTCTATGTCCGGATGCTGCGGCAGCTGCTAAGCTGTTAATGTAATAGTATATAAGACGTCAAACGCCGCCGCGCGATGAAAAAGTCGCGCGGCGGCGTTTTGCCTTACCGTTTCAAATCCTCCATAAGCTCGGCGACAGAACCGAAGGTCCGGCTTAGATTCTTTCCCTGCTGTACGTTCTCTATAGCCGCTGTCGTCTCGGCGTTGGGAGCAGAAGGGAGTGCATCATCCGGTCCATCTTCGCCAAAGCGCCGTATCACCCGGCAGGGATTGCCGACGGCTACGCAGTTGGCCGGAATCGAGCGGGTCACGACGCTTCCGGCTCCGACGACACTGTTTTTCCCGATGGTGACGCCGGGCAAAATGACGACTCCACCGCCAATCCACACGTTGTCCTGTATTTCCACCGGCAGGGCGTAGGTGCGGAAGAAGGGCTCTTCCGTCTCGTTCCCGTCCAGACGCAGCCGTTCCTGGGGCAAAATGGGATGGGACGAGGTGTAAATCTGCACGTTCGAGGCGATGAGCACCTTGCTTCCAATCCGTATAGGCTTATTGTCTACGAAGGTGCAGTTCATGTTGATGATGACGTCGCTGCCGATATGGATATTCTTCCCATAGTCGCAGTAAAAGGGCGTGTCGATTTCTACATTTTTACCGATTTCGCCCAGCAGCTCCTCCAGGATAGCCCGTCTCCGTTCCGCGTCTTCATGGTCCGTCATATAGTATTCCCTCGTCAGCCTGCGCGTGCGGGCAATCAGCTTCATCGTCGCCTCGCCGTTTGCTTCTACAAAATCCGTCGTATCATACTGCATCGTATCGCCGCCTTTCCAAAAACCTGCGCCGGTATACGGAAAAGGCCGGCCCCAGATAGGCCGGCTCTTTTCCTCATGTTGTATTGTTATGGTGAAAATCCAAAAATCTCTTAGAAGATGTCGTGCAAGATGATGGTCTGGCTGCGGTTCGGGCCGACGGAGACGATGCCCAGGGGGACTTCCGTCAGTTCGCTGATGCGTTCCACGTACTTGCGGGCCGCTTCGGGCAGCTCTTCATAGGTCTTGCAGTCCGAAATGTGGCATTTCCAGCCGGGCATTTCTTCGTATACCGGTTCGACCTGTTCCAATACGTCCAGGCTGGCCGGGTATTCTTTGAGCAGCTCGCCCTGGTATTTGTAGCCCGTGCAGATCTTGATCGTGTCGAGGTCGTCGAGGATATCCAGACGGGTGATAGCCAGGTAGTCGAGGCTGTTCAGCATAGCCGCGTATTTGACGACAGCCGTATCGAGCCAGCCGCAGCGGCGGGGACGGCCCGTAACGGTGCCGAATTCATGGCCCGTGTTGCGGAGGTATTCGCCGATTTCGTTGTTCTGTTCCGCCGGGAAGGGGCCTGCGCCGACGCGGGTCGTGTAGGCTTTGACGACGCCGACGATGTTTTCCATGCGGCGGGGGCCGACGCCGGAGCCGGTGCAGGCGCCGCCGGCCGTCGGGTTGGAGCTGGTGACGAAGGGATACGTGCCGTGGTCGAGGTCGAGCATGGCCGCCTGGGCGCCTTCAAAGAGGACCTTCTTGCCTTCCTTGACGTACAGGTTGGCCGAGTAGTTCGTATCCTTGACGTACTGGCGGATCTGGTCGGCGTAGCCCAAATATTCCTTGAGCATCGTATCGTAGTCGAAGCCTTCGCAGCCGTAATATTTTTCAAACAAGCGGTTCTTCAATTCCAAGTTGACGCGCAGCTTTTCGGCGAAGACCTTTTCGTCCATCAAATCGCCAATGCGGATGCCGACGCGGTTTACTTTATCTGCATAGCAGGGGCCGATGCCGTTTTTCGTCGTGCCGATCTTGGCGTCGCCCTTGAGCTTTTCGTCTTCTTCATCGATGCGGATATGGTAAGGCATGATGACGTGGGCCCGCGTGGAGATTTCCAGCTTGCTGATCTGCACGCCCTTGGACGTCATGCCTTCGATTTCTTCCAGGAGGACGGCCGGATTGACGACGACGCCGCTGCCGATGATGCAGGTCTTATCGGCAAACAAGATGCCCGACGGCAAAAGACGGAGCGCAAAGGATTTATCGTCGACGACGACCGTATGGCCTGCGTTGTTGCCGCCTTGGGAACGGATGACAACGTCCGCTTTCTGCGCCAAATAATCTACGATTTTACCTTTACCTTCATCACCCCACTGGGTGCCTATTACCATTGCTGTAGCCATATATTCAACATCCCTTCACTAACTTTCAAATTAACAAACACTTATATTATACACGAAAACGGGCTGAATTCCTATTCTCTTGCGAAAAATATATACAAAAGGCCGGGAGAATTTGGCATGGCTTCCATTTTTTGCATAGTTTTTACAGTATTGCGGTAGAAAACCCCGAAATTACCTTGCTATGATAGGGTATACATGGAAAAAATTGCAGTAAAACAGAATAAAGGCAGGGATTTTCATGGCAAAAACATACGTAATCGACACGAACGTACTCATCCAGGCGCCGTACGCCCTTCAATGCTTTGAAGAGAACCGCCTCGTCCTTCCGCTGGTCGTCCTGGAAGAGCTGGACGGCCTGAAAAAGGCCGACGGCGAGCGGGGAGCCAACGCCCGGCGGGCCATCCGCTTTTTGGAAAAGCTGCGCCTCCAGGGCGACCTGCTGGGCGGCGTGGCCTTGCCCACAGGAGGGACGCTGCGCGTCGAGGCCAACTGCTCCGATGTCGAGCTGCCGGCGGCCTTGCCCGACGACAAGGCGGACAACCGCATCCTCAAGGTCTGCCAAGGCCTGAAGGAAGAAGGGCCTATCCTCGTCACCAAGGATCTCGTCCTGCGCCTGAAGGCCCAGATCCTCGGCATCGAAGCCGAAGATTTCAGCACCGAGCAGGTCATCCCCGAGGAGGACCAGTACACGGGCCGCCTCCAGTGCTACGTGCCGGAGGACAAGTTCAAGGATTTCAAAAAGAAGGGCGTCCCGACGAAGGACGTCTACCTGTCCGACGCCGAAGGGAACACGAGCCGCCCGGACCTGACGGAAAACCAGTTCGTCATCTTAAAGGCCGACCAGTCCCTGCGCAAAACCCACTTAGGCCGGGTCAAGGGCAAAAAGATCGTCCCCCTGGAATACAAAAAGAGCCAGCCCTACGGCGTCAAGCCCCGCAACTCGGGCCAGTATTTCCTCCAGGAAGCCCTCATGAAGCCGGCCGACGAAGCGCCCCTGGTCATCGTCAAGGGCCAGGCCGGCACGGCCAAGACCTTCTACGCCCTGGCTGTCGGACTGGAGAAAATCGTCAACCGCCCGACAGGCGAGTACCGGCGCATCCTCGTCTGCCGTCCCAACGCCCAGTTCGACTCGGACATCGGCTTTCTGCCCGGCGACGAGCAGGAAAAAATATCACCCCTCATGCGGCCCATCATCGACAACCTGGAGCAGCTCATCGACGCCAGCGAGGAAGAGCGCTATGAAAACGAATTGGAGCTGAAGGACAAAATCGACGAGCTCTTCGACCGCCACGTCATCCAGACGGAGGCCCTCAATTTCATCCGCGGCCGCTCCTTCGTCAAGACCTACCTCATCATCGACGAGGCCCAGAACATGACGCCCAACCAGGCCAAGAGCATCATCACCCGGGCCGGCAAGGGGACGAAGATCATCCTGCTGGGCGACCCGAACCAGATCGACAAGCCCTTCCTGGACGAGCGGACCAACGGCCTGAGCTACGCCTCGGAAAAGATGAAGGGCAGCCCCCTGTGCTTTCAGATCACCATGACGGCCGACGAATGCGAGCGCTCCGAACTGGCCTTAGACGCCGTTCAGCGCCTGTAAATATAAGGAAAGGATAAGGGAAGGCGCGCCGCACAGGCGGAGCCAAGGCCTTCCCTGCACAGCACGACTATGAAAAAATTCACCTATGAAAACGTAATGAACGCCAAAGAACTGAACATCTACCTCGAACAGGGCAACGAAGTGCTCGGCGTCCTGGGCTACACGGAGCATTCGCGCCGCCACGCCGCCAAGGTCGCCGTCACAGCCGGCAAAATCCTGAAAAAGCTCGGCTACGACGAGCACACCGTCGAGCTGGCCCGCATCGCCGGCTACATGCACGACCTGGGCAACTGCATCAACCGCGTCGACCACGCCCACACGGGAGCCCTCATGGCCTTCCAGTTCCTCCGCCATTGGGGCGCGCCGCCTGAGGACATCGCCGTCATCATCACGGCCATCGGCCAGCACGACGAGGGCAGCGGCACGGCCGTAGACCCCGTGTCGGCGGCCCTGATCCTGGCCGACAAGACCGACGTGCGCCGCAACCGCGTCCGCAATCAGGTCCGGGAAACCTTCGACAAGCACGACCAGGTAAACTACGCCGCCCTGTCGTCCAAGCTGAAAATCGACGCCGCCAAAAAGGTCGTCACCCTGGAAATCGAGCTGGACGAGACGATCTGCTCCATGATGGATTACTTCGAAATCTTCCTCCAGCGCATGCTCATGTGCAAGCGCGCCGCCGAACGGCTGGGCCTGCGCTTTAAGATGACGGCCAACGGCAACAAGATCTGCTGACCTGACCATACGCCGCCTCCGACCCTCTATGCCGGAGGCTTTTTCACGCCTTTATCCCATCCAATCCCCTCCAAGGTAGTCACATCGCCTCAATTCATCATGACAATTCGCAATACATATTATTCACACATAGAAAAAGATTAGATTTTTGCGGAGATTTAGTTTATAATGATGCGTTTTCTATTCAGACATCCCATATTTCGCATGGTTAAGCCATTTCTTTCGGCATCCCAACTACATTCTTTTACACGTGTAACCTGTATGTGTAACCTATCGTGTATCCTTTATATGCCATCAAAAAAGTCTCGATATGTTGAGATAATATTATCGTTTTGATGATTCGCATATACTTCGTTAATCATACTGGTATTTTTATGTCCTGTTATAAAACGCAATTCCGCAGCTGGAATATTATGATGCACGGCATTTGTAATAAAAGTATGTCGAAATAAATATCCGAATAATGACCGCTTAATACCTGCTCGTCTTCCCACGGCATTTATAGCAGCATACATGCATTCTAATTCAATATGCTTTTGCGGATCCCGCTGCGACGTAAATACCCATTGTGAATCAGGTCGTGCGTTTAAATACTTTTTAAGCGCTTCGCAAGCTTCACTCGAAATCGGAACCCAGCGTTGTCCTTGCGGGGTTTTAGTGAAATTTCTGACCTTTTGAATTTCCCGCGAATGTCCAATCGTTTTTTCTACTTTAATGGCTCTTTTTTCCCAGTCGATATTGCATCGTTCCAACCCGGCTGCTTCGCCAGGACGAATTCCAGACGACAATAAAACCAAAATGAGAGCTCCATACCGAATCGCCATAAAATCGTCGCTATGCAAAAATTTTTTTAATTTTCTTTCTTCTTCCGCCGTTAGGGGAGAGCGATTCTGTTTTTTCTTCGGCACATGTTTCGGGCATGTAACAAATTCCATCGGATTTCGGCTAATACGCCCCTGTCGTTTCAACCAGAAAAAGAATCTCTTCAGAATTTGATATGTAGCTTTAGGGCATCTACGCTCGTTCATGGCGTTCAAAATTTTTTGAATAACAATCGCGGTACATTCTTGTACAGTTACTTTAGACAGCTCGTCAAAGTAATATATTTCGAATTGTCTTCGCGTATTGATCTTCGTCTCATTATCCCGATAGTTGGGAATAACGTAAGCCTCTACATAATCCATTAATTCTGTATACGCCGAGACGCTTTTCGACGATGCCTTCGTATCATTCGTTTTAGCCGATACGGCAGGCTCATACTTACGCTTGTACATTAATTCCAGCCGCGCGTCTTCCGCTTCTTGTTTCGTCCTAAAACACTGAGAGCGTTCGTAAATCACATGTCCGTCATTATCATATCCCATAGGAAATTTAATAACCTGATAATATACCCTTCCTTGGTTATTTTTTTTCTTCTGTATGGTACCTTTGCCTGTCGGCGGTGTCTTTTGTATTGTTGTCATGTTGGAGTTTTCTCCCTTCAGATTGGAAGAAAACCTCCTGTCTTTATGTACGTAAGTACGGATTACCGACGATTCATCAAGCAATATACGGCGCCCTTCGTTTTTTTGTTTAATACGACTTTCTTTGGCCGCTCTGTACAACGTTGACTGCGGTATTCCGTATGTGTCTGATAGGTATTTTACAGACACGTACTTATTCGTGATTTTTCTCCTTTCTTATATTTTAGGTTTAAAAACCCCCTATTATATTTTATAGTAAAACAACAATGATTGCAAGACAAATGTCAAAGATATTGCCCCAAACAAAACGGACATCACGCTTATTTCAGAACCTATATATAAGTTATCTTCGATGACTGAAAATTCCACCGAAAGCATCCAAAACATAAAGTGCTGTATGAAATGCATTAGTAAGATGAAAGGTATAAATAGTTTAGCAATTCATCCAACAAAAAAACAGGAATATTCAATAACCGTTAGGATACCTGCCAACTCACATAATTGACAGGATAAAACGATTATAAATATTCCCGTTTCATAATAATGCAATATTAATGAATATAGTAACCCGCATGCTCATTCTACATTATGTATTGGGAAAGCTATATCGCTAATGGGCGAAATATTTTTACGGCTACCTGGCGCTATTATCTAACGCGTCTATGATATAAATGGTTCTATTAGAATTTATGCTGGCTGGAAATTAAAAGGATGTACAACAGGTCCTAAAAACGTTACAATGTTGGCGTGTCATTTTACGTGGTTTAGAAGAAGATCAAAAATATAACACAAAGAGGCTGCAGTTGCAGCCTCTTTGTGTTACTTATTAGATAATGCTTTGAAAACAAGAAAAACAATTCCTCCAATTACGAATACTGGAGTTAAAGAAGAAATTAATCCGAGGATAAGCTGAAAAGCCACGGGACCTACGGCTAAAAAAACTAGTGCAACCAATATAAGTGGCAATGTAAAAACTCCTTCCATGTAAATATAATATTTTCTTTCTATAACGTTTCCACAATGCGGAGATTCTTTTTTATCACTAGCCGTTTTTTCTCTATTTTTTTCACAGTTTCCCCCAAATATGTTGTTTCCATTATAATCCATTTATAATATATTTTCAAAGTATATTTTAAATAGATTATATCCCATGTATTCTCCGTTCTTCTATATACTAGAGCCATATAAGGAGAACAGAACCGCTATGGAAACAATAGGAGAACGCATAAAACAGCTTCGGCTACGGCTTGGGCTGACACAGGCAGAATTCGGCTCATTATTCCATGTATCAAAACAAGCCGTCCATTCATGGGAAAATAATATCAATATGCCTGATGTCGCCAGCCTGATTGAGATCGCCGATTACGGACGAATTCCCGTCTGTACGCTCTTGGGATATCCCCATGAGTACTGCCAGTTGCGCGATGCAAAGAAAATTAAAGATCCGAAGACAGACTATCAAACGTTTTCCGGCCGTGAAATCCGGTTAATCAACCGGTTCCGTACGTTATCATCGGCCCAGCAAAAAGCGATTGAAGTCATACTCGGCATACGAAACGACTAGTTTCGTATAGCTTGCCCTATATAAGAAAACCTAATTACATATGCATTGCTGCATTACACAAGGAAGATATAAGAAAACCCGCCATACAACGCTATGACAGCTGTTATATGACGGGTTTTCTGCATTATGTGACGCCATGCTTCGTTTTCATCGTATATACCGGCCTAGAGCGTACATCACCTATTCCGCAGCTCTTGAGACAACTGTTTCCATTCCTCCGGAATCGGGTTGGGAATCACGTTGGGAATCCTGCCGTATTTAGGATTCGAGGAATACCATTCTTTCGGAATAGGGACCGGGGCTATGCCGATGGATTCTAACTGCCGGATATATCGCCGAAACGTTTCTTTACTGCCTTGAAATTCGATAGCGTTTCCATTATCCCGTACCATTGTACCGGTAGTAAACTGTTTTTCTGCTTCCCGGACATGCCGGGCCCGGGCGCAAAGCATCATCGTGCAGCGGAGCTTTATTTTCATCTTTTCTGTAAATGGACTATGTGCTATACGCCGGATCGCATCGTTCCGGTATTTATAAAAATCACCGGTTCCGATGGTTTCCGTGTATTCTTTGTATAAGAGACTGTTTCCCAAATATTCGTCGAATAATCCAAAATTAAACTCATAACAGCGTAGTTCTGGACATTTTGCTTTCATCGCCTGTATTTTATCGGCATAACACTGATATTCCATCCGGATAATGTGCTGGGATTCCTCTGTATACAGGTTCCACTCTTCGGCGTCGATATCCGGACGGGTATCCAATGCAGGCTGAGTATCCATGATTTCTTCTTGTTTATCATACAGGATGAATTTAGAGCTTTTCCGCTTTTTTTCCAGTGACGACGCGTAGCTCCCTGCATATACGATTTTATGTCTGTCTATTCGTTTTATCATATCAAAAAACAGTTCCGGATAGTCGCAGCGTATATTTATGGCATAATCAATCCGTGTCAGGTTCCAGTGTTCCAGCCGTGCGATTCGTTCCATGGAGAAGACCTCGAACAGATACATATAGAAAATATCAGTCAGTGCCTTAATATTTTCCGGTGTACAGCAAAATAAATCAACAGTCCGCATTCCGCATATCATCATTTGCGGTTCGACCTGTATCTGAATATAATACCGTACACTCCAAAAGCAGGCATAATCTCGCCGGTACTTCTTTGCGCTACATGTAATCCTGCGTATACCAGGTATCCGGTAATATTGTTCATGGCATCGGTAATGCAACCCCATTGTATGGGGAGACGATGCATAGGAGCGAATCTCCTGTTTCTTCTGTTCCGACAAATGAAGGCAATCCATCACACGAATCAGGGTATGCAACGTCGTGGTATATTGTGCTTCAAAAGTATGTACGATACATTTTTCACCTCTGTTCGACACGAAATGTACACCGTTTCCGCAACGAAGCAGAATGGCCGTAAAGCTGATACGTATGCCATTTATCAACGATTGGGCCATCCCATTTTGTCTCGGAAACGGTGCATATTATTTATCTATTAAGCCTGATATAGCGATTTTTCATACGTACAATAAAAAAATTTTTACGATACATGATTTGCATATAACGTTAATTGGTTTTGACTGCAATACAACAGCAGCGCGTTTTTATAGCTTTGAATAAACATCTTACGACGGCGTACCCGTTCTCCTTCTTCCAGACGCCGGAGCGATGAGTAGGAAACGCCTAAGGTTTTGGCAAATTCGTACCTGCCAATATGTAGTGTTTCCCGCATATGCTGTAAACGTTGTCCTTCTTCCCGCCATATCATTTCTACTGGTATTTGATTCATACTCGTTCTTTCCCTTCCGTTGTAATATCCGCTATATCAATCTGATACAGCATAAGCAGGCGAACCAATACCTTCGCCGGCATTGTCGTTTTTTCTAATTCATAATTCGACAGCGTAGACGGATGCATGCCGCACAGCCGCGCAACAGAGGCTAGCGACAATTTTTTCTGCCGCCGTATCGCTCGTAACTTTCTTACATTTATAATTTCAAAATACACAAAAATATGTCCTTTCTTAAAAAATTTGGGCATACGTTCAGCCTTTCATCTATAGAATTACAGTCTTCTTCTGCCGTTTTCCTGAAAGAAATTCACGTTTTATACGTTTCAAAACATATATATTCCCAGACAGTACCTGATAGTACAGGCACAGGCTGCCTAAAAAATATCAGCCCCCGGTGGTTTGATTCTATCCAGAGAAAGGATTGATATGTATGATTCGTGCCAGCCCCATATCGTTATCTGTTTTTTCACGGTCTATCCACCAGATAGGCCGCTTTTTTTATGTTCCGCAAAGGAGGAATCCCTATGTATCCTATTCCAAAAGAACAGTCTGCTTCGTCTTATCCGCATCTTCATGTCGTCCCGTCTGCTGCGGAAGCGTTTCTATTCCCGTTAAACGAAGAACAACGGGCTGCCGTCCAAGCGATTCATGGCGTCCAGTGTATCCAAGCCGGAGCAGGTACCGGAAAAAGCGCCTGTATCATCGCCAAGCTCCAGTATATCCAGCATACCGACCCGGACGCACATACGCTTCTGGTCATCAGCTTTACCCGGAAGGCCGTCGAAGAAATTAAGCAGCGTCTGCCAACGGAACATCATATTTCCGTGATGACGTTCCACAGCCTGTTCTACCATATCCTTCGCAACCACGGCTATCAGGGATATTCGCTGCTTTCGGCATCGCAGCAGAAACGGTTAGCGCAGTTCATTTTGCAAAACCTGCAATTACACGAAACACTAACAACAGAGGATGCCTTACACACGCTGCATGCCGTCACGGTAAGCGGAAATCTTGCCGTATTCCGGAAGGCGTACGTACAACAGCAGCACACGTATCATGTGATGGATTTCGATTCAATGCAGCTGTTTTGTTATCAGCTGCTGAAAGAGCATCCAGAACTGCGCCGGCACTATCAGAACCTATTCCGCTATATCCTCGTTGATGAGTTTCAGGATATCAATCCGATCCAATGGGCGATCCTGAAGCAATTGGCACCCAAGCGGAAATCGACAAACCTGACCGTCGTAGGCGACCCAAGGCAAAGCATCTACCGTTTTAGAGGCGCAACACCGGATATCCTAACCGACTTCTGTTCCTTTTACGGCGATGCCGTACACTGCGTTACGCTGATGAAAAACTATCGCAATACGCCGTCTATCCTCGCATTAGGCAATCGTCTGACGCCAGGCTATGAGCCGCTCGTACCGGTACGGCAACAGAAAGAATACCCGGCTCCCGTATATTATGCCGCGGCGACCGATACGGCCGAAGCGGATTTCGTCGTAAACCATATCAAAGCCCTGTACCAAAGCGGGATTCCCTATGCCGGCATGGCCGTGTTATACCGTTCGTCTGCCGCCGCTCATTGCCTCGTAAACCGCCTGTATACGTCGTCGATTCCCGTCGTACAACGTAATGGACGGTTTCTGTACGATAGGCCCGTATACCGTACGCTCTTTTCACTTCTCCGGGCCGGGATGAACCTTGCATCTTCAATGGACTGGAAACATATACTGCATGCCATGGGCGGCAACGACGACATATGGCGCATGCTGAACCGCCGACACGCGGACACAGGAGAAGACCGGCTTGCGCTGCTTCCGTCGTTCATACCGGATGAATCTATGCGGGATACAGCGCTTCAACTGGTTTCCATCCTAGAAGCCAGCCAATCTGTCCCGTTGAAGAATACCGTGCTTCAGCTTTGGAAAACGTTACTATGCCAACAGTTCACTAACGATGATTCCGTACTGGATACCGTACTCTCGCAGACAGAACCCTTCCGCACGCCGCAAGAACTACTGAAGCATGTATCGATCCTGCAAAAGCAGCGTCGGCACATGGAACAGCTTGCCGCGACGCCTGATGCCGACTACGTATCGGCTCTCTCTATTCACAGCGCCAAAGGGATGGAATTCCGCGTCGTCTTCCTGATCGGCGCGGCAGACGGCATATTGCCCGATACCAGCCATGATACGGCAGATCTGGAAGAAGAGCGACGGTTAGCTTACGTCGCGGTCACGCGCGCCCAAGAACGCTTATATATCAGTTATGCCAAGAAAACAGGACATACCGCCCATCAGCCTTCCCGATTTTTCGGGAAGCTTTTTTAATATGACAGAAAAGGAGTTTGATACAGATGAAATCCGAAATTACAACAAAAACCATTCAACAGTTACTGCAAGCCTTCCAGACCCAGGAATTCCCGGAGAAAGTAGCCTATGCCCTCATCCGGCGTTCTCCTGACGAACTGCGTCTCTTTCCCTGCCGCCGCTGGTCGTTTCTCAATACGATGATTATGGTATCCAACCAGACAGACACGGCTATGGGATTTCGCCAATGGCGCGCACTAAACCGGCATGTCGTCAAAGGAGCGCGGGCCTTTCATATTCTCGTACCGCTTCTGAAGCGGTATACGCCGGAACCTGCGCCGGATACGGATACAGACGACGCTCCCGAAGTAAAACAACGGGTATACGGATTTAAAGCCGTTCCCGTATTCCGTTATGAAGATACGGACGGCAAGCCGCTTCCCGTAAAGGAATCGTATAAGCCCGTTCATGCGCCGGCATTTATTGAGGTCGCAAAGAACATCGGCGTCCAAATCGATTACGGCCCGGTATACGCTAATTTTCTGGGATACTATGCCCCGGCAGAGAAACGAATCCATTTATGCAGTCATACGGACGGCGTATTCTTCCATGAATTAGCGCACGCCATGCATGATTATCTGGGACTGGCCGCCGTAGCCGATAGCCAGCAAAAAGAAATCGTCGCCGAATTCTCTGCCGCCGTATTAGCGCGTATCGCCGGTCTCACGGGGTATGAAGGAAACGCCTACCAATACATTGCCCGCTATGCCGACGGCGATTCGCCGGAACAGGTATTGCGCCATATTGCTGCGGTCATTAAAGATATCGAAGCCGTGGTAACTGCGGTTCTTCGCATGTCGGAAACAAACATAGGAGGGATACAGCATGAATAGAACTTATACACGCCGCAGGCTGCGGAACCAAAACCGAAGGCTTCGCAGCGATAACGCCGCCTTACGCCTGCTCGTCGCCGCGTTGACGGCAATCAATGCACTGCTGGTAATACAGCATGCTGCTTCATATATACTGACCCATTAGCATCGTTTGTCTGCGCCTGTACGGCGCTTTTTTTATTGCCTGAAAGGAGACAATTTCTATGAAAAAAGTATTAACAAAAACAACGAGCCTATCCAAACAGGACTGGCTTGCATTACGCCGTCGGGGAATCGGCGGCTCCGACGCTGCCGCCGCCTGCGGATTATCCCGGTTTGTATCGCCTTATGCACTGTTCATGGAAAAAACAGGCGCATGCCCTAAAAAAGAAGCCGGAGAGGCAGCCTACTGGGGTACCGTCATGGAACCCATTCTGCGGGAAGAATTCGCCAAGTGGACACAGCTGGAAACAGTCGCCGTGCCCTACATGTTTTATTCCGCCGAATACCCGTGGATGCTAGCCAATATCGACGGCATCGCAAAAGACAAAGATGGCACAGTATCCCTGCTGGAAATCAAGACAGCCGGACTCTATGCCGCTAAAGATTGGAGCGATGGACTGCCGCCGGAATACTATATCCAAATCCAGCATTATTTATCTGTCACCGAACTACATCATGCCTATGTTGCCGTACTGATTGGCGGAAATGACTTCCGGATATTAGAAGTCCAGCGCGACGATGCAGCGATTGAACATATCATTGCGCTGGAAGCCGTCTTTTGGACAGAACATGTGCTGAAACACATCGCACCGCCTGTCGATGGAACCGAATCTACCGCTGCTGCGATTGCCACCCTTTATCCCAAAGGAAACCAGACAGACCGTATCCTACCAGCAGAGGCAGACGCATTGGCCGAACACTACCTGCGGCTGCAAACACAAGAAAAGGACATAAAATCGCAAAAGACGGCTACTGAAAACAAGCTGAAAGCCCTGCTCGGCGAATCGGAATGCGCCCTGACACCGACAGGATATGCTGTCTCATGGAAAAACGTATCGACGACCCGTCTCGACAGCACGCGGCTGAAACAAGACCATCCGGAATTAGTCGGCCAATACACCCGAACTACGCAATCCAGAAAATTTGCCGTAAAACCCGCAGCCGCCACGAAAGGAGAATCCTAATATGTGCCGCATTACGTTTCAGCGCGTAGCGCTTATCAAAGAATACGGAAAACGATACCAGTTCGACCGCGATATCTGCTCGCCTGACAAAGCGGTACAGGTCTTTAACGACGTGCTTCATCTGAACGAATCGGACGTAGAACGGTTCGCAGCAATTTACGTAAACAATAAAAAACAGCTGGTCGCCGTCCATACGCTGACAATCGGCCTGATTGACTGCTCTCTCGTTTCTCCTGCCGACGTATATAAGATAGCCCTCCTGACCGGCGCAAACGGCGTTATCGTCGCCCATAACCATCCCTCAGGAGATCCGGAACCTTCACAGGACGACCTTTGTATCACCCAACGTCTGGCAAAAGCGGGAGAAATCCTCGGCGTTTCCCTGCTGGATCATATCGTTATCGGGACGAATACCCCGGATTGGATCAGCTTAGCCGAACAGGGGTACATATAACCCAACCCATGAAAGGAGGCCTCTCTCATGAATATCCAAAAAATTAATGAACTACTGGAAGCACAGGCATCAACAGCTAAAACGCATCAGACGCAACCTGCGTCTTCTTCCGCCAACTCCGAAACGACGTTTGCCCGGCAACCTGCATCGGCCGTCGTCGATATGACACAGCAGCAGCTCGTCAGCCGCTTATTGCAGCCCGACGCCGATTACGGACTCATTCAGGGCTGCCGCAAACCGTCCCTGTTTAAATCCGGCGCGGAAAAATTAGCCGCCCATTACCAACTTCGCAGTGAGGTATCCGTACTGCACCGGACGGAAGATATACCAAACCAATTTGTGTCCTACGAAATTAAGGTCACGCTGTATAACCAAGCCGGCGCAGTCGTTTCCGAAGGGTTAGGCGCCGCCAACAGCAAGGAACGGAAATTTTCCCGCGGCGATTTCTATTCTTCCATCAATACCGTCATAAAAATGGCGCGGAAACGGGCGTTTATCGACGCCGTACTGACCGGAACGGCTACGAGCGGCATCTTCACGCAGGACATGGAAGACATCGCTTCGCCGCCGACGGAAATACATCGAATCGGTTAAATGATTTACTGTTCTCATTAAAATACGTACACAAAGACAGGAGGTTTTCTACCAAATGTAACTACATAAAGTGTAAAACATAATGTATGGTTACACCTTTAGGTTACACGTTTTGAGAATGAAATTTTTGATACAGAACGAATCTGCATATTCATTGCATTTAAAAAAATTGGTATTGAGAAATAACTCGTTCTAGTTTATAATGATGAATAAAACTTAAAACCTTTTTTGATTACCAAGGAGAGATTGCCCATGTTATTTGATAGATGCCGTATCGGCGGTATTGACGCGGCGTGTCCCATCGTCCGCTCGGCTACCTTTGAAGGGATGGCCGACGCCCAAGGATACCCTACGGATAAATTAGCTCAAATGTACGAACGCCTCGCCGACGGCGGCGTCGGCGTCATGATTACGGGAATGATGGCCGTCAGCACGCTGGAACCGCGGCAGCACCGCCAAATCCGCATCGACGACGACAGCTGCGTCGCCCCGCTGGCAGACATGGTACGGCGCGTCCACGGCCACGGCGGCAAGATCGTCGCCCAGATCGTCGTCATGGGCTCGTCCATCATGATGCCTGAAGGGGAGGGGCGGGTCATCGTCAGCCCCAGCGGCGTCACGGAAAAATTAGGCAAAATCGAACAGGAATCCCACGCCCTGACGACGGACGAAATCGCCCGCCTCACGGAAGACGCCGGCCGCGCCGCCCTGCGGGCCAAGGAAGCCGGCTTCGACGGCGTGCAGTTCCACAGCGCCCACGGCTATTTGGCCAGCAAGTTCTTATCGCCCTATTTCAACCGCCGCGACGACGAGTACGGCGGCAGCCTGGAAAACCGGGCCCGCTTCCTCCTGGAATGCATCGCCTCGATCCGCAAACACGTCGGCCCGGAATACCCCGTATGGGTAAAGATCAACAGCGAAGACTTCATGAAAGAGGGGGGCATGACCTTCGACGAAAGCCTGCAGGTCATGGAATGGCTGGCCGACGCCAAGGTCAGCGCCATCGAAGTGAGCGGCGGCAACATGTCGTCCCTGCCGCGCAAGGGCCCCATCCGGGCCATCCGCCGCACGAAGGAGCCCATGTATTTCGTCCCTTACGCTGAAAAGGCTGCGGCGAAATTAAAGGGCCGGACCGACGTCGGCGTCATCGGCGGCTTCCGCCAGGTCGGCGAAATCGAAAGCTGCCTGGCAAATACGGACATCGCCTTCGTCTCCCTGTCCCGGCCCCTCCTGCGCCAGCCCGACCTGCCCAAGCTGTGGCGGGAAGGCAGCACGGAGCCTTCGACGTGCATTTCCTGCTCCCGCTGCTTCGGCGCCGAAGACGTGGACTGCATTTTCAATAAACAAGAAAAGGCCTGACCGATAAAAGGATTTTGCCCCCTTAGCCTCGAATACTATGTACAGGCGGGAATTTCCGCCTGAAAGGGAGGGCAGCGCGTATGGGCATCGTCGTCATAACGGCAGCCGCCGTATTATGCGCGGCGGCCGTGCTGTTCATACCCTTTACCTATCATGTCAGTATCCGCACGGGCCGGCCGTTCCGCCTCTGCGTCCGGGCCGGCTGGTTCGGACGGGCCCTGGCCGCCACCTGGGATTATACCTGGGGTCAGCGGCCCGTTTCGTCGGTATACATAGGCTGGAAGCGGCAGGCCGGACCGCCGCCGGACCTATCGGAAGATACATCGGAAAAAGGGGCTGACCAGGCCGCCGAGGCCGTCCGGCAGCAGGCGGAGACGGACAGCGCCGTCACCTATGAATCGCTGAAACGGGAAGACGACGGCAATGCGCCGAAGGCGGCAGGCTTTCACTGGAAGCCCCTGGTCTTTAACAGGGACTTCGCCGCAGCCTTCTTCTGCTGGCTGGGACGCATCCTGCATCATTCGCGGGTCCGCTCGCTGGACATCCGCGGCGTCATCGGCTTGGGACAGCCTCACGAAACGGGCCTTCTGGCCGGCGCGCTGTACGCCGTCGTCCCGGACGCTATCGGCGGCCTGCGCTTCGACTACCTGGAAGAACGGTACGACAGCACGATACGCGGCAGCGGGACCCTGTATCCGGCGGCGCTGCTGTGGTATTCGGCGCTCTTTATAGCGTCCCGTCCCGTTCGCCGTCTCATCGCCGGCTGGCATGCATCGAAAAGGGGAGAGCATCATGGACAACACGATAAAAAACAATCTGGAAACGATCTTTAATAATTTCAGGGAAATGATCAAGGTAGAAACCGTCGTAGGACAGGCCGTCCAAATCGGCGGCGCGACGATCATTCCCTTCGTCGACGTCACCTTCGGCTTCGGCTCCGGCTCAACAGACGGTCAGGGCAGCCGCGCCGGCGGAGGCGGAGGCGCGAAGCTGGAACCGGCGGCCGTATTGGTCATCAAGGGCGACAGGGTGGAAATGTTTTCCATCAAAAAGGACGGCTATCAGGCCTCGGCCTTTGAAAAGCTCATCGCCATGGCTCCGGAAATCATCGACAAGATGAAAAAGGATAAATATATTTACATCAAAGACGAAGACGAGGAAGCACCGGCAGCAGACAAAGAAAAGTAATTTCCAAGGTTACAAAATTGTCTCAGTTTTACGGGGCCCGTTGTAGTTTTTCAATGAGTCTGATATAATAAAAAAACGAATAAAGTTAAATCTATTCAACGCAGGAGGATTGTTAGAATGAAATTGAAAAAGCAGATAGCTTCTCTCGCAGTAATCGGTATGATGAGCGTAGTGGCCGCTACGTCCGCCTTTGCAGCCGGCGTCGGTTACGTCAACTTCGATACCTTGATTTCTTCTCATAAAGATTATCCGAAAGTCAGCGCTCAGATGCAGGAAGCCATCAAAAAAGCCGACGCAGAATTTACGAAAAAAGCTGCCAACATGAAGACGGACCAGGAAAAACGCGATCTGGCAAGACAGCTGAACCAGAACATCGCCGAATTGGAAAATAAACTGGTCGTTCCCATGGAAAAAGACGTCGTACAGGCCGTCGACCAGGTTCGCAAGAACAAGGGCTTAGACGCCATCGTCGTTCAGGGCTCCATCATCGCCGGCTTCGAAAACGCGACAGACGAAACGCAGGAAGTCGTCAATATCCTGAAAAAATAAGGAAACCCAGTCCCTTACAAATACTCCCGTTCAGGGAGTATTTTTTTATCCGCCAAGGGGCAGGGTCATAGACGTATGATACTGGCTCTTGCCAGCCTATATTCTAAACAAAAGGTGCGTGTACTATGGATTTATTTTATATCATTTCCAATCAGCTGTTTCAATTCTTCGTCATGATGGTCTGCGGGTATATCGCCGCCCGCCGGGGAATCTTGTCCCAGCCCTCGCTGGACGTGTTGTCCAAGGTCATCATCGGCATCCTGCTGCCCATCCTCATCTTCGCCAACGCCATGAACGGCACGACGCGGCAGGTCCTGTTCGACTGCTACGCCATGATCCTCCTATCTGCCGGCATATACGGCGGCCTGATCATCGTGCAGGCCGTGATGGCCCGGCTGCTGGGCCGCAGGGGAAACCTGGGCCGCATATACCAGGCCACGATGATTTACGGCAACGTAGGCTTTCTCGGCATCCCCTTATTGTCGGCAGCCTTCCCCGAACGGGGCGGCCTGTACATCGCCTTGTTCAGCATTATCGACCAGCTCGTCTTGTGGACCTACGGCATGTACCTCACGACGCCGGGCGAAAAAAAGGCCGCCTTTTCGCTGAAAAAATTTTTTAATCCAGCCTTATGCGCCATCGTCTTGGCTATCGTCCTGATCCTGGCCGGCATAGGCCTTCCCAACGTGCTGGAAACATCCCTGCTGACAGTCGGGCGGGCAGCGACGCCCTTGTCGCTCCTCTACCTGGGCGGCCTCATCTACTATACGGACTGGAGCGTCGGAGCCAGGACGAAGGACCTGTACGCAGGCATTGCGACGAAGATGCTGCTCTTTCCCATCGGCTTCTTCCTCATCGCCCGCAGCCTGTGCGATGATTTGGAAATGGTGCAGGCGGCGACGCTCATCGCGGCCCTGCCGACGATGGCCGCCGTGGCCATGTTCGCCCAGTCCAACCGCAATCACGGCGACTACGCCCTGAGCATGGTCCTCCTAACGACGGTAGCCTGCCTGGGAACGATGACCATCGTGTCCTACTTGATGTTCAACGTATTGTAATAGGCCCTTCCTTTAGACGAAGTACAGATTTATGTACGGCTTCGTGTCATCCGCGCACGCTGACAGCTAAAAACGCTTTACTGACAAGATAAGAAGGTAAAAAACAGCAAACCGGCAGGGATTGACTCCCTGCTGGTTTGCATATGGGGAAACTATACTTTATAGAGATAAAAGGCAGCCTGCCAGAAATCCATGACACGCTGCCTTTAAATGTTATTCCGATTTTTTTCGGGCCGCCGCAATAAGCCCTTTGGCTTCTTCTGTTTTTAATACCTTCCCATACGATACGACGACGTTGTCTACGACGAGGGCAGGAGTAGTCATGACGCCGTAGGCGGCAATTTGTGAAAAATCTGTCACGTCGTCGATTGCCGCCTCCAGGTGCAGTTCTTCCAAAGCGGCGCGGACAGATTTTTCCAGTGCATGGCACTTAGCGCAGCCCGAGCCTAATATTTTGATTCGGACAGATCCGCCGGTGCCTTGCCCTCCGATTTTCGGCAAGCAGCTGGCTTCGCTACCGTCGTTTTTTGAGGTTTCTTTTTTCTTGTTAAATAAATTCATACTTACCACACTCCTTTTATCAACATATATTGAAATGCGTTAAATACGCAGCCGACGAGGATAATACCGGCTGCGCAAACGCCGATAAACAGGGCCAACAGCGCCGGCTTAACGGCCTTGCGGAGCATAATGAGTGAAGGCAGGGATAAGGTCGTAACGGCCATCATGAAGGACAGGACCGTTCCAAGCTGCGCGCCTTTGGCAAATAAGGCCTCCGCTACAGGGATGGTCCCGAAAATATCGGCATACATAGGAATGCCCACAATCGTTGCCGCAAGAACGCCAAAGGGGTTGTCCCTGCCAAGAGCTGTTTCTATCCAGCTTTCAGGAATCCAGTTGTGAATGACTGCGCCGATGCCGACGCCTGCCAGAATATACGGAAAGACCTTTTTGAACGTGTCCAGCGTTTGCTCCTTTGCGTACGTCAGACGTTCTCGCCTTGTCGGAACCGGCTCATCTATATCGGCGCTGTCCGCTGCGCGGACAAAAGGTTCTACATGTTTTTCCATACCCAGCTGTCCGATAATAGCGCCGCCGGTGACGGCAATGACAAGACCGAGGGCCACATAGATAATGGCTACCTGGGCGCCGAAAATACTCATGAGCAGCACCAAGCTTCCTAAATCGACCATGGGAGAGGAAATTAAAAAGGAAAATGTGACGCCCAGCGGCAGTCCTGCCCTTGTAAAGCCGATAAACAAGGGAATCGACGAGCAGGAGCAAAAGGGAGTGACGGTTCCCAGCAGGGCCGAAAGGATATGGGCTGAAAATCCATGAAAACGACTTAAAATGCGTTTGCTCCGTTCTGGCGGAAAGTAGCTTTGAACGTACGAAATCATAAAAATCAACAGGCAAAGCAACAGCGTGATTTTCAATGCGTCATATACAAAAAAATGGATACTGCCTCCTATACGTCCGTTCAGGTCCAGGCCGAGCGACGATAGCCCCGTCCCGACCAGGTGCTCAAGCCATTTCATGCCGAGCAGCTGATATTGAATAAATTCCCAGATATGCATGTCAACCGCTTCCTTTCTATTTCCATAATACATCAATATTTTTTGATGTGTTGGGTTAAAAGAAACGCCGTCCAGAGTCCGATGTCTTTTCTATCTGCACGGAGGAACGGGCGTTTCTTGTTCAATAGTAGGCGTCGTGAGCTTTTTCAGTAATTGCACGGCCCGGTCTCTGCCGGAAGAGCTCAACCGGTAGTGCGTCCATTTTCCTTCCTGCCGGCTGACTACGATGCCGGAATCGCAAAGGATCTTCATATGGTACGATAAGCCCGACTGGGTCAAATCCAACGGCTCCTGCAGCACGCAGGCGCATTTTTCGCCGCCCCGCAGCTGCTCCAGAATAGCCAGGCGCTTAGGATCACATAGTGCCTTAAAGACTTTCGCTTGTTCTTGGTATTCCGTTTTCATAGCGTTACCTCACATCAAATTATTTTGATGTGATTAGTATAGGCTTTATGCCGCAGCTTGTCAATACCATCGATAGTCCTTGCCCGTATCGGTTCAGCCGCACAAGGGATTTTCGCCCTCAGCTCTCACGCCGTGCTGTCAGCTTCCCATAGGAGGTTTCACGGGCAGGACGGTATTTCAGCTCCGCAGAAGGCTCTTTTGCCATGACTTTTTATGTTAATTCGTATATAATAAACACATACATACCGACGTGAACTGTTTTCCTAAAAATTGGCTATATACGAGGTGATACTATGGACGTATACCGCGAGTATCAGGCCAAGCTCCGCAGTCCGGAGCAGGCCGTGCAGATTGTCAAAGACGGCGACTGGGTAGATTACAGCCATTGCTGCTCCTTCCCGGCGGCCTTGGACAAGGCCCTGGCAGGGCGGCGGGACGAATTGAAGAACGTAAATGTACGGGGCAGCGTGACCTGCCGGCCCGTACAGGTGCTGGAGCAGGACCCAGATAACGAGACCTTTACGTACAACGTATGGCACTGCTCGGCCATCGACAGGAAGTACCTGGACCAAGGACGAGCCTATCATCAGCCCATGCTGTTCCGCAACTGCGGTTCCTACTACGAGAGGGGATTCGCCCCCGTCGACGTGGCCATGATTACCGTTGCGCCTATGGATCGGCAGGGAAATTTCTCCTTCGGCCTGACGAACTGCTGCCAGCAGGAGGTCCTCGACGCGGCGGACCACATCATTCTGGAAGTCAATCGGGACATGCCCGTCGTGTACGGCGTAGCCAATGACCATATCCATATTTCCGACGTGGACTGGGTCGTCGAAAGCGACGAGCCGATCAGCGCCGCGCCGGGACGGCCGGCCAGCGAATTGGATAAGAAAATCGCCGCCCAGATTTTCCCCTATCTCCACGACGGCATGACCCTGCAGCTGGGCATTGGCGGCATGCCCAACGCCTTAGGCGAGCTCATTGCCGAATCGGATCTGAAAGACTTAGGCATGCATGCCGAAATCATGAGCGACGGCTATTTAAAGCTCTATCAGTCGGGAAAAATTACTAATAAAAAGAAGCCCCTCCAGCGGGGAAAGGGCGTATTCTCCGTCTGCCTCGGCTCGAAGGAGCTGTACGAATTTCTGCACTGCAATCAGGGAATTCTCTCGGCCCCCATGTACTATGTCAACGCCGCCGAAACCATCCGCCAGCTCGACGACTTCATCTCCATCAACAGCTGCATCGCCGTCGATTTGTACGGCCAGGTCTGCGCCGAATCGGTCGGGACGCGGCAGATCAGCGGCACCGGCGGCCAGCTGGACTTCGTGACGGGCACCTATATGGCCTCTCACGGCAAGGCCTTCCTGGCCATGCCCTCCATGTACTTCGACGCCTACGGCGTCGGCCGCTCCAATATCCTGCCGAAGTTCACGGACGGCGACATCATCACGACGCCGCGGACCCAGACGCCCTACGTGGCGACGGAATACGGCGCCGTCAACCTGTCGGGCCTGGCGACGTGGCAGCGTGCCGAGGCCCTTATCAGCATCGCCCATCCCGATTTCCGCGACGCCCTGATCAAGGCCGCGGAAAAGCAGCGCATCTGGCGGCGGAGCAACAAGCGGTAAGCCCCGCAATTTCATACGGACCATGGACGACGCCCTGCACGGCTGCGACGGTGCAGGGCGTTCTTGCAGTTTTGATATCGTACAGTTTGGGTACCGTCTCTATTTGCATGGCAAATCCATGAAATATAGAACTAATGTCCATTCTAAAACGACTCATTATTGACAATTTAGCATAATCCATATATTATTTACTTATAAGAAACCGAACGTGTACATGGAAATTAAATATAGAGAAACCAGCAGAGACGCCGCAACAGGCGTCAGTAAGAAGGTTTGCCGCGCCGCAGACAGGAGCATGGCCCGCCCTTCGTATAAACGGTTAATTTTTATATTCCCCCGACTAAAGGCTGCCCAAGGCAGTTTTGGTGATAGAGAAGACCTGTAAAGGAGGAACTGGTATGGAATTGCAGAAGTTGATTTACACGGTAGAAGACGGCATCGCCGTCGTTACGATGAATTACATGAAGAACCTCAACGCCATTGACGAGCAGATGGCCGACGAGCTCATGTACGTCGTCGACAAGGCGGAACACGACCCGGACGTGCGCGTCCTGGTCATTAAAGGGGCGGAAAAGGCCTTCTCCGCCGGCGGCGACATCGGCTATTTCTACAAGCTCATCCAGGCCGGCGGCGAAGTCAACATGGACGGCCTGATCAGCAAGGTCGGCAGCGTCGCCGACGGCTTGAAGAAGATGAGCAAGATCGTCATCACCTCGGTCAGCGGCGCGGCGGCCGGAGCCGGCGTGAGCCTGGCCATCGGCGGCGACTTCATGATCTGCGCCGACAACGCGAAATTCATCCTGGCCTTCGTCAACCTGGGCCTCGTCCCCGACACGGGCGCGACGTATCTCCTGACCCGCCTCATCGGCCCGAACCGCACGATGGAACTGGCCGCTACGGGCCGCCCCGTCGGCGCGGAAGAAGCCAAAGCCCTGGGCCTGGCCTATAAGGTCACGACGGTGGAAGAGCTGGACAGCGTGACCATGGCCTTTGCCAAGAAGATCGCCGCAGGACCTCTCCTGTCGTACAAGAACATCAAAAAGCAGATATACGACGCCATGTATGTCGACTACAAGAAATGGCTCGACGAAACGGAAGTGCCGACGCAGCGCGAATGCTCGGCGTCCATGGACTTCCAGGAAGGCTGCAAGGCCTTTATGGAAAAACGCAAAGCCATATTCCAAGGGAAATAAGCGTATAGACGCAGTGTTATAGGAGGAAAGGAGGTCATTTTGTGTTTGCAAACAAAGTAGTGACCAAAGAAGAAGCGCTGAGCAAGATTCACGACGGCCAGACGATTATGTTCGGCGACTGGCACGGCGAATTCGCCGCCGATGAAATCATCGACGGCATGCTGGAAAAGGGCGTTACGGACATCCACGCCATCGCCGTTTCGGCCGGCATGCCCGACCAAGGCGTCGGCAAGCTGATCGTAGCCAAACGGGTCAAGAGCATTATTACGACCCATATCGGCCTGAATCCCGTAGCGAAGGACCAGATGCTGGCCGGCGAGCTGGACGTCGAATTCAGCCCCCAGGGCACCTGGGCCGAACGCATCCGCTGCGGCGGCGCAGGCCTCGGCGGCTGCCTGACCCCGACGGGCCTCGGCACGGAAGTGGCTGAAGGCAAGCAGGTATTGACCATCAACGGCAAGGACTATCTCCTGGAGCTGCCCCTGCGGGCTGACGTCGCCCTGGTCAAGGCGACGAAGGCCGACAAGGCCGGCAACATTTCCTTCCGCCTGAACTCGCGGGCGACGAACAGCACCATCGCCCTGGCGGCGGATTTCGTCATCGCCGAAGTCGAAGAGCTGGTTGAAGTCGGCGAATTGGGCCCTGAAGAAATCGACGTGCCGGCACCCATCGTCGACATGGTATACGTGCGGACCGGCGAAAAACGGCCGATGTGCCCCATGTGGCAGCGGGCGAAGGCCAAGGCCGAAGCAAAGGCTAAGGCTGCGGAAGGAGGCGGAAAATAATGGCGGCATTAACTGGACGGGCGCTCATCGCATCGCGGTGCGCTAAATTCTTCAAAAACGGCGACTTTGTCAATCTGGGCATCGGCGTTCCTCTCTTGTGCGTCAACTATCTGCCTGAAGGCGTCAACCTCTGGCTGGAAGCGGAAATCGGCACCGTCGGCAGCGGCGCGACGCCGCCCTGGGACAGCGTCGACATCGACGTCATCGACGCAGGCGGCCAGCCGGCCTCCATCATCACCGGCGGCAGCGTATACGACCATGAAATGTCCTTCGCCTTCATCCGCGGCGGACACATCGACGCTACCGTACTGGGCACCCTGCAGGTCGACCAGGAAGGCAACCTGGCCAACTGGACTATCCCGGGCAAGCTCGTCCCCGGCATGGGCGGCGCCATGGATCTGTGCGCTGGCGTCAAGAAGATCATCGTAGCGACGGACCACTGCGAAAAGAGCGGCAAATCGAAGATCCTGAAAAAATGCACCCTGCCCCTGACGGGCGCGAAATGCGTCACCGACATCGTCACCGAACGGTGCTACTTTGAAGTCACGCCGGAAGGCTTAGTCCTGCGGGAACTGGCCGCAGGCTACACCGTAGATGACATCAAGGCCTGCACCGAAGCGGATTTCATCGTCCCCGACGAAATCGGCGTCATGGAATAACAGTATATAACGTATAAAACGACAAAACGGTATGGAACGGCAGCCAGCTTATAGCAGCTGTCGTCCCGTACCGTTTTTTATTTCTCAGCTCCTTCCGTACGTCCGTCCAATCTCTCTTCGGCATCTTGACATATACCCTTACTGGGTATATTATGTTTATATACCGGTATGGGGTATATCATCTCTGCACCTATGTCAGGAGGGATACATATGGATTCTATGAACGATACGAGCTGCTGCGGAGGCGTGAAGCTGAAGCACCGCGACGAGAAGGAATATAAACGACTGATTTCCCGGTTAAACCGGATTGAAGGGCAGGTACGGGGCATCAAGCGCATGGTGGAGACGGACCGCTATTGCATCGATATCCTGATGCAGGTCACGGCCATCCAGTCGGCCCTGAATTCCTTCAACAAGGAGCTCCTCGGCCAGCACATCAAGAGCTGTGTCGTCCACGATATCCGCGAGGGGAAGGACGACGTCGTCGATGAGCTCGTCTGTACCCTGCAAAAATTGATGAAGTAAGGGAGTGATTGCATGAAGCATGAAACATATCAGGTAACGGGCATGTCCTGCTCGGCCTGCTCGTCCCGCGTCGAAAAAGCCGTCTCCAAGCTGGAGGGCATAGAAAAGGCCAGCGTCAATTTGCTGACCAACAGCATGCAGGTCGATTACGACGAAACGATCCTTACGAGCCAGGCGATTATAGACGCCGTCGTCAAGGCCGGATACGGCGCGTCCCTGGCCGGCGGGCAAGCCGGAACAAAGGGCGCTTCGCCGCAGGCAAGTCCGGCCAATACGGCCGAGCAGGAAGTCAGGCAGATGAAGCGGCGCCTCCTGTGGTCCATCGTCTTTCTCATTCCTACAGTCTACATCGCCATGCATCATATGCTGGCCTCTCATCTGGGAATTCCCGTCCCGTCAGCTATATCAGCAGTATTCGACGGCCCGGAAAATGCCATTTCCTTCGCCTTCGCACAGTTCCTGCTCATCCTGCCGATCATGTATTTGAACCGCAAGTACTACATCAACGGCTTTTCCAACCTGCTTCGCGGCGCGCCCAACATGGACAGCCTCGTCGGCATGGGCTCCATGGCCTCGGCGGCCTTCGGGGCCTTCGCCATCTTCCGCATGGGCTGGGGCATGGGCCACGGCGACTGGGCCTTGGTACAGACCTATAGCGCCAACCTGTACTTCGAGTCGGCCGGCATGATCGTCACCCTCATCACCGTAGGCAAGTATCTGGAAACGAGGGCCAAGGGCAAGACCAGCGCGGCCATTGAAAAGCTCATGAAGTTAGCGCCTAAGGAGGCGACGGTCCTGCGCGGCGGCGTCGAAACGGTCATTCTCGTCGAAGACTTAGCCGTCGGCGATGAAATCGTCGTCCGCCCGGGCGAGCGCATTCCTGCCGACGGCATCGTGTCTCAGGGCACGACGAGCATTGACGAATCGGCCATTACGGGCGAAAGCATTCCCGTCGAAAAACAGGTCGGCGACAAGGTCACATCGGCGACGATCAATACGTCAGGCTACATTCACGTCACGGCCCAACGGGTCGGCGACGATACGACGATCAGCCAGATCATCCGCCTCGTCGATGAAGCCAGCGCCAGCAAAGCGCCTATCGCCAAAATCGCCGACGCCGTCGCCGGCATCTTCGTCCCGGCTGTCATTACCTTGGCCGTCGCCGTTACAGCCCTGTGGTACTTCGCCATGGGAGCCGACTTGGAATTCGCCTTTTCCATCGGCATTTCCATCCTGGTCATTTCCTGCCCCTGCGCCTTAGGGCTGGCGACGCCTGTCGCCATTATGGTCGGCACGGGGAAGGGCGCGGAAAACGGCATCCTCATCAAGTCCGGCGAAGCCCTGGAACGGGCTCACGCCATCGACACCGTCGTCATGGACAAGACCGGCACCATTACGGAAGGCAAGCCCCGCGTCACCGATGTACAGGCCCTGACCTGCAGCGAAACAGAGCTCCTCGCCCTGGCTGCCGGCATGGAGCAGGGGAGCGAACATCCCCTGGCCGAAGCCATCGTAGCCTGCGGAAAAGAAAGGGGCATCGCGCCGAAGGCCGTATCTGATTTCCGTGCCGTCTTTGGAAAGGGCGTCATCGCCTCCGCCGATGGGAAAACCTATTACGCCGGCAACGCCGCCCTCATGGCAGAGCAGGGCATCGCCATCGGCAGCTATACAGACCGTCTCGACGCCTTAGCCGATCAGGGCAAGACGCCCCTCATATTCGCCGATAACAGCGGCGTCATCGGCATCATCGCCGTCGCCGACGTAGAAAAAGCCACCAGCGCCGAAGCCATTTCCCGCTTTGCCGCTATGGGCATCGACGTGGTCATGCTGACTGGCGACAACGCTCGCACGGCCGAAGCCATCCGCAAGCGCTTGGGCATTCCCAAGGTCATCGCCGGCGTCCTGCCTCAGGATAAGGAACGGCACATCGCCGAGCTGCAGGCCCAGGGGCGCACCGTCGCTATGATCGGCGACGGCGTCAACGACGCGCCGGCCCTGGCTAAAGCCGACGTAGGCATCGCCATCGGCGCCGGGACCGACGTCGCCATCGAAAGCGCCGACGCCGTCCTCATGCGCAGCGACCTCCTCGACGCCGTCAGCGCCGTCCGCCTCAGCAAGGCCGTCATCAAAAACATCAAAGAAAACCTGTTCTGGGCCTTCTTCTACAACGTCATCGCCATTCCGTTGGCGGCTGGCCTGTTTTACCCGGCCTACGGCCTCAAGCTGAACCCCATGATCGGGGCGGCGGCCATGAGCCTGAGCAGCGTCTGCGTCGTCCTAAACGCCCTGCGCCTGCGCTTCTTTAAGCCCAACCATTCTGCTGGAACTGTTTCACGTGAAACATCACATGAAACTCCAAATACACCTATATCTGAACAGAAGGAAGGAGAACCTGCTATGAAAACAACATTACACATCGAAGGCATGATGTGCCAGCACTGCCAGAAACACGTTCACGACGCCTTAGCCGCCATGGACGGCGTAACGGACGTAACCGTCGACCTGGAAGGCAAGACGGCCGACGTCACGGCGACGAAGGACATTACGACGGACGAATTCGCCAAGGTCATTACCGACGCCGGATACGAGCTGGTAAAATAAGAGGCAGCAAGCAAAACGGGACCGCTGATGAAGAAAAGCAATCCTTCATCGCCAGTCCCGTTTTTATATGTCATATCCAACGCGCTGCGCATCTACAGGCAATAACCATAAACCTTGCCATCTTATGAAGAAACGCTGCAAAACCAAAGTGTATCGCAAGAGCGCTGAATGCAGAAATATGCTGCTATTGTCTTTCAAATCATATACTGCAAAACAGGGGCATATGTTTCACGTGAAACAGTATGTCCCTGTTTATATATATCAATAGATTTTATGCTGAAGGCCAGACGGCCCGACACTCTCAGAAGAGAAGGGCCCTTACAGAATATACTCAAACAGATCGAATTCGGTCCATCCCGTATCTTCATAAAACATACAGGCCGTCCGGCAGTAGGCAAATCCAACCTTTCGATAGGCCCGCTCTGCCGGAATATTACCCTTCAGCACATCGAGGCGAATTGTCTTCATTCCGGCCTCCCGTCCCAAGCGGATGGCGTACTCCGTCATCGCCTGGGCTATGCCCTGGCCGGCAAAGGACGGGCGCACGCCTAAGGCGTGGACGACGAGAAGTTCTTCGTCCGCCGCGTCGACAGACCACGGCGCGCCGTCATAGCTTTCGTTGTATTCGTGATTGACGACCATCGCCGCTACAAGATGGCCTCCTATTTCGCCGACGTAGAGCTCGCCCCTGTCCAGCGACGCCCGCAGAAAGTCCTGCGACGGGTATACATCCTGTTCCCATCCCGGTTTAAATTCGGCGTCCTTCATTTCGTCGATCACAGCGCAATAAAACTCCCGCACTGCCGCAAATTCCGCTGTGCCGGCTCTGCGAATCTGTATCATAAAACTGCCTCCTGCCGCGTTGTCATATACGTCCATCCCTCCCGTATACTGCCGTCTCAGCCCAGGGGAAGGTATATGTAAAAGGTCGTGCCCTTGCCGACTTCGCTTTCCACGTCAAGCAGGCCGCCGTGGCTGACGACGAACTGCTTCGCCAGGGCCAGCCCGATGCCGCTGCCGCCGCTCTTACGGCTCCGCGATTTTTCGCCGCGGTAGAAATATTGGAAAATATGGGGCAAGTCTTCAGGAGAAATGCCATTTCCCGTATCGGCAATAGAGACTAGAACGTACTCTTTTCCTTCCTTGACGGCCCGCTCCGTAGTTACGGCTATCGTATCGCCCCGGTTGATATAGCGGATAGCGTTGTTCAAAATATTGTAGACGACTTGGTTGATCCGGTCCACGTCGATGGAGACATTCGGCAGCTCAGGGCATAGGTGCAGCCGGACGGTCAGCTCCTTTTCGTCGCACAAGGGCTGGAGCATGCTGACGGCCCGTTCCAGCAGTATGTTTATATCGGCCCGTTCCTTATGGAGGACGAGCTTGTCGATTTCCGCTAAAGACAAATCGTTCAAATCCTGTACCAATCGCCCCAGCCGCAGGACTTCGTCTTCCATGGACAAAAACATCTTTTTGTTGGCCGGAATGACGTCGTCGATCATGCCTTCCAAGTTTCCCTGGATAATCGCCAAGGGCGTCCGCAGCTCGTGGGCTACGCTGGCAAAGAGGTGGCGGCGCATGGTTTCGTTTTGCTCCAGCTCCGTCGACATGTCGTTGAAGGTCTTGGCCAGGATGCCCACTTCGTCCATCCGTTCTACAGGTACGGTCTGCCCGAATTTCCCTTCCTGTACGGAACGCACGGCCTCAGTCAGGGAGAGAAGGGGACGGACGAGCTTCTGCACGACGATGTAGCTGACGCCGACGCTGATGACCGTCATGCCCAGGCCGACCCACAGGAGGGAGCGATGGATGGACTCGACGTACTGCAGCTCCGCTGCGCCGCGCATCATGTGATGCCCCATGCCCATTCCCCGGCGGGGAGCCATCTGCAGGTATTGGGTGAAATGCGTATCCATCTGGCTGTTTACCAAAAAGAGGATGACGGCAATCGTCACGGCCAGCAGGATGAAGACCATCGCCGTCAGGCGGAATACTAAGCTGTCTGTCCGTTTCATAGGCCGCCTCCGGAAAACTTATAGCCGATGCCGTATACGGTCAGAATATACGTCGGCTTGGCCGGCTCCGGCTCTATTTTTTTGCGCAGGTTGCGGACGTGCGTATCGATGGTCCGCTCATAGCCTTCAAAGCCGTAGCCGCCCTGGGCCTTTTCCATGATCTGCATGCGGCTGAACACCCGGTCCGGCGAAGAGGCCAGGGCGTCGAGGATGTTGAACTCCGTCGGCGTCAGCACGATGGGCTCGCCGCTGCGGAACACGGTGAACTTGTCCCTGTCGATGAGCAAATCCCTGACAGCGTAGCAAGACGAGCTCTGAATGACTTCGCCCCGGGCCCGGCGCAGCAGGCTGTGGACGCGGGCGATGAGTTCCTTGACGTTGAAGGGCTTCGTCACGTAATCGTCGGCGCCGATATTCAGCCCCACGAGGCGGTCCAGCTCGTCGTCCTTGGCCGTCAAGAAGATGATGGGGACGTCGCTGAACTGGCGGACGCGGCGGCAGACTTCAAAGCCGTCCATGACGGGCAGCATCAAATCCAGCACCATAATCTGCGGCTCGTGCCGCCGTACCATCGAGACGGCCGTCATGCCGTCATTGGCAATATATACCAGGCATTGCTCTTGCTCGAAGTAGGAGCGCAGCAGGGCGCACAATTTCTCGTCGTCGTCGACGATGAGGATAGAGTAGGGGACCATAGGATACACCTCCGTAATGTGTCTATGCAGTCAACTATGTTTCACGTGAAACAACGATACTATTTTCCGCCGCCGTGGAGAAATTCGTCGGCGTAGGGCAGGGTGTCCTTGCCCATCATGTGCTTTTCCGTCCCGGCCTCGACGGCCCGGCGATAGTAGTCGCACTTGTGATTGATGACTTCCAGCGATTTCTGCAGCTCGGCGATCTGCTGCTCTACAGCTTCCTTGCGGCGGACAAATAAGTCGTACCGCTCCTTCAAAGAGCTGTCGCCTTCCTGCACCCATTGGGAAAACTGCTTCATCTCGCTGATAGACATGCCCGTCGCTTTCAGGCACTGCAGCACCTGCAGCATAGCTAAATCGACGTCGGAAAAGGCCCGATAGCCCGACTCGCGCCGTTCCAAAAAGGGGAGCAGCCCTTCCTTATCGTAGTAGCGCAGCGTCGTCGCCGGGATATGGGTCATCTTCGCCACCTGCTGAATCGTATACATAGGAAAACCTCCTTAGAGAAGCCTGAGTAAAATTTTTTCAAATTTTTTGAAAGACAAGATTGACTTTAAAGCTAACTTTAATAATATAGTAAGGCTGACCAAACGTCAAGACATTCCGCCAATTTATATACTGTACGATGAAGGAGAGTGCATGATGATGAAATCTCGTATGATGAAAGCAGCCGTCCTCGCCGGGCCCCGTCAGATCGTCGTCAAAGAAGTCGCCGTACCGGAAATTCATCCCGGCGAAATCGAAATCGCCGTGTCGGCCTGCGGCGTCGTCACCGATCCCGGCGACAGCTCGTTTGAAAGACATCGCAAAAAGCTCTCTGCCCGCAGTAATGCATCTGCGGACAGAGAGCTTTGTATCATTATAGAGAAAATGTTTCACGTGAAACACATTGGCGTATAGGCAAAGAGAAGGGCCTCGAAATTCTCTTCGTTGAAGATATATTACAAGCCGCCGGCAAGGCCAAGTGATACAATAAGCCATGAGGGGGAATCACCTATGAGGAAAGAAATTAAGACCCTGGTCTACGACGAGGAGCTCCGCCTGGAAGCCTATCGGTTTGAGGGCATTGGCCGGCCCTTTCCCAACCATTTCCACGACTACTACGTCATCGGGTTCATAGAACAAGGGAAGCGCCGCTTATGGTACAGAAACCGGGAATACGCAATCGGGCCAGGCTGCGTCCTGCTGTTCAATCCCGGCGACACCCACGCCTGCGTTCAGACAGACGGCGGCACCTTAGATTCGGGGATTTAACATCGCAACGGAAATCATGTTAGATTTGGCCGAAGAAATCACGGGGAAAAGGGCGCTGCCGGGATTTTCGCCGGCCGTACTGCGCGACGAAGACGTGTCCTGCTATTTACGGCCCCTCCATGACCTCGTCCTAAACGGCTCCCTGGAATTTGGAAAAGAAGAAAGCCTCCTCTTCATGCTGTCCCTGCTCATGCGGCGCTGCGGACAGCCCTTTGAAGACTGTATTCCCGAATGCCGGGAAGAAATCGAGCAGGCCTGCGCGTTTATGGAGGAACACGCTGCCGAACGCATTTCCCTAGACCAGATATGCCGTCAGGCTGGCTTGAGCAAATCCACCTTACTGCGGGCCTTCACCAAATCAAAGGGCGTCACGCCGTACTGCTATTTGGAAAGCCTCCGCATTGGCAGGGCGAAAAAATTACTGGAACAAGGCGCGTCTCCTATGGAAGCGGCGCTGCAGACGGGATTTTCCGACCAAAGCCACTTCACCAATTACTTTACCCGCTTCATCGGCTTAACGCCCGGCGCTTATAGGGACATCTTTCTAAAAAGCGACGAGGCGAGCAGGGAAGGGCAGGATGCTCCATAGAAGCAGGCCCTTTTCCCATAGCCCATAGGACTCGCAGCAACACAGCGTTCCAATAAAAATAAGAGAAATGAGGTTGAAACCAATGAACGTGCAAAATGAAAAATGTGTCATAGTACTCGACGAACGATTGCCCTTTGGGATCATCGCGAATACGGCGGCAATTCTGGGGATTACCTTAGGAAAGGCCATGCCGGAAGTCGTCGGCGCCGACGTCACCGACAAAACAGGCCGGGAGCACGCCGGCATTATCCAATTTCCCGTCCCCATTTTAAAGGGCGATACGGAAAGCATAAAGGTCCTCCGCGAAAGGCTGTATGAGCCGGAATTTTCTGACGTGACCGTCGTCGACTTTTCCGATTTGGCCCAGGGCTGCAAGACCTACGACGAATTTATAGAGAAGATGAAGGACGCGCCTGAAAGGGACCTGAACTACTTTGGAATCGCCATGTGCGGAGTAAAAAAGAAAATAAACAAATTGACGGGACAGATGCCCCTGCTGCGCTAGACTGCCCCCAGGCAGGAGCGTATCCCTTCATTGCGCCATAAAAAGATCTCCCTCCGCATCGTCGTATTTGCGGACGGAGAGCGTTGTATCGTCGCAGGGAAAACTACGTCATGTTTCACGTGAAACACAACGCCTTCCATCGCATTACAGATAATCGCATCGTTGACATTGCGTCATTTTATGCTCCGTATCTTCTTTGTAAAAGACGCCGGCCCAATGGCAGATACTCTGCAAAATAGGGACGACGGACCGGCCTTTCTCTGTCAGCGAATATTCGACTCTGGGCGGAATTTCATCATAGGATTTACGGAGTACCATCTCGTCGGCTATGAGCTCCTTCAACGTCGAAGCCAGCACGGCGTCGGTAATATTGCTCATTTCCTTGCGCAGCTCGCCGTACCGCAGCGTTTCCATAGCCGCCAGCACGCAGATGATCCGCGATTTCCACTTGCCGCCGAATACGTCCAAACCGTATTCCAGGGGGCAGCGGATATCGGGCTGTAATTTTTTCTGATACATAGGCGACACTTCCTTTTTTCTTTTATTGTACCATGCCGGTTCATTATGGTTAAGCAGCTATGAAATGTACGAGCCTTTTTCTTGCAGCCGGACAGCCTTCTTATGGCACACGGCGGCGCACGCGCCGCATCCGATGCAGGCATCCTGCCGTACTGCGCAAATCCATCCCGGCATCATGCGAATTGCCCCGACGGGACATAGGCCTATGCAGGCTCCGCAGCCGACGCAGACTGTTTGGTCAATATACGCCGTATACATCTTCATCTCTCCTTACGCCGCTCTTCCTTATAAAAGGAGCCCGAAAACAAAGACATGTCTTCAGGCTCGCCGCCGTATCATACTCATGCAGCTAAAGGTATCGCCGCGTACCGTTATTTTTCCTTTAGTTTATAATACTTTCTTATTGTCTGCGCCGGGCGTCGTCACGATAACCTGTTCCGTAGAAATAATTAAAGCGCCTTTAGCTGTCGCCGCGCCGTTGAACATCGCTTCGACCATGTTCTTAAACGTATCGACGACAGGGCCTTCCGTCACGTATTCGGCGACGCCTTTAATCTGATACCCTTCCAGGCTTTGCCCGTCATATACGGAAATCGCGATTTTGCCGCCGTTGGCCTTGATATTGCGCAGCGTCGTTTCTAAAAATACGTCGCCGACGACCAATTTGCCATCTTCCGTCATGTCTTTAAAGGCGACGGGCACGACGTTCGGTTCGCCGTCCGCGCAGGTAGCCAAATCCCAAATGCCCGACTTCAATAACGCTATAACCTGTTCATTCATCATGATGCATACCTCCCATGCAATGCCTCTTAATTGATTTTGTCTGAACTCATTATAAAAAATTAACTCGCGGCGAACAATATATTAGGTAAATTGCAAGTTGAATTTGAACAACCATAATCAGGAAACACACTCACTAGCATAAACTTCATCGAGGAATGCATCAAATAGCTCTGACGGCGTATGGTAGCCCAAAACACGCCGTGGGCGCTGGTTCAGCGTATCTGCCATGTTCAGGATATCCTCATCAGAGAACCGCTCCATGGACATGCCCTTTGGGATGAAATCCCTCAGCAGGCCATTGTGGCGTTCGTTCTGAGCCCGCTCCCATGAGCTGTACGGATGTGTAAAGTATATCTTAGTACCGAGGCTCTCGAACTGCGATAAGTTCTCAAACTCTGGACCGTTATCGGCCGTCATCGTCTTAAAGATCTGGCTGAAGTACTCTGCGCCATATCGCTCCTGCAACTGTGCAAGAGCAGCTTCAACGCCGGCGCAGGTACGTCCAGGAATTCGGATAGCGATGTAGTTGCGCGTAACCTTTTCAACAGCGGTGAAGACTACTGCCTCACGGCCTGCGCGCCGACCAACGACCGTATCCACTTCCCAGTGGCCCATCTCGGTACCATCATCGACGACGGCAGGACGTTCCTCAATGGAGCGGCCCTTCATACGTTTGTTCTTACGCACCCATTTGCGGCGGCGTTTGTGCTTCAAGACCTGCGGTACCTCGAAGAGTGACAGTGGAAGTTTGTTAGCCCAAAGCATGTTGTAGAGCGTCTTGGTACAGGGAATCTGTTCCGGCGTAAATAGCTTATTTTGTCTGGCATAGCCAACGCAGGCATCCAGTGACCAGCGTTCCTGGCGGACTCGTTCCACCATCCATTGGATAAACAGCTCGCAGTCGTCATGATCGATTTTACAAGGCTTCCTGGAGCTCTTGCGATTCTCTGCATAAGCCTTCTGACCGCGCTTTGCCATATACTGAGGGGCACGACCGTGCTTGCTTTTCCGATCCGGCGTTCCACGCCGAAGTTCATAGAAAACAGTCGTATGAGCACATCCTACTGCGGCAGCGATGTTGCGAAGGGAAAGCCCCTGGCGATGCAGGGCCTGAATCATGCCACGTTCCTCCAAAGAAAGATGGGTTAGTGTAAAATAATTGTGGGAAAACTTTACTGCACAAAAGTGAAGAACATATAAAAAGAGAAGGAACTTCTTTGGTATAATGAAATCACCACAATCTCACGCAAAGGAGTCCTTCTCATGAACATTATACAACAGATTCTTTCTCTCAGTACAGACTTTTTTAATACAAACATGGAATCGTTAGTAACGGGCCAGGCGTCCCTGACCGACGTGACGCTGGCTGTACAAGAGTTTGTGCAGAACCTGGGGCGGGAGGTGTTGTCGGCAATGTTAGAACAGGCCGATGAAGCCATCTATGAAACGGTGAAGCCGCAACGTACCTATCAGATCAAAGAAACAGCCCGTTCGCGTACCTTGGTAACCACGTTTGGAGAAATCACCTTTCACCGCCGGTATTACCGACAGAAAGACACGGGCCGCTACACCTATCTGCTGGACGAATGGTGCCAGCTACCGGCGTACAGCCGGATCGAGGCTTCCTGTCAGGCCCGAATGGCAGAACATGCCAAGGATATGAGTTATGCGAAAGCAGCCCAAGTAGCCACTCCGGTCCCGGTAAGCAAACAGAGCGTGCGGAACGTCTTATGCCGGTTGGGGACGATCCCCAATACGGCGGCTCCCCTGCCGGAACGGAGGCCGAAGGTATCCGAACTGTTCATCGAAGCCGACGAAGACCATGTGGCTATGCAGCAGGGAAACAGCCGGCAGCTGCGGCTGGCCTATGTATATGAAGGGAAAGTAGCGGAGGGAAAAAAACGGAGAACACTGACAGCCAAACGGGTGTTTACGGGATATGGGATGCCTTGGAAGGAAATCAAGGAATATATCCAAACCGTATACGACAGTCCAGAGATTACGATTCTGGGAGACGGGGCGGCGTGGATACAGAGCGCGACGTCGTACCTGGAAAAGAGCCGCTGCGTCACGGACGGATTTCATGTTGTCAAATACTTGCGGCAGATAGCGGGGACGGAAACGATCCAACCTCTGTATGACGCCTTGCTGGCCAATGACCGGGAGCAATTCTGCTGGGAAGCTGAACAGAAGATACGGCACCGTCCGTATCGGAGAAAGGCGATTCGAAGAGGTCAGCAATATATCCTGAACCATTGGGAAGGGATTCGGGACTGGCTGCAGAACCGGGAGACATTCGCCAGCAGTACGGAAGGTCATGTCAGCCATATCCTGTCGGCCCGGCTGAGCTCACGTGGAATGGGCTGGAGCAAAGACGGGGCGGAACGGATTGCCCGATTGCGGACGCTGGCAGAAAACGGCGGCGACGTGTGGCGCTATGCCTTAGATTGCCTGACGAAGAAACACTCCGATACAGTACCAGACCTGAATGAACAGGAATTGACGAGGCAATGCCGACGCCGGCGGCTGCCGTACTGCGTGTATGATGCAGAGCACAGCTGCCGTATGCCGGGGAGCGAAGGCGCATTACACGGAAGATGGATGAAAGATATCCAAAACAGTGGATATCACCATATACATTAGATACTAAAAGGCCGGATTTACATGCCAAGATGTTTCTGTCAAATATATACCCACAACAACTTGACACTGTCGAAAGATGGCGGCCGGGTGTACGTACGTCCTCAATTGTGTTAGAATGGATGTGATCCATAGTGATTGCTCCTTTGTTGATGATTTCTCGCAAAACCATTTTAACATGAAGCTTCACTATGGATTTTTGTTTTTTTTGATTACCTGTTCAAATTCATTTTACAATTAACCGAACAATATATTAGCAAATTTATAAGTCGCTCATAAATTTATGAGCGGCAGAAAAAACAAGCTCCCTCCGGAGGGATATCCGCTGAAGGGAGCTTGTCCGTTATTTCTGTGTCACTGTCTGGGCGTCGTTCTGATGGCAGTAGCCGCGGTGGTGGTGATGCCCTCGTCCCTGGCCGCGTCCCCGGCCGTCGCCGTAAGGGCAGTCCTGATGATAAGGGCAGGTATACTGGCTCTGGCTCTGATTCGTCAGAGCCGTATCCGCCGTTCCGTCGGCGGCAAAGGCTGCCGTACAGCCGACTAAGGCGACGACTGCCAAGATATACCGGAATTTTTTAGCCATAATGATCGTTTTCATACTATACCTCCTATGCTGAAATCCATTGTATGATGTGTTCCTGATTACAAGTACAGTATATAAGAGGCCTGTGAACAAAGAATGGAGAAGTTATGAAGAAAGTATGAAGATTTTCATCATCCGAAAGGGCGGGCAAGAATAGACAAAAAAAGCTTTCTCTCCTCATCTGCAATGGATAAGGAGAGAAAGCTTTTTACGCTCCTGCGCCAGCGCTACCAGCCGCAGCCGTGATGATGGCCGTGGCCGGAGCCGTCGTGGCAATAGGAATAGGCGTCGGGGCTGACCTGAACGGAAGCAGCCTGTCCGTCAGCGGCAAAGGCCGCCGTGCAGCCGGCGAAGGCCATGACGGCCAGGGCGACGCGCAGCTTTTTAGCCAAAAAGAGTTTCATAGGTACGCCTCCTTGCAATACGTGAGTTATGTAAAAGAAAGTATATCTGTTCTTCAGTACATCTATAGTATACTGCCTGCCTATGAAAAAGTCATGAAGAAATTGTTAAGAAAATGTGAAGACAGGAAAGAGGCGTTTCACGTGAAACATGGGCCGGCCTTAATGGGTCTGGCCGTGATGTTCTGCCTGGCGCACTTCGCGGACGGCGTTCTGTCCGTCGACCATGACGACAGTCGGCACGTAGGACCGGGCTTCGTCCTCGGTCATAAAGGCGTAGGCCATAATGATGACCACGTCGCCGGGCTGGACGCAGCGGGCCGCCGCGCCGTTTAGGCAGATGACGCCGGAGTTCTTCGGCCCGGGAATGACGTACGTTTCCAGGCGGGCGCCGTTGTTGTTGTCGACGACCTGGACTCGTTCGTTCGGCAGGATATGGGCCGCTTCCATCAGGGCTTCGTCGATGGTAATGCTTCCCATGTATTGCAGGTTGGCTTCCGTAACGGTAGCGCAGTGGATTTTAGATTTCAGTAAATTCAGTATCATTTTGCGGCATCTCCTAAAATAATGTTGTCGATTAAGCGGGTCTTGCCGATGCGGACGGCGATGGCCAGCAGGCACGGTTCATTCACTGTTTCCACAGGCAGGAGGGCTGGGAAGGAAAACAGGTCTACGTAGTCGATGACGGCCATGGGCTCGCTCTGGATTTCTTCCGTGACGATGGCTTTCAGGGCTTCGGCATTCGTTTCGCCGCCGTCGTAAGCGGCTTTAGCCTTTCTCAGGCTGCGCGACAAGACCAGGGCCGCTTCCTTTTCCGCCGGCGAGAGGTAGGCGTTGCGGGAGCTGCGGGCCAGGCCGCTGTCTTCGCGGACGATGGGCACCATGTTGATGTGAACGGGAATGTTCAAATCATCGACGAAGCGGCGGACGACGACGACCTGCTGGGCGTCTTTCTGGCCGAAAAAGGCTTCGTCAGCCCGGGTAATATTCATGAGCTTCGTGACGACCGTCGCCACGCCGCGGAAGTGGATAGGCCGCTGGGCTCCGCACAGCTTATGGGTAATGTCGCCGTCTACGTTGACGTAGGTGCAGTATCCTTCAGGATACATTTCAGCCGGTTCGGGATGGAACACGGCGTCGACGCCGACGCTTTCCAGCTTGCGGCAGTCTTCTTCAAAGCGGCGCGGATAGGCGTCGAAATCCTCGTTCGGCCCGAACTGGGTCGGGTTGACGAAGACCGAGGCGATGACGACGTCACACTTTTCCTTCGCCGCCCGCATGAGGGTCAGGTGGCCTTCGTGCAGGGCTCCCATCGTCGGGACGAGGCCGATGCATTTTCCTTCTTTTTTTAAGGCAGCCGAAAAGGCCTGCATATCTGCTACAGTTGTAAAAATTTTCATGATAGAAATGCTCCTTTATGCCAAGTGAATTGATTCTACATTCTTTACGTCTACGCGCTTCCGTTCATCGCGGCGGGCAAAGTAGTTCGCTACGATAGAGCCGGAAATATTGTGCCATACGCTGAAAATCGCGCCGGGAATGGCCGCGGCCGGGCTAAAGTACAGGACGGCCAGCGAGGCGGCCATGCCGGAATTCTGCATGCCCACTTCGATGGACACGGTGCGGGCCTTTTTGGAATCCAGGCGGAACAGGCGGGCCATGCCGTATCCCAGGACCAGGCCGAAGGCGTTGTGCAGCACGACGATAGCCGCCATGAGCAGGCCAACGTCCAGCAGGCTTTCAGCCCCCAGGGCCACGACGCCGCCGACGAGCAGGACGATGGTGACGACCGATACGACGGGCATGACAGGCAGTATCTTTTCTACAGTCCTTTCAAAGAAATGGTGCGCCGTCAGCCCCAGCAGCAAGGGCAGGAGGACCATCTGGGCGATGGAAATCATCATGGCCGTAAAGGATACTTCTATCCACGAGCCGGCCAGGAGCCAGGTCAGGGTCGGCGTAACGACCGGCGCCAGTAGGGTCGTCGCCATGGTCATGGAAACGGACAAGGCTACGTCGCCCTTAGCCAGGTAGGAAATGACGTTGGACGCCGTGCCGCCCGGGCAGGTTCCCACTAAGACGACGCCGATAGCCAGCTCCGGCGGCAGGGCGAAGAGCCAGACCAGAAACCAGGCCGCCAGGGGCATGATGAGAAACTGGGCTGCGACGCCCAGCAGGACCTCCCAGGGCCGCTGCAGAACCCGCTTAAAATCCTGAAAGGTGAGAGTCATGCCCATGCCGAACATGACGACGCCCAGCAGCCAGCCCACGTAGGGGCCGACCCAGGTCAGGGTCTGAGGCCGCACGGCCCCGACGACGCCTATGAGAAGGACGAAGAGAGCCATGTTGTTCACTAAAAAGCCGCAACATTTTTTCAAGGTATCAACCTCCTAATAAAATAGTTGGGGCAAAAGAAAAACGCCTTCCGGCGTAGACCGAAAGGCGCACATACACAAGTGCTGCAACCAGCGCGCAGAGACACGAACGCAGCAATTCCCTGCACGCCTGATTATGATGAGTGACCCTTTCTGTCTCGGTCCGTTACGATCCAAGCAGATGCACGTACATCGCGCAAATATAATGATCCGAAAAAGTATAACTCACAAAGGTGATGTCATCTTTTGCCTTGCCCGTATCTTACCACATCGGGCTGAAAGAAACAAGAGCAAAATTTCACAAACTTTTCCCAAGGCGAAAAGAGCAACGCCTCTTCACTGGCCATACCGCAGCAGCATATACAACAATACGTGTTGTCTTATCAAAAAAACGAATTGACAAGATTATCCCCATGCTGTTAAAATAAACTATTATTTGCCGCAGCAAGTTGACATGTATTACCACTACCGGCGGCAATACTTTCTTTATCTGTATGCACATATGTTGTATAAATTAAACGCCGATGCGCGACGATTCCGCGGGCCGTTCTCACTGCCAGGGCAGGGGACGGGCCGGTTTCGCTGCCGTCAGGGTTCACAAAAGAGGAGACCCCCCTATGCTTATTGAAATCGCAAAAGCCGTATTGTTCGGCATCGTCCAGGGCATTACGGAATGGCTACCCATTAGCAGCACAGGCCATATGATCCTGTTGAACGAATTCGTGACCATGAACATGTCGGAAAAATTCATGGAAATGTTTTTCGTCGTCGTCCAGCTCGGCGCCATATTGGCAGTGCTCGTCCTGTTCGGCGACAAGCTCCTGCCCTTTTCCCTTCGCGGCGGCTTCCGCCTCAAGGCCGAAGCCCTGGCCTTATGGCCGAAGATCGTCGCAGCCAGCATTCCCGCCGGCGTCGTCGGCCTGCTGTGGGGCAACGAGCTGAACTCCCTGTTTTTTACCTATCCCGTAGTCATCGTCATGCTGGCCTTGTTCGGCGTCCTGTTTATCGTCGTGGAAAACAGGAACAAGGGAAAAGAGCCGGTTATCAAAACAACAGCCGACCTGACCTACAAGGCCGCCCTGTGGATCGGCTTTTTCCAGCTCATCGCCGCCGTATTTCCCGGGACGTCCCGTTCGGGCTCGACGATTATCGGCGCCCTCATGATCGGCGTATCCCGCGTCGCCGCGGCGGAGTTCACCTTTCTGCTGGCCGTGCCGATTATGATAGGAGCCAGCGCCGTCAAGCTGCTGGACTTCGGCCTCCATTTCACGGCTACGGAGGGAGCCGTCCTCCTGACCGGCATGATCGTGGCCTTCATCGTATCCGTGCTGGCCATCCGCTTCCTCATGTCCTTCATCAAGACCAACGACTTCAAGGTCTTCGGCTGGTACCGGATTATCCTGGCCGCCGTAGCCTCCTTATATTTCTTTATCTTCCAGTAACGAGCCCGGGCTCCTGCAGGCGTTTCCGCAGGGGCCCGATTTTATTTGCCAAAAAATAGATTTATCTATTCAAGTATGAACGCATCTTTTGAGACAAACGTTTAACTTCTTAGAAAAAATATTAAATATTGAGATAAAGGACAAAGGCTATGTAAAATTTATTGGAAAACTGCGGATATTTTCTTCTTTTTTCAATAAACTACCTTGTATTTTTCTCCGTTTTGGAATACAATAATAACATCTTATGTTACTGTTGTTGCATTGTACGGAACTACAGTTGCGATAAACAGCTTTTCTGAAGGGGATGAATGGAAAATGTCTATTCAGTTGTGTATTGTCATTTTATATATCGTCTTATTATTCGCCATTTCATTTTACGTCAAACGGCGGGCCAGCAAAAACCCGACGGAATACTTGTTTGCCGGACGGCGCTTCTCTACGGGCCTCGTCGCCGTCAGCATCACCGGCATGGCCGTCGGCGCCGCATCGACAGTCGGCGTAGCCGAAAGCGCCACGACCATCGGCCTGGCTGCCGGCTGGTACAACGCCGCCTGGGCCATCGGCGCCGTCATCATGGGCTTCGTCGCCGCCGGCAAGTACAGGGCCCTGAATTGTACGACCATTCCCGAGCTCTTTGAACGGAGCTACGATAAAAAGGCCCGGGTCATCAGCGTCATCGGCTTATCTCTCATCATGATCTGCATTACGTCGCTGCAGTACGTCGCCGGCGGGTCTATCCTGCACGCCCTCATGCCCGATATCTTTTCCATGCACGCCGGCATGATTACCAGCGCCGTCGTCTTCATCGGCATTACGGCCATCGGCGGCCTCTGGTCGTCGGGACTGTCCAATATTCTGAGCGTTACGGTCATTTACCTCGGCATCATCTACTCGATGGTGCGCATCCTCATCCGCGACGGCGGCATCAGCGGCATCAACGCCGCCTTGCCCCAGGCTGATTTCGGCTGGTTTACGCCGATGGGCGGCCTGTCCTTCGCCGTCCTCATCGGCTGGATCATCGTCATGACGACCCAGGCCATTACGGCCCAGGGCCCCGTGCAGATCGCCTGCGGCGCCAAAGACGTCAACGCCGCCCGCAAAGGCTATATCTTAGGCGGCATCCTGATTTTCCCCGTCGGCTTCCTCTGCGCCGTACTGGGACTGGCGGCTAAAGCCCAGTTCCCCGAACTGAACCCGACGATGGCCCTGCCGCAGATCATCATGAGTCTCGATCCCTTCTCGTCGGGCATGACCCTGGCAGCGCTTTGGGCGGCTGACGTATCGACGGCCTGCACGATTCTCCTCGGAGCCGGCACCCTCGTCGCCCAGGATATTTTCAAGCGCTTCTTCAAGCCCGATATTTCCCAGGCCAATTACGTCAAGGCCAACCGGCTGATCATCCTGATCATCGGCTTAGGCACGCTGTGGCTGGCCTTCAACGCCGTCGGCATCGTCAAGGTCATGCTCATCGGTTTGAGCCTGACGACGGCCTTCACGCTGGTCTTCCTGTGCACCATGTTCTGCCCGTCCCTATGCCGTAAAAACACAGCCTTCTGGACGACTCTCGTCGGCATCGTCGGCCTCGTGGCCTGGCAGCTGTTCCCGGAAGTCCGCGTACTGCCGCACGTCATCTACTTCGAATGGCTCATCTGCATCATCACGCTCCTCGTCGTCCGCGTCGTCGACAAGACGCCGATTACGCTGCCTACCGTCAAGGCGGAATACGCCGAAGAAACGAAGCCGGTGCAGCGCGTGCTCCCTTCGGGCTCGGTCAAAACGGCGAACTAATTGCATACGCCTCGTACAAGCAGTCAGGCCTGCGGGCCTGGCTGCTTTTTGTATCGCCGAAGACGGGGCGAATCTTGACCGGTGAAAAAATATACGATATAGTAAACGTACGGGTGAGCACCTACCGACAGTCAGGCTGAAAAGTCTGGCTGTTTTTTTCTATATCAGAGGAGAGGGGAGTCCAAGCCATGACCCTGTATTCCAAAGACCATCCTGCCGCCGTCCTGCTCGTCTTCAGCCTGCCCTTGATCCTGAGCGGGATGCTGCAGCAGCTGTACAGCTGGGCCGACGCCTATATCGTCGGCCACGTCGTCGGCGAAGAGGCCCTGGCCGCCGTCGGCATGACGACGGCTGTGAGCAATTTGTTTACTATGTCCATGACGGGCTTTACCCTGGGCCTGTCCATCTTAGCCGCCCAGAAATACGGCAAAAAAGAATACGAGACGCTGCCCCGCATCTTGTCGGCCTTTCTCGTCCTCCTCGTCCCGGCCTGCGCCCTCTGTGCCGCCGCCGGCTGTATCTGGGAGAAAGCCCTTCTCGACGCCCTCCGCACGCCGGCGGACATCGCCGAGTTTACGGGCCAGTACCTGCGCGTCATCCTGCTCGGCATGCCCTTTCTGGCTGTCTATAATCTCTACTCGGCCCTGCTGCGGGCCATCGGCGACAGCAGGACGCCCTTTTTCGCCATCGTCCTGTCGTCTGTCGTCAACGTCGTCCTCGACCTCGTCTTCGTCGCCGTCTGCCGCTGGGGCGTAAGCGGGGCGGCCTGGGCTACGAGTATATCGCAAATCGCCATGGCCATCTTCATCGTCTGGTACGCAGAAACGAAGCGGCCCCTGCTGCACCTGTCCCTGAAAGAAAAACTCGTCCAGCCCCATATCGTCGCCCAGGGATGGCGGTTCGCCCTGCCGCCGGCCGTCCAGAGCAGCGTCATGGCCCTGGGTAATATGGCCCTCCAGCAGTTTATGAACGGCTTTGGCTCTGCTACCGTAGCCGCCGTTACGACGGCTTACCGCATCGACCTCATCATGCTTCTTCCCATCATCAACCTCGGCTCGGCCGTCTCGACGATGGTCGCTCAGAGCAAGGGGGCCGGCAATTTAACCAAGGCTCAATCGTTCTGCCGGTACGGCGTCGCCCTGAACGCAGTCATTTCCTTCCTGCTCATGGTCGTCATGGCGGCCTTCGGCGGCAAGCTGGTAGCCCTGTTCGGCGTTGGAGCCGAAGCGGCGTCCATCGGCAGCGAATTCTTCCGGCAAATCGCCGTCTACTACCTGTGCTTCGGCATCGCCTCAGCCCTCCGCGGCACCGTAGAGGGGATGGGCCTGGTCCTGTATTCCAGCATCGTCGGCATCGCGTCCCTGCTGGCCCGCATCGCCTTATCCTACGCCCTGGCCCCATATCTCGGCAACATGGCCATCGCCCACGCCGAAGGGCTGCAGTGGATCGTCATGCTGATATGCTACGTCCCGTACATCCTATGGCAAAAAAAACAGGCTGGCTCGCCGTAATATGCGCGAGTCAGCCTGTTTGCACAGACAATATTATTTTAACGCTTCTTCAGCCGTAGCCGGCAGATTAGGAGCGTCCGTATTGAACCACTGTTTATACAATTTCTGGAATTCTCCCGTTTCCTTCAGCTTCGCCAGGGCCGCGTTGACTTCCTTCTGCAGCTCCGTGTTGTTCTTATTGAGGGCGAAGGCTAAGTATTCCGATTTCGTATCGGGAATGTCGATGATTTCATACTTGCCCTTGCCGTCCTGAGCCAGGAAGTAATCGGCTACGGGCTTATCCAGAATGCCGGCCTGGGCGCCGCCGACCTGCAAATCCATGATGAGCTCGGAGTTGTGGTCAAACTGCTTGATGTTCAAGCCCTTCTGTTCGGCATAGCCTGCGCCGGTCGTGCCCATCTGCACGGCTACGGTCTTGCCCTGCAAGTCGTCGATAGACGTGATGCCGCTGCCGTTGGGAGCGAGGATAACCAGCTTCGATTCGTAGAAGGGAGCGGCGAAGAGGACGTTCTTAGCCCGTTCCTGGGTCATCGTCATACCGGCGGCGGCAATATCCATATCGCCCTGCTGGATGACCGGAATGATGCCGGAGAAGGGAAGGTTGTTAATCTGGACTTCCCGGCCCAGTTCCTTGCCGACGGCCTTGATCAAATCCATTTCAAAGCCCTTGTAATCTTCGGGATTGGCGTCGTCCTTAAACTCAAAGGGCACAAAGGTGGCGTTGGTCGCGACGCGGAGCGGTTCCTTCTTTTCGGCAGCCGCCTTGTCCTGGCCGCCGCAGCCGGCAATCATCGACGCGGCCATCATGCCGGCCAAGGCTGTAACAACGTATTTTGTAAATTTCATATCGTTCATCCCCTTAGTAATCTCAAATACATATGAATTAATTAAGCAAAATTATACAACATTTATTAGTAAAAATGCAATAGATAGCATAAAAAAAGTAATTCCCAAATCGCATACTTGGGAATTACCTTTTTATTATCTGCAAGTTATTTCCTCAAATCAAGGGAGCGTACCTTTTCCCGCAGGGGAAGCACCAGGGGAGGGCTGACGGATAATTCGTCGACGCCCATGCGCAGGAACGCTTCGGTCAGCGTCAGATCCGCGCCGAGCTCACCGCAGATACCGACCCAGATGCCGGCCTTATGGCCGTTTTCGACGGTCTGCTGAATGAGGCGGAGCACCGCCGGATGGTGAGCGTCGAAGAAGGCGTCCAGCTTCGTCTGCTGGCGGTCAATCGCCAGGGTGTACTGCGTCAGGTCGTTGGAGCCGATGCTGAAGAAGTCTACTTCCTTCGCCAGCTCGTCGCTCATGATAGCCGCCGCCGGCGTTTCTACCATGATGCCGACTTCCATGTCCTTATCGTAGGCGACGCCTTCGGCGTCCAGCTCGGCCCGGACGCCGGCCAGGATAGCCTTGCACTGCTTCACTTCGTCTACGGAGATGATCATGGGGAACATGATGGCAATCTTGCCGAAGGCCGAAGCCCGCAGCAGGGCCCGCAGCTGCGTCTTGAACAGTTCCGGACGGGTCAGGCAGATGCGGATGGCCCGCATGCCCATAGCCGGGTTTTCTTCCTTATCCAGCTGGAAGTAGTCGACCTGCTTGTCCGCGCCGATATCGAGGGTACGGATGACGACGGTCTTGCCGCCCAGCGCTTCGGCCGTCTTCTTATAGGCTTCAAACTGCTGGTCTTCCGTCGGATAGTCGCTGTTTTCCAGATAGAGGAATTCGCTGCGGAACAAGCCGATGCCTTCGGCGTCGTTGTCGAGGACCTGGGGAATATTGCCGGGATTTCCGATGTTGGCGAAGATCTTGACGGAACGGCCGTCTTTCGTTTCCGACGCCGCGCCCCGCACTTCTTCCAGACGGCGCTTGCGGTCCGCTTCTTCGCGCTGCTTTGCTTCCATAGCCTGCAGCGTTTCTTCGTCGGGATTGATGTATACCGTGCCGGTCAGGCCGTCTATAATGGCCATCATGCCGTCTACATCCGTATGCAGGGGCGTATCCGTGCTGACGACGGCGGCGATGCCCAGGGTACGGGCCAAAATCGCCGTGTGGGAATTCGTGCTGCCTGCCGACGTCACGAAGCCCAGGATCTTGTCCGTGTCGAGCTGCAGCGTTTCGCTGGGAGCCAGGTCGTCGGCGGCGATGATGACGTGGTCGTATTTGCTGAAATCGACGCCCGGTCCGCCGCACAGCTGCTGTTCCACGCGGCGCGATATGTCGAGGACGTCGGCGGCGCGGGCCTGCATGTAGGCGTCGTCCATAGAGCGGAACATTTCGGCAAACTGCTGGGCCGTCCGGTCGACGGCCGCTTCGGCGTTGAGCATTTCATCGCGGATCTGCCCTTCGATAGAGTCGATATAATCGTCGTCGTCCAGCATCATCTGGTGTACTTCAAACACGGCGGCCTGTTCTTCGCCTACTTTTTCCAGGGCTTTTTCATACAAGTCCTTCAGCTGTTCAATGGCTACCTTGCGAGCATCCTGAAAGCGGGCTACTTCGGCTTCGGCATCCTGAATCGGACGCTGGGCCGTCGAAATCGTGTTGCGGTGGAACAGCGCCAGCGGCCCGATCGTAATGCCGGGAAAGACGCTTTTCCCTTTTAACGTCAGCATGGATACATCCCCCTTATGTCGTAGATATTAGAAGTTTTCCTTGAGGAAAGTTTCAACCATCGCGGCGGCTGCTTCTTCGTCGGCGCCTTCTACCTGGACCGTAACGGTTTCGCCCTGTTTAACGCCGAGAGCCATAATGGTAAAAATCTTTTTCAAATCGCCCTTGCGGGAGCCTTTGAGCATCGTAATAGCCGATTCATATTTTTTGGCTTCCTTGACCAAGAGTCCGGCCGGACGAGCGTGGATACCCATAGGATCGGTGACAGTAAACGTAAATTCTTTCATGTGTAGTTCCTCCTTCGCAGGCGCGTGCGCCCAATATTATATTATGTGAAAATATATTACATACTATAAGTGTATCTGATTTTACAGCCGAATGCAATTAATCAGCCGACTGTTTTTTACGAACAATTCCCATCAGCACGGCCGCGACGACGACGCCTGCCGCCAAAGCCGCGACGTACATGAGCGGATTGGTCACGACGCCGAAGACGAAGATGCCGCCGTGAGGAGCCGGAACGGCGCAGTGAAAGAGCATGGACAGGGCCCCGGCGACGGCCGCGCCGACGGCGCAGGGCGGAATGATGTGCACCGGGTCGGATGCGGCAAAGGGGATAGCCCCTTCCGTAATGAAAGACAATCCCATGATGAAGTTCGTCACCGTAGACTGCCGTTCCTTCGCCGTGAATTTCTGCTTGAACAGCAGCATAGCCAGGGCAATGGCAATGGGAGGCACCATGCCGCCGATCATGACCGAAGCCATGATACCCGAAGAAATCGCTTCGCCGGAGGCGCTCATGAGGGAGGCCGTGCCGAAGACGTAGGCCGCTTTATTGATGGGGCCGCCGAAGTCGATGGACATCATGCCGCCCAGGATAAAGCCGAGGACGATGCGGCTCGTCGTAGTCATGCTGTTCAGGACGTCAAAGAGCCACGTGTTGAACAGGGCCGTCGGCGGGTTGATGATATAGGTCATGATGACCCCGATGAGGACGAGTCCCAAGACGGGATAAATCAGGATGGGCTTCGTGCCGTCCAGGGCCTGGGGCAGGTTGGAAAATACCTTCTTGAGCAGGATGATGAGGTACCCGGCGATGAACCCGGCAAAGAGGGCCCCGAAAAAGCCCGAGCCGCCTGTCGTGGCCAAAAAGCCGCCGACGATGCCCGGCATGAGGGCGGGCCGTTCGCCGATGCTCATGGCGATGTAGCCGGCCAGGATAGGCATCATCATGCTGAAGGCCAGGCCGCCGATGTTTTTCAGGAAGGCCGCCAGAGGCGTGCCCGTGCCGAATTGGGCCGTGCCGGCGTGTTCCATGTCGAAGAGGAAGGCCAGGGCGATGAGGATGCCGCCGCCGATGACGAAGGGCAGCATGTGGGATACGCCGTTCATGAGGTGCTTATAGATTTGACGGCCGGCGCTTTCCTTTTCCGCCGCATCCAGCGATACGGCCTCGGACGACGAGCTTTCGCCGTGGAAAATGGGGGCCTTGCCGTCGAGGACAGTCTGGATCAGTTCTTCCGGAATCTTGATGCCGTTGGCGACCTTCGTAAAGACGACGGGCTTGCCGGCAAAGCGCTGCGTCGGCACGTCCTTGTCGCAGGCGACGATGACGCCGACGGCCCGCTCGATATCCTCGGCAGTCAGATGGTTTTTGACGCCGCCGGAACCGTTCGTTTCGATTTTAATGTCGACGCCCATAGCGGCTCCCTTGCTTTCCAGAGCTTCCGCCGCCATGTAGGTGTGGGCGATGCCCGTCGGGCAGGCCGTGACGCCGATGACGAAGGGCCGGTCCGACGGAGCGGGGGAGGCCGGTTCGTCAGCCGGAGCCGTTTCTGCTTCGGCAGCTTCTTCTTCCGCTTCCGCCGCCAGCTGGGCCGTTTCCGTCTCGTCGATGACGGCCAGGTATTCGTCGGCCGTCTTGGCGTTCATCAATTTTTCCCGGAATTCGTCGTCCATGAGCATACGGCTCAGGCGGCTCAGCACTTCCAGGTGGACGTTGGCTCCGCCGGCCGGGGCGGCGATGAGGAAGAACAGGAAGGCCGGTTCGTCGTCCAGGCTTTCATATTCTACGCCCGAACGGACGATCATCGACGCCAGCCCCGGAGCCGACACGGCGTCCGTCTTGGCGTGGGGGATGGCGATGCCTTCGCCGATGCCCGTGCTGCCTTCGGCTTCGCGGGCCAGCACGGCCTTGCGGTATCCTTCCAGATCCGTCACGTTGCCGCCTTTATCCATCAGGGATACGAGATGGTCGATCGCCGCGCCCTTGTCGGCGACGACGGCTTGTAAGTCGATACTTTCTTTTTTCAATAAATCTACAATCCGCATGAATTTACAATCTCCTTTTACCTACAAACCTGCGTTACGGCAGCTGGCCGTATACTTCTTTAATATCGTCTTCCGTCGCCAGCCAATCGTGGAAGGCCGAAGCGCTGCCGGCGCTGATGCCCATCTTGAGGGCCTCCTGCAGGTCGCCGCCCGACGATTCGAAGCCGGCTAAGAACCCGGCTACCATGCTGTCGCCGGCGCCGACGGAATTGACCAGCTTGCCCTTAGGCGACTGCATGCGGTATACCCGGCCGTCTTCGCCGAGGAGCAGGGCGCCGTCGCCGCCGAGGGATACGAGGACGTTTCGCGCGCCCATATCCTGAAGCTTTCTTGCGCATTCGGCGATTTCTTCGTCCGTCTTGAGGACGGTATCGAACAATTCGCCCAGCTCGAAGTTATTCGGCTTGACTAAAAAGGGCTTATATTTCATGACGTTTTTCAGCAAATCGCCCGTCGCGTCGACGACGACCCGTACGGAGCGGCCTTCGAGGCGGCGCAGGATCCGTTCGTATATGTCGTCGGGAAGGGCGGCCGGGATGCTGCCGGCCAATACGAGGGTATCGCCGTCGGCCATCCCGTCGATCTGGGCCATCAGGGCCTGCAGCTTGTCGTCGGGGATAACCGGCCCCATGCCGTTGACCGCCGTTTCGTCATCTGCGCTGATCTTCAGGTTGATGCGCGAATAGCCTTCGTCCAGCACGATGAAATCACAGTCGCTGCCGCATTCCAAAGCCAGCCGTTCTATTTCCCGTCCCGTAAAGCCGGCGATGAAGCCGAGCATTTTCGCCGGAATGTGAAGATTTCCCAGTACCAGCGCCACGTTGACGCCTTTTCCGCCGGGATAAATCGTTTCCGCTTCGGCCCGGTTGATGTCGCCGGCCTTAAATTCCTTCATCTGCACTACATAATCCAGCGAGGGATTGAACGTAACCGTATAAATCAAAGGATATGCACCTCCGTCAAAGATTCGTAAGAACTATAGTCCATGTCTTCTTCGCCCTTGGCCGTGACGACCGTGACCTGGGCCAGGTCTGCAAAGGTAATGTGCGCCGACTGGCCGAACTTGCTGACGTCGGCCAATACGTAGGCTTGCCGGCACTGCCGCACGGCTGCGCCCTTGCAGGCTGCTTCCTCCACGTCGGGCGTCGTGCAGCCCTCCTGAGGCGTCAGGCCGTTCGTGCCGAAAAAGCCCTTCGTAAAGTGGTAGCGGCTCAGCATGTCCCGCATTTCGCTGCCGATGACCGATTCGGTCTTTCCCTTGACCAGGCCGGGCAGGACGTACACCTTTACGCCGCTGCGGGCCAGCTTCTGGGCCGTCGGCAGGCCGCTGGTCACAAAGGACGCCTCGGAGCCGACGAGAAAATCGGCCATCTGCTCGACCGTCGAGCCGCCGTCGAGATACACGAAGTCGTCCGGACGGACCAGAGAGGCGGCAAACTGGGCGATGCGCCGCTTTTCCCCGATGTGCAGGGAGTACTTGTCCTGCAAATCTTCCATGGCCGCGTCGTAGGCTCCTTCCTTCAAGGACGTCGCCCCGCCGTGAACGCGCCGCAGCAGCCCTTCTTCATCTAAGGCGGCCAAATCCCGCCGGACTGTCGATTCGGAAATATCCAGGTAATTGACCAGCTCCTGAACCGACACGGCGCCGTGCACGTTGACGATGCGCATGATTTCAGCTTGTCTTTCTTCGGTCAGCATGACCCTCATCCTTTCTGCTAAGTTCCTTTACACCTGCATTATACAATCAAATTCTTTCTTTTTCAATCATTTTCTATCATAATTGCGTATTTTTCAATCATTAACAGTCAATTATGCGCACGAATCATACATTGTGATTTATATCACAGAACAACCGCCAGGGTGGACGCAAATACGGAAGCCAGAAGGCGCAATTTATGATATAATAACGTATAAGCTTACTGATTTTACTACATTAGGAGTGATTGTCATGAATAAAAAAGCCGAAAGCTTCCAGGCATATTTAAAAGAAAAAAATCTGTCCGCCTTTACAGTCGACGAAATCAAGGACGACCCCTTCCATACCGTCGTCTTCCGCTCGCAGCTCAATATCGACGGCAATAACCTGCCAACCATCGTCATCGCCGACGACAGCATTTACAGCATGATCCGCATCTTAGTCGCCCCGAAGGTCCCCGAAGGAAGCGAAGGCCTCGCTAAATTGCTCAACACGTACAACCAGACCTTCAAGGCCTTTAAGTATTACGTTGACAACAAGGGCTCCCTGATCCTGGATATTTCCATCGTCAGCGCCGACGAATCGCTGAACGGCGACCTCGTATACGCCTTGTTCCAGACCGTCATCGAGCACCTGAACGAATCGTATAAGAACATTATGAAAGAAATCTGGAAATAACAATTTGACGTCCCCTGCCGGTAAAGCAGGGGATTTTTTCGATTATATCCCCATTACATTAAAACCATACGAATTTCCTATGGATAGATTAAATACTTTTTCTTGACATGCTGCGTGTAAAGTAATACGCTACTATAGTAAAGTATTACTTTATATCAATAGGGGAATGATAACGTATACCTTTACAGCATAATTACATAGGAGGGGATCCGTATGAAACACACCGCTGCCGCCGTCGCCGTAAGCGACGACACGCGCGGCTCTTTTCTCAAATGGTTGGAACGGGTAGGCAACAAGCTTCCCAATCCAGCTATTCTTTTTTTGATTTTCTTCATGGTGCTGGCCCTTTGCTCTTACGTCCTGCAGCTGGCCGGCGTAACGGCCGTCAATCTCAAGACCAATGAAATCATCCATATCCGCAGCCTCATCAGCGCTGAAGGCTTGGACTGGCTCCTGACGAACCTCATCAAAAACTACATTAATTTCCCGCCCCTGGGCATGATCATCGTCCTGACCTTCGGCCTGGGCGTGGCGTCGGAAACGGGGCTGCTCCAGACGCTCATCCATCACTCCATGCACAATATCCCGCGGAAGTACGTGACCCTGGCCGTCGTCTTCATCAGCCTCATGAGCCATATCGCCTCTGACGCGGCCATCGTCATTATGCCGCCCTTAGCGGCCATGCTGTTTTATTCCATGGGACGCCATCCCTTAGTCGGCTTCGCCTGTTCCCTGGCCGCCATCTATTCGGGATTTACGGCCAACATCCTCATCGTCACGACGGACGTCCTCTTGTCGGGTATTACGACCCAGGCCATCCGTACTATCGACGCGACGATGACCGTCACGCCGATCGATAACTGGTATTTCATGTCCTTCGCCGTATTCTACCTGACGGCCGTGACGACCTTCATTACGGAAAAATTCGTCGAACCGCGCATGGGCGTATATGACCCGGCCCACGCCCAGGAAAATCTGACTATTCCCGACGTATCGCCGGAGGAAAAAAAGGCCCTGCGCCACACCCTCATCGCCGCCGTCCTGTATTTGGCCGTCGTCTTCCTCATGGCCTTTCCCGACAACGGCCTGCTCCGCAATTCCCAGACCCATTCGCTCCTGGGGTCGCCTCTGCTGCGCGGCGTCATCCCGCTGCTGTGCGGCTTTCTCCTGACCGTCGGCCTGACCTATGGCGTGTCGATCCGTAAAATCAAAAACGCCGACGACATGATACATTGTATGACCAACGCCGTCAAAGGCCTGTCGGGCTTTTTGGTCATGGCCTTTTTCATCGCCCAGTTTATCGCAGCCTTCGCCTGGACCAACATGTCGACGATGATCGCCATGAAGGGGGCCCTGTTCCTGAAAGACGTAGGCATGACCGGCCTGCCGGCCCTCATCTGCTTCATGCTCTTCGGCCAGCTCCTGGGCCTCTTTACATCCAGCGGCTCCGCCGTATGGGCCCTGCTGTCGACAGTCTTCGTCCCCATGTTCATGCTTCTGGGATATCATCCGGCCTTCATACAGGCCGCCTTCCGGGCCGGCGACGGCGCTCTGAATACCGTCGCCTTAGTCAACCCGTTCCTGCCCCTGTTCTTGGAAATCATCCGCCGTTACAAAAAAGACAGCGGCATCGGCACCTATTTATCCCTCATGATGCCCTACGCCATGGCTTTCCTGGTCATGTGGTACGCCTTGTTCATCTTCTGGTATCTCACAGGCTGGCCCGTCGGCCCGGGTATTCCCCAGCGGTTATAAATTGAATCGTTGAATAGACAACAAAAAATCAGGATCTTCCACCATGAAGGAAGACCCTGATTTTTTATTACTGAAATCTATTTGACAGACGCTTTCCTTGCCGACCAATAGGCGTCCTGACCGGCGATGCCGTGGCGCGTCTTGTATTTCAGGACGGCCATAACCAGCAGGGACGTGACGAAGAGGGCCGAGAAGACCTGCAGGGTGAGGGAGTAGCTGTTCGTCGTCTCCTTGATCCACGACAGGAGCAGGGGGCCGGCCACGCCGGCGGCCCCCCAGGCTGTGAGGATGCGGCCGTGGATAGCGCTCAGGGCCTTGGTGCCGAACAGGTCGCTGAGGTAGGCCGGCATACAGGAAAAACCGCCGCCGTAGCAGGTAATGATGAGCAGCACGACGATTTGAAAGCTGAAAGCGTTCGTTTCCGTCGACAGCTTGAAGAAGGCCAGGGCCTCGATGAAGAAAAAGAGGACGTACGTATTAGCCCGGCCGATATAATCCGATACAGTCGCCCAGGCAATGCGGCCGGCGCCGTTCAAAAAGCCGATGAGGCCGACCATGGACGCGGCAGCCATGGGCGACATGCCGACGACTTCCTGGGCCATCGGCGAGGCGACGGCTAAGAGGGCGATGCCGCAGGTGATATTGACGAAAAAGAGCCACCAAATCGTATAGAGCTGCCAGGTCTTCATGGCCTCTTTCAAGGAAAACTGCGGCATGGCATCGGCATAAACCGGGCCGGATGGCTTCGCCAGCTCTGCATCGGGACGGGGTATTTCGTCGTCCTTCGGTGGCGCTAAGTACAGGGACGAAGCTGTCATGACGACGAGATACACTGCGCCCAGGATGAGGAAGTTTGTCGCCAAGCCAAAATTAGCGACGAGAAGCTGCATCGCCGGACCGGCGATCATGCTGGCAAAGCCGAAGCCCATGATGGCCAGGCCCGTGGCAAAGCCGCGGTTGTCAGGAAACCATTTGACCAAAGTCGAGACAGGCGTAATATATCCCGTCCCCAGGCCGATGCCGCCGATGACGCCGTAAAACAGATACAGCATCGGCAGGCTGCGGAACTCCATGGCCGCCGCCGTGCCGAACATAGCCGAAACGAAAAATAAAGTCGACACGAGGCCCGACTTGCGGGGGCCGGCCTTTTGGACGAAGCTGCCCAGGCATCCGGCAGATAAACCTAAAAATAAGATAGCCAGAGAAAAGGTCCACGTCGTCTGCTGCAGCGTAAAGCCCATCGATTCCATAATGGGCTTGGTCAATACGCTCCAAGCGTAGACGCTGCCGATGCAGATATGAATTCCCATGGCGGACAGGGCAATGAGCCAGCGATTTCTTTTCATGATATCGTCTCCTTTGACTTGTCCCACCGGGGCAATAAAAAGCCGGCCGGCTGGACAAAGAATAGATGTACTCTTGCCCAGACGGTCGGCGTGTATGTCACCGTGCAGTCCACGTGGTTATTCCACTTCATTCCGTCAGTCCTGCACTGTATAGGTACGTTGTTATGATATGATTATACGGATTTAGAGCATACCTGTCAAGAATTATGCAGATTTTTTCACAGCTGCCGCAGCCATGTCGGCCGTATCGGCGTCCGTTCCGTAAGCTGTTTCCTGCGCGGCTTGACCCTTAGCCTTGGCGTCTGCCGCAGCCTTGGCCTGCTCCATCTGCTGCCGGCCCAATTCGGTCAGCGTCTGACCTGCCGGGGCCTTGCGGATGATGTAGACGTTTTCCAGGGGCTTCAATACGGAAAAGCCGTATTTCATCAGGGCCTGGGCATCGCCGTAGCGGTCTTCCGAATTCATGATAGCCGCGATGACCGTCCGCCCGTTCTGAGTCGCCGAAACGACGAGGCACGGCCCGCCGGCATTCGTCGTGCCGGTTTTAATGCCGTTTGCTCCGGGGAACCCGCTAGTCAGGAATTCGTTCGTCGAAACGCAATGCTTATAGCTGCCGTCGACGTAGGGCATGTCAAAGGTACTGCGCTTGACGATATCCCGGAAGGCCGGCAGCTTCATGCCGTAAGCCCCAATTTTGGCCAGATCCCGGGCCGTCGAATAGTGATTGGCGTCAGGAAGGCCGTGGGGATTGACGAAATGCGTATGGGTCGCACCGAGAGCCGCCGCCTTCGCGTTCATTTTTGCGACGAAGGCATCTTCCGTCGGCTCAACCGTTTCCGCAATGGCCACGGCGGCATCGCAGCCCGACACGAGCATCATGCCCGTCAGGGCGTTGCGCAGGGTAATCTGGTCGCCCTGCTGCAGGCCGAGGACAGAGGCATCGCTTTCGACGCTCAGGGCCTTATCGGTAATGCGAATCGTCTTATCCATGATGCCTTGTCCGTTTTCCAAGGCGACGATACAGGTCATCATCTTCGTCGTACTGCCGGGATATCCTCTCAGGTCAGGCTGTTTGGCGTACAGCTCGTCGCCCGTATCGGCGTCCATGACGTAGGCGGCCTGAGCCGCTACTGCCGGCGATTCCGGATTTTCGGCGAAGGCTATGGAAGATAGGGCTACGCAGGCAGTCAGCGCAGCTAAGATTGTTTTCTTTAAAGACATGATACATGCCTCCCTTGAGCATAAACTTATAGATGATTACAACGGATTTTTAGCGGCCATTTTCGGCTTGCGCGGGTATTTGGCCGGACATTTCTTCGTCTTTTTGATATACAGGACGGCCCGCTTGTCATCCAGCCCCGGCAAATGGACGGGGCGGACTTCCGCCACCGCGCCGCCGAGGATGGACAGGGCCTTTTGGGCTTCGGCCAGCTCTTCCTCGTACTGGGCGCCTTTTAAGGAGATAAATACGCCCTGGCGAGCTGTATAGGGAAGGGCCCATTCGGCCAATATCTGCAGGCGGGCTACAGCCCGGCTGGTCACGATATCGAAGCGTTCCCTGTATTCCTCTTTGTGGGCCATTTCCTCGGCCCGGCCGTGCAGGAAGGAAGCCGTCAGGCCCAGCTCCGCCGTCACGCCCTGTAAAAACGTCAGCCGCTTCTGCAGGGAATCGAAAAAGGTCACCTTCAAATCGGGCCGGTAGATGAGCAGGGGCAGGCCGGGAAATCCGGCTCCCGTGCCGAGATCCAGGACGGAGGCCCCTTCGGGAAACCACGCCGCGTCGTAGCACGACAGGCTGTCTATCATGTGTTTTACGGCTACGTCGGCTGGCTCCGTAAGGGCCGTCAGGTTCATGACCTTATTCGTCTCGACCAGGCGCTCTGCAAACAAACAGAATCGGTCGATTTGCTCCGTCGTCAAAACCAGGCCGAAGTCCTTCGCCGCCGCGATGAGTTCATCTCTAAACATGTTTTTCCTCCCGCTGGCGCTGTTCTAACACGATGAGCAGGGCCGTAATATCCGCCGGCGATACGCCGGAAATGCGGCTGGCCTGCCCTAAGGAACGGGGCCGTATAGCGTCCAGCTTCTGCCGCGCTTCGCCCGACAGGGTATCGATGTCGGCGTATACGATATCTTCCGGCATCAGCTTCTGTTCCAGGCGGTTCATCTTTTCCACCTGTTCCAGCTGGCGGTTGATATAGCCTTCGTACTTGACCATGATTTCGATTTCCTCGCACACGTCGTCGGCCAGCTGCGGCAGGGGAAATACCTGGCTCAGCGTATGATAGGTCACTTCGTTGCGCCGCAGCAAATCGTAAGCCTTGAGGCCGGTGCGGACGGGAGCCGTGCCGATAGAAGCCAGCTTTTCCTGATTTTCCTTTGTCGGCGTGACGGGCAGGGCCTTCAGCGCCTCCAGTCCCGCTTCGACGGCTTCTTTCTTCTCTATAAAGGCGTCGTACCGTTCCTGCGTGACCAGGCCGATGTCGTAGCCCTTCTGGGTCAGGCGCAGGTCGGCGTTGTCCTGCCGCAGGATGAGTCGGTATTCCGAGCGGCTGGTCATCATGCGGTACGGTTCTTCCGTTCCCTTGGTGACCAAATCGTCGATGAGGACGCCGATGTAGGCTTCCGAGCGGGTGAGGATAAAAGGCTCCTTGCCCTGCACCTTACGGGCCGCGTTGATGCCGGCCATAAGGCCCTGGGCCGCCGCTTCCTCGTAGCCGCTGGTGCCGTTGGACTGGCCTGCCGAAAAGAGGCCGCTGATGGCCTTCGTTTCCAGTGACGGCGTCAGCTGCGTCGGGTCCAGGCAGTCGTATTCGATAGCGTAGCCGGGGCGCATGATCCGCACGTCTTCCAGGCCGGGAATCGTCCGCAGGAAGGCGTACTGCACGTCGACGGGAAGGCTGGTGCTCATCCCTTGGACGTACATTTCTTCAGTCATTTCGCCTTCGGGCTCAACGAAGAGCTGATGGCGCTTCTTATCGGCAAAGCGGACGATTTTCGATTCGATAGACGGGCAGTAGCGCGGGCCAACGCCCTGGATGACGCCGTTGCACATGGGCGCCCTGTCGAGGTTTTCCCGAATGATGCGGTGCGTTTCCTCGTTCGTAAAGGTCAGCCAGCAGCATTCCTTGTTGCGGTTCTTCCGTTCCGACAAAAAGGAAAAGGCGTGGCCCTGCTCGTCGCCTTCCTGCTTCTGCATTTCTTCCGTCCGCAAGGTGCGGCGGTCGACGCGGGCCGGCGTGCCCGTCTTAAAGCGCATAAGCTTGATGCCCGCTGCCAGCAGGGAATCAGACAGGTCTTCTGCAGACCGCTGTCCCATGGGGCCGCCGGAATAGACGCATTCGCCTGTAATGATCTTTCCCTTTAAATAGGTCCCCGTCGCCAGGATGACGCATTTCGCCTTGTACACTTCGCCCATTTCCGTGACGACGCCCGTAACGGCGCCGTTTTCTATCTGAATATCCGTGATCATGAGCTGCTTGACGTCCAGATTGTCCTGATTTTCCAGCACCTGGGTCATGGTCATCTGGTACATCTTCTTATCGGACTGGGCCCGCAGGGAATAGACGGCCGGCCCCTTGCCCGTGTTGAGCATGCGCATTTGGATGCACGTCTTATCCGTATTGATGCCCATTTCGCCGCCCAGCGCATCGATTTCCCGTACGAGGTGGCTCTTGCCGGGGCCGCCTACGGCGGGATTGCAGGGCATGAGGGCGATATTATCTAAATTAAGCGTCGCGACGAGGGTCCGCGCGCCTAACCGCGCGCTGGCCAGGGCCGCTTCGCAGCCTGCATGGCCTGCGCCGACGACGATGACGTCGTATGTATCGACTACAAACATGATTTCACCCTTTTTCTACTTACCTAAACAAAATCTGCTGAATATTTCTTCTATGATGTCGTCGTGGACCGTATCGCCCGTAATAGAACCCAGGAGCTCCCAGGCTTCGCGGATATCGACGATAGCACAGTCGACGGGCATGCCTGCTTCTATCGTGTCCAGGGCCCGCTGCAGGGCTTCGCGGCTTTGCCGGACCAGCTCGATATGGCGCGTATTGGCCAGCAGGGCGCTCTGGGCCGCCGTCAGCCCCTGCTTCAGGGCCAGCGACAGCATGGCGTCCTTCAATGCTCCCATGCCGGCTCCCGTACTGGCGGAAATCGAAAGGATGGGCAGCCCGTAGGACTGCAGTTCTTCCGTTTTAAAGGCCGGCTGCAAGTCTTCCTTATTCAATACGATCAGGGCCTGCCGGCCTTTGGCCGTTTCCAAAATCTGCCGGTCTTCTTCCTGCAAAGGCCGGGACTGGTCGACGACGACGAGGATAATATCGGCCCGATCCATGTATTCCTTCGCCCGGCGCACGCCGATTTGCTCGACCGTATCGTCGGTGCTGCGGATGCCCGCCGTATCGACAAGGCAGATCGGCACGCCCTGTATGGAAATCCACTCTTCGATGACATCGCGCGTCGTGCCCGGCACGTCGGTGACAATGGCCCGTTCCGTTTCCAAAAAGCGGTTGAGCAGACTCGACTTTCCGGCGTTAGGCGTGCCGGCGATAGCCGCCATGACGCCGTCCCGCATCATGCGGCCGCTTTTGGACTCGGCCAGCATATCGTCCAGACGCCGCTCCATGTCCCGAATAGCGCCGGCAATATCGGGCACCTCTATTTCTTCCAGGTCTTCTTCGGGATAATCGACAGTCACTTCCAGCCGCGTGATAAAGTCGGTCAGGTGGAGGCGCATGTCGCCGACGACCCGGGACAGGCGGCCTTCAAGCTGGCTGACGGCGCTGGTCAGGCCCTGGGCGCTCTTGGCCTGAATGACGTCCATGACGGCTTCGGCCTGAGCCAGGTCGATGCGGCCGTTGACGAAGGCCCGCTGGGTAAATTCGCCGGGATTGGCCAGCCGCGCGCCGTGGCGCAGGACCAGCCCCAGGATTTCGCTCAGGGACTGGCGGCCGCCGTGGCATTGTATTTCCAGCACGTCCTCCGCCGTATAAGAACGGGGGCCCTTCATGATGAGAAGAATGACTTCGTCCACCGCTTTGCCGTCGTCGTCCACGATAAGGCCGTACTGTATGGACCGATCGCGCCGCTGCGCTAAGGGAAGGGAAGATTTGCTCTGAAAAATCGCGTCGCCTACGTCGTAGGCCTTGCTTCCGCTGATTCGGATGACGCCGATGCCGCTTTCGCCCAGCGGCGTGGCGATGGCGGCTATCGTATCGGTTGTATCGTACACAGTGAACGCTCCTTTCAAAAAAACCGGCGCTGCGGCGCCGGTTTTTATTGTACCAGTGACTCGTCCGCTCATAGCTGCCGACTCACTGCCGTGTCATATTCAAGCTTATTTTTCGTAATAAATAACCACGTGGCGATACGGGTCCTGGCCTTCGCTTTCCGTCCGCACATGGGCTTCGTTCTGAAGCGCGACGTGGATAATCTTGCGTTCGTAGCCGTTCATCGGCTCGAGGACGACCTTTTCGCCGCTGCGCTTCACCCGCCCGGCCAGCCGTACGGCCAGCTGCTTCAGCGTTTCTTCGCGGCGCTGGCGGTAATTTTCTACGTCCAGCATGATGAAATGGCGCGTTTCTTCGCCCTGGTTCGTCGTCAAATTCGTCAAATACTGAAGGGCGTCCAGCGTCTGGCCATGCTTGCCGATGAGGATGCCCAGGTTCTTGCCGTGCAGGTGAAGGATGATTTTATCGGATTTGATCATCTTTTCGATCATCACTTCGATGCCCATGTTGCGCAGCACGTCCTGCAGGAAGGCCTTGGCCTTGGCGGCCGCTTCTTCAGCCGTAAAGGTTTCCTCTGCCGGTTCGGCTTCGACGGCAGCCGGTTCTTCGACCGGTTCTTCCGGCGTTTCCGCCGTCACGTCTTCGGCCGGCGCAGCTTCCGCCGCCTTGGGCTCTGCCGGAGGAGCTGCTTTCCGCTCTTCTTCTTCAATATCATAAATCGGAGCATTCTTTCTGGCCTTTTCCGTCAGGCGCACCTTGGCCGGCTTGCTGCCGAAGCCAAGAAAGCCGCTTTTCGGTTCGGCCAGTACTTCGATCGTCACTTCTTCTTCCATCAATCCGAGGCGGACCAGGCCGGAACGGACTGCGTCTTCTATCGTTTTTCCTGTCGCTTCAATGGTTCTCATGCTTTTGCACCCTTTCCCTTATTACGGAACATAATCATCTGCTGGGCCCACTGGAACACGTTGGAAAGGAACCAGTAAATAACCAGGCCGCTGGGGAAGCTCAAGCTGATCCAGCCGATAAACAGCGGCATGATGACGCGCATGATTTTCTGCTGCTTTTCCTGCGCTTCCGAAGCCGCTACCTGCGTGCCCGACATCTGTTTCTGGATGACGTAGGTAGACGCAGCGGATAAAATCGGCATGATATACGTCGGGTCGGCCGCGCCTAAGCTGGGCAGCCATAAAAAGCTTTCGTACGCCGGATCGTAAGGGTAGGAACGAAGGGCGTAAAAAATAGCGATGAGGAAAGGCATCTGAATCAGGATCGGCAGGCAGCCGGACAGGGGATTGACGCCGGTCTGCTTGTACAGCTTCGCCATTTCTTCCTGAAGCTTTTTCTGATTGCCTTTATATTTCTGCTGTAATTCTTTAATCTTCGGCTGCAGGGTCTGCATGCCTTCCATGGAACGAATCTGCTTGGCCGTAAGAGGCGAGAGGGCCAGCTTGATTACCAGCGTCAGGATGATGATGGCCAAACCGTAGCTGGGATATCCGATGCTCTGCGTAAAGGCATAGCAATAATCCATAAACGTGGTCATGATGCCACTGAGAAAATCCATTATTCCACTAAAAAAATCCAATATTCTCAACTCCAGTCAAGGATAAAATACCAGCAGGCAGCCTCTATTTCATCTGCCTGATACTTACGGCACAGGATCATATCCGCCTTTATGAAAGGGATGGCATTTCAAAATGCGCCTGACTGCTAAATAACTCCCCTTCACAGCGCCGTATTTCTGCAGCGCCTCGATAGCGTAAGCAGAACAAGTAGGGTAAAACCGGCAGCACGGCGGTTTTAATGGTGATATACAAAGCTGATAAAACCGTATTAGAATGATGAAACATCTTTTCATGGCATCTCGTTCTTTCGCAATATCCCGGCCTGTCGGAACAGCTGCAGGATGCTTCGTTCCGCCTGGGCGTATCCGGCGTATTTCAGGCTGCTGCGTCCGATAAGCACCAAGTCGACGCCGTTTGCCAGCTCGAACTGATGAAGGCGGTATACCTCTTTCATCAGGCGCCGGCAGCGGTTCCGCTCTACGGCGCAGCCGATTTTCTTGCCCGTTACGAAGCCGATGCGGGCCGGCTGCTTAGGCGACCGCTTCAAGACGTACAAGACGGCCAAGCGGTTCACATAGGATTTTCCCCGTCGGTACACAACCTGATATTCCCGATTTTTGCACAGCCTTTTTTCTTTTTTTAACTCATACATACGTTATTGTCCCGAAAATGCCAGAAGAACAGAAAAATTCCTTAGCGGAACTTTTCTGTTCATCTTGTAATAATTACGCGGAGAGTCTCTTTCTGCCTTTCAAACGGCGTCTTTTCAAAACCATGCGGCCGCCTTTGGTTTTCATTCTTTCACGGAAGCCGTGCGTTCTTTTTCTCCACAGCGTATTCGGCTGATATGTCTGTTTCACGATAGGCACCTCCTTTGTCTCAATCAACAGTAGATGAACTTACACCATAACAGCATAATTATATTCAAAAAGGATAGGGCTGTCAATCGTTTTTTCCGGAATCGCGGCGATGATGCCGCATTTGTCATAGGGACAGCGTCGTGAACGTATACCGTTTGTACATGGCGGCACAGGGTGTCGCCGCCCTTTGCTATACTGAAGCTGTCAGAGGGAGGAAATTCTCATGGAAAGATGTTTCCACATGCATTGTGGACAGCATGGCAAGTTATCAACACGTTGTTCACAAAATGTGGACAAGTAGAAAATACCTATAAGCCCAGGTGTATACTAGCGTTTCTCCCTTCTTTCAAATCGAGTTATGCACTATATCCACAATATGGCCGTAAACATATCCCCAATCATCCTTGCGAAGAAGGATTCTGTTTACGGTATGAACAGAGGACGAGAGAGAATGGCATTATGAATTTTTTGACAAATTCAGCTGCTTCTATGTATTTTTCGAGGATTTTGTTGTACAATGTAATCAGATGTGTGGATAAAAAGTTCAGTTATCAACAGGTTGTTCACAATGTGTGGATAAATCAAAATCAGGCCGGAAATTCGATATTTATCGCGTTTCCGCTTTTTTCAGCCTCTAAATGCGCACTTATCCACATTGTGCTGCAACGCACATATCCACAATATTATGCGGGAAGGACTTTGCTATTATGGAATCAATGGATCTAGCTACATTATGGGCGGGAATGCTGGAACAGCTGAAAAAGGTTCTGCCAAAACCGATTTACGAAACGTGGTTCGTCTCGTCCCTCATCCCGACGTCCTACGAAAACGACGTCCTCGTACTGGCGGCGGCGCAGAAATTCGTATGCAATTTCGTCAATAAGAATTATGCCGATCAGCTCAACGAAGCCGCCGAAGCCGTCACGGGGAGGCCTACGACGGTCAAGTTGGAAGATATGAACGCCCCCGCCGCGGAACCGGCAAAGCCAGCGGAAACGGACGATTTATATAAGGACACTCTGTTTTCCGACGAAGACTTGCCGAAAGCGCCGCCAAAGAAAAAGGCGGAGCCCGAGCCGAAGGCCGTCATGGTCAAGGAAGCGAACGAATCGATCTCGCCGCCGCCGGAAGAACCGACGACGGAAGACAACCTCATTCCCAATTATACCTTCGACAATTTCATCGTCGGCAACAGCAACCGCATCGCCTATTCCATCGCCGCCAGCGTGGCGGAAGCGCCGGCCAAGAAATATAATCCCTTATATATATACGGCGGCAGCGGCCTGGGCAAGACCCACCTCATGCACGCCATCGGCCACCAGATTCTGAAAAACTTCCCCCACATGCGCCTGCGCTGCATTACGAGCGAAGACTTCGTCAACGATTTCATCCAGGCCATACAGGATAAAAACACGGAAAACTTCCGCCAGCAGTACCGCAACATCGACGTCCTCCTCGTCGACGATATCCAGTTCTTAGGACAGGGCGACAAGGACAGCTCGAAGGAAGAGTTTTTCCACACCTTCAACAAGCTCTATCAGGGTCAAAAGCAGATGGTATTTACCAGCGACCGGCCGCCCCTGGATATTAAAAGCCTGGAAGACCGCCTGCGCTCGCGCTTCCAGAGCGGCACGGTGACGGGCATCGAGCCGCCGGATCTGGAAACGCGGACGGCGATTCTGCGGACCTGGGCCCAAAAGGAAAAAATCAACATCGACAAGGACGCCATCAACTACATCGCCGCCAACGTCAGCGACAATATCCGCGACCTGTACGGCGCGTACAACAACGTCCTGTCTATGGCTTCCATTGAAAAAAACGACGTGACCTTGTCGCTGACGCAGCGGGCCCTGAAATACCTGGTTGCGGAAAAGGAAGAAAAGAAGTACATCACCATCGACGAAATCACCAGTTCGGTCTGCCGGTTTTACAGCGTAAACTACAACGAGCTCATGGGCAAGAAGCGGACGAAAAATATCGCTTTGGCCCGGCAGGTAGCTATGTACTTATGCCGCGAGCTGACAGGGAACACGTACCCTCACATCGGCACGGCCTTCAGCGGCCGCGATCATACGACGGTCATGCACGCCTGCGAAAAAATTACCAAGATGATGAACGACAGCGACACCTTCAAGGAAATGATCGAGCGGCTGAAAGAGAAGATTTTAGACGTGGACAAGTAAGTGCATAGTCTGTAGATAGTTTGTGGACAGCGAAAATTTGCGGAAGAAAAGTGAATTTGTGGATAGGCAGGCATGAGTTATACACAGGTTATACACAGCTGTGCATAGCTGAAAATTCAGAGTTTTCCCCAGTTTTCCACACTATCCACACCCTCTACTACTACTTCTTCTACTCTTTTAACTTACTTCAATTAAAAAACTAAACGCAGAAAAGGGGATACACCCATGAAACTTATCTTAAAAAAGGAAGATTTAAATAAAGGCCTTCAGACCGTCCAAAAGGTCGCCCAGAATAAAAACAACAACCTGACCTCAGAAAACGGCCTGCTTATCAAGGCCATGAACGACGTAATCGAATTTCAGGCCAACGACTACGACATGGGAATAAAAACCATCGTTCCCGGCATCATCGAAGAAAAAGGCGAAGCCTTTGTGGCCAATCCCTACTTGATGGAGCTGACGCGCAAGCTTCCCAGCGATGAAATTGAAATCACCAAAAAAGACGCCGACACTCAGATGATCATCAAAGGCGGCAAGCTGAAATTCGAATGCCTGACCATGAATCCCAACGACTTCAACGAAGTGGAAATCCTGGAAAACGGCTATTCCCACTTTACGACGACCAGCGTCGTCTTAAAGGATTTGATCGACAATACGTCTTACGCCTGCGCGACAGACGTAGCCCGTCCCATCTTTATGGGCACCTATTTGGATGTGCAGGGCGATACGATTTCCATGGTCGCTACGGACACCCACCGGCTGGCGCTGAAGACGGCGCCTCTGGATACGCCGATTGAAAATCCCCTCCAGGCAGTCATTCCCAGCAGGCTTCTCACGGAAATTTCCCGCCAGCTGCCGACGGACATTCCCGAACCGGTGGAAATTACGGCGGTCCGCAGCTATTTGGCCATTAAGTTCGGCAACGTCTACATCCGCACCCGCCTGATCGAAGGGGAATTCCCCAACTACCGCCGCGTCATCCCGACGGACTTCCAGTGCAGCATCACCGTCGGCCGCAGCGAATTTACGGGAGCCGTTGAACGAGCTTCCATCGTTGCCAAAGACGCTCAGTACAACGTCATCAACTTCGTATTCGGTGACGGGGAAATCCATCTCATGAGCCAGAACCCCGATTACGGCACCATCGAAGACTACGTAGCCTGCCAAATGACCGGGGAGCCGTTGGAAATTTCCTTTAACGGCAAGTTTATTTTAGATATTTTAAAACACTGCCACGACGACGAAGTCGTGTTAAATACGCGGCAAAACAGCCCCATGCTGGTACAGGATAAAGGGAACGAAGCGAGCGTATTCGTCGTGACGCCGATGAGGACAAAATAATGGAAAAAGTAAAAATTGAAACGGAAATGATACAGCTGGACCAGTTTTTAAAGTGGGCCAGCATCTTGCAGAGCGGCGGCGAAATCCGCTTTTTGCTGGACGAACAGCGGATTTTTGTCAACGGCGAACTGTGCTCGGCAAAGCGGAAAAAGCTTCATGTCGGCGACATCGTAGAAATCAAGGGCATCGGGACGTATGAAATCGTTGGTGCATAAGTATGAATATACAGTCTGTACGGCTTCATCAATTCAGAAATTATACACAGGAAACGATAACCTTTCCCAAGTCTATTATCTTGTTGTACGGCCAGAATGGACAAGGTAAGACGAATTTGCTGGAAGCCTTGTACCTGGGAGGTATAGGGAAATCCTATAAAGGGATAGCCGACATGGACTTGATTCAATGGGACTGCGGCGAAGGCAGCGTCATCCTGGATTTTGTCCGCAGCGGCGTCGCCCAGCAGATCAAGGTTATCTTATCGAAGACGAGCAAAAAGGAATTATGGGTCAACGAGACGAAGGTCCCCCAGAAAGAATTGGTAGGGACGCTGAACGAAGTCTTGTTTTCACCGGAAGACCTGCAGCTGATCAAGGGCAGCCCGTCCCTGCGGCGGCGGTTTATGGATATGGAAATATCCCAGGTCAATCCGGCCTACTACCGCCTGCTGCTGCAGTATAACCGGGCCGTATCGCAGCGGAACCTGCTGCTGAAGCAGTTGAAGTACGAAGGCGGGGCGTCGCTGGAGGAATGGGACCGGCAGATTGCTTCCTTCGCCGCCGCAATCGTGCGGAGGCGCCTCAACGCCCTGCGGAAGATGAGCTTTCTGGCCGGCGTCATTCACCGCCGCCTGACGGGCGGATCAGAGCTGCTGACGATGGATTACGTGCAGCCCTACGGCGACGGGGCGGGAGGCATTACCGACGCTCAGCGGTACTACGACCTGCTGCAGGAGCACCGGCAGGACGACATATACCGCATGTCCACGTCGATAGGACCTCATCGGGACGACCTGGCCCTGGCTGTAGGCGGAGCCGATTTAAAAAAATACGGCTCCCAGGGGCAGCAGCGGACGGCCGTGCTGGCCCTCAAGCTGTCGGAGCTGGAATATATGAAGTCCGAAACGGGCGAGTATCCCGTCCTGCTGCTGGACGACGTGATGAGCGAGCTCGACGCCGGCCGCCGTCAGGCCCTGCTGGATTTTGTGCGCGGCCGGATACAGACCTTTATTACGACGACAGAGCCGCTGATTTTCGAATCCATGGCCGGCTGCTGTCATATCTGCATCGCGCAGGGAAAGGTAATATCCCATGGAGGAACGGAATCATAAGATGGAGAAGGCTGGCCTTTCCATTCCCAAAATATTGGAACGGAACCGGCTTCTCGTCCCCTATAAGCTGTATCAGGCGAAGCTGGACTGGAAGACCATCGTCGGCCCTCAAATTGCCAAATACTCCTATATTCAGGGCTTCGACGAGTCCGTCGTACAGGTAGCCGTGCTGAATTCCGTATGGATGAACCAGCTGTTCATGTACAAGAAAAAGATCATTGAGGCCATCAACGAGTATATCAAGGAACCCTTCGTCACGGACATCCGTTTCGTGCGGAGCGGCCGAAAGCCCCCAGCCGTTACGTACGCCAATACTGCAGGGGAAGAAGAGGAAGGCTTTGCTGTACGCGTGGGGAACGCGCGGCTTTCGGAAGAAACGGTGCGGCGCATCCGGCAGGAGACGGCGGCCCTTCCCGAGGCCATCCAGGAAAAAATGGCCCAGCTGCGCTTCGCCCAGGCGAAACGGCAGACGGCGTACCAGGCAGCAGGAGTCCGGCAGTGCCCGTCGTGCGGGCGGTGGCTGGAAAAGGGCGAGGAGCTGTGCTTTATCTGCCGGCTCCGGGCCCGTCAGGAAAAGAAAAAAGCCGTCTATGCCACGGTTATGGACATGCCCTGGCTGACGCTGGACGAATTGAAGGCTTACGGCATGATCGGAGACGAGGAACGGCTGTACGAGGAATTGTACAACGAGGTGCGGCGCGAGTGCATTTATAAATACATGGAGCGCATTTACCACGGCTGCGACACGCCGGAAGACGATATGATGCTGGCCCTGCTGATTACGCGGCGGAACCCGACGGAGATGACCGACGCGTTTATTCGCAATTTAACGGAAAAATACAGGAGAAAAAGCGATGTATCTTCACATAGGCGGACAGAAAATGATTGATATACGCCGCATTGTCGCGATGTTCAAGGCCCATCCGCGAAAGATGAACAAGTCGAACCCGCTGCGGCAGTATTACCGCCCCCTCGTGCTGCTCGACGGCATGGACGAAGGGCAGATTCGCTGCTACATCGTAACGGAGGAATGCATTTACGCTTCGCCCATTACGCTGGAAACGATTATCGGGCGGTACAAGCGGCTGTTTTCGTCAAAGGGGCCCGTGCAGCGATTGTAAACTAGCTATCCCAGGGGGATTTGCTGTATAATAAGATGTTAAGTATGTTTGAAGAGGAGGAATTGCTGCATGCCGCAAGATAAAAAAGTAAATTATGGCGCGGAACAGATTCAGGTCCTGGAAGGCCTGGAAGCCGTTCGCAAGCGTCCTGGTATGTATATAGGGAGCACGTCTCTGCGCGGTCTCCATCATTTAGTATATGAAGTCGTCGACAACAGTATCGACGAAGCGCTGGCAGGATACTGCACGCACATTGAAGTGACGATTGAAGCTGATAACAGCATTACCGTCGTCGACAACGGCCGCGGCATTCCCGTAGCCATGCATAAGATCGGCAAGCCTGCCGTCGAAGTCGTACTGACGGTGCTTCACGCCGGCGGCAAATTCGGCGGCGACGGCTATCCTATTTCCGGCGGCCTGCACGGCGTCGGCATATCCGTCGTCAACGCCCTGAGCCTGTGGACGAAGGTCGAAGTCAAGCGCGACGGGTATTTGTGGAACATCTCCTTTGCCCGGGGCCTGACGGCGGAACCGCTGAAAAAAATTCGTCCCATGGAACGGGGCGAAGAAACGGGCACCAAGGTAAGCTTTAAGCCCGACGCGGACATTTTCCCCGACACGACCTATGATTTTGACACGCTGAAGACGCGTCTCCGCGAGCTGGCCTTCCTGAACAAGGGCCTGCATATTACCCTGACGGATAAGCGCGGCGAAGGGCGCAGCGAAGTCTACTGCTACGAAGGGGGCCTCACGTCCTTTGTGGAATTTCTGAATGAAAACAAGGAAGCCGTCAACCCGACGGTCATTACGCTGGAAGGCGAAAAGAACAAGGTCCTCGTGGACATCGCCATGCAGTACAACGACGGCTACAGCGAAAATATCCTGACCTTCGTCAACGACATCTTTACGGAAGAAGGGGGCACTCACCTGAGCGGCTTCCGTTCCGGCCTGACCCGCACGATCAATGACTACGGCCGTACGGCGGGACTGCTGAAGGACAAGGAAGAAAACTTATCCGGCGAAGACGTGCGCGAAGGCCTGACGGCTATCGTCAGCGTCAAGGTACGGGAACCGCAGTTCGAAGGGCAGACGAAGACGAAGCTGGGCAACAGCGAAGTCAAGGGGATCGTCGACAATATCGTGTCCGACGGATTGAAGGAATTCTTCGAAGAGCATCCCGGCGAAGCCAAGTCCATTGTCAACAAGGCGATTTCCGCCGCCAGAGCCCGCCAGGCAGCGCGCCACGCCCGCGACCTGACGCGCCGCAAAAACGCCCTGGAAATCAGCAGCCTGCCAGGCAAACTGGCCGACTGCTCGGAAAAGAACGCCGCTATGACGGAAATCTACCTGGTCGAAGGCGATTCGGCCGGCGGCTCGGCCAAACAGGGCCGGGACCGGAAATTCCAGGCCATCTTACCACTCCGCGGCAAGATCATCAACGTCGAAAAGGCCCGTCTGGACAAGATCCTGGCCAATGAAGAAATCCGCTCCATGATTACGGCCTTCGGCACGGGTATCGGCGAAGAATTCGACATCAGCAAGCGGCGATACGACAAGATCATCATCATGACCGATGCCGACGTCGACGGAGCCCATATCCGTACGCTCCTGCTGACGTTCTTCTACCGGTTTATGAAGCCTCTCATTACGGAAGGCCACATCTACATCGCCCAGCCGCCCCTGTATCAGGTGCGCAAGGGCAAGCAGGTCTGGTATTACTACACAGACGAAGCGATGAACGCCAAGCTCGACGAGCTGGGCCGCGACAACAGCGTCGTCGTTCAGCGCTATAAGGGCCTCGGCGAAATGAATCCGGAGCAGCTCTGGGAAACAACGATGGATCCCCAGAACCGCACGATGCTCCAGGTCCACCTCGAAGACGCCGTAGAAGCGGACCGCATTTTCTCGGTCCTCATGGGCGACAAGGTCGAACCGCGCCGTCAATTCATTCAGGAAAACGCCAAGAAGGTGCGGAATCTGGACTTATAGGAGGATGTGTCTATGCCGAATATATCGAAACGAATTTCCTTGTTTTCCGAATCGGCCATTGCCAGAATCTCCCACATGGCCGAAACGTACGAGGCGATTAACTTATCGGAAGGCTTTCCCGATTTTCCCCCGCCGGAAGCCCTGCGGAACCGCCTGAAGGACATAGCCTCCCAGGGGCCGCACCAATACAGTATTGACAGCGGCGCGCAGAACCTGCGGCAGGCTTTGGCGAACTACCGTCAGACCTTCGCCGGCCAGACGCTGGACCCGGAACAGGAAGTCATCGTCACCTGCGGCGGCACGGAGGCCCTGATGACGACGATGATGGCCCTCGTCGACCCAGGCGATAAGGTCGTCGTATTTTCGCCCTTTTACGAAGCCTACGGCACGGACGTGCTGCTGGCCGGCGGCGAGCCCCTTTACGTGCCTCTCGGCCAGCCGGACTTCACCTTCGACGCCGACGTGTTGGAAGACGCCTTCCGGCAGCATCCGAAGGCGATCATCCTCTGCAATCCGTCCAATCCCTGCGGCAAGGTATTTTCTAAGGCCGAGCTGGAAATCATAGCCGGCCTGGTGCAGAAATACGACGCCTTCGCCATCGTCGACGAAGTATACGAGCACATCGTGTACAAGCCGACGGAATATACGTACTTTTCCAATTTGCCGGGCATGTACGAACGGACCATATCTTGCGGTTCCTTGTCGAAGACCTATTCGATTACGGGATGGCGCGTCGGCTACATCTTCGCGCCGCCTCATCTGGCCGCAGCGCTGCGGCAGCTCCACATGTTCATGACCATCAGCGCGCCGAGCCCGCTCCAGGAAGCGGCTGTGACCAGCCTCGGCTTCGACCGGTCCTATTACGAAGGGCTGCGGGAAGTATATACGAAGAAGCGCGACATCGTCATGAAGGGCCTCGACGCCATCGGCATTCCCCACAACGTGCCTCAGGGGGCCTTTTACATGCTGATGGATATTTCGGAATACGGCTACGACGACGATACGGCCTTCTGCGAGGACTTGATCCGGAAACTGGGCGTAGCCCTCGTGCCCGGCTCGACCTTTTTCCACGAAGACGTACACAACCTTGTCCGCCTTCAATTTGCCGTCAAGGACGAAACGCTCTATGAAGCGCTGAACCGTCTGGAAGGTATTCATTGCATGAAACGGTAATTCTATGCTTCGTTAAAGGAGGGATTTTGTATGAAATGGCCTGCGTTAGTACTCAGCGTATTGTGCTGCTTAGGCAGCTTCTCCGCCTTTGCCGCTGCGCCGGCAGGGGCAGCCGTACAGATCGACCCGTCGGTCCGTATGGAAACATTGGACGACTACTACATTACGAAGGGCAGTACGTATGATAAAATTACAGCCCTTCTGCAAAATCTTCCTTCCGAGGCGTCGGGCCTTTCGGGAGACTATTATTTCCGAATTGAAAAGAAGCTGACTCACGACTATTTTTATCACGTCAAAGCCTACGATACGAATACGCACGTTCAGAAGGGAAATTATTTCTTCGCCAAGGATGAAAGCTGCGTATGGCGTCTCGACCCGACAGGCGACGCGGTGATGATTTACGGCAGCGCAGAAAATCTGCTGAAAAAGACGGAAATCGTCGTCTATCCCAAGAAAATCGCCTTGGGCAGCTACGGCATCATCCGGGTTCACGTGCCGGGCATGCTCCCCTACGACATCAAGCTGACCAGCTTGAACGCCAACGTGGCGCAAATCTCCGATAAGATGAATATCGTCCCCGTCAGCGCCGGCAAGACGGACATCGTCGTCGACTTGAAGATCGGCTCGGCGACGCGCACTTTTACGGAAACCGTCTCCATTATCGATACGGCCGACGACGGCCGCGACAGAGGCATGAGCCCCTCCGTCGGCATTGGTATCGGCGTAGGATGGGGCAGCGGCTGGCATCATGGCGGCGGCATCGGAATCGGTGTAGGCCCCTGGTGGTAAGAGTTATATCATATGCATAGGCACAGAGCGGAATACCCATTGTATTCCGCTCTGTTTTTTCAATACTATAAGAGGAGCTGCCGCGTGCAAAAGCGCGGCAGCTCCTCTATATAAGAAAAACAAGTTGGCGCATCTTCAGATGATAGTTCTCTAAAAGGGGGGTATCCTGTTGTGATCGTATCAGGGAATGAGAAGGTATTCCGGAGATGCGCAGTAGCGAATGATTCAGGTGTTCAAAAAATCCTTTGTCAATTAGCGTTTGTCTGAGACCGTTTGGGTCGACGTCAATACGACGGACTGGCGGCGCGTCATGATTTTGTATGCGACGTATGACAAGGCTGTCCTCCAGCGGGCCGCAACGAGTAATGAAAGCTGAGTGTTCAACATCAAAGCTGTCTTCCAGTATAGCATGGATAGCGTAATGCACCCAATTTCGTATAACAAAAAGACAATATTGAATACATTTCCATACGATTTCTATATAGTGGTAAAGAGAATGGAAATACGTATGATAAATTGAAACGATGCGTTTCTTGTGATATAACCAAAAGGAGGCTATTTAATCAAATATCATTGAATACGACGGCGTATGAAATATATTGGCATATCGTATTTTCATGCGCCGTTTTGCAGAAAGGATGAGAATGCGATGAGAGTTGGAATTTTCAGCAATGTCAGAGGCGGCGCAGCCAGATTTGCGCCGTATGTACGCCTTGGATGCGACGATATAGAGTTAATCGGCCTGCCTTGCGAAGCGGCGTTGGATACGATAGAAACGGTTAAGAAGGCGAAGTGCGAAGGCCTTATTTATTACAGCGATCATAAGGAAGATGAACCCTTTTATAAGGCTCTGGCCGAGAGCGGCGTCAAATACGTCGTGACATGCAGCGCCGGTTACGATCATCTCAATATAGAGGCGATGAAAAGGTACGGCATCAAAGGGGCCAATGTGCCGAGATATTCGCCCAACGCCATATCAGAACACACGGTGATGATCGTGCTGGCCCTTCTTCGCAAGCTGCGGACGCAGATACTGCGTGTAGAACATGGCAATTTTACTACGACGGGATTGCAAGGGCGGGAACTTCGCAATATGGTCGTAGGCATCGTCGGCGCCGGCCGTATCGGATATACGACGATACAGTGTTTGAGCGGGTTTCATCCTAAAGCTATCCTGGCTTACGATATTTACGAGAACAATGACGTACGCCAGTATGCATCCTATGTGACGCTGGACGAATTATACGCTAAGGCCGACGTGATCATTTTCCATTGCGCCTATACGAAAGAGAATTACCATATGGTAAACGACGAGGCCATTCAGGCTATGAAAGACGGCGTCGTCCTTGTCAACAGCGCCCGAGGCCCTTTATTTGACACGCAGTCCGTACTGCGGGGCTTTCACAGCGGTAAGATTGGCGCGTTAGGAATCGACGTGATCGAAGGAGAAGGAGCGCTGCGAAAATCGTCGGGATCTCAAAAAGACGTCGCTTCCGATATTAGAAAACTGCTGTCTTACGAAAACGTCATATTTACGGCTCATACGGCTTTCTATACGGATCAGGCTGATTATAATTTATGCGAAACGACGATTCAGAATCTGCGCCAGTATGCCCAGACCGGATCGTGCGACAACGAATTGATACGTGAATAAAGTCGGCCTATGTCTGCGTACTTTGCAAGTCACGATGACGGCCGGGCAAGGTATCGGGCCGTTATTCGGCAGCATTTCAGCGGAATATTTCGGCATGAGGCCTTCCTTGTGTCCCATGCTGTGCTGCGCTTGTAGGAATGGGAAAAACACGATATAATATAAACTAAAAAATTATTTTTTGCGTATTAAAGGAGACGTGATTTGTTTTGGAAGTTTCCCTAGGGAAAGAGTGCATCGTCATATTATTGCTGATTTTTGGCAACGGCGTATTTTCGCTGCTGGAAATGTCCATCGTCAGCTGCCATCAGCCGCGGCTGGAGGCCATGGCCGAAGAGGGCAGCAAGTCGGCGAAAATCGTCCTGAAGCTGCGGGAAAACCCGAATAAGATGTTTTCGGCCGTACAGTTCGGCATCACCCTGATGGGCCTGCTGACGGGCGTATACGGCGGTACGGAAATGGCCGGCCCCATGTCGCAGTACGTGGCCATGATTCCCGGCCTGGAGCCTTATGCCTACAGCGTCAGCCTGACGACTATCGTCGCCGTCATCACCTATTTGACCATCATTTTAGGGGAAATCGTGCCGAAGCGCATCGCCATCAACAAGCCTGAAGCCATCGCCTGCTTTCTGGCCCGGCCGATGCTGTATTTCTGCACGGTCAGTACGCCCCTCATTTGGTTTCTGTCGGCTTCGACGGCCTTGGTGACGAAGGTCATCGGCATGGGCAAGCCGGAGGTGCAGCCCGTAACGGAAGAGGAAATCAAAATCCTTCTGGAGCAGGGCGCGGAATTGGGGGCCTTTGAAAAGGAAGAGCCCGAGCTGGTAGACCGCGTATTCCGCCTGGCCGATATGAACGTCAGCGATATTATGACCAACCGCACCCAGGTTGACTGGATTGACGTAGAAGATCCCGACGAGACGATTATGAATGAAATGATCGCTTTCAATCACATCCACCTGCCCGTAGGCAGGGGCTCGCTCGACGAATTTCTCGGCATGGTTTCGGTCAACATGGTCTTCCAAAAATATTACGACGCCGTCCATTCCGGGAAAAACGTGACCATGAAATCCCTCGTCGAATCGAGCGTCCAGAAGCCAGTCTTCGTGCCCGAATCGATGGATATCATGAAGGTCGTGCCGGTCTTCCGCGAGCACAGCGTCCACGAAGCGGCCGTCCTCGACGAATACGGCAATTTCAGCGGCCTGCTGACCCTCCACGACATCCTGGAAGAGCTCGTAGGCAGCATGCCGTCAGGCGAAAAGGAAAAGAAGGAAAATGACAACCGCATCATCCAGCGCGGCCCCAACGAATGGCTCATGGAGGGCCTGCTGACCATCGAAGAATTCAAGGATTTCTTCGAGTTGGAAGATGACCTGCCCGGCGAAGAAGACGACCTGTACAAGACCCTGGCCGGCTTCGTCACCTACGGCGTAGGCCGCATTCCTAAGGAAACAGATACGTACGTCTGGAACGAATTTACCTTTGAAGTCATGGATATGGACAACCTCCGCGTCGATAAAATCCTCGTCACGCGGCAGGAACCGGAAGAAAAAGAAGAAGATACGGAAGAATAGCATACGCATATAAAACGAGAGGCAGGAGAGTCGATCTCCTGCCTCTCTTGTCGTCTCGTATGCTATCTTACGTTCTCCGTCATATCTCGGCGACGACGACAGGGTTGCCGTGTTCTTGGATGAGGCGGATTAGGTCGTCGGTTTGCATCCAGACCGAGGCCCTGTTGTCGTTGGGATGGACGGCGATTTGGTTTCCCATAAAGTCTTTGTCGAAGACGACGACGACCGACTGTGTTTCGTCGTTCAGGGCGCCTAAGGGCGTGACGGCCCCTTTGGTCAGCTTCAGGTACTTCCACAGGTCGTCTTCAGAGGCGAAGCTCAGAGGGCGCGAGCCCAGGGTCTGCCGCAGGGCCTTGAGGTTGGCCGTCTTTTCCTGACGGATGACGACAATGTAGTAGGTCCTCTTCTTATCGTCGCGGATAAACAGGTTTTTGGCTACGGCCTCGCCGTCGGGGAGGTGCAGGGCGGACATTTCGTCTATGGTGTAGACGGGAATGTGTTCTTTCACATGGTATTCTATATGGGCAGTTTGTAATACGGATAGTACGGTTTGGGCTTGTTCGGACAGCATAGGAGGGCCTCCCTTGTATAATATTTTATCATATACATAGATTTTACATAAAAAAGAAGGTATCTCAAAAAAAAAAGAATAATATTAAGAGATGAGGAAATTTGCTTCGTGAAGATGCCGTAGGCAGGAGGTGGGGGAATGGACAACGCCATCATTGCATTTTTTCATGATTACGGCGACATACTATTTCTGGCCCTCGGCCTGTATTCCATAGGAGGGGCCGTCAAGCAGTGGTCATGGTTTGTCAATAACAGCCGGGCCCGCAATGTTGCCGGACGTACAGGCGGAACGACGGGAATGCGTATTTTTTATGTTGTCTTAGGATTGGGCTTTTGTATCGTCGGCCTTATATCGTTTATGACGGGCATATCGGTCTTGTATATCATACCGATGATCAAAGCCGATCCGCTGTCTGTGTTTGAATTATTATAAGGGAAAGGATGAAGCGGTATGAAGAACAAAAAATGGCTGGCGGCGGCACTGATTGCGGTCATGCTGACATCGGGATGCGGCTCGAAGGATACGAAATCCATCGTATGGCATTCCAGCGAATCGTCGAAAATCGTCAAACAGATTCAGTCCGATACGTCGCTGACGAAGGATCAGCAGGAATTTTTCCAATCCCTCGCTAAATCGCGAGATCAGAAGGCCTATGAAGGAAAGACCGTCGGCGAAATACTCGACGTGTACGCCAAGTGGAAGGCTCAGGTTGAAAAGGACCGGGAGCAGATGAACCAAACGCTGCAGATATCCGTCGTCGATAAGGTGAGCCTCGACCAGAACGCCTCGGCCGGACGCATGCATCCTCAGATACAGTTCGATATTTCCATCGCCAACATATCGCAAAACGATATTCAGACCTTCAAAGGGCGGTTCGTCGTTTCCGATGCGTCGGGCAATGAATTGTTCCGCGCCGATTATCTGGACACGATGCCCGTCATGGCCGGCGTGACGCGGACCGATACGATTTACACTGATATAAACGACACGAACGAAAAAGAAGTCAAAGCTTATGATTCTCCTCTCAGCGACCTCAAGGTCACCTGGGAGCCGACGGCGATGAAGTTTATGGACGGCACGCGCATCGGCGAAGATAAGAATGAACTGCGGTAGCGCGGCATAGAGGAAACGGCACGATACACAGGGACTGGGGGATCTTCCCCTGCTGTGTTTCGTGTCGTTTTTTGTGTGTGATACAATAGAGATACGAATTACGAGATGAGGAGGCTGGCTATGCGGACCAGTTATGTGTTGAATCACTATATGGACGAAGCGGCGGCAAAGATAAGGAGGATTGCCCATGAGGCCCGTTCCCTGTCGGTCAACGGCACGCTGATGCTGCAGGATTATCCCTTTTGGCTGTATCATGCCATATTTGCCGATTATTCGACGATCTCTTTTTTGGCCAAGTGCATGTCCGATATCGATTATTTTGATTTGCGGCCCTTGTATTGTATTTTGCGGTCTTCCCTGGAGAAATACGCCGACCTGGCGAATTTATGCGCCAAGGGACGGACCTATGAATGGTATTTGTGGTATTTGAACTTCGAGTCCAACGCTATGGAAGCCTATACGGCCGGCGACAGCCGGGAAGGGGCGGCGCTGCGCCGGAAGTCCGCCTCGTATAAGCGGCAGTTCATGGAGCGATGGGAGATTTCCCGCTGCAACCGCCTGACGCGGTATTACGTACTGGGGGACTTTAATCAGCTCATACAAGGCAGCGTCTCGCCGGATATCGTCCAATTCAACCGCAGCCTTTCGAAAATCGACTCGAAATGCAGCCAGCTACTGCATAACAACGTGACATTTGCGGCCCGGCATAACCGGGAGGAAATCAAGGATATCCTGACGTATATACACTACATCATGTGGACGTCCCAATGGATGCTGCCGCGGTTTTACTCCTGGAATTTGCCGGAACTACAGGAAGGCTTGGAGCGGCTGCAGCAGGCCATCGACTGTATTCACCAGGGGAAGGGATTTATGGAGTAGGCTCATTCGGCCTTGGTGGAGCGCAGGAAGAGCTGCTCCAGCATGGCGTGGGGGTCCTTGCCGAGCTTGACGATGCTGTACAGGACTTGCGTAATGGGCAGTTCGACGCCGACGCGGCGGGACAGGTCGACGAGAGCTTCCGTCGTGTATACGCCTTCGGCCAGTTTGTGGAAGGGCTTGCCCTGGATGAAGTCTTCGCCGAAGCGGCGGTTGTTGCTGTGGGCCGAAAAGAGCGTCGCTTCGTAATCTCCTAAGTGGCTCAGGCCGTAGACAGTCATGGCGTTGCCGCCCAGCGTTTCAATCAGGACGGACAGCTCGTGAGTGCCTCTGGCCATGAGGGCTCCCTTGAGGCTCGTGAGGCCTGCGCCGTCGAGCATGCCGGCGGCGATGCCCATGACGTTTTTGGCAGCCGCGCCGATTTCAATGCCCAGGAGGTCTTGTCCGTAGTAGAAGCGGATGAGGGGGCTGGTAAAGACGTCGACGAGGCGGCGCGTCAGGTCCATGTCGCGGGAGGCCATGACCATGCAGTTCGGCATACCGGCGACGAAGTCCTGCACGTGGCCCGGGCCGACCCAGACGGCAGTCTGCACGTCGGGCTCCAGCTCTTCCTCCATGACCGTCGTGAGGCGCTTGCCGCTGCCGATTTCCAGCCCCTTCATGGCCAGGATGAAGGGCAGGGACGGGGAAAATCCCGTTTCCCGAAGCTGTCCGGCGAAGGCGCGGAGCTGCTGGGCGCTGATGGAAATGATGCAGACGTCGGCATTATGCAGGGCGTCGGCCAAATCGTCGGTCAGGGCGATGGACGAGGGCAGGGTCAGGTATTCGTTTTTTCCCGTACAGCGAAGGGTTTCCAGATTGCGGGACGACGGGCGGCCCCATAAGGTGACGGTGTGGCCGATGCGGTCGGCGTACCAGGCGTGGAAAGCGCCCCAGCGGCCGCAGCCTAAGACGGTAATATTCATGAGTGTCCTCCTGATAGATTTTTTTCCATTATACCATACTTACATAGGCGTTACAGCGTGGAGTGGGGTAAATGTTTTATGTTTACAGATTATAACGCATATACATAAAATATATTAGGAAAATCTGGTGATGATATTTACTAAATTACGAAAATGTAGTAAGGTTATACAAAAGCATAAAAGCGTTTAACGCGAGCACGATGAAGTGTACACTGTTCATCGTGCTCGTTTTCGTTTAAGGGGGCGAAACATGTGGTTGTCACAGTAGGATTTTTATATGCTAAAAGTCAGAAAGTATACAAGATGCAGTGCCTGACAGGAACGCAGGGCTTTGACAGCCGTGTTTCGTGGATACACATTATAGAAAACAAGGAATCCGCTTTGTTTTTACACGGCGGGGAACTGGTGTTTTGCACGGGGAGTATCTATAACGGCGAAGAGTGGCTGCTGGATTATATCAAGAAGTTACAGAAAAGCAGAGCTAGCGGATTGGTGATCAACATCGGCCCTTTTATACGCAGCGTTCCGAAATCCGTCGCGGCCTTTTGCGAACAACGCGGATTTCCCCTGTTCCTTATTCCGTGGAGCGTGCGGTTAGTCGATATTACACGCTACTTATGCCAGTTTATCATTGAAGAGGAAACTAGAGAACAACAATTTCTCCAATATTTCCTGTTTATTCTCATGCATCCGGGCCAGTGCGGCAATGCTTGCCGAGCCCTGCGGACATACGGCATAGATATCGATAAGGCCTTCCGTGTTTTCGTCGTCCGTCCGGCAGAACGCCGCCGTCTCGACGAGGCAGCGGCGCAGATGAGCGCTTGCGAGCCCGACGTCCACGTTTTGACGTACGGCGACGCTCTGGTATGCGTAGCGCCGGACGAAGGCGAATCAAACGCATGGAGCAGGGCCTGGGAATGGCGTGAATACTTTCTGGGCCGAGACCTTTCCGTTACGGTTTGCGTCGGCTCGGCCGTACCTTCTGTCGAACGGTTGTCTGAAAGCTATACGCGGGCGTCAGCTATGACGGCTCTCGTTTCGGAAACGCGGCCTGTCGTACAATATGAGCGCGTCGGCGTGTACAAGCTGCTGCTGGACGGTCCTTCACCAGGCACGCTGCGGCAATTTTACGACGATACGATGAAAGGGCTGGACGAATACGACGCCGCTCATCATTCGTCGCTGGTGGAGACTCTGGAATATTACCTGTCTCATCGCTGCAGTATTAAGGATACGGCAGTTCACGAAGTGGTTCACCGCAATACGGTGCTGTATAAACTGAATAAGATAGAAACTATTACGGGGAAGAAACTAAACGAAGAAGAAGATAAGCTGGATATTCTCATCGCGCTGAAAATCAAGAAGCTGTTTTCCGTACAGAAAGACGGATGAATCGGCGCGTGATAGTATACATCATCAATTATAGGCAGGGGGAGTTTGGTATGTTTACGTATGAAATGCCGACGAAATTGTATTTCGGGAAAGGATGCGTTGCCCAATCCGTGGCAGATATGGCGGCGCTGGGCAAGAAAGCCCTGATCGTTACGGGACGCAGTTCGGCGAAGCGAAACGGATCGCAGGACGCCGTCGTCGCCGTACTGGAATCGGCAGGCCTCGGCTGGGTCCTGTTCGACGAAGTAGAAGCGAACCCGTCTGTCGAAATCGTGCGGAACGGCGCGGAGCTAGGGCGGAAGGAACAGGTTGACTTTGTCATCGGCATTGGCGGCGGTTCGCCTATGGACGCAGCTAAAGTGATCGCCTTATTATGCACGAACGATTTGGACGACGAGATACTGTTTACAGGGCCGTACGGAGCGCCGCCCCTGCCTATTGTCACCGTTCCTACGACGTCTGGCACGGGCAGCGAAGTGACGAAAATCAGCATCCTGACCAATCATAAGGCCGGCACGAAGCAGGGCGTCAAATCGCCGATGCTGTATCCGAAGCTGTCTTTGGCCGATCCGTCCTTTACGATGGGCGTACCGGAACACGTGACGATCGACACGGCTATCGACGCCTTGTCTCATGCGATAGAAGGCTATATGGCGAAGGATGCGACGCCTGTCAGCGACGTATGGGCTGAAGAAGCCCTGCGCTTTTTCGGCCTTCATCTGACGCAGCTGCGCGGCACGCTGTCCTATGCCGTCCGCGAAGACCTCATGTATGCTTCGACCTTGGCGGGCATCGTCATTTCCCAGGCTGGTACGACGCTGGTACACGGCATGGGATATTGCCTGACGTATTACAAGGGTTTTTCGCATGGCCGGGCCAACGGCTTGCTGCTGCCTCAGTACATGAAGCTCATGGAAGAATCCATGGCCGATAAAGCCCAGCGTGTATGGGAATTGCTGGGATTTGCCGGCTCCGATGACTTCGAAGCATTTATGAAAGATCTCATGCCCGATACGGTCACGCTGTCTGAAGAAGAAATTGAGAAATTTACGACGATGGTCATGAAGACGGCTTCCGTCAAGGCGACGTCGTACGATGTGACGGCAGGCGTCGTAGCCCGTATATACGCTCATATATCTAAATGACGGCCTGACGGCGTTTGCACGGCCGGGGCTGCCGGCGTGAGGGGGAAGGACAATGGATATGTGCGAAACGATGAACGCAGATGTATTGCAGAGTACAGAATCATTTTCAAGGCGTCCTATGTGGGCGCAGGTCGATTTGGATGCGGCGGCGTATAATATGCAGCATATTCGGCGTTTTGTCGGCGCCCATACGCTGATTATGGCCGTCGTCAAAGCCGACGCGTACGGATGCGGCGCCGTGGCGATGGCCCGCGTGTTTTTGCAGAACGGAGCGGACCAGCTGGCCGTGGCCTGTCTGGACGAAGCCGTCGAGCTGCGCCGCGCCGGTATTACGGCCCCTATCTTGGTGTTGGGACATACAGATGGGCGGCGCGCAGCAGAAGTCGTGGGCTATCATATCGATGTGGCCGTGTTTCATTACGACGACGCAGTGCTTTTTTCGCAGGAAGCCGAACGGACGCAGCAGACCGTGCGATTCCATATTGCCGTAGACAGCGGTATGGGACGTATCGGCTACAAGCTGTCGGAACGAAGCGTCGAAGAGATAAAGCGCATCAGGGCTCTGCCCTGTGTGATGATGGAAGGGATATTTACGCATTTTGCCGTGGCCGACGACGCGGCAGACGACGCCTGCGCGTACACGAAGGAGCAATTCTTTCAGTTTACACAGATGTACCGCTGGCTGTGGGAAGAAGGCGTGTCATTCCGCTTCCGTCATTGCGATAACAGCGCCGGCGTCCTGGCGTATCCGGCGTTTTTCTGTAACATGGTGCGTCCCGGTATTATTCAGTACGGCTATAATCCCTTCGGTGCGGCGCGTCATCCGGAGTTTGTACCCCATCCCGTCATGTCCCTGCGCTGCTGTATTACCCATGTGAAGCGCCTGGAAGAAGGCGAGACTGTAGGATACGGCCGCAGGTTCAGAGCGCGTCGTCCTACCTTGGTCGCCACCTTGCCGTTAGGCTATGCCGACGGATATACCCGCCTACTGTCCAATCGGGCCGACGTATTGGTACGGGGGCGGCGCGTCCCTCAAATCGGCAATATATGCATGGATCAGTGCATGATAGACGTTACCGATATTCCTGACGTGCGCGTAGGCGAAGAATGCGTGCTGTTTGGCCGTCAGGGAAACGAATATATCGGGGCAGATGAACTGGCACGCATCATAGGGACAATACCTCATGAAGTTTTCTGCAATATCGGCCGCCGCGTCCCCCGTGTATATTTCGAAAAGGGCCGTTGCGTCGGCCGGACTGAATATTTGTTTCAAACGTAACGCGTCTGCTTTAGGGACCGCCGCGTTCGTATTGTGCGAAGGGACGGCGGCACCTTCACTTTAAAATGAACGCCGGTAAATAAAAAAATACAATGTTAAAAATTTAACATATGTGATTATTGTGCACATATACAATAAAGTTTATGGTTTTGTCATATTGTTTTATCGTATTGCCTATGACATAATAAGCACAAGAAAAAGCAACGGCGCTTTTCCGAAAGGACGCCGCTGCTTTTTTAGTATTATAACGCAGGGGGATGATCTCATGACAGGACAGGAAATTCGCGACATGGATTTGACGTATAATCTGCATTCGTGGTCGAAGCAGAAGGGGCTGAACCCCGTAGTCATTACGAAGGCTGAAGGAATTTACTTGTGGGACAGCGACGGCAAGCGATATATGGATATGTCGTCGGGACAGGTGAATTCCAACGTGGGGCACGGAAACAAAGACATTATCGAAGCGATTAAGGAACAAGCCGACAAATATTGCTTCATATCTCCGAGTCTGGCTGTAGAACCGCGGGCTAAATTGGCTAAAATGGTCATCGACCGCATGCCCGACAACATGGGGAAGGTATTTTTTACCAACGGCGGCGCCGACGCCAACGAAAACGCCATTAAGATGGCCCGCATGTATACGGGGCGCTATAAGGTCATGAGCCGGTACCGCAGCTATCACGGCTCGACCTTCGGCGCGGGCAATCTGACGGGCGAACCGCGGCGCTATCCGCTGGAACCGGGGATTCCCGGCTTCATCAAATTTTTCGATCCCTACGTATACCGCGAAGCCATTTCCTTTGCCAGCGAAGAAGACGCGACGAAATTTTACATTGCCAAGCTGCGGGAACAAATTATTTATGAAAATCCGTCGACGATCGCCGCTATCGTCATGGAAACGATTACGGGCTCCAACGGCGTCATCATTCCGCCGAAGGGCTATCTGGAAGGCGTGCGCAAGCTGTGCGATGAATTCGGCATCATGATGATCTGCGACGAAGTCATGGCCGGCTGGTGCCGGACGGGCAAGATGTTCGCCTTTGAGCATTTCAACGTCAAGCCCGACATCGTGACGTTTGCCAAAGGGATTACGTGCGGCTATATTCAGCTCGGCGGCGTCGCCGTATCGAAGAAAATCGCCGCCTATTTCGACGATCACCTCCTGTCGTGCGGCCTGACGTACAGCGGCCATCCGCTGGCCTGCGCCGCCGGGGTCGCCTGCCTGAATTACTACGATAAGGCGCGGATTTTAGACAACGTAAACGCCGTCGGCAAGGTGCTGGGCGAAGAAGAAGAAAAGCTGAAGGCGAAACATGCCTGTGTCGGCGACGTCCGCTATATCGGCTTATGGTCGGCTATCGAGCTGGTAAAGGATAAGAACACGAAGGAGCCCCTCGTGCCGTACGGAAAGGACGAAGGGGGAACGATGCCGGGCATCGTCAAATCGCTGATGAAAAAGGGCTTTTGTACTTATTCTCACGAAAATATGCTTCTCGTCGCGCCGCCCCTTATTATTACAAAAGAACAGCTTCTGGAAGCGATGCAGATTTTGGACGACGTACTGAGCGAAGTCGACGCCGCTATTGGGGGATAACGTCCTCCGGCGAGTGGAGAAAGGCATAGGTTGGATACATGCCTGACGCCTATGCCTTTTATTTTTTAATCTGTTATACATATACATAAAAATATTTATGCAAGTGCCTAATTGATTTTTAAAACATTAAATATTATAATAACTTCATTCTTAAAAGAAAATATTTTCCATAACAACGGCGTTATTATTAAAAAATAATTTCGCCGTTGTTTTGCGTATGGGGGAGGGGGAACAAAATATGATTGAAATTAAAGCGATTATCCGACGGGAACGGCTGAAGGCGCTGAAAGATGCGCTGGCCGAACGAGGATTTTACGGATTGACGCACTGGCCCGTTTCGGGGCGAGGAAAACAGCGCGGCGTTACGGTAAACGGCGTTGTGTATGACGAGCTTCCGAAGGAAATGGTATATATCGTCGTCCACGACGAACATAAGACGGCTGTCGTTACGACGATTATCGCCATATGCCAGACGCAGCCGAAAGGAACCGCCGGCGATGGCAGAATTTTTATTACCAGGCTGGACGAAGGATATACGATTAGCGAGCAGCTGCTTTGATACGCAACGTGTCGAGCGCTCCCGACATGAGGAAGGAGAGATATACAGTGGAAGGCACATTATGGCTGCAGTTCGTGCAGCAGCTCATTAACGGCATATCCTTAGGCAGTATTTACGCCCTGATCGCCTTGGGATATACGATGGTATACGGCATTATGAAATTGATCAACTTCGCTCACGGCGATATCTACATGATCGGTTCGTACGTCGGATTTTTTGCGATTACGGCCATGGGGCTGCCCTTTGTGCCGGCGATCCTGGCGGCGATGGTCATGACGGGGATTTTGGGGATGGTCGTCGAACGGCTGGCGTATAAGCCCCTTCGCCATAGCCCGAAAATCGCCATTTTGACGACGGCCATCGGCGTCAGCTTGTTCTTGGAATACACGACGATGCTCGCCTTGTCGCCGCAGCCGCGGACCTTTCCGCACGTACTGGACAACAGCGTGTACCACATCGGCGGCTTAGTGATTTCGTTTCAGCAAATCGTCATCTTCCTTATATCGGTCGTGCTGATGCTGATTCTGACCTACGTCGTGAACTATACGAAAATGGGCAAGGCCATGCGGGCCGTCTCGTACGACCCCGACGCGGCCCAGCTCATGGGAATCAACGTAGACAAGACGATTTCCTTTACCTTCTGCATCGGGTCGAGCCTGGCCGGCGCGGCCGGCGTCCTCGTCGGGATTTACTATAATTCCATCGAGCCACTCATGGGCATCATGCCGGGCATGAAGGCCTTCGTAGCGGCGGTCCTCGGCGGTATCGGCATCATTCCTGGCGCGATGACCGGCGGCATTATTTTAGGCGTCGTCGAAGCCATGGTCAGCGGATTTATTTCGTCTACCTTCCGCGACGCCGCGGCCTTCGCCATTTTGATTATTATCTTGCTCATCAAGCCGACGGGACTGTTCGGAAAGAATGAACGAGAAAAAGTGTAGGTGATGAATATGATAAACCGATTGCGAAAACAAGACGCTGTATTCTTGCTCGCCGCCGTCGTCGTCTTTGCCGTATTGCAGTTTCTGATGGCCGAGCGAATCGTATCGTCGTTCTGGCGGCTGAATATATCGTTGATTTGCCTGAATGTCATGCTGGCGTCCAGCTTGAACCTGATTAACGGGGTTACGGGGCAGTTTTCCCTGGGGCACGCCGGATTTATGGCTGTCGGCGCTTACGTGTCGGCCGTATGCACCGTATTCCTGCACCTGCCCTTCGTCGTCAGCCTCATCGGCGGCGCGGCTGCCGCCGGCCTTCTGGGCTTTCTCGTCGGCGTGCCGACGCTGCGGCTGCAAGGCGATTATTTAGCCATCGCTACGCTGGGCATGGGGGAAATTATCCGCATCTGCATCTTGAATATACAGCAAGTAGGCGGCGCGTCTGGGATGTCGGGCATCCCGCGGGACACGACCTTTCCCTGGCTGTTTTTCTGCATGGTCGTGACCTTGTTCGTCCTAAAGAATATTATCCACTCCAAGCAGGGCAGGGCCTGCCTGGCCGTACGGGAAAACGCCATTGCCGCCGAAGCCATGGGCATCGATACGACGGCCTTTAAGGTATTCGCCTTTACGATCGCGTCGATGTTCGCCGGGTTGGCCGGCGCGCTGTTCTCTCATTACTTCGGCATCGCCCATCCGTCGAGCTTTACCTTCATGCGGTCTTTCGACATCATGACGATGGTCGTCTTAGGCGGCCTGGGCAGCTTGTCCGGCTCGGTCATCGGCGCCTTTATCCTGACCCTGATTGCCGCTGTGATGCAGAGCTATCCCGAATACCGTATGATCGTATACGCCTTGCTGCTCATCATACTCATGCTGTACCGTCCGAATGGGATTCTCGGCAATAAGGAGCTGGCTGAGCTGATGCTGTCCAAATGGAAGAAGGGGGGACGCGGCGATGGACCCGTTGCTGAAAACAAATAATGTATCCATATCCTTCGGCGGCATCAAGGCCGTCCAGGATTTTAACATCGTATTGAACCGGGGCGAGCTCGTCGGCCTCATCGGGCCGAACGGCGCAGGGAAGACGACGGCCTTCAACTTGCTGACCGGCGTATATCAGCCGACGACGGGGACCATTGAATTCGACGGCGTCGACGTCACGGGGATGAAGCCCTATAAAATTACGCAGCACGGCATTGCCCGCACGTTTCAGAACATCCGCCTGTTTGGAAACTTAACCGTATTGGATAATGTCAAAATTGCCTGCAATTACCTGGTCAACTACAGCCTGGCCGAAGCGATCCTGCGCGTCGGCCGGTACGGGAAGGAAGAAGAACGGATTGAACGCGAAGCGATCGAGCTGCTGCGGCTGTTTAAGCTCGACGATAAAAAGGACGAGCTGGCGTCCAACCTGCCCTACGGCTTGCAGCGGCATCTGGAAATTGCCCGGGCCCTGGCGGCCCGGCCGAAGCTGCTCCTGCTGGACGAACCGGCGGCGGGCATGAATCCGCAGGAAACGCTCGATCTCATGCACTTGATTGAAGAAATACGGAAGCGCTTCGAGCTGACGATTTTACTGATCGAACACGACATGTCCCTGGTCATGGGGATCTGCGAACGCTTGTACGTCCTGGAATTCGGCAAAATCTTAGCCCAGGGGATACCGCAGGAAATCAAGTCGAATGCCGACGTCATCCGGGCGTATTTAGGCGAGGAGGTGTGATCATGAGCCTGTTGGAATTAAAGGATATCAACGTCTACTACGGTGCGATTCACGCCCTGAAGGGAATCAGCCTGAACGTCGAAGAAGGACAGGTCGTCAGCCTCATCGGCGCGAACGGCGCCGGCAAGACGACGACGCTGCGGACGATTTCTGGGCTGCTGCGCTCCAAGACCGGATCTATTTCTTTCATGGGAAAGGAGCTGCGGCACGAAAGCGCCGAATCCATCGTGCGGCTGGGGATTTCCCATTGTCCCGAAGGACGGCGGGTCTTTGCCGATATGTCCGTCAAGGAAAACCTGGAAATGGGGGCCTTTACCCGTAAGGATAAGAAAGAAATTTCCCAGACCATGGACATGATTTACGACCATTTTCCCCGCCTGAAGGAACGGATGAACCAGATGGCCGGCACCCTTTCCGGCGGCGAGCAGCAGATGCTGGCCATGGGCCGGGCGCTGATGAGCAAGCCGAAGCTGCTCCTCCTGGACGAGCCGTCTATGGGGCTGGCGCCGATCCTGGTCAAGGAAATATTCAACATGGTGCAGGAAATCCATAACATGGGGACGACGGTGCTGTTAGTCGAACAGAACGCCCGCATGGCCCTGGCCATTTCCGATTACGCCTATGTCCTGGAAACAGGGCACATATCGCTGGAAGGAGAGGCTAAATCTCTGGCTGAAAGCGAAGAAGTGCGGAAGGTTTACTTGGGCGGCTGAGGCCCGTTACGGCGGATATACCATTACAGGTATGTTATATATACAGTTTAGGAGGGATACCTTATGACTATGAGTACATTGAAAAGATGCGTGTTGGCTGCCGTGGCCGTTGCGTCGATGGCCGTCATGCTGACGGGCTGCAGCGGCAGTTCGGGAGAATCAAGTGATACGATTAAAATCGGCGCAAACCTGGAATTGACGGGCAACAGCGCGTCGTACGGCACGTCGGCCAAGAACGGCATCGAAATGGCCGTCAAGGAAATCAACGACGCCGGCGGCCTGCTGGGAAAGAAAATCGAAGTCAGCTACGCCGACAACCGCAGCGAAGCGACGGAAGCGGCCAACGCCATGCAGAAGCTGTTGGATGACCAGGTCGATTTCATCGTCGGCCCGGACACGTCGAGCGGCGCCCTGGCCTGCGTCGCCACGGCAGATCAGGAAAAAATACCGATGATTTCGCCGTTCGGCACGAATCCGGACATTACGGTCGATCCGGCGACGCATAACGTACGGCCTTACGTATTCCGCGCCGCCTTTATCGATACCTTCCAGGGCAAGGCCATGGCTGATTTTGTAGCCGATACGCTGAAGGCGAAGAAAGTGGCTGTATACGTCGACAACTCCAGCGATTACTCGAAGGGGCTGCAGAAATTCTTTGAAGAAGAATTCGGCAAAAAAGGCGGCTCTATCGTAGCGACGGAAGCGTATTTGCAGAAGGATACAGACTTCAAGGCGGCCCTGACGAAGATCAAAGCGGCCAACCCCGACGTCATCTACGTTCCCGGATATTATCAGGAAGTCGGCATGATCATCAAGCAGGCCCGTGAAATGGGCATGACGCAGCCGATTGTCGGCGGCGACGGCTGGGACAGCACGAAGCTGGCGGAAATTGCCGGCGCGGCGAACCTGGTCGACTGCTACTTCAGCAACCACTATTCGTCTGACGATACGTCCGAAGTCGTTCAGAATTTCGTTTCCAATTATCAGAAGGCCTATGGCCAGAAGCCGGACGCTCCGGCAGCTGTGGCATACGACAGCATGATGATTTTGGCCCAGGCTATCAAGGACGCCAACAGCACCGATAAAGATACAGTGAAGGCAGCGCTGGAAAAGATCAGCGGATTCAACGCGGTCAGCGGCAAGATCAGCTTTAACGAGTTCCACGATCCCGTCAAATCGGCAGTTGTCCTGAGCTTTAAGGACGGCAAGCAGATCTTTGTTACCAAGGTAGAACCGTAAGGGCGATTCGTTACTGATACCTCATCTAATACATATAGATTCCTCTATCGAAGGGAGAAGACGAAGCGGAAGCTTTTTCTTCTCCCTTTCCCCTTTTCCGGAGCATGTGCTATACTTTGGGTAAATCTACTGTGAGGTGCATCGTATGAGCGGGCGTCGCATTATCTTCTTAGACAACTTGAAAACCTTGGTCATCGCCCTGGTCGTCGTGTTTCACGGCGCCATGTCCTATATGGCCTACGCGCCGGAGTGGTGGTACGTGCTGGACGACGAGCGATCCCTGGCGGCAACGGTATTTGTCGTCTGGGCCGACGTATTCATCATGCCGGTCATGTTTTTTATTTCCGGTTATTTCGGCGCGGCGTCCTTAGCCGGAACGGGGAGCTTTTGGAAATCGAAATGGAAGCGCGTCGGCCTGCCGTGGCTGTTCGGCTCGGTCTTTATTGCCCCGTATATCGCCTATCTGTACATGCTCAGCCGGGCTGTGCCCATGACGTTTTACCAGTTTTATGCAGAATGGTTTTGGGGCGTTTTTTATCAGCAGGCCCAGTATTGGTACCTGGGATTTTTAATGGCCTTGTACGGCCTGCTGTACCTGAGCCGGCGTCTGTATCCGGCGTGGCTGCGGCCGATACAGGGCCGGTTTTCCCTGACAGTCTTTTTCGGCTGCGCCGCCCTGTGCGCCCTCTCTATGGGGGCGATGCTGCAGTGTTACGACGACGCCGTGTGGATTCATCCCCTGTACGTCCTGTGCTTTCAGCCGACGCGGGCTCCCTTGTACCTCGTCGTATTCGGGCTGGGAGCCTACGCCTGGCGCAGCCGCTGGTTTTCCCAGGGGCTGTTCGCTTCGCCGGCAGCCTGGGGCGCTGCTTTTGCCGTCCTGTCCGTCGCATATACGGCCTTTCGCTTCGACTATGGCTATGAGTGGCATGGATTAGCCTGTTATTCCGAAATCTTTGCCGTCCTGCACAGCCTGTTCTGCCTGACGGCCGTTATAGCTCTGACGGCCTTGTTCCAGCGGTTTGCCGATTCGTACGGGCCTTGGGGACGGCAGCTGTCGTCCCTGTCATATGGCGTGTATTACATCCATCAGGTCGTCGTCATGCACGTCGTCTGGCTGCTGCGGCCCTGGGACGGCGGCGTCTATACCAAATATGCCGTCATGTGCGTCTTGTCCCTCTGCATCTGCACGCTTTTTAGCCGGTATGTGCTCAGCCGCATACCGTCCTTTTCCTCGTCGAAATCGAGATGACAGAACAGCCCCTCGGAGAGATTCCCAAGGGGCTGTTCTTTAGCGTGTGTGTTGTTTATTTTAAGTGAGCGATGACGGCGTCGCGGTATGCTTCCGTCGTGGCCTTGCCGCCGAGGTCCGGCGTGAGGCATTGGTTTTCCGCCAGCACGGCGTCGACGGCGCTGCGGATATTGGCGGCGACGTCCGTTTCGCCGATGTATTCCAGCATCATGCAGGCCGACCAGAGGAAGGCTGTCGGGTTGGCGATATGCTTGCCGGCAATGTCGGGGGCGCTGCCGTGGACGGCTTCAAACATGGCGAAGTCATCGCCGACGTTCATGGACGGCAGGAGGCCGAGGCCGCCGATGAGGCCGCTGGTCAGGTCCGATACGATGTCGCCGTACAGATTGGGCATGACCATGACGTCGAAGTTTTCCGGATACATGACGAGCTGCATGCACGTGTTGTCGACGATTTTGTCGTCGCTTTCGATCTGCTGGTATTCCTTAGCGATTTCCCTGAAAATATCGAGGAACATGCCGTCGCTCATCTTGAGGATATTGGCCTTATGGACGCAGGTGACTTTTTTGCGGCCGTTGGCGACGGCGTAGTCGAAGGCGGCGCGGATGATGCGTTCGCTGGCCTTGCGCGTAATGAGCTTGATGGCCTGGACCGTGTCGTCGTTCATCTTGTATTCGACGCCGATGTACAGGTCTTCCGTGTTTTCGCGGAAGGTGACGATGTCGACGTTGGGGAATGGCGTCGGCACGGCGGCATTCGACTTGGCCGGACGGATGTTGGCGTACAAATCGTATTTGTTGCGCAGCGTGACGTTAAGGGAGCGGAAGCCCTTGCCGACAGGCGTCGTAATAGGCGATTTCAGCAGAACCCGCGTCTTTTCAAAGGAGGCGAAGGCGGCGTCGGGAATGAGAGCGCCGTTCTTTTCGTATTCGGCGGCGCCGACGTTGAAGATTTCATATTCCAGGGGAGCCTTGGCGGCTTTTAAGATGTCCAGGACGGCGTCGGTGATTTCCGGGCCGATGCCGTCGCCTTTAAATACGGTGATGGTTTTCATGTTATCTGTCCTCCATAGGTATATAATCCATTAAATCGCCGACATACTTCGCTGCCGGACGGACGATGCGGTTGTCGTACAGCTTGTGCTCGATGTTGTGGGCCAGCCAGCCGACCATACGGCTGATGACGAACAGGGGCGTGTACAAATCGCGGGGAATGCCAAGCATGTGATAGGCGAAGCCGCTGTAGTAGTCGACGTTGCTGCACATATTCGCGCCTTTTTCTTCGCTTAAGGTCTTCTTGGCGATGCGTTCGAAGCGCGTGTAGAAATTAAAGATATCTTCCATGCCCTTTTCTTTGGCTAACTGGCCGCAGTAGTGGCGCATGATTTCGGCGCGGGGGTCCGACAGGGTGTATACGGCATGGCCGAAGCCGTATATCAGCTTATCCTGATGGCGGAACTGGCCGCGGAGGATGCGTTCGATGACGTCCTTGATCTGGGCGTCCGTGGCCTTGATGCCGACGGCGTCCATGATGTTTTCCATCATGAGGGACACGCGGACGTTGGCCCCGCCGTGGCGCGGGCCCTTCAGGGCGCCGATGGAGCTGGCCATGCTGGAATAGATGTCCGTATTCGTCGACGAGACGACGACGTTCGTAAAGGTCGAGTTCGTACCGCCGCCGTGGTCGGCGTGGAGGAACAGCAGGAGGTCGAGGAGCTGGGCTTCCTTCGGCGTGAAGGCGCTGTCGAGGCGGAGCATGGACAAGATGTTTTCCGCCGTCGAGTAATCCTTGCGCGGATAGTGGATGACCAGGCTCTGGCGGTTGTAATAGTGCACCTTGGACATGTAGGCGTAGACGGCGATGGACGGCAGCTTGCTCATGATGTTGAGGCCCTTGCGCAGGGTCTGGTATACGTCGGTGTTGTCCGGGTCTTCGTCGTAGTTGTACAAAGTGATGAGGGAGTGCTGCAGCTTGTTCATCAGGTTTTTTCCCGGCAGCCGCAGGAGGTTCATTTCCAAAAAGTCGTCGGGCAGGTCGTAATTTTCCTGGAGGACGTTGCAGAAGGCGTCCAGCTCTTCCCGCGTCGGCAAGTAGCCGAACAGGAGGAGGAAGCAGGCTTCTTCGTACAAATAGCCGTTGTAGCGTTCCTTTTTCGCCAAATCGCGGATATCTAAGCCGCGGTAATAGAGGATGCCGTCGCAGTCTACCTTATTTCCTTCGGCGTCGCGCTTATAGCCTACGACGTCGGCAATGCGGGTCAGGCCGACGAGGACGCCGGTATGGTCTTCGTTGCGCAGGCCGCGCTTTACGCCGTACTTGGAAAACCATTCGCGGGGAATCTGTGTATAATTTTGTGATTTTCCATAGAATTGGGCCAAAAAGATGTTATTGTCCATGTGATTCCTCTCTTTCCGGAAACGAACTGTGCATAGCTTCGTTACTAATTATTCCAGAATATTTATAAAAATGCTTTGTAGAAATAGACGCAGCCATTTTTGCAAAGTATAAGTTATTATAGCATGATTACAGAAAAAAATAAATACGAATAATCGCGGATACCCAGTGGGTAAGGGTAGTCAGGGCCAGAATAATTATGATATAATATGGTGTATGTGAAGATAAAATTTTATATTATGAAATTTATTTACATAAATTTCGACATGAGAAATGTAATGCAGCATCGCACAGATGAAGAGGGGGATTGGACATGATTCAATTATATGAAGGCGGCGCGTACTTAGTGCACGGCTCGGAGCTCGTGCCGGAACGGGAAGCGGCGCGGGTAGAACAGCTTACGGGCAAGGCGCCTGATAAGGACGAAGCCCGCAAGGGAACGATTGCCTATTCGATTTTGCAGGCTCATAATACGTCCGGCTCGATGGAACATTTAAAGATAAAATTCGACGCCATGGCGTCCCACGACATCACCTTTGTCGGCATCATCCAGACGGCGAAGGCTTCGGGCATGGAAACGTTTCCGCTGCCTTACGTGCTGACGAACTGCCACAATTCGCTGTGTGCCGTCGGCGGCACGATCAATGAAGACGACCACGTATTCGGATTGTCGGCGGCTAAGAAATACGGCGGCATCTTCGTGCCGCCTCACATCGCCGTCATCCATCAGTACATGCGGGAAAAGATGGCCGGCTGCGGCAAAATGATCATTGGCTCGGACAGCCATACGCGGTACGGCGCGCTGGGGACGATGGCCGTCGGCGAAGGCGGCGGCGAGCTGGTCAAGCAGCTCCTGCGCGATACGTATGACGTCGCCTATCCGGGCGTCGTAGCCGTATACCTGACGGGCAAGCCCAGTCCGGCTGTCGGTCCGCACGACATCGCCATCGCCATCGTCGGCGCTGTCTTTAAGAATGGATATGTGAAGAATAAGGTCATGGAATTCGTCGGCCCCGGCGTGGCGTCGATGAATACGGATTACCGCAACAGCGTCGACGTCATGACGACGGAAACGACGTGCCTGTCGTCAGTATGGCGCACTGACGACGATACGAAGGCCTACCTGACCCAGCACGGCCGCCCTCAGGACTACAAGGAACTCAATCCGGCCGATGTCGCTTACTACGACGGCGTCATTTACGTCGATTTGAGCAAGATAAAACCGATGATCGCCATGCCCATGCATCCGAGCAACGCCTTTACGATCGACGAGCTCAACGCTAATCTGGCTGATATCCTTCATGAAACGGAAGAAAGCATCAACGGTCGCATGAGCAATCCCGACCTCCATTACAGCCTGATGGATAAGGTCGTCGACGGCAAATTCCACGTCCAGCAGGGCGTCATTGCCGGCTGCGCCGGCGGCAACTACGGCAACGTCATGGCTGTCGCTCATATTTTGAAAAAAGCTTCCTGCGGCGACGGCGTCTTTACCCTCGACGTCTACCCGTCGTCCCAGCCCGTGTACATGGACTTGGTCCGCAAGGGCGCCGTAGCCGACCTTTTGGCTGCCGGGGCGATTTTCAAGACGGCCTTCTGCGGCCCTTGCTTCGGCGCAGGCGATACGCCGGCAAACAACGCCTTCAGCATCCGCCATACGACGCGCAACTTCCCGAACCGCGAAGGCTCTAAGCCGGGCAGCGGCCAGTTCTCTGCCGTAGCCCTCATGGACGCTCGTTCCATTGCGGCGACGGCGGCCAACGGCGGCGTTCTCACGTCGGCTGAAGGCTACATGGATGATTATACAGAACAGCCCTACGATTACGATAACTCGTCCTACGCGTCGCGCGTATACCAGGGCTTCGGCCAGGCCGACGACGAAGCGGCTCTCGTATACGGGCCGAATATCAAAGACTGGCCGGACATGGAAGCCCTGGCCGATAACATTCTGGTCAAGGTCTGCTCGAAGATCATGGACCCCGTGACGACGACAGACGAACTGATTCCGTCGGGCGAAACGTCGTCGTACCGCTCCAATCCGTTGGGATTAGCCGAATTCACCTTGTCTCGCCGCGATCCGGAATACGTCGGCCGGGCCAAGGCCGTCGACGCGGCAGAACGAGCCCGCATAGCCGGACAATGCCCGGCCTCTGTCGACAAGGAGCTGAAAGACGTCTTTGCCAAGCTGAAAGAGACGTTTGCCGACGCCGATATGGCGGCGACGGAAATCGGCAGCATGATTTACTGCGTCAAGCCCGGCGACGGCTCGGCCCGCGAACAGGCGGCCAGCTGCCAGCGCGTCCTCGGCGGCCTGGCCAATATCTGCCGGGAATACGCGACGAAGCGCTACCGCTCCAACGTCATCAACTGGGGCATGCTGCCCTTCCAGATGAAGGACGAACCGTCCTTTGAAGTCGGCGATTACATCTATATTCCCAACGTCAAGGCGGCCCTCGACGGCGATATGGAGGACATCAAGGCCTACGTCGTCGGCGAGGAACTTCAGAAAATTTCCCTGTACATCGCGGATATGACCGACTCGGAAAAAGAAATCGTCAAAGCCGGCAGTCTCATTAATTTCAACCGCAACCGGCAAAAAGAAAATTAAGGTAAAAATCGGGCTCATAGCAATATTGCTATGAGCCTGATTGATAGATGAAGATTGAAAAAGTCAATAAAAATCTGTAATTTATGTTAAAAATAAAGTTTTTGGAGTTTAATTAGGAGATAAGAGATTATGATAGAAAAGGTAGCATTAATATTGGGATTTATACTTTCAATTAATAGTTGTATATTTGCTAATGTACAGACTGGGACCTTTAGTGCTCAAAATCTTAACTTAGTATATCCACTGGTATATGTTGAAAATCATGAGGCCCAGTCTAAAATAAATAAAGATTTGGCTAAAATTATATATGATATAAAAAGCAAATATGATACAGGTAAATATTATTTAGCACAAATGCATTATGAAGTTACCTATGAAGATAAAGATTTAGTATCAATTTTGATAAAAACGCATATAGTTTGGAATCGTGGTGCTGCGCATGGATCAGTAGGAGACATTGGTCGTGTTTATAATAAGAATAGTGGAGAAAGAATTCCATTATATAATTTTGTTAAGATAAGAGATGCTAAACAGATACAGTCTAATTTAATAGATGGAGTTTTATCAGCATACGATTGTGATTTTAAGAATAATGTATATTATTTTAGACAAAAAGAATGGGAAGTTGATACAGTAAGTACTAACTATATTTTAATGGGAAATGGAGAATTGTCTATTATTTATCCAACTTATTCTATTGGCCCATTTTCAGCTGGCCCAATAAAAGTTAAATTTGATAAAAATGCAATAGATTATTTTAATAGATTAAATTCACAATTGTAAAAATACTTGATAAATAGAAATTTTTATTAGTGAGAAGAAATATCTTGTTATATCAGTAACAAGATATTTCTTCTGTATATCCATTGGGACATAGGAACAATAAAGCAGCAAGGCGTTTATAATGACCTCAATCTAGTTTGTAAAAGATGTTTGCAACAATTGAAACGCCTCTATGTTGATATATCAGACTAATTTCAGTTAGTCATACAGTGTTTTCCTCATGACTATAACCTTATCAAAATATCTCTTTTAAAGAAAGAATTTTTTATAATTAAGAATGGGACATAGGACATCTTTCTATTGGGGTTTATCGCTTTAATAGTACTAGGAGATACGTCGTATATCCATCCTTTTTGCAAAAAATGAGGCAGTAGCTATATGACTTCTGTTGTTATCTAATATCTATTATAACCTGAAAATAATTTACATGTTGCTTACAGCGCTCTATCGGCATACTACGGATTTTTATTTTATAGTTAATATACGTACAATTGTGGAATGACGACGCATATCTTACGTATCCGTTAGTATCTTACATATATGTGCGTACTTGTATAAACGACGTATTCTAGTTATGATGAATGCGTAACGGCGCTTAGATAAAGGCGTTTTTGGGCGGATTTTGATTGTTGGCGTCTTATTTTTAGTAAAAAAGGAGAAATGACATATGAGCAAAAACGTAGTCGTCATTACGGGAAGTCCGCGAAAGGATGGCAACAGCTTTGCCATGACGGATGCTTTTATTGCTGCGGCAGAAGCCAAGGGGTATTCGGTCATGCGGTTTGACGCGGCGATGATGGATGTCGGCGGCTGTCATGCTTGTTCTGCGTGCTATAAGACGGATAAGGCCTGTTCCTTTGACGACGATTTCAACGTCATCGCCCCGGCTGTCTTAGCGGCGGACGTCGTCGTCTTTACGATGCCTGTATATTGGTACTCCATTCCGGCGCAAATCAAGGGCGTTATCGATAAAATGTTTTCTTTCTGCGTTGCCGGTAAGGAGATAGCAGGAAAAGGCTGCGCCGTTATTGCTTGCTGTGAAGAAGAGGATATGACTGTACTGGACGGCGTGCGTATTCCAATCGAACGGTCGGCAGCCTTGTTGAAATGGCATATGGTCGGCGAAGTACTGGTTCCTGGCGTACTGAACCCCGGCGATATCAAAAAGACCGATGGCTGTGCAAAAGCTGCGGCCTTAGCCGATGCGTTGTAAGGACGTGTGCCGATGAGCAACGTAGTATTGATAAACGGCAGCTTTAACGAAAAAGGTACACGGATACGGATTTGAGCAACGTAGCCGAAACATAGATAATACGGCGTCGAAATAGAAACATGACAAATACATCCCCCTCTTTAGCAATAAATTAAGAAAGAGGGGGATGTATTTATTTTACGATGACTTTGGCGACTTGTTCGGCAGCCAGCTTGTAACCGTTCGGCTCGGCTTCGAGCATGTTGAGGTACATGTAGGACAGCTGTGCGCCGACGTAGTTGCGGAAGTGATTGAATGCCGGGCCTTCCAGGTCAGATTGGCTCATGCCGTATTCCTGATAGGCGATTTTCTTGAGGAGCAGGACCGTTTTCTGGGCTGCCGGCGACGACAGAACCCAGTCGTGGTCGCCGAGGTGGACGATGTAGCCTTCCTGACGGTGGGGGTGGGGAATCGTCTGGCCGTCTTTGCCGACGAGGCCGTAGGCGACGGGATCTTTGCCGGCGATGATGGCGGCGGCTTTCAGCCAGCCGGCTATGTCGGCTTCTTCTTTTTTCGACGTCGGCGCGCCGTGGGCGCAGGCCTGGGCGACGACTTCTTCCGCCGGGAAGCCGCGGTAGATAACTTCCGCCAGGGCCAGGGCGTGGTGCGCTCCCTGACCGGCAATGGGATATTCCGTCAGGGACGATCCGTCGGCCTTCCACTGGAAGACGAAGGGCTTGGAAATGTCGTGCAGGGCCTGGGCAGCGATAGCGATGTCCTTGTTTACGGCGTAGTAAAAGACTTCTTCATAGGTTCGGCAAATGTAATCTGTAATATGCATGTTGCAGCTCGTATGGGTAGCCAGGCCGCCCGGATAGGGATGATGGCTGCCGTAGCCGCTGCCGGGAGCCGTTTTAAATTCCTGTATTGCGCCGTTAAAGGGCGGCAGTATGTGCGTTTCGTCGATTTTCGACGTGTCGATTAAGTTTTGGGCGGCCAATGCGGAATAAAGACGGCTGCGGGAGGCGGCGGACGAATATTCCTGCATAAAGGTCGGCGTCGGGTCGTTCAGAAGCCGGACGACGGCTTGGCGGAGAGTGCCGTTTTCGATCGTATTAGCCAATCTTACGATGTCGTCGAAGGATTTTTGTACCAGCGGCGAAGCCTGGGCGGCTGCGACGGCGTTTTTGGGAATGTTTTTAAACGCGACGGGCTTCAGCGTCCGCTTCGGGTTGTCGAGTTCCCGGGCAAAGGAAAAGGACGGCATGGAAAACATGGCCGCTCCCAATGCGGCTCCGCCGGCGAGCTTTAAAAAGCTGCGGCGCGATACGGTATGTTCAGATGACGGCGTTGACATAGTGTGATTCCTCCTTAAAGGCCTTTTCAATTTACCGTTAGTATAGTTTCCTTTTGTATATACTTTGTGAACATACGGTAAAGGTATTGTATGGAATGAAGGCCTGGTGAAATTTTACAAAAAGAACAGGCCGATTTTACGAAAGGGCCATGAAACTTTGTTACAGTAAGGCCAAAGGAGGCGCAGTCTATGTTAGGATTAGGTTTTCCGGAATTGGCGTTGATTTTAGTGATCGGACTGGTCGTATTTGGGCCGGGAAAGCTGCCGTCTGTCGGCGGCGCATTGGGCAAGAGCCTGCGGGAGTTTAAAACGGCCGTTCGCGATGGAGAAGAAACTAAGAAGCCGGCATCTGCCGATGCTTTTCATGAGACAAAAGCGGGAGATGCATAATATCGGCCGTATGAGCGCAAATTCTTTATAACAACAATCCCTGTCGGCTGGCAGGGAATGTTTGTCATATACTATCTTGCAAGTTTCTTTTTTGCAGCGTTCTGGCCGTAAAGGACATAATACAGTACGGCGCAGCACGCCAGCAGCACGGCCAGCGCCGCGTACATGGCGCGAAAGCCGGCATAGGGGAGCAGCGCGCCTAAAACCAGCGGGCCTGCGCCGACGCTGAGATCCATGAAGACGAAAAACGTCGACGTCGCCAGGCCCATGCGGCCGCGAGGGGCTAAGCCGATAATGATGGCTTGAGAACAGGACATATACGTCCCATATCCCAGCCCCATCAGCGCGGCGGCGCCCAGCAGCATCCAGCCGGACGTCGACAGTCTGATGAAGCACAGGCTCAGGGCAAAGAATATAAATGCCGGGTACATGACGAAATTAGCTCCGCGGCTGTCAAACCATCGTCCTGTAAAGGGACGGGAGCATAGGGTGAACAGGGCATATACAAGGAAAAAATATTTGCTGCTGGCGAGGAGCGCCGCTTCTTTGGCAAAGGAGGCCATAAATCCCAGGATAGCGGCGAATCCCAAGTTGACAAGCAAGGTGAGAAACGCGACGGGAATAGCCGTCGGCTCTATGAAGTTTTGCAGGGACAGATAGGAGTGAGGCCTTGCGGAGACAGACGAATCATGGTCCTCTGCCGGTACATGGAGCAGGGCTGTCGCCGCGAAGGCCAGTATCAGGAGGGCGCTGCCGGCGACGAGGTTATACAGGATGACGCCGTCGCTGTAAAAATACAAGCCGGCAAAGGGGCCGACCGCCGTTCCCAGCGTCACAAACATGGCATAGTAGCTCGTGCCTTCGCCGCGGCGGGCTGCCGGGACGAGGTGCGCCATAACCGTCCCCGTCGTAGACGACGACAGGCCGAAGCCGACGCCCTGGACGAAACGGGCTGCGTAGAGAGGATACAGGCTGTGGATTCCTATGTTCAGGAGAGAGGCCGCTAAAAAGAGGAACAGGCCGATATATAAGGAGCGTTTCAGGCCGATTCGTTCGATACATCTGCCTAGAAACAGGCGGGCAAATAAGGTTCCTAAGATAAAGATGCCGCAGGCAAATCCTGCTTCTGCCAGGGAGGCGTGAAGCGCCGTCGCCGCGTAGTCGGCAATAACGACCATCGTCATATAATACGATTGGTTTACGACAAAACAGACGAGGCAGTTCAGGATAAAATCTTTGGTCCAGATGGCCGAAGTATTCATAACGTTTGCTCCTTTGATGTTTATTATACAACTAGTTGTATATTAGAATAAAAAAACGACGTCATACGTTGTCGTTTATTTTCAGGAGTAAGGAAAGGAGCTGGTCTTTTTCCTCTTCCGACAATCCCTTTAAAAGCTGGCATCCTACGTTCGTGCCGAGATGCTTGAGGTCATCGCACGTCGTCCGGCCTTTTTCCGTGAGGTAAACTTGCTTGAAGCGGCCGTCTTCTTCCGAGATGACGACGTAGAGCAATTCTTTTCGCTTCATCCGTTCGACGATATTCCGCGCCGCCTGATGGGTAATGCGCAAGTGTTCTTTTAAATCGATGATGGAACGGCCCGGGCAATTGTCAAAATAAAGCAGCGCTTCCGATTGATTGGCCGTCAGATCGAAGGGGATCAAATCCTTGTCGCGGCCGTTGCTGATTTTATTGCCGATGCGCAGGATTTGGCGTTCGATGATGAAGTTTTTGTCTTTCATGAGGTATCCTTTCCCAACTATACAATGAGTTGTATAGTTTTATTTTATATACTCTTTTTAGTTTGTCAAATACGGACGGGATAGGCTGCGTTATTCAAGGAAGAGCCTCGTCTGAGGCGGTATGCCCTTGGCCGGCGACGCGCCGTAATATTTTTTCCAGGCCCGGTAAAAGGTAGAGTACTGCTTAAAGCCGCTGTCGTAGCATACCTCCGTCAGGGGGCGGTCCTGCTGCATGAGGGAGCGGGCCAGGAGGAGGCGCTTGATGGTAATGTATTGCCCCAGGGAATAGCCCGTTTCTTCCTTGAAGAGGTGCATGAGGTAGTCCGGGCTGATGCAGAGCTGCTCGGCCAAAGCCGGTACGGACAGTTCGTCCTGCAGGTGCTCGTTGATATAGGTCAGAAGGCGCTGTATCTTTTCGTTTTGCCGTCCCGTCTTGACGTAGCCGATGTGCCGCTCCTGAATAGATTGGGCCAAATAAATGAGAAACTCCAGAAACAGAGTTTCCTTCAACACGGCATGATGGGCGCAGGATTCGGCGCAGCAGGCCTGGCGGAGGCGGCACGACGCGCCGTAGAGGCTGCCTGCTTCCTGAGGCTGGCGCAAAATAGGCGACGCCGTCTGGAACAGGGCCGACAGGTCGCAGCCGCGCTGCCTGTAGGACTCGATGTACGCCGGCGAAATATAGGCGATGATGCGCTCATACGTATGGGTTCCGCCGACGACGGGGCGGTGCATCTGCCCGGCCGGCACGACGACGATGTCGTAGGGCTGGAGCCGGTACGATTTTCCTTCGATTTCATAGGTCACGTCTCCCTGAAAGAACAGCATGACCTTGTCGAATTCATGGTAATGGACGGGACAAGCCCAGTCCCTCTTGTCCGATACGTAAAACAGCTTCAGGGGCTCCGTCAGGTAGCCTGTTTTTTCATACACACGCGTTGCCTCCTATCGTTACAGCAGGATTTGCAATAAGTATAGCATGATTTTACTATACTTGCTATTTTCAGTTATTGTATAATAGCTATGGTAAGACGCATGATAGATTTCCTATAAGGAGGATATACAGATGAAATTCGTTAAAATGCATGGATTGGGAAACGATTTCGTATTTTTTGAAGATAAAGATGGCGCGAACAAGGATTTTTCTGAATTGGCCGTAAAACTGTGCGACCGCCATACGGGCGTCGGAGCCGACGGCATCATCGTCATCGTGCCCAGCGATAAGGCCGACGTGCGGATGCGCATTATCAATGCCGACGGCAGCGAAGCAGAAATGTGCGGCAACGGCATCCGCTGCTTCGCAAAATACGTCTACGACAACGGCATCATTACGAAGGACGAATTTTCCGTCGAAACCCTGGCCGGCATCATGAAGCCGAAGGTCACTGTCGGCGAAGACGGCAAGGTCAGCCTGGTTACCATCAATATGGGCAAGCCCTTTACGGACCGGGCCCAGATCCCCATGGAAGGGCCGGCCGGCCCCGTCGTCGACGAACCGATTGAAATCGACGGCAAGACCTATAAGATCACCAGCCTGCTCATGGGCGTGCCCCACACGATGACCTACGTCCGCGACGTAGACGCCGTTCCCCTTCATGAACTGGGGCCGAAGTTTGAAACGTACAAGGCCTTCCCGCGGAAGACCAACATGAACTTCGTCCAAGTCATCGACAACCATACCATTAAAGTCCATACGTGGGAACGGGGCGCCGGCGCGACCCTGGCCTGCGGCACCGGCTCCTGCGCCTGCGCCGTCGGCTCGTACCTCAACGGCTTTACGGGGCGGAGCGTCGACGTGCAGCTGTACCTCGGCACGCTTCACATCGAATACAGCGAAGAAGACGGCAACGTATACATGACCGGCCCGGCTGCCGTGACCTTTACGGGTGAATGGCTGGGATAAAGGCCTCGCTGAACGAAATACAGGGAAAAACGCAGAAAGATGTGCAGTACAGGAAGGATATTCCTGATATTGCACATCTTTTTTACATAATACAGGCCGAAGCTTTACAATGACGTGGGTATAATAATACCGTACTAGTGAGGAGGAGACCTGATGAAACAGATTTTAATTTCGTCTACCTTGTTATGGAATCTTTCGCTGCGCGACATGTTCCGCCAGGTCTATGAACTCGGCTTGGGCGGCTTGGAAATGTGGGCCCAGCACTTTTACTGCCAGCAGTATGACGAAGGCGAATACCGGCGGCTGTCGCAGAAATATCCCCTGCATACCGTCGTTCACAGCTGCAGCTGGGATTTGAACCTGTCGTCCATGAACCAGGCCGTACGGCAGGCGTCTGTAGAGGAAGTCATCGCGTCGATGGAATTTGCCAAGCGCGTCGAAGCCAGGGAAGTGACGGTTCACCCCGGCCATATGACGATGCCCTGCTGGCGTCGGGAAAGCGCCCTGCTCATGCACGAGTCCCTGCAGAAAATCGCCGACGCGTCGTACCGGCTGAACATGCCCGTCTCGCTGGAAATCATGGAAAAGACGAAGAAGGAATTTGTAACTGATATAGAATCCATGAAGGAAGTTACAGGCGACCTCTTTTCTTTCTTCACCTATACCCTGGACATCGCTCACTGCGAAAGCCCTGACGAAGGGCTGGATATCCTGCGGCGCGTCGACACCGTGTCCAAGCTTCACATCAGCAACCGTATCGGCGGCTTATACCATACGCCCCTGTACGACGGGGATTTTGATTTCACAGAACTACTTCCTGCGCTGCGTTCTTACCATCTTCCCATGGTTTTGGAAGGCTATGACCCGCAGGGCGGTTTGGACGTATTTTACCGCAACGTCGAATTTTTGCAAGAACATCTCATGCAGCTTCAATGCCGCATTTCTTAATATATCTTCTTCCCTTTGTTCAGGCCTTGCCCCGGCAAGGTCTTTTTATGTTTTTCGTCTACTCGTTCAGGATAGAAGAAGAATAATAGTCCTCAGGGCCATATTTGTTGTCGCCGTCGGAAGGGTGGAGGAGCCAGATAAACAAGACGAGGCCGCCGAGGAGGGGAATCAGGCTGATGAGCTGCCACCAGCCCGATTTGCCGATGTCGTGGAGGCGGCGGGCGTTTAAGGCGGCCGATACAAAAAATACGGTCAGGCCGGTGACGAGGTACAGGACGAGAAAGGCGTCGGCCAGGACGGCCCCGTTCAGAGCCGTGCGGGAAACGCCGGCGATGAAGAACAGAAAGATCGCGTAGAGTATGCTGAAGACGGCGTAGTAACTCAGCCACAGTGCAGCGACGCCAAGCCAGAACTCCTTGCGGGACGAGCGGCCGGAAAAGGAAAACTTCCGTTTCCAGAGAATTACAGCGGCGTCTTTTAAAGTCATCTTGTATATGGTCATGAATAGGCCTCCCTTGGTATGCCAGAACGGCGGGCATAATACTGGATTATTTATATCGCTTATTATACTGGATAAGAGAGAATAATACTATAGATATGATAAAATAATATAATTAATGCATAAATTTATTTTATTTAAAAAGACTATATCTTAGGATTGCAGAAGGCAGACGGCGTCAATTTCCTTTTATCGGCGTCATTGTATTGCTGTGTTTTCACCGTAATGCAGAGCTATTACGGCCTGATAACACGCTGTGACCATACAAAGAACGGCTTAGGAACGCCCTTTACGGGCGAGTCAGGTCCGTCGCGTTACGCGTAACGTCTTATATTATCTATCTAGTTCTTAGTTTATATAGACGTGACGTGATGTGTTTTATAAAAAAAAGTCAAAAAGTCAAAATGAAGTGTTGACAAGGGGGAAAAACAGGTATATAGTATAGCTGTAATCGGAAAGAGGTTACAGACAGACATATAAAAGTCAAAAGAGCAATCAAGTAATTGCATCTCATTAGGTATTTTAGAAAGAAGGGTTTTATGATGAGAAGCTTATTCCCGATTGTAACAAATAACGATTTAGTATTTCCTGATAATTTTGTCAATCATTTCTTCGGCGATTTTATGAAGCCGTTCGACAGTTCCTACAGCGTTCCGAAAGTCGACGTAGAAGACAAAGAAAACGAATACGTCTTGACGACGGACTTGCCGGGCATGGCCAAGGAAGATATCAAACTGACCTACGATAAGGATATCCTGACCATTTCGGCCCGTCATGAAGAAAAGAAAGATGAAAAAGACGAAAAGAAAAACTATATCCGCAAAGAACGGACGAGTCAGTCCTTCTGCCGCCAGTTCCAGGTCAGCGGCGTTCAGAAAGACCATATTCAGGCATCCTTTGCCAACGGCGTGCTGACCGTCACCTTGCCGAAGGAAACGGCTAAGCAGATCGAAGCCGCCAAGACGATTGAAATTCAGTAATACGATGGTTTAACCCCGTGATGCGCTTGTAAGTCAAACGAGATCCAACGAGGCGTATGAAAGAAGGGTTTTACGATGAAAAGTTTATTTCCGATTGTAACGAACAACGACGCATTATTTCCGATGAATTTTGCCGACCGCTTCTTCAGCGATTTCATGAAACCGTTTGAAGGCTCGTACAATATTCCGAGAGTCGATATTGAAGACAAGGGCAACGAATACGTATTGACGACGGATCTGCCCGGCGTCGCCAAAGAAGATATTTCCCTGACCTATGACGACGACGTGCTCACCTTGTCGGCCCGTCATGAAGAAACAAAGGACGAACAAGACGACCAGAAGAACTATATCTATAAAGAACGGTCGAGCAGCTCCTTCTGCCGCAGCTTCCCTGTCAGCGGCATTCGGAAGGACGGCATCCAGGCTTCCTTTGCTGACGGCGTATTGACCGTCACCTTGCCGAAGGAAACGCCGCAGCCGGCCGAATCGGTTCGTACGATCGACATTCAGTAATCCATTTCCCATTCCTATAGAAGCATAACTCATATCCCCCTTTTGACATCCGTCAGATTTTCTCCGCTGAAAGTCTGGCGGATTTTTTGTGCATGAAATTCGGCAGTTTTTTTCTAACATAACGAGAAGCCCCGCTGGTCTCGACAGTGGAGAGCAGCGGGGCGTTTGTCGGCCTATTTATATTTCTTTTGGGCCATATTGATTGTCTTGGTCTGATGGGCGGACGAACCAGAAGAAGAGAATGAATCCGCCGATGACGGGGATGAGGGACAGCAGCTGCCACCAGCCGGATTTTCCGATGTCGTGAAGCCGGCGGGCATTGAGCGTAAGCGCGGCTACGAAAAAAGCGATGCTCAAGAAGCACGCGACGATGACGAACGTACCGGACATGGCGGCGGATATCGTTTCGGCTGTCGCCGTAGAAGATAGAGCGGCCGCAACCGCTGAAACGGCTGCCAGCAGAAAGAATGCAGCGTATGCGACGATATATAAGACGGCGATAGACAGCCAGTATTCGCTACGCGACGAGCGGCCGGCAAAAGAAAATTTTTGTTCCCATAGACGTTTCGCCGCGTCCCGCAGCGTCATATCCGATGTGTTCATAGGCATTGCCTCCTTTTCAAAACGATATAGAGTATTTATATACAGTATACAAGAGGATGATAGAAAAAGACAAGAGCGTGCCGGCGTTTTATCCGGCCGCGAAGCGAAGCATTTTGAAATTCGGACGAAACGCGCGCAATCGTGTGGTATAATATAAAAATACAAACGTTATTTTTATAGCAAAGGTATGGAATCACATGAAATTTACGCAGGACATTCAAATCGGGTATTTCGTGAAGCGGCCGAACCGCTTTATCGCCTATGTAGAAATCAACGGAACCGTAGAGGTCTGCCATATGCCCAATCCCGGACGCATGTGGGAGCTGCTGTTTCCCGGCGCCGCCGTATACGTGCGCCATGTCGGCAAGACGGAGCGCAAGACGGCGTACGACGTCGTCGGAATCGAACGGGACGGCGTGCCCATCTTGCTGGATACGCAGTACAACAACGACATCGCGGCAAAACTCATCCAGGAGCATCGCATTCCCGGCTGGGAAGAGTGGAGCCTGCTGCGGCGGGAAGTGACCGTAGGCGACAGCCGTTTCGATCTGCTCCTTCACAAGGGGAAGGAGCTGTTTTATTTAGAGGTCAAGTCGTGCACCTTGTTTGGAAAATCGGGAGCTATGTTTCCCGATGCCGTGACGGAACGGGGCCGGAAGCATATTGCAGAATTGGCGGCCATGCACGACGACGGCTATCATACGGGCGTGCTGTTCCTCGTCCATTGGGACCGGGCCCGCTGGTTCCTGCCCGATTACCATACGGATACGGACTTTGCCGCCACGTTTATGGAATGCGCGCCGAAGCTGGACTGGAAGGCCTTTTCCCTGCGGTGGACGGCGGAGTTTTCCCAGCCGGAGCCGGTCCGGCTCTTGTCGTATCCCGAAGAGGTGCTGCGGCGGGAAAATCACGACTGCGGCGATTATATGCTCGTCATGTACTTGCCTGAGGGCCGGGACATCGAGGTCGGCGCAAAGGGATCCATTTCCTTTCTTCAGGGGTATTACGTGTACGTCGGCTCGGCCAAAAAGAATCTGGCGTCCCGTCTGGCCCGCCATACGAGAAAGCGCAAGAAAATGCATTGGCATATCGACTACCTGCGCCGATACGCCGGCGTGACGGCCGTCCTGCCTGTCCGAACAGTCGACGACCTGGAGCACAAGCTGGCCGCGGCCGTCGGGGCGATTTCCCATTGGCAGATACAGGACTTCGGCTGCACCGACTGCAGTTGTCCGTCTCATTTGTTCGGCTTTCACGACAATCCCATCCACCGCCGCGATTTCATGCAGCTCGTCGAGGACTTCCGCATGAACCGCCTGGAGTCCCTAATAGGGCGGTAAAGGCCGTTTTTAAATTCTTTGTGACAATTCTGTTGCGAATATATCCCCTCAAAATATATTTATGGTATAATAAGGATGTTATTTAAAAACGAAGGAGGGTATTCGTTCATGGACAGACAAGAAGCGCTGCAGCTGCTGCGCAAATATAACGGCGAGCCGTTTCATATTATGCATGCCCTGACGGTGGAAGGCGTCATGCGCTGGTATGCCAGGGAACTCGGCTACGGCGACGAAGAAGATTTTTGGGGCTTAGTCGGCTTGCTGCACGATATTGATTTTGAAAAATATCCCGAGCAGCACTGCAAAAAAGCGCCGGAGCTCTTGAAGGAAATCGACGCCGACGACAGATTCATCCACGCCGTCGTATGTCACGGCGGATGCGGCCTGTGCGTAGACGACGTGCCGGAGCATGAAATGGAAAAGGTATTGTTCGCGTCCGACGAATTGACCGGCCTCATTTGGGCCGCCGCCAAGATGCGGCCGTCTAAGAGTACCCAGGACATGGAAGTCAAGAGCCTGAAGAAAAAATTCAAGGACAAGAGCTTCGCTGCCGGCTGCTCCCGCGACGTCATCAAGATGGGCGCGGAACTGCTGGGATGGGAGCTTCCCGATTTATTTGAAAAGACGATTTTAGCTATGCGCTCCTGCGAGGACTCGGTGCGCAGCGAATGCTTCGCGCTGACCGGCGTAAGAGAATAATAAAACAATAATTATACAATGAGTTATGAGGAGGAATGAATCATGAAAAAAGCAATCGCGACGGCCCTTATGGCCGCTATGATGACAGTAGGTACAGTAGGCGCGTCCTTCGCTGCCGGCTTGGGCACTATCGACATGGCAGCCCTGCTGCAGAAGCATCCGAACTACCCGAAGGCCATGGCTCAGTGGCGCAGCGACGTAGAAAAAGCCCAGAAGGATTTCCAGGATCAGGTAAAGAAGGAAAAAGACCCGAAGGCTCAGCAGGAATTGGCGCAGAAATTCAACGTTCAGCTGAACAAGCAGCGCATCGAGCTGTTCACGCCGCTGGAAAAGGATATTCTGGAAAAGACGAAGGCTGTTAAGCAGGAAAAAGGCTTGGATTACGTCGTATTGAACGGCTCCGTCGTAGACGGTCAGGGTCAGGACATTACGAACGACGTCGCCGCCAAGTTGAAATAAGCATACAGGCAAGACAATCGGCTGAAGCGTTTTCAGCCGATTTTTTTGTCGTGCTGCGCTACAAAAGCATGCAAAATGCGGCAATCCGGCAGAGGGAAGAATCTGCCGGATTGCCGCGTGTCATAATGTTAGATGGAGAGTTTATGGATTATCAATTATTTACGACGGAACAAGCCTCCGGAAATGACCAGTTTCTGGATTTCGTTTGTACCTTCGTAAATTTGGGTGATTTTTGCGTCGCGCATCATGCGTTCTACATGATATTCGTGCATGTAGCCGTTGCCGCCGAGCATCTGTACGCATTCCGTCGTGACCTTCATGGCGACGTCGGTGCAGGTGAGCTTTGCTACGGCTGCGGCTGTCGTGAAGGGTTTGCCTTCTTCTTTCAGGCAGGCCGCCTTGTAGAGGACGAGCTTGGCTTTTTCGATGTCGGCGTAGAGCTCGGCCATTTTGAATGCCAGGTACTGCTGCTTGAACAGGGGCTTGCCGAACTGTTCCCGTTCCTGGAGGTATTTGACGGCGATGTCAAAGGCTCCTTCGGCGATGCCGAGAGCCTGGGCGCCGACGCCGATGCGGCCGCCGTCAAGGGTTTTCATGGCCAGTTTAAAACCTTCGCCTGGTTTAGCGATCATGCGGTCTGCCGATACGCGGACGTTGGAGAGGACCATTTCAGAAACCTGGGCGGAACGGATGCCCATCTTATTTTCTACCTTGCCGACGTGGAAGCCTTCCATGCCCTTTTCGACGACGAAGGCGCACATGCTCTTCGTGCCGACAGACGGGTCGGTCAGGGCGTAGATGACGGTGTAGTCAGCCAGAGGGCCGTTGGTATTGAAAATCTTCGTGCCGTTGAGGATGTAGTCGTCGCCGTCCTTGGTGGCGATGGTCTTCTGTCCTGCCGCGTCGGAGCCGGCCGAGGCTTCGGTGAGGCCGAAGGAGCCGATGGCTTTGCCGCTGGCGATAGGAGAGAGGAAGCGTTTTTTCTGTTCGTCCGTAGCGGAGGAATACATGACGCTGCCGCCGTATAAGGACGTATTGACGGAGAAACCGATACCGAAGGAGGAATCGACTTTGGAAACTTCTTCGACGGCTAAGATATACGGGAGGTAGCCTACGTCCGTGCCGCCGAATTCTTTCGGATAGCAGAGACCGAACATTCCCATGGCGCCGAATTCCTTAAAGGCTTCTACGGGGAATACCTGCTGTTCATCCCGTTCGAGTACGCCGGGAGCTAAGCGCTGGGCCGTAAATTCGCGAACCTGATCGACGATTTGCTGCTGTTGTTCTGTCAAATTGAAATTCATAGTGCGTCCACTCCTTCTGGTAACGGTAATATATTTAAAATTAAAATATAAGCGGATTTGTTATGTCCCTGGTTCGGGAGCTTTTACTGCGGAGATTTTTTAGATGACGACATTTTGGTTGGCTAAGATGCCGCTGAGGAATTTTTCATACTCCGTTTCTTTGCTTACTTTTGTGTTGACAGGAGTCAGGCTCTTAGAAGTAAATTTGCGGATGAGTTTGCATGTGTTTTTTTGTTCAAACGAAAACTTTGTCATAATGGAGTCACTCCTTTGGTAGATGAATTAAATTATACTTTGTGGAAATAATTCGTAATAAGAATTATTATGGTCACATAATATCACAGGAAAAACAGAAGGTCAAGAAATTTGACTAAATTGCATAGAAAATAATTTGTAATACGAAATATTAATAATAAAAAAATACCGCTATCCATGAATCGTCCATGAGATAACGGTATTCGATATGACGTGTTACATGTCGTGCTGGTGGATGATGCGTTTGATATAGCCGATAAATTCCTCTCGTTCCTGCGGCGAAAAATCACGAAGGACCAAATCGTTCAGTTCGTCTATCGTTTTCATCACCGGTTCTTTTAAAGCCATGCCTTCCTTTGTTGCCTTGACTGTAATGCTGCGGCGGTTATTGGGATTGAGGACGCGGTCGATGAGGCCGCGCTTCTGCATCCGGTCCAATACGCCGGAAATCGTAGAGTTTTCTACGCGGAGGATCGTAGCGATTTCCTTCGGCGACAAGGTTTCATCCTTCCAAAGACAGGCCAATACTCCGTATTGCCCCGGAGTGATGCCGTATTTGGACAAACTTTCGGAAAAGGTGAGAAATACTTCATGCTGGGCTACAGTAAGTAGAAAATTAATGCAGTTCACATACTCCACGGTGACGCTTCCTTTCTGTGTTTTATTTCGTATTCCTAACTAATGTATAGTTTACCATATTTTATGCTTCCTTACTATAACAAATGGGGAATTTGTGAAAAAATTATCAGACTATAAAGGGCTGAGTAAAAAATTATCCCCATTTGCTGTCGGGCCTGTAAATTTGTAGCATTTCTTTCCAAGATGACGTATAATTAGGACAACATACATCTTGCCGCGGTAAAGGAGATTGTAAGCGGATATACTATGAGACAAAAAAAGATTTTTGGATTCGATTATACCGACAACGAGTACGTGAAGCTGTTCATGTACTTGCTCGTCGGCGGTTCGGCGGCCTTGTTTGAATGGGCTATGTTTTACGTGCTGTTTCAGACGCTGAGGGGACTGAGCGTATTTGCCTATCAGACGCAGGCTGTCCTGACGGCGACGGCGACGGCCTTCGCCTTGTCTACTTTATATCATTATATATTATGCAACCGCTTCGTCTTTGACAGCGGCAGCCGCTACAAGAAAGGGGCGGAAATTTCCCTGGTGTTCTTGGTCAGCGCCATTGGACTGGGATGGAACCTGCTGCTCATGTGGCTGTTTACATCGCCGTCTCTCCTGGGGCTGCCTCCCATGGTTTCCAAAATCATGGCCAGCGCCATTGTAACGGTGTGGAACTACGTATCGCGCAAGAAGTGGATATTTTCATAAAAAAGGGGCGAGGGATTATGGAACGAAACGAACGAGTCATGGAACTGCTGCGGCAGATGATCGCTATCGACAGCGAGACCGATACGGACAAGGAACGGGATATGGAACGATACCTGCAGAAAACCCTGTCGGAGATGGAACACGTGACGAGCGGCATGATTCACATTCCCGACGACGTGCACGACCGCTCCGTCGTGTACGGCTTTGTGCAGGGACGCAAAAAGGACACGGTGATCTTCTTAAATCATCACGACGTCGTCGGCGTAGACCCGTACGGCATCCTGCGCGACGAGGCCTTTTCTCCCGACGTGCTGCTGGATGATTTGCTGAAATACGAGACGAACGAAGAGGTCCTTTGCGATTTGCAGAGCGGCCAATGGCTCGTCGGCCGCGGCTCCTGCGACATGAAGGGCGGCGCGGCGGCCCAGCTGGCCGTCTTTGAAGCCTATGCGGCTCATCCGGGCGACGCCAGCTTGCTGTACATTTCCCTGCCTGACGAGGAATCCTATTCGGCGGGGATGCGGGCCGCCGTCACGGTCCTGAAGGAGCTGCGCGCGTCTTACGGCTTGACGTACCGGGTACTGGTCAACAGCGAGCCGAATGAAATGGCCGACGGCAAGCTCGTGTCGTATACGGGTTCCGTAGGCAAGCTCCTGCCCGTCGTCGTCGTACAGGGGAAATCGGTCCATATTGGAAATTACCAGCAAGGCGTCAATCCCATCGGCGTCATGTCCCAGATCATCGCCGAAACGGAGGGCGACATGTCCCTGGCCGATTCGTGGGGCGAAGAATCGACGCCGCCGCCGGCGTGGATTTACCTCCGCGACCGCAAGGAGCATTACGACGTGTCGCTGCCTCAGCGGGCTGCAGCCTGCGCTAATTTCATGACCTACCAGAAGACGCCGGAAGATGTTATGTACCTGCTGATGAACGCGGCCCGCCACGCCGTGGAAAAGATGCTGAGCCGCGTCGATTCTGCTCAGTCTATGGAAGTCATCAGCGGGGCGGAGCTGCTCAAGCGGGCCTCGGTCTATCCGGGCTTCGACGTATTCTATGAGACCGTCAAGAACAACTGCTTTGTGGCCCTGCAGAAGGGGGAAAGCACCTACGCCCAGGAAACGATACGCCTTATCGAAGAAACTATCAATTTTACGGGCATGACGGAGCCCCTCGTAGTCATCGCCTTCGTGCCGCCTTATTATCCGGCGGCGGACAGCACCATGCTGCAGGACGAACGGTTCGACGGCTTGCTGCGGGAAATCGGCGGGATGACGGATATTACCTTCAAGCACTATTTCAACGGCATATCGGACTGCAGCTACTGCTGCGTCGCCCCCGATTTGAACGAATATATACTGGAAGACAACCTGCTCCTGTGGGGCAAGGCCTACAGCTTCGACTTCTCGGCCATGGCGGAAATGCAGATTCCCTTCATCCTCCTGGGACCGTGGGGAAAAGACCTGCACGAACGGACGGAACGCGTCCACATCGGCAGCGTGTCGAAGGAACTGCCGGCGATTTTGGATGCCATCGTGGAATACGTAGGAAAAACGGCGGAATAAAGGGACTGCGTTTCTGACATAACGCTGCGAAAAAAGTTGCGAATTATTCTTGCTTATATAGGGTAAAACAGGCCTTTCCTCTTGCCAAAAGGCCTGTTTTACGCTATAATAACATAGCTAACTTAATAAAAGTATTGGTGCGTGGTAATCCGCCGGGGCTTGTGCAATGGAAACCTATGAACCTTGTCAGGTCCGAGAGGAAGCAGCAATAAGTAGTCATTTTCATGTGCCACGAGGAAACCTGGCGGGTTATCATACACGAATACTTTTTGGTTGGTAGAAGCAGCGGTTAGCTGCTTTTTTTCATATCTGGAGAGGACGAGACATGGCATATATCGCATTATACCGTAAATGGCGGCCCAAAAGCTTTGAAGACGTCGTCGGCCAGTCCCATATTACGGAAACGCTGCAAAAAGCTATCGATACGGATAAAGTGGCGCATGCCTACTTATTTTCCGGCCCCAGGGGGACGGGCAAGACCAGTACGGCTAAAATCTTCGCCCGGGCCATGAACTGCGTCCACGGCCCGACGTCTCATCCCTGCAACGAATGCGAAATATGCCGCCATATCCTGAGCGGCGAGTCGATGGACGTCGTGGAAATCGACGCCGCGTCCAACCGCAGCATTGAGGACATCCGGACGCTGCGGGAAACGATCAAATTTATGCCTGCCGAAGGCCATAAAAAGATATATATTATTGACGAAGTGCACATGCTGACGACGGAAGCCTTCAACGCCCTGCTGAAAACGCTGGAAGAGCCGCCGTCCCACGTCATATTCATTTTGGCGACGACGGAGCCGGAACGGATTCCCATGACGATATTGTCGCGGTGCCAGCGGTATGAATTCCGCCGTATTACCAGCGCCGACATCGCCGCCCGGCTGATGTACGTGGCAGAGCAGGAGCATATCGGCCTGACGAAGGGAGCCGCCCATATCTTGGCCGTCCAGGCCGACGGCGGCATGCGCGACGCCTTGAGCATGCTGGACCAGTGCGTTGGCAACGCCGACGGGCAGATCGACGAGAGCCTCGTTCGGGATTTGCTGGGACTCATCGGCAGGGACTGGCTGTTTTCCCTGTCTGACGCCGTGTTTCAGGGGCGGGGAAGCGTCGTCATCAAAGCAGTGGACGATGTGATCCGCATGGGCAAGGAGCCGCAGATCATCCTGACGGAGCTGGTGGAACACCTGCGGGCTATCATGCTGTACCAGGCCGATCCCCATACGGATACGCTGGCTGCCTACGCCGACTCGCTGCCCCAGCTGGCAAAGCAGGCCGGGAGCGTGGCGGCGGAGCAGGTCTTCGCCGTATTGAACGTCCTGCAGCAGGCCATGCTGACGGCGAAGAATTCGCCGGCGCCGCGGGTCGCCGTGGAAATGGGGCTGCTCATGGCCAGCCGGCCTATGCCTGCGGCGGGAGCCGTTTCGCCAGTGGGGCCGAGCGCTGTTATCCCCGACGGGATATTGGACCGCTTGCTGAAGCTGGAGCAGGCCGTCTTTCACGGCGGCGCTATTCCTGGAAAGGGCGAGCCGGCGAAGAAAAAGGAATATATTCCCTTGCCGGAAGAAGACGGCATGCCCGGCGTCATGGACGAAGAATCCGTGCTCTTTCCCGACGACGAATATACGGCGCCGCCGCAGGAACCGGCTGCGCCTTCGATACAGGAGAGTTTGCCGCCTAAGCTGGCCGACAGAGATGTTGTTATTGAGCCGGAACGGCGGCAGGAACGGCCGCAGCCCCCTGCGCCGGCGGCAGCACAGCCGGCAGCGCCTTCTCCTTCCGGTGCGTCTTCCGTCGTGCCGTCGGCGGAATACCAGCGGATCTGGCAGCAGGTGTGCGATATCTTGGGCAAGAAGCTGAAAAAGCCCGGCGTACAGTCCTGCGTCCGGACGGGCCGGGTCCTCTATATCGGCGGCGGCGAGGCCGCCGTAGCGTATAAGACGCCTTTCCTCGTCAAGCGGGCCAATCGGGAAGATTATTTCCGGTTTGTCGACGAGGCGCTGGAAATGGTTCTCGGCGGCTCTTACCACATGAAGGGCTTCCTGGAAGGCTCGCCCGACGTGGCCGAATACGAAAAAAAAAATGCTGAATCAGGTATAACCAGTCGTCCTGCAGAAGAACAGCCTCGTCCTAAAGAGGAGGCGCAGCCTGAGGCGGCTGCCAGTGTTTCCGACGAGGCTTCCCGTCCGCAGCCGCCTGTTTCGGCAGAACCGCCGTCCCTGCGGCCGGTACTGCCGGAAGAGATGACCGCCGCGGACCGGGCTTTGCTGGAACCGTTGCTCAAAACGGTAGGAGACTGTAATATATACATAGAAGATAAACCATAATTTCAAAATCAGGAGGAATTACAAATGTTTGGTGGAAATATGCAAGGCATGATGAAGAAAGTACAGAAGATGCAGAAGGAAATGAAGAAGCTTCAGGACGACTTGAAAAAACGCACTGTAGAAGCGACGGTCGGCGGCGGCGTGCTGACCTTGGTCATGAACGGCGAAAAGAACGTCGAAAGTGTTCATATCGACCCGAGCATTATCGACCCGGAAGATTCGGAAATGTTGGAAGACCTCATCGTAGCAGCTGTCAACGAAGCCAATAAGAAGGTCGACGAAATGATGGCTCAGGAAATGAGCAAGATTACCGGCGGCATGCACTTGCCGGGGATGTTCTGATGGATACGCCCTTAGACCGGCTGACAGAGCAATTTCGCCGTCTGCCGGGCATCGGCATCAAGACGGCGCGCAAGCTGGCCTATTACATGGTCCAGCAGCCGCAGGAGCAGGTCGACGCCTTTATCAGCGCTGTCCGCAGCGCGAAGGAAACCATGTGCTTCTGCTCCGTCTGTTTTAATTTAGCTTCTCAGGACCCCTGCCCGATTTGCAGCGACGAAACGCGGGACCGCTCGACGATCTGCGTCGTCGAAACGCCGCAGGACGTCATGGCTATCGAGCGCAGCGGCGATTACCGCGGGCTGTATCACGTGCTCCACGGCGCCCTGTCGCCCCTGGACGGCGTCGGCGTCGACGATTTGCGCATTAAGGAGCTGCTGCAGCGCCTGAGCGATACGGACGTCAAGGAAATCATCATCGCGACGGACCCCGACGTAGAAGGCGAAGCGACTGCCTTGTACCTGGCCCGCCTCCTGAAGACGGCGGGAATCAAGGTGACGCGCATCGCCAGAGGCCTTCCCATGGGCGGCGACATCGAGTACGCCGACGAGGCGACCCTGGCCGGCGCCGTGGCGAACCGTCAGGAAATGTGAGGTAGGAACTGATGGACCTTATGTGGATTGCTATAGGCGTCGCAGCCTTATTTTTGCTGAATAAGCTGATTTTGGCTCCCTTCCGCAAGCTCATCGTCAATATTGCCGTGGGCTTGCTTGCCTTATATCTCATTAATTCTTACGGATATATGATTGGGTTGGAAGCTGTGCCTATTACGATTGTGACCGGCATTATTATCGGCATTCTCGGACTGCCCGGCGTAGTGCTGGTAACGCTGTATTATACAATGTTTTAATATAAATGGAGATGGCCTGCAGTGAATGTAAAAAAATGGATCGCCATAGCCCTTGCCGCCGCCATGACGGCCGCCGTGCTTTCGGGTTGCGGCAGCAGCGTTTCAACGGAAACGGAGACCGTTTCCAAGACGGAACATCCCGTCGCCCTGACGCTGGACGCGAATATTACGGCCCTTCATATGACGACGATCGTTCCTAAACTTTCCGGTAAAATCGTATCGGCTCCGCTGACAAAGGGGCAGGAAATACAATCCGGAGAAATCGTCGTCCAAATCGATACGGCCCCGTATGAGCAGAGCGTCAGCGCGGCCGAATCGGAGCTGATTGCGGCGACGTCTGCCGCGGCTGCGGCGCCGGCCTATACGCCCTCGGCCGGCGACAGCCAGCGCCGGGTGGAACTGAAAGCCTGGTACGACATGGGAGCCTTATCCCGCGTCGAATACAATCAAATGATGTCGCAGACGGCGGCCCCTCAGGCCAGCGCTCCTTCCGTAGACAGCGGGCGCATCGCCCAGCTGCAGCAAAATCTGCAGGCTGCCCGCGATATGCTGAGCAACGCTACGATCTATTCGCCGATTAACGGGCGCATTACGGCTGTAGCGGAAAACCCGTCTGTGGCTGTCGCCGGAAACGTGCTGGCTACGATTCAGCAGATGACGCCGCTGGTGGCGACCTTCGCCGTGCCGGAGATGTACGTGCAGGCCCTGCAGGCCGCTAAACAGGCCGGTACGCTGCAAGTATCGGTCATCGCGCCGTCGGGCGAATCGCAGGCCGGCGAGCTGACCTATTTGGCGACGGAGAAAGACCCGTCGACAGGGGCGTATACGGCGAAAATAACCTTTAACAACGACAAGGATTTATTTTTGCCCGGTGAATTTTATCATATCCGCATATCGACGCCGCAGGAAGTATCGCAGATTACCGTGCCGAAGACGGCCGTGCGGACTAAGGACAGCGGCGATTTCGTCTATATCGTCAATGAAAACGGGCTGGCCGACGCCCGGTCTGTTTTGACCGGCGACGAAGAAGAAGGCCGCGTCGTCATTTTAGACGGACTGAAGGAAGGGGACAAGGTCATCGTCGATCCGCCCGATTCGTTGGAAATCGGCATGAAAGTGAATTCGTAAGCCTAAGGGGGAACAGGTGAGGCGCAATGAAGGAAGAAGGAATGGAACGACACAATAGTTTATTGAAGTCGCTCGAAAAAAGTTTAGACGTCCTCGATATCTTTGTCGAGTGCAATACAGGGATGAATTTGAAGGATATCGCCGCCCGAACGAATCTGAACACGTCCACGGCCTTTCGTATCGTCAATACGCTGGAACGCCGTCAGTATTTGACGCGCGACGACATATCGAAGCAGTACCGGCTGGGACCGAGAGCGTTGGCGCTGGGGTATTCTTCCCACTGGACGGAAAATGTCATGACGCTGGTTAAGCCCTATTTGCGGCGGCTCCAGCAGATGTTCAACGAAACGGCCAGCGTATACATCGCCGAAGGGGACAGCCGCATTTGTCTGGACCACGTGGAAAGCACCCACTCGCTGCGCCGGGTTATTCCCATAGGCGAGTCTCTGCCGCTGTATAAAGGCGCTGCCGGCAAGGTGCTGCTGGCCTGGGCTCCTAAGGAAGAGCGCAACCGCATGATCGTCCAGTACGGCCATTTATCGGAAGAGGAGTTTGCCTCTATCCGGCACAACGGCTACGCCATTACGCAGGATGAAAGCGAGCACGGCCTCTTTGCCTTGTCGGTGCCGATCTTCAATTTTGAAGAGCAGGTCATCGCCTCGCTGACTATTGCCGGGCCGACGATGCGGTTTTACGATTCTATCCGGCAGAAAATGCTCTTTACCATGAGCCAATATGCCTATGAAATTTCCTATTCCTTAGGATACAGGAAAAAATGACGGCCTATACGATTTGGACTAAAGCAGAATATCAGGAGCGGGCCAGCGTCGTAGCGCCGAAACTGCTGGGCCAGTATTTGATTCACTGCACGGCGGAGACGACCTATATCGGCCGCATCGTGGAGACGGAGGCCTACGGCGGCTCGTACCGCCGCATGGCCGACGACGGGGCCCACAGCTTCCGCGGGCTGACAAAGCGGACCGAGCCCATGTTTTGCGCCGGCGGCGTTTCTTACGTATATCTTATCTACGGCATGTATCACTGCGTGAACATCGTTACCGGACCGGAAGGCTCGGGACAGGCCGTCCTCATACGGGCCGTCGAGCCCGTAGCCGGTATAGAACATATGTTGGAAAACCGCCGCATGCAGGCCGTAAAGCCGGCAGTCAGCAACGGCCCGGGCAAGCTGTGCCGGGCCATGGATATTACGCTGGCTCAAAACCGATTGGATTTGTGCGGCTCCGAGCTGTATATCGCCCGTCCTGCAGAGCAGCCGCGGTTTGCCGTCGTGCGCACGACGCGGATCAACATCGACTACGCCGTCAAGGGAAAACAATTTCCCTGGCGTTTTTATATAAAAGATAATCCATACGTTTCTATGCGATAAGAGATAGATAGGGGGAATTACTATTATTTCGTTCAGAGAATTCCGATTGGAAGACAAGCAAATTATTGATGACTATTTTCATCAACAAAGATACGAACAGGCCGACGCGTCCTTTATGAACCTGTTTGCCTGGCAGTACCCGTATGAAATCCAGTGGGCAGAGGAAGACAACGTATTGTACATCCGCTCCGGCCGCGGCAAGAAGCAGTTCTGGCTGCCTCCCTTTACCCGTCATGACGGCAGCTTTACGAAGGGCATCCTGCGCATGCACGAATGGTTCGACCAGCACGGCTATCCCTTCCTCATGAAGGGCGTCACGCCGGAGGCGGCGGAACGCATCCGCGCTCTTTGTCCGGACTGCTATAACTTCACGCCGGACCGGGACAATTACGAATACGTCTACTTGACGCAGAACCTCATCAACCTGTCTGGCAAAAAATACCGGCAGAAAAAGAATAACCTCAACCACTTCCGCAATCAGTATATCGGCAACTGGGAATACGTTCCCATTACGGAAGAAATCTTCGACGAATGCCTCGCGGCGGAAGAAAATTGGTATGATAAGCACGAAGGATTTGAAGACGACGAAGAACTCCAGGGCGAACGCCAGGCCATTGAAACGGTATTCAACAACTGGGGCATTCTCCAGCCGACAGGCGGCGCTATCCGCATGTACAACAAAATTGTAGCCTTTTCTATCGGTGAAATGCTGAACGACGATACGGCTATCATTCACTACGAAAAGAGCGACCCGACGATTCGCGGCTTGTACCAGGCCATTAACCATGAATTCGTCGTCCACGCCTGGAGCCATACGACGTATATCAACCGGGAGGAAGACATGGGCCTGCCGGGACTGCGCCAGTCCAAAGAATCCTATAATCCTGTGCGGTATATTGAAAAATTTGAAGTTACCTTGAAGGAGCCGGGAAAATGGACTTCCGATTAGCGAAAGAAGAAGACAGAGATCTGGTTGAAAGCTTATGGGCCTATTGCTTCGAGCCGCGGGAACATCCTTTTTTTCAGTGGTATTTTTCGAAGTTTTATCAGCCGGAAAACGTGCTCATGGGATTTAAGGACGGCGAAATGGCCTGTCTTACCCATTTAAACCCCTATACGCTGCGCCTGCGGGGAGGGGACGTACCGACGTCGTATATTGTCGGCCTGGCGACCCATCCGGCTGCCAGACGAAGCGGCGTAGGCCGGCTGCTGCTGACGGCCGCCCTGAAGGAAATGAAGCGCCGCGGCCATTATATTCATATTCTCATGCCGTCCAAGGCGGGATTTTACCAGCCCTATGGCTATGAGTTGTACTGCCATCAGTGGAAGGAAACGATGCCGCTGGAATCGCTGCGGCCCCTGACGGATCGGACAGTCCGTTTTGCCTTCGTCAACAGCGCCGACCAGTGGCCCTATTTGGCATCCGTGTACGAGGCGTATACGAAACACCTGTCAGGCTACGCCGTCCGCAATGAAGCATCGTGGCGCAGCCACATCGAGGCCCAGCTGGCCGAAGGATATATTGCCGTCGTATTTCATGATGATACGCCGATTGCCTATATGTTTTATCAAATCGGCGAGGGGACGATTACGAGCGGCGAATTTGTCTACGCCACCCTGCAGGGGAAGCGGGGCTTATTAGAATACGTCTACAATCACCGCTCTCAAGGCAGTGAATTTCAATGGAACGAAGGAATTCACGACCAGTCCTATCGCTTCTATCCCGACGGCAAGCAGGGCCATGAAACGATGCCCTTCATGACTTGCCGCATTGTCGACGTCAAGGGCGCACTGGAGCAAGTTTCCTATCCGGAACAGGCTGAAGGGAGCCTTGTCATCCAAACAGAAGATCCCTTAGCCGACTGGAATACCGGTACGTTCCGCCTGACCGTTCGGCAGGGACGCGGCTCTGTAGAACGGACGGAGCAGGAGAAGCCGGACGCCGTCATGCCTGTCGGTACCCTAGCGCTGCTGGTCTTCGGCGCAATGGATCCAGCGGATCTGGCATTCAATGAAAAACTATCCGGCAGCGACAAAGCCTTGCAAACCTTAGGAACGTTTTTCCCGACAGAAAAATGCTACATTAACGAATGGTACTAGACGATGAACAGGTGCGAATGGAAAGCATCAGATAGATACCAGGGAGATTCGCACTCAAACAAGTAATATATTGTCAAAATAGACAGCGATTTTCAGCAAATCAGCTGGATTAAATTGTATCAGCTTCTATATATGCTATGTTTCGGATTAAGAGATACCAAATGTAGCTGTCACCCTCTGCGTGAGGGTGTGGATTGAAATTGATAAAGTTTTACATTCTATGTTTAAGCGATATTGTCACCCTCTGCGTGAGGGTGTGGATTGAAATTGGTTTGCAGGCTGGCGCTGCTTTGTCAAATAGTGTCACCCTCTGCGTGAGGGTGTGGATTGAAATCATGCGGTCAGTGTATTGGTTGCCGACTGGAGAAGTCACCCTCTGCGTGAGGGTGTGGATTGAAATATCTTTCCAGGATGGTAGTGCTTGGCGGATATAAGTCACCCTCTGCGTGAGGGTGTGGATTGAAATAACGTGTCTTTTAGCAACGCCCGCAGGCTGGCCGAGTCACCCTCTGCGTGAGGGTGTGGATTGAAATCGTGGTCTCAGCGGTATCGATAACATGAACTCCGAAGTCACCCTCTGCGTGAGGGTGTGGATTGAAATTTTCACCGGTATCTTTTCTACGCTTCCGTATTTAGTCACCCTCTGCGTGAGGGTGTGGATTGAAATTTCGTCGCTGCGGTATATGCCGCAGGGCTCGTGAGTCACCCTCTGCGTGAGGGTGTGGATTGAAATTTTTCCTGCTGTGGGTCCCAGTGCGGGTCGCGGGGTCACCCTCTGCGTGAGGGTGTGGATTGAAATGTATTTATCACCTCAATTCATAGTATTTCTTACATGTCACCCTCTGCGTGAGGGTGTGGATTGAAATTATTAAGACTTGGCAGCCTATTGATTTCTTTACCGTCACCCTCTGCGTGAGGGTGTGGATTGAAATTCCCACATCTCCTTGGAGACGATGGCCGGCAGTAGTCACCCTCTGCGTGAGGGTGTGGATTGAAATGATGTACCGTTTCGGCTGGCCGTTGACGGTCCGCTGTCACCCTCTGCGTGAGGGTGTGGATTGAAATGGCTATGACTGGGACGAAAAGACGAGGTTCCCCGGTCACCCTCTGCGTGAGGGTGTGGATTGAAATCCAACGGCATGTCCGCTGAGCAGGCACTCGAACTGTCACCCTCTGCGTGAGGGTGTGGATTGAAATTTAATACCTACTACATCTTGACCTGTTAACAAACAGTCACCCTCTGCGTGAGGGTGTGGATTGAAATCACTCGTATTATAGTCTGTACCGCATACAGAATACGTCACCCTCTGCGTGAGGGTGTGGATTGAAATCCTGTGGGCACGGCCGATAAGATCCGCAAAGTATGTCACCCTCTGCGTGAGGGTGTGGATTGAAATACGTCTTCATAGCCCTGTTCGTTCGCAAATTCAAGTCACCCTCTGCGTGAGGGTGTGGATTGAAATAATCCATTTACCCAAACCATCACGAGAGACTACAGTCACCCTCTGCGTGAGGGTGTGGATTGAAATTGCATATTGCGGGGTCATGACGATGCTGTAGTTTGGCACCCTCTGCGTGAGGGTGTGGATTGAAATTTTTGGTCGAGCAGCACCCGATACGGCTCCGTGTCGTCACCCTCTACGTGAGGGTGTGGATTGAAATGTTGACGAGAACAAGCCGCAACGCTTCTTTCTCGGTCACCCTCTGCGTGAGGGTGTGGATTGAAATTCCCACATCAGCAGCCCGATGACGACCAGCAGGGGTCACCCTCCACGTGAGGGTGTGGATTGAAATCATATGACAGCATTAGATGTATTGTCAGTTTTGTCAGTTCAAGGCTAGCAAAATATTATATATAATAAATCAAAATATTATATGTAGATATTTTTTATTAGGTATCTATCTTGAAGGTATGGTATAATCAATCATATAGAAGTGAAACGGAATATATAGGTATAGCTAATTATTTTTTAGGATTGGGACGCTATGGATATTGAATGGGATTTGCTGCTGGCGCATTGGGATGCAGAACTGAAGAAAGGGCAGTATATCAAAGACCATGTGAGGAATACGGCTGAGTATATGGCTCGTATAGGTAAGTCTCTTGGGCTGGAATCTATCTGTATTCTTATCGGCCTTCTTCATGACGCAGGAAAGGTGAATCGTGATTGGCAGAAATATATCCGCGGCGAAGCGGCGTCGGGCGGGGATCACGCTGGCGTCGGAGCTTGGTATGTCCAGCATGTGTTGTATAAATATGTAAATAATTCCGTACCTGCCGATACGTATCGATGGTACGGCATATATAATGAATTTCTCATATATCCTATTCTGGCTCACCATGGATTGTATGATGTGCTCAAGGAAATGGAAGACGGTTCTGTCTGCTGCTGGACAGAAAAGAGGCTGAAAGAAAATGAGCGCCTTATCTTGGCGCATGAAGAGCTGACATCCTTTATCCATGTATTGGACGGTTGGGCTGGAAAATGGTTTAAGACATCCCTTTTTCAGCTGTATCAGAAGGGGTTTGCTGAATGGATGGATTGGCATAAAGCCATCCAGCACATGATTGGGAAATCGGGGAAAGCCGTTATGCAGGACGCAGACAGTCGGCGTCAGGCCAGCTTGTTTTATTTCGGCGCTACTGTACGGCTATTGACAGGCATCTTAAAAGAAGCTGACGTGTATGATTCGGCAAATTGGGCTTTGGAAGAAAGGCAGCAGGTATACAAAGACGAAGAATTAGACGCTGTTTGGCAGCAAATGGGCGATAACGTGGAGCGTTTGTACGACCTGTTTCATAAGGCTGAGAATCCGTCCTTGCTGAATCAGGTACGTACGGCCATGGCCGACGACGCATATGCGGCGGCAGCGGTAACGAAGGATGGCTGTTATAGGCTTCCTATGCCGGTAGGGGCGGGCAAGACGAACGCCTCTCTTCGCTATGCCCTGCATCACGCCCGTACGTTTCACGACCGAAGAATCATATATGCGACGGCGTTTTTGTCCGTGTTGGAGCAAAACGCCAAGGATATTCAGGATATCATCGGAAAGGAACATGTGCTGGAGCATCACAGCAGCGTCGTTGCCGATGACTGCGCGGGAGAAGAGGACGAATACGAAGGCGCCGAATATCTGCGGGAAAGCTGGGAATCGCCGGTTATACTGACGACGCTGGTACAGCTCAGCAATACGCTGTTCAAAGGGCAGTCGGCGTGCTTGAGGCGGTTTTCCAAGCTGATACGCTCCGTCATCATCATCGATGAAATACAGTCTCTCCCAGTGACGTGCGTACATGTGTATAACTTAATGATGAATTTCCTGACCCATATGATGGGCGCGACGATTATTCACTGTACGGCGACTCCGCCGGGCTTGGACGATGAAGGGGCTCTGAACTATCCCTGCATATATGAAAAGGACGAAAAGGGAAGTCCCGTCGCGTTAGTCGACGGGAGTCTCATGGCAGCGCCGGTTTTTGCGCGGGCTCAGTTTTATTCTCTTTTGGGCGAGCGATTTACACAGTTTTTATCTACGGAACAGCTCGTCGCCCATGTCATGATGCAGCTGGAGCAGGAAAAAAGCGCCTTGATTATTGTCAATACGAAAAAGGCCGTACGCAAAGTATACGACGCGATAGCCGATTGGCTCGATGCGCATGACCGGCCTGGGGAATGCTGGTATTTGACGACGAATTTATGCGCGGCCCATCGGCTGGAGCGCATTACGCGCATGAAAGAGGAATTGCAGAAGCTGCGGGAAGGCTCGAGGCAGACGCCGTTGATTTGCGTGAGTACCAATTTAATTGCCGCAGGCGTTAACATTGATTTTGACGTCGTATATCGTTCATTGACCAGCCTGGACGGCGTGCTGCAGGCCGGCGGCCGGTGCAACCGCGATGGAAAACGGAAGATTCCCGGACGGGTCTATTTGTTTATGTATATGGATGAAACGCTGGAAAAGATGCCTGTTTTGCAAAAAGAACGGGAGGCTTCGCTGGAAGCGCTGCGTAAGGTATATGGATCGAAGCGTGAAGAGGAAGCGTTAGATATAGGGGCATGCTTAGACGAATATTTTCGGCGTTTATATCATAAGAATCGGCAAGCGTTGGACTATCCGGTGCAGGACGGCCCGTTTTCCCAGACGCTGCTGCAGATGTTGTCTGAAAATCGGGATATGGCGGCGCAATACCGCATAGGACATCGCTCCTCTGTTCCGTATCTTCTGAGGCAGCGGTTTAAAACGGCGGCGGACGCCTTTCAGCTTATCGATAACAAGGAGAAGACTGTCATCGTTCCGTACAAGAACGAGGAGCTGATAGATGAAGTCTTTGCATTAGTCGGCGACGACGGCCATCCGGACTTTGCCGCGCTGAAGCCTGTGCTGCAGAAGCTGCAGCGATATACCGTCGGCATGTACGATATGAAAGAATACGTGCAGGTCATACCGGAGCTGGGAATATACCTGCTGGATCCAGAAGGATACGACGAAGAGTTTGGCTTGACGAAGGGAGAATGGAGCGAACTCATTTTTTAACTTGCATAAGGAGAAAAGATCTATGTTTCAATCCAACCCATTTTACATGAAGATAAGCGGCCCCTATGCGTTGTTCACCGACCCGATGAGCAAGGCGAATGGGGAAAAATTTACCTACCAAGTCCCGACGGCCCAAGCGCTGCAGGGCATCGTCGAAGCCGTGTATTGGAAGCCGACGCTGCGGTATGTAGTCGACGAAGTCAAAGTATTGAAACCGATTCAGACGGAGACGAAAAACATACTTGTACCCATGGTGAATGGGGATAAAGATTTGAGTTATTACACGTATTTAAAAGACGTGGCCTACGCCGTGAAATTTCATTTTGAGTGGGCCGACCGGCCGGATATGGAAAAGGATCGGAATGAAAAGAAACACGAGCAAATATTGCTGCGATCGATGAAACGCGGCGGACGGCACGATATCTTCCTGGGGACGAGGGAATGCATCGGCGAAGTAGAACGGCTGCGGGCCAGCGAATACGAAGGGCTGACGACGCCATTTTCTGGAAAGATGTCCTTCGGCATCATGTTCCATTCCTTTTCCTATCAGGAGCGAATGAAAAAAGGAGGCCTTGCCGGCACGCTGTATTCGCAGTTTGCGCCGATCGTCATGAATGACGGCGTCATTACATTTATACGGCCGGAAGAATGCTTCATTCGCCATGAACTCCGCGATTATCATGTAAAAGAATTTACGGAAGACATGTATATGTCCGTTGACGAACAATGGAACCTATATGACGAGGAGGGAGGAATGGCCGATGAATCTGCTTCAGGCGCTGCTTCAGACGTATAACGCTGCTGAAGCGGCGGGATTAGTCGACGTGTGGAAAGAATCAGAGCCTATGCTGCTGCCGCTGTACCACTCGAGCCGCCAGAGCCGGGGCGAAGATATCGTGCAGCTGACTATCAGCCGGGACGGGATGTTTTTGCAGGGCCGTTTTTTGACAAAAGGTGAATATACGGTCTTTCCCGTGTCGGAAGGCTCTCTCATCCGCACGGCCAACGACTGCCCCCATTTTCTGTGCGACGAGTTTTCCTATCTTGCGCCTGTAGAAAAAAAGAAGGGCGCCCGCCACAGCTTATATATGAAACAGCTTCAGGACCTAGGGGAGTATGAGAAATGCCATCGCAATGAAGATTTCCAAAGCATATGTACCTACCTCATGTCGGGGACTATCCGACGGGACGTGCTGCGTACGGTCCAAATCTGCTGCGGCGAGCAGGCCTACGACGTTGAGGGAGACGTCGTCTCCTGGCAGGAAGAAGAAAAAGGGAAAGGTAAAACACGGCAAATTTCTTTGGAAGATTTGTTCATTACCTTTGCCGTAGAACGCAGCGACGGAGCCGTATCGGTTTCGCAGAATCGGGAACTCCATCGATTTTTTATAGACTACGTGCAGTATACAAACCGCGATAAGCCTGTAGAACCATGCGACGTTTCCGGCCTTCCCATGTACTGCGTGTCGTCCCATCGCGGCGTCGTCGGCACGGCGAAGCTGATAGGCATCAGCAATCATAAGGAAGCGTACATAGGGCGTTTTACCAAGGGGGAGCAAGTCTTTCACTTGGGCTACGAAACGTCGCAGCGGATTCATAATATGCTGAAATACTTATTGGATACGAAGCGGTACAGCGAGTATATCGGCGGCGGAGCCAACGTCGTTTCGTGGATGACCGGAGATTTGCCCTTAGGCGGCGCTCCGATCATGAAGGACATGGAAGAAGAGGAGCGGGATGATATCCTCGAAAGCGTCGTCATGGGAGAAATCGCCGTAGAGCCTGTTCCCATACGGCGTACGGAAGAAGAGGTACTGCACGGGAAAGATAGCAAGACCATCGCCCAGTATTTTGCCGGCAAGAAAGACGCCGGAGATGAGATTTTCGATAACTACTTCTGCGTTCTCGTACTGGAAAAGGTCAATAACGGCAGGATGGCCGTAAAGTATTTCCGCGCGTTTCCCAAAGCCGACATAAAGCAGCGGGCCGAGGCCTGGTACGAAAGCATGAAATGGCCCGGATGGTCGGCAAAAAAGAAAGCCTTCGTGTTAAAAACACCGTCGGTGTACTCTGTCGTCCATTTCCTGTACGGCCAGGAAACGGAGAAGGGGATTATCTGCGCGAACGATAAGGTACGGCGGGCGGCTATTGAACGGCTGCTGCCCTGTATCCTGGAAAGAAAGCCCTTGCCGGCCGATATGATGCGAACGGCGTTTTTCCGCCTTACGAACCGTCAGTCCTATAGGCAATACTGGCCCCAGGCGTTGCTGATGGGCTGCGGCATCGTCAAGAAATATTATTGGGATCATGAGATGTGGAATCAGAAGATTCCCATATTGAACGATAAAGGAGCGATACTGCGTATGGACAAGCGAAGCTTTGCTTACGGGCGATTGTTGTCCGTGTATGAAAAAATGGAAACGGCGGCCTTGGAAAGTAAGAGCGGCGGCGAAGAAAAGAAAAAAGAAAACTCCAATCTGCGCGTTACCAACGCGGCGCGCTTGTGGTCCTCCATGATACACCGCCCGTATCGGACGATTTCTATTTTAGAAGAGCGGACCCAGTATTGTAAGGCCATCCTGAGCAAGCAGAAGCCAGGATACAAGGTCTATTTTGAGAAGATATTGGCTGAGCTGTATACTGAAATTATGGAATATGAAGGGGACGGGCAGCATCATGAGAAGACGGCCAATTCCGATTTCATATTAGGCTATTATTATCAGCAGCAGCAATTTTATAAGAAAAAAGACGAAGGGGCCGACGCGCGGCGGCAAGAAGGAGGAACGGCGGTATGAGCAGCTTGACGAAGAAAATAGATTTTGTGTTGTTTGTATCGGTACGGCAGGCAAATCCTAACGGCGATCCCTTATTGGGAAACATGCCTCGTACCGATTATGAAGGCTATGGGGAAATATCCGATGTCTGCATCAAACGAAAAATACGCAACAGGCTTCAGGACATGGGACAGGAAATTTTCGTACAGGCCAACGATCGGGTAGATGATGCCTGCAAGTCATTGGAAGAACGGTACAAGGCTCATTTTACGTCAAAAGAGACTGTTGAAGACGTTGCTGCGGAGGCATGCCGGCGGTGGATCGACGTGCGAAGCTTCGGACAGGTTATGACCTTCCAAAAAAAGCAGTCGTTGGGCATCCGGGGTCCCGTGTCTGTCAGCCTGGGGAAAAGCCTGTCCCCTGTCGATGTGATTACCATGCAGATTACAAGAAGCACAAACGGTATGGCCTCGGAAAGTGGAAAGCGGTCGGCCGATACGATGGGAACGAAGCATTTTGTGGATTTCGGCGTATATAAGATTACAGGCAGCATGAACTGCTATTTTGCACAGCGGACAGGCTTTTCCGACGAGGACGCCCAGCTGATTCGGCAGGCCCTGTTGTCCTTGTTTGAAAATGATATGTCGTCGGCTCGTCCCGAAGGCAGCATGACCGTAGAGAAATTGTATTGGTTTGTTCATCCCAATGCCTTAGGGATTGCCTCGTCGGCGAAGATTCATCAACTCGTGCAGGCGCAGGCTCCGGCCGATGAAAAAGTCCATGATTTCTCTGATTACGCCGTGTCTGTAGATGAAGACCGGTTCAACCTGTATCGGCAAAAGGGTCTGACATTAGAAATTGAAGACGGTATATGATGAAAAACGTAGGACAACGAAACGAAACTGAATATTTGCAGCTTGCCGGCCTGCAGCATTTTTCTTTCTGCCGCCGGCAATGGGCCCTCATCCACATTGAGCAGCAATGGGCGGAAAACTACTTTACCGTCGACGGAGCGATTAAGCATACATTGGTAGATGAAGGGCTGAGCGATGAAAAGATGGGCAAGAAGCGCGTGCTGCGCTCCTTGCCTGTCGTATCTCACGAGTTGGGAATACAAGGCGTGTGCGACGCTGTAGAGCTGATAGAAGACGAGGGCGGAGCTTACTTCAGCAAATACGGCGCCTGCTTTATCGTATACCCCGTGGAATACAAGCGCGGGAAGCCGAAGACGATAGAAAGCGACATACTGCAGCTTACGGCTCAGGCTATGTGCCTGGAAGAAATGATGGAAGTCCGCGTCTCCCAAGGTGCGGTATTTTACTTTGAAACGCGCCGGCGGGAGAAAGTCGAATTTACGGACGAGCTGCGGGCAACGGTCAGGAATATGGCTGCCGAAATGAATAAGTACTACCGGCAGGGCTATACGCCGAAGGTGCGGAAAAGCGCAAAGTGCCGGGCTTGTTCGCTGCAGGATATCTGCCTTCCGGGACTGCAGAAATTAGAATCGGCCCGCTCGTACGTAGAGAGGACGTTGGGAGAATGAGAAAGCTACTAAATACATTGTATATCACGAAGCCTGACGTGTATTTAGCGACGCAGGGAGAGAATATCGTCGTCCGGGAACAGCAGAAAACACTGGCCCGTTATCCCCTTCATAATTTGCAGGACATTGTACTGTTTACGTATTTGGGAATGAGCCCGCAGCTTATGGAACGGTGCATGGAATACGGCATCGGCATTGCCTATATGTCGCCGCGGGGACGTCTTATTGCTCGGATTCAGGGAAGCAGTAAGGGAAATATCCTGCTGCGGCGGACGCAGTACCGCGTAGCCGATGATCCGGCCCAATCATTGGATATTATCCGCAACATCATTGCGGCTAAAGTGTACAACGAAAAATGGGTCATGGAACGATATATTCGGCAGTATGAGCATCGGCTGGACGGCAGGCGTCTGCAGGCTTGTTCTCTGCAGCTGACGGATATGCTGGAAAAGGTTTGGGGCGCGTCTGCTTTGGATACGCTGAGAGGCTTTGAAGGCAGCGCTCAGGCTTTGTATTTTTCCTGTTTTGACGACATGATTTTAAATCAGAAAGACGATTTTACCTTTGGCATACGCTCGCGCCGGCCGCCATTGAACCGCGTCAATGCCCTTTTGTCCTTTATGTATGCCGTATTGGCCAACGACGTAGCCAGTGCGTTGGAGACGGTTGGCCTGGATGCTTATGCTGGATTTATGCACGTCGACCGACCGGGCCGCGTTTCGCTGGCTCTGGATGTGATGGAAGAATTGCGGGCTCCCGTTGCGGACCGCTTTGTCCTGTCCCTGATCAATAAAAAGGTCGTCGATGCTGGGGACTTCGACGCCGAGAGCAACGGGGCGGTCATGTTAAACGAATCGGGGCGCAAGAAAGTGATTGCCAAATGGCAGGAACGCAAAAAAGAAGAATTGACTCATCCCTATATAAAGGAAAAGATTTCCTGGGGATTAGTTCCGTTCCTGCAGGCGTCGTTATTAGCCCGGTTTTTGCGGAACGATTTGGACGCCTATCCGCCCTTTCTTTGGAAATAACAGGAATTGAGGTGGCAGACGAAATGTATATTCTAGTTTCGTACGATATCAGTACGAATTCAGCGGCAGGAAAACGCCGCCTGCGGACGGCTGCTAAGATATGTTTAAACTATGGGCAGCGCGTTCAAAACTCTGTATTTGAATGCGAAGTAGACGAAGGACAATATTTGCAGCTGAAACACCAATTACATGAGGTGATTGACGAATCTGTCGATAATTTGCGTTTCTATCGCCTCGGGAAACACTATAAAAAGACCGTAGAATCCATCGGCGTCGACAAACGATATGACATAGAAGGCCCGTTGATTCTGTAGCGGCTTTCCGGCAATAGAAATAGGCTGTGCGAATCGTAAGCATCGGACATATACCAGGGAGATTCGCACTCAAACAAGTAATATGCTGTCAAAATAGACGGCGATTTTCAGCAAATCAGCTGGATAAAGTTGTATAGGATTCTAGATATGCTACGTTTCGGAGTAAGAGATGCCAAATGTAGCTGTCACCCTCAGTGTGAGGGTGTGGATTGAAATTTACTTGATGTAACTGTTACGACTGACACCAATTGTCACCCTCAGTGTGAGGGTGTGGATTGAAATTTTTTCAAAGCCTGCTTCCATAGTACCATCTTGAAGTCACCCTCAGTGTGAGGGTGTGGATTGAAATTTTGTACCAGCAGTTCCACAGCATTTTGCCGGAAGTCACCCTCAGTGTGAGGGTGTGGATTGAAATATGAAAAACATATAAATCAGTTATTCGGAACTACGTCACCCTCAGTGTGAGGGTGTGGATTGAAATCAGCAGATAGGCGTCCGCTACGGAATCGGCAAAAGTCACCCTCAGTGTGAGGGTGTGGATTGAAATCCGTTGCAAAAAGTCGCCGCCTCGCAACGTCGGGTCACCCTCAGTGTGAGGGTGTGGATTGAAATAAATCCCGATACGGACAAAAAAGTATCGGCGCCGGTCACCCTCAGTGTGAGGGTGTGGATTGAAATATATGGGGTAGGTGATATGTATGGAATCAGACTAGTCACCCTCAGTGTGAGGGTGTGGATTGAAATTTCACATTGTTACGGCTTATGATGAGCGTCGATGGTCACCCTCAGTGTGAGGGTGTGGATTGAAATTATTGACAGCTCTTGTTGTTGACCGTCCTACATCGTCACCCTCAGTGTGAGGGTGTGGATTGAAATTGCCATGATATATCAGCTCCTTTATATGCTGTAAGTCACCCTCAGTGTGAGGGTGTGGATTGAAATGTCAGCAACGCATCGGGCACGTTTTCAAATTGCGGTCACCCTCAGTGTGAGGGTGTGGATTGAAATGAGCAATCAATGAAACGAAGAATACCCGCAGCTGGTGTCACCCTCAGTGTGAGGGTGTGGATTGAAATGTCTAAGGCGCGACGGTTCAGGTCGTCAAACAAAGTCACCCTCAGTGTGAGGGTGTGGATTGAAATAGAAAGAGGTATTCGCATAATTCCTACAACAAAAGTCACCCTCAGTGTGAGGGTGTGGATTGAAATTTTTTGGATGAATTTGTTGGTATCGGTCATGAAGAGTCACCCTCAGTGTGAGGGTGTGGATTGAAATCTTTCAGCTCGGCTCGCAACAAATATTTAATAACGTCACCCTCAGTGTGAGGGTGTGGATTGAAATCGCCGTACTCATTGGTATATGCTACGGACGCAACGTCACCCTCAGTGTGAGGGTGTGGATTGAAATGTCCATATCGGTCTTAAATACGGTCGTGGCGTACGTCACCCTCAGTGTGAGGGTGTGGATTGAAATTTTTTCCGGCTCCACGACTGGGGTATGCCCCGGAAGTCACCCTCAGTGTGAGGGTGTGGATTGAAATATCGTGTCCAGCAAGGTCTTTGGTGTCTCGCTCCGTCACCCTCAGTGTGAGGGTGTGAATTGAAATTATAAGGTAAAGAACAGTGGGCGGGTGCCTCTAGCGTCACCCTCCACGCGAGGGTGTGGATTGAAATAGATACACCGGACGAAATGCTTTCCTACATTTTTCGTCACCCTCCACGCGAGGGTGTGGATTGAAATTTGCTAAACAAGAAAAGCTGAACTACTCAGCTCGGTCACCCTCCACGCGAGGGTGTGGATTGAAATGTCAGCATTTCCACACATTCGGCCGGCGTCTTGTTGTCACCCTCCACGCGAGGGTGTGGATTGAAATAATACGTTGGAGAACACGGTAGTGAAACCAGACAGTCACCCTCCACGCGAGGGTGTGGATTGAAATGCAATGTGGTCGTACATGCCCGGAAATTCCATCGTGTCACCCTCCACGCGAGGGTGTGGATTGAAATTGGTCATACTATACAAAGATACTCGTGGTGTGAGGTCACCCTCCACGCGAGGGTGTGGATTGAAATGGCCGGGCCATGTTGGATAAAGACGATAATGGTATGTCACCCTCCACGCGAGGGTGTGGATTGAAATGGTAAGGTCGCATTAGATAAACGGTTGAATGGTGGGTCACCCTCCACGCGAGGGTGTGGATTGAAATGCCGATTGTTGGGCATTACAGCTCGACAGAATGTAGTCACCCTCCACGCGAGGGTGTGGATTGAAATTTCTCAGCTTTGGCTCGTTCGGCCGCTGTGCGGTGTCACCCTCCACGCGAGGGTGTGGATTGAAATAAACGCACGGCCGGCGAGCTCATCGAGGAACTGAGTCACCCTCCACGCGAGGGTGTGGATTGAAATCTCCTCTACAATTTCCATCGCTCTAAAATCATCGGTCACCCTCCGTGTGAGGAGGCGAATTGAAAACTTAATATTACATTTTTGGATAAAATTATGGTAATAAAAGAATCGTAATATCTGTTATATATTAAATAGAGGTTAATTGTAAAATGAATTTGAACAGGTAATCAAAAAAACAAAAATCCATAGTGAAGCTTCATGTTAAAATGGTTTTGCGAGAAATCATCAACAAAGGAGCAATCACTATGGATCACATCCATTCTAACACAATTGAGGACGTACGTACACCCGGCCGCCATCTTTCTTTGGAGGAACGTGGCATGATTCAGGCCCTGCATCGCCAGGGGCTTTCCCTTCGCAACATCGCTGCTGCAGTAGGATGTGCTCATACGACTGTTTTCTATGAACTTCGGCGTGGAACGCCGGATCGGAAAAGCAAGCACGGTCGTGCCCCTCAGTATATGGCAAAGCGCGGTCAGAAGGCTTATGCAGAGAATCGCAAGAACTCCAGGAAGCCTTGTAAAATCGATCATGACGACTGCGAGCTGTTTATCCAATGGATGGTGGAACGAGTCCGCCAGGAACACGCTGGTCACTGGATGCCTGCGTTGGCTATGCTAGGCGAAATAAGCTATTTACTCCGGAACAGATTCCCTGTACCAAGACGCTCTACAACATGCTTTGGGCTAACAAACTTCCACTGTCACTCTTCGAGGTACCGCAGGTCTTGAAGCACAAACGCCGCCGCAAATGGGTGCGTAAGAACAAACGTATGAAGGGTCGCTCCATTGAGGAACGTCCTGCCGTCGTCGATGATGGTACCGAGATGGGCCACTGGGAAGTGGATACGGTCGTTGGTCGGCGCGCAGGTCGTGAAGCAGTAGTCTTCACCGCTGTTGAAAAGGTTACGCGCAACTACATCGCTATCCGAATTCCTGGGCGTACCTGCGCCGGCGTTGAAGCTGCTCTTGCACAGTTGCAGGAGCGATATGGCGCAGAGTACTTCAGCCAGATCTTTAAGACGATGACGGCCGATAACGGTCCAGAGTTTGAGAACTTATCGCAGTTCGAGAACCTCGGTACCAAGATATACTTTACACATCCGTACAGCTCATGGGAGCGGGCTCAGAACGAACGCCACAATGGCCTGCTGAGGGATTTCATCCCAAAGGGCATGTCCATGGAGCGGTTCTCTGATGAGGATATCCTGAACATGGCAGATACGCTGAACCAGCGCCCACGGCGTGTTTTGGGCTACCATACGCCGTCAGAGCTATTTGATGCATTCCTCGATGAAGTTTATGCTAGTGAGTGTGTTTCCTGATTATGGTTGTTCAAATTCAACTTGCAATTTACCTATATTAAATAGACTGAGACATAGGATGAATTAAGATTAAAATTTATTATACATGGGTATATAGAGAGTTTTGTTGCAAACGATATAAAAAATTTAAGCACCGCTAATTGCTCCTCCATATCTGTTATATTTTGTATAATTTATATTTTTATCTAGTGTAACTGTTAAAAATGATGAAAATAAATTGAATATCATATATATCTGTGTTATTATAATTTTACTATCGAAGGGGAGGGGAAAGGCATGATTAAGCGGGAGGCGTACATGAGCCGTATTCGGCCGTTTATTGGAAGCGATTTGGTCAAAGTACTAACGGGTATTCGGCGCTGTGGAAAGTCTGTTATGCTGGAACTGATTCAGGAGGAGATAATGGCGTCTGGTGTAGATCCTTCTCAGTTTATATCTATTAACTTTGAAAATATGAGCAATGCCAGTCTTTGTACTGCTCAAGCCCTTCATGATGAAATCATCTGCAGAGCGGCTAAGATTTCAGGAAAGATATATCTCTTTTTTGATGAAATTCAAGAAGTGCAGAATTGGGAAACATGTATCAATTCCTTTCGGGTGGAGCTGGACTGCGATATTTATATTACAGGCTCTAATGCCAAGCTGCTTTCCGGCGAGCTGGCTACATATTTAGCCGGGCGATATGTGGAGTTCGTCATCTATCCCTTTTCTTTTGATGAATTCATTCAGCTGTACCGTACTATTTTCCCGGAAGCAGATGTCAGGACGTGTTTCAATCGTTATCTCACTGCTGGAGGAATGCCGTATTTAGCCAACCTGCGATATGAAGAAACTGCTTGCCGTCAGTACTTGCAGGATTTGTTTAACTCTGTAGAGCTTAAAGATATTGTTCAACGCAATAAAGTTCGCGACGTAGATATGCTGGAGAGGATTATTGCCTATGTGACGGCCAACATCGGCACTACCTTTTCATCTACAGCTATTTCTAAGTATTTGAAGAGCGAAGGGCGGTCCGTATCGCCGGAAACGGTTTTAGGATATTTGAAAGCCTGTACTGACGCCTTTTTGTTCTATCAAGTGAAGCGGCAGGATCTCCGGGGGAAGAAAATTCTTACGGTGAACGAGAAATACTATGTGGCCGACCATGGTGTGCGGGAGGCCGTGTTTGGCGGCAATCAGCGAGATATTAATTTGGTATTGGAAAATATTGTCTATTTGGAGCTGCTGCGCCGCGGGTATGTTGTAACCGTAGGTAAAGTTGGCGATAAAGAAATTGATTTTATCTGTGAATCGCAAGGTAATCGGCTGTATATCCAGGTCGCCTACTTGTTGGCGTCAGAGGAAACGATTCAACGAGAATTTGGCGTTTATGAGCGAGTTCGGGACAATTACCCTAAGTACGTTCTTACGCTGGATGAGTTTGACATGAGCCGGGACGGCATCAAGCATCGAAATATTCGCGATTTCCTGCTGGAAAAAGAGTGGAGATAGACGTTGTCCGAGCTATCTGTTTACTGGATTAGATTTTCCCTTTTATGTTCCCTTAGGGATATGGTATCGGAAACAATTCTCGGAAAATCGCATAATTCAGTTAGTGAATGAGATTATATACTTTAATACATGGGTAAGTGCGAATTGCAAGTATCGGATATATCGTGGAGAGATTCGCACTCAAACAAGTAACATGTTGTCGAAATAGACAGCGATTTTCAGCAAATCAGCTGGATAAAGTTGCATCAAGTTCTATATATGCTGTATTTCGGAATAAGATATACCAAATGCAGCGGTCATCCTCCGTGTGAGGATGTGGATTGAAATGTGCAAACGGCGTTGCCGGTGGCGATACCGTACAGGTCATCCTCCGTGTGAGGATGTGGATTGAAATTTTACCGCATGTCTTATCATTGGTCTATATCTATGTCATCCTCCGTGTGAGGATGTGGATTGAAATCTTCAATCGCTGGGTGCCAGACGGCAAGAGCTGTGTCATCCTCCGTGTGAGGATGTGGATTGAAATAGCATGATTTGGTTGGCAAATCCCCAGACACATAGTCATCCTCCGTGTGAGGATGTGGATTGAAATGTTCATATCAACTTCCATGCCGCCGATCCGCTCGTGTCATCCTCCGTGTGAGGATGTGGATTGAAATTTACCGCTGCGTCCCCGGCGTCGTTTCATTTCGACGTCATCCTCCGTGTGAGGATGTGGATTGAAATATCCCACGAGTCCAACAAGCTATTGACATCGTTTTGTCATCCTCCGTGTGAGGATGTGGATTGAAATACAGACGGGGCTGTCCCGATATTGGTGGGGTGCCGTCATCCTCCGTGTGAGGATGTGGATTGAAATAGATACCCGATGACACGAGTACCGTAGTCTACGTCGGTCATCCTCCGTGTGAGGATGTGGATTGAAATTCCTCTGGCATGGTGGGTGGCTTAATGCGTATCAAGTCATCCTCCGTGTGAGGATGTGGATTGAAATGCATCGTCGGGGCGGTATTTTTCAGCCGCGTCCTGTCATCCTCCGTGTGAGGATGTGGATTGAAATTGCGCCATATGCATGCTCTCAAACGAGGCGCCGGCGTCACCCTCTGCGTGAGGGTGTGGATTGAAATTTCATGAGGTCGTCGATGCAAAAATCGCTGCACCGGTCACCCTCCACGTGAGGGTGTGGATTGAAATCAGCTAACTGCAGTAGCAATATCCGTTTTTGACGTGTCGCCCTCCGTGCGAAGACTGTTCCTGTATTTTTTGTATGTACCATGACTGCGGCTTGTATATTTTATAATATGCCCTTATATACTTATTATGTATATAAGGGCATATATACTATTGGGTCAGGAAAATATTTCGGTTAATTGTAAAATGAATTTGAACAGGTAATCAAAAAACAAAAATCCATAGTGAAGCTTCATGTTAAAATGGTTTTGCGAGAAATCATCAACAAAGGAGCAATCACTATGGATCACATCCATTCTAACACAATTGAGGACGTACGTACACCCGGCCGCCATCTTTCTTTGGAGGAACGTGGCATGATTCAGGCCCTGCATCGCCAGGGGCTTTCCCTTCGCAACATCGCTGCTGCAGTAGGATGTGCTCATACGACTGTTTTCTATGAACTTCGGCGTGGAACGCCGGATCGGAAAAGCAAGCACGGTCGTGCCCCTCAGTATATGGCAAAGCGCGGTCAGAAGGCTTATGCAGAGAATCGCAAGAACTCCAGGAAGCCTTGTAAAATCGATCATGACGACTGCGAGCTGTTTATCCAATGGATGGTGGAACGAGTCCGCCAAGAACGCTGGTCACTGGATGCCTGCGTTGGCTATGCTAGGCGAAATAAGCTATTTACGCCGGAACAGATTCCCTGTACCAAGACGCTCTACAACATGCTTTGGGCTAACAAACTTCCACTGTCACTCTTCGAGGTACCGCAGGTCTTGAAGCACAAACGCCGCCGCAAATGGGTGCGTAAGAACAAACGTATGAAGGGTCGCTCCATTGAGGAACGTCCTGCCGTCGTCGATGATGGTACCGAGATGGGCCACTGGGAAGTGGATACGGTCGTTGGTCGGCGCGCAGGTCGTGAAGCAGTAGTCTTCACCGCTGTTGAAAAGGTTACGCGCAACTACATCGCTATCCGAATTCCTGGACGTACCTGCGCCGGCGTTGAAGCTGCTCTTGCACAGTTGCAGGAGCGATATGGCGCAGAGTACTTCAGCCAGATCTTTAAGACGATGACGGCCGATAACGGTCCAGAGTTTGAGAACTTATCGCAGTTCGAGAACCTCGATACCAAGATATACTTTACACATCCGTACAGCTCATGGGAGCGGGCTCAGAACGAACGCCACAATGGCCTGCTGAGGGATTTCATCCCAAAGGGCATGTCCATGGAGCGGTTCTCTGATGAGGATATCCTGAACATGGCAGATACGCTGAACCAGCGCCCACGGCGTGTTTTGGGCTACCATACGCCGCCAGAGCTATTTGATGCATTCCTCGATGAAGTTTATGCTAGTGAGTGTGTTTCCTGATTATGGTTGTTCAAATTCAACTTGCAATTTACCAGGAAAATATTTCCTGTATAAATACAAAAAAAAGCCTATGGTAATAAGAGAAAGTATGGTATTATTAAAATCATACAAATGTATTTATAGGAGGGATTTTTTATGGAATTGCTTAGGAATTGGAAGGTGCACCTATTTGCGTTCATTATCATCATTATTGCTGAACTGATAGGCGTTCATTCTTTCGGTCTCGTCGTATTTTTACCGCTGTTGTATGCACTGGTAATGGGCGGCATCCTCAGTTATCCGTCTCTTGGAGTCATGAATGAAAAAATGATGGATGTAGCCGGCAAGGTCATGCCGATTGCCATGCTGGTGCTGATCGTAAAGATCGGTCTCGGCATCGGGCCGAACCTGCACATGCTGCTGAATTCCGGCTGGGCGTTGATCATGCAGGAATTAGGCCACTTCTTCGGCACGATCGTCTTCGGCCTTCCCATGGCGCTGGCCTTGAAGATGGGCCGCGAAGCTATCGGCGCCTGCTATTCTATCGACCGCGAACCGAACGTAGCGATTATTGCTGAAAAATACGGTATTTTTTCTCCTGAAGGCCGCGGCGTTATGGGTATGTACATCTGCGGTACCTTGTTCGGCGCGCTGTGGATTTCTATTCTGAGCGGCATCATTGCCAGGACGGGATTTTTCCATCCTTATGCCCTGGCGATGGGCGGCGGCATCGGCAGCGCCAGCATGATGGCCGCGTCTATCGGCTCTCTGGTCGCCGTATTCCCGGAAGAAGCGCAGCGCATCCAGGCCTATGCCGGCGCGGCAAACCTCATGACGACCATTTTGGGTATTTACTTCGCCCTGTTCATTTCCCTGCCCGTTACGGTTAAGGTATATGAGCTGGTTACGGGTGATAAACGGTCTAAAAACGCTCCTGTCGAAGCGGTTCAGGAAGAAAACGTCGTTGCCGACGCCGTTCCCAAGGCTGCGGAAAAGCAGAGCTTTGGCGACATGATGCGCGACACGATCATCATTTTAGTATTGACCGGTATTTTCTGCACTGTCGGCAACTGCGTCGGCTTCGGCGGCAACTTTGCCGATTCGGCTATCAGCTCTATCGTCTTTGTCGTCCTGTCTCTTATCGGCGTGCTGCTGGCCCATGTTCCCGGCCTGAATAAGCTGCCTATCGTGTTCTGGGCATCTATCATCGCCGTCATCGTGTCGATTCCCGGATTCCCCGGCGAAGCCTGGATTACTCAGACGACGGGCAAGTTCAGCGTACTGGCTGCGACGACGCCGATCCTGGCCTATGCCGGCTTGTCGCTGGGCAAAGATATTCCGGCCTTTAAGCGCCTGTCCTGGCGTATCGTTCCCGTAGCGCTTATGGTAGCGACAGGTTCGTTCCTCGGCGCGACGATTATGGCGGAAATCGTCCTTCATCTGGAAGGCATATTCTAAGCAAGCAAATCTTATGAAAAAAGGTGTGTGCGAATGACAAAAGAAGAATTAAAAAAAGCGGTGTGCGAAGCCATTGAAAAGCGCTTCGACGACATAAAGGCCTTCGGCGAATCTATCTTCGCCGAACCGGAATTGGGCTATAAGGAATATAAGACGTCGGCCAAGGTAAAGAAAGCCTTCGACGAATTGGGCATTTCCTATACGGACGGCTGGGGAATCAACGGCGTAAAAGGCCGCATGAAGGGGACGAAATCGGACCGCACCGTCGCCGTCTTCGGCGAGCTGGACGCCCTGGTCTGCCGCAATCATCCCGGCGCCGACGAAACGACAGGAGCGGCGCACTGCTGCGGCCACTACGTACAGATGGCCAACCTGATGGCCGTCGCCATGGCCCTGCACGATACGGACGCCATGAAATATTTGGGCGGCGACGTCGTTTTATTCGCCGTGCCTGCTGAAGAATGCATTGAAATCGAATACAGAAATTCCCTGCGGAATAAGGGAAAAATTCATTTCTTCGGCGGCAAAGAAGAAATTATTTACCAGGGCGGCTTCGACGATATCGACGCGGCGATGCAGATGCACGTCACGACGACGGACGACCCGCAAGGCGAAATCCAGCTCGGCAGCCCCTGCGACGGCTTCATCAGCAAGCTCGTCGAATACCACGGCAAAGCGGCGCACGCCGCGGCGGCTCCGCACGACGGCATTAACGCCCTGAACGCGGCCATGCTGGGCCTCATGGGCGTCAACGCCCTGCGCGAAACCTTCCGCGAAGAAGATTACGTCCGCTTCCATCCCATCATCACCAGCGGCGGCGACTTGGTAAACGTCGTTCCCGATCACGTGCGGATGGAAAGCTACGTCCGCGCCGCCTCTGTCGAGGCCATTAAGGAATATAACGCCAGCGTCGACAGGGCCCTGCAGGCTGGGGCGATGGCCGTCGGCGCGACCTGTGAAATTCAGAATCTGCCGGGCTACCTGCCCATGCGTCAGGATACAAAACTGACGAAGCTGCTGGAAGAAAACTGCCAGTCCATCTTCGGCGCAGAGCACATCCGCTATACGCCTCAGGATACGGGCAGCACCGATATGGGCGACGTATCGCACCTCATGCCGATTATCCATCCCTGGGTCGGCTGCGTCCACGGCGCGCTGCACAGTGTGGATTTCACCCTCTTTGAAGAAAAGACGGCGTACACGAAGACGCCCCAGGCGCTGGCCTGCGTCCTCATCGACTTGCTTTACGGCGACGCCCAGGGCATCGAAGACCTGCTGGACGGCTACAAGCCCCTCATGACGAAGGAAGAATATCTGGAGTATATGGCGTCCATAAAATAACGGCATTTTTAAACGAAAGGTAATCGGGCCGTAACGATATACGGAATTGTCCGACGAAACAGGCCGTCGGTGGCCGCGGTACGAACGCGCGCGGCAAGGCGGCCTGTTTTTTTGCTGCAGGAAAGCGACGCTGATACCTGTATGATATATAAATCATGAGCATACTGGTCATATAAAAATGATACGGTAAAGTTATCAGACTCCATTGACAAGAAAGGAAAATAGTATAAACTTATACAAAAATAAAAGTGTTCATATAATGGAACAGGACGAACGACAGCGCCATGAAATAGGGGATATGGTCTTCCTTGGCTTCGTCGTCTATGGAGAAAGAAGGAAGTTTCAGTGGAAATCAGTCTGATATTACTAAAGGAAACGGTAAAGCTGTTTCTCATCATGCTCATGGGCTTCGCCCTCATACGGACGGGCAAGCTGCGCAGCTCCGACGGCAAGGCCTTGTCTGTCCTGCTGGTCTATCTCATCCTGCCGTGCGTCATCATCCATTCCTTTCAGGTAGAGCCGAGCGAGGCCGTGCGCAGGGGGCTGTTCTTCGCCTTTTGTGCCGCCGTCGCTGTTCACGCCTTGTTCATCCTCCTCACGGCGGCTTTCCGTCCCATCTTTAGCCTGAAGGCTGTCGAGCAAATGGCCTTGATTTATACCAATGCGGGCATACTGGTCTTTCCCCTGGTCACAGCCCTGCTGGGGACGGAGTATCTCATTTATCCCTGCGCCTACGCCGTAGTCCAGCTGATATTGCTATGGACGCACGGCTCCTGCCTGCTCTGCGGGCGAGGAGAAATCCATATCCGCAGCATCGTCTGCAACATCAATATCTTGGCCATATGCTTCGGCGCAGCCCTCTTTCTGCTGCATATTTCCCTGCCTCCCCTCATCGACCAGACTATGGGCAGCGTCGGCTCTATGATCGGTCCCGTCGGCATGCTCATTACGGGCATGGCTATTGCCGACTGCGATTTGAAGGAAATCTTCGGCAAGCTTCGTGCCTATCTGCCCGTAGGCCTGCGGCTCATCGTATATCCTGTCGTCCTGGCCAGCGTCCTGGCCCTGTTGGGTGCGGCATCTTTTGTCGACGACGGGAAGAACATTCTCATGACCATATTTTTAGCGTCTATTACGCCGACGGCGGCCATCGTCACGTCTATGGCCGCCTTATACGACAAGGACCCGGTGTATTCGGCCGAGCTGTGCGTCTTGTCGACGATCTTGTCTATCCTTACGATGCCGTCCCTTTTATTCGTATTTGACAAATGGATATGAAAGCTTCCCGGCGCGGCGAAAGGCCCTCCGTCCATGAAGACGGCGGGCCTTTCGTTCATTAAGGTGATTTAGTTGAATATGGGAATCATAGGAGAAAATGCGGAATTATTGGTCGTCGACGTTGATGATCTTCGACGGGTTGAGGATGTTGTTGGGGTCGAGGGCCTTCTTGATGGCGCAGATCATCTTGTATTCGCCGGGAGGCGTGCAGCGCTTGAAGTCGTGGAGCTTCTTGTAGCCGATGCCGTGTTCGCCGGACATCTTGCCGCCTAAGGCGTATACTTCGTCGAACAGGTCTTTATGGAAGCCTTCCATCTTTTCCATCCATTCGATAGGAGACAGCTTGTCGACGTTCAGCGGCAGGACGTGGATGTTGCCGTCGCCGATATGAGCCGACGTTACGCTGTAAATGCCGTGTTTTTCTTCCAATCCCGGAATCTTGGAGGTGATTTCGGCGATGTGTTCGAGGGGAACGACGAAGTCTTCGGCGACGAACATGATGTCGATGTCGCGGGCCGCTTCGGCGAATTGACGGCGGCATCCCCAGATGCGGTCGTCGGCCTGGATGACGTCGACGGCGCCCATGGCGTCGCACAAATCGCTCAGTTTTTCCATCTTCTTGTCCAGTTCGTCTTCGTCGAACGTTTCTACCGTAATGATGACGTAGCAGCAGCCTTCGTCGACGTGGGGCAGGGATACCTTGCAGAACTTGCTGCACATGGACAGGGCCTTGTTGTCCATGTATTCGATGCTCGTCGGTTCGAGGCCGGCCTTGAGGATCTTGTTGGGCAGGGCGAATCCCTTTTCATCTTCCTTGAAGATGGCGACGAGGTCGAATTTATACGGCGGCAGGGGACGGAGCTTCAGCGTGACTTCCGTTACGATGCCCAGGGTGCCTTCGGAGCCGCAGATGAGCTGTTCCAGGCAGTAGCCTGTGGAGCATTTCTGCAGGCGCGCGCCGACGTCGACGATGTCGCCTGTCGGCGTGACGACCTTCATGCCGTAAATCTGGTTGCGCGTCGTGCCGTATTTGACGGCCTTGTTGCCGCCGGCGTTGGTCGCGACGTTGCCGCCGATCTGGCAGCTGTCGGCGCTGCAGGGGTCGCCGGCGTAGAGCAGGCCGTATTCGTTGACCGTCTTTTGGATGACGCTGGTGCGGACGCCGGTCTGGACGACGGCGTACATGTTGTCCGTATCAATTTTCAGGATTTTGTCCATGCGGTCCAGTTCCATGACCATGCCGCCGTGGACGGGGATGGCGCCGCAGGCGACGCCGGAGCCAGCTGCGCGGGGCGTAATCGGTACGAGGTATTTATTGGCGAGCTTTACGACTTCCGCTACTTGTTCCGTCGTTTCGGGGAAGACGACGACTTCCGGCGTGTGGAACCAATAGGAGTTACCTTCTTCGTCCGTTTTGTAGACGTCTAATTTTTCCGGGTCGACAGTGACGCCCTTTTCGCCTAATACGCTTTTCAGTTCCTGTACTAATTCGTCCGTTACTTTGTTGAATGTTGACATACGATGACACGCTCCTTCTGCAAGTGATTAAAAATAAACAGGATATGCTGATAATGCCTTATTCTTCGACGGTCCGGTTGCCCCAGAGAGAGGCGATAAACGAACAGAATACCGTCGTAAAGACGACGCCGATGGCTCCGGGGATGGCGGCCAGGGGATCGAAGTACGTAATGCCCAGCGTTACGGCTAAGGCCGTGTTCTGCACGCCGATGACGAAGGTCATGGCCTTGCCCTTAGCCTGGGGCATGCGCAGGAGGCGGGATACGGAAAAGCCGACGATCAGGCCGATGACGGTGTAGAGGATCATGGCGACGGCGGCCATCAGGGCCACGGTCTGCAGCCGTTCGACGTTCAGGGCTACGACGACGAGGATGATGCCCAGCAGGGCCAGTACCGTAAATAAGGGGACGATCTTCTGAATGACCGGCATCTGTTTTTTGCAGACCTTATTGACAATAAGCCCTAAGACGATAGGGATGATGATAATCTGAATGATGCTGATGAATAACCCCACGGCGTCGATATCTACGTACTGCTTTACGTAAAACAGGAGCAGCACGGGCATGATAAAGGGGGCGACGATGGTGCTGATGCTGGAAATGGTGACGGACAAGGCCTTATCGCCCTTTGCCAGGAAGGTCATGACGTTGGACGACGTGCCCGTAGGGCAGCAGCCGAGGAGGACGAAGCCGACGAGGAGCATAGGCGAGAGGTTGAGGAAGGTGCCGATGCCGAGCCCGACGAGGGGCATAAAGACGTACAAGGTGACGACGCCGATGATGACGTCCTTCGGTCGGGAGAAGATGAGCTTAAAGTCGTTGGGTGACATGGACAGGCCCATGCTGAGCATGATAATGCCTAAAAAATAGGAAATCCAGCTGCCGTAAGGCTTCAGCGGCTCGGGATAGAAGTAGGCAAATACGGCGCAGAGGATGACCCACAACGTGACGTATTTGGTAAAAAAGGAAATAAATTTTAATAAACCAGCCATGACCTAAACACCTCCGCTTGTAAAAGAATCTGCTTTGTGCAATCGGCTTTGATAAAACGAACACGTTCCATTTATAACATATTTTAAATGCATATTATAAATGCGTTTTAGTTAATTGTAGAATATCCTATCCTTCCGAATGTGTCAAAATTTGTACAAAAGGCCGGAAAAACGAGGGAATTATTCAGCCGAAGGCGGTAAAATGACTGGAATGTGAAACAAAAAATAAAAGCATTGCCGTAAATTTAATTACGAACAATGCTTTTTGCTTTTGAAATATGATATTTATAAACTGTTTAGGTGAAATAATTTAAGGAAGTGGGTGTTAAAGAAATTCAGGTGGCGGCGCAGGATAGATTCGGCCAGCTGGCGGTCGTGCAGGGCCAGGACGTCGCAGATGACCAGGTGATCCGTGGCGATGATGTCGTAATACCCTTCGGGCGGATTGTAAATCATGTAGCTGCGGTAGCGGAACAGCTTGAACTTGATTTGCTCGTACAGGTCGGACAATAAAGGCGAATCAGCGAATAGGACGAGCTTCAGGTGGAATTGGTATTCCAGATCCATGATCGTCCGTGACAGGATGTCGCGAGGCGTTTCGTCTGCGCGGCAGCATATGTCGTTCATCTGGTGTGCCAACTCGCGCAGCTCTTCTAGCTGAGTATCCGTCGCGGCGACGGCGGCCCGGCCGGCGGCGTACGATTCCAAGAGAAAGCACAGCTCCTTTAAGTCGGTGTACTCTTTGATGGAAAAGCCCGTCACGCTGTACTTATGGGATTTTTTGACGTAGCCTTCCTTTTCCAACCGGCTCAGGGCGTATTTCATGGGCGACCGGCTGATGCCCAGCTGCTTGGCAATGGCGTTTTCGTTAATCCAGCTGCCGGGAGGGATGCGGAAGCATACGATTTCTTGAAGCAGAATCGTGTAGGTAATGTCGTTCAGCGACATGAACGGGTTTTGTTGCTGGAGTAATTCTATCGACATCTTGTCCATCCGGGTACCTCCTGTCCAGAGCCATTGTACAGCTTTATTATAGCAGGACTTCCGGCAATGTGTAGGGACGGGGACTTTCAAAATCTGCAAGGAGCGCCGCGCCGGCCCGGACGGGGAGACACGACGCGGCAGACGGCTTATGGCCGGCAGTTTCGGGATAGATGAAGATTTTTAATGTGAATTTGTAATGGTAAATATGTTTTTTTATTATTTATAAAATTCATGATACGATGTACAATATAAATAAATGATATAGTTCCTTCGGGAGAGGGGGAAGGCAGGTTAGGTATGGACATCAAGAGATATTTAGCCAAGGAAGGCGAAAAAATTGATTTGAGCAAGTTTTCTACAGTCTGCGACGTCGACATAGATAAGGAAAAGGTCAAGACGGAGCTCATGCCCCAGGCCATTGAAGAAATGAAGCAGTGGCAGGAAAAGCTGTTTGCCGAAGGCCAGTACGGCATTTTGATCGTGCTGCAGGCCATGGATGCGGCCGGCAAGGACGGCACGATCAAGCACGTGTTCGCCCGCCTGAACCCGGCGGCGGTCCACGTTCACAGCTTCAAGCAGCCCAGCACGGAAGAAAAGGAACACGACTACATGTGGCGCGTCAACAAGGCCCTGCCCAGCCGCGGCGAAATCGGCATATTCAACCGCTCTCACTACGAGGACGTCGTCATAGCACGCATTCACAACTTGATTGAAAGCGACGGCCTGCCGGAAGAGCTGATCAGCGACGGCATCTGGAAGAAGCGGTACCGCCAGATTTGCGACTGGGAAAAATACCTGACGGAAAATGGGTTCCCGGTCATCAAGATTTTTCTCCACGTGTCGAAGGCCGAGCAGAAAAAGCGCCTCATCGACCGCATCGTGACCAAGCAGAAGAACTGGAAGTTTTCCATGTCCGATATCGAAGAACGGCAGTACTGGAACCGCTATCAGAAGGTGTACAGCGAGGTCATCTCGGCGACGACGAAGAACTACGCGCCGTGGTATGTCGTACCGGCGGACAACAAGTGGTATACGCGGTACGTCGTGGCTCAGATCGTCCTGAAATCGCTGCGGGAAATCAATCCTGATTTCCCCAAGCTGTCGGCGGAGGTAGAAAGCCAGCTGGAGCAGTTCCGCAAGATTTTGAAAAACATCGACATTGAAGACTTGAAATCCATCAAAGAAAGCATGAAATAAAAGTCTTTGACATAGGGATATATGTCATGCTATAGTAAATGAAATTACATATTGCAGGTCAGGTGTCGCAGACTTAATAGAGAAGACCGGTGAAAGGCCGGCGCGGTCCCGCCGCTGTAAGGATGAGCTATGCTGCATGATGTCACTGTGCCCCATAGGCATGGGAAGGCGCAGCGGAGCGATGAATCCGAGCCAGAAGAACTGCCTGACTGATAATCACCGACAGACCTGCGAGCGATGGGGATGGAGATTGAATGCGTATATGACGCTATGACTATGCCGCACGGGATTCGTGCGGCATTTTATATATGCCTATGCGTTGGGTGGTGACGGCAGTATGTAATCATCAACGGACATAGGAGTGATAGTATGAAGAAGGAACGATGGAAGAAGGTTGTGACAATGGCAGTACTTGGCATTTCAATCGGCGCGGTCGGCGCCCTTCCGGCCAGCTCGGCCGGCTATACCCTGAATCGGGAGGTAAAGAACGCTACGCCGGCCCTGCGTCAGGCGGCGCAGATCGGCGTCCGGTCATACGACAATCCGGCCATGAAGGAGGCGGAAAATAAAGACGCTATCCTCGTATTGAGCTTCGGCACGACGTACGCGGAAAACAGGGCGGCGACGATCGATAAGACCGTAGCGGAAATTCAGGCCGCCCATCCCGATACGAAGGTCGTCTCGGCCTTTACGTCCCACATCATTATCGACCGCATTCAAAAAAACGAAGGCCTGCGGATTCCTACGCCGGAGCAGGCCCTGGAACAGCTGAAGGCCGAAGGCTATACGCGCGTCGCCGTGACGACGCTCAACGTCATTCCCGGCATAGAGTACGATTACAACGCCGCCTTGTTCGATATGTACAAGGGCCAGTTTAAAAAGATGACCTTGGGCACGCCCGTCCTGTACTGGATGGGCCAGGAAAACCAGCGCGACGACGTGGCCGAATTCGTGCAGGCCATAGCGACGCAGTTCCCGCCGTTAGGCGAGACCGACGCCGTCCTGGTCATGGCCCACGGCACGCCCCATCCGGCCAACGCCTATTATTCCGTCCTGCAGAGCCGCTTTGACGCGGCCTGCCTGGGGAAGGTCTTCGTCTATTCCGTCGAAGGCTGGCCTCACCTGGATACGGTCATTCCGATGCTGAAGGCTAAGGGTATCGAGCATGTGACTATCATGCCTATGATGGTCGTCGCCGGCGACCATGCCAACAACGACATGGCCGGGGACGAAGCCGATTCTCATAAAAGCATACTGGAACAGGCGGGCTTTGCCGTCACGCCGTATATTCACGGCTTAGGTGAAAACGAAGCCGTCCGGCAGTTGTTCGTGGAGCGGGCTGACGAGGCCTGGGATGCGCTGGAAGAACCTGCGAAATAATATAATATTGATTTAGGCATGCAAAAAGCGGCATCGGGTATGCGTTCCCGATGCCGCTTTTACATACGGTTATCGTTATTTTAAGGATAGCGTTCGCTCGATGAGGGGCTTGTACTGGTCGTATTTTTGGTTCAGCTGCTCCAGCGTATACTGATGGTATACGTTCAAGTCCTTTAAGCCCTGGAAATACTTGAGGAAGATAGAGTGGAGCCGGCGGTTGACGATGAGGTAAAAGGGGCTGGCCTGATTGTGGATGTATTTCTTATTCTTTTTCAGGAAGCCCGTCTTATAGTTGGAGTAGAAGGACACGTTTTCACCCTTGTACGTCGAATCGCCGCCGAAGGAGGGCAGCACGCCGATGACGATGTGCGGGTTGACCTGCATCGTTTCCAGTACGGTCTGAATGTGTTCCTTCCGTTCTTCCGCCGTCAGGGAGTATTCCACGTCGGTCAGGTAGATGTACCCTGTTTCTAAATACCGCATGAGGGACGACGTCGTCGTAATGAATTCGATTTCCGCCGCGTTGACGATTTCTTCCCACGTGACGCAGAGGCGCTGGACCGAGAAGGCCTGCTCCGGCGACACTTGGCGGATAATACTTTCAAAGACTTCGTGAGGCAGCAGGAATTCGAAGCCGTTCGTCAGGAAGAAGAAAAAGCTGTTCGCTGCGTAGAATGCCGTGCGGTAGCCCATTTCGTCCATGCCGAGAGAGCTGCTGACGGAAATGAGAGGCTCCTTTTCCGTGCCTGTAAAGCTGAATTTTTCATAAATGTCCCAAACCGTCGATTCGTCGAAGATGTACGTGCACATGGTGAACCGGGGCGGATTGTTGGACATGGCGTACTGGACGGCGAAGGCGCCGCGCAGGATGATGAGGTTGGCGTTTTGAATGTCGCAGAAGTCGTAGAAGACGAAATCGAAGTCCAAAAAGCGGTTGATCATCTTATACAGCTGCTGCACGTATTCAGGGTTCTGCTCCAGCTTGTCCATGTCCAGTCCCACGCGGATGGTTAGCTTCACCGAGTCCAGCTGAATCGAATCGAAGTATTTCCAAAAACCGGCCTGGTACAAGGTGCAGAATTCGCCGAGGATGAGGAGCTCGCCGTCGTTTTCGAGGTTCTGGACGCCCTTCTGCAGCAGGTCGGCCAGGAAGGCCGCCGTGTCGTGGTGGCCCGTAATGACCTGAATGGACGGGCGGTTTTCCTTTACCTTTGTCGCGTGGTTCTGGTGCAGCGTCGATCGGTAGGCGGCGCAGAGATATTGACTGATTTCAAAGCCCAAATCCTTGACTTCACAGGAAATGGGGAAGGTTTTATAAAATTTTTCTTCTTTTTTCTGTTTTACGATTAATTCGGCAAAATAATTGCCCATTTCTTCGTTGATGCGTTCTACATACCGGGACGAAGGCAACTTTGTGCCGTTGCTCCACTTGTTGACGTACGATACGTCGTAGCCTACGATATCGGCGAGGGAAATAAATTTCGCCTGCGTAAACGTAATCAGCCTCTTTAACGTCGATGCGTAGCCGTCTGAAATCATCGTGGAATCCCTCCTTTTTCGTTCGTTTGCCTAAAAATGCAAAAAATGGCCAATGCCCGTCTGAATAATGTATCATCATTATAGCACAGCATATATGGGGTGGCAAAAGGATTTCACGAAGGAAGAAAAAAAGTCAAAAAGAAGGCAAAGGAATGTTATAGACTGGAAATGCGTGCGAATTTATGCCAAACCGTCCTGTTTCATTTCGTCGGGAAAGTTTGTATACTTAAAGCACAAAGTCAAGCGGAAGCAAAACGCTGCTCGGCCAATTTATTATTTCTCCCAAGGAGGTTTATTCAAAATGGCTTATCAGAACATTGAATTTACAAAAGAAGACGGCATCGGTATCTTGACGATTAATCGTCCGAAGGCTCTCAACGCCTTGAATACAGAAACGGTTATGGAACTGAATGACTGCGTCGGCAAAATCGAAAACGACGCGGAAGTTAAAGTCCTCATCGTTACCGGCGGCGGCGCTAAATCCTTCGTAGCCGGCGCAGATATCGTCGAAATGTCCACGAAGAACGCCGTAGAAGGCCGTCACTTCGGCAAGATCGCTCAGGATACGTTTACTCGTATTGAAAATCTTCCCCAGCCGGTTATCGCCGCTGTAAACGGCTACGCTCTCGGCGGCGGCTGCGAACTCGCCTGCGCTTGCGATTTCCGCTATGCTTCCGACAACGCTAAATTCGGCCAGCCCGAAGTCGGCCTCGGCATTACTCCCGGTTTCGGCGGCACGCAGCGCCTTCCCCGTGTCGTTGGCCGCGGCTACGGCAAAGAACTGATCTTCACGGCTCAGATGATCGACGCTCAGGAAGCATACCGCATCGGCCTCGTAAATAAAGTCGTTCCTCAGGAACAGCTCATGGACGAAGCTAAAAAGACGGCTAAGAAGATCGCTTCCAACGCTAAAATCGCCGTACAGCTTGCTAAAGCAGCTATCAACCGCGGCATCAACTGCGACGTTATTACCGGTATCGCCTATGAAGACGAAGTATTCGGCCTCTGCTTTGCTACGGAAGACCAGAAGGAAGGCATGGCTGCTTTCGTTGAAAAACGCAAAGCAAACTTCACAGACAAATAATAGACTGTCTGCCTGACCTGCATCGGTTAAAAAAGGCGTCATGTATCGTGACGCCTTTCTTAATAACCTATAGTATGTATTAGGAAATATTTTTAGGAGGAATATTACTCATGGATTTTAAACTCACAGAAATGCAGCAAGACATTGCCAATCTCGCCAAAGATTTTGCTACAAAACGCTTGGCTCCGACCGTAAAAGAACGCGACGAAAAGGAAATCTTCGACCGCGCTATCCTCGATGAAATGGGCACCCTCGGCCTCCTCGGCATTCCCTGGGAAGAAGAAAATGGCGGCGTTGGCGCCGACTTCCTCAGCCTGGCCGTTGCCTGCGAAGAAGTTGCCAAAGTTGACCCCTCCATCGCCCTGAGCTTCGAAGTTCACACCATGCTCTGCTCCTGGCCTATCTGGAAGTTCGGCACGGCAGAACAGAAGGAAAAATATTTGAAACCCCTGGCAGAAGGCACGAAACTCGGCGCTTTCGGCCTGACCGAACCCAACGCCGGCACGGATGCCCTCAACGGTTCCTCCACGGCTGTTAAGGAAGGCGACTACTACATCCTCAACGGATCCAAGGTCTTCAACACCAACGGCGGCGAAGCCGACGTAACCATCGTATTTGCAGCTACGGATAAATCCAAGGGCGCGAAGGGCATGAGCGCGTTCATCGTTGAAAAAGGCATGGAAGGCTTCACCTACGGCAAACAGGAAGTCAAAATGGGTATCCGCGCTTCCGTACAGCGCGAACTCGTATTCCAGAACGTTAAAGTTCCGGCAGCCAACCTCCTCGGCAAAGAAGGCGAAGGCTTCAAGATTGCGATGATGACCCTCGACGGCGGCCGCGTAGGCGTCGGCGCACAGGCTCTCGGCATCGCCGAAGGCGCATACAACGAAGCTGTTAAATACGCGAAAGAACGCGTTCAGTTCGGCAAACCCATCGCTACGAAGCAGGCTATCGCCTTCATGCTCGCTGACATGAAGCTCAAGATCGAAACGGCTCGCCTCGCCGTATACAAAGCAGCCTGGAAGATGGGCCAGCCCGACGTGAAGTCCTACTCCATGGACGCGGCTATTGCTAAGAAATACGCTTCCGACATCGCGATGCAGGTTACGACGGACGCCGTACAGGTCTTCGGCGGCTACGGTTTCACCCGCGAATACCCGGTAGAACGGTACATGCGCGACGCTAAGATCACTCAGATCTACGAAGGCACGAACCAGGTACAGCAGATGATTATTTCCGGCGCTATCCTGAAATAATTCGGCAGGACCTCTTTAGAAATACGCATTCACATAGTAGAGTACGAAAACGCTTATAGAAAAATCGCTCGTAAAAAAGGAGCCGCAGTTTCGCTTGCTGCGGCTCCTTTTATCATATACGGGGAATTGTGGCGGATAGGCTATTGCAGAAAGACTCTCCAAAGGCCGATGATCAAGAATATCATGACGATGATAAAGCTGACGACCCGGGTCTTGGAGAAAATTTTCGGATTGTTCTGCATGTTTTTCGGCGGCGCCGGCGGCGGGACGATTTGCTTCGTGCCGCAGATGGGGCACATGAGGACGCCGTCGCGCAGCTCTGTGCCGCAGGTAGGACAAATCACGGTATCATCTCCTATTTCTATATATCACTATTACTATAGGGGGATAGGCGGGGGCTGTCAAGAGGCGGGCCGGCGGAATGTATTCTCCCCTAAATTGATATACATTTCCCTCGTTTTTTGCTATAATAAATAAAACACGTGCTCCAGAAGGACTTCTGATGGAAAACGTCATAGGCATGCAGCCGTACTTATCTGCAAAGAAGAGATTCTGCGCAGGCGAGGCGAAAGCACGTATAGTGGAAAGCTACGAGGCTCTGTGTTTTCGCACAGAGCCTTTTTGTTTATACAAAAGGAGGAAGACTATGGAAACGAGATTAGCCCTTATCGGAATCATCGTAGGCAAGCGGGACGAGACGACGAAGCTCAACGAGCTCCTTCACGAATACGGACAGTATATCGTCGGTCGCATGGGTATTCCGTATAAGGATAAGGATATCAACGTCATCAGCATTATTATCGACGCGCCGCAGGATACGATCAGCGCCTTGTCGGGAAAGCTCGGCATGCTTCCCGACGTGAGCACGAAGACGATCTACCCGCCGCTGCCGCAGCAGAGGTGAGACCATGCTGAAACTTGCGATTTACGGAAAGGGCGGCATCGGCAAGTCGACTATGACCAGCAACCTGGCGGCGGCCTTCGCCTATTTGGGAAAGAAAGTCATACAAATCGGCTGCGACCCCAAGGCCGATTCGACGCTGAACCTGCTGGGCGGCGAGCTGCTCGAGCCGGTCATGAATTACCTGCGCGAGCACGACGACGACCCGCAGGCTATCGAAGAGATTTCTCGCGTCGGCTACGGCGGCGTCCTGTGCATCGAAACGGGAGGCCCGACGCCGGGCCTGGGCTGTGCCGGCCGGGGCATCATCGCGACCTTTGACTTATTGGAAGACATGGGATTGTTTGAACAGTACGAGCCCGACGTCGTGCTGTACGACGTGCTGGGCGACGTCGTCTGCGGCGGCTTTGCCGCGCCGATCCGCGAGGGCTATGCCGCTCAGGTCCTCATCGTCACGTCGGGTGAAAAGATGGCCCTCTATGCGGCGAACAACATCAACACGGCCGTCAAGAATTTCGCCGACCGCAGCTATGCAAAGGTCAAGGGCATCATCCTGAACCGCCGCAACGTGCCGGGAGAAGAAGAAAAGGTCCGGGCCTTCGCGGCGGAACGGGGCCTGGCAATCGTCGGCGATATTCCCCGCAGCGACGACATAAACCGCTTTGAGGAAGAAGGCAAGACCGTCGTCGAGGGCAATCCGGAGCTGCCCATCAGCCAGGTGTTCATCCAGCTGGCGCAGACATTATGGAAAGACAAGGATACTGCGATATGACACAACGAAAACCCTATGCGATTACTGTCAGGGAGCTGGCCCGGCGGGGCCGCGGCGATATTCCGTCGGACCTCGTGTCGTCGGCTCACCTCATTTACAATTCGCCGGCGGCACTGGCCTTTAACTCTCCCGGAGCCCAGGGCTTCGGCGTCAAGCGGGCCGGCCTGGCCATTCCCGGCTCGGTCATGCTGCTCGTCGGCCCGGGATGCTGCGGCCGCAACACGACGATATTGAGCGAAATGGGCGGCTACAGCGACAGGTTTTTCTACTACATCATGGATGAAACGGATATCGTGACGGGACGCCATCTGCGAAAAATTCCCCAGGCCGTGGCGGAAGTCGTCGAAGCACTGCCCCAGGAGCCGACTGTCGTCATGATCTGCATGACCTGCGTCGACGCCCTGCTGGGCACCGACATGGAACGGGTGTGCCGCAAGGCCGAGGCTAAGGTGGGCCTGCCCGTCGTGCCCTGCTATATGTACGCCCTGACCCGCGAAGGCCGCAAGCCTCCTATGGTCGACGTGCGCCGGGCCATTTACTCCCTTCTCGAAAGGGACGACCGCGACAGCCGTACCGTCAATATATTAGGGCATTTTGCGCCGCTCCGCGATACGTGCGAGCTCTACGGCGTCCTGCGCCAGCTGGGCATCCGCCGGATAAACGAGATTTCCCGCTGCCGCGATTTCGCCGAATATAAGGCCATGTCCAAGGCCAATTTCAACGTCATCCTCCATCCCGAGGCGCGGCTGGCCGCCCAGGATATGGAAAAGCGGCTGGGCATTCCCAGCATCGAGCTGACGCGGCTGTACCAGATCGACAAGATTCGCAGCCAGTACCAGGCTTTTGCCGGCGCCTTAGGCGGGGCCGCAGACGATACGGTATGGTATGACGAAGCGGCGGCCGACGCGGCGGAAGCGGCGAAGCGGTACGGCGGTACGACTATCGCTGTCGGGGAAATGCAGAACGGCAACGCCTTTGAAATGGCTCTGGCTCTGACGCAGTACGGCTTTGTGGTCAAGGAGATTTACGCCAGCGTGTCGCCCTATGATTTCGCCTATATCCGCCGCTTGGAAGCGCTAAGCCCCGACACGGAGGTATACTCTAATTTGTCGCCGTCGATGCTGTATTACGAAGGCGGGGACCATCCCGTCGAGCTGACGATCGGCAAGGACGCGGCCTATTATCACGACGATGCGGCCCATGTCTTTTGGGACGAAGAGATTCAGCCCTTCGGATACGACGGGCTGCGGGAGCTGCTGCGCCAGATTTCGGCGGCATTGGAAGGGAGGTCGGCCCGATGAAAGGTCTTTGGAAATATATATCGCCCTTTGCGCCGGACCAGTCCGGAGCGGCGGCGGTGATGTACGGATTGAACGGCATCGTCGTCATCTGCGACGCCGGCGGCTGCGCCGGCAATATCTGCGGCTTTGACGAGCCGCGCTGGTTCAGCGGCGGCAAGAGCGCCGTATTCAGCGCCGGCCTGCGCGATATGGACGCCATCTTGGGCCGCGACGACCGCCTGGTGGCGAAATTGGCCGACGCGGCCCGGCAAATCGACGCCTCCTTCGCCGCCATCGTCGGTACGCCCGTGCCGTCGGTCATCGGCACGGATTACCGGGCTTTGAAGCGCATGGCTGAGAAGGAACTGTCTATCCCAGTCGTCACGCTGGATACGACGGGCATGGAGCTGTACGACGCAGGCATTGAAAAAGCGTATGATACGCTGTTCAGGGCCTTTGCCGACTTGTCTATGCAGGCTGAAGACGGCATCGTCGGCGTCATCGGCGCCGTCCCCTTGGACCTCATGCATCCCTGCGACAGGGAAGGCATCGTCGGCGCCCTTCGGGAAGAGGGCTGGCGGCAGGTATGGCTGTACGATACCTTCGGCGAATTTGCCCAGGCCGGCAAGGTCAGCCGCAACATCGTCGTGTCGCCGTCGGGCCTTCGGAGTGCGAAGTACCTGAAAGAAACCTTCGGCACGCCCTACGAATTTCGTTATTTCGGTTTGGAATCGGTGCTGCCGGAGGGGCTCGACCTTTCCGGCGCGTCGGTCCTCGTCGTTCACCAGCAGACGGCGGCCAACGCCATGCGGGAGCTGGCGGAACGGCGGGGGGCGAAGGCCGTCACCGTCGCGTCGTGGTTTATGGAGCCCCAGGAATGCCGCCGCGAAGGAGACATCCTGCTGAAAGAAGAAGACGATTTCCGCAGCCTGGCCGATAACGACGCCTTTGATATCGTCATCGGCGACCTGTATTTTAAGAAAGCCCTGCCCCATTTCCGGGGCATCTATATAGATTTTCCTCATTTTGCCGTATCGGGGAGGGAATGAGCCATGAAGACGGAACGGATCTGCGTGTTCGGCATCGTCCAGGGCGTAGGCTTCCGGCCCTTCGTGAGCCGTCTGGCGGCGAAGCACGGCTTGGGCGGCACGGTCTGCAATAAGGGCTCGTATGTAGAAATCGTCGCTCAGGGAGCGGACGACGCCGTAGAGGCCTTCTGCCGCGACTTGCCGGAATTGGCTCCGGAGCGGTCGGCTATCTTGAACATCGACCGGTCGGCGGCAGAGCCGAAGTCCTATTCATCCTTTGACATCGTAGAAAGCGCCAGGGAAGAAGGTCATATCTTCGTCTCTCCCGATATCGCTGTCTGCGACGCCTGCAAGGCCGAGCTCTTCGACCCGTCGGACCGGCGCTATCTCCATCCCTTCATCAACTGCACGGCCTGCGGGCCGCGCCTGACGATTCTCGACGCCATGCCCTATGACCGGGAACGGACCAGCATGGGCGCCTTTCCCATGTGCCCGGCCTGCGAATACGAATACACCCACGCCGAAACGCGGCGCTACGACGCCCAGCCGGTGTGCTGCAACGACTGCGGCCCCGAAGTGTATCTGCTGGGCCGGACGGAACGGCGCAGGGAGGCCATTACGGAGGCCCGGCGCATCATCGCAGGCGGCGGCATCGTCGCCGTCAAGGGCATCGGCGGCTTTCATCTGTGCTGCGATGCCGGGAACGAAGACGCTGTGCGCCGCCTGCGCCAGTCGAAGCACCGCCCCGTCAAGCCCCTGGCCGTCATGATGCGCGATATGGACGTCGTCCGGCGCGAATGCGTCGTCGAAGCCGGCGAAGCGGAGATACTGGACGGATGCCAGAAGCCGATTCTGTTGCTGCGCAGAAAGGAGGGCGGACGGCTGTGCCCGTCTATTGCGCCGGGCAATCCCAAGGTCGGCGTCATGCTTCCCTATGCGCCCCTGCAGCTCCTGCTGTTTACGTACGACGACGGCGTCGCCATGCCTGATTGCCTGGTCATGACCAGCGCCAACGAATCGGGTGCGCCGATTTGCCGGACCGACGACGACGCGAACAAGGAATTGTCGTCCCTGTGCGACGCCGTATTGTCGCATAACCGCCGCATACGCCTGCGGGCCGACGATTCGGTCATGGACTTTTTCGATGGCGAACCGTATATGATACGCCGTTCCCGCGGCTACGCGCCCCTGCCCTTTTTCGTCGGCCCCGACGAGGGAAAGCAGGTGCTGGCTGTCGGCGGCGAACTGAAAAATACATTCTGCCTTGCCAAAGGCAATTTATATTACCTGTCGCCGTACATCGGCGATCTGAGCGACGCGCGGACCGTCGACGCCCTGCGCGAATCGGTGGAGCGCATGGAATCGCTCCTAGAAGCGACGCCGTCGGCCGTCGTCTGCGATACGCATCGGCAGTACAATTCCGTCGCCGTTGCTGAGGAATTGGGATTGCCGGTCCTGAAGGTACAGCATCATTACGCCCACGTCTTGTCGTGCATGGCCGAGAACAATTACCTCGAGCCGGTCATCGGCGTTTCCTTTGACGGCACGGGCTACGGCGGCGACGGCACGATTTGGGGCGGCGAAGTGCTTTTGGCCGACGTGCACGGTTACAGCCGCTTTGCTTCCGTCGCGCCCTTCCATCATGTCGGCGGCGACGCAGCGTCCCGCGAGGGCTGGCGCATTGCCGTAAGCCTGCTGTACGACAATACGGGACGGAATAAGGAACAAACGGCGGCTCTGGCTGAAAAGCTCCGTCTCTGCAGCCGGGAAGAATTGCAGGCCCAGTTTTTCCTAGCTGACAACGGTGTCAACACGGTCATGTCGACCAGCGCCGGACGCCTCTTTGACGGCCTCAGCGCCGCCCTGGGCCTGTGCCGACAGTCGACCTTTGAAGGACAGGGGGCCATGGCCCTCCAGTTTGCCGCTGAAGCGTGGGAGCAAACCCACGGAGAAGAGGCTGTCGTCCCCGGCCCGTTGGAACGGCTTTCCGATCGATACGTCCTGGCGACGCAGCGCGTCTTCGACGGATGCGTCCAGTCGTATGTAAAGCACGGCGACGCCGGCAGGGAGGCCTATGCCTTTCATAGGGGATTAGCCGGCATGGTGCTGGCGGCGGCCCGGCAGGCTCGCGAAGAGACGGGACGGAATGCCGTGGCCCTGAGCGGCGGCGTCTTTCAGAATACGTTGCTCCTGCGCCTGTGCTGCCGGGCCTTGGAACGAGATGGATTTACGGTACTGCGTCATCGCCTCGTGCCGCCGAACGACGGCGGACTGGCCTTAGGGCAGGCTTTGTACGGCATGTACCATCTGCAATAGATTGAAGGAGGAATTACGATGTGTGTAGGATTACCAGCGCGAGTGGTTACGATAAAGGACGGCATGGCCTTAGTCGACGCGTCCGGCGCGCGGCGCGCCGTGTCGGCCGAGCTCATTGACGAGTTGGACCCGGGCGATTACGTCATGGTCCATGCCGGCATGGCTATCGCCAAGATTACCGATACGGACGATCATGAAATGGACGATATCCTGGAGGACTTATGATGGCAGATGGAAAGAAAAAATCGGCCCTGGACATCATTAAAAGTTACGATGGGCCGCCGGTGCGCATCATGGAAGTCTGCGGGACCCATACGCACGAAATATTCCGCTTAGGCCTGCGGCAGATTCTGCCCAAGGAGGTCACGCTCATTTCCGGGCCGGGCTGCCCGGTCTGCGTGACGCCGGTCAGCTTCATTGACGAAGCGATCTGGCTGGCGCTGGAACGAGGCGTTACGATCTGTACCTTCGGCGACCTGGTCCGCGTGCCCGGCTCGGAAGGCAGCCTGGCCACAGCCCGCAGTCAGGGGGCGAGGGTAGAAATCGTCTATTCGCCTGTCGATGCCTGCAGCTATGCGGCGGCTCATCGGGATGAACAGGTCGTATTCCTGTCCGTCGGCTTTGAAACGACGACGCCGGCAGCCTGTCTGGCTGTCAAAGAGGCAGCGGAACAAGAATTGACTAATTTTTCTATCTTAACGGCGAACAAGACGATGCCCCAGGCCTACGAGGCTCTCAAGAACAGCGCCGACGTATTCCTCTATCCGGGACATGTCGAAGCCGTCATGGGGACGAAGCACTGCGAAGGACTGGCGGAGCAGGGGATTTCCGGCGTCGTTGCCGGATTTACGGCGAAAGAACTCTTGACGGCCTTTGCCGTCATCTTGGCGAAATTTCCTCAGGGAAAGCCCTTTTTCAAAAACTGCTATCCCCGCGTCGTCACGGCAGAAGGCAGCTTGCCGGGCCAGCGGCTCATGGCGGAGGTCATGGAGCCCTGCGATTCGGAATGGCGGGGCCTCGGCGTGATTCCGATGTCGGGCCAGCGGCTGCAGCAGCGGTATGCGGCTTATGACGCGCGGCAGAAATACGGCGTGCCGCCTATGCATGGGCGGTCTAATCCGGCCTGCCGCTGCGGCGAAGTCCTGCAGGGAATCTGCACGCCGCCGCAGTGCCCTGTATTCGGCAGGGGCTGCACGCCGGACCATCCCGTAGGGGCCTGCATGGTATCGCACGAAGGAGCCTGCTCGGCCTATTATCAATATGGAGGCGGAAATCATGAATGACGTAGTGACGCTGGCCCATGGAAGCGGCGGCAAACAGACGGCGGAATTAATCGATACGGTATTTAAAGCTCATTTTTCTAATCCTGAATTTACGGCCGACGACGCGGCTCTCTTGTCCGTCGGCGGCGCAAACCTGGCTTTTACGACGGACGGGTTCATCGTGTCGCCTCCTGAGTTTCCCGGCGGCAACATCGGCAAGCTCAGCATCTGCGGCACCGTCAACGACCTGGCCTGCATGGGCGCGAAGCCCCTGTATATGACCTGCGCCTTCGTCCTGGAAGAAGGCTTTCCCTTGGCGAAGGTGGAAGCGTACGCTGCGGCCATGGCCGAGACGGCGGCCGAGGCGGGCGTGCGCATCGTCGCCGGCGATACGAAGGTAGCCGGCAAGGGACAGGTCGACGGCCTGTTCATTACGACGACGGGTATCGGCCTGGCGACGGAAGGCGTTCATTTGTCGGGCGCCCTGGCCCGGCCCGGCGACGCCGTCATCGTCAGCGGCGATATCGGCCGTCACGGCTGCACGATTTTACTGGCCCGCAGCCAGTTCGGCATCGACGCCGACGTAACCAGCGACTGCGCTCCCTTGTGGGGGACCGTGCAGTCCATGCTGGAAACGACGAAGGACATTCACGTCATCCGCGATGCGACCCGCGGCGGCGTCGGTACGGTCCTCCACGAAATTGCTGCCCAGAGCGGCGTCGGCATCCGACTGGACGGAGCGGCTATCCCCGTCGCCCCGTCGGTCCGCGGCGTCTGCGGCATGCTGGGCTTAGAGCCCCTGTATCTGGCCTGCGAAGGCCGTCTGGTCATCTTCGCGCCGAAGGATAAGGCTCCGGCCATCGTGGAAACGCTGCGGCAGGGGAAATACTCCGGCGAAGCGGCGATTATCGGCGAAGTGACGGCAGAGCGGCCGGGACGGGTCGTCGTCCGCACGGAAATCGGCGCGGAAACGCTGCTGCCGCCGCCGGGCGGCGAATTGCTGCCCCGCATTTGCTGAGAAGACGGAGGATGTAACCTATGATAAAAATTGCTGTATATGGAAAGGGCGGCATCGGCAAGTCGACGACGGTCTCCAACATGGCGGCGGCCCTGGCGGAACGGGGCCTGAAGGTCATGCAGATCGGCTGCGACCCGAAGGCCGACTCGACGGCGGGCCTTCACGGCGGCGCGGCGATTCCTACAGTTCTCGACCTCATGCGGGAAAAGGGCCGGGATGTTTCCTTAGACGAGATGACCGTCGCCGGCTACGGCGGCGTCGTCTGCGTAGAAGCCGGCGGCCCTGCTCCGGGCCGGGGCTGCGCTGGCCGGGGCATCATCGCCGCCCTGGATCTGCTCAAGGCAAAGGGGGCTTACGAGGTATATCAGCCCGATGTCATTTTCTACGACGTCCTGGGCGACGTCGTCTGCGGCGGCTTCGCCATGCCCATGCACAAGGGCTATGCCGACGCCGTATTCATCGTCACGTCGGGAGAAAACATGGCCATCCATGCGGCGGCCAACATCGCCATGGCCGTTGAATCCTTTAAGGGTCGGGGCTACGCTCGCCTGGGCGGCCTTATCCTGAACCGCCGCAGCGTAAAGAACGAAGAGGAAAAGGTACGGGAGCTGGCCGGCGACATCCATTCGGCCGTCGTCGGGACCCTCGACCGGAGCGACATCGTGTCTCAGGCGGAAGAGCTGGGAAAGACCGTCGTCGAAGCCTTTCCGGACAGCCCCATGGCCGGCCAGTACCGCGCCTTGGCCGACGCTGTCCTGGCGGCAGCAAAGGGGTGATACGATGCTGAAACGAATTGACGGACGGGAAGACACGTCGGGTGCCTGCGTGGCCATAAAGGACGCCGTATTTCCCGGCATCTTTTACGACGGCCTTCAGTACACGCCGCCGGCCCGGGGGACATGGAACATCGTCCACACGAACATGCTCGTTCCCGGTTCTCATCAAATCTATATCTGCGCTCTCGGCTGCCTGCGCGGCGTCGTCCTGACGGCGGCCGAAATGGGGGCGATGGACCGCTTTTCCTCCATCGTCGTCGAAGAGCATCATTTATATGACGGCACCATGGAAGACTGTATCGTCGACGGCGTCGGCGAAATCCTGCAGGGGCTGCTGCCTCAGGTGCCGACGGCCTGCTTTATCTATCCGGCCTGCATTCATCATTTCATGGGCTGCGATATGGACGACGTATACCGCCGCCTGGAAGAGGCCTATCCGCAGACGCGCTTCGTCGCCTGCTGGATGGACCCTATCCGCCGCCATTCCGATTTGACGGCGGAAATGCGGACGCGGCGGCAGTTGTACAGCCTGCTGGAAAAGGGCCCCATCAATCCTAAATCGGTCAACATCGTCGGCAGCAATCTCGCCGTGCCCCAGGACTGCGAGCTGGCGCTGCTGCTGAAGCAGAACGGTTTTATCCTGCGGGAACTGCCGGTCTGCAAGACCTATGAAGATTATGAAAAAATGGCCGAAAGCATATTGAATATCGGTCAGGAGCCCTACGCCCGCGGCCCCTTGGAAGATATGGAACGGGAATTAGGACAAAAAGGGCTGTATCTTTCCAACAGCTTCGGCTACGACGAAATCATCGCCAATCTCCACGCCGTCGCCGACGCCCTTCAGCTGCCGCGGCAGTCTTATGACAGAGAAGTGGAGCAGTGCGAGCAGGCCTTTGCAGCGGCCAGGGACATCATCGGCTCTATGCCCGTCGCCATTGACAGCGCCGCTGTGTTCCGGCCCTTTAGCTTGGCGAAGACCTTGTTGCAGCACGGCTTTGCCGTCCGGCGCGTCTATACGGACGGCGTAAGCGGCGAAGACGGCGACGATTTCTTCTGGGTACAGGAGCACTATCCTGATCTGGAGCTGTATTCCATGCGCCACGCCAAGATGCGCCGCATAGACCGCCATACAGACGTGCCTATGCTGGCTATAGGACAAAAGGCGGCCTATTTTACGGGGACGGCCCATTTCGTCGATATGGCGGAAAACGGCGGCCTCCGCGATTTCCGCGGCATTCGGACGCTGCTGGACTGGATGACCGAGGCTTTCCAGACGGAAAAGGAAGCCCGCGAATCGATTAACCTGAAAGGATGGGGGTGCCGGTCATGTGTATGAAAGAAGCCGTAAGCCGTATATCGACGTACTCTGCCGACACCTTCGGCGTCTGCTCGTCCCTGTATGAGCTCAGAGGCATGGTGGTCATTCACGACCCGTCGGGCTGCAACTCGACGTATGCGACCCACGACGAGCCGCGCTGGTACGACCAGGACAGCCTCATCTTCATCTCCGGCGTCACCGAAATGGACGCCATCATGGGCAACGATGACAAGTTCGTCCACGACGTCGTGTCGGCGGCCCGCGATTTTTCACCGAAATTCATCGTCATCCTGTGCACGCCTGTGCCGCTCATGACGGGGGCCGATATGGACGCCCTGGCGGCGCTGATTGAAGAACAGACGGGCATCATGACGATGGCTGCGACGACGAATAATATGAATCTGTACGACAAGGGCATCGCCTGGGCCATGAACATGCTGGCCGAACGAATCGTAAAGGACGTACCTGCGCCGGCGCCGGCCGGGCCTATGTGCTGCTCGTGGCAGCCTGAATTTGCAGCCTGCGGCGGTGCGGGAACATCGGCTAAACCGCTGCGGGTCAACGTCATCGGCGCAACGCCTCTCGATTTTTCCTATAACGGCAGCGAAAAGTCGATGAAGCGGTTTCTGCGCCGCAGCGGCTTTTCCCCGCACAGCGTCTGGGCTATGGGAAGCCCGCTGGAAGAAATCGAAATGGCCGGCCTGGCCGACGTGAACCTCGTCGTGTCGGCCGGCGCTGTCGAAGGGGCCAAGGTGATGAAGAAGCGCTTCGGCATACCCTATGTCGTCGGCGTTCCCATCGGCCCTTATATGCAGGAAGAAATCGCCCGGGGACTGCGCCGCGCCGCAGAAATGAAGGAAGATATCTACGTTTGCGCCGACAGCCGGGCCGATTGCAGCGAAGCCGATACGATTATCATCGGCGAAAGCGTCTATTCGGCGTCTCTGGCGGCCGCTCTCGGACGGGAAGGCCGGACGGCGAAGGTGTACTGCCTGCTGAACGAGTGGCCAGGCGTTTTGGGACAAGAAGACGTCTTTGTTTCTTCCGAAGGCGAGCTGCGCCGCCGCTTGGCGGACTGGACGGGGACGGTCATCGCCGATCCCTTGTACGGGCCTGTCATTCCGGCAAGCGCTCATTTCGTCGGCTTGGGCCATACGGCCTTTTCCGGGCGGCTGTACCAAAAGGTCATCCCGAATCTGATCGATGAGTTCGAATCCTTTGTCAAAAAGATCAATGATTTCGCCGCCTTGGTTTAGACGGTATAAGAGGGGGAATCGCCATGTCTATGAATGATACGCCGTCGGGTGAACGGGTCCATATCGGCTTTTTCGGCCGCCGCAACGCCGGCAAGTCCAGCGTGGTCAACGCCGTGACGGGCCAGAATCTGGCCATCGTGTCTGATACGAAGGGCACGACGACGGACCCGGTCTACAAGGCTATGGAGCTGCTGCCTTTAGGGCCGGTCATGATCATCGACACGCCGGGCTTCGACGATGAAGGCGCTTTGGGGGAAATGCGCGTCCAGCGGACGAAGCAGGTTCTCAACAAGACGGACATCGCCGTCCTTGTCGTCGACGGGACGGAAGGCCTGAAGGGATGCGACGAAGACCTGCTGGCCTTATTTAAAGAAAAGAACATACCCTATATTACGGTGTACAATAAAAAAGACCTGCTGGCAGCCTGCCCGCAGGCCGGAGACCATGACATATACGTCAGCGCCGTCACGAAGGACGGCATCTTTGAATTAAAAGAACGGATGGCCCGCCTGAAGCCCGTCGGCGAGGACACGCCGATTATCGGCGACTTGCTGACGGCCGGCGACTTCGTCGTCCTCGTCGTGCCGATTGATACGGCGGCTCCGAAGGGCCGGCTCATCCTGCCGCAGCAGCAGACCATCCGGGAAATCCTCGACGCTGGCTGTACGGCCGTTGTCGTCAAGGAAAACGCCCTGTCGAAGACGCTGGAAGAACTGGGCAAGGCCCCGCGCATGGTCGTGACGGACAGCCAGGTCTTCGGCGAAGTCGCCGCCGTCGTGTCGGACGAAATGACGTTGACGTCCTTTTCCATCCTCATGGCCCGTCATAAGGGGTTTCTCCGGGACGCCGTGCAAGGCGTGACGGCTATCGAAGGATTAAAGGACGGCGATACGGTTCTCGTGGCTGAAGGCTGCACCCACCACCGCCAGTGCGACGACATCGGCACGGTGAAAATTCCCCGTTGGCTCAGGGCGCACACGGGAAAGGATATTGCCATCCAGACCTGCAGCGGCCGGGAATTTCCCGAAGACCTGTCGCCGTACGCCATGGTCATTCACTGCGGTGCCTGCATGCTCAACGAGCGGGAAGTGCAGTGGCGTATGAAGTTCGCCGGTCGGCAAGGCGTGCCGATGACTAACTACGGCATCGCCATCGCCTACATGAAGGGCATCTTAAAACGATCCCTGGGGCCGTTCCCCCATTTGGCGGCCTTGGTGAAATAACGCAAAACATCCCGAGAGTTCTCTGCGAGCTCCCGGGATATTTTTTCGCGCCCGATCGTTCACTCCAGCTGCTATAGGGGAATGACAGCATATATGCTATAATAAAGACAAATTTTGAGAAATGGAGCGTATATATGAGAAAAATTCTTTGGCTGGCCCTGGCCCTGTCGATAGCGGTCTTCCAGGTCATCGGGGCGGCGGACTTTTCCAATCTCGTCGTCATTCATACCAATGACACCCACGGCTACGACCAGAAGGCCGACGGCGTGTACGGCATGGCAGCCGTAGCGGCGCTGAAACAGGAGTACGAGGCGAAGGGCAAGGACGTGCTTCTCGTCGACGCCGGCGACGCCATACAGGACCATAATTTAGTTAATCTGAGTCAGGGCGCGACGGCTATCGCCTTTATGAACGCTGCAGGCTACGACGCCATGACGCTGGGAAATCACGAATTCGACTACGGCCAGGACGTAACCCTCGAACGGGCAGCGGAAGCGGACTTTCCCTTCCTCTCCTGCAATATCCTCGTCGACGCGACGGGAAAGCCCTTCGTCCGACCTTATACGATCGTTAAAAAAGGCGGCGTAACCGTCGGCATCATCGGCATCACGACGCCGGAAACAGCGGGGGCGACGAATCCGAAACACGTATACGGCCTGACCTTTTTAGACGGACAGGATTTGTATGATGCCGTGCAATCTAACGTGGATTATCTGCGCGGCGCTGGCTGCGATCTCATCGTGGCTCTGGGGCATGTGGGCAGCGAGCCGATCAGCGAGGGCCATCGATCTGACGACATCCTGCGCCGCGTGCGGGGCATCGATCTCTTTATCGACGGCCACGACCACCGCGTGAAGAACTACCGCGTCGACGGCGTGCTGCTGGCGGCGACAGGCAGCCATTTAGCCAACATCGGCGTCGTTTCCTATGCGGACGGCCAATGGCAGGAACAGAACCTTCCCTACGGCGCCTTTGCCAAGGAAGACGAGGCCGTCAAGGCCTTAGTCGACAAGGCGGCGGCCGACGTACAGGCCGAATTATCCCGGCCTATCGGCACGGCAGATATCATGCTGGACGGCAGCCGGCCTAAGGTGCGGATGGAAGAAACGAACTTAGGCGACTTTATTGCCGATGCCGTCTTGTGGCAAGCCCGCATGGCGACGGCCGCAGAAGGAACGAGTATCGACGGCGCTGTCGTAAATGGCGGCGGCCTGCGCGCTTCTATTCCGGCTGGAGTAGTCACGCAGGGAGGTATCCAAAGCGTGCTGCCATACCGAAATCAGGTGTGCGTCGTGACTATGACCGGCCAAACCTTGCTGGAAATCATGGAAGCGGCGACGGCGGCGGCTCCCTATCCGGCGGGGGCCTTTCCTCAGGTTTCGGGCATCGAAATGACGGTTCGTACGGATATCCCTTTCGCGAAGGGACCGGCCTATGGAAATGGGAAATATTACAAGCCGGCAAAGCCCGGGCAGCGCGTGACGATTCATTCCGTCGGCGGCAGGGCCTTTTCTCCCGACGCGGTATATACGATCGCCACGTATGAATTCATCAGCCGCGGCGGCGACGCCTACAGCGCACTGGCCGAGGCGGGAAGGGCCGAGACGAAGTATGTCGGCTATACCGACGCCGAAGCCATCGTCCACTACATTCAGGACGAGCTGCAGGGGCGGATCGGGACGGAATACGCCGCGCCGCAGGGGCGGATGCAGCTGCGGCCTTAGGCTGATTTGCAGCGCGCCTGCAGCGGGCGCATCGATGCGAGGGGATGAGTATGGCAAAAATCGCGTTAACGTTAGAGCAAAAGATTAAATTATCGCAGATGCAGCGCCTGACCATTCAGATGATGACCCTGCGGGGACAGGATTTGGTGGAATTTCTTCACGAAAAGGTAACGGAAAATCCCCTGCTGGATATTCGCTACCCTGACGTGCGGCCTAGATCTGGCGGAGGTATGGAAAAGCCTATCGACAATATCCGCAGCGGCGGCGACTCGCTGGAGGAAAAGCTCATGAAAGAGCTCCGCGTCCAGGCCGTTTCCAAAAAGGTGATGCTGGCCGCCGGGCTGGTCATCCAGTCCCTCGACGAGAAAGGATTTTTCGCCGCCGCGTTAGAGGACATCGGCGTCGACTACGGCTTGTCTGTCGCCGATATGGAAGAGGGGCTGCGCCTGGTCCAAACCTTCGACCCGCCGGGCGTCGGCGCGCGGACGATACAGGAAGCCTTGCTGATTCAGACGCGCCGCCGGAAGGACGCGCCGGCAGGGGCGGAAGAGCTGCTGCTGAACCATTACGACGATTTCATCCGCGGCCATTGGAAGCGGCTGGAAGAACAAATGGGCTTGTCGCCGGAAGGGCTGGGACGAATCCGGCGCTTTTTGAAGAAGCTGGCCCTGCAGCCGGTCGCGCCGGCCGACGAGCGGACGGAATTCGTGCGGGCTGATATAGAAATCCTCTGCGATGAAGAGGGACATCTGACGGTGCGGTCTCTGGAAGACCTGCCGGATGTATTTTTCCGCGACGATTTGTATACGGCTTATGGTAAGGACGGCGATAAGGCGACGCAGGATTTTATCCGCAAGGCCAAGCGGCAGTTTTTGGATTTACAGACAGCCCTGGCGTACCGCCGCCAGTCAATTTTTACAGTCGTGGAGCATATAGTAAAGGAACAGGGCGAACATTTCCTCCATGGCGGCAGCCTGCGTCCTTTGACTCAAAAAGACATCGCTGCGGCGACAGGGCTCAGCGCGGCGACGGTGAGCCGCGTCTGCCGCGACCGCTACGCCTTGTTTCGCGGCCGCATCTATCCAATTCAGTCTTTTTTGGCCCACCATTACCGCTGCGATAGGGAGCGGGACGGCAGTATTTCCGACAAGGCTATCATGGAGAAAATGGCGCGGCTTATTGCGGAAGAAGACTGTCGGCGTCCCTGGTCTGATCAGGATTTAGCCGATTACTTCAGCCAGCAGTCCGTGCACGTGGCACGGCGGACGATTACGAAATTTCGATTTAAAATGAATATCCCCAACAGCCGCATGCGAAGGAGAATGAAGGAATAATCTTCTCCATGCATGTAAAAAACAGCTGCCGCATATCATCGTATTTGATATGCGGCAGCTGTTTTGTCATATATCGATTATTTTGTAATGGGATGGATACGTTTGACAATATACGTGCTCAGGAGAATGCCCAGCAATGCGAAGACCGCCATGACCGTAAAGACGATTTGGTAGCCGGCGATGCCTGCATGGGAGTCTAAGATGGAGCCGTATACGGCATACATGAATGCGCCGGGGAGGTACCCGACGAAGGAGGCCATGGACATGGCCGAGCCGGTAATTTCGCGGGGGACGTTGACTTCGTCCATCGGGGCGAAGAAGACGGCGCGCATGCTGTAGACGCAGGCGCTGATGACCAGGGAAATGACGATGCCGGCCCAGATGCCGAGGGCTTCGTGGGGGAGATAGGCGAAGGCTGCGAGGACGACGCCTGTCGCGAGGAATCCAACCCGCAGGTATTTGGTCGGGGAATGAAGGACTTTGTCGGAGATCAGACCGCCGATAGGACCGCCAACCATTTTCAGGCCGTATTGGTTAATGATGCCGTATACGCCGACCAGCGCTGCCGGAAGGGCATAGGCTTCATTCAGGAAGGGGATAAAATACGTAATACCGCAATATACGCTGTAGACCAGGAAGATATTGCACGATACGAGCCAGATATTTTTGTTTTTCAAAGCCTGTACGGCGCCCTGCCATGCCTGCTGATTTTTGCTGACTGATTCGCTTTGCGCTGTCTTGTCTTGTTTTGCGTCAGGTTCTAATAAGAAATACATGACAACGCCGATGACGCCGGGGACGGCCGCGTAAAACAGGATTGCCGCACGCAGCCCTTCGGCCGTGCTTCCCAAGGCAGAGAAAATACCTAAGGCACAGAACGCGACAAGGGTGTCTACGAGACCACGGCCGGCTTCCATGATGCCGAACATGCGGCCTTGTTCTTCGCGGGTTCCCAACAGGCGGACCGTTTTAAGCATCGTCGGCCAGTAAAGCATGTCAGCGCAGACTGCCAGCAGACAGTAAATGAGCAGGAAGGACGTATACGATGGGAACGTAGAAAGCCACAACCCGCAAAGGCAAATGCCAAGTAATGCCAAAGGAATCATTATTTTTTTCGACACCCGGTCGGTCAAATAGATAGAAGCCAGGAAGCCGAAGGTGGAAATTAAGCCGGCGACGCTCATCGCTGCGCCGATCTGCGTGTGGGATAATCCCATGAAGTCCTGCATCGGTACGTAGAAGGCATCTTTTAAAAAGCCGAGCTTGTAAATCGTGCCGGCTCCCAGCACCAGGGTACCAAAGGATATCCATTTTTTGTCTAAGCCTGCTTTCTTCGGGCGCATTACCGCTTGTTCAGCCATTTCTGAATCACTCTCCGTATCAAGTAAGTATAGATAATCTTAAAGGAATGTCGTTGTCGTGTCGAACAGATTTGACACCTTTAGTATATGTGTGAAAATGTGTAATGTCAAGTCAAAATATGTAATTATTTGGCAAAATAAAAAGTAAATGCGTTGCAAATTGTGGCAAAATGTGTTAAGATACTATCAGAACAGATTTGGTGCACGCGGACAGAAGGAGAGATAGATATGCTGTCTGAACAACGATATAAGATCATAATGGATTTATTGGAACAGGAACCGATTGTCAAAAACAACGCCTTGTGCAAATTGATGTCGACGACGAGGGAAACAGTCCGGCGGGATTTAATGACTCTGGAAGAGAAAGGACTCCTCAAGCGCATCCGCGGCGGAGCCATGAAGATCGCTAAAGGATCTGCGCCGTCGGCGTACGAGTCGTTTCACGAACGCAAGCAGAGCCAGGTGGTATATAAAGAACATATCGCTAAAGAAGCGGTGAAACTGATTCAGGACGGCCAAGTCGTCGCTCTGGATTCAGGGACGACGGCCTTGCTGTTGGCAAGAGAGTTGAAAGGCCGGTTTCGGTCTTTGACTGTCGTGACGAATTCCCTGGCAATTACAAATGAGCTGGCTGGCGCGGCGGGTATAGAGCTCATCGTGACGGGCGGTGTATATAAAGAAGATGAAGAAGCCTTTTTATCTGATTTTGCCAGCCTGATATTTTCAAAAATTCACGTTGATATTTTCTTTTTGACTACTTGCGGCATTTCGGTAGAAGCGGGCGTTACATATCAGCGAATGGACGAAATACCGGTCCAGACCAAGATGATGAAGGCGGCGGACTGCACGATCGCCATCGTCGACAGCTCGAAGCTGGGCGTCAATTCCCTGGTGCGCATGTGCGGCATCGAAAGCATCGCCGCCCTGGTTACCGACGTCGGTATTTCTGCCGAGCAGAGGCGGCGTTTTGAAAAAGCCGGCGTACACGTCGTCGTAGCGCCGGAAAGGAGCGAATAAGTGATGAAGGAACATGTAGAACATACTAGAAAGCCCAGCGTTTTATTGGTGTCCGTCGACGCCTTAAAGCCGGAATTTCTCTTTGAACAGGAACGATTAGGCATTTCCCTTCCGTTTCTTACGTCGTATTTTCTGAAGGGCGGGCGCGTCGCGCCGAAGGGCATGAAAAGCGTCTTCCCGCCTTTTACCTATCCGTGTCACCAAAGCATGATTACGGGAACGAACCCCGTGACTCACGGCATCGTCAACAACGCCGTATTCGACCCGTCGTCGCGCCATAAGGGCGCGTGGCACTGGTTTGCCAACAAGCGGGTGACGACCCTTTGGGAAGCGGCCCACCAGGCTGGCTATGTCGTAGGCAGCGCGGCCTTTCCTACTTCTGTCGGCGCCAAGGGCGATTACGTAGCGCCGGAATTTTGGTGGGACGGCTCGGAGATGGACAGTGCCTTTATCGACGCCGTGTCGACGCCTCAGGGTTTGGTTGCGGAAATGGAAGCAGATATCGGCCGTTACGCCGGAGGCTTGGATTTGTCTGACGACGGAGACGCTCAGCGGTATAAGGCTGCCGCGTGGCTGCTGCAGAACAAGCTGGGACCCTGCCAGGAAGAAAAGCCTTTCTTCCTGACGGCGTATTTCGCCAGTTTTGACGAAAGCGCCCATCAGTTCGGCGTATACAGCAAGGAAGCGGCCCGCAGTTTGGAAAAAATCGACGCCATGGTCGGCATGCTGGTTCGCGAAGCCGAAGCCATTGCGGGCGGCAGCCTCATCGTCTGCGTCGTATCCGACCACGGCACGTTGGACAACACTCACACTGTTTATCCCAACGTATTGCTGCGTCAGGCCGGGCTGATCGAATGCGACGATACGGGCCGCGTTACCGATTGGAAAGCGTACAGCCAGCGAGCCGGCGGCATTTGTGAAATCCGCCTGGCCCGCAAGGACGACGAAGCGTCTCGGAAGATACTGGACGGCGTCATGAGAGAGCTGGCCCAGGACGGACGGAACGCCATCATGGCCGTCCTGACCGGCGAAGAAGCGCGGGCCCGCGGCGGCTTCCCCGACGCCGACTACGTGTTGATTTCCCATAAAGGGTACGAAATACGGGACGACGCGGACGGCAAGTTTATCCGTACGGAGCTGACGCAGAAGGCGCAGCACGGATATAACGAGGAATTTCCCGAAATGCGGGCGTCCTTCCTGCTGGCCGGCGAGGGCGTCGAAGAAGGCGTCGTCGACGACATGCGCCTCATCGACGTCGCGCCGACGCTGGCCGCCCTGATGGGGGCCGAGCTTCCCGACGCGGAAGGCCGTAACGTATTGGCATAAGGAGAACGAACGTGGCAGATATAGAAATCTTTGTGAAGCAAGCTGCCGATTTGCTGTGGGGCGACTGGCTCCTGTGCGCGCTGCTGGGCCTGGGCCTGGTCTATACGATCATGACGGGCTGTATTCAGCTGCGGTTTCTCTGCTATATCCGGCGGGGACTGTTTCTGCGCGCCTCCCAGAAGGACGGCGCGGCAAAGAAGGGCTGTACGTCCGTCCAATCGCTGTGTGCCTCCCTTGCCAGTTGTGTCGGCAGCGGCAACATCGTCGGCGTTTCGACGGCAATCCTGTGCGGCGGTCCCGGCGCGTTGTTTTGGATGTGGGCGGCGGCCTTTCTGGGAATGGCTACGAAGTTCGGCGAAATCGTCATGGGCGTCCGCTATCACGGCGAAGACCGGCAGGGAAATATTACGGGCGGTTCTATGTACTATATTTCCCAAGGTTTGCGGTGGCGCAAAGCCGGCGCAGCCGTCGCCGTGTTCTTATTCATCCAAAACTGCGGCGCAACGCTGATCCAGTCCAATACGATTGCGCAGGTCATGAAAGAGGCCTTTTATCTGCCTGTCGGTGTGACGGCCCTGTTTGTGGCTGCGCTGATGTTCTTCATCATCAGCGGCGGGTTTAAGCGGCTCATATACATCGCCCAGCGCATCGTGCCGTTTATGGCCGGATTGTATTTGGCGAGCGGCCTGGTCGTGTTCGTTGTGCATCTGGATGCCGTGCCGGCTATGTTTCAAGCTATCGTGTCCCACGCCTTTGCCTGGGAGGCCGGAGCCGGCGGCGTGCTGGGCTATACGATGAAAGAAGCCATGCGCTACGGTGTAGCCCGGGGCCTGTATTCCAACGAAGCTGGTGAGGGCACGGCTCCCGTTCTTCACTCGGCGGCTCAGGTAGACCATCCGGTTCGGCAGGGCTTCTATGGCATCATCGAAGTATTTGTCGACACCTTTTTAATCTGCAGCGCGACGGGCATCGTCGTATTGCTGACCGGCGCGGCACAGTTTCACGACAACGCCGCGACGCTGACGGCTGTAGCCTTTGATTCCGTCGTGCCCGGCATGCGGTATATCATGTATTTCAGCTTGATATTATTCGCCGGCACATCTATCATGAACCAGTGGTATTTCGGCCATGTCAGTCTTACGTTTTTGAAGAAAGAATCATGGGATTCCCTGTATCGGTATGCCTTTCCTGTCCTCATCGTCATCGGCAGCTTGGGAACGATACAGTTGGTCTGGTCCATTCAGGATATTGCGCTGGGATTGCTCATCATTCCCAATATCGTCGCGATGCTGTTTTTGTCGCCGGAAGTTCGGCGTCTTACGAAGGAATTCTTAGACCCGGCTAATGGGTATATTGCAAAAAGAGGAGAATAAACAACATGAACACAGATGTCAAGAAATATATAGAAACGGTGCCGGCTGTAGCGAAAGCCGCCAAATTGGAAGAAGTTTTCTGGATCAATCCGAAGAAGGAAGAACAGAAAAACTGGCATATTACGGCTGTGTCGCCTGAAGACATACAGGATGCGGCAGCCCGCCTCCAACGGTTTGCTCCTTATTTGGAAACGGTATTTCCCGAGCTCAAGGCCAGCGGCGGCATCATTGAATCGGAACTTCGGGATATTCCGAAGATGAAAGACTTTTTGAATCGCTCCTACGAAGCCGGCATTCAGGGAAACCTGCTTCTCAAGATGGACAGTGATTTGCCTATTTCCGGATCAGTCAAGGCCCGGGGCGGCATTTACGAGGTTCTGAAACACGCCGAAGAACTGGCAATAGAAGCGGGCAAGCTGAAGGAAACGGATAACTACGCCGTATTGGCGGAACCGGAATTTCGTCAATTTTTCAGTCAGTATACGGTGCAGGTCGGCAGTACAGGAAATTTAGGTATGAGCATCGGCATCATGAGCGCCCAGCTGGGCTTCCGCGTTATCGTTCACATGTCCGTCGACGCTAAGCAGTGGAAGAAAGATTTGCTCCGCAGCCGCGGCGTTACGGTCATTGAATATGAAGACAACTACTGCGCCGCCGTAGAACAAGGGCGGAAGAATTCCGATGCCGATCCCATGAGCTACTTCGTCGACGATGAAAACTCGAAGAACTTGTTCTTAGGCTACAGCGTGGCGGGCCGCCGTCTCCAGAAGCAGCTGGAAGCGATGCAGATTCCTGTAGATGCCGAGCATCCCTTGTTCGTCTATATTCCCTGCGGCATCGGCGGCGCTCCCGGCGGCGTCACCTACGGCCTGAAAGAAGTATACGGCGATAACGTTCACTGCTTCTTTACGGAACCGACTCATGCCTGCTGCATGATGCTGGGAATGGCGACGGGGCTTCACGACGGCATTTCCGTAGAAGATATCGGTATCGACGGCAAAACCGATGCTGACGGACTGGCTGTCGGCAGACCGTCGGCCTTCGTAGGCCGCGTCGTAGAACCGCTGCTGTCGGGCATTGCGACGATTCAGGATGGGACGCTGTACGATTTGATGCGGGGACTTCTCGATACGGAAGGCGTATTTATCGAGCCGAGCTCATGCGCTGCCTTTGCTGCCTTCCTTCAGTCGGATTCGCTGCAGGAATATGTCCGTCAGGCCGGCCTCGAAGCCGTTATGGGACAGGCGACGCACATCGCTTGGGCGACGGGCGGCAGCATGGTGCCGGAAGACGTCCGCCAGGCCTATATCAACACGGGGATATAACATGGCTGCAACGGGAGTACCGAACGTCCTCGTTCTGGATATAGACGGGACGACGGTGACATCGCAAAAATGCGTAGACCCAGATACGAAAGATGCCCTGCTTCAATTACAGAAGCAGGGCATCCGCCTTATCCTGGCGTCGGGCCGGCCGCCTGAAGGCGTATATCCCATTGCCAGACAACTGCGTCTGCAGCAGTTCGGCGGATATATCGTGGCTTTTAATGGTTCGAAGGTCATAGAGTACAAGACGAAGCGCTGTTTGTACGAGCAATATCTGTCGAAGGAAACGCTGCGCTCCTTGTGGTATGACGCCCGCTGCTACGGCTTGGGCATCATGACGTACGGCAAGGGGAAAATCATTACGGCGTCTGAGCCGGACCCCTATGTCCGGGCTGAGTCGTCGTGGAGCCATATGCCTATCGTCCTTCACGAGGATTTTCTAAAGCACGCTCCCAAGACGATTTACCAGTGCCTGCTTACAGGAAAGCCGGAACAGCTCCAGGCCCTTAACCCGCTGCTGTCGAAATTGTACCTCGGCAAGGCGGAAGTATTCCATTCGGAACCGTCCTGTCTGGAAGTGACACCGTGCCGCGTCGACAAATCGCTGGGCCTTAAAAAGCTGTTCTGTCATTTGGATATCTCGCCGTCTCAGGTCGTGTGCTGCGGAGACAGCTACAATGACATCGGCATGCTGCGGTATGCCGGAGTCGGCGTGGCCATGGCCAACGCGCCGCAGGCCGTCAAGGAATTTGCCGATTACGTCACCTGCCGTTCCAACGACGAGCGCGGCATTGTAGAAGTCGTCCGCCGGTTTTTCCCCGCCGTACTGCCGGCATAATACAACATCCCCCTCTCAGACTGCGTGCCAGTCGGGAGGGGGAATTTTATTTGGAAAAATCGATTGAAGAGACGGGGCCTGCACGCTACAATAGACGTAGTACAGCAGCGGGAGGCGGAAGACATGAGACAGAAGCAGATTGCCATTATTACGGGCGCGTCCAGCGGATTGGGACGGGCGCTGGCGGCCTATCTCGACCGGAGCGGCGTCGATGAAATATGGGTAAACAGCCGGCGTGCCGAACGCTTGGAAGCTCTTCGCCAAGGGATAAAAACGCCGATGCGGATCATTGCCGGAGACATCAGCGACGAGATGACGATAGGGGCCTTTCGGTCGGCTCTGGAAAAAGAGAACCCCGTCGTCGCCTATTACATATATGCCGCCGGGTTTGGAAAGATCGGTGCGGCCGGCAGCATTCCCTTATCTGAATTGCGGCAGATGATAGGAGTCAACGATACGGCGGCCGTGACGCTGACTGAAGTCTGCTTGCCGTATATGGCCGCAGGAAGCCGCGTGGCTTTCATCTGCTCTGTCGCGGCCTTTCTGCCGATTCCGTATCTGAACGTATACGCCGGGACCAAGGCCTTTTTGTATCGCTACGGCCGGGCGTTGTCTGTCGAACTTGCGCCGCGGCGCGTCGGCGTTACAGTCGTATGCCCCTACTGGATTAGAGATACGGAATTTATCGCCGTTGCCAGACAAGGGGAAGATCAGCCTTATTTCAGACGCTTTCCCTTTGCGTCGTCGACGGCCTTTGTAGCGAAGACCGCCTGGGATGATTTACAAAAAGGAAAGGTCGTGTCGACGCCGGGCTGGGTTGCCAGTCTGATTCGCGTCGGCGCGAAGCTGCTGCCGTCGGCCCTCGTCATGAAGATAAGCCGTATCTTGTTTGGGTGATTTCAGCGTTCTGTTTTTATGGCGAAGAGAAAATATAATACATGTATGCACCAAATTATAGCGACGACAAGACTGGCTGGCCATGAAGCGTCCATGATCCATACGGCGAAAGCCATCATAATGGTAACAGTACTCATGATTACAGCCTTTGTTTTTAATGGCATGGACTTCTTTTCTAGGAAATCTGCCAGATGTTTTTGGTATAAATCCGATTGCTGAAACCAGTGATGCAGACGAGCTGACCCTTTGGCAAAACAAAAGAGCGTCAGCATATAAAAGGGAACCGTCGGCAAAATAGGAAGGAATATCCCAATAGTTCCTAACGCCAGAGACGCGAAGCCTAAGGCTAGCCAGCAGGCTTGAAAGATGCGGTGCCAAGGAGCGGCACGAAATGACGGCATGAGAAAATCACCCCATTCAACAGATAATAAAAATCAATTTTATCATATCGAAAGATGCGTATGCCGTCAAGAGAGAATCATAATCTATTGGACTGGGGGCGGTGTTGCTTCGGGCGGCTGGTCAGGAAGTTCCAAAGGGGAAGGAAATATAAGTAACAAGCCAGGGGCACCGAGGCCAGGGGCGCGTCGATAATCGCCAGAAAGGCCGAGCAGGCGATGGACCAGGGGACGAGGGCGGAAATGACGATGACCGTGTTTTCCAGATGAATAGCTAGGCGCTGCGGGTCGGGCTCGACAGACTGGCAAAGCTGGTGTGTCAGCATGGTAGCTAAGGTCTGGTTGCAGGAGACCATAGAGGTTGCGACGGATGTCGCAATGACGGCTCCGAAGGGCGTCGCGCGTCGGCTCAGGGCGGCTATATGCCCTTGGATGCCACGGAGAAATCCCGTGCCGGAAAACATGCCGGCGTAACTGGATGAAATGCATATAATGGCGACGACATCGGTCATGGAAACAGCTCCGCCGCCAGACGCCAAGCGGGCCAGAGCCGGATCGGCAGGATGAAACCCTAAAAGGCAGACTGTCAGGACTTCGAGGGGAGTTAGTTGCTGCGTGCTTACGGCAATAGCTGCGGCTGCCGCTGTACTGGCGATCATGATGAGCTTCACATCGACGTGCCGTGCCGATAAGATGATGACCAGGGCCGCCGGTATGAGAGTAATCCACGATAGGGTAAAGGCCTGTCGAAAGATTCCGGCCGCGTCGTGATGGGCACCGCCGTCTTGAAACAGCAGGCCCATGGCCGCGTAGACGGCGCAGGTCAGGACGAAGGGGACCATAGCCGTCTTGACCATGAGGCGGCAGTTGGTAAAGATATCGGTCTTCGTAATGGCGGCGACGAGAAGGGCGCTTGTCGACATGGGGGAGCAGCGGTCGCCGAAATATGCGCCGGCCATGATGGCCCCGCCGGAATACATGGGCGGGATATTCATACTGTTGGCGATGGTCATGCAGATGACGCCGATGGTGGCCGCCGTACCGAAGGACGTGCCGGTCAGGGCCGATACGAGGGCGCACAGCAGAAACGATGCCAGGAGAACGGCACTGCCGTCGCACCATTGGGACGCATGGTACACGATATATGGGATAGTGCCGCTGACGCGCCAGGCCGCCGTCAGCATGCCGACGAGAATCAAGGTGACGATGACGTTTTTGGCCGTTTTGACGCCTGAGACAGCCAGACGGGCCATTTCT